>JBATVD010000016.1:0-345854 GCA_049671565.1 Nonlabens sp.
AAACAAATTAACTCACAGACTCACAGACTCACAGACTCACAGACTCACAGACTCACAGACTCACAGACTCACAGACTCACAGACTCACAGACTCACTTCAAAATCTCAATCTCAAACATCTTTTCCCAGCGTTTTCCAGTCACAAACAAACGATTGTTCTTTTTATCGTATGCGATACCGTTGAGAACATTGTCATTCTCGCTGTAATTAGGTATTTCAGTCGTGAGAGCACTTAGACCAGCCACAACACCTTCTAGGGCACCTGTGCTAGGATCTACGATCATTATAGCGTTTTCCTGATAGATATTGGCATAAATCTTTCCGTCGATGTATTCAAGCTCGTTGATTTTTTTAAACACCTTTTTATTGGAAACAATCTGTATGTAGCCTTCTTCTTCATAGGTTTCAGGATTAATGATCCAGATCTTGTCCGTTCCGTCGCTTTTGTATAACTTTTTTCCATCGTTTGTCAATCCCCATCCTTCCTTACTTTCATTGTAGGCAAACTCATCTATTTTATTCAAGCCTAAGTCATATACATAACCTATTTGGCTTTGCCACGTAAGTTGATACACCTTGTCGTTCATGATTGTCATGCCCTCTGCAAATTGACTACCTGGCAGATCCACTTTTTTAACGGTTTCTCCAGTTTCTACATTGGTAATACGTATGTCAGACTCACGGAATTGTCCCGTGCTTTCATAGAGTGAGTCGCCATAAAACTCCAGTCCTTGGGTATAACTTTCTGGACTGTGGGGATAGGCATTTACTTTTCTGTATTTGTAGATAACAGGCTTTTTGGGATTCAGCCTTTTTATGCTTGCCTTTGCAACTGCCTTGCGACCATTTTTATAAATATGTGCTTTATAGGTTAGGATTCCAATAGGATCGTTTTTGGTTAGCTTTCGCGAAAGCGAGACCCCATTACCACCCTCAATTTTACGAGCATTTTGACTCCATACGATGCTGTCCATACCTAAATCGCCCTCATCCTTGAGGCTGAGACGGACTTCATCACCACTTTTCCAGGCAGATTTATCATTTTCAATAACCAATTTAAAGTTATTGGTGAAAATTTCCTCTTCTGTTTTACAAGCTGTAATTGAGAGGATTATAGTAACAAAAAAGATCGCTTTTTTCCAATGCATGTTGCGGAATTCTAAAGGCGAAATATAGTCAGAAAAAAATGCGCCTCAAAAGCTTTGTGCAGCTAAAACAAGGTTCTATATTTGCAGCGGGCAAGTCCTACACAACCAGCTCCTGCTGAACTCCCCCAGGGCGGGAACGCAGCAAGGGTAAGCGGTCGTAGCGGTGTGATGTAGGTAGCTTGCCCTTTTTTATGCACTTTTCTTAAAGTTAAGTATTTGAAAATAAGGTGTTTATGAAAAAAGTCGTATTGGTAACCGGAGCATCTTCTGGTATAGGCAAATCTATCGCACACTTTCTTCAAGATAATAGTTATACTGTTTATGGTACTAGTAGAAACCCTACACGCTATTCTGATCTTCCTTTTGAATTGATTGAATTAGATGTTCAAAATCAGCAATCTATTAATGCTGCGGTTGAGTACATAATTAAAGAAGAAAATCAATTAGATGTTTTGATTAACAATGCTGGGGTAGGAATCACAGGTCCCATGGAAGAAACGCCTATTGATCAGGTGGAAAACGCAATGAATACTAATTTTTATGGACCATTGCGAGTCTTACAAGCGGTACTTCCCCAAATGCGCAAGCAAAAATCGGGTCGTGTCATAAACATTACAAGTATCGCTGGATACATGGGACTGCCTTACCGAGGGATTTATAGCGCAAGCAAAGGAGCTTTGGAAATCGCCACAGAAGCCTATCGTATGGAATGCGCACACCTTAATATTCATTTTAGTAATGTAGCTCCTGGAGATTTTGCCACTAACATCGCTGCAGGACGCTTTCACGCACCCGTAAATAAAGAAGGGGATTATGCCGAAGGATACGCTCACACCTTAAAACTCATTGACGAGCATGTAGACGAAGGCAGCGATCCCAAAGAAATGGCCGAAAAGATCTACTCGATTTTACAGGAGAGAAATCCCGGGATCCATTATAAAGTCGGCTCGTTTTTACAGAAATTCAGCATCGTTTTAAAGAAGATCCTACCAGAGAAACGCTACGAGAAGATGCTAAAAAAGCATTACGGACTTTAATATCTATTTTGAAGACCTAAACGGCTCCACCAGTTGACTGCCAAAGTCTTCGGGATAATCTTCATCGCCCTTAAAACCTAATTCCAGATCTGGGTTGTGATAGGGGACATGTGCGGTGCCAAATAGATAATCCCAAATGCTGAGTGACAATCCATAATTGACTCCGTAAATATTCCCTTTAGGTAGCTTGCGAGCGTGGTGCCATAAGTGCATTTTGGGATTGTTTAGAATGTATTTGAAAGGGCCATAGTCCCAATTCAAGTTGGCATGGTTTAAATGACCTATCAAAACCGCTATCATATGCACCACAATAAATTGATTGATCCCAAAACCGATCATTGCCAGTGGTAGGTATTGCAGACTTTTATAGATAATGGTCTCCATAAAATGAAACCTAAACTGAGCTGCAAAACCCATTTCCTTGACACTGTGATGTACTTTATGAAATTCCCAAAGCCACGGCACGCGATGCAATAATCTATGGATATTCCATTGTATAAAATCGGCAATTACAAACATGATGAGCAGCTGGATCCAGACTGGGAACTCTTGAACTTCAATGGCTACTACATTGGTAAATCCTAAATTATTGATACCATCGTTAAAAAGTTCAACAAAAACATCTGAAACAGCATTGTATCCAATCAACGAAAACAAGAAAAAATTGAAAAAAATGTAAAAAAGATCCAGCCAGAAGTCCTTTCTCAAAATCTTCTGGTTTTTACGCCAAGGCAACCAGATTTCCAGTGCAAATACAAGAATAGATAAACCGAGCAACCAATAAAAGTAATTAGTCCAGCTGGGTTCTGTAACTTCACGCCACAAGTAATTTGCGTAACCGATAAAGGAACCAGTAAAAATATCTACGTATTTATTCATGCCCAAATTTTGTCTGAATACATAACGTTTGCTTTCACGATTTAAGAAATAATACCAAAACGAATTTCAATAATATTAAATATCTCTATTTAAAATGTTTGCGATGATTTGTGACCACGGTTTCGTAGCTATAATAACACAATTACAATAACAATATGCACCCAAAGTACTAAAATATAGGATCGGGCTGTTTCCTTTGATCCCATTTGATATCGCTCAAAGCTCCAGCTTTAATACCTATAAAAAAGAACCAGCTACTGCGTGGGCCTCCGAGAGGCGTCCAGTTGAAGCTCAACCTCCAGCTTTCAAGATCTCGCTGGAACCTCAGAGTGGTAAATGAAACACCCTTGCGGGCAAAATCATAACCTGAATTACCTCCTATGGACCATCGTGGGGAAAGTTCCAGATCACCGCTAAACATCAAACTCTGGTTACCGATCTCGTTCTGCCGCTGAGCGTTGCTATAAGTCATGGTGTAAGCCACATTAAGGTTCCATGGGAGTTTGAATCTATATCGGTCTTTAGTTACATCTATATCCTGTTCCTCTGGATCCAATTGTTTTTGATTTTCTGCATAATCTATTGCCTCTCCGAATAAACCGTCTTCACGGCCTCCTTGCTGTAGCGTGCGGTCATTAACTTTTTTGGTTCCTGGATCGTCGTCTGTTTCTGCTCCTTTGGGTAAGAAATCTTTATCGCTTAGGCGAAAGTTGATTCGCGCACCTGCTCTCGTAAGTCTAAAGAGACTACCGCCATTATCTATGTTAAATTGATCTACGCGCCTATTGTTGGCGTCAAGGGCATATGGATCAAATGCTGCGTCAAGATTGAGGTCTACCGTCTTAGTCAAAGGAATAACACCGCGCACGGTTAGCGGGCTCCAGTTAAGGGAATCTCCTGCTAAATTATATGCGGTATTAAAGTTGAGACTCTTCAAAAGAGCAATTTTCTTCAGTTCGGTCTTTGTTGAGTCCCGGTCCCTAACTTTTGCTTCTATGTTGTTTTGAATACCTATTCCTACACTGCTAGAGAAAACGCGGCCTGGAGCTCCAGCATAGGTGTTCTCAAACCGGCTAAAAAATTGCTCTTCATCGCTTACTTCAAGTCCCTGCTCACTCAGAATGCGTTCATAATACTGATCAAAACTAGGGTTCGCAGAATAGCTTACGTTAGGTCTTATGATATGACGTACCGCCTGGATCCTAGAATTTTTGTTTTTCGCGTTCCACTGTCCGTAGATAGTAGTTCCTATACTTGCGCCATAATTGTAGGTACGATAACTATCAAAACCGCTTACGGTGTCGCGTTTTATTTCAAAACCTCCATTGTTATCATCCACAAAGGTTTGTCGGGTTGTCTGAAACACCCAATTTTCCTCAAAGTTTGCATTTGTGCTTACACTAAAATACCCAACTTTGAAATTGGTTGCCACTGGAATGGTGTGTCTTACTCCGCTTAGTGAACCTTCAAACATTTTATCTGAGAGAAAATCATCATCGTTTGTGGAGATGCGATTTTCAGCGCGAAGATTGTACTGAAGGTTGATGTTTTGTATAAATCCTTTCTTAGCTCCTTGTTTGGGAGCAAAAGGAAATATTCTTGAAATACTTCCTTGGATGGTAGGTAGGGTAAGATTTATGTCGCCCGTATTTGCGTTTTGATTGTGGGTGGCAGAGGCCGTGAGATTTACCTGTGGCTCACCACTAAAGGTTTTGGAATAGGATACAGAACTGCTTAAATTGTTATTCAAAGTCGCCGCCTGATTGATCTGGTTGAAGGATTGACGGTAGAACTGACTACTTCCCAAATTCACACTGGCGCTAAATCGCGAATTGGGATTTGCCTTTGCATCCTGAGCGTGTTGCCAGTTAAAGTTATAACGCGATGTTTGCGAGAAGTCAGAAAAACCACGCTCGCTACGCAGCTGATTTTCATAAAGTAATCTCACAGAACCGCTGAAGGCATAACGCTTCCTATAACTGCTTTCTACTCTAAATCCGTAACTCCCATTGGTAAAATAATCTCCCAGAACGGTAAGATCCATATAATCATTAACGGCAAAATAATAACCGCCGTTCTGTAAAAAATATCCCTGTGAATTATTATTACCGAAGGATGGGACAATAATTCCACTTTTGCGTTCATCCGTCATGGGAAAGTAGGCAAATGGAAGCGCTAGTGGAGTAGGTACATCGGCAATATACATATTTACCAGGCCGGTGACGATCTTTTTTTTGGGAACAAACTTGATGCGTCTTGCCAAAAAATAATATTCTGGATTTTCTGGATTTTCAGAAGTTGTAAATCGCGCATTGCGCATATAAAAGACAGAATCATTGACCCTTTTCACGACTTCTGCGTTCACATTGAATTCGCCCTGCTTCGAGTTGGAATTGTAGGTGACTACTTTCTTGGTGTCTTTATTGGCAATAATACTGTCTGGCTTTACAGTATTGTTGGCTTGCGTAAATATGGGTTTTTGAATATAGGTACCCGTACTGTCTTCTACGATACCGTAAGCATAGATGTCGCCTGTTGTATTATCAATGACAATTTTACCTGCCTCTAGTTTTATATCGCCATAAACCACTACCGCCTCGTCATAAAGGGTAACGGTATTATTACGCCTATCAATTTTCTTATAGCCTTTGGAGCTGGATTCCAGTGTAAATTCTAGCGTATTTTTTCCTTTTTTTATTGAATCGGTCTTCGTAGAATCCTTTTGAACAATTTTGTTTTCAAGCTTTTGAGCGTCTTCCTTATTCAGTAGTAAGGAATCCTGTTTTTTCTCTTCAATTGCAGGAATGGGAGTGTTCTTTCTGGGGGTTTCCTGAGCAGCACTTAGCATTGCAATTGTTAAAAACAGTATGGATAAAATGATATGCCGGTAGGAGGTAAACAATCTATGCGTTGCTATTTTTGTTAGTGTTGTGGTCTGGTTTTTGAAAAGTCAAAACTACATATAATTTTTAAGCGTTTGTTGATAATTACGCTTTCGCGAAAGCGTACTATTTAACAACTATCATACCGAGTCCATATTATGAAAACGATCTTATTCTCCATTATTGCATTTTTGCTCTCATATCAAAATCTCAAAGCTGAGATTTACCCTGATTCACTTGCTTTTCAAAACACCTCTGATTTCGTGATTGTGTTAGACGCAGGTCACGGTGGGGACGATGGAGGGAACTCTCATAAAGGGGTGCATGAAAAAGATGTCGCCTTAAAAACGGTCCTAGAGTTAGGTAAAAGACTGGAACAGCAAAATGGGATCAAGGTTATCTATACGAGAAAAACAGATGTTTTTGTAGAGCTCAACAAACGTGCAGATATCGCAAACAAGGCAAAGGCAGATCTTTTTGTCTCCATTCACTGCAATAGTTTTCACAAATCGAGTGCTAACGGAAATGAAACTTGGGTACTAGGACTTACTAAAAGTAAGAAAAACCTTGACGTGGTGATGAAAGAAAATAGTGTTATTCTGTTAGAAGATAATTATGAGGAGAATTATGGAGGTTTTGACCCTAAAGATCCTTCATCTTATGCTACAGGAGTTCTCGCTCAAGAGATTTTTATGGAAGAGAGTATAGAACTCGCCGCCATGATACAAAACAATTTTGCTACAAATGTAAAGAGAGTAAATAGAGGGGTGAAGCAAAATTGGTTTGTAGTGTTGTTGCAATCTTATATGCCTAGTGTGCTGGTAGAATTGGGCTTTCTATCCAATACCAGTGAGCGCAACTATTTATTGAGTAAAAAGGGTAGGGAAGAAGTCGTGAAATCTGTATACGATGGGATAATGAATTATGTTAAAACTAGGGATGTGAATATATATGACGTGCCGGGTACGATAGAAAAAGAAGAGCAATATACAGAGGAAGCCGCTCAAAATAAAGAATACCTTTATAAGGTTCAACTTGCCGCCAGCGGCCGGAAATTGCCAGCAAAATCGTATAACTTTAAAAAGCTTCCAAATATCTCTAGAGAAAAAGAAGGTAAGATTTATAGATATTTTACAGGTGAAACCTACGATTTAAATGAGGTAAATGAGTTGCTCAAACAAGCAAAAGATAAAGGTTACTCAAGTGCTTTCATCGTAAAATTTAAAAATGGAGAGCGCAGTAGATTATAAGGATTGCTAATTAAATGTTAGCCGTACCTTTGTGGACTAGTGTATATTTACATTTGTGTAAAAGCGTAAGCATGAAGTATTCTAAAGAAATCAAGGTGGGTCTTTTGACTGTGGGGGCGATTGCCCTCTTTGTTTTTGGATATCAGTACCTTAAGGGACGCAATCTCCTGCAAAAAGATCGTAGTTATTATGCGGTCTACAAAAATGTGGAAGGCCTTACCAAGTCTGCACCTGTTACAATCAACGGATTGAGGGTAGGAAATATAGATGATATCGATTTTTTAGATAATAGTGGTAAGCTCATTGTAAGGTTTCATGTAGATGAAGCTTTTACATTTTCAAAAGAGAGCACAGCTCAGGTCTATAGTACGAGTTTGATAGGTGGTAAGGCACTTGCGATAGTTCCTGATTTTGATAGCTCAGCTGCAATGGCAAAACCTGGAGATACTCTTTCCTCAAATATAGATGAAGGGATACAGGGTCAAATGATGGACGAGCTGTTGCCATTGAAAGATAAAATTGAACACCTTATCGTCAACTCTGACTCAGCGATCAGCAAGGTCAATAGGGTTCTCAACCCAAAGCTAGCAAAATCCATCGACAGAAATCTGGAAGAACTTGAAAAAACCATGAGGGCGATACGTGGAGTAGCTACTAATGCCAATTCACTGCTAGCTGATAATCAAGAGGGTTTGAATCGTACTTTCAAAAATCTAGATACGACGACCAAAAACTTTGCGGCTATATCAGATACTCTTGCCCAAGTAGAAATTGCTGGAACTGTAAAAGAAATGGAAGCAGCCATTGCAAAGATGAATGGAGTTCTTGATAAAGTTGCCAACGGTGAGGGATCGCTCGGGAAGCTCATGACTGATGACGCACTCTACGTCAATTTGGAAAAAATGACCAAACAAGCTGAAGAATTAGTTCAAGATATTAAGTTGAATCCAAAGCGTTATGTACACTTCTCGGTCTTTGGAAAGAATCCAGGAGAGTATGATGAACCAGAAAGTCGTGATCAATAAGAAACTATGGAATACCTACCATCTATAATTTTTGCCATTTGCCTAATCGCTGGCGTGGGTTACTTTGCCAGTAACATCAAGAAAATGATTCGTAATGTCAAATTGGGTCGAGAAGTAGATCGTTCTGACCGGAAAAACGAAAGATGGGCTCAGATGGCCAAAATCGCTCTGGGACAGTCCAAAATGGTAAAGCGTCCCATTGCTGGTTTTTTACATATCGTAGTTTATGTAGGTTTTGTAATCATAAATATTGAAGTTTTAGAAATCATCATTGATGGCCTCACAGGTCAGCACAGAATTTTTGCACCATATCTTGGAGGGGTTTATGACTTTTTGATCGCAACATTTGAGATACTCGCATTTTTGGTACTGGTAACAGTAATTGTTTTTTTGATCCGCAGGAATATCATGAACATTCGCAGGTTTTTAGCTCGGGAATTGAAAGGATGGCCTAAAAATGACGCAAACTATATTCTATATTTTGAAGTAGTTCTCATGCTGCTTTTTCTCACCATGAACGCAGTTGATTTAGCTATTCAAAATGGGGTGGCAGCCGGCAGTTTTACCAGCGAGGCAGCAACGCATTATGTCAATGCCGGGTCTTTTCCCATAAGCAGTTTTATTGCACCTGTATTTGACGGAATGAGTTTTGAAACTCTGCACATCATAGAACGCGTGTGTTGGTGGTTGCATATTATAGGTATATTGATTTTTCTAAATTATCTCTACTGGTCAAAACATTTGCATATCATGCTGGCCTTCCCCAATGTTTGGCTTGCAAAGTTGACCCCCAAAGGTCAATTTACAAATATGGAGTCAGTGACTAAGGAGGTAAAAATGATGATGGATCCAGATGCAGATCCATTTGCAGCGCCTGACCCTTCAGAAGATACTGGCGAGCCTGAATCCCTCGGCGCAAAAGATATTTTTGATCTCAACCAGGTACAACTACTCAATGCCTACACTTGTACCGAGTGTGGAAGGTGTACCGCAGAGTGTCCGGCAAATATTACAGGAAAGAAATTGAGTCCGCGCAAGATTATGATGGACACCCGTGATCGATTGGAGGACGTAGGTGAGATCATAAATAAAAATGGCTCATTTGTAGATGATGGTAAAGCTTTACTCAATGATTATATCCTTCCAGAGGAATTATGGGCATGTACTACCTGCAACGCCTGTGTTGAAGCTTGTCCCATAGGTATAGACCCACTGAGTATCATCATGGATATGCGTCGCTATCTCGTACTTGAAAACAGCGCGGCACCCAGTGAGCTCAATGCTACAATGAGTAATATAGAAAATAATGGCGCGCCATGGCCCTATAATCAAATGGATCGCCTTAACTGGGCAAAAGAATAAGTTTTTATGAGCAAACATGATTTTAAAGGAGCCTTGAATGAAGATGGTTCAACGGCAAGTCCTATACTACCAGAAGGAGTTAAAAATTATCTGATCGATATAGATGGTACCGTTACTGAGGATGTTCCCAACGAGGAACCCGAGCGCATGGCTACCTGTGAACCTTTTCCGGACGCTTTGCAAACTTTGAATGAGTGGTTTGATGACGGTCATGTAATTTGCTTTTTTACATCTCGTACAGAAGAACACCGCGAGGTTACTGAAAACTGGTTGAAAAAACATGGATTCAAGTATCATAGTCTATTGATGGGAAAACCCAGGGGCGGCAATTACCACTGGATTGATAACCATATGGTACGAGCCACTAGATATACTGGCGAGTTTACCCATTTGGTAGAGAAGGAGGTGACTATAGAAGTCTTTAAAAACCATAAATGATCTAAAGGATTCCGCTTTCGCGAAAGCGGAACATCATAAGATAAAATCTGTTATTTAAAAATTACGGGATTGCACATATCTCAAATTTCTAAAATCGAAGCATGAGTGATAATTTAGTAGTACCCACAGCCGCAGAATTCATTGCACAGGGAAAACAGCCTGAAGTACTTTTTTGGGTAGGGTGCAGCGGAAGTTTTGATGATCGTTCTAAGAAGATCACCAAGGCTTTTGTAAAACTTCTAAATAAAGCAGGAGTTGAGTTTGCAGTACTTGGAGCAGAGGAGAGCTGTACTGGAGATCCAGCAAAAAGGGCAGGAAACGAATTTTTGTTTCAAATGCAGGCCATGATGAACATAGAAGTGCTCAATGGCTATGAGATCAAGCGTATAGTGACGGCCTGCCCGCATTGTTTTAATACACTCAAAAATGAATATCCTGAACTGGGTGGAAATTATGAGGTGATACACCACACTTCATTTCTCAAGGATCTTATATCTTCTGGTAGGTTGACAATCGAGGGAGGAAAATTCAAGGGAAAAAAAATCACTTATCACGATCCTTGTTATTTGGGACGTGCCAATGATATTTACGAAGCTCCACGAGATGTTATTGAAAAACTAGATGCGGCCTTAGTAGAAATGAAACGCAGCCGTCGCAACGGACTTTGTTGTGGAGCAGGTGGCGCACAAATGTTCAAAGAGCCTGAAGAAGGTAAAAAGGATATCAATATAGAGCGTACAGAAGAAGCTCTAGACACGGGAGCGGATATTATAGCAGCTGCTTGTCCCTTTTGTAATACGATGATGAGTGATGGTGTTAAAGGATCTGAAAAAGAAGGGAAGGTAGAGGTTCTAGATGTTGCAGAGCTCATTGCAAACGCGGCAGATCTATAGTTAAGAGATGAATAAAGGATCGTTAAAATCAGTTGTAATGTCAGCCTGTTTTGCGGGTTTGGTATACGCAATTATCATGTCGCTATTTTACTTTTTTTTTAATGATGAAATATTCAACAATAAAAAGTTTCTAGTTGACTTTTTATTGTTTGCCCTGATAATCGCAATCATCAATTTTATAAATTTTAAGCGTAAAAAGAAGAAGTCTTGAGGCTTCAAAATTTTCAAATAAATTAAAAATTAATTTATGGTTACTGATTTCAATAACCTTCCTGAAGAAGCTCGCATCTGGATCTATCAAGCTAATCGACCTTTTAAAGAGTCAGAGCTTGAAGAGTTACGGCCTTTATTAGATAATTTTTTACGAAAGTGGACAGCGCATGGTAAGGAATTGAATGCCGCTTATGATTTGCCTTATAATCGATTTATCGTTTTAGGTTTGGATGAGAGCGTTGCTGGTGCGACTGGTTGTTCCATTGATGCTTCTGTACACTTTATTCAGTCTCTGGAGCAAAAGTTCAACATTGACCTTATGGATAAGATGAACGTGACCTTTAAAAATGGGGAATTTCTAGCCCATAAGGATTTGGCTGCATTTAGAAAGATGGCTAAGGCAAAATCAGTTTCTCCTAAAACCATTGTATTTAACAATTTGGTTCAAAATGTGGGGGAGTATAAAGATGCTTGGGAAGTACCTGCAAGTGAAAGCTGGCATGCTCGGTTTTTCTGAGAATCTTATTTTATAAAAAAGCCCGATGCAGTTGTGCATCGGGCTTTTGAGTTTAAGGACTAGGATCTTATTTGTCTTCTGGAAGAAGAATTGCAAGAAAATAATCCTTGTTGAGATATTTCTTTGCCGCAGCTTGAACTTCGCTAGCGGTCATGTTCTCAACTGCAGTTTCAAAATTCAAAATTTCTTTCAAGTCTTTATTCTCCATATCAGAAGTTGATAATGTGTTCAACCAGTAACGATTGGTTTTTACACTTTCTTTTTGTTCTAACAGGTATCCTTCCTTAACCTTGTTCATATCCTTTTCCGTAGGTCCTTCTTTTTTTATTTTCTCTATTTCAGCTTGAGTTGCTGCTATGAGTTTGTCTACATTATCAGGTCCACAGGGAAATGAAATACTAAAACTGAATTGAGGATATCCCATTTTACTAAGGCCACCTCTTGCGCCTCCGCTGTATATTCCAGCTTCTTTCTCTCTAAGTGTTTCAATTATCTTAATGGTAAGAACTTCTCCCAGTGCATCTACAAGCAAATCATCTTTTGCGCTATACTCTGGAATTTCATAACTCCAGCTCATGCGCACTAGACTCTTGTCGTCAGTACCTTTTTTAACTACTTTTTTACGAGTGCCTTGTTTTTCCCTCCAGTCACTGACCTTATAGGTTTCGTTGCGATCTAGTGAAGGCAAGCTTGCAAGGTAAAGCTTTGATAGTCGTTCCAATTCTGTTAGATCAACATTACCTACAAAGTAAAAGTTGAAATCGCCTGCATCTGCAAATCGTTCCTTGTATAATTCATAGGCACGATTATAGTCTGCAGCGTCGTAGGTTTCTTCAGTCGGAAAACCCATGTATCTTGGACTAGAGCTAAAGCGCTCCTTACTGATCTCATTACTGAAATAGGTATTGGGATTAGACATCATGCGACCCACAAAAGATTTTTGCTTTGATATATAGCTCGCATAAGCTTCATCATCTTTGTTCAAATCTATAAAATACAGATGGATTAGCTGAAACATGGTTTCTAGGTCTTTGGGAGTAGAGCTACCACTAAAATTCTCAGTGTTTGACCTGATGGAGGGACGCACGCTTACTAGCTTTCCCGTCATGTATTTGTCCATATCAATTTGTGATAATCCAGCAACACCAGCTTCTGTCAGGCCGCCATTAGCATAAGTCACTTTTTTGTAATCCTCATCAGAATATAGACTAGATCCTCCATAACTGTACGCGCTCATTAGGATTTCATCGTTTTTAAAATCTGTAGGCTTAGCGGTTACCTTAATACCATTGCTCAAGGTCATTGTCGTAGTGCCCAATTCGTCGTTCTTCTCAACGTTGGTAATGGTTCCTGGCTCGGGCATATTTTCGATCAGATTCTCCCTTATAACCGAATCTTGGTATGGTTCTACTTTGGAATTGGCTACGTCTTCAAGAATTTTTAAAACTTGCCCTTCAGTTGGGGGATTGTCCGTTGTAGGTCCAGTAAATACGATGGTACGGTTGTCGTCATGGATGTATTCGTTAATTTTTGCATTGATTTCCTCTACCATGATGCCGGGCATCATCTCTTTCATTTTATTATAAGTCCACTCTATGCTTGGGGTCGCGTCCTTAGAGAAGTAGGACTGCACGTATGTATCAACGATTCTATTACTTTCTCGTTTGTCTCGATCCTTGTAAAAAGTCTCAAAATACGAATCATAGGCTTGTTTTGCTCGTGACAATTCTCCAGCTCCAAAACCGTATAGCTTTACTCGCTGATTTTCCTCCAGTAACGCTTCAAGAGCTTTTAGTTGACCATCTGGAGCACTTCCAGCAAAACTTGAATAAGCATTTTTATTGCGTGCCACCGTACCACCGTAGCTGCTAGAAGCAAAAATAAATGGAGGGTCTGCTTTTTGAGTCAATTCCTGCAACCTGTTATTGATCATGAAAGAGAACAATCCGTTTACCAGATCATCTCTAAAATCACTGATGGTTGTAGTAGGAGAGGATGTCGACTTATCTTTATAGGAAATATTTACCGAAGCAAAAGTAGCTTCATCGTCTTGAGCTATGGCAATTTTTGTGTCCGTATGGTTAGGTAATTGAATTACAGGTCGCACTCTGGGGTTTTCCATAGCCTTAATTTTGCCAAAATGTTCTTTGATTTTTTGTTCCATCAAAGAAATATCCAGATCTCCTACGGCTACTACAGCCATTAGATCTGGACGATACCAGTCTCGATAAAATCTCTTGAGCACCTCTGGCTTAAAATTCTTTAAAATTGAATCCTTACCTATTGGGAGTCTTTCCGCGTATTTGGAACCATAGAATTGAACTGGTATGGTAACTTTATTCATACGATCACGCGCCCCCTTTCCAGTTCGGGATTCTTCTAGTACCACACCTCGTTCATCATTGATTGCGTCGGTCTCTAATTTAGCACCGTGAGCCCAATCTTCAAGAATGGTAAAGCCTTGTTCTAACTTCTCTGGGTCATCGCTGGGAATTGGAAGTATGTACACAGTTTCATCAAAACTGGTATAAGCATTTAAGTCAGCACCAAATTTGACACCTATTCCCTGAAGGTAATCTACGAGTTCATTTTTTTCGAAGTTTGTGGTGCCATTGAAGTTCATGTGCTCCATAAAATGGGCGAGGCCTTGCTGATCATCATCTTCTAGTACAGATCCAGCATTTATTGCGAGGCGCAGCTCCACTTTATCTTCTGGTTTTCCATTGTTTTTAATGTAATAGGTTAACCCGTTTTCTAAAACGCCCATCTTGACGCTTGGGTCCATGGGAATAGGCTTGTCAAGAGGTGCCTGTAATGTATTTTTAGATAACGATTTCTTTTTGACCGTTTCAGTGTTAGCTTCACTACCCTGTGTATTTTGGGTTTTTTGTGATGGAGAGCATCCTACATAGAGTAGCGCGGATAGCACAATAACGCTTGCAATTTTTTTAATCATGATAATTGGTTTTTTATTTGTTAAAAGGTACTTTCATAATTTAACAAAGACTGTTATTGAAATGTTAACGCAAAAGATCTTTAGTTTTCGCTTTCGCGAAAGCGAGAATTATATGTTAATCCCTTTAACTCTCTTTATCATTTATTTGTGGATATGTAGCTTGTGAAGCTTTTATCTTACAAATAAAAATGAGAAATTTAATTTTTGCAGCGGCATTAACCATAGGTTTCGGAGCTCATGCACAACAATTTGACTTTGTTCCAGCTACAACAGCGCAGAAAGAAAAGGCTAATGAAGTGGCAGAGTATTTTGACGGAGCATTGGGACTTACTTCTAAACAAGAAGCCTTAGTTTCAAAAAATTACGCTGAGTTTATAGCTAAAAAGGAGTTTGTGATAAGTTCTGATCGTGATAATGAAGAAAAAAACTCGGTTCTCAAAGCTCTTTATGTGGAGCAGGAGAGAGAGCTTAATGACATTTTTACTGACTATCAACGTGATAAGTTTAAAAGTATTAGATCTAAGTACGACCCGCTGCTGTTAGTAGTAAGCGAGTAATATTCAACATATTTAACGTGAGTTCGACGTAAGTATTTATATAAGGTATTAATTATCAGAACTCAGTAAATTGTCAAGTCGAGCGCAGTCGAGACTGTTTAGGTTTTTTTCATAATTTATTCGTTTTCGACTGCGCTCAAACTGACATCTAAATTATTTACTCTATATTCTTTTGAATATCAGAGCAATTACAAGTTTTCTTAGATCGAACTCACGTTATTTACAAGTTAAAAGGGCTGTTCATTAAATGAACAGCCCTTTTGATTTTTCTGAAAATTAAAGATCAGTTAACGCTTCAGTGCAAAGTGACCTTTAAAGCTCCTACCGTCTTCTAATTCTACTAAATACCAGTAATCACTTGATGGTAGTGGTTTACCATTAAATGTTCCATCCCATCCTTCGCTTTCGGCGGTTATTCTTGCGATTAGCTTACCCATACGATCAAAAATATTCACCTTAGCATCTGGTACGGTTTCACCGGCAATTATTTGCCAAGTATCATTATATCCATCTTGGTTAGGAGTAAAGAAGGCTGGACCACCTATGATTACTGCTTCTTGTGAAACTGTTCCACAACCATTCTGATCCTTCACAAATACTTGATAGAAACCTGGGTAGAGATCATCAAAGAGTGGGCTGTCTTGATAAACAAAATCGTCCAAGGAATAAATATAATCTCCTGGTCCTGTTGCGATAACTTTGATTTTATTTGTTTTTACCTCAAACTGCTTTACAACAACATCTACGATCGTAGCGACGTCTGACTCAATAACTCTTATCGTAGCAGAGCTTTCACAACCATTATCATTAGTTACCGTTACATCATAATTACCTTCTTCGGTCACATCAATAGTTCGGGTGATTTCACCAGTTGACCATAAATATGAAGTATAACCAGGTCCTGCATCTATGGTTTCAGGAACTCCCGAACAAATGGTTATTGGCCCTTGATTTGAAATTTCTGGTCTGGCGAAAACATTAATTTCAAAGGATGAAGTGGCTACATTTGTAGAGTTACACTTAGGATACAACACATTTTCAACTCTTACATAAATAGTTTCATTTCTATTACTGTTGAAATAAGATGTCTTGGACAAAGGATCTGCACCAGTTCGGGCATCGCTTTCTGAACTGTGGTAGGAGACTTCAAACAAGGTAGGATCTTGATCACGCAAAACGTCCCCATCCTGATCTGCAAAGAAAAATTCCTCCTTACCATCTTCTAGGTCGTCGCACGGCTCAATATCTGGTGCAGGATTAGCAAGAGGTTGAGGAGTAATCAATATCTCAAAACTCGTAGCATCTGGACAGGTCGTGTTAGTAACGGACTCAATCCTTGCCCATATGATTTCTGGTGAGGTAGCAGTACTCGGGTACTGCTCTTGTAAATTATTTACGGGAACAGCTGCTCTAGCTTCAGCTTCAGTACTGTAAAATGAAATATCAAAGTCATTGGGATCTTGATCTCCCAAAATCTCTGGATAAACTCTCGTTAAGTCAAATATTCTCTGTCCATCATTTGAAACATCGTCGCATTCTACTATGTTTTCGATATCATTTGCCACTGGCAATGGACTCAAAATATAGTTGAAACTTGTGATGTTACTTCTGCATGAGGGATTGTTTATATTATAAATGCTTACAAATATAGGTGGAGCATTTGTCGTTACTGTATAAGGACTTGTAAGTTCAGGACCTTGGTTTAAGGCATCAGCACGATTGGCAAAATAGCTAACTTCAAAATTTGGATTTGTTTGACCATCCAAAACAGCACTATTGTAAGTTGATAGATCTATATCTTGAACACCATCTCTAGACTCATCATCACAAACTACAATATCTGGAATCGTACCTGCACGTGGAGTTGCGTCCACAACTATGTTGAAGAAACCAGTGTCGTAACATTCCCGATTCTGATTATTTTCTATTCTATAAAAAACAACATCATCACTAGAAGGATAGTCGTTAGGTAGAGTAGTAGCTCCATTTAGGGATCCTGCATCTGCATCAGATTGATTTTCAAAGTATTCCACGGTAAAATTAGTAGGATTTTGTCCATTAAGAATCTCAGAGTTGCGCGACGCCAGATTAAATATAAAAGACCCATCGTTATCATCATCACATTCCCTGTATGTCGCTACACTATCTGGTGCGACTGCTTGTGGACTTAAGTTAACGGTAAAAGCTACCGTGGCAGGACAGGAATCATTGTTCACATTTTCAACACGAGCAAAAATCTCGTTTGACCCTAGATTGAGATCATAGGATAGCGATAAATCGGGCGTACCTGCTACTGCCTCACTTAATGTGGTATGAAAACTAACATCAAAGGTTGCGTCATCTTGACTTCCTAATACTTCACTGATGTAATCATCGAGGTTGATATTTTGAGTTTCATCATTTAATTCATCGCAAATTTCTAGAAGGATTCTAGAGGTGGGTGCATTTGCAACAGGTGTTTCATCCACTATAATATCAAATGAAGTTGTCGCTGCGCATTCTCGATTAGTATTACTTTCTATCCGTGCAAAAATTGTCGTACTACCGATAGGAGGATCGTTATCATTCAATGGAGTAGCTCCGTTTAGGCTACCTGCATCAGCATCTGCTTGTGAAAGAAAATATTCTACTGTAAAATCGGCTGCGGATTGATTATCAAGAATCTCAGAGTCTCTAGAGGAAAAGATAAAGTTTTGAAGCCCATCATCATTATCATCGCATAACCTATAAGTGGCAATGGTATTTGCTACCGCCTGAGGACTCAAATTAACAGTAAACGATGAAGTCGCCGGACAAGAATCGTTATTGACATTTACCACACGAGCAAAAATTTCATTATTTCCCAAGGAAACATCGTAAGAAGTAGGTAGTCCAGGAGATCCAAGATCAGCATCGGCTTGGCTGGCATGAAATGAGATGTCAAAAATGGCGGTGTCTTGAGTACCGAGAACTTCACTTTCATAGTTGTTAAAATCAATAACCTCAACATCATCATTGGCGCTGTCGCATAATTCTAATAAAATTGGATCAGTTACGACATCTGCTGCAGGTCTGCGGTCAACGATGATGTCGAAAAAGGTAGTAGACGCACATTCTCTGTTGTCATTGTTTTCAATACGAGCAAAAATGGTTTGACCTGCACTACTATAGTTCATGGCTACTGGGGTAGCTCCGTTTAAGGAACCGTTGTCAGCGTCTGCTTGAGTTGTAAAATATTCTATAGAATAATCAGCAGGACTCTGGCTAAGAAGAATCTCAGCATTTTTAGTGGATAGGTCAAAACTTTCAGCTCCATTGTTTGAAATGTCATCGCAGAGGCGAAATTCTGAAATTGGGTTTGCTATAGGGGTACGATCAAGATTAACGGTAAAGCTTGTCGTAGCAGCACATCTATTTTGAGTTGCATTATCTATTCTAGCAAAAAATGTAGTTGTAGTGGTAAGATCATAACTTGTGGGTTGAGGTCTTATATCATCGTCTGCATCATCTTGGGTAAGGTGATAAGTGACCGTATACTCTGTATCTGATTGACCGCTGAGAATCTGACTATCATATAGAGACAGGTTAATAACTTCTGTGTTATCATTACCGTCATCACAAATGCGATCGTTTAAAATTATATTTGCAGTAGGGGTATTTGCCACAATTAGATTGACAAAAGTTGTCGATGGAGGTTGAGGATTCGTAGTTGCGTTGTCAGTCATTCTTATATAGACTACATCATTGTAAGGTACCCCATTAGTGTAGGCAGCAGGGTTAGGTATTTCTGTTCCTCCCGTATCTGCTTGATTTTGAGTTTCATGAAAAGTAACTGTAAAAGCAGATGTGGCACCGCTTGTAACTTGACTCAAAACTTCATTTGTATTAAGCTCAAAAGAGGCAAGACCATCATTGTTATCATCACAAATGATAAGGTCATCTGGCTGTACTGCCCCAGTTTGAGGTGAAAGGATCACATCAAAGCTGGTTATTCTGTAGCATCTAGTAGAATTAGGAAATTCTGAATTGGTTATTCTTGCCCAAACTCTGTTAGAGCCCATGGGAAATGTTTGGGGTTGGGCTTGAAAACCAGAATTACTTTCCGCAGCAGCCTCTGTGAGATGATAGGTTACGGTAAAGTCTGCTGGATCCTGACCTCCCAAAATTTGAGGTGTCTCAATAATAGTAAGATCTCGTACCTCATCATTACTACCATCACCGTCAAATAAAAATACGTCAGCCACTGGATTAGCAACAACAGGTGTTTCAAAAATAACGACCGTCTCAGTGGTTGTGCGGGTTAGGTTGAAACTTGTCACGGAAAGTTCAACATTGTAAGTTCCAGGAGATGTGTAAGTATGGGTCGGATTTTCTATACTGCTTGTTGTTCCATCGTCAAAATCCCATAGAAACGTAGGAACGGGAGAATCACAGTAGTCACTTGCACTTGAATCAAAGATTATGGTTGAACCACCACAAAAGTCTTGGCTAATCACTGGATTACCCGTTCCATCCGGATCTGGCTCCAATGCTACAAACTGTGGATTAAAAAATGAAGTAATAAAAGGTGGGAGACCCTCACGAGACCTTGATGTTCCACTCAGTCTCACACCATCTTGTCTATATGATGCAGTGTTTAAATCATTAGGATTTTCAATTACCCCAAGCCATCCTTCACAAGCTCGTGCGACATAAATCTTTTGATCAATTCCCAATTGGAGGGCTCCTCGATCGGGTTGATTTCTGCCGCTCCATAAAATAGTCGCATTATTAAATCCATTCGGATCGGACATATCGTATTGAAAAATGGCTCGTGTATTAGTGCTGCCGCAACCATTACCTCCAGAATTGGTATTCATATCAGTATAAAGCACCGATGAATCTGGAGAAAACTCCACACCATAAAAACTGTTGGCAGTGGTATTTGTATTGAGAGCAAGACTCTGTTGATTAGTCACTATACCAGTAGCATTATCAAATTCTGCAATATAACCACCATTTTCACTAGCAGGGCTAGCTACAGAGGTGTTAGCAAGTAATGTTCCATCGGGACTAAATTTTAAGGTACCACGTGGATCAGAAAAACCATCTGGAAAAGTCGAGATCACTGGTGCTCCTTGAACGCCGCCCCCTCCAGCTCTAAAGGCTTGATAAGAGTCATTGCCGTAAGTCATAATCCAGTAGGAATCGTTGTCCGCATGTAATACGGCGCTAATTTTTTCATGGGATCCACCGCCTCTTACGGGTATATTTTTTCTTATAATTCGACCTAATCCACCGTCAAGGTCTATATTCACAATACTATAATTAACTCCGTCCGACCCTCCAAAATCAGTTACCGTAAAAATGTAGTAAAGATTTGTTGTTATCAGATCGGGTACGATTATCGCTGATTGAGCAGCCGAGTTATCACCTAATAAACCCGTACCATTTTGCATCACCGCACCTGTTCTATTCCACACAGTCTGACCATCAGAGTAAAATAAAAGTTCACCACAGGCATCAGAAATGGAGGAGCAACCTTCTGCGGTGCTTAAAGAGCCTGTAATATTGGAAACAGGATTACCACTAGAAAAATCTACGGCTGCATTATCGCCAAAAAACCACCATGCTGCCTCACCTTGTGCAAGTGATATCGCCGGTATTAGTAATAAATATAGGAGTATATTTTTTTTCATGAGACGGGAATTAAAGACTGAAAGTAGTTAATTTTTCAATAAAATTACTATGTTGGAACAAAAACTTATAAACCCATTCATTAAATGGTATCTTATTCCAGCAGTATGTTTTGTGAGAATAAATTAAGATAGGGACTGAAATATAAATATGGCCGGTCGCTTGTGGAAATCGTTTTTGTTGAACTTCCATTGATCCACTGACTGTGTTTTAACATATTCTGAGGGAAGGGTTAAATCACATGCCACCGTTAATAGAGTAGAAGGATTGAGTGTGGACAGTAACTCCTCAATGAGCTTTGAGTTTCTATAAGGTGTCTCGATAAAAGCTTGAGCTTGATTAAATTTTTTACTGTGAAGCTCAAGTTCTTTTACTTTCTTTTTTCTTTGAGATCTGTCGATAGGCAAGTAACCATTGAAGGCAAAATTTTGTCCATTGAGTCCACTCGACATCATAGCTAGTACTATGCTACTAGGCCCCACTAATGGCTTGACCTGTATACCCTTTTTATGAGCTATGGCTACAACATCTGCTCCGGGATCTGCGATGCCAGGAACTCCTGCTTCACTCATTAAACCTACATCTAAGCCTTCCAAACAGGGATTCAAAAAAGACGAAACCTCGGTAGGATCTGTAAATTTATTGAGTAAACAAAAAGAAAGGGAGGATTGTTGTTTGCCCGGATTGATGCTTTTGATGAACCTGCGGGCCGTTTTTTCATTTTCTACAATATAGTGCCCTATGTTTTCTACCGCTTTCTTCACTGAAAGCGGTAATACCTCCAGTGGGTTCACTTCACCTAGGGTAACTGGTATGAGATATAATTTACCGTTATTATTCATAGTAAATAGATTTTATTTGAGTACGCTTTCGCGAAAGCGAGATCGCTTCCAACTAATAATGATCTGAAACTTGATACCTCTTTTGAGTGCGTAAATATTGTTCTACAATGTGGCGGGCGTCTTTCTCATATCTTACTGGGATATTTATTTTATGAAGCATGGAGCGATCTACAATCTGAATTTTCAGCTTAGAGAAAGAATATCCCATCACTCTACCATTTTCAATCCATACGACGCCTCTTTCCGTGGCCTCGCGACCTCTGGCTTTAATGATTCCATTTTTATTTAAGATAGAATAGGTTTGAAGGAATTGATCTATTGTTAGATTGTGTTCAGCTAAATCCTCGACACATTCTTGATTTAGACACCAGGGACAGGGCTCCGCAATATTTGACTTTTGAAAGCACAATTTTTCTTTTCTATAGAATTTTTCTACAAAATTGAGACCAGCCTTGCGGTTTGAGAAAGTAAGATTGTACTCTTTATTTGTGACTGCCTTTTCAATTATTAAGCTTTTGTAACCGTTATCATCCCTATATATTGTGAGACCATGATTGTAAAGGGGCTTTCTTCTCTTTTTATTATATAATGGCTTTAATTTCTTTACCGACTCATGCTCTTTGATTGAGGCAATAAGCTCATTGCCCATATTTTCCACGGCAACATTTTCAACATTTTTTACTAGAAGTTTGTTGAGTTTGGTTTGCTTGGTGAAGTGTCTGTTAACTTGACTTTTCACATTTTTCCCCTTACCTAGATAAATTATCTCATCTTGATTGTTATAAATCGAATAAACCCCTGTCACCGAGGGTATGTTGTCTAAAATTTGTTTGAGGTTTTTAGGCAGGACAACTCTGGTTTTTCTTTTGAAAGTTTGTTTTAAGATTTCTTGATCTTCGTCCTTTCCTAGTAGCAATTGGAAAAGCTTTAAGGTTGCTAGTGCATCTCCAGTCGCTCTATGCCGGTCTGTAATGGGAATGCCCAGACTGCGCACGAGTTTTCCTAGGCTGTAGCTATTCTGGTCTGGTAGAAGTTTTTGGGATAATTCAACTGTACACAGGGTGGTGCGATCAAATTTATATCCCAGCCTATCGAATTCCAATTGAAGAATTCGCAGGTCAAAATCTGTATTGTGAGCAACAATCACACAATCTTCGGTGATTTCAACAATGCGTTTAGCAAGCTCATAAAATTTAGGAGCCCGTACGAGCATTTTGTTGCTTATCCCAGTGAGTTTAGTTACAAAAGGATCTATTTTTCTTTCTGGGTTTACTAGACTAGCAAACTGATCGGTAACCTTTTGCCCATCAAACTGATAAATAGCAATCTCAGTAATCCCTTCTTCATTGTACTTTCCCCCAGTGCCTTCAATATCTAATATTGCGTACAAATTATAATAAAATTTTACGTTTTAGTCCAATTGGTTTTCATATGCTTTAAATCTTAGAACCATAGATCTCATCATAGAGATGTTGGTATCTACTCTTGATATTGCGGCGTTTTAATTTCATGGTAGGAGTAAGGTGTTCATCAGCAATGGTCCATTCCTCAGGGGTGAGTTTAAAGGTCTTTACACGTTCCCATTTTCCGAATTTTTGATTGTGCTCATCTATTTCTTTTTGAATTCTAGCCAAAACTTGATCTTTGGAGCAGAGGTCTGTAACATCATTATAAGAGATTCCTTTGCGATCTGCCCATTCTTTTAAAAACTCAAAGTTGGGCTGTATCAAGGCTGCAGGCATTTTCTCTCCTTCCCCTATCACCATGATTTGCTCTACAAACCTGGATTGTTTCATGGTATTTTCAATAATTTGAGGAGCTACGTATTTTCCTCCCGATGTCTTAAACATTTCTTTTTTACGATCTGTGATACGTAAAAAACCATCTGAATCAATTTCTCCTATATCTCCCGTGTGAAAGTACCCTTTTTCATCAATCGCCTCAGCAGTTTTAATGGGGTCATTATAATACCCAAGCATGCGTTGTGGGCCGTTTATAATGATCTCTCCATCTTCTGCAATTTGTACATCAGTTTCTGGTAGTGGCTTTCCAACGGAACCAATTTTGAAGCCACCATTGCGCATGTCATTTACAGATATTACTGGGCTTGTCTCGGTAAGGCCGTAACCTTCCATAACTGGAACTCCTGCAGCATTGAACACTCGAGCAAGTCGAGGCTGTAGTGCCGCACTTCCACTAGCGATTGCTTTGAGGTTTCCACCTAGTGCTTCTTGCCATTTTGAAAAGATGATTTTTTTTGCAATGCCTAATTTTTTCTCATACCACCATCCATTTTGATTATATGGCTGCCATTCTAGACCAAGCTCCACAGCCCAAAAGAATAATTTTTTCTTTACGCCAGTTAGATCTGCTCCTTTAGCAATAATCTTATCGTATACTTTCTCTAGTAAACGAGGCACTGCGCTCATAACTTCGGGTTTGACTTCCTTAAGGTTTTCAGATATGGTTTCTAATGACTCTGCAAAATAAATACCTGTGCCCGTGTATATATAAAGGTATTGTAACATGCGCTCATATATATGACAGACTGGTAAAAAGCTTAGAGCTTTGGATTGACCAAGCTCTATAGGCAATCTAGTTTCTGAATGAATGGCATTGCTTGATATATTTTTATGTGAGAGCATCACTCCCTTAGGTCTCCCGGTAGTTCCAGACGTATAAATTAATGTGGCGAGATCATCCTCATCAATTGAACTCATAGTCTTCTCGAGCTGATCTTGAAATTCCTCACCCATGCCCATTTGCTTTACACTTTCCCAATTTTGGCAACCTTCAATTTCATCAAAGGAGTATACCTCAAGAAGAGATGAGACTTGATCCCTTATTAGCATCACCTTATCATAAACCTCTTGATCAGAAACGAACACATATTTGGATTCACTGTGGTTCATTACGTAAGCATAATCCTCTTCTGATATAGTAGGATATATAGGTACATTTTGGGCACCAGTTTGCATGATTCCGATGTCCATTATATTCCATTCGGTCCTGTTATTAGATGAAATAACAGCGATTTTATCATTTTTACTTATACCTAGTTTTAAGAGACCTCTGGATATCTCGCAAGCTTGATCTATAAAAGACTGAGTAGAGGTTTGTTGCCACGTTCCATTCTTTTTAGTGACTAGTGCATCTGGCCTGGGGAATTTTTCAAGTTGATAATACGGAAAATCGAAGAGTCTATTAATTTGCATAGTCAAAAATTGTAGTAGGCAAAGTACTGAAAGATTCTTATTAATCAAACGCGTTTTATGGGATTTTGATAAATTTCCTTATCTCCGATAAATTCTAATTTAAGCAGCTGCTATTTAATTCAAGTGGATAATCGATTTTGGGATTTCCTTAGCAACCGTGTTTTACAATAAGGTGATATAATAAGTTTTAAATATAACAAATTGATTTTCAGCAATATGTTATAAAGCAATAATTTAAAGGTTCAAAATATCGCTTTTAAAGGAATGTTAGAGAATGCTAAATAAAGTTTAATTATGTTTTAGTATGATATATGAAGCTGTGATAGCTGTAAGTTCGAAACACAATAACAAAAAAATAATAATATGAAACTTACTACAAAGCATGTTTGTTTGATACTGTTTGGTTTTTTAGGCTTAAGTGCCTTTGGACAGACGGTAACATCAATCGCAGATGATGGTACCCCAGGAACCTTAAGATTTGAAATCACCAATTCCGGTCCCAATGCAACTATTAGTTTTGACCCTAGCATAAGAGGTCAGATAATTACTTTGACCCAAGGTGAGATTTCTCTAGACTCTGGGGTTTTGGGAAGTTTAACTATAGATGGTGATGATGCAACACGCACTTCTATCCAAACTTCTGGAAATAGTAGAGTTTTTAATATAACGTCAACCATTGCAGGTGCAGTTACATTGAATGACTTAATCATATCAACTGGAAGTGCTATCAATGGTGGAGCGATAACAGTTTCAGGTAGTTTAAATTCCGTAACTATTGAGAATTCTGATTTTAGTAATAATGTTGCAACTGGTAATTCAGCAACTAATGGAGGAGGAGCTATTTGGAATGACGGAGCTATTTTAACTATTGATAATGTAGATTTCGATAATAATGATGCTTCTGGTACATCAGGAAGTGGAGGTGCAATATTAAATAGTAATGGAGGAACGCTATCAATAAGCAATTCAGCTTTTAATGGTAATACTGCTAATAGAGCAGGAGGAGCCATTGAAGATAATTCTGGAGCATTAGGTCTTTTAGATGTAACTAATACTAATTTTACAGCAAATACTACTGGAAATGCCCCAGGAAATGGAGGTGCAATTCACTTAACTGGCGCTGGGAATTCTAATTTTTCAGAATCTAATTTTTTTAACAATATTGCTGAAAATGAAGGTGGAGCCTTATGGAATGGTTCAGGAACCATGACAATTAGTTCTAATACTTTTGTAAATCAAAATACAGCGAATGGAGAAGCTTCGGCTGGAGCAACGAATCCTGGTGAAGCAGGTGGAGGCGGTATCTACAATGAAGGCGGAACATTAAATATTTTAGATAGTGTTACTGTTTCCGAAAATATAGCCACCGGTTCAACTTCCACAGGAGGTGGAATTTTAAGCGCTGGAGGAAGCCTTTCCGTAACGAATACTACAATTACTTTAAACGGTGCAAATCGCGCTGGTGGAGGTATTGAAGCAAATAATGGAGGATCCGTTACTTTGACCGATGTAACGATAGCAGGTAATACTGCTGGAGTCTCAACAGGTACAAATGCACCAGGGAATGGTGGTGCTCTTCATATATCAGGTAACAGTACTGTAAATATTACAGGAGGTTTAATTAACAGTAACAATGCTTCTAGCGAAGGCGGAGGTCTTTGGAATGGAACTGGGGTTATGACTGTTAATGGAACTGTCATTAGCAATAACATCGCTCAAGGATCAAGTGCCACGGAAGGTGGTGGAGGAATATTTCAACTAGATGGAGGGACATTAAATCTTGAAACTGGTACAGAAATTTTAAATAACACGGCCAATGGAACTTCTGGTTCTGGTGGAGGTATTTTAGTAGGAGCTGATGCAAATCTATCTATAGATGGAGCAATCATTACTGGAAACACTGCCAATAGAGCAGGTGGAGGTATTGAATTTGTTTCTGGTACAGATTCCGGAACGGTTTCAATAGATGCTGCGCTTATAAATGAAAATATAGCAGGTCCTATGGGTTCTGCAAATCCTGGAAATGGTGGAGGTATTCACATTACAGGATCACAAAGCATTACTGTAACCAATTCCGAATTTTTAGACAATGATGCTGCAAATGAAGGTGGCGGATTGTGGAATGGAACTGGGACGATGATGATTTCAGGAGGAAACATCAATCGCAACACAGCTAGTGGAGCAATGGGCACCAATGGCGGTGGAGGTATTTTTCAATTAGATAATGGTTCACTTGTAATTGATTCGGGAACAACAATCAGAAATAATGAAGCAAATGGAGCATCAGGTTCTGGTGGTGGAATCCTAGTAGGTGCAGATGGAAGTCTAAGTCTAGATGGAGTAAGCATCACAGAAAATACTGCGAATCGCGCTGGTGGAGGTATTGAAATCTCTGATGGAACAGACTCTGGCGTAGTAAATATTAATAACACATCGCTTGATAACAATGTAGCTGGCCCATCAGGAAGTGCTGCACCAGGTAATGGTGGAGGTCTTCACATAACTGGTCCTCAAAGTGTAACTATTTCCAATGGTACAGCTAGTGATAACGTAGCTGCAAATGAAGGTGGGGGACTGTGGAATGGAACAGGAACAATGACTATTACGGGTACACTGATCGATGATAATACTGCCAGTGGTGCTAACGCAACAAATGGTGGCGGTGGAATATTTCAACTTAATGGAGGGTCACTTGTAATTAATACTGGGACTATCATTTCTAATAACACTGCTGATGGAGCATCAGGTTCTGGTGGTGGTATTCTTGTTGGAGCAGATGGTAGTTTGAGCCTTGACGGAGCAACAATAACTGATAATACTGCCAACCGAGCTGGTGGAGGTATTGAAATTTCTACGGGTACTGATTCAGGTGTAGTGACTATAAATAATACATCTCTTGATGATAATGTAGCTGGACCGCTTGCAACAGCTGCACCAGGTAATGGGGGAGGTCTTCATATAACTGGTCCTCAAAGTGTATCTATTACAAATGGTACCGCTAGCGGTAATATTGCCGCAAATGAAGGCGGAGGATTATGGAATGGTACTGGAGTCATGATAATTAGCGGTACTACCATTGATGCTAATACAGCGAGAGGAGCGATGGCAACTAATGGTGGTGGCGGAATATTTCAGCTATCTGGAGGTTCACTCGTAGTTAATACAGGAACAATTGTTTCTAATAATATAGCCAATGGAGCTTCTGGTTCCGGTGGTGGAATTCTAGTAGGAGCAGATGGTAATCTAGATGTTAACGATGCAACCATTACAGGTAACATCGCTAACAGAGCAGGTGGGGGAATTGAAATATCTTTAGGAACAAATGCTGGTGTGGTAACTATTGCTGATACCATACTCAATGACAATAATGCTGGCCCCACGGGCACCGCGGCACCAGGAAATGGAGGAGGACTTCATATTACGGGACCTCAAAGTATAACTATTACTGGCGGAACCGTTAATGAAAACGAAGCCGGTAAAGAAGGAGGCGGTCTGTGGAATGGCTCTGGCACCATGACTGTTGACAACGTTACGATAAGCATGAATATAGCTAAGGGTGAGGCGACAATGGGAGCCACTAATCCTGGAGAAGTAGGTGGAGGTGGTATCTTTAATAATGGTGGTAGCCTAGTGGTAAGAAACAATACTCAGGTGGTTGATAACAACGCTACGGGAAGCACAAGTACTGGTGGTGGAATATTATCAGCTGGTGGTTCTGTAAGTATTGAAGATTCAGGTGTCATAAGTAACAATGCAAGACGTGCAGGTGCAGGTATCGAAGTCAATGGCGGAGCTTCTCTAAATTTAACTCGTGTGGCACTTAACGGCAATCAGACATTTGGTTCAACAAATGCCGCGGCACCAGGAAATGGTGGAGGATTACACGTTACAGGAAATAGTCCAGTTACCATTATTGATGGAACTGTAAACTCAAATTTTGCCGCTTCTGAAGGAGGAGGGCTATGGAACGGTTCTGGACTAATGACCGTTACGGGAACATTAATTGATAACAATAACGCTGACGGTGACGATGCTGATAATGGAGGTGCTGGTATTTTCAACAATGGTGGAGACCTTACCCTGATAGATGTAGACGTAACAAACAACTCCTCAACTGGTTTATCTGGATCAGGTGGAGGTATCTTAAGTATATCTGGTGCACTTAATTTGACTAACGTTCTATTAGAAAATAACGCGGCTAATCGCGCGGGTGGTGCAATAGAGGTCATTGACGGTACTCTCGATATCTTAACGAGTTCACTATTGAACAATGATGTTAATGGATCAGCCGGCATTGCAGCACCTGGTAATGGTGGAGCAATTCACATCTCGGGAGCGACTATTACCAATATTAATAGTAGTTTAATCAATAACAATTCAGCTGCTGCTGAGGGTGGAGGCTTATGGAATCAAACCAACAGTACGATGATAATTTCAGATTCCCAACTGGATGGCAACGTAGCAAATGGAGCTGGAGCTAACCTAGGTGGAGGAGCTATCTTTAACAATGGCGGAAACACTCAGGTTTACGATAGTACGATCTCTAATAATTCTGCAAACGGTTCTAACGGAGGAGGAATTTCTAACGAGTCTGGAAGCTTAATCGTAGAGGTATCAACTATATCTACCAACGATGCTACCTTAGACGGTGGTGGAATCTATCACAACGGAACGACGGCATCCTTAAATGCCGTAACAGTAGGAGCAAATACAGCTGCTAATAACGGTGGGGGATTATCTGCAAATGTTGTAGGTCTTAGCATCAAAAACACAATCGTTGGCGCTAACATTGGCTTGAACAATAACGATGTTGATGGAACCATTACTTCCGTTGGATTTAATCTAGTTGAGATTGATGATTCAAATGCCGTTAATGCACAAGGTACCGATATCATAGGGACAACTGCATCTCCGGCTAATGCTGCTTTAGGTCCATTACAGGATAACGGTGGCGGTCTTGAAACTCACGCTATTTTAAATGGTACTCAGGCTCAAGATATAGGTGATCCAAATGATACTTTTACGGATCAGAGAGGCGAGGCAGTTTTTGGACCAGCTCGTGATGCTGGTGCATACGAGGCTCAAATGACCCTTTCCATTGATCAGATTGCTGGTGGTTTAAAAGAAGTGAGGTTATTTCCTAATCCATCGACAGGAGCAGCATTTAATCTTGAAATTCCTGCAACCGTAACTGGAGATCTATCTTACCGTATCATTGATATGTCTGGTAAGATATTGAACAACGGAACACTCAATTCTGGATTGAATAACATTCAATTGAATAACGTAAGCAACGGTATTTACATCGTGAATCTTGAAGTTGCTGGCGAGAGTCATTCCTTGAGATTGATTGTTGAATAAGTATCAAAGTTTATAGCAAAAAGCCCGTTGAGCAATAAGTTCAACGGGCTTTTTTGTGTTTACGCTTTCGCGAAAGCGTAATTAATAAACAGCTGCTCAAATAAAAATCATAAAGTATTTAAATTTAAACGATGAGCAAAATATGGTTCTATTCAATGGATTGAATCATTCAAGACAATACCATTGTTACTCAATTCACACGCAAACAAAAATGCCTTTCCCAATAGAGAAAGGCATTTTGATATTAAAATTGAACTGATTTAAACCTCCACATCCACAGACTGGTTTCTAAAAACCAACTCGTCGTTAAAGGCATCAATCAAAACGATGCTATCCGTAGTCACTTTATTAGCCAAAATCTCTTTGGAAAGCTTGTTCAACACTTCTCGCTGAATGACTCTCTTGACGGGTCGTGCTCCGTATTGAGGTTCATAGCCTTTTTTAGCAAGTAGGTCAATCGCCTGATCTGTGGCATCTATGGTAATGCCCTGTTTAGCGAGCATTTTAGATACGCTGCGCAGCTGTAGTTCCACGATATCTTTGATCTCATCGCTGCTCAGCGGCGTGAACATCACTATATCATCGATACGGTTGATAAACTCTGGTCGCACGCGCTGCTTGAGCGCACCTATAACTTCCAGCTTTGTGGTATCTATCAAACTCTGTACACTGGCTTCATCACGATTGAAGTTTTCAAACTTCTGCTGTATGATCTCTGCACCCATATTTGAGGTCATGATGATAATCGTGTTTTTGAAATCAGCAACGCGACCTTTGTTATCGGTCAAGCGACCTTCATCCAGTACCTGAAGCAGGATGTTGAACGTATCGGGATGCGCCTTTTCAATCTCATCCAGCAACACGACGCTGTATGGTTTCCTGCGTACGGCTTCGGTCAACTGTCCGCCCTCGTCATATCCCACATATCCTGGAGGGGCGCCCACCAGACGGCTCACGCTGTGACGTTCCTGATATTCACTCATATCTATACGTGTCATTGAGTTCTCGTCATTGAACAGGTAGTCTGCAAGGGCTTTTGCAAGTTCTGTTTTTCCTACACCCGTGGTTCCCAAGAAAAGGAATGATCCTACAGGCTTGTCTTGATCCTGCAATCCCGCGCGACTTCTTCTTACCGCATCACTCACGGCCTCGATGGCTTCTTTCTGTCCCACGACACGATGACCCAATTCCTCTTCAAGTCTCAATAATTTTTCACGCTCGCTCTGGATCATTTTGGTAACAGGGATTCCAGTCCATTTTGCCACTACCTCAGCAATATCATCGTAGGTTACTTCTTCTTGGATGAGCGCTTTTGAATCATCTGCATTTTCATTTTGCTTTTGAAGTTCCGCTAATCGGTCCTGGGCTTCCTTGATCTTACCGTAGCGCAATTCAGCTACCTTGCCGTAATCTCCATCTCTTTCGGCTCTTTCGGCTTCCAGTTTGAAATTCTCAATATCTGATTTTGCGGCCTGAATATTATCCACCACCGATTTCTCGTTCTCCCACTGAGCGTTGAGTTCGTTACGGGACTCTTTCAAATTGGCCAATTCAGATCTTAGGTTTTTGATCTTCGTCTCGTCGTTTTCTCTCTTGATCGCCTCAACTTCTATTTCAAGCTGCATGATCTTTCGGTCGAGAACATCAAGCTCTTCTGGCTTGGAATTAATTTCCATGCGCAGTTTTGCCGCCGCCTCATCCATAAGATCGATCGCTTTATCTGGCAAGAACCTGTTGGTTATATAACGTTGTGATAACTCAACCGCTCCGATGATTGCGTCGTCTTTAATCTGAACCTTGTGGTGCGTCTCATATTTATCCTTGATTCCTCTGAGGATGGAAATAGCGCTTTCCGTATCCGGTTCGTCCACGATTACTTTTTGGAACCTGCGCTCAAGTGCCTTGTCCTTTTCAAAATACTTCTGGTATTCGTCTAAAGTGGTCGCACCGATTGCTCTCAATTCTCCACGAGCCAATGCTGGTTTCAAAATATTTGCTGCATCCATCGCACCCTCGCCGCCGCCGGCACCTACAAGCGTGTGGATCTCATCTATAAACAGTACGATGTCTCCAGAACTGGTGGTCACTTCCTTGATCACGGATTTGAGTCGTTCCTCAAACTCTCCCTTATATTTTGCTCCCGCGATAAGCGCACCCATGTCCAAAGAGAAGATTTGCTTGTCCTTCAGATTTTCAGGCACATCTCCGCTCACTATTCTGTGCGCGAGTCCCTCTGCAATAGCGGTTTTACCTACTCCAGGTTCTCCCACGAGCATAGGGTTGTTTTTGGTACGACGGGATAAGATCTGCAGGATTCTGCGTATTTCCTCGTCGCGACCTATAACGGGATCCAGTTTTCCCTGATCAGCGAGCTGATTGAGGTTTTTGGCGTATTTATTCAAGCTGTTGTAGGTATCCTCCGCACTCTGGGAGTTTACCGTGTTGCCTTGTCTCAACTCAGCAATCGCGGCTTCAAGGTTTTTTTTGGAAATTCCTTGATCTTTCAGAATCTGGGCTGTTTTAGACTTGCCGTCAAAAATGGATAAGAGTAGGTGTTCAATACTTACATATTCATCGTCCATCTTATTAGCCAGTGATGTCGCTGCATTCAGTACGCGACCGGTTTCTCTGGATAGAGCAAGGTCGCCACCGTCGACTTTTGGAAACGAGTTGATCTGACTATCAACTAACTGATTGATCAAGTCGAGGTTAACGTTCAATTTTTTAAAGACAAAGGGCAAAACATTTTGATCTGCATGAGCGATACCTTTAAATAAGTGGGCATTCTCAATTTGTTGCTGTCCTTTTTCTTGGGTAAGCTGTTGCGCAAACTGCAACGCTTCCTGTGATTTTATAGTGAGTTTATTTGGATTCATGTTTCTTTTTTCTTGTACCAGTCAAGTAATATGCCACTGGTATTTTTGACAATTGGTCATCTGTTTTAACAATAATTTATGACATCTTGTCAGTTTATCAAATGATTAATACATCATAGCAAGCAATACCATTATCTTTGAATTATCAAAAAGGCGTGAATATATATCGCTTTCGCGAAAGCAAAAATTTGCCAAATGGGACTCATAGACAAAATCTTTAAATCACAACGTGATATCGCAAAAGATGAGATCAAGGGAATACAATGGGATGAGTTGGATTCTATTGATCAATTGGATAATATCATCAAGAATTCAAAAATTCGCCCTAAAGTGATATTCAAGCACAGCACGCGCTGTGGAATTAGCAGAATGGCACTCAGCCAGTTTGAAAAAGGTTATGAGAATGATGGTGTGGATGCGGGATATTATTTGCTTGACCTTCTTGAAAATCGAGATGTAAGCAATGCCGTGGCCGAAAAGCTCAAGGTAGCTCACCAGTCGCCACAAGTTATTGTACTTGATGATGAAAAAGTCATTCACAATGATTCCCATCATGGGATCGATATCAAAAAAATCCAAGCCCTTATTAAAAAGCAATAGAAAAATGAGAAACAGTTATAGAATATTCTTTTTAACCTTAGTCGTATTTGCAGCGTCTTGTAAGACTAACGTGTTCACTGGAAAAAAGACGTTGAACTTTATGTCCAACAGCTCCATTTTCCCAATGGCATACGCACAATACGATCAATTTCTTAACGAAAATAATGTCATTACCGGAACTGCAGAGTCTGAAATGATCAAGCGTGTTGGGCAAAAGATCAAGACCGCCGCTGAGCGCTGGCTGAACGCCCTTGGAGAGGAACGCTATCTCGAGGGATATAATTGGGAATATAATCTAGTACAGGACGATGCAGTAAATGCCTGGTGTATGCCAGGTGGAAAGATTGTTTTTTACACGGGAATCCTACCCATTTGTCAAGATGAGACCGGTGTAGCAATCGTAATGGGACACGAAGTTGCTCACGCCCTTGCGGATCACGGTGCACAGCGTATGAGCGCGGGTCAATTGCAAGCTGTTGGTGCCGCTGCAACCGCGGTAGGAGGTCAACTCGCCGGAGCAAGCAATGAAACTCAACAAATCATCAATCAAGCCTATGGCTTGGGTTCTCAAGTAGGAGGAATGTTGCCTTTCTCCAGAAGCCATGAGACCGAAGCCGATAAGATAGGGCTTTACCTCGCCGCGATCGCTGGCTATGATCCAGATGAGGGTGCACGTCTTTGGGAACGTATGAAAGCTAAAAGTGGTGGTCAGGCTCCACCAGAATTTATGAGTACACACCCATCCAATGACAGCCGTATTGCCAATCTCAAAAAATTGGCACCCCAAGCAAAAGCTGAAGCAGCAAAATATGGTGTGACCTCATTCAAATAAGACTTTACCTATGTATTAAAATGTATTAAACGCACTCAAGCAAAAAAATCCAGCTCGCGGAGCTGGATTTTTTTATGTCTTGATCCCAGCGATGCGGCTGTCAGAAGACCGAAACCTTTCCCCAGCCCTAAAGGGTGGGTTTCTATTCTATAAATTATTCAAGGTCTCATATTCAATTAAGTCATTACCCAGCACAATGCCACCCCTTTAGGGGCTGGGGGATGCCAAAATCAAATACAGAAATTTTTGCCCAGCTACTTCGGCTACGCTCAGCACAAGGCCTAAAGGGTTGATTTACTTTCTATCAATTATTCAAAGCGCAAGATGTAACAAAGTAATTATCTAGCACAATGCCACCCCTTCAGGGGCAGGGGGTTACCAAAATCAAATTGCGAAACCTTTCCCCAACCCTAAAGGGTGGGTTTCTACTCTGAATTCTTCAAACGATTTTTAAAAAAGTAATTACCCAGCACAATGTCACCCCTTCAGGGGCAGGGGGTTGCCAAAATCAAATACAGAAATTTTTGCCCAGCTACTTCGGCTACTCTCAGCAAAAGGCCTAAAAGGTTGATTTCCTTTCTATCAATTATTCAAAGCGCACGATGTAACAAAGTAATTATCTAGCACAATGCCACCCCTTCAGGGGCAGGGGGTTACCAAAATCAAATTGCGAAACCTTTCCCAGCCCTTAAGGGAGGGTTTCTTTCTCGTAGATTCATAAATCATTAGTAATCAGTACAATGACACCCCTTCAGGGGCAGGGGGGTACTGATTTTCAAAAACCCTATATCCAAATTAACTTGCCGGCCATCAAAACAAAAATCCTAAAAGCTAACGGCTAAGAGCTAAGCGCTAATAACGAATACCAATAATAAACTGCTGAGTCGGCAATTACAACCTACACCTCCATACGCTTGAGCTCTTGATAATTTCTATTAAGTTTGCGTAATAAAATACCGTAGATCAATTGATAGAATAGGAATAAGAATAAACAAATCACGATCAACAAAACAAAATAGACACCCATGATGCTCAAGGTCAATAATTGTTCATCGAGTTTGGTGCTTAAATTCTCCCTTAACTGAATGATTGCAGGATCCTTGTCAAGTGCGATCCACGCCGTCCACATACCGCCTATGATCATGTAAGCAATGTTATACCATATATAATACTTCATGGTGCGCCTCGTTTTGAGGATGTTTTTCATTAAACTCCTACTTGGCTGGTCTACAGAGATGTTTTTGTAATTCTTATAGAAAAGATATATAAATATGAATATAACCGTATAATGAAATGCCGTGTGCCCGTATATATATCCTTTACCAAATATTTCTACGATATTATGATCTCCATGCAGGAAAAGGGAAAGAATCGCAAGAATCCCGAAGAAAATAAACTCCCCTATCGCGATAATCAGCAACCACTTCACGATGCTACTGGACTTGTGGTGCAGCAGGTTTTTAATTTGGTCGGCAGAGTATTTTGGTAGCGAGGCTTCCTGTGACTGCCATTTTGATTTCAAAATATCTAATTGATCCATGATGTTATGGATTTATGATGTTCATTAATTTGGTCTTGATGCGATTCATCTTGACCCTTGCATTTACCTCACTGATCCCTAAGGTTGCAGAGATGTCTCGGTAATTTTTATCCTCCAGGTAGAGAAAGACCAGTGCCTTTTCAATATCATTCAATTGTTTTATGGCGCCATAGAGTAGGGTAAGCTGTTCCATGGTTTCATCGTCTTCTTCTTTTTGTTCAATCTTAAACTCTACCGTGTCATAGGCTTGCGTCTGTACCCGTCGCTTTCCCTTTCTGTACATCGTAATAGCGGTGTTTAGGGCTACACGATACATCCAGGTAGAAAACTTGGAATCCCCTCTAAACTTGGGATACGCCTTCCATAACTGTACCGTTACTTCTTGAAAGAGGTCGTTATGCGCATCTTGATCGTGCGTGTAAAGCCTGCATATCTTGTGTACGATATTCTGGTTTTCCTCCAGTTGTTTAACAAATTCCTGTTCGAGTTTTTGACTCACTATTCTTTTGATTGTGTAGGATTAGTATGCCTCTTTTGGCAAACGTTACAATATATAAGACTCTGTTAAGTAGAACATATTCATTTTGGTGCAAAGTATCTTTGTATAAACACTTTATCCATGAATATCCCTCAATCAGATCTTCCCAGAGTCGTAATCGTAGGCGGTGGATTTGGAGGTGTTACGCTTTCGCGAAAGCTAACCAAAGAAAAATTTCAGGTCGTTCTATTAGACCGTCACAATTACCATAATTTTCAGCCATTGATGTATCAGGTCGCAACCAGCGGTCTGGAACCGGACAGCATCGCTTTTCCGTTGAGAGGACTTAATGACAGCAAGACTAATTTTTTCTTCCGTATGGCTGAGGTAGAGTCGGTAGAGCCGGTTCTCAAAACCCTGAAGACCGATAAAGGCGAGGTGTCTTTTGATTATTTGGTCATAGCCACGGGATCGCGTACTAATTATTTTGGCAATGAAAAAATCAAGGAAGCATCCCTACAGATGAAGACGGTTCCTCAGGCATTAAACATACGTAGTTTCATGCTTCAGAATCTGGAAAAGGCCACATTAACCAGTGATGAGGACCAGCAACGCAAATTGATGCGTATCGTGATTTCAGGAGCGGGACCTACGGGAGTAGAATTATCGGGCGCTTTTGCAGAGTTCAAGAAAGGGGTCCTGCCCAGCGATTATCCAGATTTGAATCCCAGCTTTATGGAAATACACCTATTGGACGGTTCTGACCGGGTGCTTTCCAGTATGAGCGAAAAGGCAAGTGCCAAAGCCCTGAAATATCTCAAGAATCTAGGTGTGACGGTTCATTTGGACACTATGGTTACTGATTATGATGATCTAACCATAAAGACGGATACCGATCTTGAGCTTACCGCGCATACTTTTATATGGAGTGCGGGAGTGACCGGTAATCCATTAGACGGTCTTAAGGCTGGCAGTGTGGATGAGAAATCCCAGCGTTTTTATGTGGATCAGTTCAATCGTATTCAGGGATATGATAGCATTTATGCGGTGGGAGATATTGCACTTATGAAAACAGAGGAATTTCCCAATGGACATCCCATGGTAGCCCAGCCAGCAATACAGCAGGGAGATTTGTTGGTTAAAAACTTAAGACGACTGATCGACAAAAAGGAGATGAAGCCTTTCTCTTATTTTGACAAGGGAAGCATGGCAACCATAGGTCGAAACAAAGCCGTTGCAGATGTCAAGGGTTTTACTTTAGGTGGTTTCCCGGCATGGTTTGCCTGGCTAGCGGTGCACCTCTACTTTTTGGTAGGTGTACGCAACCGCATCGTTGTTTTTATGAATTGGATCTACAATTATTTCAATTTTGACCGCGCTGCGCGATTGATCATAAGACCATTCCATAAAAGGGAAATGTCACGGGAACTCAAGAATAGCACAAATGCGACTTAAGTGACTTTCACAAGGCTAACCAATGCCTTTTTATTACCTTTGAAATCGATTCATAAACCATAAATCAACTCATATGAGTACCTACGATGTGGCCGTTATAGGCTCTGGACCTGGAGGCTACGTAGCCGCAATTAGATGTGCACAACTGGGCATGAAAACTGCCATAATAGAAAAATACAATACGCTTGGGGGAACCTGCCTTAATGTAGGTTGTATCCCTTCTAAAGCTTTACTGGACTCCTCACACCACTACGATGATGCCATGAAGCATTTTGAAGAGCATGGGATCGAGATTCCAGGCGATATCAAGATCAACTTTGAGCAGATGATCGCCCGCAAGAAGAAAGTTGTCGACCAGACCTGTGACGGTGTTGCTTTTTTGATGAAGAAGAACAACATCGATGTCTTTACGGGAATGGGTTCTTTTGTAGATGCCACCCATATAAAGATTGACGGAGAGAAATCCGAAACCATTGAGGCAAAACATACGATTATTGCCACAGGCTCCAAACCCTCGACTTTACCTTTTATAACTCTTGATAAGGAGCGAGTGATCACATCTACCGAAGCTTTAAAACTTAAGGAAATCCCTAAACACATGATCGTAATAGGTGGTGGGGTAATAGGATTGGAATTAGGTCAAGTCTATAGAAGACTGGGTGCTGAGGTAACCGTTGTAGAATATATGGATCGCATCACTCCAGGAATGGATAAGGTGCTTTCTAAGGAATTAATGAAAGTTCTTAAAAAACAAGGTGTCAAGTTTCACTTATCCCACGCGGTCAATAAAGTAGAGCGCAAAGGCGATGAGGTAACCGTTACTGCTAAAAACAAAAAAGGCGAGGAAGTAGAATTCAAGGGAGACTATGTTCTCGTAAGCGTAGGTCGCCGTCCTTATACAGACAAATTGAACGCAACCGCTGCCGGTGTGAAAATTAATGAAAAAGGACAGGTGGAGGTCAATGACCATCAACAGACCAATGTTCCAAACATCTACGCGATCGGAGATGTGGTGCGCGGAATCATGCTCGCCCATAAAGCAGAAGAAGAGGGTGTTTTTGTTGCTGAAACCATCGCGGGTCAAAAGCCACACATCAACTACAATCTTATTCCAAATGTCATCTACACCTGGCCAGAAGTTGCCAGCGTCGGTAAAACCGAAGAAGAATTAAAAGAAGCTGGAGTTTCCTATAAGACCGGACAGTTTCCCATGAGGGCTTTGGGTCGTTCCAGAGCATCAGGAGACATCGATGGATTGATCAAAATTTTGGCCGATAAGGAAACAGATGAGGTACTTGGCGTTCACATGATAGGTGCGCGAGTAGCAGACCTTATTTCAGAAGCGGTTACCGCAATGGAATATCGCGCCAGCGCAGAGGATATTGCACGTATGTCGCACGCACACCCTACTTACGCAGAAGCTGTTAAAGAAGCGGCGCTTGCTGCGACAGAGGATCGAGCACTTCACGTGTGAGATTTATAGAACTTAGTTAAAAAAGGGTAGATATGTTTCTACCCTTTTTTAGTTTACGATAAAAGGAGATGTTTTGCCTTCTGTTTGAAAATAGTATATGCCTTTAGGGAAATCACTTACGTCTAATTTATCGAATGTTACCAATCCTTTTTCTAATTGTTGACCTAACGAATTGAAAATCTTAAACCAGCTACCTTCAAAAGCAGATACGTTCAAAAACTCATTTGTTGGATTGGGATAAAGGAGAGACCGTTCATTTCTTATATTTTCAGATATACTTAATAATGCACTTGGAATACTTGAAACGCGATCCAGTTGGGAAATATATAGAGTACCATTGTCATAAGTAAGATAGGCTGGGTCTACTAAGTTGTCTAAAACAACTTCCGGCTGAGGATTAGTTTGAGTCAGGTCAATTCTGCTAATGGTGTCATTTCCATCGTTAAAATTAGTCCAACTTGTGTAGAAGAGATTGTTGCCGATAATTTCTAGTCCTATTGGAAAGTCAATTCCTATAACTATTTCCTCAGCCACAGGGTTTATCTGGGTGGTGTCTAATTTTAATATTCTTCCTCCAGAATTATTTTCATTCTCTGATTCTGAAACATAAAGATCATTTCCTTCAATGGCTAAATCAATAGAAGTTCCATTTGTATTGTTCCAGAACAATTGAGGGTTTAATGGGGTTTGAGTTAGATCTACCTTGAATATTCTTCCCTGAGTTTCTGATACAAATAAATTATTCCCGTCTTCTGAAATCGCTAAGCCCCATGGTTCAATTGGTTGATTATCTTGAATGGTAAGAAAATTAGTTGTCGTTGATGTCGATTGATTGAGCGAAATACCGGCAATTCTGAAATTATCGTTCTCTGCAATAAGTAATTCATTGTTTAACTTTATCATCGCAATTGGGACAGCCAAGGACGTAGCAAAATCTAATGTGTTTCCATTGCTTAAGTCATATTCTAAAACCTTGCCGGTACTAGATTCTGCTACGTATAACTTATTGTTGTGAATAACGGTTCCTCTAGGATATGAAAGATTAGTAATTAGATCAGTGACTTGCCCGAAAGAGTAAAGTGTGAACAAAAATGTGAACAGAAGAGTATATTTTTTGAACATATTTGCTTGATTGAATAAGGAATCGCAATGTAAAAAAGTTTTTTAATTACCGCCTATTCTTAATAATCACAAAAGCAACCCTGCTTATTGCACCTTATAACGTTTATTATTTAATTTTTCATTCCTAAACTCTAAACTGGTCAATACTAAAAATAAGCTCAATTAGAGACTTCAAAGAACGAGTTATCGCATATACCTAAGCTTTGAAGCTAAAGATGATTTACAACCAATAGATCGCGAAAAGTCGCAACACTATAAACAATGAAACTTAGCCAGTATCAGAAAATCGATACATGATTTTACAAAGCGAAACTCGTTGTGAATGAGGGTCGTGCGGTGCAGGATTAACTTTATTAATTTACCAATAACTTACTCAGATATTTCTTTGGGGACATTTTTGCTACCTACTTAACACTTAATTAAGATCTTGTTAGTTCTTGTTTTTCGTACTTAGTCCATAAAACCTCTATGACTTTTAATCATTCCGCTTTCGCGAAAGCGGTAACCCTACTGTTAGTACTCTTTTCTTCAATATTACTGAACGCACAAACTCTGAAAGGAATCGTTTTGAACGAAAACAACAAACCGCTCAAGGACGCCTATATCCTAATAGAAAAAACCGGAGACCATACCCACAGTGACGATTATGGTATGTTTGAGTTAAACAATGTAGCTACGGGTACAATTCTCAAAATATCCCATATAGGCTATGAAGCTACCACGATTACTGTAAAAAATCTGGATGAGAGAATCACGATCGTCCTCAAGAATTCAGCACTTGATCTGGAAACCGTGGTCATAAGTAATGAAGTCAATACCTTGCAAACGCTAGCACGCGTTGATCTTGCGATCAATCCCGTAACATCTTCACAGGAAATCCTACAAAGCGTGCCCGGTCTATTTATAGGACAACATGCGGGAGGAGGAAAGGCAGAACAGATCTTTCTCAGAGGTTTTGACATAGACCATGGTACGGATATCGCCATCAATGTGGACGGAATGCCTGTAAATATGGTATCACATGCTCATGGGCAGGGCTACGCAGATCTTCACTTTGTAATCCCAGAGACTGTGGATAATGTGGAATTTGGTAAAGGAAGTTATGATGAAACGGTAGGTAATTTTGCTACCGCAGGTCACGTAAATTTTTCTACAAAAAACTATTTGCAAGAAAATAGAATAGGAGTGGAAGTGGGCGACTTTAACCACAAGCGACTTTTGGGATTGGTGCAATTGCTTGATGAGATATCCACAAATGCCTACATAGCGACGGAATATTTGTCCTTTGACGGGCCCTTTGACAGTCCGCAGAATTTCGACAGGCTCAATCTTTTTGGAAAACTCAACCATACGACAACTTCAGGGAATGTCTTGAACCTTAGCCTATCCCACTTTGATAGTGAATGGGATGCGAGCGGGCAGATTCCTCAAAGAGCCGTGGATCGCGGATTGATAAGTCGTTTTGGCGCGATTGATGACACCGAGGGTGGAACAACGTCACGCACGAGTCTCAATCTTAATTATCGTCAAAAATTAAGCGAGAAAGAGCGATTACAGACTAACCTCTATTATTCGCATTACGATTTTTTACTTTTTTCAAATTTCACATTCTTTCTGGAAGATCCCATCAACGGCGACCAGATCAGGCAGCAGGAATCCAGAGACCTTATGGGGCTCAACAGCGAGTATTCTCAGAATTTCAAAATATGGGGTAATGATTTAAAATTTACCGCTGGTTTAGGATTGCGTAATGACCGTACTGATGACAGTGAGCTTTCCAGAACTTTGAACAGGAGAACTACGCTGGAAAGTATACAGTTGGGAGATATCAATGAGACCAATTATTCCATGTTTACAGGAGCGCAATGGTTTGTCGATAAATTCTTGATTGAGGGTGGACTGCGTTTTGAATATTTTGATTTTAAATACAAGGATGCCTTAGCTCAAACTTACGATACCCAATCTCAAAATGCGAGTGCACTGCTTCCCAAATTGAATATAGGTTACCAGTGGAATGATAACTTCAACCTGTATCTGAAAAATGGAGTAGGTATTCATAGCAACGATACTCGCGTGGTTCTGGAAAACTCTGCAGATGAAATTCTGCCCAAATCTTACGGCTCTGACCTCGGAGCGATCTGGAAACCCAGCCGTAGATTGATCATTGACTATGCGATATGGTACTTGTTTTTGGAGCAGGAATTTGTTTATGTGGGCGATGCTGGTATTGTTGAACCCAGCGGTCAAACGGAACGTTATGGACTGGATCTGGGAATAAGATACCAACTCAATGATTATTTGTTTCTAGACGCAAATGCAAACTATGCGCACGCAAGATCACTGGACGCGCCTGATGGAGAGGATCGCATACCGCTTGCGCCCGAGTGGACTTCTACCGGTGGTATTAGCATCAAGGATTGGAATGGATTCAATGCAGGTTTGAGATATCGATACATAGATGATCGACCGGCAAATGAGGATAACAGCATCGTTGCAGATGGTTATTTTGTCACTGATTTCAATGCAAACTACGATCTGACCGATAATCTGAGACTTGGAGTAGTGGTGCAGAATCTATTTGATATAGAATGGAATGAAACCCAATTTGCCACCGAGTCACGCCTGCTTACTGAAGCGGAACCTACTGAAGAGATTCATTTCACACCTGGAACTCCCTTTTTTATAAGAGGAACACTCCAATACCGATTTTAAGTAGGTAAACCCATTTCAAAACTTTAAAACCTCTTCTTTAATGATCTCAAGTTTTATCTTTGATCTTGATGAAAGAAAGATCTGTTTTCAATTATAAAATAGAAAATGTTGAGGGGTTCAAAACGCAATTACTGAACTATCTGAGCGATGAGGATCATGTCTTTTATCTGAACAGTAATAACGGGTTTTTTTCAGAATCTTCTTTGGATCTTTTGGTAGGTATAGGTTGTCTGCAAAAAGTAGAATGTTCTTTTCAGACAGCTTTTGAACAGCTTGAAAAGTTCCAAAAGGATAGCCATGACTGGATGTTTGGCTGGTTGGGGTACGATCTTAAAAATGAATTGGAGGATTTATCGACTGATAGCTTAGATCCGCTGGAGTTTCCAGACCTTTGTTTTGTCATTCCAGAGCATGTTTTTGAGATTTCGGTAGATGAGTTGCAAGTTCATTCTTTCGCTTCACGCGAAAGCGTAGACCATCTAGTTAAATCCATAAAATCTTGCTCTGTTGAGAATAAAGAATACCGAAATAATCAGAATATACATATCCATTCAAAATATTCCAAAGAAGAATATTTAGAGAAAGCTCAAAATTTTCTAGATCATATTCAGAGAGGAGATATTTATGAGGCCAATTTTTGTACCCAGTTTTTAGCTACTGATGTCGCTTTTGATGATTTGAAAGCCTATCAAGACTTGAATGAAATAAGCAGGCCACCGTTTTCTGCCTGGGTGCGATGTGGAGATTATCGAGTGGTATCTGCTAGTCCTGAGCGTTATTTGAAAAAAAAGGAACGTAAGCTTATTTCACAACCCATCAAAGGAACGGCCAAAAGGAGTCATGATAAAAAGGAGGATAGTTTGCTCAAAGAAAAGTTGTTTACAGATATCAAAGAACGATCTGAAAATGTGATGATCGTTGATCTTGTGCGTAATGACCTTTCAAAAACTGCCGTAAAAGGCTCGGTTGAGGTGGAGGAATTGTATGGAATCTACAGTTTCAAACAAGTCCATCACATGATCAGCACCGTTTCAAGCCAACTTTCTGATGAGTTTACTGGACTAGATGCCATTAAAAGCACCTTTCCCATGGGTAGCATGACCGGTGCGCCCAAAGTCAGTGCGATGAAAATCATCGAGGAAAAAGAGAACTTCAAGAGAGGACTCTACAGCGGAGCGATAGGTTATTTTAAACCTAATGGCGACTTCGATTTTAATGTGGTCATCCGCTCTATTTTGTATAATGCCAATCTTAAAAAACTATCTTTTGCAGTAGGAAGTGCGCTTACGATTGCCGCAGATCCTGATAAGGAATACGAGGAATGTTTATTAAAGGCAAAAGCTTTATTTGAAACTTTAAGTGAACAAGGAATTAATCTTCATCAAAAGAATGATTGAACAGTTCAAAGCACATATCGACCAAAACTTTCCCGACTTAGAGGACAAACATTTGGGCATCGCCATAAGCGGCGGCTTGGACAGCACGGTGCTGGCTCATTTGATGAGATCGACAGGTCATCAGATCAGTCTTATCCATGTCAATTTTAATCTTAGAGGTAAGGAATCGGATGGAGATCAAAGGTTTTTGGAGGTTCTAGCCAAAAATTGGAATATAAAAATCCTTATCAAGAGTGCGGACACGAAAGTCTTTGCAGCTCAAAATAAGATGTCCACACAAATGGCAGCTCGTAAAATCCGATACGACTACTTTCAGAATTTGGTGGATCAAAAATCGGTAGATGTTGTTTTAACTGCCCATCATTTGGATGATCAATTGGAAACTTTTCTTATCAATTTAGGTCGCGGTACAGGTCTAAAGGGTTTGACTGGTATTCCCAAGCGCAATGGTTCCATAATTCGTCCTTTGTTGCCATTTACAAGAGATCAGATTTTAGATTACGCCACTGAAAATCAAATCGAGTGGCGCGAGGATAGCAGCAATAGCTTCAATGATTATACCCGCAATGGGTTGCGTAACAAAGTGATTCCTGAATTGAAGAAGCAGCTACTATTTTTAATGAATAATTTCAAAGATTCTTTGGATTATCTAGAAGATGCTCAATCTGTGGTAGAGCTTGAGGTATCTCGCTTTCGCGAAAGCGGAACAAATAAGAAATGTACCACAAAGAAAAAGTCGGATTCAATTCTCACTATTGATATCCAAAAACTGAAAAACACCATAAAGCCGCAGTTTTATCTATTTGAATTGCTTCGTGAAACACAAATAGACAGCAAAGAAGCTTATAAGTTGCTGAATTCAGAATCGGGCAAATTGATCCAAAGTGATACTCATGTCTTATTAAAAGATCGAAATGAAATGATACTCAAACATCGATCAGAAACTAAAAAAGTTGCGATACAGATAGATGATTTCATTCCCTCACTTAAAATCATCGATAGGCAATTAAATATGGCTTACTTTGACGTTATTGATTGGAAAGCGACCATCGCGAAGCATGGATCTAAAAACGCTTTACTGCTGGATGCCGATTCAGTTGAATTTCCCATGAACATCAGAAATTGGCAGGAGGGAGACAAAATGAATCCGCTGGGAATGCGAGGCTCGCAAAAGATCAGTGATGTGCTAATTAATCATAAGATTCCGTTAATAGATAAAGAAAATTTCTTAGTATTGGAAAATAAAGGAAACATCTTATGGTTAATAGGGCTTAAGGCTTCAAAACACCATAAAATTACTTCAACAACCACTAGAATGCTCAAGATATGGCTCGATTAGTTCAGGATATAATTATTGTATGTCTGGCTGTTTTTTCAACCTCTTCAATTGCTCAGATTGAAGAACCAACTTCATGGAGCACAGAGGTGGAGAAGATCAGTCAAGATGAGTATAAACTTATCACTAAAGTAAGCATTGATCCCGGCTGGCATGTATATTCACAGACCAGCGCGGCCGATAATGGTCCTAGCCCCACAGAATTTGCCTTTTTCAATGCAGAGGGCAATTTTGAATTGGTGGGCGTTATGAAGGAAACCGGAACCTATTCAGAATTTACGGATGTCTGGGGTTTTGATGTGTATCAGTTTGCAGACATGGCTCGATTTGAGCAGCGTATCAAACTACTTAATAAAGATCTCGACTTTATTCCCGTAGAGGCGTACTTTCAAGTGTGTGATGATGAAAAATGCCTTGCACCCAGACCTGAAAACTTACTTTTTAAACTTGATGCAAACGCCACTGTTCCTGATGATGTATTTTTAATCATTGATGAATTCTATACCACAGACAAGACTCCACTCATTGCAAAAGCTCCCAATGCAGAAGGCATCCCGCGAAAAGACGGCCTAAAAAAAAAAGACGATAATTCAGAAGTAGTTCAAGAAAACGCTCCTGATGTTTCTGAGTCGGCTTATGTAAAAAAGCCTAAAGAAGAAAAAAGCAACTGGGCTATTTTCTTGGCCTGTCTGGCTGCAGGACTCATTACCTTGGCAACACCATGTGTGTTCCCCATGATTCCCATGACGGTTTCTTTTTTTACCAAACAGAACGAGAATTCTGCCAAAGGCAAGTTCAACGGCGTGATGTATGGTCTGTTCATCGTCGCCATTTATGTTGCCTGCAGTTTGCCATTTCATTTGTTTCAGTCTGTATCGCCTGATGTATTCAATGAATTTAGTACAAACCCGATGCTGAACGTATTTTTCTTTATCATTTTTGTGGTTTTTGCGATCAGTTTTTTTGGTGCTTTTGAGATTACGATGCCCAATTCTTTGATTAATAAAGTAGATAAAGCCTCAAACGTAGGCGGATTAATCGGAGTGTTTTTTATGGCGCTTACCCTGGTTTTGGTTTCATTTTCCTGTACGGGTCCGGTAATAGGAGGAGTGTTGGGAAGTGTATTATCTACAGATGGAGGAGCTACCGCATTGACATTTGGAATGCTAGGTTTCGGAATAGGTCTTGGGATTCCCTTTGCTCTTTTTGCCATTTTCCCAAGTTGGATGGAAAAGCTCCCAAAATCTGGAGGATGGCTCAATACTGTCAAGGTGTTCTTAGGTTTTCTGGAACTCGCCTTTGCATTCAAGTTCCTTTCCAACGCAGACCTTGTTTTACAATTAGGCTATATACCAAGAGAAGTATTCTTGGCGATATGGATTGCGGTCTTTGGTGCCATGGCTTTGTATCTTTTTGGGAAGATTAAATTGCCTCACGATGGACCCGAGCAGAATATCTCAGTAGGAAGGCTTCTTCTGGGACTATCGGCATTGTTTTGTACCGTTTATTTGATTCCCGGAATGTGGGGAGCTCCTTTGAAGATCATCAGTGGTTTTCCACCACCATTAACTTATGCCGAATCTATCTACGGAGTTGGGTATTCTAAAACGGAACTGAGAGAAGAACTTCCAGAGGGAGCGCATCTTGCCGTTCACGACATCATCGCATTTCACGATTACGATGAAGGACTGGAGTATGCAGAAAAAGTAGGCAAACCCGTGTTGCTTGATTTTACCGGCTGGGCTTGTGTAAATTGCAGAAAGATGGAAGAGCGCGTATGGAGCGAACCTCAAGTTTTCAACATGCTCAAAAATGATTTTGTCCTGGTATCGCTTTATGTGGACGAACGCAAAAAATTACCTGTTGATGAACAATACACCTCAGAAAAAACGCAGAAAAAGATAAGGACTGTTGGTAATAAATGGAGCGATCTACAGATCACGAAATACGACGTGAACGCACAGCCCTATTACGCTATTTTAGATGCAGGAGGTCAAGATCAGGTAGAACCCATAGGTTATACTCCTGATGCAGATGAGTACGCGGCATGGCTTGAGGCCGGATTGTCCAACTACAAAAAATAGAACATAGCAACACTCGATAAATACCTGCCCCAGCTCGCAGTTCAACCCATGACGGAGTTGTTAAAACTGTATGGCGTACATCTTAAAATAAAACAGGAGCGCAAGACGCGACATGGAGACTATCGCAAAAACGCAGACGGCAGCCACCAGATTACCATCAATTCAAACTTAAATGAATATCGGTTTTTGATTACTTTAGTCCATGAGATCGCACATCTCATAGCGTTTGAAAAGTATGGCAGGTATATCAAGCCACATGGAGAGGAATGGAAATATACTTTTCAAAAATTGATGCTCCCTTTTATAAGACCTGAGGTTTTTCCTAAAGACCTATTGCCGGTTATCGCAAAACATTTTAAAAATCCCAAGGCGAGCAGCGATACAGATGCATTATTATCGCTATCGCTTAAATCCTACGATCCCGCAAACGATAAATGCTATATATTTGAGTTGGATCACGGAGCGATTTTTCAGGTATCCAACGGTAAAAAATATCAAAAAGGGAAAAAGCTAAGAAAGCGATACCAGTGTCTAGAACTGGATTCGGGAAGAATGTATGTTTTTCAGCCTAATGCTGAAGTAGAATTATTAAAAACAATATGAAAGAACATAGGTATGCAGTCATTATGGCTGGTGGAGTGGGGTCTAGATTTTGGCCGGTAAGTAAGCAAAGTTTTCCCAAGCAGTTTCACGACATGCTGGGCATAGGAAAATCCTTGTTGCAAATGACCTTTGACCGCTTGGAAAAAATCATTCCAGCAGAGAATATCCTGGTTCTTACAAATGCCGATTACGTAGAACTCGTCAAGGATCAATTGCCGTCGATTCTAGACCAGAATATTGTTGCAGAGCCCGCGATGCGCAATACCGCTCCCTGCATTCTACTCGCTGCACTCAAGATCAAGAAGAATGATCCCGATGCCGTGATGATCGTCGCCCCCAGTGATCATTATATCCAAAACGAGCAATTATTCCACGAGAACGTATTGACCGCTTTTGATTTTTGCAATTCAAATAGAAACGCCCTGATGACACTCGGTATCCGTCCCACGAGCCCGAATACCGGCTATGGATATATTGAATATGAGAAGAGTGATGAGCAGGTTCACAAGGTTTCCCAGTTCCGTGAAAAACCCGATCTTCAAACGGCTCAGGAATTTCTCGATGCAGGTAATTATTTGTGGAACGCGGGTATCTTTATATGGAGTGTAGCTGGTGTGGAGTCCGCTTTCGCGAAAGCGCAACCTCAATTACACCTCTTATTTAGCAACGGCATTCCCGTTTATAATGGAAGTGAGGAGCAAGCATGGCTGGAAGAAAACTATTCAAAAGCCGAAAACATCTCAGTGGATTATGCCATCATGGAATCCAGTGATGAAGTCTATGTGATCGCCGCTAAATTTTTATGGAACGATCTGGGAACTTGGGGTTCCTTATTTAACGAACTTTCTGATAACGAGCAAAGTGTGGCGATCAATTCAAAGCTTCTTGAGATAGAAGGAAGCGGGAACATGGTCAGTACATCCAGTGTCAAAAAAGTCATTCTTAAAGGCGTGAGCGATCTTATTATCGTGGAACAAGACGATGTGCTGGTCATTTTACCCAAATCCCAAGAGCAGGAAATCAAACAATTACGCAATCACGCCATAGATGAATATGGCACAAACATAGGCTGATGTCCATACAAGAAACCAACCGCGATCCTGAAAATACTTTAGAAAATAATCAGGAAAAGATATATGGCATTTGGGATAATACCAAAGCCTTTCTGAGCGAACTGCTGGATATACGTAAGGATTCTGACCGTAGTGAAACCGTAGAATCCATACGCAAGGACATCTCATTTCAGGGACACAATGCATGGATCCTGGTTTTCTCAATAATGGTTGCATCTATAGGCTTGAACGCAAACAGCACGGCGGTTGTTATAGGAGCGATGTTAATCTCGCCGCTTATGGGTCCCATTGTGGGAGCTGGTCTTGGACTAGCGATCAATGATGGTAAAATGCTGCGCAGGAGTGGAACTAACCTACTGGTCATGGTAGGTCTATCCCTTGCCACTGCATCCCTTTATTTTCTTCTTACACCACTTAAAGAAGCACAGTCAGAGTTAATGGGCCGTATGGAACCTACGATTCTGGATGTCTTGGTCGCCATCTTTGGTGGTCTGGCGCTTATCGTGGCCAAAGCAAAAAAGGGTACAATCTCAAATGCCATTGCGGGAGTTGCCATTGCCACGGCTTTAATGCCGCCTTTATGTACTGCTGGTTATGGAATAGCGACGGCAAACTTAGCAGCTTTTGGCGGAGCGATGTATCTGTTTTGCATCAACGCTGTTTTCATTGCACTTTCAACCTTTTTGGTATGTAAGTTTTTGAAATTCCCCATGGTCAAATATGCAAATGCAACGCAAAGAAAAAGGGTTTCCCGTATTGCTGGGGTGGTAGCCATTCTAGTAATTGCTCCATCTATCTTTTTATTTATCAATCTATATAAGAAGCAGAAGTACCAGATAGAAGCAAGAAAGTTTGTAACTCAGACCGTTCAATATGAGGGTACCCGTTCAACGGCAGAGTGGAACCAGGAGCAAAAACAACTGGATGTTATCTTAATGGGGGCAGAGGTGCCTCAAGCCATTCTCGACGATTGGAAAAACAAGTTCAATACTAAGGATGCTTTTGAGGAATGTACGATCCGGTTTTATCAAGGGAGCACCACAATACTCGCCGATGCTAATGGAGAGGAGTTTCAAAAACTGCAGGAAGAGCGTATTAACGATATACGTATGATTCAAGATAAGGACACACGTATTGCAGCACTCGAGATGGAGCTGGAACGACTTGGAAAACAGTCCCAAAAGCTTGAGGTAATAAGCGATGAAGCTGGACTTATTTTTCCAGAGATCAAGAAACTTTCATATGCACCCAAGGTTACTAAGGATTTTGAGACCTCAAAATTTGATACGGTTCAAACGTTTACGGTCACATTCAAGGACTCAACGATAGCTCGTGAACTTAAGGTAGATTTGACAAAACGTATGCAAAACTGGCTCAAATTCAGAATGAATACCCAAAAGGTTGATATAGAAGAAAAAGCCATCGCAATTGCACCTGCTACGATCGATTCTCTACCAGTTATGCAAAATGAAAAGCCTGGAGTAGGCCCGGTAAAATAACAGTTTAATCCTGTATCAAATACGCGTTGAGGTAAGGCCACACCTGCATACCGTCATGCATCGACCAAGAATTGGTCTTGCTTTTATAATCTGCGTAGGCTTTTACTGCGGTTCCATCCCAAAATCCGGAGTTCAGGAATTTTTGAGAACTTACGATATCCATGGTAAAGTCTTTCATGTATCTATTGAAAAGATCGTCCATGGGAGCAACCAGCCCTACCTTGGAAGTCCTAAATCTTATGCTGTCTGGAAGTGTATCCTTCATGGCATCTCTTACGATACGCTTAGCATAAGGAAACTTAACCTTGCTCTCAAAAGGAAGAGCATGTAGATAATCCACCACCCGATAATCCATAAATGGCATACGCACTTCGACTCCAGCTTGCATGGATGCCCGATCAAAATTTCTTAAGATCGATGGCAAAATACTTTCATAAAAATATAAGTCAGTAATATCCTCATGACTTGTTATTTTTTTTAAAGATGGTTGTGGTAACTGAGGCAGTTTAGGTTTGGCACTTGGCTTCTGTGTATTTTTTGCAGGTTGTATTTTTCTGTAGATCCTGCGAGCTAAAGATTTCAGCTTTTTTTCAAAATATCCTTTACTTCTAACTGGTGTTATGCTGATTTCTTTTTTTTCAGGTTTTTTGAAGTCGGGTCGGGAAACCATTTCAGCTATTAAGGCGTTGAGTTCTTGTTGCGTATCGTCATCACTAAATTCTTTGAGCTTTAAAGCTTTTTGAATCATGTCTGGATAACCAAAAAGCAACTCGTCCACACCGTGACCATCCAGAGAGACCTTTATCCCATCATTACGCATCGCTTTATAAAGTGAGACCGCAATAAAATTAGGGTTGTCGTAGACACTATCAAAAAGCTTGGTTTGTTGTATGATACTATCTACATCGGCATAGTCTACGTGTACTGGAATGATTTTTTGCCCTACGTGCTTGGCAACTTTTTGGGCATATATGAGTTCATCCTGCGGAGAGCCTGGAAAAACGAGTGTGTAGGCATTTTGCCACTTTTTGGGCAAACGGTCTACATTTTTTTGAGAGTTGATCTTGTGTAGCGTTGCATACACGGAAGAGGAGTCCAACCCACCGCTCAATGCAGATGCGATAGGTACATCGCTTCTCATACGCAGCGCACAGGCGTCATCGATCAGTTCAGTCAATCGGTCGACTTGATCTTCATAGGTTTTAGGTACTTCCGTTTTTTGCTCCCGAGGATACCACCATCTGGACTCGATGACTTGATCATTTGTGATTCTTAAAAAATGACCAGGCTTAACCTGTTTAATATTTTCAAAAACCGTTTTTCCATAACCTTCCAGCGCTTTGCTATCAGCTATTACGGTTTGCAGGTTATCATGATCAAATGAGCGTTGAAATCCTTCGAGGTTTTTAAATGCAATGGTTTCTGAGGCAAAAGCGAGATTACCGTTGTTTTGAATGGAGTAGAAGAGTGGTTTAATCGCGTATCGATCCCGAATCAAGATCAATTCCTGTTTAGTATTGTCATAGATAGCGATTGCCCACATGCCGTTAAAACGGCTGAAGCAATCCATACCCCATGCTTTATAAGCGGCAAGAATGACTTCTGTATCGGTATCGCTGTAAAAGGTAAAGCCCAAGCTTTGAAGCTCTTTTCTTAGCTCAAGAAAATTGAAAACCTCGCCGTTGTAGCTAATCCATAAGTTTTGATCTATGGACATGGGTTGTTTTCCTGCGTCAGTTTTATCCAGAATTGTCAAACGACGATGACCTAGGGCAAGTGTTTTAGACGGATCAATGTAATAACCAGAGCTATCAGACCCTCGATGTGCGATGCTATCCGTAAATCTTTGAATGTGTGATTGCTCTACTTTTTGTCCGTTTCTGTTCCATATTCCAGCAATTCCGCACATAGATCAATCTAGATTTTATCCTTTAGTATTGGTTAGTAATAGTCGAGGTAGAGAAGCTTTGAAGAAAAAAATTAATAATTACAACCCCTTGTTTTGAGCAATTCGTACTTTCTTAAAGAGTTCTGAGCTATACACAAAATCTGTAACGGCTTCATTTTCAGTTCTAAAGATTTCATTATTAGTACCTTCCCAAGCGATCAAGCCATCCTTTAGAAAAACGATGGTTTCACCTATCTCCATCACAGAGTTCATATCGTGGGAAATAATGACTGTGGTAATATCGCGCTCTCGAGTAATTTCCTGAATCAAATTATCGATTACCGTTGCGGTTTTTGGATCCAGTCCAGAGTTGGGCTCATCACAAAATAAGTATTGAGGATAATTAACGACTGCCCTTGCGAGCGCCACTCGTTTTTGTTGCCCTCCCGAAATTTCAGAAGGCATACTTTTATTAAGTCCTACAAGATTTACCCGCTCAATCATCTCGTGAGCTCTTGAGAGTCGTTCTTTTTTTCGCATCTTAGTAAACATGCGTAATGGAAACATCACATTTTCTTCTACAGTCATGGAGTCAAATAATGCGCTATGCTGGAACAGCATTCCCATATCGGTGCGCAGGTCTCCCTTGCGGTCATCGTCCATCTCGTTTAATGGCTCACCATCGTAAAAAATATTGCCGTCATCAGGTAGGAACAGTCCAAGCATATTCTTGAGAAAAACAGATTTTCCAGACCCACTGGCGCCAATGATCATGTTGGTTTTGCCCTTTTCAAAAGTGGCATTGATACCTTTAAGTATTTCTACTCCACCAAACCCTTTCTTTAAATCACGTACTTCAATCATTAGCTCAGGAGTAATTGGGTTAACAGATAATTTGCAAGAATTATTGCTACACAAGACCATACAAAACTAGTGGTACTCGCTTTACCTACTTCAAGTGCGCCGCCTTTCATGTAATAGCCATGATAACTTGGTATTGTTGCTAATATAATTCCAAACACCATAGTTTTTATAAATGCATAAGCAACATGATAAGGAATAAATGAATCCTGTAAACCCACAATAAATTCTTCGGCACTCACCAGGTTGCCATATACCGCTGCTAAATATCCACCCAATATTCCTACAAACATTATAATAGCAATTAGGAATGGATAAAATAATAATGCAATGATTTTGGGAAAGATCAAGTAATTCAATGGATTAATTCCCATAACCTCCAGTGCATCTATTTGCTCTGTCACACGCATAGTACCGATACTCGAGGTTATATATGAGCCTACCTTACCAGCCATGATGACGGATATGAATGTGGGAGCAAATTCTAGAATAATGGATTGTCGAGTTGCAAAGGCAATAAGCGTTTTAGGAACTAGTGGATTGTCTAAATTCAGAGCCGTTTGCAGGGCAACTACTGCTCCCATAAAAAGAGATATAAAACCAGTGATTCCTAAAGAACCTATGATAAGATCATCTATTTCTTTAAGAATCAGCTCCTTGAGGACTATGGCCTTTGTCGGTCGCCTGAACACACCAACCAGCATGATCATATAAAGGCCTATATGTTTTATAAATCGCATGAAATGTAAAAGTAGATAAAATTTACAATGTGCTATTTAATCCTATCTTAAACTTATTAAAGGCTGTAGGGACTATTTTTGTAAAAATTTCTACAATGAAATACCACTTGTTATCTCTTGTCTTTTGTGCACTTTTTGTTCTCGGCTGCTCTTCCACCCAAACTATAGAAAAAGAAAACAATCCTACCGCTAGAAATGCTTTTCAAGATATTAGTGGAAAGCAGGTTGCGATAGACCGTTCTCCGCCTAAGCTGGTCGTAGGAATTGTAGTAGACCAGATGCGATACGATTATCTCACTAGATTTGCAAAAAGGTACCAAATCGACGGTTTCAACAGGTTGATGGATAAAGGTTTTAATGCTAAAAACAACCATTATAATTTTGTTCCTACCTACACCGCTCCTGGACATGCAGCTATTTACACTGGAACATCTCCCGTTAATAACGGGATCATTGGTAATAATTGGTATGATAAAAAAATAAAACGATCCATCTACAATGCCAGCGATGAGAATGTGCAACCTGTAGGCACGGCAAGTGATGACGGTAAAATGTCTCCACGCAGACTGCTATCAACTACCGTTACCGATGAGTTGGAAATTCACACGCAAGGACGTGCAAAGGTTATAGGACTTTCATTAAAGGATCGTGGTGCAATTCTCCCGGCTGGTCATGCCGCTGACGGTGCATTTTGGTTCAAGGGCGACGACGAGGGTAATTTTGTGTCCAGTACTTTTTATATGGATAAACTTCCATCATGGGTGAAAGAGTTTAATGAATCAAGTGCAGCCGAATCCTACTTGAAGGAATGGAACACACTTTACCCTATTGGAACTTATACGGCAAGTGGACCTGATAACAATAATTATGAAAAAGGCCCTCAAGGAAAGGAGTCGCCTACTTTTCCATACGATTTAAAGGAGTTGGCAGAACGTAATGGGAATTTCTCCATTCTCAAATCCACGCCTTATGGGAACAGCTTACTTACAGATCTTGCCATTCTTGCCATCGATGCCGAAGAAATGGGCCTTGATCCCATTACAGACTTCCTTACCGTCAGTTATTCCAGTACAGATTACATAGGACATCAGTATGGAGCAAATTCTGTTGAGATAGAGGATACTTATTTGAGACTCGATCAGGAAATCGCTCGTCTGTTGCAAAATCTTGATCGTAAGGTGGGTAAAGGCAACTATACCGTTTTTTTAACCGCAGATCATGGTGCGGTACACAATCCTGGATTCCTTGAAGATATGAAGATACCTGCAGGTTATTTTGATCTACAACAACTGCGGAGTAAACTAAAAGCACGGTTAGTAGAAAGGTATGGGGATAACGATATCATTGAGGAAATTTCAAACAATCAGATCTTTCTCGATAAAAACGAATTATCCAGATTGGAACGATCTTCCAGGGAAATTCAGGAATTCATTTCAGAAACGATCATTGAGATGGAACACATAGACAAGGTTTTTACGCGTTACGCACTTATGAATACAAATTTTGATGCTGGAGTAGGAAAACTGATTCAAAATGGGTTCAACCAGCAGCGTAGCGGCGATGTAGTATACCACCTATCTCCCGCAGTCATACGTTATGGTAGAACAGGTTCTACCCACGGAAGTGCCCAGAGCTACGACACTCATGTCCCGTTGTTGTTTTATGGCAAGGGAATCAAAAAGGGAGAAACCTATGAGCGTACTGAAATCATCGATATTGCACCAACTATTTCCAGCTTGCTAGGAATTCCATTTCCTAATGCTGCTACGGGAAATCCTATTCCACAGGTGCTGGATAGGTAAACTCATTATATTTGACAATAAAATTATTGTTATGAGATACATTTTATTCATGGTTGCCATTTTCTTTAGTTTCTCGGGTTACGCTCAAGTCTATCAGGGGAAGGGCGATAAAAAGATACAGGTAGGTGCAGATTTTCAGGAAAACGCCACGGGTATTGCGATAAGTTATGATCAAGGACTTGGGCAGAATTTCTCCATAGGACTCATTGCACATTACGCCTTGGGACTAGCAGATGGTCTGGATCCCAATTTTGATGAGCGCAGCTCGCTCAAACTTAGACTCAACGCAAATCTTGGAGATGTGATCAATCTGTCTCCCAATTTTGATATTTATCCGGGACTTAATATAGGTACTAAGAATTTTGGTGGCCATGTAGGAGCTCGATACTTTTTCACAAACGGTTTTGGCGTTTATTCCGAGGTCTCTTTTCCTTTGTCAAAATATAAAACGGAAGATCTAAACGCAAATGAAAGCTTTTACAACCAGTTTGTTTTTACGATAGGTACTTCGTTCAATCTACTTTAGACCAACTTTTGATTTAATGCCCTTCCAGCGGTATCTTCTTAAGTAACGACCTTGTTGATCGGTTAGAATTCTATCCACGGCTTTCCAGCGGCTTTCCATATATCCTTGTAGGATTAGAAAAAATACTTTGGACTTTTTTTTGATCATGGCCACCTTTAAAGCTGAGAGCAGTAATAGGAAAAAACCATATCTCAACTTATAGAATGCTTGACCTTGCAGCTTCAGTGCATAACTATTGTAAACGCTGCCTGTGGGTTTGAGGTGTTTGACAAAAAGACCGTCAATGGTTATGGTCTTCCATCCATTGTATCTGGCAATCATCTCATCTGCCGTGTCCCATCCTATGGATTCCCTAAGACCACCCATCTGTTGAAAACAGGAAACCCTATAAGCTTTGAGTGGCCCTCTCAAATGATCAGGATTGGTCAGGTTTTCCCTCGTCCATTTACCTTCTATGAAAACGGTGCAGTGTCCAGCTACCATTCCTATGTTCTCGCTTTCGCGAAAGCGGGAAACTATTTGCTCCAAGTAATCTAAGGGAAAAATGAGATCGGCATCATATTTACAGATAATATCAAATTCTGACAGATCAAGAGATCTGAGACCATGGTTGAAGGTTTTTATAATTTTAGCTCCCGGCATGCTTTTGCCACTCGACTCGTGCTTGACAACCGTCAAAAAGCTATTTTCAAAAGATTTTGCCAGTTCAAAGGTATCGTCCTCTGAGCTGTCATCAACCACGATGATTTTGGACGGCAAGTAGGTTTGGCTGATTAAACTGGTCAGGGTTTTCACAATAACTTTTGACTCATTATAGGCTGGAATGATGATAGCAATTTTCATGGCCTGCTATTTTTTCACGCAATAAACGAGATAGTATCGGTTAGTGATGAGTCGCAGTAGTGGGCGTAACCCGATCTTCTTCACGGGATTTGTGAATTTTACATGATCCACTATTTTCCAGCCTGCCTTATCCAGCACATAATCCAGCTGCCAGTCCTCAAACTCGTGGTAGTGCTGGTCCCTGATGTCATTTTTATTCCTGTAAGCACTTGCAAACCATAATTTAAGTGGAATGCTTACAAATAATTTGTCGCAGGGAATCGCTTTTAGTACGGTATATGGCGTGACAAGATGTTCAAAAATCTCAAAGGCCGTCACTGCATCCCCTTGAAAACTCCTTACCTGCTCCACGTCATCGTCCAGATCCTGGCCCTGGGTATTCATGACGGTATAGCCTTCACTTTCCATGATTTCGGTAAATGGATTGGACACTCCCAGGTCCAGGATTTCCTGATCTTGGGCAAGATGTTTCTTAAGGAAATTTGCGGTTATTTTAAATCGCTTATGGGGAAAATTATCTTCGTACAAATGGAAAGGTTTTAAATACGAAAATAAACTATCTCATCGTTATCAAAATTCTCGGAGTGATTTCCCTTGAATGGCTTACTCTTTGTAAATTGACCACCATGATTAAAAATTTTCTAGCCACTATCCTGCTTGTTCCTAGTTTGGTTTTTGCCCAAAATTCTCCGTCCCAACTTGCCTTCGTTGATTTTAAAACTGCCGCCGCGCAAATAACACTGGATCAGAATTCTACTTCAGTCTCTGGTCAGGTTACTTTCAAGGTCGATGTTCTCAAGTCTACGGATTCTCTGTTTGTTGACGCAAAAAACCTTGTCGATTATGAAGTCTCTTTAAATAATGAGCTATTGGCAAATGTAGGTTTTGATAAGGAGCGATTGATTATCAAACAGCCTTTTATAGCAGGAAGTGAGGTAGAGCTTAAGATAAATTATTCGGCAAAACCATCACGTGCATTATATTTTATAGATGTGAACAATGATGAAGTTTGGGAACAGGCATGGACGCAGGGGCAGGGGAAATATACCAGCAACTGGCTGCCCAGCATCGATGATACAAATGACAAAATGATCTGGAACATTAAAATAGATGTTCCTAAGGGAATGAAGGCAATAGCAAATGGCACATTAAAGCGTTTTGAATCGGCTGCATCCCATGACACTTATAGCTATGGTATGCTCAAACCCATGTCCAGTTATTTAGTAGCTATTGCTGCGGGTGATTATAAGTTTTATAGTGAAAATAGCGCCACTGGCGTGCGTTTGCAATATTATCACTATCCTAACGCAAGAGATGATGCCTTTACTACTTACCATGACTCAAAAGAAATTTTTGATTTTCTTGTTGAGGAGATAGGAGTGGAGTACCCATGGCAGGTATATCGACAGGTGCCGGTTAAAGATTTCCTTTATTCAGGTATGGAAAATACCACGACTACATTTTTTAATGACCAATTTCTCGTGGATGAAATAGGTGTTACCGATAGGGATTACCTTACCGTGAACGCACATGAACTTGCGCACCAGTGGTTTGGCGATCTGGTCACCGCGCAAGATGGAACTGATCACTGGCTTCAAGAAGGCTTTGCCACTTATTATGCAATGCTTGCCGAGCGTGAAATTTACGGCAATGAGCATTTTCAAATGGAACTGTATCGTCAGGCAGAGGCACTGATTGAGGCGAGTAAAAAATCGAGTAAGAAATCACTGACTGATGCCGGTGCCAGCTCACTGACTTTCTATCAGCATGGGGCGTGGGCATTGCATGCATTGAAGGATCTTGTTGGGGAATCCCGCTTTCGCGAAAGCGTGCAAAATTACCTGCAATCCTACGCTTACAAGAATGCTTCTACCGCAGACTTCATTGCCGTCGTGGAAAAAACCTGCGAAATAGACCTTGCCGATTTCCAAAAGACATGGCTGGAGACACCACAGTTTCCAACCGAAGAAAGCCTACGGATATTGAGGAAAGACTTGTACATGGAAGCCTTCTTCCAGCTTGCCGCTCGCAGGTTGAGCAGTTTTGAAGAGGCTTATGCCACTTACAAGGAGGTGCTTAAAGACCCAATTCAGAAAGAGTTGGTCAAGGAAATGGTGGCGCAACTAGCGGTAAGAGATGATCTAAGAAAATACGATTTGTTGAAAAAAGCGGCAGCACTTAATATGCCAGAGGTTAACCAACTTATTTCTTTAAGTACGGAAGAGGTTAATGAAGAGAATAAGGAAGTTGTTGAAAGTTTTCTCGATGACCCCAGTTATGTTACTAGAGAAAATGCGCTCTATCTTTTATGGAGGTATTCTGATGACCGAGAAAAAACCCTTGAAAATGCCAGAAGTTCTTGGGACAGCACATCTCCAGCACTGGACATGGCGTGGAACGCTCTAGCACTAAACACAAACGGATTCACGCGATCCCAAGCACAATCATTCCTCTCGGAATTGCGCAAATTCACTGGTTCAGAATATGATACCGTGACCCGTACTGCTGCTTTTGATTATTTGATTAACATGGAAGCAATGGGCGAGCAGAATTATAAGGACCTTATAGATGCCAGCACAAATCACGTTTGGAGGTTTTACACCAATGCTCGGGAGTTACTTAACGCACTTTACAAGAAGCCAAAGGGTAAATCACAGATCAATCAAATTTTATTAATTATGGATCGTGACAAAGCCGAGCGGATTGAGGAAATTTTGAGAAAGTGAAACAGTAGTGTCTGGAAAGGACGAAAGACCGCTTCGCTTGACGACGAGAGATGAAAGACTGTTAACTTAGACACCACACGATCGTTATGATAAAAAAAGTCAATAACCTGCAGAATAGCAATTTTCAGGAATTTAATAAAGCATGGTATATGTAAACGAAACTCTTTGCGTTGCTTGCCACACGAAGTACTCAAGTGTTTGAACTATTTTCAATCAGACAACAACAAAAGTAAAACTAGCTTGATTCTTTTGAAAGTTTTAGACGTGTAAGTTGAACATTTACTTCACAAATTTGAGCGACTTCTTTCCTGATGAGTTTTCAAGAACGGCGATGTACATTCCGTTTTTGAAGCTTCTTAAATCAACGAATGTATTGGGTAACTGATCATGTGTTTCACTAAGAATCATTTTACCGCTGAGATCAAAAATATTGAGTTTAAAATTCTCTGAAGTCGAAGGTGAACTTATAATTAGTTCCTCTGTCGATTGATTGTAATAGGTTTCAAATTCTTGAGCCAATTGATCTTTATTACTTAATGTGCTTTGAAAGAAGGTAATTTCAATATTATCTGGAGTAGTTATAATTAATCTAGAGAAAACACCTTCAAACCTATAATTAAAGGTCGCCACTCCGTTAGTTCTGGTTGCATCTACAAAAGCGTTTATCAACGCGTCGTTTTTTATTTGTTCTGCTTGAGAACTACAATTTGAACCTCTCATGGTAAAGTTTGAAGATATACTAAAGGAGCGATTTCCTAAGCGATTTACGGTTACATAAAAGCCGGAGCAATAATTCACGCTCATAATTGTTCCCGACATGTTGTCCATCCCCCCATAATAAGGGCCACTTCCTGAGTTAAAATTATCGTATGTGTATATGGTACCGTTATCGTTTACCTGTTCTAAATTCCAAATGTGAGGAGTAATGCCGTCTAAAAAGTCATTGAATTGTCCTTTGACATTTAGGCTACTAAAAATTAAAAGTAAGAAGAATAATCTCATAATCGGTGTGTTTGAAGTGTTTAAATTAATAAAAAGTTTTGACATGGAAAACTGAACAGCTTATCCATTTCGTTAGTTACCTTATTCACAAAAAGACAGGTTTTACTGTTGATTAATTGGATGAAAAGAGGCGTAAAACACGCAGAGAATGTCTTAAATTTCCGATTACGCAAGATTTTATGGAAATGGACGGAACAACCCAATATACTGAAGACAATATACGATCGCTGGACTGGAAAGAACACATCAGGATGCGTCCCGGTATGTACATTGGGAAGCTGGGAGACGGCTCCAGTGCAGATGATGGTATTTATATTCTTCTAAAAGAAGTCATTGATAACTCCATCGATGAGTTTGTTATGGGCGCTGGAAAAACTATCGAGGTTTCCATTCAGGGCGAGCGCGTGATCGTGCGCGATTACGGTCGTGGAATCCCGCTTGGGAAAGTCGTAGACGTGGTTTCCAAAATGAATACCGGTGGAAAATACGATTCAAAAGCCTTTAAGAAATCCGTAGGTCTCAACGGAGTAGGTACCAAAGCTGTGAATGCGCTTTCTAGTTACTTCCGCGTGGAATCCTCTCGCGATGGCCAGAGCGCGAGTGCCGAGTTTGAGCGTGGGGAGTTGACCGGTAAGGAGTTTCTGGAAGAAACATCGCGTCGCAAGGGAACCAAAATCACTTTTATTCCTGATGCCGAGATCTTTAAAAATTTCAAATTTAGATCAGAGTACGTGGTGCGAATGCTTAAATATTACTGCTACCTCAATCCTGGTCTTACGGTCATCTTTAACGGCGAGAAATATTTATCTGAGAACGGTCTAAAAGATTTGCTGGGTGAAACCATTGCAGAAATTGATAGATTGTACCCTATTATTCATTTAAAAGGCGAAGATATTGAAGTGGCAATAACGCATAGCCGCACCCAATATTCTGAAGAGTACCACTCGTTTGCTAACGGTCAGAATACGACTCAGGGTGGAACGCACCAATCGGCGTTTCGTGAGGCGGTTGTAAAGACCATTCGTGAGTTTTACGGAAAGAATTACGAAGCGAGTGACATCAGGAAATCTATCGTAAGTGCTATCGCAATCAAGGTAATGGAGCCTGTTTTTGAATCACAAACCAAAACCAAACTAGGCTCTACAGAAATGGGAGGGGAGCATCCCACCGTGCGAACGTTCATCAATGATTTCATTAAAACCAAACTCGACAACTACCTCCATAAAAATACTCCGGTTGCAGAATCACTGCAAAAGAAAATCATCCAGGCAGAGCGAGAGCGTAAGGAATTGAGTGGTATACGGAAATTGGCTCGGGATCGAGCAAAAAAAGCAAGCCTACACAACAAAAAGCTGCGGGACTGTCGTGTGCATTTGGGAGACACTAAAAAAGCAAACAACCTTGACAGCACATTGTTCATTACAGAGGGAGACTCGGCCAGTGGATCGATCACAAAATCTCGTAATGTGAATACACAGGCGGTGTTTTCGCTACGTGGAAAACCTTTGAATTCTTATAACATGAGCAAGAAAATTGTTTATGAAAATGAGGAATTCAATCTGTTGCAGGCCGCGCTGAACATTGAGGATAGTATGGAAGATTTGCGCTACAACAAGATCGTCATCGCCACAGATGCTGATGTGGATGGTATGCACATACGATTGTTGTTGATTACGTTTTTCCTCCAATTCTTTCCAGAATTGATTAAAAAAGGACATTTGTATATTCTACAAACTCCATTATTTAGAGTTCGCAACAAGAAAGAAACGCGTTATTGCTATACTCCAGAGGAGCGTGCAGAGGCTCTGGCAGAGTTGGGCAAGAATCCAGAAATTACCCGATTTAAGGGGCTTGGAGAAATAAGCCCAGACGAATTTGTGCATTTTATAGGCGAGGACATGCGACTGGATCCCATCATGCTGGAAGAAGGCATGAGCATCGACGACCTGCTTAAATTCTATATGGGTAAAAACACACCCGACCGCCAGGAATTTATTATTGAGAATTTGAAAGTGGAACTGGATGTTGTGGAGCAGTAGGTGTGTATTAGATATTAGATATTAGATATTAGAGGAAAGAGGAACGAAGAAAGAGGAAATAGGATCGAACTTTCAGTTCCTAAAATTGAATGTTCAATACTATACATTTTATCAGAATCGAATTTGATTTATTATTTATAGTCTAAGCCTATTGTTCAGTCTAAATTAAAAAAATTTATTAGAAACTCTGTCATCCTCGAAATCTTTCGCCTTTTGTTTTAGATGATCTAACCTTTTAGGTTTGGCTGGGGTATGCTATAGGAAACCTGAAAGGTTTTTAGAAATAAATAATCATATTATGATAACTGAGGGAATCAAAATATCTTCTGAAAAAACATCATGACTAAAAAAGACCTTTTCATAATAATCATCAGAATTCTCGGATTGTATATGCTGTTTCTTATAGTTTTTGAGGTACTGCCTACTAATCTTGCGGTATTATCAATAGAGGATAATTACACGGTCATGTTATTGATCCTGGCTAATTTGCTTGTGTTTTCTGCGTTATTTTTTTTATTGATTCGGTATGCAGGAAAGATTGTATCTCTCTTGAAATTGGATGCTGGATTGAGTAATGAAATTATTAATCTGAAATTTTTGAAAACTACAGATATACTTCGCGTTGGTATCGTTTTATTAGGTGGGTTTCTGATTATTTTCAATATAGCAGATTTTCTATTTATGTGTTTCATGGCATTTAAATCAAATTTGCCTACACAAAGTTATATGGAATCAAATAAGCTCAATTTTAATGACTATTTGTATTGGTTTGTTTATGCTGTAAATATTTTGATAGGATATTTGTTGATTAGGAATGTAAATAGAGTTGCTGATTTTTTGAATAAGAGCAACTGATCCTAGAGATTTAGCCCTTTATTTAAAGTTATCGTTTTGGTAACTTTTCTTAACTTCGCGCATATAGTTTTAAATGAAAATTTTTTCAAGAGGGACACTAAGAGATTTTTGGGAACAACACACTGATTGTGAAATGCAATTGAAGTCGTGGTATCGTGAAATGGAGAGATCAAACTGGACGTCTATTAACGATTTGAAAAGAGATTATCCAAGCGCTAGTATATTGAAAGATAACCGAATCGTTTTCAATATCAAGGGGAATCATTATCGATTGATTGTAAAGTTCAATTTTGATTATCAGTTATGGTGGATAAGATTTATTGGAACCCATTCAGCGTACGACAAAATAAATGCAAACATCATCTGATATGAATATTAAACCCATAAGAACAAAGGATGATCATAGAAAAGCACTTGATCGACTAGAAGTGATTTTTGACTCCAAGCCCGGATCTAATGAGGCTGATGAATTAGAGATTCTATCAATGCTTATTGATAATTATGAGAGGGATGAGTTCCCGATAGATTTGCCAGATCCTATTTCAGCTATCCATTTTAGAATGGAACAAATGGGACTCAAACAAAAAGATCTGGTTGACATGATAGGTTTTAAGAGTCGTGTAAGTGAAATCATGAACAAAAAGCGGAAACTAACTTTGGACATGATAAGAAAATTAAATTCCCAGTTGCACATTCCAACCGAGGTCTTAATTCAAGATTATTAAGACAATTTGGATCATCTCTTTTCGCAAATGAGCCTTTCAAGAACCTGAAAATGAAACACTACAAAATAGAAAACCAGCAACTCCATCTAAAGGACTCCGGTCGTCTACTTTTGTCCATGCCTTTGTTATCCTTGTTTCTTTCGATTCTAGCCATGGCATTACAACTATATGGACGGAATCTTACAGAGATGGACTTTCTAACGATTGCATTAATACTGCTTCTCCTAATTGCTATACCAGCGATGGTTTTTTTACTGTTTAAAAAATCATATCGAGAAATCATTAATGTAGATGAAATCGCCATGATCAAGCAAAACAGATTTCAAAAGTCTGGATTTTATTTGCAGTTGAAAAATGGTAAACAAAGAGATCTTACCGAGGTAAGACATATCAACATAGCACTGGATTTACTACTCCTATTGCGAGAGGAGAATAATGAGATTATAGCTAATTTCAGAGAGCAGCGTGTGCAATGACATGACTCATTAAATTAATTATGAGTTATATTTATGACTAAATACTCAAACTCAAATCGTTTACAGGGTCTAATGGATGAAGTGTCAAAACAACTAAATACATTTGAGTATCAGAATAGGCAAAAGAAATAATGAAACTCTATAAACTAGAAAACGATCAGCTCATTCTTGAGGATGCATCGCCCTTTAAGCTTTCCATGATTTATATAGCCTCATGGCTCTCCATAATCTATATCTCCCTCATGATGTTTAAGCAAAATACTTTTGAGTGGAACAGTGTGACAATCCTTATTTCTATAATTCTTGCTGCTGCCATTTTCTTGTCCATCTGGGTATTTTTTAGAAAGACCTTTAAGGCAAAGTTTCCGGTAAAAAGCATCTCTAAACTAAAGCAAAGCAGGTTTAATGGTTCTGTTTATTACTTGGAGTTAAAAAACAAACGACAGCGCAATCTGTCCAAAATAACGACCGTTCAGGAAGCCATAGATCTTTTGGAGTTCATTAGAACGGAGAATGATCAGGTGGAAGCCAATTTTACCGAGCGGGATTCTCATCGAATATCAGCTTAACATAATGCAAGTCTATAATTAAGAGTAAAGGATGCCCCTCCACAGCACTGATTTCGATTGAGTTCAATGACCGCCCCAAAGGGAGAGGGAGACTCTATACTGAGTATTTAAAATTAGATTTATACGCTTCATTTTACTTTGCCTTTTAAAAAAGTTCATTGAATATATCCGTTCCATTTTTCTTAAATTGCAGTAAATCCGTTTATGATGACTGGAACCGTTTCAAAAAAAGTGCTGGATAGTTATGTGACCATTTTAAGTGGCCTCGACGATAGGGCGCGTGATTACATTATGAAAAAGCTTGCGAAAATTAAAGACAGGCCTGATGAAAAAAAAGATTTCTCTAGATTTTATGGTGCCTGGGAAGACGATAGAACTTCTGATGAGATCATCAAAGAGATAAGAGATTCTAGAGTTGAAAAAGATCCCTTTGACCTTTTTGAATGAAGTTTCTACTCGATACTAACATTTGTGTACACTATCTGCGAGGTAATTTCGGACTTATAGATATCCTTGATGCTCAAAAAAAATCTATTTCAGCGCTTTCAGAACTAACTGCTGCTGAATTACTGTACGTTGCAGAGTACGGTCGGGAGCCAGAAGCAAGTAAAAGATTAGTTCAAGATTTTCTATCAGAATTTATTATTATAAAAATTGGCTTGGCAATCCCCATTTATGCCAGGGAAAAAGCAAGATTACGGCGAGCGGGACTGAAAATCAGTGATTTTGACTTGCTCATAGGCTGCACCGCGATTCAGAATGATTTGATTATGGTTACTGAAAATCTCAAGGACTTCAAGCGCATCAGTGATCTTACCATAGAAAACTGGGTAGATAGAAATTGATGTTTTCGACTCACGGCAGAGTCCGATTAAAATCATAGAAAACAGTTGATTAATACTTGATAATTTGTGGATTCACGCTTTCGCGAAAGCGATATAATCACACAAACTATAGTAACTTACACGCTTGAACTTTAAACGGATCATCTACAACGGCCAGCGTCAATAATATGAGTGAAGAAAACGAAGAACTAGACCACATAGGAGAAGGGGCAGAGCAGCCCACGGAAACGATTACCCGTGTGACGGGCATGTACAAGGAGTGGTTTCTGGACTATGCAAGCTATGTGATTCTGGAACGTGCCGTGCCGGCAATCGAGGACGGTTTCAAGCCCGTGCAGCGTCGCATCATGCAATCCATGAAGGATCTGGATGACGGCCGCTACAACAAGGTGGCAAATATCGTGGGGCATACCATGCAGTACCACCCGCACGGTGACGCGAGTATAGGCGACGCGATGGTGCAGATAGGACAAAAGGACCTCTTGATCGACATGCAGGGAAACTGGGGGAACATCCTCACGGGAGATCCCGCTGCGGCATCACGATATATCGAAGCGCGCATCTCTAAATTTGGCTTGGAGGTTCTCTACAACCCTAAAATTACCGACTGGCAATCGAGTTATGACGGTAGGCGAAAGGAACCCATTAATCTGCCGGTTAAGTTCCCGCTATTGCTAGCGCAGGGTGCAGAAGGTATCGCGGTAGGTTTAAGTACGAAAGTACTACCACATAACTTTTTAGAGCTCATCGACGCCTCGATCAAGCATTTGCAAGGCAAGCGATTTAAGCTGTTTCCCGATTTTCCAACTGGTGGAGAGGCAGATATTTCTAACTATAACGACGGTTTGCGTGGTGGTAAGGTGCGTGTGCGCGCAAAGATGCATTCGCCTGATAAGAATACCATCGTCATTACCGAGATTCCCTACACGACCACGACCAGTTCGCTGATTGATAGCGTCCTGAAGGCCAACGACAAGGGGAAGATCAAAATAAAGAAGATCGAGGACAATACCGCGGCAAACGTGGAGATCATGATCCACCTGCCATCTGGTATGTCTCCAGATAAAACCATGGATGCGCTTTATGCGTTTACAAACTGTGAAGTGAGTATCTCTCCGCTAGGCTGCGTGATCGAGGATAACAAACCCCTTTTTGTGGGAGTGACCGAAATGTTGCGCCGCAGTGCAGACCACACGGTGCAACTCCTTAAAAAGGAATTGGAAATCTTACTTAATGAAGTAGAGGAGCAATGGCATTTTGCATCTTTGGAACGCATTTTTATTGAGAACCGCATCTATCGCGACATTGAGGAAGAAGAAACCTGGGAGGGCGTGATCAGCGCAATTGATAAGGGACTGCAGCCGCATATTAAGCATTTAAAACGTCCCGTAACTCAGGACGATATTGTGCGATTGACTGAAATCCGCATCAAGCGCATCTCAAAATTTGATATTGATAAAGCCCAGCAGAAAATAGATGCGCTGGAAGACCGCATCGCCGAGTTGAAGCACCATCTGGATCATTTAATTGAGTATGCCATTGACTACTTTACCAAACTTAAAAAGGACTACGGTAAAGGAAAAGAGCGTAAAACGGAACTGAAGACTTTTGAGGATATCGTCGCCACCAAAGTAGTGATACGCAATACCAAACTTTACGTGAACCGCAAAGAAGGCTTTGTAGGAACTTCACTCAAGCGCGATGAATACGTTTGTGACTGTGCAGATATTGATGATATTATCGTTTTCACGAAAGATGGAACCATGATGGTATCTAGAGTAGATGCAAAGACCTTCGTAGGTAAAAACATTCTTCACGTAGCCGTATTTAAGAAAAAGGACAAGCGCACCATCTACAACATGATCTATCGCGACGGTAAGACAGGACCAAGTTATGTAAAACGCTTTGCCGTGACCAGTATGACCCGCGATAAAGAGTACAATGTGGGTTATGGAAGCAAAGGCACGCAGGTACATTATTTTAGCGCAAATCCTAACGGTGAGGCAGAGATTGTGAGCATCAACCTGCGCCAGCAAGGAAGTATTAAAAAAATTAAATGGGATCTCGATTTCAGCGATATCAAAATTAAAGGCAGGTCGACTAAAGGGAATCTTGTCACAAAATATAATATCAAGAAAGTAGAACTCAAGGAAGAGGGCGTCTCAACTTTGAAGCCGCGCAAAATATGGTTTGACGATACCGTCCAGCGACTCAATGTGGATGGCAGGGGAGAGTTGCTGGGCGAGTTCCGTGGCGAGGATCGTTTGCTGATCATCAACCAAAAAGGAATAGCAAAGACGATCATTCCAGAGGTTACCGCTCGATTTGATGAAGACATGATCGTTATGGAAAAATGGATTCCCAAAAAACCATTAACTGCGATTTACTACAACGGCGAGCGTGAATTATTCTACGTAAAACGTTTCTTGATTGAAAATGAAGAGAAGGAAGAGCACTTTATCTCCGATCATCCCGATAGCTATCTGGAAGTCGTTTCTACAGATTACCGTCCAGTCGCAGAGCTTGTCCACACAAAACCACGCGGGAAAGAGCAACCGCCAAACGATGAGATTGATCTGGAAGAATTCATCGCGGTAAAGGGAATTGGTGCACAAGGAAACATGCTTACCAAAAGCAAGATCAAACAAATCAATTTGCTGGATCCATTACCCTTTGAAGCAGAGGAATCAAAACCTGCTGCAGAAGTTGAGGTAAAAGATGAAGAGGTGGTCGCAAATGGAGAAAATAAAAAACAAAACAAAGATCAAAATCAAGATTTAGAATCTGATTCAAGTTCAAGTTCAAGTTCGGATTCAGATTCTGATCCAGATGTGGATGAGAGTGGAAATTTTAGGTTGTTTTAGTAGTTCTAAATGGTGATTATAAGATTAGGACTAGCTCAGTACGGGAAGGTTTTGTACAGATTAAGTAATATAAAAATCTGAATGAGAAGCCCTCCCTTTTGGGTACGGAAAGGATTCGGCTTTTGACTTTAATCCCCCAGCCTTAAAGGGTGGCATCGAGATGCGAAATAGGTTCGACTTATCTTTAAAGAAAGAATCACTGTTTTATATACTTAAGTAGTTCACAGTTTTCTTTTATATCTACTTTCGCGCAAGCGAAACAATTACAATCAAATGGGACTAATCAAAGAATTTAAGGAGTTTGCCGTAAAAGGTAACATGATCGACATGGCGGTGGGTATCATTATAGGTACTGCATTTAATAATGTTGTGCAGACTATAGTTAAAAAGATCGTTTTACCACCTCTTTCCTACATTACAGATGGGGTAAATTTTGAGGATAAAAAATATGTTTTGCAGGAAGCCGCTGCTGAAGGATCAGGAGAAACCGCTACGGAAATCGCTATTTCCTACGGAGAGTTGATTAATGCGGTCATTGATTTTTTTGTCATCGGTCTGGTAATGTTTGTAGTCGTGAAGCTCATGAACCAGCTAAGACAAAAAGCAGATGATCCCAAAAATAAGGTTGTCGTTACTCCCAAGGATATTGAATTGCTCAATGATTTAAAAGAGCTGATGGAAGAGCAGAATAGGATACTTTCAAAAAAGAGCGCTTAGAAAATGAAGCGACATTCGTTTTATTTTTGTTTTAAGTTTATTTTTAAAACTTCATGCCGCATTTTATAGATGTTATTCTTCCATTACCCTTAGAGCGCCTTTTTGCTTATAGCATTAATGATGCAGAGGCTGGTTATGTGAAGAAGGGAATGCGAGTCGCTGTACCTTTTGGCAAATCAAAAATCTACACGGGAATCATCTATACCATTCATCAAGAAGAACCTACGGCTTATGAAGTAAGAGATATTGAATTTATTGTGGACGATGAACCGATAGTCACAGTTGATCAACTGCAACTTTGGGAATGGATGTCCTCCTATTATTTATGCAGTATAGGCCAAGTGATGCGTGCGGCTTTGCCAAAATCACTGATGCTTGAAAGTGAGACCATCGTTCTGCGCAATGAATACAGCACTCATACGGATGAGGATCTCACAGATAAGGAATTCTTGATTCTTGAGGCGTTGGAAAACCGGAGTGCTTTGAAGGTACAAGAAGTCATGGACATCATAGATCGCAAGTCTGTACTGCCATTATTGCGCGGAATGCTCGACAAGGATTACATCGTTCTCAAAGAAGAAGTCTACAGTACCTACAAGCCCAAAACGGCTAAGTACCTTTACCTGCATGAAAACTACCGCGATGAAGCACGCTTAAAAGATCTTCTTGATAGCATGACTCGCGCCCATCAACAGCGTAAGGCCGTGATGACGCTGTTTATGTTGCAGACTGGGAATAAAGAGGTTTCCAAAAAGCAATTAATCGAACGTGCCGAGGTTTCCAGCAACGTTATCAAGCAACTTGTAGAAAAGGAAATACTGATCGAGATCGAGAAAGTCATTGATCGCGTCCTAGAAAATCAAGCTCAAGGCGAAGATTTGTACACGCTCAATCAGGATCAAGATCGCGCTCAAGGCGAAATCAAAGCTGCATTCAAGCAAAATAAAGTTGCCTTGCTCCATGGCGTTACCTCAAGTGGAAAGACGGAGATCTATGTAAAATTGATCCAAGAAATGCTGGATGAAGGCAAACAATCCTTATACCTATTGCCTGAAATTGCACTTACCACCCAGTTGATTGGAAGGCTCAAGCATTTCTTTAAACACCAGGTGCTGGTGTTCCATTCTAAATACAGCCTTAATGAACGGCTGGAGGTTTGGCAGCATATCATTGATAATCAAGACCCCTATGTAATCATTGGCGCTAGGAGCGCAGTATTGCTACCTTTTCAAAATCTGGGTTTGATCATCGTAGATGAAGAGCATGAAAACAGTTTTAAGCAACAGGATCCAGCACCAAGATACCACGCTCGTGATACGGCAATCGTTTTGGGAATGCTTAAAGGAGCACATATTCTTATGGGTAGCGCCACACCATCGATTGAAAGTTATTTCAATGCCACTAGTGGAAAGTATGAATTGATTGAATTGAAGCGCAGATTTGGTAATGTGAAAATGCCAGAAATTAACATGGTGGATCTAAAGATTAAACACCATAAGAAGCGTATGAAGGGGCATTTTTCTGATACGCTGATTGAACACATGCAGGAGGCATTTGCAGAGAATAAGCAGGTCATACTTTTCCAGAACAGGCGCGGATTTGCTCCAATCATGGAATGTGAGACTTGTGGGAATGCTCCTCAGTGTCCCAATTGTGATGTAAGCCTCACTTATCATCAATACAAAGGGCAGTTGCGCTGCCATTATTGTGGCTACCACACCTTTGTTCCTAAAGAATGCCCTACCTGTACCAGTACGGCTCTTGATACCAAAGGGTTTGGTACAGAACAGGTAGAGCAGGAGTTTACAGAATTGTTTCCTGATCACAAAATCGCCCGTATGGATCTCGATACCACAAGCGGCAAAAATAGCTACGAGAAGTTGATCGCAAAAGTCGATACTGGTGCTGTGGATTGTCTTGTGGGAACCCAAATGATTACCAAAGGACTGGACTTTAGAAACGTGAGTCTGGTTGGAGTAATGAATTCAGACAGTATGCTCAATTTTCCAGATTTTAGAGCACACGAGAGGTGTTTTCAACTACTTACTCAAGTCGCGGGTAGGGCAGGGCGTACCAAGGAGCGAGGTAAGGTCTTGATACAAAGCTATAATCCCGATCACATGATTTTACAACAGGTAAGCACCTACGATTATGAGACATTTTTCCGGGAACAACTAGAAGATCGCTATCAGTTCAAATATCCGCCGTACCAGAGGTTGATCCGGATAACCTTTAAGCACAGAGATTACAACGTAACTCAAGAATCGGCGCAGTGGTTTGTAAGTGCTCTCAATCAGATTAAGCACGGTGTTGAGGTTTTAGGACCCGAGTTTCCAGCCGTTGCCCGCATACGCAATCGCTATCTGACCCACGTGGTTATCAAAATAGGCAAACAACAGGACATAAAAAAAGTGAAGTCCTATATCAAAAAGGTACAGCGCAGCTTTGAGGCGATTAAAATCTATCGATCTGTACGCTGCAATATTGATGTGGATGCTTATTAGGAGTTTGCTTTCGCGAAAGCGTGCTAACCAACATTACTATTTTAATTAATAATTTTTCAAGTGATTTTCTCCGCTAGATAGCGCTGAACTGCATACACATCGATACTTTTATTAAATTTCTTACTCACGGAAGGAATATTTTCACTGGAAATCCAGATTTTAAGCTTGGCATCTAAATCAAATGTTCCAGAAGTTTCCAGAGAAATCCTTGAAATATTCTTATAAGGTAGTGAGCGAAATTCATCCTTACTTCCCGTCAAGCCTTGTACATCAATTAATATGAGGCGCTTATCAGTGAACATGGAGGTATCTCGCAAAAGCTTGAATCCTAGTTCAATTTGTTCGCCAGGCATTAGCAACCTATTATATTTTTCAGTTAGTTCTTGGGTGGAGGCTTGGCTCGCATTTCCGATAAGTTTGTTTAGGAAGCTCATCAATGTTCTTTCAATAAATATAGCCTAAATGGAAATAAAAAAAAAGCGACACCTCAATAGTGTCGCTTTGTAAAATTTATAAGTAATAAAAATTATTCTATAATTAATTTTTTAGTTACCGATTCATTTCCAGTGGTAACCTTTACTAAATAGATACCTGAATTAAGGGTAGAGATATTTACTTGATTAGTAGTTCCCTTTAATTCTATTCTTTTTGATACTTGACCCAACGTGGTATAGAATACCGCTTGTGAAGCTGTTTGAGCATTTGCTAAACTGATGTTCAACACAGTCCCACTATTTGGGTTGGGATAGATTTTGAATTCTAAATCTGCTATTTGCTGGTTTGACAAGGTGGTATCTTCAAATCTAAGCGCAAATCGATCATTTGCAAAACTTGTAGCGTCATTAGGATCTACGGTAAAAGCATAATTGTTCCAACCAGTGCTTAAAGTCATTTCAGTATTTGAGAAGTTATCTACTAATACCGCTTCCATATTAACGTTGAGGTTCTCATGGTTCATTCTCAATTCAAAATTGGTGTGGGTTACGTTTGAGAAGTCAAATAAAACAACCTCATTGTGAGCAGGCATCGCTCTATTTTCGATACTGAGCAAGATTCCATCTTTATTGATGGATAGATTTTCTTCCCAATTGCCTATTTCAGGAGCATCCATTGCATCAACAACGTTATCTCCATCAAAGTTGAATTTTGCAGTGTCATATCGAGTCCCACTACTTCCATTGTCCCATAGCTCAACGGTCATTGTAGGTCGGGTGTTAGGCGTTAAGAATGTGCCGCCATTTGTAGCATTAGGCGCCTTAGCCGATGCTAAAAAGTCGATACTTGCAGCGCCACCAGATGGGTTTACTACAAAAAATGCTTGTCCTGGCTCGATGTATCTCGCTGGATCTGTTGAACCAGAAGAGATGTCAACAGTTACGTAGGCACCTGCTGTAGCTGCATTAGCATCCCAAGTGTACATAAAGTTGGGATTGATGTTGTTTTTAGTTACAGCGGTCATATCTAAAGTTGCCTGATAAGGATTACCTACAAAATCAAAACCTCCAACGGCTGGATTCAAGGCTCCCGAATTGATGCTAGAAGCAAGATTCAAAGTTCCTCTGGCTGGCAACCTTACATCAACGTTAGGAGCTGAACTTGAGCTCAAGTCATAGTTGCGATCTCCACGCACAAATAAGTTGTAAGGTTTTCCAGCGACTAGATTGCTCGGAGCATTTGTACGCTCCACAAACCTCCATTGGTAAGTTCCAGATTCTTCAATAAATTCAAGCATGGAACCACTACCTGAAACCGTCTGGTCAAAACCATTGGCACCAGTGGTAGAACCTGTAATGTGAGTTCCTATGCCGGGTTGGGGAGTTCCTCCAGATTGCCAGTTTTCATAAATAGAAGTAGATGTGGTCACAGCTGATGTAACAAATCTATAGGCTTTTCTATTATTTGTAGCTGCGGGAATATATCTTGAAACGGCTACCTGCCCGTTGATTACGGCGCTAGTTCCATTGACAAACTGAGCACTACCACTTGCATCGCTATCAAAACCAAATAATGCAAAGTTGTTAACGTTCAGATCACCATTGAGAGTAAATACATTTGGAGCATTAACTGATACAATCGCACCTACATTAACTGTAAGGCTATTGTCTATAGTCACGTCAGTATCTATAAATAAGTTATTGGTAATGGTAATCTCATTTGTTGATGAAGGCACCTCACCGGTATCCCAGCTAGAAGGTGAACTCCATAGAGATGCAGAAGAAACGGTTGATACTGGGGATCTACTGCCTCTGTATTTCAATGATGAGGTGTAAGTCATCGCTCCCAAGGCATTGTTAGAACCTCCATTTTCTATACCTGCACCATAGCCCTCATTAGAGCTAAACATATTGACACCTCCGTCATTGGGATTTCCGTAAGTTGCCACAAAGTCAAAGCTATCGGAACTGGTAAGACCTATTTGAGCCCAAGTGAAGGTAAGTGTGAAAGGCGCACTACCTGCAGTTTGACCTACGCTAGTTATAAAGCCTAGAGAACCTCCGCTTATAGCATTTCCTGTAGTGGGAATACTGAATAATCCACCAAAGTTATTATCACTTGCAATACCATGAGTTGCCTCAAAGCCACTAGAAAATGTCAAGTCTCCAGAATTTGCATTGGAGATAGCCCTTCTACCTGGGTCATTTCCATCCGTTCCATCTATGACCGCCCTACCCGTAGAACCGTTGTCGATATAAATAACAATAGAGTTAGTGCTAAGGTCGCCAGAAGGAGTGATCTGGATTGAGACCGTAGTACCGTCATCAGAAATATTCATCGAGCTATTGCCAAAAGGTCCACCAAACCCAGCTTGTCCATTACCGGAGTACATACCATTAGTGGTGGTCGATAAGGTTACGACCTGATTGCCAGCACTGGCAGATCCGCCTTGACCAGATAGTTCCTGCTGGAAGACCTGACCCGTAGAACTGCTTGAGGATCCTCCTGGACCTGATGACGGGAACCCAGCCACAACTACGCCAGATTGTGAAAAGCCCATGCACACACAAAGTGCTATTATCAAATATGAGAAGTTTTGTTTCATGTTATTAAGATTTGAAAAACAAAAATAAGCTTTCAACTTTAACAGAGAATTATAACGCCAAGTGTTTTTCGAAAACGATTGCGTAAAGTTGTTCTTTAATCACGGTTGAACAATTTCGCGGTTTGTTTTACATTTGAAAAAAAATAATATGCGACCCCTTTTACTTCTTTCATTTTTGCTTCTTTCTTTGATTTCGGCAGCGCAAGTTCCTCAAAGTATGGCCTATCAAGCTGTCGTTAGGGATGCTTCTGGGACTATCTTGAGTGATCAACAGGTAGGAATAAAAGTGAACATATATGCTAACGCCGTGACTGGAAGTTCCGTTTATGTGGAAACTCATACCGTAACTACGAATGCAACCGGTCTATTGGACATTCAGATAGGAAACGGTACCGCAATGACTGGTACTTTTTCATCTATTGATTGGTCGACGGGAAATTACTGGTTGGAAACTAAAATCGACCCGCTAGGAGGTACTAATTATTCTATTACAGGCAGTTCGCAATTGTTGAGTGTACCTTTTGCTTTTCATTCCAATACTACTTCATCAGTAACAAGTGGTTCTACTTCCGGTGGTAATAATGGCAATGAATGGTTAATTCCTTACATGCCTTACAACGCTAATATTTCTCAAATAATTCATGTTACTTCTTATTATTCTGATAGTTCTGCAACAAGTGGAAGTACCGATTTAAACGTTCAAGCCATAGATGATAACGGCAACTCGTATAATTTAGGATCTATCTCGACCCTGACCGATGAACGTGTTACTAATCTTTCACCCTTATTAATGGATCAATTAACAGCATCAGGATTTCAAGGTAGTGGTAAGATTTCATTTAAAATAAGCCCCAGCAACGATGATTTCAATCTTTATTTTTATGCAGCTTTTAATGTAGGTGGTTCGGATCGCACTCAGGTAAATGTTATCAATCTAGATTAAATTGTTCACGCTTTCGCGAAAGCGAGATCCTAATAGATGGGAATATTGCGATGTTTTGCGCTTAAGATTAAGTACAGTCCATAGATTGCCAAACCACCAGCGACCACACCCATAGTCCACGATCCATATTCAAGACTGAGGAAGGTAAAAGCTTCTCCAGTACTTCTGGGAACCTCACTTCTCCAGCCTATGATGACTTTAAAGAACAGATAGGAAAAAACTCCAAACACAATACCGCGACTGAAACGTCCCACGCGGCCCAACAATAGCAGAGCTCCATATTGATGAATATTCAAGTCGTCTTGTAAGATCATTTTATTAATCATTTTACCAAATGCCATATACCATTCATTCAAAGCACTGATCCCTAGACTGGCGGATGCAATAATTAATAGAGTTTTACCCCACCAGGTGGAAAGAAGGTAAACGAAAAAGACCTGATTGTCCTCTGAGAAACCTGCGCCAATCAATAATTTGATGCAGGTAAAAAGTAAGGCGAGATATCCTATGCCGTTAACAAAGTATGCAAAACGCCTAAATTTAGGCTTGCCATGTCCTACATAATCGTGGTCATTGAAGGCGAGATAGAATCTGGAAAAAACGTATCCAGCTAAACCTATGGTGATCAGAAGCAATAGAAACCAGCCAAAGGACAAGGTGGATATCCACTCGAGAATGTCGCTCCCACCTTTGAGCTGAGAGGTTACTTTACTAGCCGTTAAAGCTGCCAGAGCACCCATAAGAAAGAATACCACTCCTTTAGTGAAAATGCCGTAGCGTGAAAACCTGCGTGAATCTCTCAATAATTTTTTTGGAAATATAAATACGACTAGATTAAATCAACCCCAAGAACATTATAAAACTGAAAAATGATCAAATAGCTTTTTACAAATTTTCATTGATTCATGGGAATCAAAGTCTTTCCATAATTTCCTTAAAGGAATCTATCCTACGTTATCGATTTCGTAAATTTGCAAAATATTCAAAACCCTAATTGTAGATCATGCAAGATCAGACTCCATATATTCCAGAAAACAAAGTAAGAATCGTTACTGCTGCAAGCCTTTTTGACGGGCACGATGCCGCGATCAATATCATGCGACGCATCATTCAGTCCACGGGCTGTGAAGTGATCCACCTAGGTCACGATCGCAGTGTGGAAGAGGTTGTGAATACAGCTATTCAGGAAGATGCAAATGGTATCGCGCTCACTTCCTATCAGGGCGGCCATACGGAGTATTTCAAATACATGCACGATCTGCTTCAAGAGAAAGGAGCAGGGCACATCAAGATTTTCGGTGGTGGTGGAGGCGTAATCCTCCCTTCTGAAATCAAGGAGTTGATGGATTATGGGATCACACGCATCTACAGCCCGGACGATGGCCGTGAAATGGGTTTGCAGGGAATGATCAATGATCTTGTGAAAAGATGTGATGTGCCAGTACCAGCAATTGCAGATGTTTTGGATGCAAAATATGCAAATAATGCGGATCAAAATTCTTTGGTCACTGAGCGTCCTGCATTGAGCGGAGTCGAAATGAGTCGAGGTGAAGCGGAATTAAACGGAGAACTTCTAGAAAATCATGTTCCCACGATAGCACGATTGATCTCACTTGCCGAAAACCGCCACGACGATTTTGAAAAACACTTTGCCGAGGCAGATAAAACCAAAACCGAAGCTCCAGTCCTCGGAATCACGGGAACTGGTGGCGCAGGGAAATCTTCTTTAGTAGATGAATTGATCCGTCGATTCTTGATCGATTTCCCAGAAAAGAACATCGGGATCATATCAGTTGATCCGTCCAAACGAAAAACCTGTGGCGCATTGCTGGGTGACCGCATTAGGATGAACGCAATTAATAATGAGCGGGTGTATATGCGATCGCTGGCCACACGACAGTCCAACCTTGCACTTTCTAGACACGTTCAAGAGGCGGTAGATGTGCTTAAGGCTGCTGATTACGATCTAATTATCCTTGAAACCAGCGGTATAGGGCAGAGCGATACCGAGATATTGGAACACAGCGATGTATCATTATATGTAATGACACCAGAATTTGGTGCCGCAACACAGTTGGAAAAAATCGATATGCTGGATTTTGCAGATGTCGTTGCGATCAACAAGTTTGACAAACGTGGATCACTGGATGCCTTGCGTGATGTAAAAAAGCAATACCAGCGCAACCACAACCTTTGGGATGCAGATCCATCAACATTACCAGTTCATGGGACGATTGCAAGCCAATTCAACGATCCTGGCATGAACGCGCTCTATCAGGCATTGATGACTGAAATTACAGAGAAAACCGATTCTGATTTCAGCTCAGGCAACGAACTCAACACCGCACAGTCTGAAAAAATCTTCGTGATCCCACCGTCCAGAACACGCTATCTAAGTGAAATCGCAGAGAGTAATCGTGCTTATGACGCTTCCGCAAGAGCGCAATCAGAAACAGCCCAAAAACTGTACGGGATCTTTAAAACAATAATGACGGTGCTGGATACGTCTAGCGATTCATCGTCCTCAATAAAGAGCTTTTCCCCCCTTGGGGGGATGTCCGCAGGACAGGGGGGCTTTAACGATGCTAACAATAATACCAGCCCTGAGGCACTCGAAGGGCGATATTTGACAAACAAAGGTTTAAATGAGGAAGAGATGCTGAATGAAGTTCAGCATGACAATAAAGAGTTTGTTGAAATGCTCATCGCCCAATTCAACAAAACCCTTAAAGACCTCGATCCCTACAATTGGGAAATCATTACCGGCTGGGATGAGAAAGTCAATAAATACAAACAACCTATTTATGAGTTTCAGGTGCGTGATAAAGTCATAAAAATTGAAACCCACACAGAATCACTCTCACACCAGCAGATTCCAAAAGTGGCGCTGCCTAAATACAGCGCTTGGGGAGATATTCTCAACTGGTGCCTACAGGAAAACGTACCTGGCGAGTTTCCCTATACCGCTGGACTGTATCCGTTTAAACGTCAGGGAGAAGATCCTACGAGAATGTTTGCCGGCGAGGGAGGCCCAGAGCGTACTAACAAACGATTTCATTACGTAAGTCTGGGAATGCCAGCAAAACGTTTGAGTACCGCTTTTGACAGTGTAACGCTTTACGGTAATGACCCTGGACTGCGTCCTGATATCTACGGAAAGATTGGAAATGCGGGAGTGAGCATTTGCTGTCTGGATGATGCCAAAAAATTGTATTCAGGTTTTGACCTATCACATCCAGCAACTTCGGTTTCCATGACGATCAATGGTCCAGCGCCTATGTTGCTCGGTTTTTTCATGAATGCGGCCATCGATCAGAATTGTGAGCGATTCATTAGCGAAAACAATTTAGGCGATAAAGTCGAGGCAAAACTCAAGGAAGTTTATGACGATCAGGACCTGGAACGCCCTTCTTACTTAAACGCTCAAGGCGAAAAAATATATTCTAAAAACGGAGCTGTTGATACCAGCAAACTTCCCGAAGGTAATGACGGTCTTGGCTTAATGCTTTTAGGTCTCACAGGAGATCAAATTCTGGAACCAGCAGATTATGCTAGAATAAAAGCAGAAACATTGGCTCAAGTACGTGGAACCGTTCAAGCAGATATTCTAAAAGAAGACCAGGCACAGAACACCTGTATTTTCTCTACCGAGTTTGCCTTGCGACTCATGGGAGATGTGCAGCAATACTTTATTGAAGAAAAAGTGCGCAATTTCTACAGCGTTTCTATTTCTGGTTACCACATTGCAGAGGCGGGAGCTAATCCCATCACGCAGCTTGCTTTTACCTTGGCAAATGGCTTTACGTATGTTGAGTATTATCTCAGCCGTGGGATGGACATTAATAAGTTTGGCCCGAATTTAAGTTTCTTCTTCAGTAACGGTATCGACCCAGAATATTCTGTAATTGGTCGTGTGGCGAGAAAGATCTGGTCCAAAGCCTTGAAACACAAATACGGTGCAAACCCTCGTGCGCAGATGTTGAAATACCACATACAGACCAGTGGTAGATCCCTACACGCACAGGAGATCGATTTTAATGATATCAGAACCACGTTGCAAGCGCTTTATGCGATTTACGATAATTGTAATTCGCTACACACAAATGCTTACGACGAGGCTATTACCACGCCTACTGAAGAAAGCGTGCGTCGTGCCATGGCCATCCAATTAATTATAAATAAAGAATTGGGACTCGCCAAAAACGAGAATCCCATCCAAGGTTCTTTTATCATAGAAGAGTTGACCGATCTGGTCGAAGCAGCAGTTTTGACCGAATTTGATCGCATCACAGAGCGTGGAGGCGTTCTCGGTGCCATGGAAACCATGTACCAGCGCAGCAAGATTCAGGAAGAAAGCATGCACTACGAGATGTTGAAGCACACCGGCGAGTTCCCGATTATAGGAGTAAATACATTCCTTAGCTCAAAAGGCAGCCCGACCGTCCTACCCGCAGAAGTCATCAGAGCAACTGAAGAAGAGAAACAAGCACAAATCCAGACGAAGAATAATTTGCATTCCGCTTTCGCGAAAGCATCACAACAACAACTCTCTGCCATTCAAACGGCTGCGGTGGAACAAGGCAATATCTTTGAGCACCTCATGGAGGCTACAAAGATTTGTACACTCGGACAGATCACAGAGGCATTATTTGAAGTAGGAGGGCAGTACAGGAGAAATATGTAAGCAGAGAACCGCCAGCTCTGCTGGCGTGTGAATCGCTTACACTGAGCGTAGTTGAAGCGTTTGCTAGTTACAATGTTTTGCGCTGGATTGCAGGCTGCTTACGCTGAGTATTTCGACTCCGCTCAATGACCGCGGAGACGATGGGTATTACAGGGAACCGCCAGCTTTTACAGGAGTGTGAATTGTTTAAATTGATCATTTCGGCTTCGCGTAGAGATCACGTAGCCGGCGTCTGTTGAAAAACCATATTTTGTGACTACGGTTCAATCCACGGCTAGCCTATCTTCTGTCACTGATGAAAGTATTGAGATCTATCCCAACCCGACTTCAGGATTGATACAGTTGAATGCAAAAAACGTGATCCAATCCCTGACCATTCACGATCTAAATGGGCGATTATTAAATAAAACCAGTTTTGTTTCAGTATCTTTGAATGAGACCGTGAATCTTGAGGATTTAAACTCAGGGATTTATTTGATGAAGGTGGAGACCAGTGAGGGACAGGTAACGGAAAGGGTAGTGGTGAAGTGATTGGATGATCTCGCTTTCGCGAAAGCGATATCACGACTACTCTCATCATGAAATCTTGAAACCTGTTTCAATTCGAAACTGTCAGATAATCATATTCAGCATTTTTTAATACCTTTAAAGAATGAATGCAATTATCAAATACGGATTAGCCTTTTTATTTATATCCGTAATTCAGTGTACAAGTGCTCAATCGGTATCTTTCAATAATCCTGCATTAGAGAACGCATTACTTAATAGTCTGGTTATTGATACAAACGGCGACGGATTCTCAGATAGTGCTATCGACACAAATAATAATGGAGTTATTGACCAAGTAGAAGTGAATTCGGTAACATTTCTTTCCTTTGGCGAGATATTTCCCAATATTACCAGTTTTACTGGACTGGAATTATTTCCTTCTCTAGAGTCATTGGAGATAATTAATATTACAGATTACTCTCTTGATTTATCTACATTACCGACTCTAAGAAAATTTAAATCTGAATATTATGGATTTGATTTTTGGGATAACTCACCCACTTTTCCCAATATTAATTTACAATCCAGTACTCTGGAAGAACTAAGATTCTACGCAATAGGATTTGACACACTGGATTTTTCAAACCTCACTAATCTGTCATCAATTGATTTGGATGTATTGGACAGTATATCCTCGGTAGATTTGAGCTCAAATTTAAGTTTGACTAATGTAAGACTATCGATGCTCAACGATATTGATCTTAACATTTCAGGCTTGAACTTGCTAGAGGCAGTTGAATTAAATATGGTTAGCACATCAAATCAATTTGATTTTGATGACAGTCCTCTGCTAACATCAGTAGTTGTAGGATCGGGTTCATATCACGCAGGATTGCTGACCAATCAACCCCTTCTTGAAAGTTTTATAATGGACTGTACACTTGGGGATTATACATCTACTCAAATAGATCTCTCTGGTTTTCCAATCTTGAAAAATATTTATTTGAGTTGTTTTTTTAATGTTTCTCAAATAGATTTTACTAACAACCCAATGTTGGAAGAAATAAACATGTTGTACAATGAATTTAATTCTATTGATTTATCAAATAACGCTAATCTAAAAAAACTTGAAATCCAGCAGGCGGAATTTTTGACCACTTTAGATTTAACTTCTAATAGTACACTCGAACAACTAAAAATTGACAGAGCGGGTATATCATCTTTAGACTTGGGAAATTTGGTTGAATTACGAGAGCTGGACCTCAATGTTAATTTAAGTGGTTTGAATATGAATACAAGTGATCTGACTAATCTTGAAAAGCTTTCCTTGCGTGGGACGCTGGCGATAAATGATATCGATGTGACACCACTATCTGAACTTTCGACCTTTACTCTACATGTTACAGATCAAATTTCCGACCTCGATCTGAGCAATAATCAAAATTTGAGTCGAATCGACTTTAGATTTTTAACTTTTCCAAGCTTAATGATTGACGATAACCCCCTTCTTCAAGAAATATCAATCAATGGTTGTGATACAGAAGAATTAATCATTAATTCATCTACCGAAATCACTTCTATAAATATTGCAAATAACCCTAATCTTGAGAAGTTATATATTAGAAATGGCATGGCAGAAAATCTGGGTTTTATTCAATTGCGTAATCTTCCAGCAATAGAATACATATGTGTAGATCCCGAAGATCAGCAACTTTATGAATCTAGTGTCACTAGTGATGCTAGAAACGGTAACGCTGTAGTAAATTCTTATTGCTCATTTGATCCCGGTGGTGACTTCAATACAATTCTAGGATCAGTTTCAATAGATGTCAACTTAAATGGATGCGATCCGATAGATCCTATTTTTCCAAATCTAACTTTCACAGCTACAGATGGAAATACGACTGGAATTGTTTCAGCTAATAACCAAGGGTCATATCATATACCAGTAACAGACGGCCAGCACAACATCACCCCACAACCAGAAAACCCATCCTATTGGAACTTTAGCCCAGCAAGCGTAACCGTTGATTTCCCTACACAAACCAGCCCCTTCACCCAAGACTTTTGCGTAACACCTAATGGAACGGTCGAAGACATAGAAGTCATTGTAACCCCCATAGAACAAGCCCGTCCAGGCTTTGAAACTGACTACAAGGTCGTGGTGAAGAACAAAGGAAACCAAAACGCCAGCGGTACGGTTACACTCGACTATGATCTCGATTACATGACGCTGTTTGATTCGGCTCCGGCTGCGGGAACAGCGAATAGCGGTCAGCTGGACTGGTCATTTACTGATATTGCTCCATTCCAGATGGAGGAGTATAACTTTACCATGACGCTCAACACACCCACAGATTCTAATTTTCCACTCAATGGAGATGACGAACTTTCATTTACCGGAACTGTTACTGGAACGGGTACAGACAACCTTCCTGCAGATAACACCATGACCCTTGAACAGATCGTGGTCAATAGTTTTGACCCCAACGACAAGCGCTGCTTGGAAGGAGAAAAAATTGAACCATCCATCGTTGGAAATTACGTGCACTACATGATTAGGTTTGAAAATACAGGAAATGCAAGTGCAGTAAATATTGTTGTTAAAGATGCCATCGATCCCACGATGTTTGATGTAAGCACGTTTGTGCCATTGGGAGGAAGCCATGACTACTTTGTGAGAACCGTGGAAGATGGAAACACCTTTGAATTCATCCACGAGAACATCAATCTGGATTTCAACGATGCGACTAATGATGGTTATGTTTTGTTTAAGATCAAAACACTTCCCACGTTAAGCGAGGGGGATACTTTTAATAATGATGCCGAGATCTATTTTGACTTCAATGCTCCCATCGTGACCAATGATTTTGTGACTACGGTTCAATCCACGGCTAGCCTATCCTCTGTTACTGATGACAGTATTGAGATCTATCCCAACCCGACCTCAGGATTGATACAGTTGAATGCAAAAAGCGCACTGAAATCCTTAGTTATTCACGATCTAAATGGACGATTATTAAATAAAACCAGTTTTGTTTCAAGTAATTTAAATGAGACAGTTAATCTTAAAAATCTAAAGACTGGGATTTATTTGATGACGGTAGAAACTAGTCAAGGACAGGCAATGGAAAGGGTAGTGGTAGAGTAATTATCAACGATCTTTTCTAAGTAGATATGGTTTCGGTCGTCTTTACTTCCAGCGATTTATCTCAATCGATCAATTTAGAGCATTATAATTCTGGCGTTTATTTTTTAAATATTAATACTTCACTGGGTACATCTACAATGAAAGTGGTCAAAGAATAATTTACTTTGATTATTAAATGTACTAAGCGATAAAAAATTACTATTAAAAAATCCCGCGCTCAGCGGGATTTTTTTGCTTTTGTGTCAAGTGTAATTCTCAAAAATACTTCTTGACCAATTGATGGTCTTTAAATAATGCAGCTCCCATTTGTCCGGCTTCATAATTAATCATTATATACTGTCCGTTGTCTTTGCTTCCTATCGATATCTTGGCAACCTGAATTCTTGTATTTTCTGGTGTTGGTATTTCTTCATATTTAAAATACGGTGCTTGCATATTCTCCATACTGGGAGCCTTAAACATCTGAAAGTTACCCTCTTTGACATTATATATTTGACCATGAACAAAATCGCCGTACTCAAAAACTCCAGATATAAGCATCCCGCCCTCGGCCTTGATTCCAAAACCGCTTTCACAATCTCCCGCGAGGCATGTGGTGGTGCTCTTTTTAGGAAGGTACATTTTTCTTCCCACCTCTTTACCCTGGACGTAAGTGATGGCAAGCCGCTGGACCTTTCCACCTGCATCGGCTAAGCCTATATGCACTCCTGTTTTCAATCCATTGGTATACATACCTCCCATCATCATTCCGGCCTCAGCGTACACGGTATAATTATTAGGCAGTCCATTCTCAAATTGTGATAAAAAGTATTGACCTTTTGAATCTTGACGATAACCTACACCATGAAATTTGCCATCTTTATAAAAACCATGGTAGATCTCTCCATTATTTTCTTTATCGTAATAGTAGCCATATCCATTCTGGCAATCGCCAATTTCGCATTTAGACGGCGAGGCTTGCGCTTTAGAACTATTACTAAATGAAATAAATAGAAAGCACGTTAAGACAAATTGAATTGTAGTTTTCATTATTATGGGTTTAGATTATAAAGATGCTTCAGTTATAAAAGGTCTGAAATAGGGCAGTTGCCGTATTATTTGCCGTAATAGATAAATGGCGCCCAGTATTTGGGATGTTTGAGCTGCTCTCCGTAATTTCCTCGTATAAACTTACGTTTTACATAGGCTACGGCTGTAGGATAATCCATATTTTCACTAAATACGGCGGTATAAAAATCCTTGACAAATAAACTTGTTGCGTAGTCATTAACAGGCCATAAACTGGTTAGTGTGCCATTTGCTCCGGCCATGAGCAGGGCATTGTTTAAACCTTGTACGGTATCTCCTTGCACGATTCTTCCCAGTCCTGTTTCACAGGCGCTGAGCATTACGAGTTCGGGATTCATTTCTAATTGTTCTAATTCGGCAATCGTGATCATGCCGTCTTCTCCATCTACGGGCGACGGGAATACACTCATTGCCAGACCGCTCAATTCAAAAATATAGGGATTTACGCTGGCGTGACTGGCTAGGTGTAAAATTCTATAATCCTTGAGTGCTCCGCTTTTTGACATGCTTTTAAGTTCGTTTTCGGTCATTTGATTATTGAGTCTTAGATCTGTATTAGGAACTATTTGAGCGATGGCTTCCACTTCATTTTTTGTTCCCACGAGATATTTCATGGGCTCCTTACCCTGCAATGCGGCAAAGGCATAATCTAGGTTTTCATCTTTTGCAATGCTATTGCTTAATTGCAATTGCAGCCTCTTCACATCTGCAATAGAAGCTACCTTTTGACGTGAATTTTCGCGTAGGGAATATCTCGCATCTCCAAAAGCCAGAACGTTCTTACTATACTGTTTGGGTTTCTCTTCTCGCAAGGCTTTCAATACACTTGCAGAGGGCGTATAGGAAATCTGGTAATCCTCAATCATCATCCTGCCCGTAAATAGATTAGTGAGTGTTTCAAAGGGAATAAAGCTTAGATTACCCGCTGGACTAATGATGATTTTTTTGTACTTGTTATAGGTAGACTCTTGAGGTAGATACAGTTTAAACAATCGTTTGCTCAAATGACTTAGACCGCTGGGAGATTGATAGGGAATGTCTTCTTTATCTGGTGCGAGATAACTGCGATACATTTCCAGAGCAACTCGCTGGTCCCCTGGACTGGGAATATAATCTTGGGAAAACTTTGGACGTTTGGTATCCGTAGGCGCTCTCAACTCTCTTTTTGCGAGCTTTTTTTCTGTGTAGTTGGCATGTTTTTGAAACCTATTGAACATCTCGGCACTGTAAGCTGTTCCATCAAAGTATTCTCCTATGATGTTAGTATTAGTTACCGCAATGACAAACAATCCATCTGCTGATTGTGTATTTGCAGAGAAATAGTAGATCAAAATTTCATCTTCTTCGAGGATATTCTGAATTTCCTTTGTATTGATCGGTGCGATATTTTTGCTGCTTAATTGAGAATTTAGCTTTTTGTTTTTGAATGATTCTGCCCATTTCAGGGCTTCTGAGCTACGACCATTTTTTATGTAGGCCCCTACGAGATCTATCAATATATTGTCGTGTAATTTTTCAAGGGCTATATTTTTCTTTCCATCCTCCGCATTCATTTCAAGGGTCACGGCTGCCTCTGCACGCTTGAGATGGCTCAGCATGGAGCTGTAATTATGTTTATGAAGATCAGCCAGTGCCATGGAGTAGAGCATCTGGGCATCCTCACTTTCTATATTTTTTAAAGAACCATTCTGCACGCGGAAAATGTCCAGTTGTTCCTGATATTGATCTTCCAGCTGATGCATGTCGACTAAGCGTTCCAGTTCCTTGAAATAACGATCTCCCTTTTCTTTTTCTGTTAGCATGTAGTAGGCGTAGATCGAGATCAGATATTCTACTTTGACCAGAGGATTTTTAATGGATTTAAGCCTTTCTTCACGAGCCTCCATTACTGTTTTAAATGCCTCCATGTTTTTAAGCCGTCTCAGGGCTTTAAGTTTCTCTAGATACAAGTCATCAAGCTGGGGCGATAAAAATTTTGAACTTTGGTTTATGAATACATCTATGACTTCTATCAATCGCTGATCATCTTTGTTCTTCAGCATCTTTTTGATGGATAAATACAATTCGTATTGCGCGTATGGATTGTATCGCTTTCGCGAAAGCGTACCTATCATCTCACTAATTATTTCATCACTGGAAATATTTAATTTTTTCATCGAAAAGGCGAGCTCAACCAATATACTCACATAAACCGTGTCATCTATAGCACCATCCTGATGCGCCTTTTGTATAATTTTAAAATCTTCAATGAGCATTGCGTTGACTTGTTCGCTAGGAATACTTTTGTAGCGGTCATTGATTCTTATACAGCGATCAATGATATTTTGGTATTTGAGAGTTAATGCTGTTTGTGCTGCAAGGTTTTTTTTGACAAGCCTGTAGCTATCGGGATAGGAAGCATATGTTGCAATGGCTTTGTTTAAGGACTGATCTATTTTATCTGGTTTCCCATTGAGTAAACAGGAGTACACAAATAACTCAAAGGCTTTTTGATTGATTTCTTCATCTTGGGTTACCATAGATAAGAAATACATGTTATTCATCACGCTGGTACTGGTTCCCGTGGTCCCCATTGCCATGCGTGCATAAATACTTGCCTTATTCTGTTGTGCTGTTCCCAGCAACGCATAAGCAATATCTGCCGGTACATTGTAGAATTGATCGTACCGATCCATTAGGATCCCGCCATGTTTCAAAACACCGTTTTTATTGCCGGTTCTTACCGCAGACCTTAATTCATCGTAGGAGGGATGGTCATAATGAGCATAAGGAAAAGGTGTGGGGTCAAGATTTTGAGCAACTGTGAGAAATGAGGCAACGCACAGAATGAAGATTATTAAACGCATGAAAATGATTTTATCTACCAAAGCTATCCGTCTTTACGGTTGTTTGAAATAAGGCAATTGACTTAGTTTTTCATAGGTAAGTAGATAACCAAAAGTTTTTTAAGCATTCTAATTAATTTATATTTCCAAACTGTTTTTAGCTCATGTTCTTTTTAAAATTTAAGCATTCCATTCATTAAGATGTACAAATGATTTGTATCTATATTTGAAAAGAGCTTTCGGCGATGTTTCAAGCTATTCCATGGTATTGCAACTTGTTAGGAATAAACGTCCTATTGAAATAACTCTTCCAATTCATTTTTTTAGCATTCTAGCAATTGTTTTGAGAAGTTTGGGTCTATTAATTATTTTTCAATTATTTCAAACCAGTTGGCTGATTTTAAGATAGATTCATCTTTTATAAAATTGAATGATTAGATCATGATTTTATCCCGCTTTCGCGTAAGCGATATACCCACTATCTTTAAACCATAAAATTAAAACATGAAACGTTTCTTACTCTTCTTAGGTTGTCTTTCCCTTGTTTGTACAATTCAAGCACAAATGTTGGATCTCGATCTAGTCAAAAATCTCAAACCAAGAAACATCGGGCCGGGAGGAATGTCTGGTCGTGTGACCTCCATTGATGTGGTGGAGAATGATCCCGACATCATCTATGCGGGAACGGCGAGCGGTGGTTTGTGGAAATCGACTAACGCTGGAACGACCTGGAAACCCATTTTTGAGGATGAGGTCACGGCATCAGTCGGTGCGGTGGCAGTACAACAATCCAACCCCAGCGTGGTCTGGGTTGGCACGGGAGAGGGAAATCCGCGTAATTCATTGAATGGCGGTTATGGGATTTATAAATCGTTAGACGGCGGGAAGTCGTGGAAGTCCATGGGACTGGAAAAGACCCGCAATATACATCGCGTGGTCATCGATCCTACTGATCCTGATGTGGTTTATGCCGCTGCGATAGGATCGCCATGGGGAGAGCATCCAGAAAGAGGTGTTTTCAAAACCACTGATGGAGGAATAAACTGGAAAAAAATATTATACACAAACGATAAATCAGGTGCCGCAGATCTTGTGATGGATCCCAGCAATCCCAATAAACTCATCGCTGCGATGTGGGAACATAAACGCGACCCCTGGTTTTTTAAGTCGGGTGGGGAAGGTTCCGGACTTTACGTGACATATGACGGCGGAGACAACTGGAAGAAAATGACCGATGAAGAGGGAATGCCCAAAGGGGAGCTGGGTAGGATAGGAGTAGCCATTGCGCCGAGTGATCCAAGCATTGTTTACGCGCTGGTAGAGGCAAAAAAGAATGCCCTTTACAAATCAACCGATGGAGGAGCCCACTGGAAGATGATCAATGATAAAAGCGACATCGGCAACCGACCGTTTTATTATTCTGAAATCTATGTAGATCCACAGAATGAAAATAGGGTGTACAGCGTTTTTACCTACGTCAATGTTTCAGAAGATGGCGGGAAGAATTTTTCCCAATTGATGCCCGCTTACGGTGTGGATAATGGTGTGCATCCCGACCATCACGCCTGGTACATCCACCCAAAAGATGGATCATTCATGATCGACGGGAACGATGGCGGTTTGAACATTACCTATGATCGTGGGAAAAACTGGAGGTTCATCGGCAATCTGCCCGTAGCGCAATTCTATCACATCGCGGTAGATATGGAAACACCTTATAACGTGTATGGCGGAATGCAGGATAACGGCAGCTGGAGAGGACCGGCTTATGTGTGGAGAGCGCAGGGAATTAGGAACTCGTACTGGCAGGAGATCAGTTTTGGCGATGGATTTGACGTCGTTCCAGATCCGGACAACAGCCGTTACGGCTATTCCATGAGTCAGCAGGGTTATGTGAGTCGTTACGACTGGCAAACGGGTAACAATTACAGCGTGCGACCCACACATCCCGATGCCGACGTGGATTTGAGATTCAACTGGAACGCGGCGATCAGCATCGATCCCTTTGATAATTCCACTTTGTATTTTGGTAGTCAGTTTGTCCATAAATCAACCGATAAAGGCTTGACCTGGACGGTCATCTCGCCAGATTTGACTACCAACGATCCAGAAAAGCAAAAACAAAGCGAAAGCGGCGGTCTTACCATGGATACCACGGGTGCAGAAAACCACACTACGCTACTGGTCATAGAACCCAGCGCGGTGGAGCGAGGCGTACTTTATACGGGATCAGACGATGGTCGCGTACATGTAACCAAAGATGGAGGCAGAACCTGGACTGATATTTCAGGCGGAATGAAAGGCCTGCCAGCAGGCAGCTGGATCGCACAGATCAAGGCTAGCAAAACCAAAAAAGGTCACGCCTTGCTCATCGCAAATGATTATCGAAGGTTTAATTTTGAACCTTATGCTTATCGCACGACTGATTATGGTAAAAGCTGGACGCGCATCGTGGATAAGGACGATACAGAGAGTTACACCTTGAGTATCGTTGAGCATCCTGAAGAAAATAATCTCATCTTCTTGGGAACCGATGATGGTCTTTACGTAAGCATCGACGCCGGCGAAAACTGGAAAAAATACACTAATGGCTTTCCCACCGTGAGCGTGAAGGATCTCGTGATCCACCCGCGTGAGGATGATCTGGTTATCGGGACATTTGGCCGTGCGGCATGGGTACTGGACGATTTGGCTCCTTTAAAGGCGATGGCTGGGAATTATTCCGCTTTCGCGAAAGCGGAACTTGAAAAGAACGGTATGCGCAAATCAAGACGCGCCCGTCGAGAACCTCAGGGCTCCGAGGCTGCACAACACATCCAACTCTTTGAACCACCTACGGCTTATTTTGCGAGGTACCAGCAACCTACGGGTAGTCGTTTTGGCGCTGATGCAATGTTCCACGGAGAGAACAAAGGCAGCCGCGGTCGTTTCAAATACTTCTTTGCCCCAGAAAAAGACATGGGAAAAAATGATGACGCTGAGAATGGGTCTGATGAAGATGAATACGACGATGAGGAAATCACGGAAAATGACGACATGAAAAACGATGAAGGGTCGACCGACGAAGCCGAAGTAACTACAGACTCATTATTCTTGAAGATCTACAACGGCGATAAGCTCATCAGAACCCTAAAAAGAAAGGCACCAAAAGAAAAAGGAGTTTATTCATGGGGCTGGTCATTGCGTGAGAAAGGGGCAATACGGCCGCGCAGGGGAGTGGACGATTCAAAGCGCGAGCCCAGTGGAGTAAGTGTCCTGCCAGGAAACTACCGAGCAGTTCTTGAATACGGAACACACAAAAGCGAGCAGATGATCGAGGTCAGGGAAGACCCGCGAGTGGATGAACTAACCCTAGAAAACCGTAAGGAAATGCGTGCGGAGCAAAAGAGAATGGAGCAGTTATACACCGAGGTCTATGAATTAACGCAAACCCTGGCCGTTGGAAAAAAGACCGCAGAGCTTTTCAAAAAAATGCTCAAAGATGCCGATGAAGATAAATTTGAGGCTCAGATCAAACGCACGGATTCTGTTTTAAAGGAATTGAAGTTGGAACAGAATAAGTATTTTGGCACACCAGACGATCGCCAGGGAATAACCCGCAACCCAGAAGTCACGGTAATGCAGCGCATGGGACTCGCCAGCAGTTATATACGCAGCCGTCAAGGCGCGCAGACTGCTACCGAGGGACAACTTTATGATCAGGCAAAGACGCTAGCAAATTCCACAATGATAGAAACCAGAAAGTGGATCAATGAAGTATGGATGCCTTACGTTGCCGATATGAAAGCGGTAGAAGTGAGTTTGTGGGATTAGGAAGTTGAATTTGAGCTTGAACTTGAACTTGAAAATTAAGCTTGATTAATAATTATTTGAATATTTCAATACAAATTGATTAGTGAAATTTTGCGAATGAATCTTTCTTTAAGTGAAAGGTGAAATTTGACTGTCAACGTGAAGTAAAAAAACGAACTTGAATAAAATTGACTTCGTTTTTTAATTTAATATGGGATATTAAAAAATCAAGATTTCAATTCTAACCATTATTAGAAGAATTCTTAATGAAGTAAAACCTTAAACTTCTTCAGGCTTTTCAAAACACCAGCGATTGCCATTACTACATTGTTCCTTTGAGTTTTCATAGGCTGGATACCCCTTGCTTTCCTTTAAAATTTTGGCAAGATGGAGTAGGTTGTAGGTCATGAAAGCGGTATTGCAATTTGTAAAATCGTTATCCAGACCTACCTCGTCATTATCGCCATAACTGGGACCCAGACCTACTTCCCCAATCCATCCAGCGTCGGCTTGTGAGGGTATGGAATATCCTATATGATGTAAGGAATAAAGAATCCCCATTGCGCAATGTTTAATTCCATCCTCATTACCAGTGATTATGCTACCGCCTACTTTACCATAGAATTTAACTGGCCTTTTTCGTTGGTTTGTCCACATAGAGAATACCATCAATCAATTAGTAACTGGCATTGTGATGATTTTCTCCCAACCAGATGGGAGTTCCAATGATCAGAATATCGGCTTTCATGACATTTTTTGGTAATCGCTACCCAGTCATCTTTTCCCAGCCGTGCTTGGTCATATCGGGCTGGACTCCCGAGGCGATTTCGTGATCTACGAATCTGATGTGTTGCACTGTCACATTTTCACGTTCCATGATATTGGAACTTACATCCATCAGTGTTTTCGTATGACTCTCTTGGGGAGATTGTTAAAGCCTACAATTGATGAATAGGCTTTGAGTTTTGAAAAATCGGGTGCGAACATAATCGCGTGTTATAGTTTTAGTAGCCGTTACGATGCTGTGATGAATTCAATACCAGTAAGGAATTTGAAAGAATAAAAAATTCTCAATATCCGTTTTCTGAACCAAAGCATACATTTTGCAATAACTGTTGGTTATAAAAATAAAAAACACTTTTCAACAGTCAGTAGGACTTAATAAAACTTCAGCTTGGCATTAAGGCTGTCATAATGGGGAGCTTATCAATGACTCAATTCTTTTTTAAATTTTGACATGATAGGATCAATTCACTTTATTGCCATTTCTGTCCAGTCTTATCCATGACTTTCTTTTTTTTACTTTAATAATTCCCTTGTCGTAGAACAAATCAGAATCAAAATCGCGGTATTTGATAGGAATCACTATTTCTCCTTTTTTATTAATAAAACCATATCTTTCAGTTCCTTCCAAATACATGTCGTTTTCTTCAATAGGAGCTAAACCATCTTTAAAAGTACCAATTCCTGCATATTCTTCTTTTATTTCTATATGTTTTCCAGTTTTTAAATCTAATAATCCTTTTTCACCATTTCTAAGGTGATATTCCAGCACATCAGCGTTTTCAGTCACTTTTGTAACACTAAATAAAAATTCATATTTAAAGTCAGTTAAGAATTTACCGTTCAAGTTTTCTGAATTAAAATTATATGCAGCCGCATTACCGCCACTGCGAAGTACCCATAAATTTTTGCTACCTATGTTAATATCATAATACTTTACGGGAAGGATGGCTTTACCGTCAACCAAGCTTAGTACACCCCAATAAATATTAGGATAGGTATCGTTACCAAGTTTTACTTTTTTGCTAACCTTAACTAAATTATCAAAATTCTCTACAAAATCAATTTTATCATACTCACAGGGAATTTTTGCAGAACCATCTAATTGAAATAAACCCATTTTACCATCTCGTTTTACTATAATAAAACCTTTATCATAGTTAAAAGTGATCTCATTAAACTCTGGAGGTAAAATTTCAATTTCACTGTCATTGAGAATGCCTACTTTATCTGAAGCTTTTGTTCTTCTGTATCCTTTTTCATTTAATGGCAGAATTTCATCGTATTTAATAGCGGTCAGTTCAGTACCTTGATTAGAAATAATTCCAAAGGAGTTATCCAATTTCACCAAAGCTTTACCGTCTGAAAAATCCTTTACCTCATCATATTTTGCATCAATTACTAATTCATTGTTACGGTTATAATACCCCCATTTACCTTTGATTTTGATAGGAGCGAGTCCCTCTTGAAACTTAAGCTGTTCCAACCGCGATGCTTTTCGTTCCTTGACATCAACTACATAGCCCAGCATTTCCATGTAATCACTGCGTTCTTCACCTGCTAATTCAAAATAGGTGGTTAAATGTTGATCAGCACTGATGTAGTCTCTTTGGTTGAGCGCTATTTTTACATACAAAGCTTCTATTCTTGCATTAGTACTATCTAGATAATTAAGGCACTTGTCCAGATTATCCAGGGCGGGAATATTATTGCCTTCTGAATAGGCTTGTTGCGCTTTTAAAAAATAAGATTTGGCTAAAATGTCATTACTTTGGGCACTCGTGTGGGAATAATTCAATATTCCTAGGAGAAGAACTACTAATATTTTAAAATGTTTGCTTTGAAGTACCATAGGCGATTGTTGATGTATTAATTGTCCCAAAAGCTCTTTTTTTCCTTTTCTCGGGTAGGTTTCTCTTTATACATTTTTGTTTCGTATGTTTCTAATTGCGTATAGATCACATCGCTACTGGAGGCATCGGTTTTAATCTGGTTTAATGCCTTTTTAAATGCTGCTTCATCAAAAAAGTGATCAAAAGCGACAAGTTTATATCGCACCCGATTTTTATACAATTCTTTCAGCACGTCTTGTTTGTAGGGGAACTGACCGTTAGCATTTTTATGAAGAACGGTAGGAACGATTTTGATTTCATTATAACTGATCCTTGATATCATGATCACATACAGCGTGCTGTTGTTGGAATTCAATGGAGTTTTTACATCCTTCAATTTGCTCATAAAGAGATCTTGTCTGTCTCTTCTGGCCTCTCGCTTTCTTCTCTCCAATTCATTGGCTTTACGTCGTCGCTCGTAGGCTTCTTGCTCTATGCGTTGCTTTCTTTCTCGTTCTTTACGAGCTTGCTCTAATTTGCGATCCTCTATTTCAGCATTTTTCACCATTTGCTGAGTAATCATATCCATACTGCTGTTCCAAGTGTCCAGCGTGTTTTGCATAACCTGAACTCTTCTCTCACCTTGTTCTACTATGGCATCAGCTTTCTTCTGATAGGAGTTGTTGTGAGCGATGCGTTGCCTTTCTACCTCAGCAGCAGCTCGTTCCCTTTTTTGATAAATAGATTCTTTATTGGAAACGGTGCTTTCACTTTTAGTTTCTTGGGCATTAGATTCCGTTTCAAACGACGGCTTATTTATCGAAGCTTTCAATTGATCTATTTGAGCTTTGATCTGTTCCTTAAGCTTTTCAGCTTTATAGCTTGTAGCCTGATCGATGTTTTTTGATTCTTTTTCTAAGTTACTTGCTTTGAGGTAGTATTTATTTAAAGTTGCCAGACCATTGGCATTGTTTTCTATGTACTGTTGGGTGGAGTCAAAGCTACTTTGAAGTCTATCAAACTCTTGTTTGACTTTCTCGATTTCAGCCTTTTTTTTCGCTTGATCTTTGACGTGGTTCTTTATGGCTCTGAAAATATCTTCCACAACGCTGCCCTTGATGCTATTCAAAGTAATCCTAGACGGAAAGCTTTTGCTTTGCCACTGTTTTTTGGCTTCAGATTTATTTGCTGATGACATGTCATTCCAGCGATCAAGGTTCACGTCAAACTTAAATGAAGTGTACACTTGACCCGCATAAATATCTTGAGTAAACTCCTGTAAACCGGTGACCGTAGGAGCTTGATCCAGCACCGTCACATTGCCCCAAAAGCTTTCTGACTTATTGTCAAATAGAGACTCTCTAAGTTGATTATTTACAGCATTATACTCAACACCATCATATTGAACCGTATTTACTTTTACCCACTTCCATCTTAATTTGATCTCGGGTTGATTGTCTCTAAAAACGTATTCAATTTCTAAATCCCCACTGAGATTCACATAGTATTCACCTATATAATCAGTGTAAGTAACTGCGCCACTGCCTAAGCTTTGAGACGCTACTAAGATCGAGTGCGTAATACATACTGCGAGTAGGAAAATACGTTGCATGGGACAGGATCTAAATAGGTTACCTTGAAATTACAAATAATTATTCATTCCAATGGAATTACCAGCGTTTACAAGCTTAAAATCATGCTGTTAATCCGAAAAAAGTAAATTTCTAAGCTTTCCAAATTCACGTTCCAGCGTTATCCTGGCAACTTGTGACGCTGTTTTTTGAAGTCTGAATGGTTCTATAATTTGAAAATCAAGATGTATTACAGGCTATCAGAATGAGTTGACGTAGGAGATGACATAGGAAACGGCTTTATTTGAATGATCTAAAAGGGATTTACGCTTTCGCGAAAGCGAGCCACTTAAAGTACAGAATATTTCAATTAAGCTTTTACAATGGTAGTTGAAATGCTGTAAATAGCAAAGAATGAGCGGTTCATGTTAGAATCATTGAAGCCTAATTCATAGATAAGTATAATGGCATTTAATTTTGCTTGTCTTTTTGGATGCGATTATGTTTAATACCCGTGGATAAGTTGGGTAAATGCACAATCAAAGTTCCTTGCCTAAATGATCCATCTTATTCTTGGATAGCTTCGTAATCCACACTGGCTTTTGAAATGCCTTGAGGATTAGGATCAAGGTATAATTCCTGATCTTTGAGAAGTTTGAATTTCTTAGTCTCTCCTTTAGGAACAGTAATCTGTTTGATAATCTTCTTCTCTTTCTGGATGCGAACGTAAAATTCTTGTTTGCCTAAGTTCTTCACGATCGCAAAACAATCCTCACCGTAAAACGGATTTATAGTGGCATCCTGACCCATACCTTTTCCTGTCATGATCATGCTTTGTGAAGCATCTAATATAAACTCGGTTTGTGCAAGAACGTCAGTTTGGCAAGAGAGACAGAGGGTTAAAAATAGGAGTAAGGGTTTCATATTAAAAGTTTTTTTTCGTTTATCGATGGTAATCCAGTATTTGCATGGCATAAGATACTGTATTTAAGCAAATCAGTTGAGATTTACTTATAACTTACTTCTGGATCTCATAAATGTCTATTTAAACGATGTGATGAGCGGGTAATTCCTGATGATAGTACCGTTTTAGAACTGAACCCATTGTTTTTTCTCATTTTTCCTAATGGTCAAACCGAGCATTTCGACAAGATCAACGACCACTTGTCAAAGTTGATTTAAAGTCTCGATTTCAACACGTCTTCGACAGGCTCAGACTGACATCGTTTTTTTTCTTTTTCATTGTCAAACTGAGCTTGTCGAAGTTGATTTGGGGTCTCGATTTCCACACGTCTTCGACAGGCTCAGACTGACATCGTTTTTTTTCTTTTTCATTGTCAAACTGAGCATTTCGATAAGCTCAGTGACCACTTGTCGAAGTTGAGTTGGGATCTTGAGTTCCACACGTCTTCGACAGCTCTTCGACAGCCCTTCGACAAGCTCAGGGTGACACTCAGGGTGAAGCTCAGACTGACATCTTAATAATTTAAGTTCAAGTTCAAGTTCAAGTTCAAGTTCAAATTCAAATTTATTTTACCTATACTCCGGATTTTCAAAACACCAGCGGTTGCCGTTATCCCATTGTCCTTTTGAATTACCGTAAGCGGCATAGCCACCATTTTCTTTCAACATTTTTGAAAGATGGAGTAGGTTGTAGGTCATGAATGTGGTGTTGCGTTTTGTAAACTCGTTATCCAAACCTACCTCGCCGTCGTCTCCGTAACTAGGACCGGGACCTACTTCTCCTATCCAGCCAGCATCTGCCTGTGGAGGTATGGAATAACCTACATGCTGCAGGGAATACAAAATGCCCATTGCACAATGCTTGATACCATCTTCATTACCGGTGATGATGGTTCCCGCGACTTTACCGTAGAATTTGTACTGACCTTTATCGTTTGTGAGTCCGCTGAGGGAGTAGAGGCGTTCTATGAGCAGTTGGCATTGTGAGGATTTCTCGCCCAGCCAGATAGGTGTTCCTACCACTAGAATATCGGCATCCATAACCTTTTTAGTCATGGAGACCCAGTCGTCCTTTTCCCAGCCGTGTTCTGTCATATCGGGTTGTACACCGGTGGCGATGTCGTGGTCTATAAAGCGTATGTGCTCTACGGTAACGCCTTCACGCTCCATTATGTTTGCACTTACATCCATCAAGTTTCGAGTATGGCTTTCTTTAGGAGATTTTTTGAGCGTACAATTGATGAATAGGGCTTTTAGTTTTGAAAAATCGGGTGCGAACATGATAGTTTATGAGTTTGTGAGTTATTGAGTCTTTGGGTTTGCTTGCTCTGAGCATTTCGAACCACTTCGGCTCCGCTCAGTGACCACCGCTCAATGAACACGGAGTCGAAGGGTGAGTTTTTGGTTTTTTGAGTTTCGTGATTTGCTATTCATTGTTCGATATTCAGTGTTCAGTGTTCCCGAATAACCAAGAGCTAAAAACCAATTTGTATAAAGATAAAAAGTACATTCTGACAGACCTTATGGCTTAGGGAAACTTTAGCGTGACGTTAATGCTGTCATAATGGCACGGGAAACACCTTGGTAAGGACTTTGAAATGCTCGCGGTGATCGTGAGATTGTCATTGACTTTAGGTAGACACGCTTTCTTATTGCTTTCGCGAAAGCGAAACCATTAAGAAGTTTATGCTGAGCCAGTCGAAGCACGAAAACGATAAAAAACTATAGTGGACGCAAGCGTTGCGTCCTGATAAAAGGATTTAAAAAGAATAATAATATGTCACAACAAGGAACCATTAACGTAGCGGTGGAGAACATCTTCCCGCTGATTAAGAAGTTTTTATACAGCGACCACGAGATTTTCTTGCGTGAGCTCGTTTCAAATGCTACAGATGCCACACTTAAATTGCAGCACCTTGCCCGTATAGGCGAGGCAAACGTAGAGCTGGGCGACCAGAAGATCGAGATCAAAATCGATAAAGAGGCAAAGACGCTCCACATCATCGACCAAGGTCTGGGGATGACCGAGGAAGAGGTGCAGAAATACATCAACGAGGTGGCTTTCTCGGGAGCTGAGGAATTTCTGGACAAATACAAGGACACGGCAAAGGATAGCGGGATCATAGGACACTTTGGTCTAGGATTCTACAGCGCCTTTATGGTAGCAGATAAGGTAGATATCATTACCAAATCCTACAAAGATGCCCCAGCGGTACACTGGTCTTGCGATGGATCGCCTAACTACACGATTGAGCCGGCTGATAAGGAGAACTTTGGTACAGAGATCGTTCTTCACATTGCAGAAGATGAGACCGAGTTTCTAGAAGAGAGCCGCATACGTGAGTTGTTAAACAAATACAACAAGTTCATGCCGGTGCCTATCAAGTTTGGTATGAAAACCGAAATGCTTGAAAAGCCAGAAGGCGCTAAGGAAGATGATCCAGCACCTACTCAGGAAGTAGACGATATCATCAATAATCCTAGCCCAGCGTGGACCAAGCAGCCTAACGAGCTGGAAGATGAAGACTATAAAGGCTTCTACCGCGAGTTGTACCCTATGCAGTTTGAGGAGCCGTTATTCAACATTCACCTGAATGTGGATTACCCGTTCAACCTTACCGGTATTTTGTACTTCCCTAAGATGACTAACGATCTTAACGTACAGAAAGACCGCATACAACTGTATCAAAACCAAGTTTTTGTAACGGATAATGTAGAGGGTATCGTACCAGAATTCCTGACCATGTTGCGTGGTGTGATCGATAGTCCAGACATCCCGTTGAATGTATCCCGTTCCTACCTACAGGCAGATGGTGCCGTGAAGAAAATCTCTTCATACATTACCCGTAAGGTGGCAGATAAGCTCAAGTCGCTCTTTAATGACGACCGCAAAGCTTTTGAAGAGAAGTGGAACGATATCAAGATCGTGATCGAGTACGGTATGTTGAGCGAGGAGAAATTCTTTGACAAGGCAGATAAGTTTGCCCTGTATCCTACGGTAGATGGCAATTACTACATCTGGGAAGAATTGATGGAGAAGATCAAGCCCGCGCAAACGGATAAGGATGATAAAACCATCGTACTCTATGCTTCAAATAAAGAGGAGCAGCACAGTTATATCGCTTCCGCGAAAGCAAAAGGATACGAAGTTCTTCTGCTAGATTCACCCATCGTGTCACACTTGATGCAAAAACTGGAAACGAGTAAGGAAAACATACAGTTTGTACGTGTAGATGCAGAGCATGCCGATAACTTGATCAAGAAAGAAGAGGAGCAGATCTCTAAACTGAGCGATGAGGAAAAAGAAGCTTTGCAGAAGTCGATTACCGAAGCGATTGCAGATACCAGCTATACCGTTCAGGTAGAAGCCATGAGCAGCGATGCCGCACCTTTTATTATCACTCAGCCAGAATTCATGCGCCGTATGAAAGAAATGCAGGCTACCGGTGGTGGCGGTATGATGATGGGAATGGGGAACATGCCAGACATGTATAATTTGGTCGTCAACGCAAACCACGAGCTCGTCAACGAGATCCACAGTACTAAAACCGATAAGAAAAAGCAACGCCTGATCAAACAGAGTGTTGATTTGGCCAAGCTTTCGCAAGGGTTGCTGAAAGGAGAAGCGCTTACGGAGTTTGTGAATAGGAGTTATGAGTTGATTAAGTAACTTAGAATTCTGAATTCTGAATTGAGAATTTGGTGTTCATGATTTAGCATTTGGAACGTGAAATTCCGAATTTGGATTCAGGACTTTGAAATGTTCGAGATTTGAAAAAACCCAGCCGGAGGCTGGGTTTTTTGTGTGTGCTTGCTCAATAGATCAAAGGATTGGTTACAAAAATCTAGGTTTGCTTGAAAGACAATTTTTAGGAGTATTTCTAATGATTTGACTTGATGTAGTGCCATTTGCAAACATTTGTTAAGTGTTGGTATGTGGTTGAATCTGTTTTAAATCTTACTGGAATAGAGGATGGTAGAAATAATGTCTTATTTTTAACGTGTATCAGCAATTGTGTATATACGCGTGTTATATGCAAGCTAAAACCAAGATTATGAAAGCAAAAATTACAATCACTTTATTTACTTTATTGTTCTCAATATTTGCAAAAGGACAAGTTAAAATATGGAATAGCGAAAGAGATAAAATTAAAACCAAAGGAACTTTATTGACAATAGAAAGAGAAGTTGAAATTCAAAGTGACCCGCAGATTAAAATACTTTTTCCAGCATCTACTGTTGTCGGAACTCTACTTCCTTTTGCTTTTAAATACGGTAATTCTGCCTTAATAGAACTGACATCAAAAGATGAAAAAGAATATAGCTCAGAGAATTTAAGCATTAATAAAATGAATATTGAATTCAGCGAATTAGATATTGATAGTATAAAATTCAAGACTTCTCTGAAGTATTATGATAAAGGAGAAGATGAAATTTCCTTAGCATCAATGTATTGGTTTTCTATTAAAAAGGGAGAGAATTCAATAATTATTTCGTTAGACGATACAGATTTTGAAAATTATATACCTGTAAGAACAAAAAAGAAATATGACTACGTTTTAGAAACTTTTGAATTTCAGGTTTCAGCAGTTGCTCAAACACAACTTAATGATTCAATAACGGTTGTTGAGCTAAAAGATTTGGGTTCAACAAAAATTACCAGAACTGTAAGTAGCTTTTCAAAAGGTATAAGTGAAGTTTGGGATAATGGAATAGTATTCGTTCCGAAATTTAACAGTAGTGGAAAGGAAATCGAGATAAAAGAATTAATAATTAGCCCTAAAATTACTTACCTAAATCCGTATGGACTTTCACAAAGTACATTGAATAAATTTCTTGAAAATAATTCTGATACTAATGAGTCTTTACTAAATACTATTTTTATAAAAGACGAAGATGACTAATAAAAAGCCAGCATATAACAATGGCTACAAGTAATTGCTTGTTCACGTCTACTTCTGAAAATCCGCGAGGATTTTCAGTTTGGTGAGTACTTGCAAAATTAATTACTAACCACTCAACTACTTATAGACGAGACATTTAGCTATCATTAAAAACAACCCAAATGAAAATAAATAAAATTGTCGTAAATAATCTATTTGGTGTTTTCGAACATTCAATCGTCATTAATAATGACATAGGAATTACAATAATCATTGGAGAAAACGGATTGGGTAAAACCGTAATGCTAGAAATGATAGAAGCTTTCTTTAAAGGACACTATTTATATTTCACTAATGTGGCTTTTGATGAAATGATTTTTGAATTCGAGGATAGTACTAAATGGATTCTTACCAGAGAATTAAAAGAAGATGAATTACCTTCTTTAAGTTTAAAACAAATAAATAAAAATGGTAAGTCATTTAAATCAATTCGGTTGTTCCAATATGACAGAGAACAAATAGAAATGATAGCTAGAAGAATTGCTAGAACCTCAAATCATTTAAGAAAAGTTCATCCTAAATATTGGGAGGATAGAAGAACTGGAGAAAACTTTAGCTCAGAAGAATTAGTATATAATTATAATAGTAATACTAGACATCAACTTCAACTTAGCTTTTTTGATGATGAGAAACCTAAATGGTTTACAGACAAATATGACAAAATAAACGTGAGTTTAATAGAAACTCAAAGACTTATTACGATAAACCGACGTGAAGATAAAAATCAAGAAAGAACAGTTGAAAAATATGCTTTAGATTTAAGTAAAACTATTAAAAAATTTCTAACAGAATCAACGGAATTATCTTCAAAATTAGATAGAACATATCCAAATAGATTAATTGAAAGACTCAAAAATTCAACTAATATTTCAAAAGAATTTCTTAATGAAGAACTTAAAAGACTAGAAGCTAAAAGAGCTACTCTAGACATAGCAGGTCTAATAGAAATTGAAAAAGACTCAAATTTATTAGCGATAGAAAATCCAGGGAATGAAATAATCGATGTCCTGATGTTATATGTTGAGGACAGTTTTGAAAAAATTAAAATTTTTGATACTATATCACGTAAAATTGAAATTTTATTAGATATAATTAACAAGAGATTCAAACATAAAAAACTGGTAATCGATAAAGAAGATGGTTTTTTATTTAAATCAACTATTTTAAAAAATGAAAATGAGGAGCCCGAAACAATAAATGTTAGCCAACTATCTTCAGGGGAGCAAAACGAACTTGTATTGTTCTATATCTTACTATTTAAAACAAAAAATGATTCATTGATTTTAATTGATGAACCAGAAGTGTCTTTGCATATATCTTGGCAAAATTCTTTTATCGAAGATTTAAAAGAAATAGCTAAACTAAATAATTTAGATGTATTAATTGCTACTCACTCACCTGACATAATTGCAAATAACTGGGATTTAAAAGTAGAATTAAAAGGTTTGGAATAATGGAAGAGTTTATAACACCAGAAAGGACTGCAAATGCCATTATGCAAGACAAAAGTTTTACTGGACATTATTTATTAGTTGAAGGTAATAAAGATGTTAAACTTTACGGGAAATTTATCAATCTTGATAATGTTAGAATCAAACCTGCATTTGGTAATGAGAGGGTTAAAACAATACTATTGATCTTAGAAGATAGAGGTTTTGATAAAAAAATAGGAATTATAGATTCTGATTTTAATAAAATTCTCGAGAACGAAATAAATATTGATGGATTATTTCTTACAGATGACCACGATATTGAAGTTATGATTATAAAAACCAAAGCTTTAGAGAATGTTATAAGAATTTTTTGCAGTAATACTCAAATTGTCAAATTTGAAAAAGACAATGAGACTACCATTAGAGAATCTTTATATAAAATTGGAAAAGAAATTGGGTACTTAAAACTAGCAAATAATATTCACGATTTAGGTTTGATTTTCAAACCCAAAAAAGCTGAAGGGAATTTAATAAAATATGGAAATTTTACCTGCGATAAAACCCTTTCTTATTTAGGAGACGACAAACTCATAGACACTATTATTAATTATTCTAGAGTAAAAAGTCCAGCTATGAAAACTAAACCAGAAATAAAGAAAGAATTTAACAATGTTAAGAAAGACGAATTTGACCTAAATCAACTCTTAAACGGACACGATCTTTCAAATTTACTATATCTATTAATGAAAAAAGTGTTGAAAAGCAGGAACAAAATGTTGGTCAATGGTAATAGTGTGGAGAATAGTTTGATATTATCATATGAATATGACTTTTTTAAAGAAACCGAAATATATACAAGCTTAAAAGAATGGTCTGAAGTTAGAAATTTAGAAATATTAAATGCATAAAAAATGTCATCTAATAAAGAACAATTGAAGTGAAAAATAACTCCTTTATTCATTAGTTTGAGATGCTAATATTCTAGGCTCATAGATTCGTGCAACAGATTCATTGAGCGTTTTTCTTTTCTTTCCGTTTTCTTTATTTTGCCAGCACAGAGACTTAAGTCTAATCATGATCATTGATTATTCGAGCACATAGGTTTGGGACGCCGTTTTTTACTCTAAAGTTCATTGCTACGGTAGAAGAAAACCGAAATGATAGTAAATTAGACTCATGAAAAAATCCGCAAACATTAAGTTGGAGCTTTCAGATACCGAAAGAAAAAACCTAAGGAAGAATAAAATAAAGTAGTCTGAAATATTAGAATATGCTCCAGATGAACTATCCCATTTATTGAATATTTCTGAGATAAGGGCAAAAGAAATTTACGCTTTAGCCGATTTTCAACAAATTCCATCCATAGGAATTGAGTTTGCCAAAGATTTGATGTTCTTAGGTTTTTATAACGTTAGGGAATTGAATGGAGAAATTGGTTCAGACTTACTAGATCGATATGAAAGAATGAAAGGTTACAAAACCGACCCATGTGTAGAAGATCAATTTAGGTTGGCAGTTGATTTTGCCACAAATAAGGACTTCTCAAAAAAATGGTGGGATTTTACCAAAGAAAGAAAAGAATACAGAACGCAAAACGGTTACCCTAGCGACAGGCCAAAACTAAATTGGACTGAGGTATTAAATGTGGGGAAGTAAAAGACTAACCTTGCTGCTTAGAAAAAGTTTTTAGGATAATGCCTAGAACTAATTTCTTGATTTTAGCGTGCGCAGGATGATCCTGCTGGATTTTCTATTTGGTTTGAATTTGTTAGTTTAGTACTTAATCTCGCTATAAGCCAATGTAAAAAAATGCCTGTTACATTTTATTTTGGTGGTCGAATATTGATAATCGAAACCAAATCAGCAATTAAACTGATCAATAGATACTTTAAAACCTAGGCCTATGAAAAAGGAATATTTAAAAGACAAAAATGGCTGACATGAAAAAACTGACTGATTTTGAGGATATTCTCATTGAAACGTACGGAAAAAAAGGAACTGAAAGGCGTCATAAATATGATGCAGATTCTCTTGCTATAGACTAGGGGTCAAGCTAAAAGAAGCTCGCAAAGAGGCAAATTTAACTCAAGAAGAACTTGCGGAAAGAACTGGAACAGAAAAAAGCTACGTATCAAGAATTGAACGTGGATTAAGTGATATTCAAGTTTCGACTTACTACAAACTCATTGAATTAGGACTAGGTAAACATCTGAGTATTGAAGTAGCTTAACGTTAAAATTACTACTGGAAATACCTTATATGGTTTATAGAAAGCTAGTTACCTATGTATAGTTAAGTCATATTTGATTTCTGCTTGATCCTTAGAGTAAATGACTATTTCCACTACTACTAATAATATACAAGACTGAACTTCAACATGATAAAAACGATAATTTTCTTATACTTCATTTTACTTTCAACATCAGCTTTTGCAGACCGTCACTGTGTTTATGTCAATTCTGTTAATGGTTTGAATTTAAGAGAAGAACCGAACATAAAAGCAAATATTATCAAAACACTTTCTTATGGGACTAAATTGGGTGGATATATCAAAGCGCCACTGGATAGTCTTCATATCGGAGATAAGGTAGTAAGAGGTAATTGGATTTATGTTAGCTTACTAACTAAAGAAGATAGAAAAGTAACTGGGGGTTATGTCTTTGATGCATATTTATCTGAACATTTGAAAACAATTCCTGAACGATCATTGTATTATTACAATCGTTTATATATTCAAGATCATTCTAAAAATGAATTTGAGATTAAATATCGCCTTGATTACAGTAATAATTACAGTATAAATGATTGTATGCCTCGATATAGCAAAAATAGATCTGTTCCTATAATCCAAAATAAAACGGACTCTATAAATTTATATAGTTCATCACTAGACACTCTAAAACATTACATAAAAATAGAAAAAGTTAATGTCAGCGATTATAAAAAAAAGAAATCTGAATTTGAAATTGATACTATCTTTCAACCCGATATCTTCAAAGAAAGTTATCTTTTAAAATATTTTTATCTTGAAATAAGAAAAGGACAAGATTCTATTTGTATTAGAGATACCGAAGGAGAAGGTTATACAAGTCATGATTACATTGGAGAAATAAAAGCACTAAATAAATATCTGATCAAAGAGTGCTACGAACTTTGTTCAGTATATACGATAGATAAACAAAGTGGAGAAAAAGAATACTTTCCTGGAATTCCATATATTTCCCCAAATGGTAGTTATCAAATCTCTTTTTCTCATAATGACTTTCCTATGCTTGACAAATACTTAACAACTACCCTTAGTATTGTAAGAAAAGATAAAAAGCAATACTCTATTTCAATTGATTTTAAAAGTTGGATTCCTGCAGAAGGAATCAACAATATTTTTTGGGTTTCGGAAAATGAATTTATTGTAAAAGTATCACCTGTCGATAACTATGTAACATCTTATTTAGATAATCATAAAGAACCTATGAAACATTATGAATATCTGAAAATAAAAATGTTGGAGTCATTAAAGAATTGAGTCGAAAATTAAGATTTTTCCATATTGAATAAATACCATTATTTCAGGTTCTCACTATTCATCATTAGATTCTGGAATCTTTTTTTACTATCAACCCTTTTTATCTCGATTTCCCACAAAAAGGATAAACAGAAAATCCGCCGTGCCGCACTAGCCTCTACTCAATCAAAAATCAACTGCGTATTTGCTATCTACGAGCGATAAACAAGACCGTTGTACTCAAGCTAAATAAACTTACCCTCAAAACTTCAACGATAAAACATTTATCAGAAATGGAAAATTCAAGATCAGAGATCATAAGGAAAATTGCAGAAGAAATAGATTGCGGATATAACTGCCATTACAATCCTAAAAATGATGAAATCATTACCATTCCAAATTTCGAACAAGATTTTATCGAAAATGAATTCAAGGACAATTTTAGCGAGAAATTAAAAAAAGTAAAGCAAAACAAAGCCCAATTTATAAAAATAGAGGTTTTAGAAAGTTATGAATCATTCAAGATAATGGAGCAGTTTGCTGACCAGGTTGATGATGAACAACTTAGTACGGAATTGAAAAAGGTGCTTGAAAGGAAAAAGCCCTTTCAAAATTTTAAGTTCATTGTCGACAATTCAGATTACAGACAGAATTGGTTTGATTTTAAACAAGCTCAATTGGAAGAGATAGTAAAAGCCAAAATAAAATTTAGATAGCCTGAAAACTACCAACAAATAAGCTGAAAAACAACTCTTTTTTCTATGAATTTTAGGCATCAATTTTCGAGGCTCATAGAATCCATGATTAGATTTTAGATACTTTTTAATTGCTACACTTAGTATTATCCAAGCAAAACCGAAACTTAGGTTTCATTACACGACCTACCTCACCTTGCAATAGTATTTTTGAGCAGCTTATTTGATATTACGACCAACGCTAGCAGCCTACTTTTCCAACGCATCTAAGTTAGTAATCTGACGTGAGTTCGATCTAAGAAAATTTGTTATCGTTTTGGTATTCTCAAGCCGCTGCATGTGTCCTAAACAAGATTATTGCAATGCCAGAGCCCGTTGTGGCGGAAAATTCTATCTATACCTCATTCATAGGACTTTGAATCGTTCGCCCTTTTCGTTCAGAGTGACAAAGATAAATTTCAAAATTAATTTCCGTTCCATTTCTCCCAACTATGAAGGTAGCACAGATCTAATTTTAATGGATAAGGAAACCCCTCTCTTTAGGGTTAGGGCAAGGCTTTCGACTTCAAGTTCAAGTTCACATTCAACATCTTTACCCCAACCACCCATCACGATCCAAGCTACGGTATTGGATCGCCTCTGCAACCTGGGTTCCGTTAACTTTATCGGTCGCCTCAAGGTCTGCGATCGTTCTGGCGACTTTCAGAATGCGATCCTAAGCACGTTCACTTAGATTGAGTCTTTCCATGGCGTTCTTCAGCATTTCTTTACTCTGCTCATCGAGTATGCAGTATTTCCTGATGTCTTTACTGGAGACTTGGGGCGTTGAAGTGGGTTTTCTCGCTTTCGCGAAAGCGTACCGTATGAATCTCTCAAGCCGCAGTTACACAATTCCTGATATGGGTAGGATTCTCTGGTAGTCGTCCCGCGGTCAGTTTATCAAGATGAAGATGGGAAACTTCTAGATTATTCTTCTGGGTGTTGTAGTCGTTGTTAAAATCAGCACCGATTTCTCAGAACATTTTAAGTTGAAACTCACTCCATCCCTGCCATTTCGGTAAGTTTTTTGTATTTCGATTGACCTATATTATTTTGTTCCCAATTTATTTTTGCTCAGACAATAGCTTACAGACCCTCTTTTGGTAAAAGCTCCTATCATTTTTTACAAATCATAGATTAAAAATTCACAATGAATTTCCGATCTTTTTGATTTTTAAATTGTTTCGTATTGAATTTTCTTTTTATAGTATGATACCTTATCATTGCGTTAAATAATTTTGCATCAATTTTAAAAATCACCAAAATGAAAACAATTACCACGAAAATTTCTGCCCTTTTGTTAGCCCTATTAATTATGACCACCTTTCAATCATGCGGTTCAGATGATGATGGAGGTTCACAAGATGAGGATACATATATACGATTCACGATAGATGGTACTGACTATGAGTTTATTGATATCGCCAGTGCAGAATCACTTGGCATAACACTCAACGGTAATAACGGTGAGGATTTCTTTGATTCAGGGGATACTAGCATAACCATATGGTTTCCTATCAATGCACAAACAGGGATGTTTGATGTAGATCCTGGAATTAGTGGGGATTATCAAGTTTCATTTACATCAGATCCTTTGAATTTTGATTTTGATTTTGCTGATAGTGGTTCTATTACCCTTACGCAAGTGACAGGGGAATACTTTGAAGGAACCTTTGATGCTACCATTACAAACGATCTAGGTGTCACTATCACTTTACAAAATGGCGAGTTTAGAGGGTTTACCTTTGAATAAGTTCCTTAAGACTGGAAAGTAATATTTTTTCTATAACAGCTCAGCTCGAGACTAGCAATGTAATCTTACGTAATTCAACCATAGATATCTGCTTGAATTTACATTAACCCGTTTTTAGCCTTACAATAGATTGGGCAAGAAAAGTTAATTTGATGGTAATCTTGAATTACCTACTAAAGTAATCTAAACTGAACATTCATTAATATTTAGTAGTTTTTGAATGTTCAGTTTTATAATTTACCCCAACCATCCATCACGATCCAGGCTGCGATACTGAATCGCCTCTGCAATGTGGGTTCCGTCAACTTTTTCAGTCGCTTCGAGGTCAGCGATGGTACGTGCGACTTTTAGAATGCGGTCATAGGCGCGGGCACTCAGATTCAGGCGTTCCATGGCGTTCTTGAGCATTTCTTTACTTTGCTCGTCGAGAATACAGTGTTTTCTTATGTCCTTGGTACTCATTTGCGCGTTGTAGTGGGTTTTCTTGCTTTCGCGAAAGCGAGCCGTTTGAATATCCCTCGCAGCAGTAACACGCTTCCTGATATCGGTAGATTTCTCTGCTAGTCGTTCCTCGGTTAATTTTTCAAAGGGGACGGGAGTGACTTCTATGTGAATATCTATGCGGTCGAGTAATGGTCCGGAGATCTTTCCCAAGTATCGCTGCATTTCGGCCGGGCTGCTCTGAACCGGAGCGTTGGGATCGTTGAAATAGCCTCCAGGACTGGGATTCATACTGGCGACCAGCATGAAACTGGATGGGTAGGTTACGGTAAATTTAGCTCGCGAAATAGTTACCTCCCGATCTTCTAGCGGTTGTCGCATCACTTCCAGAACCGTGCGCTTGAATTCGGGCAGTTCATCTAAAAATAACACACCATTATGGCTCAATGAAATCTCTCCCGGCTGCGGATAGGCACCACCACCTACCAAGGCTACGTCTGAAATAGTATGATGCGGGCTCCTAAACGGCCGCTGCGCCATCAAACCTGATTTTTCTTGGGTGCGTCCCGCGACGCTGTGGATTTTGGTCGTTTCAAGCGCCTCGTGCAAAGTCATGGGAGGTAGGATGGAGGGCAGTCTTTTGGCAAGCATAGTTTTTCCCGCACCCGGTGGCCCGATCAAAATGATATTATGACCTCCTGCGGCAGCGATTTCCATGCAACGCTTGATGGATTCCTGGCCTTTAACGTCGGCAAAGTCAAATTCTGGGTGTTCCAAAGCCTGAAAAAATTCATCTCTGGTATCTACGATCGTTTCTTTTAATTCTCCATCGCCTTTAAAGAAATCAATCACTTCTTCAATATTATCCACACCATAAACGGCCAGATTATCCACTATTGCCGCTTCTCGTGCATTTTGGGTAGGTAGGATGAAACCTTTAAAACCCTCCTCACGGGCTTTGATCGCGATGGGGAGTGCTCCTTTAATGGGTTGCAATGTGCCGTCCAGCGATAGCTCTCCCATGATAATGTACTGGTCAAAGTCTTCGGTCGCGATTTGTCCGCTGGCATTGAGAATGCCGAGAGCTAATGGTAAGTCGTAGGCGCTTCCTTCCTTACGCAGATCGGCAGGGGAGAGATTAATGATGAGCTTTTTGCCAGGCATCTTGTAACCCACATTAGCAAGTGCCGCAGTTATACGATACGAACTTTCACTTATAGCTTTATCGGGTAGACCTACCAGATGGTAACCTATTCCCTTGGCGGCGTTTACTTCCAGGGTAATGGTGGTCGCCTCCACACCAAACACGGCGCTTCCATAGACTTTGGTCAGCATACTATTTCTTTGATTTAAAAGTAGGGAAAAGTTATTGGTTTATGAAAGCCATCATATAAAATATGTAAGATGCTGGATTAGAGTGTCTCATAAAACAAAAAGAGGGCATGGGTCGAGTGCCATCGGCCCCTTTTGATTAAAATGAGTATCCAATCTTTTACCGTCGTTCTGTATGAAAAATTATAAATTATTACTCAAAATTAAATTATTGATTTTTGTTTTCTCGCTTTCGCGAAAGCGGAACAATCTCACTAGCTTTACTGCTCAGTTATGAATTTTCCAATCCAGCCAGAACTATTTGGAGTGTCGTTGCCGCTGCACTTTATATTCGAGACACTCGCATTTGTTATGGGTTACCGCTATTATGCGTATTTGCGCAAGAGGCAGGGAGATGCGGTTGAGCATGATAAACGGTTGCAGGTCATCATAGGAGCAGCCGCGGGAGCATTGTTGGGATCAAGGCTGCTTGGAGCGATGGAACAGCCGCTGCAATGGTGGGAGGCGGAGCATTTCTGGTTGTATTTGTACACAAATAAAACCGTGGTAGGTGGTTTTGTGGGAGGGCTGATAGGAGTGGAGTTGACCAAAAAAATAGTTGGGGTCAAACGCTCCACAGGCGATTTGTTTACATTCCCATTAATTTTGGCATTGATTATAGGTCGTATAGGCTGTTTTTGTATGGGAGTGGCTGAGGAAACTTACGGAGTGGCTACCACACTTCTCTGGGGAATGGATCTGGGAGATGGTATTTTGCGACATCCGGTCACGCTCTACGAAATATTGTTCCTTGTTTTGCTTTTTATGGGGTTGAAATGGATTCAAAAGAATAAAAACCTGAAAAGCGGAATGTTGTTTCAGTTCTTTATGATCGCTTACGTGCTATATCGCTTACTTCAGGACTTTATTAAACCTACGTTCAACTATGATTTTATCCACTTGAGCTCGATACAGATCGTTTGCATATTGACGTTAATCTATTATTTAAATACTATTTATAACTTGATTTTTAAGCCCATAAAACTGCTCGATTACTAAATAGCTCCTTAAAGCCCTATATTTAAATCAGATTTTAACCATCCATGACCAGAACCAAAAATTACACATATTACGACGCCACGACCAGCTTGTGCAACGACTGCCACACGCCCATCAATGCCAAAATCATTTTTGAGGAGGGCAACGTGTATATCATCAAAACCTGCAAAGAACACGGTTTTCAAAAGGTTTTGATCGCAGATGATATTGAGTTCTACAAAAATATACGCAATTTCAACAAGGCGAGTGAATACCCGCGTAAACCTCACACAGAAACAGAATACGGCTGCCCGCTGGACTGCGGCATCTGCCCAGACCACGAGCAGCACAGCTGTCTCACGCTTATCGAGGTAACGGATCGCTGCAACCTGACCTGTCCCACCTGTTACGCCAGCAGCTCGCCCACGCACGGTAGGCATAAAACGCTGGAGGAAATCAAGGATCTTTTTGAAACCGTGGTGCGCAGCGAGGGAGAACCTGATGTGGTGCAATTGAGCGGTGGTGAGCCCACCATCCACCCGCAGTTTTTTGAGATTATGGATATGGCAAAATCCTATCCCATCAAGCACCTCATGCTCAATACAAACGGCGTGCGCATCGCAAAAGACTGTGCTTTTACGGAGCGGCTTGCCACCTATATGCCAGATTTTGAGATCTACCTGCAGTTTGATTCCTTTGACAAAAACGTGCTGGAAAAGATGCGTGGCAAAGACCTGCGCGATATAAGAATGCGGGCGCTGGAACATCTAAACGAATTCAACCTTTCCACGACGCTGGTGGTAACCCTACAACGTGGCGAGAATGATAACGAAATAGGCGAGATCCTTGATTTTGCCATGAAACAGCGCTGCATAAGAGGTGTTACTTTTCAGCCGACGAGCGTGAGTGGGAGGCTGGAACATTTTGATCCTGCCGTGGATCGCATTACCAACTCAGAAGTGCGCCGACTGATCGTAGAGCAGAGCGATCTATTTACCTATGAAGATATTATCCCAGTTCCCTGTAATCCAGATGCGCTGCTTATGGCCTATGCACTCAAGGTAGATGGTGAAGTACAACCTCTTACTAGGTATATAGATCCCGACGACCTGCTCAACAATTCCAAAAACACGATTGTCTACGAGCAGGACGATGTGTTAAAGCAACACATGCTTAATATGTTCAGTACGGGAGTCTCGGTAGATGCCGTGAAAGAGGAAGTCCATGAGTTGATGTGTTGTCTTCCCGAAGTCGTGGCGCCTGACTTAGGTTATGACAATATTTTCAGAATCATCGTGATGAATTTTATGGATGCCTACGACTTTGATGTGCGAGCGATCAAAAAATCTTGCGTCCACATCGCTCAGCCTGATAATAAAATTATTCCTTTTGAGACGATGAACTTGTTTTATAGGGATGAGTTCAAGGACAAATTGGAGTCATTAATAGCCCTGGTACGATGAGAGGGAAGAAGTTTTTCAATTGGATTGTCGGGCTGAATCTTGGAGTGTTTGCAGTTTACTTTATCATTTTTTTCAGTGATTCGGGTTACGATAATCTAGGAGTCTTTTTTACATCGATAGCACATGCACTCATATGCCTTGTTGCAGCGGTTTTTACAGGGTTTTTGATAAAGGAGCGGAAGGTAAGCTTAGGATTTACGTTGAGCTGTTTAATTATTTTGGTTTTGGGATTCAGTTCTTGTTTTGGCAGTATGTGATTATGGAAAAGGTGCTCAAGTTTGTGAGAAGACGTCAGTTTGCCATTATTTTGATCGCAAATCTTATGGTGTTTGCTGTTTATTTCATACCCAACTATGAGAGTAAAATCGAACAACATCATATAGGTAAAAATCTATACATCGCGATGATGTCCATCTATCATAGTTTGATTTGCATAGGTATTTCGGTAGTATTAACTATTTTTAAAAAATGGAGAACAGTTGTAAAGTCGCTTCTCCTGAGTGCACTCATCGTCTTAATTATAGGAATCAGTTCATGTTTTGGATAAATGGATAAGAAGGTAAAAAAAATAATAGGGATCAATCTGGGGATCATGGTGGTTTATCAGTTGGTAATCTTTGTTTATACATTGGACGGTTCGGACAGTCACGCATCTCTAGGCTTTATGATTATCTCTTCTTTCTTTTTAGCTATTCATTCACTGATCTTATTAATTACAGCGCTGGGAAGAAGTATGAACAAAGCCACCAATAAATCTGGTAAAAGTAACAGCTCAAAAGGCTACTGGATTTCATTATTGTTGATTTTGCTTTTGGGATTTGGGTTTTGTACAGGACTTGCTAGGGTGGGGTTTTGAAAGATGGAACTAGTATTAATATTATGCGATTTAAAATCGGTTTTATATTATGTTATGACTTCAGTGTAAAGCGTAACTGATGAGTCACTTCCTAATAGCTTAGAGCATTAAAACGTTACTTCCAAAATGATATTGATAATTGACGTACTTTATAATGAAAAGAATACTGCACGAGCGGTAGGAGTTTTGTGTGATTGGGATGATCAAGAGCCAAAGCAAATTATAATTGAACAAATAGAGAATGTAGAGCCGTATGAACCCGGACAATTTTTTAAAAGAGAATTACCTTGTATCATGAAGCTGCTAGAGAAAATAAATTTAAAAACTGTAGAAACCATAATAGTTGACGGTCATGTATACGTAGATAACGATCATGGCTACGGACTTGGTGGTTATCTCTGGCAATCCTTAGAAGTAAAAGCTCCAATAATAGGCGTGGCAAAGAGAGGATTCTATAGTAATAAAGAAACAGTGGTGGAGGTGTTGAGAGGTAAAAGCAATAATCCTCTACATGTATCAGCTATCGGAATGGATAAAAGTATCGCTGCAAATAAAATCTTGGAAATGCCTGGAGATTATAGAATGCCTAGAATGTTGAAACTTGTAGATACGATTACACGGGAATAGATTCAATTTTAAGTGGGTGATGGCATATCGCTCGATTTGCGAAAGGGCGTGACTGGAAATTATTTTAAAAATTTAATGATCATAATATATAATAACTTATGTATTCCATAACACCTATTTTCAAAAGAAGGGATAATGTACAACTTATCACTCCACAAGAGTTTGCTGATTTTGAGACTCTTATAGGCTTTACCTTACCAGTAGATTATCGACAGCATATGCTTACCTATAATGGTGGTATTGCAACGCAATCCGACATGGCACACAAGAATTTCCCTTTAGAAGGAGGAGGAGGAATAGCTTATTTTAATGCTATAAAGTATGGATCGTGCACAATGGAATATCTTAATGTTCCTTTAACTGGTTATCCTTCAGGTCACATAAACATTGGAGTTGCACAAGGAGGTGGAGACTTTCTTATGGATTTAAATAGTGATACTTATGGAGCCATTAAGTGGTGGTTTCCAGACGAGGATATTGAGGAATTATCCCCATCATTTACAGATTTGTTAAATGATATGATAGAAATTGATTTTGGGTATTGAAATAAGTAATTTTTCGTCGCGCGCTTTTACAAAGCGTGCGGTGGAGAAGCGTGAAGCGTTAGCTGGTAATGAATAATATTACTAGTTGAGCCTCCAAGTTTTTAATTCAATACCAGCGCGTGATTTTGATTCTGGACTCTGGTGGGTCTTCATAGACTCTTGCACTGCTATGGATCCAGTCCCGCTCGTGAGACACGTAGGTTGCATCTACAGGATTATAATGTATGTAGTTGAAAGCGGCCTCTAATCTTTTATTCTTATCCATGATTTTAGGATGAAACCCATCTTTCCAAACTTTGAAGTTAGAACCTCTGTTAATACGCCTAGCGGCAAATTCAAATTCTCTCAACAATCATTTCTTGCGGCTCTCGCCCGGTTCGTGAATGGCTTTGATGAATTCCTTAGAAGTGTGTTTCTTTAAATCCCTAATAATTTCGTTTAAAGGGACGGTAGTACTCGCTGCAAGAAGATGAACGTGGCTGGGCATAATCACATAGGCGTAGATGATTAATCCTTTGTGATCGATACAATATTGAAAAGAATCTTCTAAGATTGTAATGTATCGCTCCAGCGTGAAAAGATCGATCCAGTCCCAAATCGTCATGGTTATGAAATAGGTTGCTTCCAGATCGCGTACTTAGTATCTTTCTGACATGGTTTAAAGATGTAGAATTTGCGTCAAATCTACAAATAACCCGCGCTCGCTTTGCAAAAGCGCGCGATATGTAAAAATTGGTGCACGCTTTGCAAAAAACGTCTAAGGGAATGAGGTAATTAGTTTTCAATATCGAACACCCCCCAACCCCCTCAAGGGGGCTTACCAAATCCTATTTTTTAGTTCAAATTCTACTTCGGATTCAACTACGACTTCATCTTCAAATTCAAGTTCATATTCCTTACTTCTTCTCCTCCCGATTAAAATAAACTAAATAGTAGTACATCTGGCGTTCCTCGTCCCAGCCTTTCTCGATGAACTTCTCGGCGCTGTCACTGTTAGTAAAGTCCATCTTGATCTGTACGTGGGTGTCTAGGTTGATGACGCTCTTGATTCCCTTACGCGCTGCAGTAACCGCCGTGTTTGAGATAGGGAAGGAGCTTACGTCCTCAATGCTGTATTTAGGGCCTTTTTCCACTTTATAATTCTTGAATTCTGGAATAAGGTCTGGGTTTTCCAGCGTCTCGTTTAAGAAAGCGGTTTCCTCAAAGTCGTCATTTTTTGCAAAGTGATTGACCGCACGATTCATAAACATGACCTCTTCTTTTTTATCCTCCGCAGGCAGTACGACTTCCTTGGCAAAATCTTGACAGAATTTCAGGTACTTTTTGGTAAAGAAGTTTTCGTCCTCAAAAACGTCGACACCCAAGAAACTGTCCAGCCAGTATTTGGCATCGTAACGGTTAGAATCTACGGACAGGATCTTGAATCCAGCCTCTTCCTCCACGTTGAAGATGATGGCGCCTTTATCGAGTTTGTTGAGGTTGACTCCCTGTTGCAGGATCATTTTAAGGTCGTTCTCGCCCTCTTCAAACTGCAGGAACTCCTGTTTGATCTCGCTCTTAAAAATTCCGATAGCGTCGGTTTTATTGTTGTCTACCATCACGTTTTCCAGATAGCACACGTACAATTCCCCACTGCGTATATGCGGGTGGTCAGACTGCTGGTAGAGGTGTTTGGCGATCTTTTTGCTGTTATCTAGCAGGGATGCCGGTGTGTTGAATACCGCTTTCGCGAAAGCGTACATTTCATGAAACTCGAGATCTTCTTCATGGAAAAAGCTGTAATACGCCTCCTCTTTAGAGCGAAACGGCTTTAAAAAGTATTCCTTGAGCAAAGAATGCATCTCATCGTCCAGCGGTGTGGAATTGCTGGAGGTAAGGAGCAGCTCGCCCTTGTTCTTGTTGCCCACGCGGTGTATGGCGAGGTCCTCTATGCGGGTGTTGAATAGGTTGATCATGGGCTAGTAAAGGTCGTCGTAGTTATCAAAATTTTCTTCGTCGTAGAATTCTTCCTCGTCGTCATCGCTGTCTTCATCGTCATCGTGAAAACGCGGATCGGCCTCAAATTCTTTGTCTGGAGCAGAATCTGGAAGCTCGCCTATGGCAAAAATCACTTGTGGATATGCCGTCCCGTCCGTGGGTCCTACGATATCGGCAAGTTCAATCAAAAAAGTCCACATGCTCAAAAAGTCATAGACATATATTGCTCGTGTATCCGTTTTGCTGAATGCCTGATCCACGGTCGTATCGGCCATCTTATGAACGGGATTAAGACCCTCGCTCATGTCAAAAAGGCAATATTCCTTACCTTGGTTCCATTCTTCATCGCTGGAATAGAAGCTCGCCATCTCGTCTCCCTGCAACTGGAAAGATTGCATGATGACGTTGTGGAAGTCTTCCAGCGTGCTGTCTCCAGCAATTTCTATATCTCTAAAACAGTCTGTAGCAGCGTCTAATAGCACGCGTAACCTATAGATCATAAAGTGTCATTTTTAAGGTTTGCAAAGGTACGGAAAGCCTCGCTGAACTTGAACTGGAAATTGAAACCATTCCCCAGCTACTTCGGCAACGCTCAGCACATCGCCTAAAGGGTGGGTTTCTCACATAATTTAAATATCCTTTACTAATTTTATTCAAAGCTTTTACCATGGAAGTCATTATATGAGCAATTCTAAATTTTGTAACGGTTTAGAGATGTCAAATAAGTTGATTTGTTCCGTTCCATGAAAGACTAAATGGTCGCTGAGCCTGCCTGTGCTAAGTTTCTCGACTTCGCTCCATAACCACTATGTCGAAGTATTCAGCATGACAGTAACAGAAAAGTATTTAATTTAACTATGCCTATACACCAAGAAAAATATTTTAAACTCACAAACTCACAAACTCACAAACTCACAAACTCACAAACTCACAAACTCACAGACTTCCGAATTATTCCACTTTCTTAGCCGTCCCTTTATATATCTGGTCACGACCGGACTGTGTGAATTCAAAATCATAAGAATCTTCATCGGTACGCATGATTTTGAAGAGGTAGGCGCGGCTCTCGGCGTTTGTTTTGGGATCTATGGGAATGATGCGCCACTCACAGTCATTTACCCATTCCACTTTTGAGGTGTCTGTCACGCCTTCGTAAGTTTCAATTTGATACTCTTCAGTTCTTTTAAAGGTGGTGGTCAATAATTTGCCACCTGATTCTTGTGTCCATTCAAAAGTACCCGTCCTAAAATCGGTACACTCTCGCGGATTTTCATAGCAATTGGAAAAGGAGAGGAGTAGAACGGATAGAAGTAAAAAACGCATGCACGAGAATTTTGACAAAAATAGATTGTAAACCTATCCTTAGGTCGCGCTTAAGGGATAAAGTTTTCAAAAGTGCCGTCATCAAAGCAGATAATCACTTTTGTTATATTTTTCCCTTTATTTGTTTTGTTTGTAATAGGTAAAGGTTGAGCTTTAGTACCCGATTCCTCTGCATTTTCAACTTTAGATTCTGATCTGGATTCTTGAACGTTTTGAGAAGATGGGAGTGGAGCTGATTGAACTTCTTCAGTAGTGTCAGTATTAATCCCTGCCGATTTTTTTGGATAAGTTCCTCTGCCATTCAGTAGCCAATAAAGATCTACTTCTCCAAAAGTCTTTAAAACAGCCAGGACAAAATCCAAACTTGGCTTATTTCTGCCCGATAAAATATGTGACATAGAACTACGTCCCACGCCTATTTTTTCGGCAAAGGAGGAGGCATTTAGGTCATGTTTTTCCATGACCAGCTGTAGTCTCTTAGTAAAATCGGCTGAATTCACCATATTTTACAAATGTAATAATAAGTGGAAGGATATCTAGTTTACAATTGTGTTATTTATTAAGGTAAACTTGCCAATGAGCATTACATTTGGTGAACAATAACTTTACATAATCAATATTAAAGACCTAGTTATTAATTATTTAAACAATATACATGCTTGAAGGCACTGTTTTTTGCTCTCATTGATGATTTAATCATGTTTAGTTACGGCCTTTTGTTTACGCTTGTAACACTGATAAGGTTTTAGCGTGTTTACAATTGTAATCATTTGGTTGTTTACAGTAGAAAACAATTATAGAAAGATCAATTTTGAGCTGGTAAACTATTGTTATTTCTATGCTACCTTTACGCTATGATCTTATCTCGTTATTATACCTACTCTACTTTTGAAAAGGCTTTGGGTCAGGTTTTGCTCGATTCGCCTGTCCAGGATATTTCTCAACAGCAGATTGGAAAATCTATAAAGGGCAGGTCGATTTATGGTTTGAAATTAGGACGCGGGAAAACTAGAGTTCTAATTTGGTCTCAAATGCATGGTAACGAAAGCACGACCACAAGAGCCTTGTTACAACTACTATCTGATGGTCTGCCTCCTCTATTATTGAATGATTTAAAATTGCACATTATTCCTGTTTTAAATCCTGATGGTGCGGAAAATTGGACGCGAGTCAACGCCCTTGGCATTGATTTGAATCGGGATGCAGTTGATTTGTCTCAACCAGAAAGCAAAGTGTTGCGTCATGCATTTGATAATTTCAAGCCTCATTATTGCCTCAACCTTCATGGCCAGCGCACTATTTATGGCAATCTGGAGGGAACTTTACCTGCGCAATTATCATTTCTTGCGCCTGCTGGAGACACTAATAAATCTATAACTGAAGCAAGACTTAAATCCATGCATCTTATTAATACGATGGTTCATCATTTGAATATTGAAAATGCAGTCATAGGGCGCTACTCAGATACTTTTAATAGAAATTGTGTGGGTGATTTTTTTACTTCTCAAGGTGTGCCGACCCTTTTATTTGAAGCGGGTCATGCCGGTCAGGATTATTCCAGAGAGTTGATTAGATATTATATAAAGGACGCTTTGCAAAATTGCCTGCTCAATATCCCGAGGATTGAAAAAATTGATTTAGATCCTGATAAAATAATTGAAGAGTATGAGTCAATCCCTAACATTGCTCAAAATTATGTGGACATTTTAATTAAGAATCTACCAGATGAATCTGGGGCTAGGTATGATTTATCCGTTTTGTATATTGAAGAAGTTCACGATGAAGTGCTTTATTTTCTACCCATGGTTGCAGGTATCAATGATAAAAGTGTTTTGAACGCCCACCGTGTGATCGATGCTCGTCAGTTTAACGCCGATTTGATTGATTTTAAAATTTCAGAAAATGGAATTTTCTCATCTACAACGTTTGAGATCGATGTGTTTTGTGAATAATTCATTAAATCTATCAAATTAGCACGTTTTATTCAACTTATGTGTTTATTTTGTGAGTTAAGCTTAATAAAAGTTCCAAAAAATGAGTAGAATAGATGAAATAGATAAGCAAATACTCGATGTGCTTATTGAAAATACAAGAACCCCATTTACTGATATCGCCAAGCGTCTCAATATAAGCGCAGGTACGGTTCACGTGAGGGTTAAAAAGATGGAGGAGTCGGGAATCATTCATGGATCTTCTCTTACCGTAGATTATCATCAACTAGGGTACACTTTTATCGCATACATAGGTGTTTATCTAGAAAAAACCAGTCAGACCCAGTTTGTAATCAGCAGGATCAAAGAAATTCCTTACGTGACCGTGGCGCATATTACCACTGGTAAATTCAATATCTTCTGTAAGATTCGTGCTAAAGATACCATCCATGCGAAGCGAATCATTTTCTTGCTAGACGATATAGATGGTGTGAGTCGCACAGAAAGTATGATCAGTCTTGAAGAAAGTATCAATGATAAAAAGCGATTGTTGCACAAGGTGTTTCAAGATTTATAGATGACTACTGTTCAAAGTTTGGGTAGGGATGAATATGATTCCTACTTCTATAAATACTTAAGCCTCAATGAACCTAACAAGAATATTTTTGAAACACTAGAGTATTCTTTGCAGCAAACCTTAAATTTTCTGGATGATCTTAAAACTGATTTAGATTATAGGTATCTACCTGATAAATGGAGTGTTGCAGAGGTATTGATGCACAACATCGATACAGAGCGCATTTTTCAGTATAGAGCATTGCGTTTTTTACGTGGGGATAAGAGCGAGTTGGCTGGTTTTGATCAAGATGTTTTTGTGGAGAATTTAAAGGAGCACGCTTTCGCGAAAGCGGATATCAAAAAATCCTTTTCCATTACAAGAGCCTCCACGATAGATATATTTAAAGGTGCGAGCGAGGATCGACTCAAAAATAAAGGGAAAGCGAGTGGAAAGGTGATGAGTGCACGCGTTATTCCATTTCTAATTGCTGGGCATAACAAACATCATGAGAATATTATTAAGGAACGATATTAAGTTAAATTAGTACAAAGCCTTGAAATTTAATAGCCTGCTGGGAAACTCTTAGCAGGCTATTATTATTGATACCTATCATTATATATCATCTTTGTGGACATAACAAAAATTAATTTATACCATGAAAAAGAAAGTAGCTATATTAACCACAAACGGATTTGAAGAAGTAGAATTGACAAGCCCTAAGAAAGCTTTAGAAGATGCAGGAGCAGAGGTACATATTGTGAGCCCTAAGTCAGGTACCATCAAGGCATGGGATCAAGACAATTGGGGCGGTACATATCAAGTAGACAAACAGATTAAGGATGTTTCGGCTTCGGATTATGATTCTTTGATGTTGCCCGGTGGGGTTCTAAATCCAGACCAATTGCGTATGGATGAAGATGCGATTAGTTTCATTCAGGACTTTTTTAAACAAAAAAAGCCTGTAAGTGCCATCTGTCATGGAATTCAATCTCTAATAGATGCTGATGTATTGCAGGGACGTAAAGTAACTTCATATCCATCCATTAAAAGAGATGTCATTAATGCGGGCGGAAACTGGGTTGATGAGGAAGTTGTTGTAGACGAAGGTTTTACAACTAGTAGAACTCCAGACGATCTCGATGCCTTTAATGCAAAACTTGTAGAAGAGGTACGCGAGGGAAAACATGAAGAACAGCACGCATAATTTAATGCTGTGAATTAGCTGTAAGCCATCTCGAGAGAGGTGGCTTTTTTATGTGGTCTAAGTTCCTATTAGTCCTGGAAAATCGATCAAAATCACGGCATCTTCTCATGCTTCACCCAATCCACAGTCATCACCCATTCCTTTTCTTCCATTGTGCCATCGGTAATTTTTGCAAAATTGAGGATGGCAAACATAGGCTCCGGATACTTGTCGCCTTCGCCTGGATTGCGATATACTTCTTTACCGTCCAGTCGATAAACCAAGTCGCTTTTTTCCCATTCCACGGAGTATTCATGAAATTCTGTGAGATCTGCTGGAAAGTTTCTGCGGCTGCTTTCCCAATCTCCTTTATCACATTCTCCGAGGCTTACAATAGCTCCAATAGTAAACTCTTGATCCATATAATCGCCGTGGTGCTCAAAAATATCTATCTCACCAGATCCCGTGAGTGGCCAGCACACATTTTCATCAGGTTGTTGAACGGGTGGTTCGTTATTTTGCGCTCCTAGCAACCACCATGCAGGGAACATTCCAGCCTTTCCACTGCCAGATAATTTGAGTCGTGCGGTCCATTTACCTTTGACAAATTCCTTTCGATTTTTAGAACAGATGCGACCTGCGGCATATTGCGTTTTTGGGTGCTGCTTGCCGTGTTTATCCATATTGTCACACTCAAAAGGCTCTCCGGTATCTACAACTTTCAGTTTAAGAGTTCCGTCACTTACTTCTCTGGTTCCGTATTCTCCATCGGGTACATAACACTGGTTCTCATTGTTTACCCAGATGCGCTGGTCTTGCCAATTCTCAGGATTGAACGCCTCAAAATCATCGTAGAAATCAGTTTCCCACTCTTGAGATGTTTTTTGTTGAGTTGTACTTTCTTTTGGAGATTCACTTTCTGCCATGGATGTATTGTTTTCGTTTTTACAACTACTTGATAGAATAGTAAGTAATAATAGGGGGAGGTAAATGCGATGATTCATAGTACGGATATTAGGAACTCTTCCAAATATAATAGGATTACTTGTAATTACATTTAAATCATATTTGAAAGGCAACTAAAAGGGTATTTTAAATCTGAATGTAGTTATCTGGAACTTTTAAAAGAGGTTGACTTAATTCTGCCATATTGAGAACATATTATTTGATAAGACATTTTTATTTAAGGGATTAATAGAAAGTCCCATTCATGTCATTTCAAAAGGGCAGAATTACCGACAGTCAGTCAGGTTGAACTGAGTTGGTATAAGCTTGCGCCCAATTAAAAATAAAATTTCTGAATTAATTTGTCTATAGTCAAGGACTTAATTGTCTCAAACCCTCATAAACGGTGATGGCGACACTGTTTGCAAGATTGATGCTTCGTATTTTATCGCTAAACATCGGGATTTTGTACAATGCATCGGCGTATTTATCAGCTATGGATGTATCTAAGCCGCTGGACTCTTTGCCAAAAACCACCATTGTATCTTTCTGAAATTGAATATCGGTGTAGGGTCGCGAGGCCTTACTGCTCAAAAATACCATGGAGCGATCGGAGTTGCGTTGTTCAAACTCCTCAAAATTCTCGTAAATAAACAAATCGATGTGCTGCCAGTAATCAAGACCAGCTCGCTTTAATCGCGCGTCTGTAAGTTCAAAGCCAAAAGGTTTCACTAAGTGTAAACTACTTCCAGATGCCAGTGACAACCTACCTATATTTCCGGTATTGGTATGAATTTCAGGTTCTACTAAAACAATATGCATATATCGAACTTTAATCACTAAAGTACAAACAAAACATGCTTACTAAATTTTGAAATTATTTATATCCAAAATGAGATCTCACTTAAGATAGAATCTACTTGTTTCTATTTTTAAAAAATCCAGTTCGAATAATATGTAAGAAAAATCATTAACACAACTTTACCGAAGGAAATTATGTTAATGCGCTGATCTTTTGTCAATTTGTAATGAATTATATCTAATAAAAAAGCTCCCTTGGCTGAGGAAACCTCTAAAGAAGAAAAAAATAAAAAACCTAGAAAATTCCGCTGGTTGCGACGCATATTGCGCACAATTGCAGGAATCATCATATTTTTATTATTAGTAATTGCTTTTATAAGAAGTCCGTGGGGTCAGGATATTATTGTTAATCAACTCGTATCCTACGTAGAAGGTAAAACCGGTACAGAAGTTCAGGTAGACGGATTATACTTCACCTTTGACGGCGATATTCAGGCAAACGGCGTTTATCTAGAAGATACCAAAGGTGATACGCTGATATATTCTAAATCGCTCAACGCTGATATACCATTAATTCCAATTATATCTGGTGGCGGTATTTCTATCGATAATGTGGAGTGGGGAGGCCTCGTGGCTCGTATTAAAAGAAAGGATACCGTAGAGGGCTTTAATTTTCAGTTTTTGGCAGATGCCTTTGCCACTGCGCCAGACACCACAAGTTCCAAACCTTTAAATTTGAGTTTTGGCAGTGGAGACCTGAGAGATTTTGACGTGATTTTTGATGATGCCGTAACAGGGATGAAAGCCGATGTTGATTTTGAGCACCTGAGCATTTCAATGGATCAGTTGGATCTGGATAATATGAAATATAACGTTGACGAGCTGCTCATTGAGAATGCACAGGTGGAATATTTCATGAACCAACCTATGGTTCAGAGTAATGAAGCTGAGCAAGAAAGTCAGGAAGAAAGCACCTTACCGTTTCTAGCAGCGCAGAACATCCGCCTTTCTAAAGTAGACTTCTTGTTTGAATCCGAAATTGATGGGATAAGGGTCGATACCTACATAGACGATCTGGAAACCAGTATTCCCAAGTTAGATCTGCAAAACGCGGTTTACGAATTGACACTTCTTGATCTCAAAAATTCAAGAATTGATGTCGCCATGTCAACCAGCGTCAGCGAGACTTCTACTGCAAGCTCTGGTTCCGCTACCGCTTTTGAGTGGCCGCCTTTAGAATACAAAGCCGAAAACCTCAATCTAGAAAATGTTGACTTTACCTATTCCGTAAACGGAGCGCAACCAGAAGTAGGCGTCTTCAATCCTGATGCAGTTTTTATTGAGGATATCGATCTTCAAAGTTCCAGCATTTCCCTTAAAAACAAGACCTTGCTAGCCAATATTGAGAGCTTGAGCGGGAATGAAGCTTCTGGTTTAACCCTTTATAATCTTGAATTGACGGGTAGGGTAGATGAACAGAAGCTGGAGATTAATTCGCTTGCAGTCAACCTTAATAAAAATACCCTCAACGGTAACCTTAGTCTAGGTTATCCCAGCATCAATAAATTCATCAATAATCCAACTAATATTGATGTGCAGGCAAACATTCCCAACTTCAACCTTGATCTTGCAGATGTCTATCGCTTTCAGCCCAGTTTGAAGGAGCAGCCTTATTATGATGCACTTACAGCACACAGAATGCAAGGAAATCTTGTCGCCACTGGTTCTACCCAATTTTTAAATATTCCAAAAGTCCAAGTGAACTGGGGCGATGAAACAGAATTGTATGCTACTGGATACCTGGAAAATATTACCAGTCCAGACGACCTGTACTATAATTTTGAAAGAGCCAGAGCGCAATCTACCCGATCTGATCTTGTGAAGATTGTAGATGAAAAGGCCTTAGGTGTAGAGCTTCCTCAAAACGTAGAACTCGTGGGAAGCTTTATAGGTTCCACCACATCCCTAAAAACCGATTCAAAATTGACTACCTCTCTTGGAAACGTGGATGCAGACGGATCATTTAGTTTTGGCAATGCGATCACTTTTGATGCCGTGGTTAAAGCAAAACAGATTGAGTTGGGCAAGATCATGCAAAACCCAAGTTTAGGTAAATTGACCATGAGTGTGGATGCTGAGGGCAGCGGTAGCACGATCAATGAACTTGATGCCAGCATTCAAAGCAATATCGCGAGCTTTTCCTATAATGATTATCAAATCAATAATGTCCCGATTAGTGCTCAGATAAAGAACGGAAAAGGAGATCTTCAAACGAGGTACAAGGATGACAACATCAATCTAGACCTAGCTGCCACGGTAGACCTTGATAGCGTTGCAACTAAAGCGACCGTTGATCTCAATGTAATTGGGGTGGACTTGCAAGAATTTGGTGTTGCTTCTCAAAATGTAAAAGCCGCCGGCAAAGTCAATGCAACTTTTCAAGGCAATCTAGATCAATACACGATCGACGCAACGATTAATGATGGAATTGCCGTTTTTGACCAGCAAAGCTATCTATTGGGAAAACTTCAGGCTAATGCCTTTGTGAAACCCGATACCACCTCGGTCGACGTAAAAAACAAAATGCTGGATCTTAAACTGCGGTCTAATTCTGACCCTGGGAGTATTGCCAGCGGCATTCAACGCCACATCGATTATTATTTGACCCAAAAACCCATCAATGATTCTATAAAACCTGTGAAGATGGAACTCAAGGGAACCATCAGCCAGGCGCCTATTTTGAGGGAAGTGATTTTACCAAGTCTCGAATCTCTGGATACCATCAGTCTTTCTGTAGATTTTAATGAGCGCAAGCACAGACTGGATACAGATATCGTGATTCCCTATTTGAAATACGCGGGCAGCGTGGTGGACAGCATTCAAATTACCTCAAGTTCTGCCGTGGATCGATTTGATTTTGCTGTTTCCTACGAGCGTTTGGAAGCAGGTCCTGTGAGGCTCAAACAGACTAAACTGGAGGGAGTCGTTGCAGACAATACGCTGGCACTTGATTTCATTTCCTATGATGAAAGTGAAAAGTTGATGCATTTTGGAAGCACGCTTTCGCGAAAGCGAGATCAATTAGGAGTAGATAACCTCATTTTTAACCTCTCCGTGGACGACCTGGTTTTTAATAGAAAGCCTTGGACAATTCCCGAAACCAACGAGATGGCCTATGGCGAGGAGAAGATCAAGTTCAAGGATTTTGTTCTGAGTAATGGAAAGCAAAAACTCGAGGTGCGCAGTGATATCCCTGAGTCCGAGAAGGATCATGTCGCTTTTTTGATGGAGAACTTCAAGCTACAGACTCTGTTGAGCTATATCAATCCAGACGAAAAGCTCGCCACGGGAGTCGTCAACGGAAGACTGGTTCTGGAGGACGTACTCGGTAAAATGGGCTTTCTGGCAGATCTTACGATAGATAATCTCAGTGTTTTAGAAACACCATTGGGGATATTGGATCTCAAGGCGGAGTCTCTGGATGGAAGCGAGTACGCCATGGATATGAGTGTGCAGGGAGAGCATATGGATCTCTTGCTGGATGGGAATTACACCGTAGCACAAACCGCAGCACAACTGGATCTCAATCTAGATATCAACAGACTGGATATGAGTACGATATCAAGTTTATCTCAAGACTTTATTAAGGATGGATCAGGTAGTGTGAGCGGAAACGTCACACTTAAAGGTACCACGCTGGATCCTGTTTATGAGGGAAAGTTTGAGTTCAATAATGCCGGTTTTAACGTCGCCATGCTCAATAATAAATTCACTCTCAAAGATGAGCGCGTTCAGTTGAATAATGATGCGATCACTCTCAACAATTTTGAGATACGTGATGAGAAAAACAATGTTTTTTCAATCGATGGGCAGATAGGAACCAAGGACATCTTCACACCCACATTTGACTTAAAACTTAAGGCTAGAAACTTTACCGCGCTCAATTCCACGGCAAAGGACAACGATTTGTATTACGGTGTAGCCACATTTGACGCAGACGCGACAATTACGGGAAATATAGACGTACCCAAAATCGATATGAAGGTCAAAGTTGATGATCGGACAAATTTTACCTACGTTATACCAGCCGCCGAGCTTGATGTGGTGCAACAGGAAGGTATCGTGCAGTTTGTGAATAAGAAAAATCCAGATGCCATTCTTACCCAGACAGAGGAGGTCAGTGCTACGCTTACTGGTTTTGACTTGGATATGGACATCAGTATTAATAAAGGTGCCAAGGTCAATATCATAGTAGATCCTGCAACTGGAGACAATCTTCAGGTATCGGGTAAAGGAGATCTCAAATACAAGATGTACCCCAACGGTCGCATGACCCTTGCAGGTCGCTATGTAATCGCAGATGGTTTTTACGAGCTTAGTTTTTACGACATCGTTACCAGAAAGTTCAACCTTGCCAAGGGCGGGAGTGTGAGCTGGTCTGGCGATCCATTTGATGCCATTCTCGATGTCAAAGCGATTTATAGGGTAGAAACCAGTGCATCTGCCTTAATGGCTACGCAAACCAGCGGGTCGAGCATCGAGGATCAGAACCGCTTTAGAAGAGAATTTCCTTTTTTGGTGTATTTGAACGTGGACGGAGAACTCATGAAACCTGAGATTAGTTTCAAATTGGATCTTCCAGAAGATGCCAAGGGATCTGCTGGAGGTCAACTTTATAGCAGGGTTCAGCAAGTGAATAGCCAGGAACAGGAACTCAACAAACAGGTGTTTTCATTGATTACACTCAACCGATTCTTCCCCACCAGCGGCTCAGATGGAAGCAGTGGAGGATCGGCAAATATTGCTCGTGATAATATCAATCAAGCGTTGAGTGATCAGCTCAATCAGTTTGGAGGGCAATTGCTGGGAGATACGGGTGTGGACTTAAATTTTGGTGTGGACAGCTATACAGATTATCAAGGCAATAGCGCCCAGACCAGAACGCAACTGGATGTCACTGCGAGTAAAAAACTACTCGATGATCGATTGATCGTGAGTGTGGGTAGCGAGGTAGATGTACAGGGGAGCAGTCCAGATGGTCAACAAACGCCGTTGATCGGTAATGTTGCTCTGGAATACCTAATTACACCACAAGGTCGCTGGAGGTTCAAGGGTTTTAGACGTAATCAGTTTGATAATGTAATCGATGGCCAGTTGATTGTGAGCGGTGTCGCGCTGATTTTCACAAGGGAATTCAACAAGTTTTCTAACTTATTTAAGAGCGATGAAACTTTTGAGGAGATCAATGATCAGGAGACCTTGAAAGAAGAACCTAAAGCTCGCAAAGAAGAGGAGGAAACAGGGAATACTTCTGAAGATCAAAAGTCTAAAAGCAATAAAAAAGAATGAGAATGATCTGGATATTATATGAAGTTATAGATTCCATATTCATTTTGGTAAAAAAGTAGGAACGCATTTTATGGCCAGTAAATTAAAATATCTCTTTGCAGCGACTTTTTGCACGCTACTCATCTATTCTTGCGCCGTAAAGAAATATATTCCCGAGGAGGAATATCTATACACTGGAGCTGAGCTGGATGTGGAACTTGACAGTGCGGCGACTGTAAGAGACCTTGGTGCTTTAAAGACTCAGTTGAGAAACGTTCTTTCTCCCAAGCCTAATTCCACTTTTCTTGGTCTCAGACCCGGATTACACTATCACTATAAGGTTGAGAAAGACAGTGCCGGCTTCATTGCTCGCTGGCTCAATAAAAAAATAGGAGAGGAGCCTGTATACCTTTCGGATGTGAATGCAGAAACTACCAGAGATCTTTTACGCAACCGTCTGGAAAATCGCGGTTTTTATTTTAGCAACATAACATCAACTGAAGAGATAGATAGTGCTGCGCAAGAAGCTTCGAAAAGCTATAAAATCATTCTCCCAGAACCTTATGAACTGGAGACCTATACCGTTGATCGTGATAGCATCCCGTTTTATGATGTTTTAGAGGAACTTACGGAGAGTTCGCCATTTCATAAAGGCTCCAGATTTGACCTCGATGCGATGAAAAATGAACGCGAGCGCATGGAAAGCGAATTGAAAAGTCGCGGTTATTACAATTTCAACGATGGTTTTCTCATTTTTCAGGCAGATACCAATCAATATGAAAACAGAAGGTTTGATCTTTATGTCAAGCTTAAACAAGACGTTCCGTCAAAAGCGGTAAAACCATATAAGATCAGAACGGTAAATGTCTTCCCTCGCAATGTGGTCGGGCAGGACAGTACGGTAAGGGACACCACTAGATATGCGGAGAAAAACTTTATTCAAGAAGACGTTTTTTTTAAACCCAAAAGACTCGACCCTTTTATATTGATAGAAGAAGGCGATCTGTTTAGTCCTAAAACATCCAAAGCCACAAGTCGAAGACTGGGTAGTATCGGAGCTTATAAATTTGTGAATATTGAATATACCGAGGTTCAGGATGAGGCAAATGACAGCCTCAATTATCTGGATGCCAACATCTACTTATCGCCTTTAAACAAACGATCCATAAGAGCAGAAGTTCAAGCGGTCACTAAATCAAACGATTTTGCCGGTCCCAATCTGGGAGTTACCTATACCAATCGGAATCTTTTCAAAGGAGGCGAGACCTTAAATATTTCGGCCAAAACGGCTTATGAGGTTCAGATCGCCAGTAGTGACCAGCAAGGATTGACCAGTTTAGAATTTAGTCTGGGATCAGATTTGATATTTCCTAGGATGGTAGCACCCTTTAAGATTGACAAAAATTATTTTGAATACAGCATCCCCAAAACCAAAACAGGAGTTGAGGTGGATTATCTAAGTAGAAGCCAGTTGTATGGATTGCTGACATTCTCAGGAAATTTTGGGTATATCTGGCAGGCAAACAGATTTGTGACCCATGAAATAAATCCAGTTTCTATCAATTACGTGAATCTATTGAATCAGTCCGAGGAGTTCAAAACAATCAGAGAAGAGAATATATTTTTAGATCAGGCTTTTGAGCAAGAGTTTATTTCGGGTCTTACCTATTCATTTACCTATAACGGTATGGGACGTACTGATCAACGCAGCCTATTTTTCCTGAATTCCACGTTTGATATTGCAGGTAATTCCATCAGCCTGTTCTCTCAGGAAGCGGACAGTGGAAAGAAAGAAATCTTCGGTCTGGAATACGCCCAGTACGCAAAGCTCGATGCTGATTTTAGATACCATTACCGCCTTACGGAGGATTCACGTATCGCTACAAGGCTTTTTGCAGGTTATGGTTATGCCTACGGAAACAGTAACGTGCTGCCGTTCAGTAAACAATATTTTGCGGGTGGAGCTTATAGTGTAAGAGCCTTTAGGACTCGTGGTCTGGGTCCTGGAACTTATAGCAATCGAAATGATGATCGATCCTTTTTTGACCAGTCTGGTAATATAAGATTGGAGGCAAATGCAGAGTATAGATTCCCGATCTGGAATTATTTAAAGGGAGCGGTGTTTGTCGATGCAGGTAACGTATGGACTAGTGGTGGCCAAGGCTTACCTGGTGGGGAATTCGATAATAATTTTATCAATGAATTTGGTATCGGGACGGGAGTGGGCGTGCGGGTAGATATTCAGGGTTTTGTCATACGATTTGACCTTGCCGCACCAGTGCACGATCCCAGTCAGGCTGTTGATAATCGTTGGGATTTCAACGTGGGCGAGTCCGTTTTTAATTTTGCGATAGGATATCCTTTTTAATCACAACTTTAAATGGATTAGAAGCATTGCAATTATTTATTAAATTGTCTCTTGTCTCTTGTCTCTAGTCTCTTGTACTTACGCTTTCGCGAAAGCGAGACAATACAAAATAACATAACCGTTTCAAGCTATTTGCGGCAAACCAATACTGTAGTTGCTTTTCCTACAATTTTACCCTTTAATTGGCATGAGGCTTTTTAGAGTCTTTCTATTTTTATAAAAATCAAAAGACTATGTGGAGAAGAACATTTCAGGTTATAGGTATTATTGCTGCGGTTTTATCACTGGTTCCTCTTTTTGGAGCCGATTTCTGGTGGATCAGAATCTTTGATTACCTACACATGTATTTTATGGGTTTTACGTTCATAGCTATCATATTATATTTTTTTACGTTCAAACCTAAGTGGGTAAACGACTACATCTACATCGGGATTTTACTGGGATGTTTTGCATTTCAAGTCTTTAGGGCAATTGATTATCTGCCTTTTTATCCCAGCGAGGTAGGCGCTCAAGAAAATGAGAACGCCACTGAGATCACGTTCTACACCGCAAACGTGCTACAGAAAAATACAGAAAGCAAAAAACTGTTTGAGGAAATCAACGTTAAGAAGCCAGAAATCATCGTTTTTACCGAAACCGATCAAGTGTGGCAGGGCAAGATCCTCAACGCCATAGGTGCCGATTATCCTTATAAAGTGGAGCAGCCACAAGACAATACCTACGGAATGATCCTATATTCAAAACTAGAGCTTGTAAATCCACAAGTGAAATTTATGGTGGATGATGGCATTCCCTCCATACACTCAGAGGTCATGACTGACAAAGGAGATAAATTCCAACTTTTTGCGATTCATCCCACGCCACCCATGCCGCAACACAACCCAAAGAGTACCGATCGTGATCAGGAATTGATGAAAACAGCCATAAGAAGCTATAATTCTGAGATACCCGTAGTGGTTATGGGAGATTTTAATGATGTTCCCTGGTCTGATAGCACCCAGCTAATGAAAACCATAGGAAAATTGCTTGACGCACGTATAGGTCGCGGAGCGTACAATACTTTTAATGCTCAAAGCTTTTTGATGCGCTGGCCACTTGATCATATTCTTTCCAGTTCTGATTTTAGGTATGTGGATGCAGCTACGGGAGTGGATTTTGGTAGCGACCACTTCCCTTTATGGGCGACCTTATCTCTAGAACCAGAAAATAAGGACAATCAGAGGGCAGATGAGCCAAGCGACTCAGAATGGGAGCAGGCAAAGGAGCAATTGAATAAACAAGCCTTTGAAAGTTTTGACAAGATTCCTAAGAAACTACATGATATGATGGATTAATCGTCATTTAAAGCAAGCTCCACATTATAGGATTCTAACGCTTTTTTAAATTTAGGATCCGCGTAGTTCGTCTGATCGATGGCAGCTTGGCTTTCTTTTTTAATTTCTTTACGCTTGATCGATCTGGAAAATCTTCTTATGTGAGTAGCGTTGCTAATTTTAAGTCCAGGAACGGGAACGGTCTTTCCCTCTTCGTTTTTGGCAACCATCGTGACATAAGAAGAGTTGCAGTGTTTAGTGGTACCAGTTTGAATATTCTCTGAATCTACCCTTATTCCCACCACCATGGAAGTTTTACCTACATAGTTGATAGAAGCCTTGAGCGTAACCATCTCGCCGACTTCTATCGGAGCAAGAAAATCCACCACATCCACGCTTGCCGTCACGCAATAATTGTTGCTGTGTTTTGAGGCGCAGGCAAAAGCAATCTGATCAATCAGCGATAAGATATGGCCTCCATGAATTTTACCGGAAAAATTAGCGTGGGAGGGAAGCATTAGAATCGAGAGCATCACTCGTGACTCTTCCGGAGATTTGAAGGCGGCTTTCATAAATTCTAGCTTTTATAAGATTCAATGAGGTCTTTAATTACTTCAGCAGTCAACTCATGACCATTTAATTCTGGAAATCCCTCCCAGACCACAACACCATTTGGATCTATGAGAATACAGTGCGGTATTCCTTGGACATTTAAAGTTCGGCGCATTCTTTTTTGAGTATCGATTTCATTATAGTATTTCATTTTGGGACCGGTCATTTTTTTGACTTTGCGCTCGTTTTCATAGGTGATTCCTATAATGACTAGATCATCCTTAAATTCTTTCTGAAATTTATTTAGCTTGGGAATAGCGCGTTTACACGGTCCACACCACGTGGCCCATACATCAACAAGAATAAACTTACCTTCCGTATTTGGTTCATCAGAAAGCCATTGTTCGATTTCAATAGTAGGTGCTTGTTTGCCTAAAAAAGAATCTGCCCAAATCTTTTTTTCTTGGGCTTGACTAAATGCCGCGCAGAAAAGGAATATGAGAAAAGAAAATTTTGAATTCATGGTTGTTTAGATTTGATTGATAAACGATGAATAATTTGAAGTCTTAATGCCAGTGAAGTAAAAAGCTAATAATCACAATGAGATCGATGCTGCAATTGTCAATATACAGTTTACAATGATTTCTAAACCTCAAATATCCGACTTTTTTTCATTAGCTCACACGCAAAGAGATCTGGCCTAATTTATACTCAAAACAACTTTCTTTCGACCTCATAATTCATTAAATTGCAGTAAAACCCTTGTATATGCAAAGAGATCTGCAGAACCTGCGCAAATCCTATGAAAAATCAGCTTTACTTGAAGCTGAACTTCCTGATGATCCCTTTGAATTATTTCATTTGTGGTTTGATAAAGCTGAGAAATGTAATGATATCGATGAGGCAAATGCGATGAATCTCTCGACCATAGGAACCGATGGGTTTCCAAAAACTCGCATTGTACTACTTAAAGAAATAGTGGACGGGAATTTTTTATTTTACTCCAACTACACTTCTGAAAAGGCTCGATCCATTGAAAATCATCCTCGGGTTAGTCTCAACTTTTTCTGGCCTGCGCTGGAAAAACAAGTCATCATTAAAGCTGAGGTATCCAAGGTTTCCAGAGAAAAATCAAAGTCTTATTACCATTCCCGACCTAGAGGTTCCCAGATTGGAGCGTGGGTCAGTGATCAAAGTTCTGAAATAGATTCTCGGGACCAGTTGATGCAAAAACTCAAGGAGACTGAAGATCGATTTGAGGATCAAGAAGTTCCGTTACCCGATTTTTGGGGAGGATATTCCTGCAAACCACATTCATTTGAATTCTGGCAGGGTCGGGAGAATCGGTTACACGATCGCATATTGTTTACCAAGGATCAGAATGGTTCCTGGACTACCAAAAGACTACAACCTTAATGAAAAAACTAATCATAACTAGACACGGTAAATCCTCATGGGATCTTGCTGTAAGAGACCACGATCGCGTACTTAAACAGCGCGGTATCGATGATGCGCACCTTATAGGAAAGCATCTTAAAAAATTGAAACTACAGCCTGATCTTATATGGAGCAGTACCGCCGCGCGAGCATTGCAAACCGCAACGATAGTGACTGAATATATAGACTACGATCTAAAAAAATTGAGATTAAATCGAGCACTATACACCTTTGACAGCAACGAGCTCAAGAAAGTGGTCTCAAGTTGCCCTGATGATGTGGAAACTCTTATGATCTTTTCCCATAATCACGGTATCACAGATTTTGTAGGCGACTATGGAACGGAACGTTTTGACAATGTACCTACTACTGGAGTGGTTGAATTGGTTTTTGATATTGATCAATGGAAAGATTTAAAACCTGGTAGAACACAATTTCATTTGTTTCCCAAAGAGCTTAAATAAATGCAAAACACATACTACAACAGGGAATTGAGTTGGCTAAAATTCAATGCTCGAGTCTTACAGGAAGCAAGCGATAAAACGGTACCACTCATTGAACGATTGCGGTTTTTGGGAATTTTTTCCAATAATCTCGATGAATTTTTTAAGGTACGCTATGCCACGATTCAACGTATTCAAAGGGCTGGAAAAAACGCCACTCGATCCTTAGGTGGAATAACTGCTGAAGACCTTTTGAATGAAATCAACAAGGAAGTCATTGAAGTTCAGGGCTTGAGTTTTAGAATTCTTGAGGATCTAGAAGAAGAGCTCAAAAAGGAGAATATCATTTTAGTAGAAGAGACTGAGGTTCTTAAAGAGCATGAAGCTTTCATACGTAATTACTTTAATCAAAAGATCAGCCCGGCGCTCGGTACAATAATGATCAACGATGCGGTGGAGTTTCCGCAGTTGCGGGATGGTTTTGGTTATTTAGCGGTACGCATGGTTCTTAACGATGATGAAATTCATCATGCGCTCATTGAAAAACCTAAACATCTGGATCGCTTTGTTGTATTACCACAAATTGAGGGAGATGATCGCCAGTATATAATACTTATCGACGATTTGATAAGGCATCGCATGCACTACATCTTCAGTATTTTCGATTATAAAGAGATTGAGGCTCACATGATCAAGGTCACGCTGGATGCAGAACTGGACATGGAAATGGACCTTAAAAACAGCCTTTTGGAGAAAATTAGGCGCAGCGTCAATGACCGTAAGGACGGCGATCCGGTGCGTTTTGTTTATGACAAGAATATCAAGGATGAAACGCTTTCCCTAATCTTGGAAAAGCTTCAAATAGACGATTCAGACTCCATAATTCCAGGTGGTCGCTATCATAATAGGAGGGATTACCTTAAGTTTCCAAGCCTTGGACGTACAGATCTTTTATACGAGGAGCAACCTGCGCTACCCATAAAAACCGTTCAGGCGTTGGGTTCCATCATTGAGCGCATTTCCCAAGGCGACATCTTGCAGTACACTCCTTATCATACGTTCATCAACACGGTCAAGTTCCTCAGGGAAGCCGCACTCGATCCCTACGTGAAGTCGATTAAGATTACAATCTACAGACTTGCCGAAATTTCACAAATTGCGGGATCATTGATCAACGCTGCAAAGAATGGGAAAAAAGTAACGGTAAGTATTGAATTGCAAGCTCGATTTGACGAACAGGCCAATATTAATTATGCTGAGCTGATGCAGGACGAGGGGATCGAGATGATCTTTGGCGTTCCTGGACTCAAGGTGCACTGTAAGGCCTGTAGTATCATAAGGGAGGAAAATGGCAAACAGAGCCGCTACGGCTTTATTTCCACCGGTAATTTTAACGAGTCCACCGCACGCATATACACCGATTATACTCTTTTCACATCAAATAAGAAGATATTAAAAGAGGTGGACCGCGTTTTTGAATTTTTCAAGGTCAACTATAAAACGTACAAATACAAGCATTTGATGGTCTCTCCGCATACGATGAGGTCTGGTGTGGAGAAATTGGTTCGTAAGGAGATCGCTTTCGCGAAAGCGGGAAAAAAAGCACACATGCGCATTAAATTGAACTCTTTTTCTGATTTCAGGATGATCGATCTATTTTATGAGGCTTCTCAAGCAGGCGTTACCATTGAATTGATCATTAGGGGTATCTGTTGTTTAGTTCCGGGAGTGAAAGGCATGAGTGAAAATATTAAAGTGATCAGTATCGTGGATCGTTATTTGGAGCATCCACGAGTCTATCATTTCCACAACGGCGGCGATAGCAAACTTTATATTTCCAGTGCAGATTTTATGGGTCGTAATCTAGATAATAGGGTGGAGATCGCCTGTCCCATCTATGACGAAAATATTAAAAAAGAAATACTGGAAACGCTGGATATCTGCTGGAATGATAATGTCAAAGCAAGAGAAATCGATTCTAAACAGTCTAATTCTTATATTGATAATAGAAAGGAATCCATACGCTCCCAGTATGCTACTTACGACTATTATCTAAGTAAAATTTGAAATTTATGAAATTTAAAAGCTCCAAGTTAGGTGCAATAGATATAGGTTCCAACGCTATAAGATTACTCATTTCTACAGTTAATGTAATGGGTGAAGAGCAACCTCTGTTTAAGAAAACCAGCTTGATACGAGTGCCCATTCGTTTGGGTCAGGACGTATTCACAGAGGGTAGAATAAGCCGTAGGAATATAGACCGCATGCTGGACTCGATGCAATCTTACAATCTAATTATGGGCGTTCATGGTGTCCAAGAGTACAAAGCCTACGCTACTAGTGCCATGCGTGATGCGGATAATGGTGAACAAGTCGCCGCTGAAATACTAGAGAAAACCGGTATCAAAATCGAAATCATAGATGGTAGCCACGAGGCTGCTATCATAGCCATGACCGACCTTCATTCCATTATTGATAAAAATAAAGTCTATCTCTACGTTGACGTGGGTGGTGGGAGTACGGAGTTTACACTATTTGCTTATGGAAAAGAGGTTGCATCCCGATCCTTTAAAATAGGAACGGTGCGATTGCTAAATGATATGGTGGAAAAGGAGTTATGGCAAGAAGCAGAGCAATGGGTTAAAAAATCTTGTGAATTTTATGATCGCATAGAACTTATAGGTTCAGGAGGAAACATCAATAATATATTTAAATCCAGCGGCAAAGCACATGGTAAACCATTGTCCTATTTTTATCTATCGTCCTATTATGATGAATTGCAGACCTACAGCTATGAAGAACGTATCTATAAGTTGGGACAAAATCAAGATAGAGCAGATGTGATTATTCCAGCTTGTCGTATATATCTCAATGCAATGAAGTGGAGTAGGGCAAAAAATATTTACGTTCCTAAGATTGGGTTATCTGACGGTATTATTAAGTCGATTTATAATTCGGAGAATATTTAATCTGTCAATTAGCAAAGAAATATTAAATCAATTCAAAGACTAAAAATCCAATCCAAAAGTCTTCCTTAAAATATCCACATTGGGATTTTTCTCTACTAGTTTCTTGTACTTATCCTGATCGGTGTACACATATTTTTTAGTCACAGTTTTATCAACTGCAATTTCAAAGAAAAGAGCATAATTATTTAGTTCTCTCTTTAGGTATTCCAGTACCATTCCTTGATCCCGTTCAAGATCTCGTTTCATAGAAGCATTAGGGAAACGCAGAAGTATCTTATTGCCATCTATTTTTGGAGTATCTACACTGAGAATTCCTGCGAGTATTTTATGTCCACGATCTTGAAGATGTTGTTTGTATTTATCCCAGACTAAAAGAAACTGCTGTTCAGAAAACTCTTGCTCTGGAAGAGCATCTTGAGGTACTTTTTGCTCTTGTTCCTTCGCTTCCAGTTCTTTTTTCAAACTGATCCCTTGTAGGGAGAGGTTACTTACGTTGGATTTGGTTTTTTCAAGAAGCTTGCGTCGGCGTTCTTTTAACTCTTCATTTGAATCATTCAGTGGAACTAAAGTTTTTTCCTCCGATTGTTCTATAGAAGAATTGGAATCTTTCTGATTATCAGTTGGCTTGTTTTTGTATTGAGATTGAGTCTCGTTTGCTTCATTTTGCACCTGTTCCTTATCAGAACTTCTGTTTTGTGAAGGCTTTACAGTGGTATTTTGAGAAGGTCGATTTCCCTGACCACTTACAGGCTGGCTTATCGCAGTTTCCTGAAAAGCAGTAGCAGGTAAAATGCGAATTACCTCATTTTTTTTTTCTCCATCGGTCAGGATGGAGGCAAGTTGCATTAAGGTGAGTTCAATGAGTAATCGCTGGTTCCTGCTGGATCGATAATTGAAATCGGCTTGATTTGAAACTTCCAGTGCTTTTCTCAAAAAATTGAGATCAGTCTTTTTAGCTTGAGTCAGGTATTTTTTCTTGGTGACCTCTGCGACTTCGAGTAAAGAAATAGTTTTAGGATCTTGACATACCATCAAATCCCTGAAATGACTGGCTAGACCACTAATAAAATGCTGCCCATCAAAACCTTTGGACATTATTGAATCATACTCCAGCAACAATTGCGGAATTTGATTTTCCAATATTAGGTCGGTGAATTGAAAATAGGTTTCTCGGTCTAATACATTTAGATTTTCGGTAACTGCTTTAACCGTAAGGTTTTTACCAGAGAAACTCACCACCCGGTCAAAAATTGAAAGAGAATCCCTCAAGGCACCGTCAGCCTTTTGCGCGATGATCTGTAGCGCATCTTCCTCAGCTTCAATTCCTTCACGTTCTGATATGCGTTTGAGATGTTCGCGCATCGCAGTGACCGTTATGCGCTTGAAGTCAAAAATCTGACAACGCGATAAAATGGTAGGTATGATTTTGTGCTTTTCAGTAGTAGCGAGAATAAAAATCGCATGAGCTGGAGGTTCTTCAAGTGTCTTTAAAAAAGCGTTGAAAGCTGCATTTGACAACATATGCACCTCATCGATAATATACACCTTGTATTTTCCAACCTGTGGTGGTATGCGCACCTGGTCTACGATGCTGCGTATGTGATCTACACCATTATTTGAAGCCGCATCCAGCTCAAAAATATTGAAGGCAAAATCCTCATCGGGATCAAAATCACCGCTTTCATGATTGATCTTCTTTGCTAGAATACGCGCGCAAGTGGTTTTCCCGACACCTCTAGGACCTGTAAACAGTAAGGCTTGAGCTAGGTGATTACTTTCAATGGCGTTCTCTAAGGTTTTTGTAATAGCGCCTTGACCTACCACATCTTCAAAGGTCTCAGGTCTATATTTACGTGCAGAAACTATAAATGGCTCCATATTTCAAAGATACCTTGATCGCTATTTATATGGAATGAATCGCGCGCATATTTATCAAAATTATTAACAGTAAACCATAATTCCTTCTATTTTTGCAATTGGCAGGTCGCCTTATCGCTGCTCATTTATGAGGAGAGGAAAGTCCGGACACCATAGGATTCCATAGCGGCTAGCGGCCGTCATTTCGTTGTAGCGAGGTTGGATTAAATTCTCGCTTTCGCGAAAGCGGAATAGGACAAGTGCAACAGAAAGCAAGTACAGGTCATGCTGTAGTGAAACCAGGTAAACTCTATGGGGTGAAACGTCGCGTAAATCAGAGCTCGAGTGCGATCCGCACGATCTGAAGGGTAGGCGGTTTGAGGCCGCGAGTAATCGCGGTCCTAGATAAATGATAAGGATCTCAAGAGATTGAGTTACAGAATCCGGCTTATAGGCCTGCCTTTTATATTTTTTTCAAATATATTTTTGGGGAGTCACTCGCCCTTCTCAAATTACCGTGAAATAGAAGATTGCCTAGATCAATTTCCATGAGCGTGTCAGTTTGTTCTACAATCAGTTTATGTTCATACTTTACCGTATTATAATTGTCACCTGGACTTTGAAAAGGAGGGTGGCTAAAATGCTCGTTACCTGAAAAGAAAACGTATTCTTGAGTATATGGGTTTAGAACGTATTCATAATCATAAGCCTTTTGACCTAGCATAGAATTTGTGGTGAAGTACTGACCAGTTTGCGATGAAGCAAAATTCTGCGAGATTGTGACATCAAGAATACTATCATTCAAATATTCAAAAGTATAATCATTTAAATTGTACTCTGTAAGCCTTCCCGTAAATCCTTCTGTTTGTCCGGTAACCGTCCATTTACCTATTAAAAAGTTATTTTGTGGCGGTGTGGGAACAAGCGCAGGTTCTGTATATTCTTCAATATTAATTACGGGCTCGAGATAAGAATCTTCATCAGTAATAGGGATATCATTTTCAGATGAACACGCTATCAAAAATAGCGAGATGCCACTAAATAGTAAAAAAGTACAGAAGGGACGTGAATTATTAAGTAACATAATTATCTCATATATAAGTTTATCAAAGAATCGTTATAAAAAAGCTTTAAGATTTAAAGAAATAATCAAACTGGGCTATTACTTTACAAAAAATGCTTTCAAATAACTTTATTGAACCTCCAGCCAAATGTTTCCACCTGTGTTCTTAAGGCACAAAGGCATATTTTTTTCAAACCATTCCCTGTGGAATATGGTAAGATAAGTCGAAAATGCAACGATTTTAAACTTATCGTTAAATGTAAGAAAGGCTCTCAGTAAATAATCTTCATTCCAGCTTCTTCCTTGTTCTATTGCCCAAGACTTTGGATATTCAAAAGGGAAAAATATATCATGTATGTGAACACGAACACCTTTTTTCAAATTAGGCAGAATGTTAAAAAACAGAAAATTGACATCGCTGCCTGTCTTTGAAACATGGGTAGAGTCAATAAATAGAATGTCACCAGCTTCAAGTTTCCTGAACGTCTCTAGATCAACATCTTGAACAAATTTTTCAATTAAATTGATTTGTTCATTTTCTTTTAATATGGAATTTAAGCGATCAGGATAGGGTTCAACAAAAGTTAGGTCGATGGAGTTATCAAAAAAGGCATTATTTGTATCAAGCATAACTGCTGATGAAAATCCAGATCCCACTTCAATGATACGTTTGGGTTTAGTACTCCTAATCATTCCATATAGGAAGATCGCATCTGTGTAGGAGTACATATTGTTGTTGTAATAGTACCGCAAGCCATCTTTTGGTTCGTCTGTGTATTCAAGATCTTTATAAAACGTGGCAAATTCTTCCAGAAATTCCAGTTGTCTATTCTCATTAAGGTCTATGCCAGATAAAAATTTCTCAGGTTCAGTCCATATTTGCTTTTCCCTTTGTCTTAACTCATCTTTGCTCGTAACCGGCGAGTAGTAGTGCCCAGGTAATTTGAAAAGATTATTTTTAAACTGTGTCAGTTCTTCTTTCAGGCTATCGTTCTTGTCATTTAAATTTTTGACATGAGGTATTCTGTATAGTGCTGACTTTAATATTCTTTTCATCTATAAAGTTTTTTAGAAACACCTAATTTATTGAAAATAAACCTATTTCAAATCTGTTAATGAAAATAAAAGCTACGCTTTAGCGAAAAACGGTGTTGTACTAACATCATAAACAGATCAATTAAATCAGTAATTGGGTTTATTAGATGGCTCTAACCATTCATTTATCTCAAATGGCATCGAATAAAGATTTACGAAAATGATCTTAAAATAATTGAAAACACAACCTAAATTGTACCTAAAGGAATATTCATTGGTCTACTTAGATGTTTAAAAACTAGAAACTTATTTATTATTCCGCTATCGCAAAAGTGGAAAACCGTATAACTGATACTGCAACATTGATTTTACATTGCGGTTTACTAGTCACCATCTGTCAACGAGGATTCAAACTTGCCAGCAATGATCTCATTCTCACTTATCCAGTAGTCCGAAGTTATCAATTCATAAGTGTCGTCACCAAGTTCCTCAAAATACCAGGCGATGTCGTTTGCTTCGTCAAAAGATTCTTCACCGCTTATCTGATTCTTATACAGACGTTTAAAGATGGAATGTTTATCGATTCCCTCGCTGAGTAACCTTAAAGCATCTGCTTTGTCTAGGACAGAGGCATCTGGGTGTTTGCTTACCGCTTTGAACTTTATCACACTCGCTCGCGCGTGAGGGAATTTACCGTTGAAGGCCTTGTATAAGAACACATTTACATCAAACAGCCTACTATGAAAAGATATGTCAGAATAATGTTCTGCAACATTTTCTTTGAGCATGTCGTTAGAGATTTGCTGGTACTGTCCATCGTTGAGTTCATCTTTAAAGGTGTATCTCAGGACAATTTCTGCCGCTTCTTGAGGTTCATATTCTGATAAGGCTAAGAACAAAAGCTCTTTTAAATCCTGATCGCTGGCATCACCCGTATCGCCAAATTCTATGATTTCCAGCAAGTTTACATAATCATCATGGGACCACTTGTCTTTGATCTCATCAATAGTTTTAAAATCAAGTATTTCAATGTCATAGTTCATAGAAGTGGGTATTGATTAGTTCTAAGTTGAAAAAGTAAAGTTTCTAAGTAAAAACGTGAAAAATGGTAAAGGTCACCTTTTGAGCATGTACTCAAAGTTTTACTACCAAATCTATAATATAACTAGTGTTTATAAAATACACCTATCATTAACACTTTTTCTGACAAGTTCGTTTGAGCGGTGACGTTTTGAATATTCGTAATTGATACGCTTGTTTAGACTGTATAAACACGTTTGATCAAAATGATAAGTACAAAAAAGCCCAAACTCTCGTCTGGGCTTCTTTCAGTTGAACTAAATCTTAATTAAAAAGGATACTTGTTTTCTTCGGTTACTTTATCAGCAATATCATTGCGCAACTCCACGATGTTAGGCAAATTAGCGTATTTAGTGAATCGTTTCAATCCCATGAGCATCATGCGCTGCTCATCGCCTTCGGCAAAGCTGGAAATACCTTCTTCTGCTTTGTTTTGAACTGTTTTCACAGCGTTGTAGAGGTACAACTTGCTCATAGCAATTTGCTCTTTTTGGTCTTCAACGCTGGTACGATCAATGTTCTTTTGAGTTCTTAAAATAGCACTTTCTGCCATGTAGATCTCGATCAAAATATCAGATGCAGCAAGAAGCAACTGCTGGTGTTCTTCTAGCTCGGTACCAAATTTTTGTACGGCACTTCCAGAAACCATCAAGAATACTTTTTTCAATTTCTTGATGATATCCATTTCCTCAGAAAGTGGCTCTGAGAAATCAGGAACGTCAAACGATGGGATTGAGGTCAACTCATTTGCTACAGCCATAGCTGGCTCGAGCAAATTCACATGTCCTTTCATCGCTTTTTTCACGAGCATCCCTACCGCTAGCATGCGGTTGATCTCATTGGTTCCTTCATAGATACGTGAGATACGCGCGTCTCTCCAGGCTGCTTCCATAGGTGCATCAGCACTGAAGCCCATACCACCATAGATCTGGATACCCTCGTCGCTACAGTTCTGAATATCCTCAGATGCGGCTACTTTTAGTATTGAACACTCAATGGCAAACTCTTCAACTCCTTTTAGTTCCGCTTCCGCGAAAGCGTCTCCATTTTCAAGCCTCGCGTGTATACGATCTTCGATATCTTTTGCAGCACGGTAACTTGCACTCTCGCCTACGTAGGCGCTGGTAGCCATATCTGCTAATTTTTTACGAATCGCACCAAATTTTGCAATAGGCGTCTTGAATTGCTCACGCTCGTTGGCATATTGAGTAGCTAGTGAGATAACTCTTCTCTGCGCATCAAGACAAGCTGCAGCTAGTTTGATACGTCCCACATTAAGTGCGTTCATGGCAATTTTGAAGCCTTCACCACGACCGGCGAGCATATTTTCTGCTGGTACCATCGTATCATTGAAGAAAACCTGACGGGTAGAGGAGGAGTGAATACCCAGCTTGTGTTCTTCTGGGTTCATTGAAATACCATTCTCTGAATCGTTTTCAACGATAAAACCTGTGATGTTTTTATCATCTTCAATCCTTGCGAAAACAATGAATACATTACAGAAACCTGCGTTTGAGATCCACATTTTCTGCCCATTGATCTTGTAGTGTTTACCGTCATCGGTCAGCTCGGCTTTGGTCTTACCAGAGTTTGCATCAGATCCAGCACCTGGCTCAGTTAAGCAGTAGGCTCCAAACCACTCACCCGTAGCTAGCTTGGGAACATATTTTTTCTTTTGTTCTTCGGTTCCATACAAGGTTATAGGCATCGTACCGATTCCCGTATGTGCACCAAAAGCGGTTGCAATCGATCCTGTAGCACCTGAGATGTAATCGCAAACCAGCATGGTGGAGACAAAGCCCATTCCTAGACCGTCGTATTCTTCAGGAACGGCTACGCCCAAAAAGCCCATTTCGCCTGCTTTGCGCATGACCTCTTCAGTAAGCGCATAATCTTTTTTCTCAAAACGCTCTTTGTGAGGTACTATTTCTTTATCTACAAATTCCGTTACAGACTCCTTCATCATGACTTGCTCCTCGCTAAAGTCTTCTGGAGTAAATACATCTTGTGGATTTGCTTCTTTCACGATGAACTGACCACCGCGGATTATTGATTTTTTTTGTTCTAATGTTTCTGTTGCCATAATTTGAGTATTTAGTACTTAGTATCTAGTAGTTAGACTACCAGATATTGAGTACTTATTTTAAAGATTTTTGAAGTGAATTATTCATTTTACTTATTTCTACGCATTGATCTACAACCCGTCTCATTGCAGAAGTACTCATCAGCTCTAATCGTTCCGATAAAAAAGTTTGGGTAATTAATTCAGAAGTACTGCCAGAAGCCACTCCTAAGAAGTAGTTGAATTGTTGATTGCTGTTTCTACCAGATCCCTCAGCAATGTTTGAGGGTATGGAAACAGCACATCTTCTCATTTGTGAAATCAGTCCAAATTTCTCTTCATTTGGAAATGTTTTAGTTTCTTGATAAACATCTACCACGAGATCCATCGCTTTTTGCCAGATTTTCAACTTTTCAAACTGATGCATAATTTTTAAATTTCTACTAACTACTAAGAAAGAAACTCATACACCCCACAAGCTCCCTGACCGGTTCCCACGCACATAGTAACGATTCCATATTTATTTTTCATTTCGCGTTTACGCATTTCATCAAAGAGTTGCACGCTCAATTTTGCACCTGTGCAACCTAGCGGGTGTCCAAGTGAAATGGCGCCTCCATTTACATTAATGATGTCTGGATTGAGATCTAGCTCTCTAATCACGGCAAGAGATTGACTTGCAAAAGCTTCGTTCAATTCGATAAGGTCAATGTCCTTTTGTTGTAAACCTGCTTGCTTCAAGGCTTTTGGAATGGCTTTTACGGGTCCTATTCCCATAATTCTAGGTGGAACACCAGCTGCGGCAAAGTTGACCATGCGTGCAATTGGTTCTAGATTTAATTCCTTGACCATTTCTTCACTCATAACCAATACCATCGCGGCACCGTCACTCATTTGTGATGAATTTCCAGCGGTTACTGATCCGCCTTCAGCAAATACGGGACGCAGCTTTGCCAAAACTTCTAGTTTGGTGTCGGCTCGTGGGCCTTCATCCTTGTTGACGGTATAACTTTTAGTTTCTTTTTTGCCATCATCATTGACAAAGGTTTCCTCAACTTCTATAGGGACGATCTGATCTTGAAAACGGTCTTCTGCTTGTGCTTTCAATGCTTTCTGATGCGAATTGTACGCAAACTGATCCTGGTCTTCTCGAGAAACTTTAAACTCATTGGCTACGGCCTCGGCAGTTAGCCCCATTCCCCAGTAGTAGTCCTCATTACCAGCTTTGGCAACGCGATAATCAGGTGTGGGTTTGTAACCTCCCATAGGAATATAAGACATGGATTCTGCTCCACCGGCGATGATACAGTCTGCCATTCCAGATTGGATCTTAGCGGTAGCCATGGCAATGGTTTCGACACCACTGGCGCAATATCTGTTTACCGTTACTCCTGGTACATCGTCTATTTTCAATCCCATAAGTGAGATCAAACGCGCCATGTTGAGACCTTGTTCAGCCTCTGGCATCGCATTACCCACGATCACATCATCGATGCGTTTTTTATCAAGGCCGGGAATGTCCTTAAGTAATGCCTCAATGGTTTCAGCAGCCAGTTCATCTGGTCTTTTAAATCTAAAAACTCCACGAGGGGCTTTTCCTACTGCGGTTCTTTTTGCAGCTACTATGTATGCGGTTTTTGTCATAATCTGTAGATTATTGAATCAAGATACAAGAGTCAAGACTCAAGATTTAATTCTGTCCATGAATGAATTAATCATTCTTTGAATTTCTGTTATGTTTGACTCATACTCATCAAATTTATCCTTAGAGACATATCCGATTTTATGAGCTATTATTAATTGTGTTTGCCACTCAAAAGAAGAACCTAGAGCATTTTCTAAAAATATCTTGAAATGCTTATCAGATGATTTTGCAGTGCCTTCGGCTATGTTTGACGGAACTGAAACAGCACATCTGTTCATTTGCGAGACAAGACCATATTTTTCTTCTTTTGGAAATTTTCTAGTAATCTCATAACTCGTAATAGCTAATTCAATTCCCTTTTGCCAAATTTTCAAATTTTTAAAATTATGTCTTTTCATAACTGTCTAGTCTCTTGATTCTAGTCTCTTGAATCTGTTTTAATTTCTAAGCGGTTTCCCTTTCTGAATCATGTGTTGCAATCTTTCCAAGGTCTTGCGTTCACCTGTCAGACTCAAGAAGGCTTCTCGTTCCAGATCTAACAAGTACTGTTCTGAAACTAGAGTAGGAGCACTTAAATCTCCGCCTGCCATTACGTAGGCGAGTTTGTTGGCGATTTTTTTGTCGTGCTCAGAGATGTACTTTCCAGCTTCCATCTGGTCGGTTCCCACTAAGAACATTCCCAGCGCCTGCTTACCTAACACTTTTACATCCTTGCGTTGTGCGGGTTGTGTATAACCTCTATCAGCTAGAAGGCGGGCGTGCGCTTTCGCGAAAGCGATACGTCTACTATCATTTACCACAACATGATCCACTCCTTTTCTCAGAATCCCTAGGTCGTATGCCTCGTAAGCACTCGTAGCAACTTTTGCCATACCTATAGTGAGGAAATATTCTTGAAGTCGGTTCAGTTCCACATCGTTTTTTTGAAAGGTGTCACTCGCGCGTAGTGCCATTTCCTTAGAACCACCACCGCCAGGAATAACTCCTACGCCAAATTCAACAAGACCTATATAAGTCTCAGCACTGGCAACCGCCATGTCTGAATGCATGGTCATTTCACAACCACCACCTAATGCCATTTGATGAGGAGCGACAACCGTAGGAATACTACTGTAGCGCAAACGCATCACGGTATTCTGAAATTGACTTATTGCCATGTTGAGCTCATCATATTCCTGCTCCACCGCCATCATGAATATCATACCGATGTTTGCACCCACGGAGAAGTTGGCTCCATTGTTAGCAACTACAAGACCATCAAAACGATCTTCTGCAATGTCGATCGCTTTGTTCAAACCAGCTAATACATCACCGCCTATGGAATTCATTTTAGAAGTGAATTCTACGTTCAAAATCCCGTCACCTATATCGTGAACCGTCACACCAGAATTTTTAAATACTGGAGATTGTTCTCTGAAATTGTCAAGAATAATCATATTATCCTGACCTGGTTTTTTTACATAATCTTTATCTGGGATAGAGTAGTAGTAAGTGTCTCCATTTCTCACCGTGTAGAAACTGTCAAAGCCTTTGTCAAGCATCTCAGTCACCCAGCTCGCTGGTTCTTTACCAATAGCTTGCATGAGTTCAATCCCTTTCTTGATACCTACGGCATCCCAAACTTGGTAAGGGCCGTGCTCCCAACCAAAACCTGCGCTCATGGCATCGTCAATCCTGTACAATTCATCAGAAATTTCAGGAATGCGGTGTTGTACATAAGCAAATAACGAGGCGAAGCTCTTTCTGTAAAATTCGCCGGCTTTATCCTTTCCATTAATTAAAACTGGAAAACGGTCTGCAACTTTATCAATGGACTTTGTCATTTCAAGGGTTGTAAACTTTGCCTTGCCTTGATTCTCATATTCCATGGTGTCGAGGTTCAAAGCTAGAATCTGCTTTTTGCCATCACCATCCACTTCTTTTTTATAGAAACCTTGTCCCGTTTTAGAACCGTACCATTTATTTTCCATCATGGTATCGATGAAGTCGGGTAGCTTAAATGTGTCTCTATGCTCGTCTTCAGGACAGTTTTCATAAACACCATTAGCTACGTGTACTAATGTGTCGAGACCTACAACATCTACCGTTCTAAATGTTGCAGACTTCTGACGACCTATTACCGGTCCGGTCAACTTATCAACTTCGGTTACGGTAAGTCCCATCTCCTTTACAGTATGGAAAAGACTCTGGATGCTAAAAATACCAATACGGTTACCTATAAATGCAGGAGTGTCCTTTGCTAGAACTGATGTCTTGCCTAGGAAACGATCTCCGTAGTCCATCAAGAAATCGGTTACCTCTGGTTTACAATCTGGACCAGGGACAACTTCAAACAATTTTAAATACCGTGGTGGGTTAAAAAAGTGGGTTACAGCAAAATGTTTTCTGAAATCTTCACTGCGCCCTTCATTCATAAAGGCGATGGGGATTCCCGAGGTATTTGAAGTAATGAGCGTTCCCGGCTTGCGGTGTTTCTCAATTTGTTCAAAAACTGATTTTTTGATATCGAGGCGTTCCACGACTACTTCTATGATCCAATCAGTATCTGCGATTTTCTTAAGATCGTCCTCTAGATTTCCTGTAGAGATACGATTTGCAAAAGATTTATCGTAAAGTGGTGCAGGTTTGCTTTTTATAGCAGACTTCAGGTTTTCATTGACCATTCGGTTTCTGACTACCTTATCTTCTAAGGTTAGTCCTTTAGCCTTTTCTTTGTCGTTAAGTTCTCTAGGTACAATATCCAGTAATAGTACCTCGCAACCTATGTTAGCAAAATGGCAAGCGATACCGCTACCCATGATACCAGAACCTATAACGGTAACGTGTTTTATTCTTCTTTTTCCCATATTATTTAGTCGCTAGTATTGTTTGTTTTTTGAAAATTTTTCTAGAACATACGATTTCATTGATCTTGTATGCTACTTCAAGAAAGGTCTCTATTTTTTCTGGTTCGATTTCTTCTTTTACGACTTGGTCAAAGGTTTTTACGACAGATTTAGAAAAATCCCTCATTTCTTGTCCAAAATCCGTAAGATGGATCAAGACACTTCTTCCATCTTCTGGATTGCGTTTTCTTTTTATCAAGCCTTTATCCTCCATCATTCTTAGCGTTCTTGATAGGGAAGTCGCTTCCATACCCATTTTGGGACCTAGTGCAGTAGAAGGTGTTCCATTCTCTGGATCTATACTTATCAATGCAAATCCAGTTGCCATGGTACTTCCTTTAACTGCAGCTTGCTCATTGTACATCTTAGAAATAGACATCCAGGTCGTTCTTAAAATGTAATCTAATGTTTTATCTCTCATCTATTACGATTGCGTAGGCAAGATAACACATTTTACTATGCACGCATAGTATGTTTTGAATTTTTTCTGATTTAGGTTGAGTAGCGCTTCAACTCGAGTTAAAAATCAATTGAGATAAACATATCCCGATCTAGGTTCTAGATCATCTTCATTGAATTCAAGAACATAAAAGTAAGTTCCCGTGGGCAATATATCATCACCACTTAAAAGGCCTAAATTAGCGCGGCCTCCCCATGGGGCGTCCTCATTACCGCCTTCCCAAACTTGCTGCCCGTAACGATTAAATATGCTTAATTTGTGATCCAAGTAGATATTGCGTAACCCAGTAATTGTAAAAGTATCATTCTTACCATCTTCATTAGGAGTGATAATGTTGAAAATTTCTACATCACAATTTTCCACATTGAGAAAAATGGGAACAATTTGGAAGCAATTTTCATTAGAAACCCTTGCAAATAGCTCTTGTGGATTAGAAATGTTTGAGAAAGAAGTGAGATTAATTATAGGATCTATGAGATTTTGTGCTTGATCCCTTGATCTATAAAGATTAGCTAATTGATTATCTGCAAAGCTTTGCAAGTCATCAATGCTTGGGCTCAAATTAAATGCCCCTATCCCGAAGCCCTCATTACACACAGTGAATTTATTAGTGAAATCACCTAAAGACACTTGTTCAAAAACCTCAATATCAATTGATTCTACAGTTACACCAAATGGGGTTTCAACTTCTGCGGTCACTGTAAAGGTCCCAGGGGCGCTAAAAACGTGTGTTGTATTTTGGCCAGTTGCAGTATTTTGAGCTCCAGAACTTGGGTCACCAAAATTCCACTCTACAGAATCAATAGGATCACTTGAAGTCGCAAAGAATTCCTGTTCTGTTTCAAAGCAATGGTTGTCTCCTTCAATTTGTGCGGTAGCTATAAAATTTTGTAAAAATATTGGAAGTCCATACACTGCACTAGTTCCTGAGGTCAGAGCAAAGGAGTCTAGATTGTATACAGCTCCTATTGAGTTGGCTTGCGTAATAGTGCTTAGATTTTGCCTAGGTATAGAGTTAATATTACCTGGAAAGGAATGATATATTTTTCCATCTAGACCTAATTGCAATGCTCCTCTTAGTAACTCTATAGTGCTTGTAAACAGTATATTTTTAGAAGCCCTAATATCTGTGGCATTCAAATCATATTGTAGTACTTCGGACCGGTCTAGTTCAATAAATTGAATAGGAGAGGGCGTCATATAATCGGCCTCGGTGTATAAGTACCTCCCATCGCTTGAAAACTCAACGCCATAGAAAGAACCTCCGTCAGCTCTAGTGGCGAGAGGGATAGGATTGGAAACCACGCCTGTTGCGTTATCAAAATCATAGACATAGAGTTCTCCACCATTTGCGTAACCCGTACTTCTAGCCACTGATAAATTACTTATTGGGACAAATTCTGCGCTTGTGTTATTGGAAAAGTGGGCTGCTGCTAATTTGTTGCCAGTGGGATTGATTTTAATATAGCCACGCATTGCGGACACATCTACATTTGTATATGGAACATCTATCAGTTCAATAAAAGGATCTACCGTGGAAATGACTGGGCTGGGATCGAATCCTGAAGATGTCAATTCATATGCGTAAAACTGGTTTTCAAAATGTGTGACAATCCAGTAGCCGTCATCAGTGGAATTGCTTACTGCCGTTAATTTTTCTGAAGTTACGGGAAGTATATTGATGTTCTTTTCAAATATATCTACATCGCCATTCCCATTATCCAGGCTCATATCTATCACTGAGTAGAACATACCTTCGGTATCGCGGTAAAGATTATCATCAGTATCCACGGTAAAGACATAATAGATGCGAGAATTTCCTGGTTTTGGAACCACGATGGCGCTGCTTGTGCTGGATGAATCACCTTTTAAGTCCGAACCGTTAGGCATGAGCTGGTGGTTGCGATTGTAAACCACGGTCCCATCTGTATAAAAAAGCAAGTTTCCGTTGCGGTCTGATATTGTCGCGCAACCTTCTCTCGTGACTAAATTCCCATTATCAATAGAGATGGCGGCGCCAGTATTAAAGTCGATCCCTGCATTTATACCAAAAAACCAGAATGCTGATTCTTGTTGCGCTTTCGCGAAAGCGAGAACACAAATAAACGATAAGCAAAAATAACGATTCATAAGCCTATCGTAAATATATCAAAGGTCGCTAGCGTTTCAAAGTGAAGTGGGAGGAAAAAATGGTTCCATCTGATAGCGTAGCCTTGAACCAATAATCGCTTGAAGGTAGGGGAGCACCGTTAAAAGTACCATCCCAGCCCAAACTAGCAGGATTTATTTGCGCCAAAAGTTTACCAAAACGATCAAATATGAAAATTTCGGCATCTGGTTCCACTACATCAGAAACACCTCTGATATTCCAGAAATCATTAAAGCCGTCGTTGTTAGGTGTGAAGAATTTTGGGTAGCCAATAATACTGAATGGAGCAGTAGTCACTCCACAGCCATTTTTATCATTTACAAATAGATTGTAAAAACCAGCAGACAAATTATCAAAAAAGGGCTCATCTTGATACGCAAAACCTTCCTCGACACTATATTCATACTGACTATTACCGCTCACGACAATTTCAACACTGCCGTTATCTCCCGCAAGGGCATTTGAAACAATGATTTGTTCTACGGTAGCAAGTTCACTGATATTGACTTCCACATCACGGGTTTTATTACAGACATCATCATTGAAAACAGTGACCGTATAAGTTCCACTCACGCTTACCTCTATAGATTCTGTAGTTTCGCCAGTATTCCATGAGTATGTAAATAAATTAGGATTTTGATTTCCTATTCCTGAACCAATAATAAGTGGATCCGTAGAACTACCGCAATATTCAACAAATTCATAAGTCTCAATCTGCGGTAAATCGTTGACAGTTAATTGTACCTCACTGATCCCGTAACAATTGCCATCTGGAGACTCGGCACGTGCAAAAATAATTTGATCGTTTGCAGTGGTGTTAGTGTATAAATCAGGGAGTGCATTCTGCTCAGTAAGAGCGTTGTTCAAACTGTCATAGTAGTTGACAACCACATCGGCAGGTGCGTTTGCAAGTACAGAATTATTAGCTAAAGTGAGATCAAATTCTCTCAAGCCGTCTTCTATTCCATCATCATCGCATACTTCAAAACTCGTATCTTGTGCGTCACTAGCACTAACGGAGAGGGTCACTTGAGAAATAGTAAAACACTCAGTGACCTCGTCAGTTACTCTGGCAAAAATCACTTGCAAATCTGACGTGTTAGGGTAACTTACTTTATCTAGTGGACGCTGATTATTTATAGCTTGATTTTGATTAAGGTGATAGGTGACATTCACGCCAGACGCTCCATTTGCTACGGAAGCGTCAAAACTCCCTAAGGCAAAAACTGTTCTGCGGTCTGCTACTCCATCCTCGTCACATTGAAAGGCATCAAAATCAATGGCTACCGGTTTGGGGTTAACAATCAACTCAAAAGATTGGGAAGGGTCCGCACACTGGTCGGTCAATCTGTTTTCAATACGAGCGTAAATGGTTTGATTGAAAGGGTCGTCGTTTCTAAAGTTCGTTGGATTTGGGATTGCATTATCCCCAGTTTGCGCATTTGACGGACTTCTATGATAGGTAATGGTAAAATCGCTTGCGTTTTGCGAGTTTCCCAATAAATCAGTGTTTTGATCAGTCAGATCAAAGGTGATGAACCCATCAAAGTCATCATCGCATTCTTCAAGATTTTCTAGTTCATTTGCTACTGGCTGTGTGAATAATGTAAAATTCACCACAGTAGTATCAGCACAGTCTTGATTATTTAGATTGAATACCTTAGCTACAATTTGGCGAGTACCTAGCACGAAATCTATGACATTTGATAGTGCATTTTCATTGTTATCAGCATCGGTTATATTGTTATAATATCTTACGCTAAAAATTTCAGTAGCTTGGTTTCCCAAAACGGTAGGCCTGACCTCTATATCCAAATCGAAGCTCTCTACATCATCATTATTAGTATCACATACGATTACATCTGGTACTGGATTAGCTAATGGAACATCATATATTTCCACAGAACTTCTATAAATGCGATTAGCACCTCCAGTAGTCAGGGTCAATTTTACCTCATATGTTCCTGCAGATGAATAAATATGTGACGGATTTTCTGCATTTGATGTTACACCATCTCCAAATTCCCACAAAATACTGTCTGGTGGTGTATCTGTTTCAAAGTCAAAAGTTGTGGCGTCTCCCAAGCAAAGATTTTCTGCATCAATCAACGCAAAAAAGCTTTGTATAAAAGGCGGTAGGCCCTGAGTAGATTCTCTGCCTGCTAGAGGAATGGCGTCGTGCTGGTAACTACATCCTAGTCCTAATGTGTTGGGATTATTGATTACTCCAAGAAATGGATAGCCCTCGTTAAAATTTTCTGCAAGTGCTCGATAAATCTTACCATCAATTCCTAGTTGCAATGCACCCCTATACGATGGTCTGGTATCTATTTCCAGCATCTCATCTATAAATGGTTGGGATATTGCTGTATTATCTGAAAGATTGAGTTGATATAATGTTGAGCTTTGTTGAGACAAGGAACCAGTTGCTGGACCTCCATTTGTCGCTGCAATATAAAGTAGCCTACTGTCTGGAGAATATTCTGCGCCGTAGCCATTATTGTTATTTCTATTAGAGAATAGAATACGTCTCTCATTACTCACGCTTCCAGTATTGCGATCATAATCATAAAGATAGGTTCCTGCTGACATATTACAACTTACCAAGAATCTACCATCCGCAGAAATTTTCATATATCCTCGTGGGTCACCTACATTTTGAAACGAGGGGTCAGTGGAGACTTCTGGGGTTGGGTTGACACCAGTAGCGCTTACCGTAAATGTGTAAAAAGCATTATAGGAGCCAGAAGTAAAACCGTTTTGATTTGCATACGTGGTTACTAAAATTTCATCTCTCGACTCGTGATTTATAGCGGCGATCTTTTCAGAGGTGGTTGCTACTAGGTTGTTTGGTATAGTCAAATCTGTTGTTACGTCCCCTAAACCAAAATTGAGGGTCATATCGACCTCGTAATAATGAAGTCCACTATCCATTGCTCCCTCACCAGCACCAACCGGAGCATCAACAGTGAAGATATAATAGATATTTGAATCTTGAGGTTTTGGAATTATAATAGCGCTTTGAGCACTAGATGGATTTCCTTTCAGTCCATTTCCATTAGGCATGACCTCATGGTTTCTATTGTATACTATTATGCCATCTGTATAAAACAAAAGGTTACCTTGATCATCGCTAATCGCGGTACAGCCCTCATTTGTATTCAATTGACCGTCAGTTAAGGCGGTAACATCACCTGTAGCTTGATCAAATGTGATCCCGGCTCCTTGTCCAAAATACCAATTAGAAGCCTCTAATTGGGCAGTAACACTGTTGGTGAAAAAACAAAATAGTAAAATAATAATTGCAGCAGATATCCTTCTCAACGTCATGCCGCGAAAATAAGTCACAAACTTTACAAATCTCTTCTCTTTAACAACGCATAAGACCAATAAACAAAAAGTGCCGTCCACACCACGCATATACCTACGTTAAGCAATGGCACACCATAGTCGGTTCCTTCACGACTCAGATCTGCCATTTCAAGGGTGCTTTTAACCAGACTTACTCTACTGAAAGGTTCTATTATAAGATTAGAAATGGAATATATGGGCAAAATATTACCTAGTGTATCCCAAACGGCAACTTCAAATGCGTATTCAATCCATTGTGATATTCCCAATAAAATGGATTCGAAAATTGCCCAAATCCCTATCAAACCCAAAGCAAAGGCGCTGCGTTTCACCAATATCCCAGCAAAAAGGCACATGCTAAAAAAGGTTAAATGACTTATGAAAAATGCCCCTATATATTCAAGCTCTCTAAAAATAAGATTGGCTTCCGTGTAATCTGAATAAAGTAATCCCAAAATTAGACAGGCGATAACTAAAACGACAGTAACAACCACTGATAAAACTACCACGAGATAAAACTTTGAAAGGATCAACTCTTTTTTGCTCAGACCATCGATTAGGTTTTGTTTCAAAGTTCTATTGCTGTATTCGCTCGCAGTCAAGGAGACGATGACGATGGCTATGAGAAACTTCAAAAAGCTAACCATATAGGTACTTAAATGCCACAAAAACGGAAAATTGAAAACACCTATATCGGCTAGACTGAGTGACTGTCCCTTGATTGAAATGCGCCATGCACCAGCTGATAACAATATAACTATGACTGCCAGATATATCGACGTCAAGACGATACTGCTTTTACTGTATTTAAACTTGTGAAATTCTATATTTAATAATCTTAGCATGGCCTTTAGTTTTGTTTGGTGAGTTCTATAAATTGGTCTTCTAGGCTTTGTTTTTTATGGACGATCTTATTTAAAATAATACCCTCTTTAAAAGCGGTTTCATTGAGCTTTGCGAGATCTAGGTTTGCTACGAGCTTAACTTCTATTCCCTCTGTAGACTCCTCGCTACTACCTAGAAAGGATTGGCTAGAAATAAATTCCTTTAGGCGCAATCTGTTTTGGGAGTCTAAGACTACAGTTCCAAAGTTTTTATTCATTTCATCTACTGGTCCAGTGTATAGCATTTTACCACGTCGCAGAACCACCACGTGGGTACATACTTTTTCAACTTCATCGAGCAGGTGAGAGGCAAGTAGAATTGTCGTGCCTCTTTCTGCAATTTTTTTGATAATATCTCTAATTTGACGTATTCCCTGAGGATCTAAACCATTGGTAGGCTCATCAAGAATTAATATTTCTGGATCATTTAGAAGGGCACTGGCAATTGCCAATCGCTGTTTCATTCCTAGAGAATAGGTTCTAAAGGCGCTGTGCTTACGTTCTATGAGACCCACTAAATTTAACGTTTGATCGACCTTTTCTCGTGCCACACCTTTAATTTTACAAACCAGTTCAAGGTTTTGAACAGCGCTCATACTGGGGTAAAAGTTGGGTCTTTCAATAAAGGCTCCTATACGTTTAAGAGCTTCATGCGTGGTCGTTGTACCATTAAACCATTTATAAGCTCCACTGGTAGGGTTCACAACATTTAAAACCATTCCCAAGGTTGTAGACTTACCACTACCATTAGGTCCTAAAATACCATATACATGGCCTTTTTCAATTTTAAATGAGATATGATCTACAGCAGTAAGAGCACCGTATTTTTTATGAAGATTGATAATTTCAAGGATAGGTTCCATGAATAAAGTTTTTTTGTTGTATTATGTGACTAGCTAAAAGTAAAAATGTTACCGCATTTATGACACAAACTGTTTTAGAAGAGAAACTACTCTCAAACAAGAAGCCTAACTTTCCTATAGCCAAATCATTATCTGATTACGTAAAAAAATACAATCGCAATACCACCATACCCGTTTCTTACGAAGATCTAGAACGTTTTTCTGGTTGTGTAACCGTTTACGATAAAAACGATGAAGACACCTTATGGGTAAGATGCTATTATCCAGATTACGAGCGTGTTCATATAGATAAAAATCTCAAAAAAATATATGACATTCTCCATTCTGACGGCCGCGATGAGACGTTGGACTATCTTAATGTAGACGCCGTAGATTACTGCACCTTTGGAAATACAAAACCGTTCCGTATTAAAATAAGAAATACTCTTAATGATGGATTCACCTATTTCTACATTAAGAAGGCTGATGCTTCCAGAGTTTACGGTCTGGAGCTTGAACACCTGCTTTCACCGCATCGCATCAATTTTTTGGTTTATGAGGATACCCTCATTGAGGAGCATATTGCAGGGATTCCAGGCGATGAATTTATTGCCGATTATATGGAAGGTTGTGACCATCAGGAACTCACCCAGATCGCAAAGGAATTTGTGAAGTTTAATGAGCGATGTTTGGTCAGGTTGCTTGGTGATATGCGTGCCTACAACTATGTGGTAATACCTACACATGATTTTGATCGGGTGAGCTACGCAATTAGAGCTATAGATTTTGATCAACAATCCTATGAAGGACGGCTCAAGGTATATAGGCCTCAATTTTTCAAGGAAAATCTTTCTATGGTCCTCAACGTTGCTGATCATCTCAAAACTGAAAGTATTGAGCAATATAAGAAAGAAGAACGTTCATTAATTGCTAAACGACTCATCAATACCCAGACTCGTTACAAGCACCTTATTAAATGTATGAAGGCCGATTATCTTTCATCGCCTGACAAATTCAAGGAACTACGTAAAGGATTGTTTGATTTCACAGGAGATGTGAAATTTAGAAGTTGTCGCAACATGGGAGGTCTTGTTAGCACTGCTTTAGATTATGTGAAACGCAATTACAATGATATGGATCATAAAAATTTTTACAAATAATTAGGTGATTTGTTTCGCTTTCGCGAAAGCGTATAACCCTTCCAAATTGATCTTATGGATGGTGATTTTTACCTGGTATAAATCGATTAAAACAGTCAAAATTTAATTTTCAGCATAATAATTCATGAGCAACGCAATAATAGAAGCTATCAAAAACAGACGCAGTATATTCCCTAGTTCATACGTGGATGGAGGGATCGAGATGGACGATCTTAAAACCATACTCGATTCTGCACGTTTTGCACCTAACCATAAAAAAACCGAGCCATGGCGATACAGAGTATTTCATTCTGAGGGGTTGAAACGGTTGGGTATTTTCATGCAAGATGAGTTTGAACGAACTCAAAATAAAAAGCCGTCTATAAAAGTGCGTAAAATGGCAGATAAAATCGAGGAGTCTGCCGCGGTGATACTTATATTTATGAATCGAGACATCAAGGAAAGCATACCAGAGTGGGAAGAAATTGCCGCTGTAAGCATGAGTGTTCAAAATATGTGGATCACGGCAAGCAGTTTAGGGTATGGCGCTTACTGGAGTTCACCCAAATCTTTTGCTGATATGTCCCGTATGGGCGAACTTGAAGTAGGAGAGAGGTACCGCTTTTTAGGATTCTTCTACATTGGAAACCTTGAACAACAAACCACAGCTTTACCCGATCGTAAAAGCGTCAATGAAATCGCGAGTTTTCATGATTGATGGAAAACTGACTCAACCTCAGTAGATTGAGAAATACAGCTTGCCAATATCGTTCTGATTATCAATATATTATATATGTGATTTATAGATATATTAATCGTACTTTTGCAAAATAATTAAATACAGTTATTTGAAAAATTTTGAAGCTTTAGGGCTATCACAACCGTTATTGAACGGGCTTGCAGAAATGGGGTTTGAAGATCCCACTGAAATACAAGAGCAAGCGATTCCTATCTTGATGAATCACGATGGGGATTTTATAGGTCTGGCGCAGACCGGTACAGGGAAAACAGCAGCATTTGGAATTCCATTGCTGGAATTAATGGACACTCAGTCTAAAGATACTCAGGCGCTTATTCTCGCTCCTACAAGAGAACTTGCTCAGCAAATTTGCCGTCAACTAGAATTGATGTCTTCCCAAATGGGAAAACTTAATATTGTACCTGTTTTTGGTGGTGCAAATATTATGGGACAGATCAAGGACATTAAACGAGGAGCGCAAGTTATTGTGGCAACTCCAGGACGTTTGATGGATCTTATGAAAAGAAAGGTCGTCTCTCTGGATGCACTTAAATTTCTCATTCTTGATGAGGCAGATGAAATGTTGAACATGGGTTTCCGTGATGACATCGATTTTATCTTATCCAAAACTGACGTAGGTAGAAATATCTGGTTGTTCTCAGCCACCATGGCAAAAGAGATCAAGAAGATAGTTGATACTTACATGTTACAACCGGAGGAAGTAAAAATCAACCGTGAGAACGTTGTAAATACAAATATTGACCACAAAGTTGTCCAATTAAAAGCTTCAGATAAAATAGAAGCCTTGCGTCGCTATCTAGATTACGATGAAGATATGTTTGGTGTCGTATTTTGTCGTACTAAGCGAGATACACAGAAGGTAGCCGATGAATTAAATAATAATGGCTATTCTACCGAAGCCTTACATGGTGATATGTCCCAAGCACAGCGAGATGCTGCGATGAAGCGTTTTAGGGATAAGAATCTAAAACTTCTTATCGCAACTGATGTAGCAGCTCGTGGAATAGATGTGGATGATATTACTCACGTTATTCATTTTGCTCTACCCGACGATCCAGAATTTTACACACACCGTTCAGGAAGAACTGCTCGTGCTGGTAAAAAGGGAGTTTCTCTTGCTCTTATCACAAAAGGAGACAACCGCAAGCTTAAATATATAGCCAGTAAGTTGGGCATTACTTTTGAAAAAGCAGAAGTTCCTGCTCTAGATGCGATTACCGCAAAACGCATATCGCGCTGGTCTGAAAATCTTCTTAAACAAGAAATCAATCCTAAGATTAGCACTGAGGTTATAGATTCTGTTCAGTCTCATTTTGATGAGGTCTCTAAGGAAGAGCTCATTGCAAAATTATTGACCAGAGAATACAACAGTATCTATAAGCGCAATTCCATAACAGATCTCAATGACCGCCGTGAGTACAAAGATGATGGTAAGGGAAGGGATGGTCGTGAACGTGGTCGCAAATCCAGAGGCAAGGAAGAGGGAATGAAGACCTACTTCATAAACCTAGGTCGCAAAGACAATATGAATAAAGGAGCGTTGCTCGGTTTTGTTTGTGATGTGACTGGCATTTCTGGAAATGATGTAGGACGTATCGTATTAGATGGCGCCCATTCTTTTATGGACGTAAAAGAAGAGGTGGCAAACCAAATGGAAAAACTAAATGGTGCAGAACGTGATGGTCGTGAGCTACGAGCAAACGAGCACTCAGGTAAAGTTACCGAGTCACGAGATAGAGGTGGACGAGGACGTGATCGCGATAAAGGTCGTGGTCGCAAAAAATTTAACGATAATAAATCTTCATCTAGCTTCAAGGGTAGACCTTCCAGAAATAATGATGGCGAAGAGAAGCCCAAAAGATTTGGCGATCGCAAAACAAAGCCCAGTTCTAGCGACACAGGTAAACGAGATGGGAAATCTAGAAATGACAAACCTAAAGGAGGCAAATCTCGTTCTAAGTTCTTTGGTTCAAAGTGGGATTAAATTTTACTAAGTTATCATACAGCCTCACATTTATTTGTGAGGTTTTTTTATAGCTTAAAATTTAAAGCGGCTTATTGCGTTTAGTATATTATAAGAATAGCTCAAACTTCACTAAATTGGCATCTGAATAAATGGAATATGAAATACCTTAGAATTACCTTATTACCTTTATTAGCATTATTGATTTTATCCAGTTGCGCCGATGACCTTGATGACAACCTAGCGGCAGGATCCTCAGTAAAGAATTTTGTATGGCGTGGAATGAATGCCTTTTACTTATATAAGCCACAAATAGATGTTCTTGCTGATGATCGTTTTGCAAACACCTCTGAATTAGAGGCCTATCATGATCAATTTGCAACGCCAGAAGAATTCTTCGAGAGTCTCATCTTTGAAAGAGAACGCACTGATCGATTCAGTATAATTGTAAGTGACTACGTAGCCTTGGAAAACGCTCTGTCTGGTAGCAGCAAAACAAACGGAATGAAGTTCGGTTTAGTGGCAGAAAATGGAAGCGCGACGGCAGTATTTGGATATGTACGCTACGTTTTGCCAGGTTCAGATGCTTCGGCTCAAAATGTAGTTAGGGGCATGATATTCAACTCTGTGAATGGTACAAGGCTTACAAGAACCAATTTTAATGACCTGCTTGACGATGACACTTATACAATAGGACTTGCAGACTTGGATAATGGTGCGAGTACCGCTAACGGTAATGAGATTACTCTTACAAAGATGGTTATGCAAGAAGATCCCATTCATGTGTCTAGAGTAATAGATCAAGGAGTACAAAAAGTTGGATACATTATGTACAACAGTTTCTTATCTCAATTTGATCCTGATTTAAATAGTGTTTTTGCAGATTTTCAAGCTCAGGGCGTCACTCACCTTGTTCTTGATTTAAGATATAATGGAGGTGGTGCTGTAAGCAGTGCAATTGCATTGGGTAGCCTAATTTCTGGAAACCCAACATCAGATGTCTTTTCTACTGAACAGTGGAATCCAGATATCCAGCAACTCTTCATTAATGATGACCCAGAGCAACTGGTCAATAACTTTGTGGATCGTATTGAGGGCAGTAGTGGATTTAACTCACTTAATCTTTCTCAGGTTCATATCATTACAACAGGAAGCAGCGCCAGTGCGAGTGAGCTTGTGATCAATTCCTTGGATCCATATATAAACGTAGTCCAAGTAGGAACTTCTACCGCAGGAAAATTTCAGGCAAGCGTCACACTTTATGATAGTCCCAATTTTAGACGTGCAGGAGCTGATCCCTCACACCGCTATGCGATGCAGCCATTAGTTCTAAAAAGTGTTAACTCAGCTGGTGTGACTGATTATGTGAACGGATTGGATCCAGATATAGAACAGGGCGAAGATTTTGGCAATCTTGGAAATTTGGGAGATCCTAGTGAACCCTTACTCAATCGCTGCTTAGAGGATATTAGGTTGAATGGAAGAGCAGCATCCACATCATTGGATAGCTCGTTGAACCTTCAAGAAATCGGTGGCAGTGAGAGCTTTGATTTACTCGGAGATCAAATGTGGAAATCACTCTCAGAAGACTGATATTTGCAACCACAGCTTTTGACAATTGAATTTATTACTCTAACCTATGCAATATAAACTCATACCTCAATAGTAGATGTTTTGTTTGCCCATGGAAACTCCTTCAAATCCGTTTCTACATTTAAAAATGAGCAAAGGCGGCTGAAATCCTGATTTTTGGAAACGTTCATATGTAAAAATTGATCTTGTTTGTCTTGAAAAAATGCAAGTACATCTGTGTTATGTGAATTGTACACTTTTTTATAAGCCTCACGATCATTAACTGCAATGTCTGGATAATCATAGATCCATTTTCTCACATCAAGTGACCAGCCCTTGTACACGTAATTTTGAGAGGCAAGATCATCAGCCGTCACACCTACTTCTTTGTTAGATGCATAAATCTTATTGTGAAAACCCATGAGTGAATCTACCCACTGATCGTCGCTATCACGCGTAGTTAGAATAAATTTTGCTTTAGGAAATCGCTCGTATAGTTTCTTGTAAAGTAGCGGAAAAGAGAAAGGGATATCTTGAAAGGCATCTGCAGTTTCACAGTATCGCATAAGTCGGTCTGTTCTGCCTTGTAGAATCCATTCTTCAGCCAGCATTTCTCCTACAATTTCATTGGGAACTTTGAGACCAAATTGTCGCAACAGCTTAGCCATGGTGGTCGTACCCGTTTTGTTGAAACCTATGATAAATACTTTGGAGTAATCTCTGTTTACAATCCTTGAAGCTGGTTTTTGAGGCACCTTCTTTTTGACGGGTGGATACTTTTTCGTAATCGATACATCCCAGTCTGCAAATGGGTTTTTAATAATCATTGTTCATTTTATTTTGAGAAGCCAACTCAAGCTGTGTAAAGATGTTTGTTTTCTTGCTTTCGCGAAAGCGAGATCCTAAAAAATCTTCTTCCTTAAGGCAAAAAGAGTAGTAGAACAAACAAAAAAACTCGAGCAGAGCAGCACTCCAAGTTGTAGATTTCCATAAATCCACTGGCCGAGACCAAACAACAAGCTGTAAATACCTATCGTTCCCAATAGGAAACCAATGGTTTTAAATTGAAAATTATAAAACTTGGACTCTGATCCATAAATGAGCTTGTCAAATTTTTTGATAGTTTCAGAACTATTTTCTCTAGCTAGAAAGGTAGCAATCAACCAGGCAATAGTCGTAATGAGAACATTTAAACAAATTGTTTCCCAGCTCTCTAACTCTCCAAATAATTGATACTGAAAACCAATAGGTTCACTGGAATTAATGAAGAACAGAACTGCATTAATGAAAGAAACCACCATTGCGGTAATCTCAGACCATGGATTGATCTTGTACCAGAACCACCTCAAAATAAACAAAAGTCCAGATCCCGCGCCTATCTGGATAATAAGGTCAAAAGCTACTTTTGCTTCTTCGAGAACGTAAGAAAGTCCTGCAGCGAGAGCGAGCATAATTACCATGGAAAACTGCCCGATATAAAGCTTTTGTTTTTCACTAGAGTTTTTGTTGATGAAACGGGCATAAAAGTCGTTGACTACATAACTGGATCCCCAGTTGAGGTGTGTAGAAATGGTACTCATAAAAGCTGCAATGAGAGAAGTTACCACCAGTCCCAATAGTCCAGCGGGTAGGAGTGTGAGCATCGCGGGATAACCCAAGTCATCTTTGATAAAACTTGATTCTAAGTTAGGAAACGCATTTGCAAGCGCATCAAGGTTGGGATAAACAATTAATGAAGCTAGACCAATTAAAATCCAAGGCCATGGTCTGAGCGCGTAGTGGGCAAGATTGAAAAACAGAACCGCCCAAGTAGCGTGACGCTCATTTTTGGCAGCCAGCATACGCTGAGCGATATAACCACCACCGCCCGGCTCAGAACCAGGATACCAAGTGCTCCACCATTGTACAGCTATGGGAATGATAAAAATTCCCATTACCAGATCTGTATCAGAAAAATCTGGTAATAGATCGAGTTTACTGATCACATTGGGATGATTGATCATCTCGGTCAATCCACCTATTTCTGGAAGGTTGAGAATGTAATAAGTAGCCCAAATTGAACCTACCATGGCAATAAGAAATTGCACAAAATCGGTAATAAGAACTCCTTTCAAACCACCTAATAAGGAATAGAGAAGTGTTACAACACACGCGATCAAGAGAGTTTCATGACTTTTAAAATCAAACATTACATGCCCAATTTTAATTGCTGCCAGGCAAACTGTGGCCATTACTACAATATTGAATATGACTCCTAGATATATAGCTCTAAAACCTCTCAAAAATGCTGCACTCTTACCAGAATAGCGCAGCTCGTAAAACTCAAGATCAGTGGTGATACCACTGCGACGCCATAACCTTGCATAAAAAAATACGGTAAGCATACCAGTAAGTAAAAAAGACCACCATACCCAATTGCTGGAAACTCCTTTATCCCTCACAAGTCCCGTTACAAGGTTTGGGGTATCTGCGGCAAAGGTGGTCGCCACCATGGAAACACCTAGTAACCACCACGGCATATTTCTGTCTGATAGGAAGAATGAGCTACTACTGGAAGTGCTCCTTTTGGAAACGAAAATACCTATGGCAAGAGAAAGAATAAAAAACCCTATAACTATGCAAAAATCAACGATTTGCAGTTTCATACTGTAAAGTTATTAACGATAACGTTTGAAATTTCTAAAAAAGCTAAATATAAATTAATTCAGTACTACCGTTAATTATTCTTTAATAAATTAGCATGGTTTTTATTAAAAACATAATGACAAAAAGCTTGAAAAAGATAGGAGTAATGACTTCTGGGGGAGATTCTCCCGGTATGAATGCAGCAATCAGGTCAGTAGTAAGAACATGTGCTTATCACAAACTGGATTGCGTAGGTATTTATAGAGGATATCAGGGTTTGATAGAAGGAGATTTTAAAAACTTAGATGCCCGTAGCGTAAATAATATTATCAACAAAGGAGGAACTATACTGAAGAGTGCTAGGTCTCAAGAATTTAGAACAAAGGAAGGAAGGGAAAAGGCTTATAAGGAAGCCACTAATATAGGTTTGGATGCCCTTGTAGTTATAGGAGGGGATGGGAGCTTTACAGGAGCCATGATCTTTTCAGAAGAATTTGATTTCCCGGTCATGGGAATTCCTGGTACCATAGATAATGATATTTATGGCACGGTTTCCACTCTAGGTTACGATACAGCCCTAAATACTGTGGTTGAGGCCATAGATAAAATCAGAGATACCGCCAGTTCACACAATAGATTGTTTTTTGTTGAGGTGATGGGACGTGATGTTGGAAATATAGCCCTAAACGCAGGAGTAGGTGCTGGTGCAGAGGAAATTCTAATTCCCGAAGAAAATCTCGGTAAGGAAAGACTTATTGAGAGTTTACGTAGATCACGTGAATCGGGTAAGTCCAGCAGTATTGTAGTAGTAGCAGAAGGAGACAAGACGGGTGAAAATGTTTTTGACCTCAAGGACTATGTAGAGGAAAACCTTCCAGAGTATGAAGTGCGAGTATCCGTACTGGGTCACATGCAACGCGGTGGGACTCCATCTTGCTGGGATCGTGTGTTAGCCAGCCGCATGGGAGTGAAGGCCGTAGAGAGCCTAATGGAAGGAAAAACAAACTACATGGTAGGTATCCAAAACAGTAAAATGGCCCTATGTCCCATAGATCAAGCAGTGAAAGGTAAAACAGATATCGACACGGAGCTATTGCGTGTGAGTGATATCATGACCACATAAGATTTAATTAATCAATAAGTAAAATAATAATATAATGAGCAAAAAGTTAAAATTAGGTATTAATGGTTTCGGTCGTATAGGTCGTATAGTTTTTAGAGCAACTCTGGAGAGAGACAATGTTGAAGTTGTTGCTATCAACGATTTAGTAGATGTAGACCAGTTGGCATACCTTTTAGAATATGATTCCGTACACGGGAAATATGGTGGAACTATCGAGGTAAAAGATGGTAATCTAATCATTGACGGTGTTCATGTGCGCGTTACAAGTGAGCGTGATCCCAAAAACTTAAAGTGGGATGAAGTAGGAGTAGACGTTGTAGCAGATTGTACTGGAATCTTCACAGATTTAGATAATGCTCAGGCACATATCGACGCTGGTGCAAAAAAGGTTGTGATTTCAGCACCTTCTAAAACGGCTCCCATGTTTGTAATGGGTGTTAACGATTCAGAATTAACTGCAAATCATACTATCGTTTCAAATGCTTCATGTACCACTAACTGTCTAGCGCCTATGGCAAAGATCCTAAATGATAACTTCGGTATTGCAGAGGCATTGATGACAACGGTACACGCGACAACGGCGACTCAACAGACTGTGGATGCACCGAGTAAAAAGAATTACAGATTGGGACGTAGTGCAATGAATAATATTATTCCTACTTCTACTGGAGCAGCCGTAGCTGTAACAAAGGTAATTCCAGAATTAAAAGGTAAATTAACAGGTATGGCCTTCCGTGTTCCTACCGTAGACGTTTCTGTTGTGGATCTAACGGTGAAGCTAGAAAAGGAAACCAGTCTCGAAGAGATTAATTCCGCTTTCGCGAAAGCGGCACAAGGATCAATGGCTGGAGTCGTAGGATATACAGATGAGCCAGTAGTATCTCAGGATTTTGTGAGCGATCCACGCACCAGTATCTATGATGCTGATGCAGCTATTGAGTTAAATTCTACTTTTTACAAATTGGTAAGCTGGTACGATAATGAGTTTGGTTATTCAAACAAACTTGTTGACTTGGCAGAAAAAGTGAATTCACTTTAATTACCTAACTTAAAAGCTGGAATCTAAATCTAAATTCCAGCTTTTTTATTTACCAATTTTAAGAACTCACAAATGATACTGATTACAGATAGCGGCTCGACTAAGTGTGACTGGATAGCCATAGATAACGACGGTAAAGAACTTTTCAAAACCAGAACCTCAGGAATGAATCCTGCAATATTGAGTGTCGATGAACTGCAGTCTAGGATTCTAGAGAGCGAACAGCTTCAAGAGGCTCAAGAAAATGTAGAAAAAGTGTTCTTCTACGGTGCAGGTTGTGGAACTGAAAAACCACGCTTAGCCCTACAAGCATTACTCACAGCCTATTTCAAAAATGCTGATGAAGTTATTGTTAAAGAAGATACGGCGGCAGCGGTTTATGCAGCAGTGGGTGATCGACCTGGTATTGTATGTATTCTGGGAACTGGATCCAATTGTTGTTTTTCTGATGGAGAAAATATCCATCAAAAGGTGGTGTCACTAGGCTATACCATTATGGATGAAGCTAGTGGGAACTGGTATGGAAAGGAGTTGATCCGTGATTATAGTTTCAAGAGAATGCCAGAAATGCTCAGAGAACGTTTCAGTGCAGCTTACAATCTAGATCCTGATTATGTAAAACGCAATCTTTACAAAGAGCATAACCCCAATGCTTATCTCGCTACACACGCAGAATTCATTTTTCAAAATCTCGACGAGCGATATATCAAGAAGGTTTTAAGAAGGGGACTTCGTAAATTTTCTAGAAATATGATCCTTCAATTTCACGAAGAGATCAAGCAGTTCAAGGTTCACTTTGTAGGTAGCATCGCTTTTTTTGCCGAGCGCCGTATCAAACAAGTTGCCGATGAATTTGACTATGAAGTAGGTAATATTGTGCGTAGACCTATTGAGGGACTCGTGAATTACCATGTTAATAAACTAAAAGGTTAATTAAAGTTTTTGCTTGAACGAGACAATTTCATCTAGTTCAGAATCATTAAAGTAGAATACAGAACAATTCAAATTAAGCTTGAGTTCGCATAGGAACTCAAGCTTTTTTATTTTTCTAAAGTCTATGTCATTAATTAGCCATTGAGGGTAGCCACCTATCTGTATTTGGTAATCAGAATTTTTAATAATTTTTCCTTTAGCAGTTTTGTACAAGCTCCATGGATTTTCTGGAGCTCGCTTTTTTACCTCATCATTAATGGACTTCTTTCTATGAACTAATTCTTCCCAAATAGGCAATGATTCTGATTCATTTAATTTTGAATGATCAGCAGTAGATTCCTGAAGATCAACTTTAATCAGTTTATGAAATTCCTGGTTTTTAACTGCTTTGTCAATATCACAAAACAATGCATAGGCAGATGAATTAATTTTGAATTCGATCAAAAAGGATAAAGGTTCAAGTTTTGGGTTGAGCGGTAATTTATCACTAGATAATGAAGTAGGAGCAGACCGCTCATCAGAGATATGATTAGTGAAGATTGCTTTCTGGGAAATGTCTTTCAGTTGATCAGCAATAAACAATACATCATTATCCGTATAGGATGTAATATCCTTGCGAGATTTCATAAGCATTTCGTAATAACTCGATACGCCACCCAACATTTTTTCTAGAAAATTACTCATAGCTTAAAACTATAAAAGCGCCGCTTAACTAAACGGTTGTATGAAAGAATAATAGGGTAAAAAAAGAGCGCTAAAATTCAGATATACACAGGCTGAATTATTTGATTTTCTTATTATCTTTTTACTTAATAAGCCAAATTTAAAAATTCGCGACCTTGTAAAGGTGCCTTTGCCATTTGGTTAAGTACTGATTGCCCTATGATTTTTTATACCTTGTTAGCCACTGGTTTTTATTATAAATTCAGAATAATTACTTTTTTTAATTCTTCGATGCAATCATCCCATTCATCGCTTGGAACCCATTCTCCATTTATGGACCATTGCAGCTTTCGCTCAAAATTGTCTAAATTCTCATTACTTATACATTTTTGTATACACAAGTTTCTGAGTCTAAATAATAATTTTTCCGAGTTGATTTTTCCATTTTCCCACCAATTGATTAAAATTTCTATTTTTTCCATTTGAGTTATTTTTTTATCTTCAGGAATAGAAAAGGCGTTTAATATATATTCATACAAATCCTGTTTCGTTGGTTTATTTAAATTAGATATTTTAATCAAAAATTCATTTTTCAAAGCACTACCTGGCAATTTCTGTATCTCAAATGGTAAATTCTCTGGGTATATTTCCCCAATTTCATACTTTACATATATTTCTTTAAGTCTATCCATTTAACTTGTGGCTTACCAAGCTTTAAATACAACTGTGATTAAGGTTTAAGAATCAGTTTCCTCTACAGACTCTTCTTCTTTATTGACTTGTCTTTCAAGAATATTGATCTGCTTTTGCTTTTCCTTAATCACGTTGAGTTCTTTTTCAAGATTAGCGATATTCTTGCGTTGGGCAACGAGAAAAGGATTCTTGTCATCCTTTGCGTTGATGAATTGCAGATTGTTCTCTAACTGAATCATCTCATTTTTAATCTCCTCACGACGCTTTTTCAAATAGAAACGTTCATTTTTGAAATCTCTAGCATCACCGCTTTCCAGACTGTTGAGCTTGTTTTGATACTTCATCATCTCAGCATCTACCTCACTCAATCCAGCCGATTTCAATTTAGCTTTAACTAATTTCTCAAATTTGTCCTGAATCTGCTTTTTATTATAGGGTACCCGACCTATCGCGCTCCATTTATTCATGACTTCTTCGATTTGCTTCTTCATCGCATCATCATCTCCGTCTGGAATCATGTTCTTAAGCTCGTCATACACTTTGAGCTTTGATTCATAGTTTGCAGTCTCTTCTTTGCTCGCTTGATTTTTTTCAGCTGTTTTCTTGTCAAAAAAAGCATTACAGGCCTTTTTAAAACGCTTCCAGATTTTGTCGTTGTCTTTTCTGGGCACATGACCTATGGTTTTCCACTCGGCTTGTATGCGTTTCATTATTTCAAGACCTTCGGCAAAGTTTTCTGAATCTTGGTGTTCTTCAGCGATTGCGACCAGTTTCATTTTAGCAGCGAGGTTTTCATTTTGCTCCTGCTTGATTTCTTTGTAGAAACCATTTTTGGCTTTATTGAATTCTCTTGTCGCGTTGCGATATTGATCCCAAAGTTGATTATTTACAGCCTTGGGTGCTGGACCGGTTTTGGTAAACAGCTCTTTTAATACTTTGATTTCTTCAAGTCGCTCTTGCCATTCCTTGTGGGATTTGGCTCCAGCTTGAGTAATCTTATGTATTTCTGCAACGATGTTTTCCTTGATCGTTTGATTTTTTTCAGCCAGCTTATCCTTCTCTTCATAATAAGCTTGCCTGCGATCGTGAATGGTCTTGGTAGCTGCGCTAAATTCATCCCAAATTGAATCCCTTAAATCTCTTTCTACGGGTCCAGCGTCTTCCTTCCACATTCTATGAAGCTCTTGGAGTTCACGCAAGGCTTTATGGATATTGGGTTCGTCACCCAGTTCCACCGCACGAGCGATAATCTTTTTTTTAAAATCGAGATTTCGCTCAAAATCTTTATCACGCAATTCCTTACTTAGGTCTATATAATCGTAAAAATTCTGTACGGCGAGTCTGTAATCTTCCCATGTTATATTATAGGAGTCGTGGGGAATATTCCCGGTAGCTTTCCACAAGTCCTGCTGATCGTGAAATTTCTTAAAAGTAGTACCTATGTTTTCTTCTTCATCAATAAGGCCTTTGATATTCTCAATAATATCACGTTTTATCGCGAGATTATCTTCTTCCCTTTTTCTTTTGGCACGTTGATGTTCACCTTTTTGCTTTCTGTACAAACGGTGTAGGTCATTGAACTCCTTACGCAGTTTATCATCATATTTAAACTCGGGAGCTAAAGGATCATCACTAGGCGGATTTTCTTTATCAAAAGCCTCTTTTTGTGATTTCTCATCGGCAGCATCCTGTTGCTCAAAAGCCTTTTTAATGTCTTCTGCCTCGCTTCTGAAGCTGTTAATGGGATATTCCTGCATGAGCTCACGCAATTCTCCCATAAGCTGGTTGCGATCCATTTTTGAATAATCTTTCTCGGGAATGGAATTCTTATCTTTTTTAGAAACGGTCGCAGTGGTACTGTCACCACTTTCCTTCTCAGTATTGTCACTTTGTTCTAAAGATTTGGAATCTTCAGCATCTTCATCTTCATCAACCTCTACTATAGGATCTTCTGATTTTTCAATGTTCTCCTTTTCCTCCACGATTGAGTCCTCGTGAGTTGTTGAATCGTCTTCCTGCGTATTTTTTGCCTTATTGTCACCAGGTACGACTACTTCATCTTCCATATCTGATTCAATGTTGTTTTCACCCTCGTTGCGTTCTTTTTTGTTCTCTGAAGTTTCAACGATTGTGTTTTCAAGCAGGTTTTTTTGCTTGTCGCTTTCCTCTTGTTTTCCGTCTGCCTTTTCTGACAGGTTATCATTCTGTGTCATTTCTAAGATTCTTTTATAGAGCGGGCAAGATACTTAGTTTAACAAGTACTTGCAACCTTTGAATATTTGAGATTTTATTATTGATTCCACAGCTCCCAAGCTCTCTCAGCCTGTTAGCGTTACATTTCTAAACATTTGATGACTCCGGTTCCACTGAACTCACTAGTGATTTTATCTAGTGGTAATATCTGATCTAATGTAGGCGCAATAGTGTTCATAAGTAATTAATTATGATAAGTTAATTCTCTTCTTGCTGATAGAGAAACGAGACCTTTGTCTTCTTTATTCCCATCTAGATATGCTTTAAATGCTGTCCAGTTATTATGATCATCAAACTTGAAGTATTCGTAATACTGGGTATTGAGGGTATCTCCATTGATGTTGATACGATCCACACGAGTAATATTCTCAAATTCATCAAAAAGGATATCTGCCTGGTAGGATAGGTTGCCATAATCCTTAAGTATCTGATAATCGATGACGGTTTTTTTAGTCAGAATATCATCGTCGTTATAGACATAATAATGCGTCAGATAATTAGTTTTGCCTTGATAAAAATGCCATTTGATCACCCTTCCCTTGCCATCGTATTCAAAATCCTCTTCACAAGGTATACGGATGGGAACTAGCTTGTCATGTAACCTCTGTAAACCATTATCCGTAAGAAACATATCATCTTTGGGTTGATTGGGCCTGAACCTTGTAATACGCTTATTGATAGATTGACCTGCATATTTATAGGTTGTTTCCACATCAATGATGGTATCTCTAGCAACCCATTTTTCTTTTGTATTAAAAAGTTCGTAGTAGACTTTTTTGTGTAATTTTTGACTTGAGTCAAAATAATATTCATACTGATTATCAATCATGTAGGGCTTTTCAAGTTTTAAGGTTCGAGCTGACGAATATTTGTGATTATACTCCACCATATTGGGGTGTACTACGTGCATGGAGTACTCTGATTCCGTATTATTTAAAAATAGGGTAGAGTCAGGATGATAGTTAAAATACCTACTTCCTGTAATGAAAGGATAACTTTTTGTGAATTCCTTACTCCACCACATGGTATGGCCAATACTATCAAATTGCCTATGGTTTCGATAGGAAAAGATATTTTTATAGGGATATACTTTATAATTTGAAGTATTGAATTTTTGTCTATCGCCATAGTCAAAATACTGATAACATAATTTTACGCGTCCATTGAGTGTGGTAAGATCGTTACGAAAATTGTACAGCAAAAATCGGCGTTTTCCAAGGCTATCGACCATAGTCTCAACATCTTCATTTGATTCATTGAGGTTTTTATCGATCTTTTCAGAACAACTAAATAAAAAAATAACCAAAAAAAATATCAATAAAATCTTCATTTTGAACCTCTTACTATTAAATTTATTAAGGCAGAGCTATTCAACAAATCTCCACGCATTCGAGAAGTAGCACTCCGTGACTACTATAAACAATAATACAACTTTATAGATTTTACCATCATATTTTACTGTAATCTAGAAGTTTTTTCCGTACTCAATTGGGAATTTAGCTTAAGTCGACATCTATAATTTTCGAGAACGAAAATATAATAAAGTGGTCAAGTAAACTTAAGCAGCTTTATACATCTACTCATTCCACAACTCCCAAGCTCTCTCAGCCTGCCACCGCAGCATTTCTGACCCATTGATCACTTTTGCTCCTTTTCTTGAACCCTGCTTCATAAAAAGGGTGTTAGAAGGATTGTAGACAAGATCATAAAGCACATGAGTCTTGTTCAAAAAATCGTAGGATAGAGAAGGAGCTTGGTTGACATCGGGATGGGTACCTAACGGAGTGGAATTCACAATAAGCTCTACGTCTTTAATTATTTCTTGAACCTGATCGTAACCGATCTGAAAATCACCTTTAGGATTCCGGGAAACATGGAGGTAAGGAATTTGCATGCTTTCAAGTGTAAAAGCGATTGCCTTTGAGGCACCACCCGTCCCAAGAATCAAGGCATTTTTTTTAAAAGGCAGAAATTGAGCCAAACTTTTACCAAAACCGTAGGCATCCGTATTATGTCCCGTCCACTTATTATCTTCGATCGTTATGGTGTTCACCGCTCCGATCATTTGAGCTTCTTCAGATACATGATCCAGTATGCCCATAATTGCCTGTTTATAAGGAATGGTGACGTTGAGGCCTCTCAAAATTTCTGGCTTCCCGTTAGTTGTGCGGGATTCATTGTGGTAGGTTACGCTTTCGCGAAAGCGAGACAAACCATCTACGTCTGGAATCTCAATATTGCGATACTCGTGGTCTTTAAGCTTCAGCTTTTCAAATTTTTCTGTAAAATAGGCGCGGGAAAAACTATAATCCAATCGTTCACCTATAAGTCCAAAAATGCTTCGAGGTATTTGAATAGTATCCATAAAATCAATTACTTGAAGAAATAAATCAGTAGAATTTGAGACAATTCTGCATGCTAAGAACTACTCTTTGCTGCCCATCGTTCCAATCCCAATATTAGAACGAATCCCACGATAGCCAACAATACGACCATCAATAATTTGGGATCGCCATCAAAATTTGAGGGCAACACACTGGATTCTAAAAAAGGGACTTCTTCTCCATGGCTATTGGTGCGATATTCAGTCACTTCTTTCCACGGCCATAATTTATTGAGCGATCCTATCATAAAACCTGTAAGCAATGCCAGCGTTAGGTTTTTATAGTTTTCAAAGAGCCAGGTAAGAATTCTTGAAAATAATTTCAATCCCAAAACACAGCCTACGGCAAAGAGCAACAGATTTTGCATAAATGTCCAAGCGGCAGCCCAATCTCCTGACGAAATGGCTTCTGCTAGTCCTGAGATACTACCTAAAATCGTTTTGTAACTTCCTAAAAGCAATAATAGAAATGCCCCAGAGACACCGGGTAAAATCATGGCAATGATTGCGATAAATCCAGAGAATATAATGTACCACCAGCTCTCTGGCGATCCCAGTGGCTCAGCAATGGTAATGTAATATGAAACTGCCGTGCCTATAATGATCGCAACAACTACCGGAATATTCCAAGTGCTGATCTGTTTGCCTATATACAATACACTGGCAAGAACTAAACCAAAGAAAAACGCCCACAATAATACAGGCTCCGTGCGCAAAAGCAGCGTGATAATCTTAGAGAGACTCACTACACTTACTAAGATTCCCGCCGCAAGAGCAAGAAGAAAACCAAGGTTGTATTTTTTAACGGTAGCAGAAAACCCGATTTTGAAAAAGTCTCTGAACATCCCTAGGTCAATGCCGTCTATGGTTTTGATCAGCTCCTCGTAGATTCCCGTTATAAAAGCAATCGTACCACCAGAAACGCCAGGCACAACATCTGCAGCGCCCATCATCAATCCTTTTAAGGCAACGGTCAACCGATTTTTTAAAGACATATCGATATTTTAAATGAAGGAACTAGCGATGTATGGTTTGGGTGCGGTCGGGTCCTACGCTTACCACTTTTATAGGAATTTCTAATTCTTTTTCCAGAAACTCGATATAGTTATTCAATTCCTTTGGGAACTCCTCAACAGATCTCATCTTAGTAAGATCTTCATTCCAACAGGGCATGCTGGTATATACAGGTGTTACATTCTCTGCCTCGATATTGTAGGGTAGGTGGCTTATTTCCTTTCCTTGGTAAATGTAGGCTGTGCAGATTTTTAATTCATCAAAACCAGATAACACATCTCCTTTCATCATCATGAGTTGGGTCACGCCATTGATCTGGCAAGTGTATTTCAAGGCTACAAGATCAAGCCAGCCACACCTGCGAGGACGACCGGTAACCGCACCAAATTCATGCCCTACCTTTGCCATTTCACTTCCTACTTCATCAAAAAGCTCCGTAGGGAAGGGGCCACTGCCCACTCGAGTGGTGTAGGCTTTAAAAATCCCAAAAACTTCACCTATCTGTCGCGGAGCAACTCCAAGACCTGTGCAGGCTCCCGCAGCGGTAGTATTGCTCGAAGTTACGAAAGGATAGGTTCCGAAATCAATATCGAGAAGTGAACCCTGAGCGCCTTCTGCCAAAATGGATTTACAATTGCGCTGAGCATTTTGAAGGTACTCCTCAGAATCTATGAAGGTCAATTCTTTTAAGCGCTCTACTGCAGCAAAGAATTCTTCTTCCATTTCATTGAGGTTGTACTGGATATCCACATCATGAAAGCTTATAAGAGCTTCGTGTTTATTTGCGAGAGCACGGTATTTCTCCTTCCAACTGTCTAATTCAAGATCGCCTATGCGTATTCCATTGCGACCTGTTTTATCCATATAGGTAGGCCCGATTCCCTTGAGGGTAGATCCTATTTTTGCCTTTCCCTTAGAAGTTTCTGAAGCTGCATCCAGCAAACGGTGTGTAGGCAAGATGATATGAGCCTTGCGAGAAAGTATCAGTTTTTTCTTGTAATCAATGTCAAACTGATCCAAGCCATCCAATTCTTGTACAAATACAACAGGATCGATCACCACTCCATTCCCGATTACATTTATGGATTTCTCATGGAAAATTCCTGAAGGGATTGTTCTCAAAACATGCTTGATGCCATCAAATTCTAGGGTGTGACCTGCATTAGGCCCTCCTTGAAATCTTGCGATGATATCGTAATTTGAGGTGAGAACGTCTACGATTTTGCCTTTTCCCTCGTCGCCCCATTGAAGACCGAGCAATAGATCTACTGCCATTATGTTGTTTTTTCGGGTGTGTTTTTAGTGCCGTAAAAGTATAAAGAATGATTGGTTATAGTGACATCAAATACTTCTTCTATGGTCTTTTTTATACTCTCAATACGTGGATCGCAAAACTCTATCACTTCCTCTGAATTAGTGAGAATCACATGGTCGTGCTGTCTATCAAAATAGGATTGTTCATAATAGGATTGACTGGAACCAAATTGATGCTTGCGCACCAGCTTACATTCCATTAATAATTCTATTGTATTGTAAAGAGTCGCTCTACTTACGCGGTAATTCTGCGCTTTCATCTTGCCGTACAGAGATTCTATGTCAAAATGCTCTCCACTGGAATAGATTTCCTTTAGAATCGCATAACGCTCGGGAGTCTTTCTGTGCTTTTTCTCATTGAGAAATACTGTAAAGACTTCTTTTACGGTTTCCTGCTCCTTTTCTGTATTCTTTGGACTTTTATCACTCATATATTTTAGGATCGGGTTACTTTATCAATACCGTGGATCTTTTTAAGTTTATCTATCAGCCTTGTAAGTATATCGCTATTTGGAACAACTACGGTTATACGTCCACTAAAGACACCATCGTCACTGCTAAAACTAATATTTTTAATATTTACGTGCATGTTCTCAGAAATCATTAGTGTGACCTCTTGAACCAGTCCCATTTTGTCAATTCCCGTCAGGTTAATGTCAGCACGATGTTCTTGCTGGGAAGAATCTATCCATTTTGCCGTTATGATGCGATAGGCAAATTTGCTTTGAAGACTTATTGCGTTGGGACAATTGTTCTTATGTACCTTGATTCCCTCGCTCACGGTCGTGAATCCAAAAACGGGATCTCCAGGAATGGGGTTGCAACATTTAGACAGCGTGTAGTCCAACTTAGTCATTTCCCTGCCAAAAACCAGCTCGTCGTAATTTTGGGTAAGCTCCTCTTTGTATAGATCAGGATTCTCTTTTGGTTTGCGTATCTTATTTTTGATAAAAGAATACAAAGCATTGCTGCGACTGCTGGCAAAGTCTTTTATTCCTTTATTATCAATGTTTCCATTACCTACACGATAAAAAAGATCATGACTTGTTTTAAGATTGAAAAAATTAACCATTTGATTGACACTTTTCTCATCCAGAGCTATTTTTTGCGCACGCAGTTTTCTAGTGAGAATAGATTTACCTTCGAGGGCAATTTCCTTCTGATCTTGTTTTAAGGCACTTTTGATTTTTGATCTTGCTCTTGCGGTTTGCGCATAATCCAACCAGTTTTTAGTAGGCATTTGATTTTCAGAGGTAATGATATCTACCTGATCACCACTTTTCAGTTCTTGGGATAATGGTACTAATTTACCGTTAACTCGAGCACCACGAGTGTGCATTCCTACTTCGGTATGGATGGCAAAAGCAAAATCCAGGGATGTCGCACCTTTGGGTAATGATTTCAAATCCCCTTGTGGTGTAAATACAAAAATCTCTTTACTGTAAAGATTCAGTTTGAACTGCTCTACAAAATCTACCGCATTCACGTCCGGATTCTCTAAGGCTTCCTGGAGTTTTCCCAGCCACTGTTCCAGACCGTCTTCTTTATCACTTTGTTTGTATTTATAGTGAGCGGCATACCCTTTTTCAGCAATCTCATGCATGCGCTCTGAGCGTATCTGGACTTCTACCCACTTTCCGTCAGGTCCCATTACAGTAATGTGCAGGGCTTCATAACCAGTACTTTTGGGCGAGCTGATCCAGTCACGCAATCTGATGGGATTGGGTCTAAAATGATCTGTCACAATGGAATAAATCTTCCAGGCAAGAAATTTTTCATTACCGTGATCACCTCTGAAAACAATACGTACCGCAAACTTGTCGTACACCTCATCAAAGGCGACATTCTGTTTTAAGATCTTTCTGCGTATGGAAAAAACCGATTTATGTCTTCCAGTGATCGTGTATTGGAGTCCTTCCTTGTCCAGTGAATCTTCCAATACATTCTTAAAATTGTCAATATAGGCAGCCTGTTCTTCTTTACTCTCTTTAATGGACTGTTGTATGTCCTTAAAAACCTCTGGCTCTGTATATTTGAGTCCCAGATCCTCAAGTTCTACTTTAATATTGTAAAGTCCCAATCTATGTGCGATAGGTGCATAGATATAAAGAGTTTCACTCGCAATTTTCACCTGTTTGTGTGGTGGCATGCTATCCATGGTCTGCATATTGTGCAAACGATCGGCTATTTTAATGATAATAACGCGTATATCATCATTGAGCGTGAGCAACATCTTCCTAAAATTCTCTGCTTGTGAAGAGATGTCAGCATCTTTTTTGAGGTGTGCGATTTTAGTGAGTCCATCCACGATTCTGGCGATGGTCTCGTTAAAAATCTGCTCAATATCTGCGAGGGTGTACTCTGTATCCTCTACAACATCATGGAGTAGGGCAGCGGCAATAGCGGTGGCGTCTAGGCCTATTTCTTTGGCTACGATTTTTGCTACTGCGATCGGGTGGAAAATATAGGCTTCTCCACTTTTGCGGCGTTGTGGGGCATGAGCTTCAACAGCAATATCAAAAGCCTTTCTGATCAGCTTTTTATCCTCATCAGTAAGAGTTTGATAACTTACCGCGAGAAGGTCCTTGTACCCACGGGCGATCTTCTTATTTTCTAGCTTGATTTCCTCCTCGGTCATAAGAAGTAAAGTTACCACTCTTTAGGTTATAAGGCAATGAAAAACCTCTTTGAAATAAGTATATACTTATCTTTTGAAGATCGGTTTCAGTGACTGTAGTTTGTAGATGATTACGCTTTCGCGAAAGCGAGAACCCCACAAATTTTAAATGAGACTTAATACACCTTATATTTATCAAAACTATAAATAACTAGCTATGCTTTCCTTTACCGTTAAACAAATCGCCGAAATCTTAAATGCTGAAGTAAAAGGCGCTACAACTGAACAGATTACCGGAGTTGCGGACTTGAAAACGGCAAAGAAAAATGATTTGAGTTTTATAGGTACTAGAAAATTTGCGCGACAATGGAAGGATAGTGCAGCAAGCGCCGCCGTGATTACTAAAAACATCGATATAGATCCTGGTGAAAACCGGGCGCTGATCCTCGTAGATAACGCAGATCTCGCCATGGCAAAATTGCTAGAAATGGCACAACCACCGTTACCAGAAATCAAAGATGTGCACCCTACAGCGGTCATTCATGAAACCGCGCAAATAGCAGACGGTGCGCATATAGGACCACACTGTTATGTAGGAAAAAATGTAAAAATCGGAGCTGGTGTTAGACTCTACCATAATGTGAGCGTTTATGATGATTCAGAAATAGGTGCCGGTACAACTGTATGGTCGGGAACGGTGATCCGAGAACGTTCTAAAATAGGGAAGGGGTGTATTTTCCATAATAATGTAAGTATTGGCGCTGATGGTTTTGGCTACCGGCCTGCAGAAGATGGACAAGGACTGGTGAAAATTGCCCATATAGGCAACGTGGTCATAGGCGATGGTGTGGAAATAGGAGCCAATTCCTGTGTGGATCGCGCTAAATTTAATTCTACGATCATAGGCGATGGTTGCAAGATTGACAACCTGGTACAGATTGCCCACAACTGTGTGTTGGGAAGATCATGCATTATGGCGGGAGCATCAGGTCTGGCAGGATCAGTAACTTTAGGTGACGGTGTCGTGATAGGAGGGAGCGCCTCGATAAAGGACCATACTAGCATAGGTTCCGGAGCTACAATAGGAGCTGGTAGCGGTACTGTAGGCGATGTTCCCGCAGGTGCAACCTATCTAGGCTATCCGGCCACTGAAGCTAAGGAAAAGCTGAAGGAATGGGTTGCTACTAGGAGACTGGGGCGTAAGTAGATTCTAAAAAAGCCTAACAGAAAGTTCTCTTTAAATTTTCTTCCATTCGTACTCAAATACTTAAGATTTATCATAAATGGTAGATAGAGAGGTAAACCTTATCTTCATGATATTTATAACTATGTTAGGAACATACGCAAATTAAGGTTTCCAATCAAATCAATAGAAATCGTATGTTTGTAGGAAAAATAAACAAAACTTAAAATAAATGACTATGTCAAAATTCAAAATTGCTTATCCATTATTTATCGCATTGTTCTTTTTTACAATAATATCATGCGATGATGATGATGAGGTATCAAACGATTGTCCAACCGCGCAAACCGCAAGCGCTGATGCGCAAACAGCTTATAATCAAGACAATACTAACGAAGGTCTTTGCAATGCCCTAAAGATAGCTTTACAGAATGAAATAGATGCTTGTGGTGATGCTAGTGGAAATCTACAGAACCAATTAGATGCACTGGGAGATTGCACAACTGGTAGCTCAAGCTCTGGAACCCTAAGCGTTAGAGGAGGAACCTTTACTCTTGATTTCCCGATAAATAGCGCTGTTTTGAATTCGGGAACCATCGTAGTCACTGGAAGCAAGCAAACTCAAGGAGCTAATCGTTTCATATACTTTGAATTGGCAGAAAATGCTACTGGAATAGACATAATGCAGAATTTCAAATTAACAGTGAATGGAAGAGAGTATTTTCCTAACACGAGCGGTTTTGATGATTTTACCAATGAAATTACCGTAAATTCAAACGGTGTTCTGCAAGGTAGTTTTAGTGGTATCGTATCTAGTACAGATGGAGCTGATCTAAGTTTAACCCAAGGAACTTTAGATCTAACTTATTAAATTTCAATAATTCTTTTTTAACGAACTAAAATTATTGTAAGACGATTCATAACAAAACCTAGACTATAACTTCATAGTTTAGGTTTTTTTATAGGTTTGCTATTGATTAAATCAGGATTCAGATAGTGTTAAAAAATCTTATAGACGCCCTGTAAATTAAAATTTACAAATTCAGAGATGCTTACTTGACTTGCGAGGGTCCATTTTTCCCAATTATAAGCCGTTCCAAGGTCTACCTTAAAACTAGTTTTACGCTCGCTAAGAGCACGTAAAACCTGATTAAAAATGTTGAGAAACTGCCCTTCATCACCTGTTAATCTATAATCAATCCAGCTATTGGTATAAATCAGTCCTCCAGAAAATTCTAAAGAGCCATGACCTTTACTGGCAATCAATCCTGTATTTACTGAATAGTAATCAATCAAGGTACCATCAATTACAGCAATGGGAGGATCGCCGCTAGCTGGCTCCAGTGCTAATCGCTCGTATCTAAGATTAAAGTCACTCCAGTTGATGTTTCCTAAAAACGCGATTTCAACGGGTCGGGAGTCCTTGAAGATATATTGGCTCAAATTGTGTTTTACTCCAGCGCCATACAGTGCGTAATCCGAATTTTCTATGGTTATTTTTGGTCCATATCTAATAATCAATTCCGTTTCTTTCCAAAGACCCAAATGTCCCTGCACGTAAGGAAAGGCAAAAAAATCGGTACCTAAACCACCTATAGCTTGAAATTCATACTGATCGCCAGCTATTTCAAAATCAAAAAACACTCTTTTCTCTCCTCCTAGAGCAGAGGGAATCGTGGCTTCCTCTCCATCCCGTATATCAAAATTGAGCAATTCTTGATCAGTAATCGCAAAGCTTTGCTTTTTGTCTGGAAAAGGCAATCCACTCAATCCTATGCTGACCGCGAATTCAAATTTTTTCAATGACTTTGCCGTGGTGTAATATCCAGCGCCTGTTTGCATGGTACTTGCTTCTGCTGCGGGTTCATTATACCGATCCATGATGATTAGAAAATCGTGGAAAACATCATCTAGATTAGGTGACTGGGCAAAGGCAATTGATGATAAGAAAAGGGCAAAAAAGCAACTGGTTGTATGTACTCTCACAAATTTGGTTTCATTAGTGGCGGGCAATGTAGTTAAAAATTTAACACATCAATCATATCAAATATAATTTGTTCAAGTGATGCTATCTTGCGCAATCAATTGAATTTAATGCTCAAAAGATTCCGTGTTTTATCGTTTATACTCATTTCTATGTGTCTTCAAGCTCAGGAGACGACGGAGAAAAAAGATTATCCGTTTTTGGAGAGGACTTTCTTTCAGATCAATTTAGGCTATGTAAATTATGGTTTTGACGAGAGTTTACTCAATGAAGGTTTTACTACCAGCGGTTATTATAAAAACCCTTTTTCTGGAAGATTACTTCTAGGATATAAAATCGATAAAAATTGGGCTTTACAATATGGAGTAATGCGACCTGCGGTATGGTTTGAATTTGAAAATGTAAATGGTACCGATCTTAAAAAAAGCGTATTTGTAAATTCATGGTTTCTTACCTTAAGCCGGCAATTTTCTTTAAATGATCGATGGAGCCTTATTGCAGAGACAGGCCCAGCACGCGTGACTCGCAAGGGATTTTTATTGGGAACTAATAGAGGAGTTGAGGATAAGGACTATTTTAGTGTCATGAGTGTTGCAGGTCTGAAATACCATTTGAACAACCAATGGGACTTGAGTGCACAAGCGATGTTCATTCCCACTGAGAGTGCAGACCAGCCATCTATTTATCAATTTACCGCGGGATTCCAGTACAACTTAAGCAATTTAGTGCCCAAGGAGTTTCATGAAACCAGTGATGTTTTCTTCCCAAAAAACACTTTACAAATAGGTTATGCAAATGATGCTATTGGATACGCAGCAAATAAATTCTTTTCTATGCAAGCGCGTATTGGGAACTTTAGAAGTGCTGGGCTTCCCGTTTTTTGGTACGGAGATGCAAAAGCCAGCCATACCTTGCATCTCAATTACAACCGTACGGTTTACAAGGGAAAAAAAATACTTACGTTGGGTTACGGAGTAAGTTTTACAGCTTTCCAAAGCACTATTGAAAATGATTGGGTTATTGCTTTAAGCGTTTATCCACAAATAAATTTTTACTTCTGGCGCAATGAAAGTTTTAATATGTATGCAAATTACTCCCTTATAGGACCTACCTATCTAAGTGTAGAAGACATCGACGGTTTTGAAACTGGGCCTAAAGTTACCTACCAAGATTTTATGGGAGTTGGAGCCTATTTTGGAAAGAACAATTCCTATAATGCTGAACTCAAAATTATTCATTATTCCAATGGAAATATATTTAATAGAAATGCTGGCGTTGCAATTCCATTGGTTTTTACTTTCGGAAAAAGTTTTTAGTTAAATACGTAAAGAATTCCAGTTTCTCCACCGAAACTATTATGGCCGCTATTGGGCCAGCGCAGTCCGGCATTTGATGTATGCCTTAATATCACACGTGCATCCCAACGCCAGTTTTTAGCAAATAAATACTGAACTCCCACGCCGAAGACATTAGAAAAAGCAAAACCACCTTTCAATCTTTCTGTAGATTGCTCCGAGTACATGGGGCCAGAACTTGCAAGTCCATATACATCCAGATGATTGAATATATTTCTAGATACCCTCAAACCTATATTTAAAGCATATTCATTGAATGTTCTAGGTTTCAAAAATCGCTCTCTTCGCTCTAAATAATTGTTATCTTCAGGAGTGATGAAGAACAAGTTCAGAAGTTGGTGATCCACCTTATAAAAGCCTGGTTCAACTAAAACGTGGGCATCCCATGATCCCCAGTCCCATAATTTCTGGTTGTATTGTAATTTAATGTGCGTTGCGGAATAAACATATTCATCATCGGTGAAGGGGAACGTTTTTTGAGATGCTTTTCCTACTACGATACCTATATACTTCAAGCTCTTCCCGCTATTGTTCAATTCTTCTACCTGTCCCTCAGAGAAATGAGAACCGACAAAAAACAACAGTATAAATGGGATTCTTTTCCAGAATAGCATGAAACAGAAAGGTTATTAATTGGAACTACAAATATACTTTTATATCAAAAAAGCATTTGAAAAAGATCCTTTGATAATCGAAGAGGTATTGCAACAGGTAATTTAAATGTTAGAATTAAAAATGACATTAAAAAAAGGCTGCCCTTTTTAGACAGCCTCCTTAATTTTAGATATTTAACGAGAAAACCAATTAATTGGCTTCTTCCATTCCTGCAAACAATAAATTATCGATTGAATGAATTACGCCATTTCTTGCGGTTATGTTTGTGAATTCAAAATTGGCTAATGTAACGCCATCTACAGTAATTACTGGCGCGCCATCAGAAGCATCTACGGTAAAAGTGCTATTGCCATCAGCAAAAGTATTGACTTGTAAGCCGTCTGTGAAATCATCCTCTCTTAAGCTAGTATCTGAAATTACGTGAAATTTGAGAATCTCGTCCAGATCGGCGATCTGTAAAACATCATTAATGTCATCTAGGTCATCATTCGTATCTGCATCAATAAGTGCCGTGAAAGCAGCGTTAGTGGGTGCCAAAACCGTAAATAAAACGTCTTCATCGGCGAGTGCAGTAACTAAGTTTTCTTGTGTCAAGGCCGTTTCTAAATTAGAAAAGTCAGGATTTAGCGATAGTAAAGTCACTATGGATGGCAAACTTAAAGTACCATCTAAAGCATGAACGATACCATTATCCAATTCTATATCAATGAGATTAGCATCAAGAGGGATCTCGTTCAAAGTTAGATCATCAGCGTCTACATAAAGGTCCAATGGAAACCCAGCTCCATCCACCGCGGCTGTTTTGACATAATCCGTGCTAAATCCAGAACTTAAGACTTCAGTTTCTAAAACATGATAAAGAAGCACCTGCTGCAAAAGAGTTCTTTCCTCTGGAGTCAAGTTATTTAAGTCCAAGTTATTACTGCTCAAAAACAAGCTAAGCGCATCATTATTGGGTGCAAAAACCGTAAAGGTTCCTCTACCATCTAAGGTGGATCTGAGACCAGCGACTTCTATAGCGTTTGTGAGTACGCTGTAATCAGGATTATTTTCAAAATAATCAAATACCGTATTATCATTTTTGATTTCATTTTCATCTTCATCATCACAAGAAATAAGAAACGAAGCGCAAATCAATAATAAGATTGCGGTATAAGATGTTGATAAGTGTTTCATCACGTTTAAATTAAATTCAAATCTATAATTGAACCATCGCAACCACAGCATTTATTACTATTTATTTTGAACTATGTCAAGTTTTAACATAATGGTATCGATGCGTAAAAATTATAACGAGAAAGCGGTGGTTTGATTGTGATTATCAATAAAATCAATAATGCATTGAAACTTCCCAAAGATCTCGTGGTATTTTTGCAATATGGCAAAAGTAGTAGTAGGATTATCTGGGGGTGTGGACAGTAGCGTGGCAGCCCATCTTTTAATGGAACAGGGGCATGAGGTGATAGGCCTGTTTATGAAAAACTGGCACGACGACAGTGTGACAATCAGTGATGAATGCCCGTGGCTTGAAGATTCTAATGACGCCATGCTGGTTGCAGATAAATTGGGTATTCCGTTTCAGACTGTAGATTTGAGTGAGGCTTATAAGGAGCGTATCGTAGATTATATGTTTGATGAATATGAGCGTGGTCGTACTCCCAATCCTGATGTTTTATGCAATCGAGAAATTAAGTTTGATGTATTTATGGACATTGCGATGGATCTGGGAGCAGATTATGTGGCCACAGGTCATTATTGTCGTAAGGATTGCATCGTTATAGATGGAAAGGAGATTTACCAATTAAAAGCCGGCGCAGATCCCAATAAAGATCAAAGCTATTTTTTATGTCAGGTTTCCCAAAAACAGCTCGCCAAAACACTTTTTCCCATCGGTGAGCTTCAAAAAAGCCAAGTTAGGGAGATTGCTGCTCAGCAAAACTTGATTACTGCGGGTAAAAAGGATTCTCAAGGTTTATGTTTTATAGGAAAAGTAAGGTTGCCCGATTTTTTACAGCAAAAACTTCGACCCGTAAATGGGGAGATCATAGAAATTGATTCGGAATTAAGCCGCTCGAGAACTCAGGATGTTCAAACAGATCTTGATAACTATAATGATGATGAATTGATCTCGCTTTCGCGAAAGCGGAACTATCAAAAATCAGATGGAAGAGTGGTAGGAACTCATGATGGAGCTCATTTTTTTACCCGTGGCCAGCGTAAGGGATTAGCAGTAGGCGGAACCCCAGAGCCTTTGTTTGTAATAGATACAGATGTGGAAGAGAACATAATTTACACAGGCCAAGGCAAGGCGCATGCTGGATTGTACCGTCATGGTTTACGTGTTGCAAATGATGAGATTCACTGGATCAGGGAAGATCTGGAACTTAAAAATGGAGAAAGTAGACCTGTCCTCGCTCGCATAAGATACCGCCAGCAACTGGAAAACGCGCGTATTTTCAAGCGGGAAAAAGGTTTGTTTGTAATTTTTGATAGCGCCCAAAGTGCGATTGCTCCAGGTCAGTTTGTAGCTTGGTATGAAGGGGATGAATGTTTGGGATCAGGAGTTATATCGTAACTTGTAAGTATGAATAAATGGATTTTCATCATATGTTTAGTCAGCGTCTCGATTTTGAAAGCGCAGGATTTTCACGCTTGGGTATATTTCAATGATAAGCCTAACGTTGCCGTTTCTCTAGCAAATCCATCAACTATTCTGACTCAAGATGCCATAGACCGTAAGGCAAGGCATGGTGTGATTATAGATGAGCGTGATGTTCCCATGAATCAAACTTATGTAGATCAAGTGAAGACCGCTCCGGGAATCACCTACAAAACGCAATCTAAATGGTTCAATTGTGTTCACGTGACTGGTAATGCGAGTGATATTAATGCACTTGAGGCATTAGCATTTGTAGATCGCGTGGAGTTTGCGGCTGCAACACAAAACCGACCCGCCCTATCTAATGAAAAGGAGACAACCACAGGAACTAACAGCATTAATTATGGTACATCACGTGGCCAGATTGAGATGCTGGGACTAGATGAATTGCATGATGGTGGTTTTACGGGTAGTAGTGTAAAAGTGGCGATTTTGGATTCGGGTTTTCCAAATATTCCTACAAATCCTGGATTCAGCCGTTTGATAAATCAGAACGGCATTCTAGGTGGATATGATTTTGTAGATCGTAATGACATTTATTTTGACGATAATTTTCACGGTGCTCGAGTTCTGAGCGTTATGGCGGGTAGTGAGTCGGGTAATTTTGAAGGTGCTGCACCAGATGCTTCTTACTACTTGTTCCGGACCGAAGAGGATGCACAAGAAACGCCTGCAGAGCTTTCCTATTGGGTAGCTGCAGCAGAACGAGCAGATTCGCTAGGCGTTCAAGTGATTAATGTTTCTTTAGGTTATCTCAACTTTGACAATCCATCGGAAAGTCTGACTTATAACGATTTAAATGGCTCTTCTTCTTTTATAACACGAGGAGCAAATGTTGCTTTTGAAAAAGGTATGGCAGTTGTCGTAAGTGCTGGTAATTCAGGTCGTAGCAATACACATCCATTTATATCTGCTCCAGCCGATGCACTAGGCGCTTTTGCCATAGGTTCGGTCAACTCAAGTGAGCAAAGATCTCCTTTTTCCAGCATAGGACCTACGGCTGACGGTCGCATTGTTCCCGATGTGATGGCTCAAGGAACTTCTACAGCTTCCATTGATGAAATAGGTAATGTTGTAGGATCTTCAGGAACCTCCTTTAGCGCACCATTAATCAGTGCTGCGATAGCTTGTCTCATGCAGGCATTTCCAGATCAAACACCCGCGCAGATCTATGATTTGGTAAGACAATCGAGCAGCAATGCTTCCTCACCAGATAATTTTTTAGGATATGGAATCCCAGATTTCGGCCAGATTTATCAACTGCTTTCAGGACGGAATGAATCTTTAGAATCTAATGATTTTTACGTGGATGGTAAAAATGTTGTTTTCGCTTTAAGCGAAAATGAAAAGCAGTACAAAATTCTTGCAATGAATGGACAACTCGTTCATCATGGAACCTTGAATGGATCTGTTTTAGACCTTTCCCAATTGAGAACAGGCATTTATTTGATCCAACTGAATAATATTGGGAAATATTCTAAATTAATTTTGCGCTGATTCAATATTAGGACTAAGCTTTATCTTCAATAAACCAAGCTAAAACCAAAAATTTCAGAGAACTAATTTTACCTTTGGATTTTTAATTGATAACCATGCGTACAAAGCAAGTTACCCAACTGTTTAATATCAAATATCCCATAATTCAGGGAGGAATGATTTGGGCAAGTGGTCATAAACTGGTGACGGCAGTTTCCAATGCTGGAGGTTTGGGATTAATCGGTGCGGGCTCCATGTATCCTCATATTTTAAGAGAGCATATTCAAAAAACAAAAGCAAATACTGACAAACCCTATGGCGTAAATGTGCCGTTGCTCTATTCAGATCTCGACCAGATCATCGATATCATCATTGAGGAAAGGGTTCCAATCGTTTTTACAAGTGCTGGAAACCCAAAAGCACATACCGCCAAATTAAAATCTGCCGGCATCACCGTAGTTCATGTGGTGAGCTCGGTAAAGTTTGCATTAAAAGCTCAAGAAGCTGGGGTAGATGCCATCGTAGCCGAAGGTTTTGAGGCTGGTGGTCATAATGGGAGGGAAGAATCCACTACGCTTACCTTGATCCCGCAAGTGGTAAAAGCACTTAACATACCAGTGATCGCAGCAGGTGGAATAGGTACTGGCCGTGCCATGCTCGCCGCAATAAGCCTCGGAGCTTGTGGTGTACAAGTGGGCAGTAGATTTGTTGCCACTCATGAGGCGAGCAGTCATATCCACTTTAAAAACGCCGTTGTCGCCGCAGGTGATGGAGCAACTCGATTGACATTAAAAGAACTTGCTCCCGTACGATTATTACAAAATAAGTTTTATAACGATATCCAAAAGCTATATCAGGACTGTCCTTCTCCAGAGGATTTGAAAGACCTTTTGGGACGTGCAAGAGCAAAAAAAGGAATGTTTGAAGGCGACCTAGAAGAGGGAGAGCTTGAAATAGGTCAGGTATCTGGTCTTATAGATGATATCATTCCCGCAGCTGATGTGGTGAAAAACATGATCACCGAGTGGGAGGAAGCACGCAAGGAAATGTTTGAAATTTCATTTGATGCCTAGAGCCCAAACCCAGCAAGAGGAATATTGGAATGTCGTGACTCATGGATTCGGTGCCGTTGTATTTTTAGCACTATCTATCTACGTCATCATGAGTCCGCAAAATATAACTACGATCCAGTGGACTGGCATTGTTGTGTATTTATTCTCGCAGTGTTTTCTTTATGTGGCATCAACATCTTATCACTACATTACTCCAGGAGTTTTAAAATTTAAATTGCGCAAGCTGGATCATATTTCAATATATGGTTCTATTGCTGGTACCTACACGCCTATATGCCTAATCACTCTCGAACAAAGTAATGGTTATCTCATTCTGGCGATTGTGTGGGGTATAGCGCTTTTTGGCACTATCTGGAAGTTGTTTTTCACGGGTAAATTTGAGATTTTCTCAAGTATCCTGTACTTAATAATGGGTTGGATGGTTGTCATAGATATAGGCAACCTTCAAAAAGCATTTACAGATTTGCAAATGCACCTACTCATAGCAGGAGGTGTTTTCTTTACAGTCGGAATCATTTTTTACGCTTGGAATAAATTGTATTTCAATCACGTTATCTGGCACCTTTTTGTATTGGGTGGGAGTCTGAGCCATTTTGCAATGGTTTACCATGTACTCGATTTCTAGTACTAAAGAACAAATGCCAGTGCCGCACCTGCGAGCATGAGCAGGATTTTTGTGAAATTGAATTTATGGCCTTCACTGGATTCTAAAATCAATGTAGTAGATACGTGAAGAACAATTCCTGCAACAATCGCCTTAACGGGATGCATAAAATCTTGAATGTATGTGGAATATCCTGCGAGAATAGTTCCCAGAGCAGACATGCTACCAAAAAATAAGAGGATTGCAATAATCTGATAGGTTTTGTACTGGCTGGAAATGAGAAAAGCAGTAAAAATGAATGCGATGGGTAATTTATGGATAGCGATTCCATAAAGCATGGCGTCACTTTGCTGTAAGGGCATTCCCTCTAAAAAGGCGTGTAAACACAAGCTCACAAATAATAGAAAAGGAAACGTCTGGACCTGTTTATTCACATGTAGGTGGCCATGTTCTGCCCCCTTGGAAAAGAATTCCAATACAATTTGAATGAAAACACCTAGCATGAGATACAGCCCCATAAATGAGTTTCCCGTCTCATAGATTTCAGGTAAAAATTCAGTTGCAACGGCGGTAAGTAAGAATGCTCCTGAAAATGTCAGGATCATTTTGATTCTCGCATTGTCTTTGGGTTTAATCAATGCCGCGGCAGTCCCACCTATGATTGCCATTAAAAAGGGAAGCAGAATATTCATACAGTGGACAAAAGTAATTCATTCATATTTCTATTAAATGCCACCTTTGTGTTTATTACTAGCAATATTATTCATATCCGAATCCGAAGCATAACACTGAATTGAACTTTTAAACGTGCCATAATATCCTTCTTTATATATAGCTCTATAATCATTGACGTACTTAACGCGGCGATTGACTTTTAGATAAAGTGGTAATTTATAAAAAAGTGTGACCCAATTTTCTGCAGGGCCATCTATCAAATTGAACACTTCTTTAGAAAATGTCCCCAAATCTGACGTTTTACAGAAAAATTAAGAAATGTGAATCTCTAAAATCTCTCAAAAACAAGGCTTTGTTAACATTAATTTAAGAGAATTAAAGCTTGTTTTAAATTTGATTAAAATAATATAACTTTATGATTATCAAATTATTAAGTTCTTATTTTAAATACAAATAGTAACGTAAGATGTTATTTAACAATACTTGCTATTGCAACTTTAAAGAGCGCGTATCTTTGCGCGGCTTTTTAGAAACGGCGACAGCAATTTTTAAAAATTACAATTATGAGATCACAATTAGGAATTTTTTTGATGTATCCATTGGTTTTGGGATTGGCTATTTTGACAATGTCAAATTCTCACTGGAGTGCAGACAAAAGTGACCATGAGTTTTCTATGCTCGTAAATGATTCTGAATCGGTGTTTGATTATTCTGGTCCTCTTTACCAATATTCATTAGGTACTGAAGTGAGTCAGTTCAACAGTCCCATGATTCCAGCAAAAGGTTTTATTGCTTTTAAAGAGGCTTTAGGGTTTAAGGAATCTAGAGGGAGATACCGTCAGGTTAACACTTTGGGGTATCTAGGTAAATATCAATTTGGAGCGGTTACTCTGAACCATTTTGGCGTGAGTGATGGAAATCTATTTTTACATTCACCTATGCTTCAAGAACAGGTTTTTGTAAAATATCTCAATTATAATCACAATTATCTCGCTGATTATATTGATAACTACGCTGGTAAAACGGTAGGAGGTATAAAGATTACCGAAAGTGGTATTCTTGCTGCTGCCCATTTATCTGGTCCAGGCGGTGTGCGCAAGTTTTTAAATAGTAATGGCCGCAAGGCGAGTAGAGATGCATACGGTTCGTCCGTGAAACACTACATGAAAAAGTTTGCCGGTTATAATCTCGATGAGGCTATCAACTAGTCTCTAGCACCAAAAATCGCGCTCCCAATCCTGATCATTGTTGATCCTTCTTCAATAGCGATTTCATAGTCTCCAGTCATTCCCATAGAAAGTTCTTCAAAAGAATGTTTGTGGGTATCAATGTGCTCATTTTTGATCGCTGTGTATAACTTATGGAGCTCTTGAAACTCTTCTCTCACCTGTTGTTTATCATCGGTAAATGTGGCCATTCCCATCAAACCTTTGATTCTCAAATTTTTATAGGAATTGAAAGCTTCAGATTTAAGAAATTCTAATAATTCGTCATTATCAAATCCGAATTTACTGTCCTCTCGAGCGATATGAACCTGTAAAAGACAGTCGATTACTCGCTCGTTTTTCTTTGCTTGTTTGTTGATTTCCTTAAGTAATCTTGGTGAGTCCACTCCATGAATCAAATGCACGTAAGGCGCCATATACTTGACTTTATTGCGCTGGGTATGGCCTATCATATGCCAATGGATATCCTTGGGAAGTTCTTCCCATTTATGGGTCATTTCCTGAATTTTGTTCTCTCCAAAATGTCTTTGTCCATGGTCATAAGCCTCTTGTAAATCTTCAAGAGGTTTTGTTTTACTCACCGCCACGAGGGTGACGTTGTTGGGTATGCTTTCGCGAAAGCGAGATAATGCAGCTACTATATCACTCATAATTAAAATTCATAGATTAATAGACCACTAGGCAGTTTGGGTCTGATAAAAGTACTTTTTGGAGGCATTCTCAAGTCGGCATCGGCAATGGACTTCATCTGGTTCACCGTAGCGGGAAACATGCCGAAGCCAACGGCAAATGTGCCTATATCAATTTTTTTCTTCATTTCCAAGAGATCGTGCTTGCCATAACTGTAGGAAAGTCTCTCGTCCGTACGCAAATCTTCAATTCCTAAAATAGGTTTGAGTATGAGTTCATACAGCATCTGTGAGTCCAAGTCGTCTAATGGGGTATTGATTTCAATCAAATTTTTGCGCAGGTATAAGCTGTAAAAATCTCCATTCAAATACATGGTAAAATGATGTTTTTTGGAAGGTTTATAAAGCTCTAGGCTACGATTCTGAATTCTAAAATAATGATCAAGTTTTATTAAAAACTCCTCCTTGCTCAATCCATTTAGGTCTGTAATGGATCGATTGAATTCATAAATATTTAGCTGGCTTTCTGCGATTAGAAAGCTCATAAAATAATTATAGCTCTCCTTTGTGTTACCCACTTCTTTGGCGAGTAGGGAAGAGCTGGCAGATCTGTGATGGCCATCTGCGATGTAGAGATGTGGCATATTTTCAAAATAGCACTGAAATTTCTCTATTTGAACCTCATCTGTCACAGCCCAAATTTTATGTCTATTAAAATCAGTGGTAGAAAAATTATAAACCGGATCTGTAGATTTAATGTAATTGATCAAATCATTGATTTCCTTTTGATCAGGATAGGTAAGCAAAACGGGTTCTGCATTAAACCCAACGTATTTAAGGTATTCTTTAAAAAGTACTTCCTTGTGATGAAGGGTGTCTTCGTGCTTTTTAATTCTGTTGTTTTGGTAATCATCTGTTCTCGTTCCGGCAATGATCCCGGTATAGGAATTATGCGGATCTATATTTTCATAAATGTAAAACGCTGGATTTTTATCTTTTACCAGATACTCTTCTTCTTTAAATTCCAAATACCTATTGCGTACCAAGTTAAAGCGCTCTTCTCCAGAAATCTCTTGATTGTACTTATAGCCAGGATTCAGGATCTGCAAAAAACTATAAGGATTGTACTTGAGCTGTGCCTTAAGTTCTTTCTCTCCATAATCTTGATAAGTACGAGAAATAACATGAGAGGCCTTATCTATGGCAGCACGTACTCCTTTAAAAGGTTTTATGGTAGGCATTAATTTCTAGAATTGAATTTATAGGTTACTATATGTTCCTTCATGATACTATCATTAACGACTTTCTCATTGTTAAAAATAAGACTAAATCCATCATATTGATCAAGATAGACAGCCTCACGACGTACAATTTTCGCCAATTTTTTTGATTTCAAAATCATCAACGTGTCGTTATCAATATTAATCCTCGGATTCATAAATGTATAGGTCACCGCTTCCTTGATACCAAAGGTTGTATCGTAATTTGAGTATCCCACATTAATTTTTTCACAAGGGATCAATGCGATCAATTGCTCCTTAAGAGCTTCATTTGCTGGTGTTGAACCGAAAGGATTTACTTTTTTGGATAATTCTGATTCTTGAAAATTACATCCACTGATCAAGGCTACTGTGAATATAATTATCGCAGTTTTCCAAAGACTATGATTACAATTCACAACTCCGGACTAACTAAAACTCTTGCTCACGTGCTCTGCCTTGCGGCTTTCAGAATAATCGTAAAAGCCCTCACCAGATTTTGCTCCCATCTTACCGGCCATTACCATGTTTACTAATAATGGGCATGGAGCGTATTTTGGATTTTTGAAGCCGTCGTACATGACATTGAGAATACTCAAACAAACATCAAGGCCTATAAAATCAGCCAGCTGTAACGGTCCCATGGGATGTGCCATTCCCAGCTTCATGACCGTGTCGATTTCTTTAACACCGGCCACACCGTTGTATAGCGTCTCAATTGCCTCGTTGATCATAGGCATCAAAATACGGTTTGCCACAAATCCAGGATAGTCATTGACTTCGGTTGGCGTTTTTCCTAGTGTTTTGGACAGCTCCATGATCGTTTCAGTGACCTTATCGCTGGTTGAGTATCCTCTGATTATTTCTACCAGTTTCATGATCGGAACCGGGTTCATAAAGTGCATCCCTATTACATGTTGCGGCCGAGTAGTTTGAGCAGCAATTTGAGTGATGGAAATAGAAGATGTGTTAGTTGCCAAAATGCAATTTTCAGGTGCCAAGGCATCCATTTGGCCAAAAATCTTCATTTTAAGGTCTACGTTTTCAGTCGCCGCCTCTACAACAAGATCAGCATTTGAAATTCCTTTTTCAAGTGACGTGAAAGAAGATATATTTCCCAAAGTACTTTTTTTGTCGCCTTCGCTTATCTTTTCTTTGGCGATCATGCGATCCAAATTCTTGGAAATGGTTCCAATTCCTTTCTCAAGAGCAGATTCTGAAATATCGACTAGCGATACATTGAAACCAGATTGTGCAAATGTGTGCGCGATCCCATTTCCCATGGTTCCGGCGCCTATGACGGTAATATTTTTCATTAATTAGATTTTGAGTTATTGAGAATCAACAACTACAGAGTTTTAAAATTTTTAATAATCTTGAGTGCTACATCCAGAGCAGCCGTTCCATCCTCGAGATTGACTACGGGACGGGTATCTTTTTCTATCGCATCGGCAAAAGTTTCCAGCTCATCCAGTATAGCATTGTTATCTTCCACCTTAGGATTGTCAAAGTAGATTTGTTTCTCCACACCCTCGGCATTTTTGAGAATCATATCAAAGTCTCCACGCGTTTCTGGAGCATCCTTCATACGGACGACTTCAACTGCTTTAGTCAAAAAGTCTACAGAAATATAAGCATCCCGTTGAAAGAAACGTGCCTTGCGCATTTTTTTGAGACTTATACGACTGGCGGTAAGGTTTGCCACACAACCGTTCTCAAACTCGATCCGTGCATTTGCAATATCGGGAGTTTTTGAAATCACGGATACCCCACTGGAACTTACATTTTTTACAGGACTGTCCACAACACTAAGAATAGCATCTATATCGTGAATCATAAGATCCAGCACCACACTCACATCAGTCCCACGAGGATTAAATTCTGCCAGGCGGTGGGTTTCTATAAACATGGGATTATCTATGCGACCACTCACAGCTTTAAATGCTGGGTTAAAACGCTCGACTTGTCCCACTTGACCTTTTAGATTCCGCTTTCGCGAAAGCGAGATCAATTCATGAGCTTCTTCTACAGTAACTGTTATCGGTTTTTCTATAAACAAATGTTTGCCAGCATTGAGAACTTTTAATCCACTGTCATGATGGTAGGAAGTGGGTGTGACCACGTCAATCATGTCGCAGGCGGCGATGAGTGCATCTATATCGTTGTAGTATTTATAACCGTGTTCATTTTGAACCTGGTGTGCATATTCTGGGTTTGCATCATAAAATCCTACGAGGTCAAAACGATCGCTCTGTTCCAATAATCTAAGATGGATTTTGCCTAAATGGCCTGCACCCAGCACTCCGGCTTTCAACATAGTTTTGAGGTTTGCGTAAAAATAGCGAATAAGGTGCAGAATCACAGATGGATCGCCAATTGTAATTTGTTAAGAAAAACACATTGTTGAGCTCTTAAAATATTTATGGACGCTATATTTTTGAGCCTATGGAGGATAATTTTATTCATCAAGGTAAGCGACGGCGGCTCGTGGAGCTCATGGCAGAAAAGGGAATCAAGGATCCAGCGGTATTAGATGCCATTAATAAAGTTCCCAGACATTTGTTTTTGGACAGCTCGTTTATGGAACATGCTTATATGAACAAGGCTTTTCCCATAGGAGCAGACCAGACCATATCACATCCCTATACTGTAGCCTTTCAAAGTGAATTATTACAAGTACAACCCAAACATAAAGTTCTTGAAATAGGAACGGGAAGCGGCTACCAATGCGCCGTTTTGCTAGAAATGAAAGCGCAGGTTTTTACCGTGGAAAGGCAGAATGAACTCTTCAAGAAAACGTCCAAGCTTTTTAATAAAATGGGGTACCGACCCAAGCGGGTCAGCTTTGGCGATGGATATAAAGGAATGCCAGAGCATGCTCCTTTTGATAGTATAATTGTTACGTGCGGTGCTGCAGAATTGCCCCAAACGCTGCTTGGTCAGTTGAAAATAGGAGGAAGGCTAGTAATCCCGATAGGATCAGATCCTCAGGTCATGACGCTCTACGTGCGCAAATCAGAAACGGACTTTAGTAAAAAGACTTTTGGTACGTTTAGGTTTGTTCCTTTTTTGGATGGGAAAAATTAAAGCCTATTAAGCTCAAAAGTTATTTTCTTCTTAAAAACCATAAATCTCTCGCAACTCAACCTATTGCTATATAGACTGTAATCTCTCGCTATTACTATAACGATTGAACAATACAGGAGGTTTATTAAATATGTTTATGAATGCCATTAATATAATTAATAAAAACTTATAGATTAAGTATTGTTTCTTTGCACGATCAAACACTATTTAATGAGAAAAATATCGATTGCAAAAGGAGATGGAATAGGTCCAGAAATTATGGATGCCACGCTAAAAATTCTGAACGCTGCCAAAGTACCACTTGAATATGAAGAGGTAGAGATAGGAGAGAAGGTGTACCTTTCAGGAAATACCACAGGGATACCAACAGAAGCTTGGGATACCATAAGAAGAAACAAGATATTTCTTAAAGCTCCGATTACCACTCCTAGGGGAAAAGGTTACAAGAGCTTGAACGTGACCCTCAGAAAAACACTAGGCCTTTTTGCAAACGTTAGACCTTGTAACAGCTTTCATCCTTACATAACGACTAAACATCCTGACATGGATGTTGTCATCGTGCGTGAGAATGAAGAAGATCTGTATGCTGGGATAGAACACAGGCAAACTCAAGAGGTTTATCAATGTTTAAAGTTAATTACAAGACCTGGATCTGAAAAGATCGTAAGATATGCTTTTGAATATGCTCGTGCCCACAACCGAAAGAAAGTAACCTGCATGGTGAAAGACAATATCATGAAGCTAACAGATGGCCTTTTCCATAAAGTATTTGATGAAATAGCTGCAGAATATCCTGATATTGAATCTGATAACTGGATTATTGACATAGGAACTGCAAAACTTGCTAACCAACCGGAGTCCTTTGATGTTGTGGTAACACCTAATCTGTATGGTGATATAGTTTCTGATATTACGGCAGAGATTTCTGGATCAGTAGGTCTAGCAGGATCGGCAAATATTGGTATGGAATGCTCTATGTTTGAAGCTATTCATGGCTCTGCTCCTGATATAGCTGGCCAGCAGATCGCAAATCCTTCCGGTATTTTGAGAGGTGCCTTGATGATGTTGAACCATCTTGGAATGCACCATGAAGCAGCAACGATTATGAATGCATGGAGCTGTGTGATTGAGGAAGGTATCCACACCGCTGATATTTACGATAAAAATTCCAGTAAGCGTAAAGTAAATACTATGGAATTTGCAGATGCGGTTATCGAGCGTTTGGGGAAAACGCCTAAACTTCTTCCCGTAGAAGATAGTGCTAAACACGATATTATTAAGATCAAGAAATATACTCGACCAGAACCATCAAAAAAGGAACTCAGGGGAGTAGATGTATTTGTAGATTGTTCAGATAAAACCGCAGATGAACTAGGCGCTCAACTTGAAAAGTGCAATGGAGCTGTGTCTCTACAAATGATTACTAATAGAGGTGTAAAAGTTTATCCTAATGGATTTGATGAAACCTTCTGGACAGACCACTGGAGATGTCGTTTTGAAGTTGAAGATGGAACGACTGTAAATAACCAATGTATCATTGACCTATTAAACCGTCTAAATATTGAAAAAGTGGATGTGATTAAAACTGAGAATCTTTATACTTTTGATGGAGAAAGAGGGTATTCTCTAGGTCAAGGGCAGTAGTTCTACGTTCTTAGTTTTTTACGAATTTCAGAGTAGTATCATTCTCTAATTTAATAAAAAATAAGCCCTTCTTTAAGTCCGTGACAGATATGAATTTTTCGGGTTTTAGTGTCCCAGTTAAAACTCGATTCCCATTCACCGAGTAGATTTCATATTTCACAACCTCCTCTATTCCTGAAATAAATAACTTTTCAGGAGTAGGGTTTGGAAATACAACCACTAGCTGTTTTGCAAAATCAGTATTACTAGCAAGTGGACAAACGGCCATGCTGCCCGGCGTTCCGTAAACTATTTCATTATTTAATGTAACACCAGTAGGTTCATCTGAAGCAGTCCAATTATTAGGATCGTTATTATCACTAATTGGATCGCATAATCTTAGTGATGGACCGTCACCATCTGCGATTTCGGGCCATGGAGCGGTGTCGGAATAAATTACCTCGTCAATTACATCACCATCACTATCAGCTAATTGAATTTCTTCACCACTATTTCTCAAAGCGCCGTTAGTCCATTGTGCGTAAGTGATACCTTGACCAAAATTTTGTTCAAATGCAACTAAGTCTTTTACAATAACTAAATAATCTGAAGCGGCAATTATAGTAGCAGGAAATGTGTATTCCACGCCTTCAATAAAACAATAACCCGTAATGTCAACATCAGTTGTACCGATGTTTGTAATTTCTAGATACTCTAAATCTTCATCCTGTCCTGGTTGATTATAAAAAATCTCAGTTATAACTATTTGTCCGAACGCAGTGGAGCAACATAAAAAGACTACAATTAAGGTTGTATATAAATAATTCTTTTCCATATTTATTTGTAATTCTATAAGTTAGGGATTTCTGCATTAAGCCAATCCATTCTCAATCTTATCCATTGTTCTAAATAATCGACTTCCTCATCATAAGTGTTGAACCACACGTAATTAGGCCACACGTAACTTCCTAAAATAGGCCAAACTTGAAAATTGGCTGTTTGAGACGCATCCAGGTTGATTCTATGTGCGTCTATATAGTCATAAATGAGATCCATATTATTATAATAAAATGAAAACCTCTGCTGGACTTTATCTACAAAATATGGATCTTGAAATAATCTATTGAACCAACCTCTATTTTTAAGATAGAAGCCGTCAGTAGTTTCATTATTTCTATAATTAATATTACCGAAGCTAATATCAAAATCCCATACAGGACCCATTTTTAATTTTTCTTCTGGTTCAAGATTTAAATAAACACTTGTCCAGAAAGCTGCATCATTGGTTTTAGATATTTCTTTTATAATATACCAATCCACCATAGAATCCACATCTAAATATCGCCTGTATCCTAAATTAGGGTCGGTAAAATTTGCTGAGTTCAATGCGGCTTCAAAATTATTCATGTAATTTTGAATGTAATTGTATCTATTATCATTCTGTACTACTTCAGGAAACTTAATGTTATACAGGTAATTACCTGAGTTAAAGTAAACATCATCGACATTTAATCGTGAAAGTTGATCAATTTCTAAAATGTAACCATCTTCACTCAACGGCAACCTGTTATTAGTAACCTCAATTTTTTGAGTAAGTAGGTAGGTGCCTACAAGTTGATTATTCAAAACTAAATCTACATATCTGCTATCCGTTGTAAACTCTAGATTACTCATTCTGCTTAGTTCATAACCTATTTCATTACGCATCATGGATTTGTCTGAATAATTTGCAATGAGTAGCCACCTTTCATCTTTGGCCATTCCAAGCAATGATCTTTTATTATCAAATTTTATTTGATAGGATTTTTTTGGAAATTGCCAACTTGAATTGCCACGGCCTCTTATTTCTATGGTTCTAGTTGAAACTATATTGCCATTGATGTCTAATTCTTCAATTTGCCCATCTATATAATTATCACGTGATGTTATATTCCTTCCATTAACTGTATTAATTCTCAACGTTTGAACATCAGGCAAAACTATGGGGTTATTATTATTTGCGGGCAAATTTTCATTTTCGATTAGCTCTTCAGTTGGCTGACAAGAAATAGTTGCAAATAGGATCAATATAAAACCAATAAAAGTTTTCATGATTTCTGATTTAAAATACGCGTTTTATCAAAATGAAATTTCTCAAATTTAAAAATTATTGAAGTCATAAGTAAATTGGATCGCTATAAAAGCAAAATCTTAACTATATTATTTGACTTAACTTTATCTTAAAAAATTACTTATTTCTAATACTTGGCTTATTGCTAATCTCACAATTATCTTACATTGCAGCAAATAATTCTGTCCATGAAGATCCTAAGTGCCAAGCAACTCGCTGAAGCTGATAAGTCTACTATAGATAAGCAACAAATATCGAGTAACGACCTCATGGAACGGGTGGCAACGCTGGTTTTTGAACGCTTGCATGCTCGTTTAAATGGCGCTCCCGTACCAGTCAAAATTTTCTGTGGAATAGGAAATAATGGCGGTGATGGTCTCGCCATTGCAAGGCATATGATTAAGCATGGCTATCACGTGACTACTTATGTGACCAACTGTAGTAAAAAGCGAAGTCCAGATTTTTTAATCAACTATGATCGCATAAAAAATACGACTAAAGATTGGCCCATTTTATTGAGTTGCAAAGAAGATTTCCCTACAATCTCTCCTCAAGATATAGTTATTGATGCCATATTTGGAACAGGCTTGAACCGCTCAGTTACTGGTTGGATGGCAGAGCTTTTTAATTATATGAACTCTGTACCCGCCTTTACCGTAGCGGTAGATATGCCCAGCGGCTTGCGAGCCAATGAAGCACACACGGAAAAAGACACCGTACTAAAAGCCAATCATACTTTTACATTCCAAACGCCCAAACTTGCCTTTTTCCTGCCTCAAACTGGCAATTTTGTAGGATCATATGAAGTGATTAACATAGGTCTTGATCCAGAATATATGAGTGAGGTTAAGCCACTTGCCCAACTTATAGGCAAGGAGGCCGCCCAAAACATGTATCGCTCAAGAAACAAATTTATTCATAAGGGAGACATGGGGCACGTGCTCTGCATGGGAGGATCTCGTGGTATGATGGGATCAATAACCCTTACATCAGGTGCTGCGATTAATGCTGGCGCTGGAAAAGTAACTGCTCTCATTCCTGAGCACGGTAACCTTATTTTGCAATCCTCTCATAGTGAAGTAATGATTTTGATAGGTTGCGGTGATCAATTCCTGGAAGACTTTGAAGTTTCTATAGAGAACTACACTTTATGTATAGGTCCAGGTATGGGGCAAGAAGAGGGAAGTGTTTCCGCTTTCGCGAAAGCGATAAAAAAACAGTCTTCACCCATAGTCATAGATGCAGACGGGCTGAATATTTTATCTAAGAACTTGGATTTGCTGAATCATATACCTAAAAATTCAGTCTTAACTCCGCATGATGGAGAACTGAAACGACTTCTTGGAGACTGGAAGACAGATTACGAGCGGTTGGAAAAAGCAAAAGACTTTTCCAAAAAGCATGACCTGATTTTAGTACTTAAAGGCGCTTATACTATTATTACTGCCGGTAGTGATACTTTTATAAATGATAGTGGCAACCCAGGCATGGCCACTGCAGGTAGTGGTGACGTGCTTGCGGGAATTATAGGGAGTTTTATAGCACAGGGCTACGATGTTTTGACCGCCGTTGCTTTTGCGGTTTATATTCACGGAGCCAGTGGAGATATCGCCGCACAAACCTATGCTCATGAAGGCCTCAAGGCAAGTATCATATCAAATTTTATAGGCCCTGCTATCTTACAGCTGTTCCGCAAACAAGAGTCTCAAATCTCCAAAAATTAGCACGACTAATGAAGCACATTATATCTACAAAAAATGTCTCTCTTTCAGATCTTAGCGAAATCATATATCATGTAAAAAACCTTGAACTCTCTGATGATAGCAAAGCATTGATAAAGCAAAGCAGGGATTATTTGGATAAAAATTTTGGTGAGAAGGGTAGCAGAACGGCTTATGGTATCAACACAGGTTTTGGGTCTCTTTGTGACACTCGCATTGAAGCTGAGGATCTGGAAGATTTACAACATAATCTTATCAAGTCTCATGCCTGCGGTACTGGAAATAAAGTACCTCAGGAAATCGTCAAGTTGATGATTTTTTTAAAAATCCAGACGCTTTCCTACGGGTACAGTGGTGTGAGCGTTAAGCTCGTAGAACGACTTATTTATTTTTATAATCATGATATTATCCCAGTGGTTTATGAGCAGGGTTCATTGGGCGCGTCAGGAGATCTCGCACCACTCGCACATCTCGCTTTACCGATTATAGGCTTAGGAGAGGTTTGTTACAAAGGTAAATTCATTTCTGCCAAAGAATTGTATGAACTTATCGACTTAAATCCGTTAAAATTAAAATCCAAAGAAGGTCTGGCATTGATCAATGGAACTCAATTCATGCTCGCTTATGGTATTTTTAATTTATTGGAATCCTATAAAGCTACCTACTGGGCTCACATTTCAGCTGCACTGGCCGTAGATGGTTTTGACGCTAGTAAGTCTCCATTTGATAGTAAATTACATTTAATTAGAGCACATAAAGGACAGCTTAAGAGTGCTCTAATGATGGAAGAACTACTTGTAGATAGCGAGATTGCTGCCAATATCAAAGAAAATGTTCAGGATCCCTATAGTTTCCGGTGTGTTCCTCAAGTGCACGGAGCGACGTTTGATACCCTTCATTTTGTAAAAAGAACCTTTATCACTGAGGTAAATTCAGTAACGGATAATCCTAACATATTTTCTGATTCAGAAACAATAATCTCTGGCGGTAATTTTCACGGTCAGCCATTAGCTTTAGCTTTAGACTTTCTTGCGATTGCAATGAGTGAAATAGCAAATATTTCTGAGCGTAGAACATTTCAATTGTTGTCTGGAAAGCGTGGATTACCCTCATTTCTAGCTAAAAAACCTGGTCTTCACAGCGGTCTCATGATTGTTCAATATACCGCGGCCAGCATAGTGAGTCAAAACAAGCAACTCGCAACTCCCGCTTCTGTGGACAGCATTGTTTCATCCAATGGACAAGAAGATCACGTGAGCATGGGAGCAAATTCTGCGACTAAATGCTATAAAGTCTTAAATAATGTCATCACCGTATTGGGAATTGAGATGATCACTGCGATCGAAGCTCTTGAATACCGTGAACATCAAACGTCTTCTTTTCTACAAAACATTATTACACTGTTTAGAGCACAAGTGCCCAAACTAGAGGAAGACCGCGTTCTTCATGATGATATAATAGAGGCCAAACGTTTTATCACCGAAATGATGATCGAAGATGATATTCTTTTCAAGTAAGATTAGTTTGTGAGTGTACCTAAATGGTGATCAGACATTATTTTAAATAGTATTTATAAAATTTAAATATATATAGACTAGTGTTGCTTATACAGGACAACTCTCATGGACTATTGGATACATTTTAGCATGACGATTTCATTACGACCAAATTGAGCGTTTTACAAGACATCGGTTAATATCAAAAGGATAATGATTAAAGGAACCGTGTCAACCAGTACCCCAAAAACGCACAAATGACTCCACCTAAAATTGAAATGATAAGATAAATCGTTGTTCCGGCAAAATCGCTCGTTTTCAGTAAGCTCATGAGCTCTAGTGAAAAAGTTGAAAATGTCGTCAGACCGCCGCAGAAGCCAGTTCCAAAAATTAAATACCAGTGAAGCGGAAGACCTTCTTTATCATAAAGCCCAAATAAGAGTCCCAAAGCGAAACAACCCAATAAATTTACACTAAGCGTAGGAAGCCATTTTAACTGCTCACTATTCACAAAAATTGAGAAATAAAATCGCAGAGCACAACCCAAACCTCCACCTAAAAATACTAGAGCAAGCTGCTTTATCATTCTACGGGAATGTAAAGTGTAGTGATTTGATCAGCTGGGTTATAGACCGTGCTTTTGTCAACTTCATACACCATCCATGGAGCGTAATTAGATTGAGTCAATCCATTATTTGAGATGAAGTCATCCATCTTTTTCCATACCTTAACTAAGTTATTCAAGTTCCCTTCAAGAGAACTCTTTACAACACTATTAGGATCCTTATAGGCGCAGATAATCGTGCCTGCCATCTCTGTAATCACCTTTTCCTGTACTGGAATAGCTACTGTGATAATTGCAGTATTATTATCTGTATCCCTTTTGTCAAAAATCAATTTAGTTTTACCCGTGGGACGTATGCGGTTTTTACTCATATAGCTTAAAATCTGCGTTTCCATTTTTACCTTAAGCTCATGAATAAAACCGAGATTTGTACTTTGTGTCATCATCAAATGATAGCCTCCACTAGTTGCCGTCTTCATGGGTTGAGTAATGGAGAATTCTTGCATTTTTGCTTTCAGCGCTTTTTCAAGCTGATCAAATGGTTTGGTTAAGGATGGAATAATTTCTTCTGTAACATCATCTCCTAATAGTCTGGAAGTTATTTTATTCTTCAGATCACGCTCACCTTCAATATTTATAAGAAGTTTGGTGCTATTTATATCCAGCGAGTCTAGCTTGATGGTCATTTGTAGCTCACGATTGTCTTCGGTTTTAAATGAATAACGTTTATTCTTATCAGTATCGGAGTCTTCTCTGGTCAAAGTCCCAGATTCATCGTTTTCATATTGATAATTTACAAGGGCAACTGTATTTTCAGAATCACCATTTAATCCATCATTAATTGGTACGATATCTACATTTTCATTCCAGGATCCCCATTGTCCAAAATCTTCAAGCACTTCAACCACCAGTGGAGTGGGAGCGTTTATGATTAGTTCTTTTTGCACTTTTATTTCTCCACTCAAAAGAGAAAAATATATGGCACCGCCTACAAATGCGATACAAAGTAGAAAGAAGATATATTTTGCGGCCTTCATAAATCTCAGGAGTTTTCATTCAAAGATACAATTTATGAATCGCGTTTAAAATGAGGAATTTAAAGGCTTATATTGATAGATAGTCTAATTTTGTTCTCGCTTCCGCGAAAGCGAGACAATCTACCTTTCTAATGATGCTAATTATAATGTTTGTATCTGCTTAAAGCATAACGCATCAACTCGCCAGAACCTGAAAGATTGAGCTTTTTGATCATGTTTTTGCGATGGGTAAAAACCGTACTTACCGCCGTGTGTCTGATTTCTGCAATTTCAGAAGAAGTTTTATTCTGAGCAATGAGTTTTAGGATGGCGATTTCAGTTTTGGATAGGAGAGAAGTGACATTTGTAGCTGTGGTGGACGTGTCACTGTTCACATCGAGACTGGGATCATAATATTTTTCTCCCTGAGCCACCTTGAGAATGGCATCTCTCACTTCTTTAAGCGGTCGTTTTTTCAGGATATAACCATCTGCGCAGGCATCCATCATATCCCTAACTGCCTGAACAGATTCAAACATGGTGTAGGCAACCACTTTTATATGCGGGTATTTTTTCTTGATTTCAGTACATAGTTCAACACCATTCATGCGCGGCATGTTGATGTCCGTAAGAACGAGATGCGCTTTTTTATGTTCAAGAATCTCCAGAAGTTCCTTTCCATCATTTGCAGTACCGATGATTTCTATATCGGGATCGTTCTTGAGCAACAGCTTTATACCGTCTATCAAGCTCTGGTGGTCTTCTGTGACTAAAACCTGTATCATATCAAAGGTATATCTATTGTTACAGTTGAGCCATTTCCTTTACTGCTGTCTACGTGAAAAGTGCCGCCCGCGGCTTCAATTCGTTTTTCAATACTGGAAAGCCCCATTCCAGTACCGCGAGGCATGGGGTTTGCAGTAAAACCCTTACCATTATCTTCCACAATGATATTTAGACTGTCCTCATGACTGGTAATATTTATAGAAGCCTCTGTTGCTTCAGAATGCTTTACGACATTAGTGGTAAGTTCTTGGATAACTCTAAATATCAATAGTTCCCTGGTGTTTTCCAATTGCTGATCTAGCCCAAAATTCAATACTTCGATATTTAGTTTCTTGGATTTATTGATGCGTTCTGCCAATTCCTGAACAGCCGGAATCAAACCTTGACTTGTGAGAAGACCGTTGTGTCGAGCATGGGATAATCTGCGTATGTTCTCGTAGGTGTCTTTTAAAATTAACTCTGAATGCGCAATCATTTCCTGTTCCTTGCTTCCCTCTACCGAGTCTTTCAAATTCTCAACGTAGAGTTTGAGAGTGGTCAAGTTACTCCCTAAATTATCGTGCAAATCTTCAGAGAGACGTTTGCGTTCCTTTTCCTGTCCAGCAATCATTGCGTCAATGGTAGCAAGTTCCTGTTCTTTAAAAAGATTATCGGCACGTTCTTGAGCTAAAAGTTGATCTCTTTGAGCGATTTTGCGTTTCTTGTTTTGGTTGTTGTAGATGAAAGCACCTGCAAGCAATAAGAGTAATGCAAAAGCTGAAAGTAAGATCGTTTGGTTTCTTAGTTTTTGGTTTTTGGTTTCTTGCTCTGCGATTTGAAGATCTTTTTCAGCAGTTTGATATTTAGTTTCTAGTTCTAGGATTTTATCTGCGTTGTCATCTTCGCCAAGGCTATCCCTAATCATACGCGCTTTATAAAAATTTTCGGCACTTGATTTATAATCATCATTTTTATAAAAGGCAAGACCTAGATTTTCTCTTTGTAGGTCTTCGTTGTACTTATTTCCTAAAATAGAATTCAATTTTACAGACTCTTTCATATAATAAATCGCACTATCCATTTGTTCGTTTCTATAAAACGCCAAACCCATATTATTATATAGATCTCTAATTCCATATTGATCTTTGTATTCTTTTAATTTCGTAAGCACTTTTATGTAATAAACCATGGCACTATCGATCATTTCATTTTGATCATAGACAATGGCTAAATTGGATTGCATTGAAACCATAGTTCTTTCCAGATTATTTTCTTTAGCAATTTTGATGTTCTCTTTTAAAATATTTAACGCATCATTTTTGTTTTCAGTAAACTTACCCAAGCTATAAAACTTGTAATAATTGCAGATTATTTTAAATTTTGGGTTATTAAGTTGATTTGCGATGCTGCAATTTTCATTGTGAAGACTCTCAATTCCTTGACCTGATGCTTGAGCGTTATAAACATAGATCATTTCATCATTTACCCGGAATCGCAAACGCAAACTGTCTTTAGGCAAAGCCATTTTAATTACTTGAAAATCCTCGTAGGAGTTTTCCGTGTCAATATTATTGTTGATCTGATAACGTTCAATTTCATAATCAAACCTTAGCCTATCGTAGGACTCCAGTTGCGTTGCCTTAATCTCATCCAGTATTTTTTTAGAATCTTTGAAGTTTTTAGAATCGTGCAGACTTTGCACACTATCTAATAGTTGCACCTGCGCGAGGCAGGTGCAGGAAAATAGATATAAAATAAAGTAATAAATTTTCAATTATTTATATTAAGGTAGGTCTATGTAAAATGTTACCTTTTCGTCTAGGCACTAATGGTTGTTCTAAATCCGTTTCGAATGCTGATATCGCTTGAGGTAATGTTTTTTTTAATTCATTGTAATCAACAATAATTGTTACTACCCTGCATCCAACATCAAAACTAAGAGGTTTTGTTGGAGCAACCTCAATACTATCAAATACATCTGAACCAGAACAAACTATAAGCAAAAATCTTTCTTTAGTTGAACTAAGTACAATTTCTTCCATACCGAGTATACTTGTAAAATCTCCACTACCGGTAAAATTTATACCTACTACTTCGTCTTTATTCCAATGGAATTTTCCTATAAGAAATGATCCGTCGTATTGATGTAACATCTGCGGTTTTGTACTATTTGGGGATATATTTATTATTTCACTCATAATTAGGTTTTTAAAATTCAATTCAAAGAAACCACAAACGGCTCTTCAAATAAATACCCACCATTAGGTATTTTACCTAAATATACCACTTGGAAAGCTTACAATGCTCTCGATGCCGTACTTTCCTACAGCGGCAACGCCAAAAAATGAGTTGTCAATTACGATTCCATCCAGTTCAAATTCAGTTACATTGCCTACGTAACGACTGTGATCCCAAGTGGGACTTGTAGTGTCTCGCCAGTAAATACGGTAGCCCTCGGCATCTTGATTTTGATCCCATTTAAGCTTTGCGTTAGGCTCGACAATACCACCTATTTTCACATTTTGAGGTCGGGTAGGAGCCCAGGCGAGTTGTGCTAAATTAATTGCATTTACTGCGGTTAACTTTTTAGCGTAGGGAAAATTCACGTGTTCTACAACATCTCCATAGGCGATGCCATTTTCAGTACGTATGTTTTGATGCTGTTGCGTATAGTTCTCATGCGCTTCCATAATTCTTATTCCCGCAAAACCTAAGTCGTTAAAAGGCCTGTGATGCCCACCACGGCCAAAACGATCCAATCGATACACCATCATCGGTCGCATCTCTGGCATGTAAGTCTGCACGGAATTATGCACATACCTCGCGAGCTGTCGGGATATTCCATCTACCTCGCCACCATAAAAACGACGACCGTTGCGCTGGCGATCGGTTTCAGTGGGATCTACAGGTTCAGAAAAGATTCTGAATTCCCGATTATCGATCACGCCATCCACTCCTTTAATATTGCCTATCATGTCATTATTGAGAAAACCTATGACATTCCATTCTTTCTTTTTGGCATAATCGGCGAGTCCCTTACCGCCAAAAAGTCCCTGTTCCTCGCCACTTAAACCTACGTACACGATGGAGTTGTCAAATTTGCGCTTGCTCAAGACACGGGCGGCCTCGATCGTTCCCGCCATCCCGCTGGCATTGTCATTTGCACCGGGAGCATCAGTCGTGTAATCCATGGTATCGCTCGCACGGGAATCGATATCGCCGCTCATCATGACCATATCGTTGGGATTTTTACTGCCTCGCTGGATAGCAACTACATTAACTACATAGGCATCTTTGGGAACGCGGCTTCCCATATCAGTAGTCACGAGATCTTTTTGATAGAAAACCTCAAGGCATCCACCACAATCGGCAGAGATTTTATCAAACTCTGCTTTGATCCATCTACGCGCGGCACCTATGCCTCGAGTGTCTGAAATTGTGTCTGAAAAAGTATTCCTCGTTTCAAAACCAGCAAGTTTCCTCACGTCGCGCTCAATACGATCTGCACTTACCTCATCAATAATAGAATAGAGGTCCATTTGTTTTTGCGTAGGAATTTGAGCAAAGCATAGATTGGCCATCAATAATGTGGGTAGGAGGGATCTCATATTTTTTTCTTTAAAGATATAAGTTGTCTCGCTTTCGCGAAAGCGGAATCCTTAAATAACTATATAACGAAGATCAAGAACAATAAAAAAGCCACTCGTTAAAGTGGCTTGATGTATTATGCTGGCTGCGGAGCTTGATGAATGACTCGCTGTGGAAAAGGTACCTCGACACCAATTTCTGCAAGGGCAGAAACAAAATTTTCCTGTAAGTAAAAATTAACGGTCCAAACATCGGCAGTTAGTGTGTATGGACGCACTATGATGTTGATACTGCTGTCTGCATTTTCAACCACCTGAACTACGGGAGCAGGATCCTCTAGCACGAGTGGGTGGTCTGTACAGAGTTTACGCAATCTGGCCAAGGTTTTGGGAAGATCTGCATCATAACTTACTCCTATAGTCGTCTCACATCTCAGGATTCCTTCTGCATCAAAGTTGATGATATTGCCATTTAAAAGAGGGCCATTAGGGACGATAGCTAGTTTACGAGAAAAAGTCAAAATCTTAGTCTGTAGAATATCGATTTCTTTTACAGTACCGGAGATTCCTTGAGCTTCAATGGTTTGTCCTACCTTGAATGGTTTGAATAGGAGGAGTAATACACCTCCCGCAAAATTTGAGAGTGAACCTTGCAGAGCAAGTCCTATAGCAAGACCAGCTGCCGCTAATGCTGCTGCAAATCCGCTTGTTGCGATTCCCAAAGTTCCAACAATGGAAACGAGTAGGAAAATCCACAAACCCCAAGATATAATATTTTCAAGAAATTTTTGCAGAGTAAGTTCATAATCACGTGCAATCATAAATCGAGTGGCTAATTTAACTGCTCTTTTAATGAGCCAGCCACCTATAATGTATAAGAGTAAGGCTTTTAATACGGGCACCCCATATTCTAATAATACCCTAACTGCAGTTTCTGTATTAAAGTTTTCAAGCATCTTAAAAATTTTTGCAAAGGTATTATTTTAACACACCTGAGTGTTAGAATGCTATTAAATTTTAAATTAAACCTTCTTCAATAGAACTTTCAATTTACTGTAGTCGCTAGCAGCATCTAGCCAAGGTAGCATGAGATCCCATTGTGATGCATCTAAATAATGTTTTTTGTAGGTTTTTGTGGTGGTAATTTTTAGAACTCCATCTTTAACTGCTGCGGTGGCTGTAAAACCTCCTGTTTCATTTTCTACACTTACATTGAGCTTATCCACTCCTTTAACTGTATAGCCTTCGGGAATTTTTAGATCTATATCATAAGAATAGGTCTTTGCGTAGTCCAGATAAATATTAGACTCCCTCTTTCTATCTTCTTTTTCAATTTCTATTTGGCCACCAATAAATTTACCGATCTCAAAAATGACATTAGGTCCAGCCTTTTTTACAAATTTATCCATTATGGTAAAATTGTTTTCAAACTCAAAAGCACGGTTGATTCCATAACGGCCAGTGTTAATGGGTTGATCCGTATAATTATCAATTTTAGCGTCCCATTCTCTTTCTACTTGTTTGATCAAAAACTCTTCAGATTGGGTTTGGCGTTCTGCCTTCAAAGACGCAAATTTTTCTGATGAGGATTTCTTGGCTTTTTTAGATCCACAATCGTAAAAGTGATTAGCTGTATCAAATACTTCGTAATCTTCCTCTAAAAACTCGATCCATGAGGTAAAGTCATACCTATAGGCATTTTTAAAATGACCCGTGATGTCGTAAGATCGATTGACTATCACGTTTTTCACATCATCGGTTAGAGATAATTTAATTTTTTCTTTGTAAAAATTATCTTGGGCTGAAGAAACAGGTAGTTTTTCCAGTAACAGGTCTACGACTTTTCTATCTTTTTCTACTTTGCCTATGTAAACTTCAGCACCTTCAAGATTAGCGGGAATCTGATCAAAAGTCATATTTTCACTGTATTCCAATAAATAAAGAGGCGGATCTAAATTAATTCTAATCCCTCTGCGCGCATTATTTTTAATAAGCATGTCCTTCATAGGGCCATCATATCGAGGTTGAACCAGAAGCTCATCGTAAGAAACATCGAGTATCATGCATAAGCTACGCAAATCGTACATTACAGGAATAAGACTTTCAAAACGACCAAAATAAAAGTCATAACAAGAGGGAGATGGATAATCTCCAATAATTCCGGCCTCATGAGCTAGACTTCCTTCAAAATAAAAGGTGTTGTCATAAAATCTAATGTACTCTAAGGCCTCACGGAACATTTCTCTCGTATCACTGATTCCTTTATTCTTAAGGTGTTTGGCTATATCTTTTGCGCGACTCTTTTTAACTTTGGAATATTTCCTTTTGTAATAATCTAAGATGTCCTCCTTGGTAACCTCGGCTTTGCGCTCTCCGTCTTCGCCGGTAAAAGCATTTGTGTACTTTTCATTTGAATAGGATCTGGCAAAGGCAACTTGAATTTTTATGGCAGGTTCCTCGACTAAGGGGTAATACCATCGATTGGTTTCAATTTTTTCCAGATTTTTTGCTTCAACTACATACCTCTTGGTGGCTCGACGATCAGTAGGTTCTTCCTTTACTTCTGGGGCGCCGTTGTAAGTATTCATGTTTAGAAAAAAATCATTTTCAACCTCCACCGCAATTCTGTAGTCTACAATAGGATAATAATCTTTTATGGTAGTTTCAATTGGATTGTAAAGTTCCATCCCATCGAATTCCTTCTCTTTATTTCTGGTAAAAATATATAGATCAATGATGTCGCCTATTTCCAGACCTGGAATTGCGATTTTGCGTTTTTCATCCTCAATGACTTCTTCCTTTTCTACATCAATCACCTTGATTGTACCGTCTGGTTTAATGAGTCTTATGCCGATGATGGTCTCGTTTTTAGAATACGTACTCCATAAATAGGAAACCTTGGAGTCTTTATCCAATGAAATTTCTGAAAAATCCTCTAATGATGATTGGTCCTGAATTTTCATTATTTGATGCTTCCTAGAGGTGATGTAAACGTTTTTCCCACTATTAATGTATTGCTGGTAACGATCATCTGTAAGAATGATTAAACTTTCATCGCTCCATTCTTCTGGATAGGATTTATCCAAAATTTCTTGAGCACTCGCTGCCCAAAATTCTGACTCTATTTCTTCCTTATCCTGCCCATAAAGTATAGTTGTTGTGAGAAATGCTACGGCTATGACTGCTATTAATGATAATTTCATGTTTTAAATTAAGGGAGGTTATTTACTGAGTACGATTTGCTCGTCGTAAAAGGATTTTAGTTTTTTGATGCTTTCATTCCATTCATCAAAGGACTCATTGGGAATCAAACGCTTTTTAATGATGATTTTTGAAGTGTAGACAAGTTGATTGTTCTCCACTGCATATTCCATATTTGCTTTTAGGAAGTCATTATCTATAACGACCTTTTCAGGTATATTATCTACTTTATAACTATCTGGAAGCTCCAATTTGATCTTTTTGGTTTCCTGTCTTTTATATGTGAATTGATAATTATTTTCACGTTCATCTTCAAACTGAAAATTGCTCAGGTATTTCACCGGATCCAGCTCTAAATAATAGGTGTCGTCAAAGTTGCTCACCGCTCCCTTGATTTTAAAATCATAATTGATATGAATATCCTGATCTCTATCCATATAATCAAATGTAGAAGTGTTTTCAATCTTTACATTGTCATTTCGATCTTTAAGCACATTTTTGAGAACATCCATTCTTTGGTCAGTAGGCAGGCCTGTAAAATTGTATAGAAATTGAGAGACTTGCTCACCAGTGTAGGTTTTCTTCATAGTACCTACTATGTCATCACCTTCAATTTTGAAATCAGCCTCGTAGGATTCAAGGTTATTTGCAGCTTCGGAAACCGGAACTTTTGCTAAAATGTAATCATCACCATCTTCAATAAGCGCTTGTTTGCCTTGTATTCTTGAAGCAAAGGTTCCGAATTTGTTGAATTTTTCAGTCCCATCGATGAATATGGTCTTCCCATCCATCATGATTGAAGTTATCATGTGATTATCCACGCTAAGTGATGGAGTAGAATAGTCGTAGGCAATGTTATCTGTACCTATCCAAGTAAGTCGAGCGTCGTATCCTGCTTCTTTTAGCATGGTTTTTAAAAGAATGGCCATCCCTTTACAGTCGCCGTACCTCTTCATAAAGACGTTTTGAGGAGCATCAGGTTTAAAGCCAGCAATGCCATCTTCAAACGCAATGTATTTGATATTATCCTGAACCCAATAATAGATAGCTTTTACCTTTTCCTCATCAGTAGATAAGCCAGTTACAAGATCCTCGACCGTTTTTTTGATTTCCAAAGGATCTACTTTTACTTCCTGAACCAGTTTTGAATACCATTTGTAAAGATCGCCAGTTTCTTTGAAGAGTGTTTTTTGAGAACCATCTTTGGCAGTGAATGATTTAGGCAACAATAGCAGATGTGGATATATGAAAGAGTTTCCTTGCATGGCATACTCTTGCTTACCCGCCTTTATGTTTGAAACATTAAAAACTATTGATGTGCCATTATCAAAGGATTCGTCTGATTTTAATATTTCATAATTCTGAAAATTATATTCCTTAAGATCAATGTCCAACCAATCTGGAATATTAAAAACGACCTGTCCTTCCAGAACACGAAAAGAATCTGTAAAATAATGACTGGTGAAATACTTGATGTCGTCATAATGTTTTTCTTCCTCTATAATTTTTTGCGTGCCTTGGAGTGGAAAAACAAGAGTTCCATATTTAATGCGATAGTCGTTATGGAAAATTGATTCAGAGGAATAGGCTTCATCAGATAGATCCCATGATTGAGACCTTCCTTTGTTGTTGATTAGCTTAAGTTTCTCAATTGAGCTCTCGTTATCATAACCGCTGGAATAGCTGATTTTTGCGTAGGGAGAAATTCCTAAATAGGTTGTTTTCTTTTGTTCAGTCACTTCAACTTTTCCCGTGGATTTATTGCGGTCAAATGAGATTTCAACGTATTGTTTTGAAATGACAACGTCTTCTTCCTCGTATTGTTCTTTAAGTGTTTTAGCTTGACTGACTAGATCGTCATTTTGACAACTACCGAATAACGAGATGTAAAATGCTACAAAAAATAGCAATAATTTGGGGTTGGAATTCATAAATGCTCAAAAAGTCAAATATATTCCTGAATGAACGTCAAGCAAAATTATGAGTACTCAAAAATTAATTTTAACGGTGCTAGAGCTCTATTTGAGCCTTATCATATAGTAAAGGAAAGGAATAAGCCTAAATATCTTTCCTTAATCAAATCGAAAATCACTCCTCCTCTTCGAGCTTGGGTAGGTTGTAGACAAGGTCATCTAGGGTAACTTTAGAATCCACAATATTTAGTGCCATAAATTCTTTGAGGATGTTATTTACCGTGCTTTCCCATAGCTGATCATCACTAAACTCTGTGCGTAACAACCACTGTTGCACATCCCCCACTTGCAAATCATAGTGAGAAGCTATGGTGATATCTATGCACGGGATATTTTTAAAATCTGCGGTATATCTATTTATGACTTGAAGCATTTTGGCCAGAGCGAGCTCTTTTTCTTTGATGCAATTTTCAGTCGCGGCAATTACAAAACTAGGCCATGGCGTGGCGATAGTTTCTAGCCTTTTAAAGACACCTCTATCCACGATAGGCTGGGTCATGTAGCGTTCCCATAAGAAAAGCTGCGCCTCATTGTTGGTCAATGCTTCCACAGCACCTTCCAGAGTATTTATTGGCTTGAAGTTTATATCCTCGGTATCCCAGCCATTTTTTTTTGCCAGTAAATAACTCATTAAGTGAGATCCACTGCCGTAACGGCTTATGGCGATGGTGGCATCTTCCAGCTGTCGCGTGTCATTTGCCTCAATTTGAGCAGGAGCATGAACGCCCCATAATAATGGGCTGGACACGTAGACTTGTAAAATACGCGATTTGTTGCCAGCGATAATATCTTTTACGATTCCGTCTGTTAAAATACATGCGACATCCAGCTTTTCCTCTCGCAGCAATTTGCTCATACGACCTGTTCCTTCTGGTATATCTTGCCATTTTAAATCTATTCCCGCTTTCGCGAAAGCGTCATCTTCAATAGCTAAGTGCCAGGGTAGATTAAAGTGCTCAGGAACGCCGCCTATATGTATCGTGGTCATTTTGCTCATGGTACAAAGGTAATTCAGGATTTAAGATAGGTGCTTTTTTCTGAGATAATTATAGATTGCCTCTTGGGATCGAATCTTTTCGTCATTAGCAGCTCTCTTGACTTTGGGATTGCTCTCATCTTTAGTGTGAATGCGAGCTTTAACATTATCCCTCAATTGAATTTCTAGAATATCTTCTAATTCCTTGAAAAGATCCGAGTCTAGAATAGGAGCGAGCACCTCAATGCGGCGATCGAGATTTCGAGTCATCCAGTCTGCACTGCCCATGAACATTTTGGGCTGGCCATCATTATGAAATTTGTAAATGCGCCCGTGTTCCAGATGTGTGTCTACAATTGAAGTCATTTCTATGGTATCACTCAGGCCTTTTATCCCAGGGATCAAACATGTGAAACCACGCACAATCAACCTAATTTTAACGCCAGCCTGTCCGGCTTCATACAACAGTTTGATAATGTCAGGATCTTCTAGTTGGTTCATCTTGGCCGTGATCGCACCTATTTTTCCAGCATTGGCCAGATCAATCTCATTTCTTATGAGATGCTCAAAAGTACGTCTCGTTTTAAATGGACTAATCAAAAGCCTTTTAGCTCTGGGAATAATAAGATCTCCTTGTAAAACCTTAAATACTCTTGAAAGGTCTTTAGTCACTTTTCGGTTTGCGGTAAAGAGGCCGTGATCGCAGTAGATTTTTGAGGTCATCGCATTAAAATTGCCCGTACCTATATAAGCATACCGCATTATTTTACCTGATTCCTTTCTTAAAATTAAAAGAACCTTGCTATGAACCTTGATTTTAGGATAGCTATAAATAACACGTGCGCCTTTTTCTTCAAAAATACGGCCCCACCTTATGTTATTTTTTTCATCAAAACGTGCTTTTGCCTCAACAAATACCGTGATCTTTTTTCCATTATCCAGAGCAGTGAGTAACGAAGTTGTTAATGCACTCTCACTAGCAACCCTATATAAAGATATTTTAATATGTTGCACGTCAGGATCTCTTGCCGCAGCATCTATAAAGCTTTGCACGTAATTGAATGACATGTAAGGGAAATGCACCAGTTGGTCTTTTTCTCTGATTATGTCAAAATAAGAAACGTTCTTACGACCTAGATTTTTGTGTACTACCGGCTTGAAACTATTGATGTGTAAGACTGGATTGTCTGTCGGGTCGGGAAACTTGAACAAGTCGTCAAAATTGTGATAGCGACCACCGGCCACCATATCAATCTTTCCTAAACCGAGACTTTTTCTGATGTTTTTACAAACCTCTTTAGGCATTTTATTGTCATAGAGAAATCGGGTTGGCTGTCCTTTTTCTCGTTGTGAGAGCGAATTGTAAATCTGTTCTGCTAGATCCTCACCTAGTTCCTGGTCTAAATACAATTCTGCATCGCGCGATAGTTTCACAGAAAAGGATTCCATGATTTTCTCATCAGGAAATACCTGCTCTAAGTGCAGTCTTATGATGTCATCGATAAAAGCTAAATAATAATCGTCATCCCTATTATCTAAAATCACAAAACGATCCAAAACATCAGATGGAATGTTGACGATACCGTATAAGTCAGGCTCATCAAAAGTGATTAGAAAATATAATTTTTGATTTTCAAGAATGATGTCGCTACTTTTAGACGCCTCAACCTTTATAGGTTTAAGTAACTTTTCTATACACTCTTCATAATACAAGTGGGCTTGATTTGAGAAACCATTTTTAAGATCGTTATAACTTATAAGGTGAATTCCATTTTGTGAGAGTTCTGGAGCGATCTGTTCAAAGAAAAGTGCTCCCAATGTCTCTTGCTGCGTTTGCACTTTATGCAATATTTGCTTAACAATCTTATTGGGCTTGAGAGCAAGCTTTCTTCGTATGCTTTTTTCAACCTTTTTGAGTTGGCGCAATTGTGAAACCCGTACTCTAAAATGCTCATCTAGATTGCTTGAAAATATGGCGATAAACTTAAGCCTCTCAAATAACGGGTTACTCTTATCTGCAGCTTCTTGAAGCACTCGGTCATTAAAGCTTAGCCAGTTAATGTCTCGATGGTGTAATGGATTGTTTTCTTTCACATGTTAAAAGTAGCTCTAGCAATAATGGATTAAGTGAAGAAAGGGTTAAGGTTAGCTACCGTTTTTTATTATTGATAAACTAATCAGTCCTGTTCTTGCAAAAAAATGCTCCTCCTAAAAACGGAAATCCTGGCAGAAATAAATCCAGCCATATTTGCAGTCTATGATTGAGGGAAACAAAAAAAATCTAAAAATTCAAGCTTCGATAATTACAATTGAAAGGCTCTGAATACCGCCTGATTACCTTGTCATTTTTGAACATAACTGTTTGGGATTATCTAGCCTTTATACAGGACGAGTCACTGTATTTATGGGACAGCTTGTTTATAAAAAAACTTATACCAAATCTGGAAACAGTTTTTCCGTACCATATTTTAAAAATTTGAAATGAAAAATAATACCTGTAAAGACTAGATATTCAACGCTTTTAAATAAATACAAACGTAAATAAACGTAAACAAACGCTTAATAATCGAATGCAACTTCAAACCCACCACATATTTGCACCGTCATCAAAAACAAATGATAACTGATGGCAAAACATTTTTTTAATCCATACAAATTAATTTATTATGAGCAACTTAAGCAACAAAGTACAACTGATCGGCAACTTGGGACAAGACCCAGAAATTATCAACCTTAAAGACGGTAAGAAAATTGCCAAATTCTCCATCGCAACAACTGATCGTTACAAAAACAAACAAGGTGAGGCGGTAAGCGATACACAATGGCATCGTATTGTGGCATTTAACAATACCGCAAACATCATCGCAAGTTACGTAAAGAAAGGCAATAAGATAGGGGTAGAGGGCAAGCTCGTGACCCGCACTTGGGATGATAAAGAAGGAAATAAACGTTACACTACAGAGGTGGTCTGCAATGAAGTTCTAATGTTGGGCGGTAAAGCTTAAATCAAAGTCTTAACGTCAAAAACCTAAAGAGGTTGTCTATAAAGTGAATTAAATGTCATACTGAGCATATTGAAGTTATAACCTGCTGATTTTCATTAGCATTTTTACAAGCTCAATGTGATAGTCAACTTATATAATGACTTTTTAGACAACCTCTAAACTACTTCTGCCCCTCACACCACTTCCTCGCATTCACAAATGCCTCTAGCCAAGGCGTAACCTGGTCATTGCGATCTTTGGGATAATACGCCCAGTTCCATGGGAAAGTACTGCGTTCCAGATGGGGCATCATCACTAGGTGGCGACCATCATGACTATTTAACATAGCCGTGTTGTAGTCAGAATCATTGGGATTTGCAGGGTATTGATCGTAACCAAAGACACCTGGTATTTGATAGGCATCTCGATCCATGGGCAGGTGAAATTTTCCCTCTCCGTGTGCGGCCCAGATTCCCAGTGTGCTGCCCGCTAGTGATTGCAGCATGATGCTGTTATTTTTGGCAATTTGAACACTAGTAAAGATGCATTCAAACTTTTGCGAATTGTTATGTAGCATTACTGGCTTTTCATGGTGGTCAGGATAGATCAATCCCAGCTCCATAAAAAGTTGGCAACCATTGCACACACCTATACTCATGGTATCGGGCCGAGAAAAGAATTTTTTCAAAGCTTTGTTTGCCTTGTCATTATATAAAAATGCTCCCGCCCATCCTTTAGCACTGCCTAAAACATCGCTATTGGAAAAACCACCTACAGCGGCGATAAACTGAACATCTTTTAGCGTTTCACGTCCAGAAATAAGATCGGTCATGTGCACATCTCGCACTTCAAAACCAGCTAGATACATGGCACGTGCCATCTCCCGTTCAGAATTGCTTCCCTTTTCCCGTATGACCGCTGCAACAGGTTTAACAGCGGGCATCTCAGGTAACTTTCCGTCAAAATGCTCTGCAAACAGATACCTCAAAGGCTGATTCTTATAATTTGCAAAACGCTCATCGGCCTTACCATTCATAGATTGCTGACGGTCCAGTAAATGCGAAGTCTTGTACCATACATCGCGCATTTGGTTCACATCTATCACATAATCATTTATCTGGATGACAGATTCATTCTGGGCGACTCCCAGTTTATGAAATAAAACGCCACTTGATTTTAGAGCATCCTCAACTGAATCATCTGTTGTTTGTAGAATAATTCCGGCATTCTCGGCAAAAAGGGTTTTGATCATATCATCTCCCAGCGTTTCAAATTCTATCTTCATTCCCATATTTTGCGTGGGAAAACACATTTCCAGCAAACTGGTAATCATCCCACCACTGGAGATATCGTGTCCCGCTAATACTTGACCTGATTTTATGAGGCTCTGTATGGTAGAGAACGCTTTCGCGAAAGCGGAAACGTCAACAATATCTGGACAAATGGAACCTATCGCATTTTGAGTCTGCGCAAAACTGGATCCACCCAATTGATGTTTATCGCCACTCATGTTGATGTAGTAGATGGGAGCATCATAAACCGGCTGCAGCACGGGCTCCACAACGCGGGTAATATCGTCACAGGTGGCCACGGTGCTTATAATGACCGTTCCCGGAGCAAGCACATCCATATCGGGATATTTTTGCTTCATGCTTAAACTGTCCTTGCCCGTGGGTATATTGATGCCCAGTTCAATGGCAAAATCACTTACAGCCTCCACGGCGGCATACAGTCGAGCATCCTCACCGGGATTGTTGCAAGGCCACATCCAGTTGGCACTCAAGCTCACACCAGCTAAACCTTTTTCCAGTGGTGCAAAAACCAGATTGGTAAGTGCCTCTGCAATCGCATTGCGCGATCCTGCTGCTGGGTCAATTAATGCTGCCACGGGAGCGTGTCCCAGTGTCGTGGCCACACCATTTTTACCATTATAATCCAGCGCCATAACAGCTACGTTATTCAAAGGAAGTTGCAGCTCGCCACAAGTTTGTTGTTTCGCCACACGTCCCGTCACGCAACGGTCTACTTTATTGGTGAGCCAGTCTTTGCAACCCACGGCTTCCAGCCGGAGCACTTGTTCTAGATAAGTATTAAAATCTTCCTTTTGATAGTTAACATCAGCATAGTCATGTTTGATGGACGTGTCCTTCATTATAGTTTTGGGACTGGAACCGAACATATCTTCAAGTGCCAAATCCATTGGATTACGCCCATCCTTCTCGCTAAATGTAAATCGATTATCAGCGGTGACTTTTCCCACTTTGTAGAGCGGCGCTCGCTCGCGGGCGGCAATTTTTTCTAGAATAGGCGTGTCTTTTTCTCTCATGACTAGTCCCATGCGCTCTTGAGATTCATTACCAATCAGTTCCTTGCGGGATAGGGTAGGATCACCCACGGGCAAATTTTCAACCTCTATAATACCGCCAGTCTCTTCAACCAGTTCAGAAAGACAGTTCAAGTGGCCACCGGCGCCATGATCGTGAATGGATTTGATGGGATTGTCATCACTTTCCACAAGACCGCGTATGGCGTTTGCAGCGCGTTTTTGCATTTCAGGATTGGAACGCTGCACCGCGTTCAGTTCTATGCCACTTTCCATGGAACCGGTGTCTGCACTGCTCACCGCAGCACCGCCCATTCCTATACGATAGTTGTCGCCACCCATTACAATAATATCATCTCCTGCGCAAGGTGTTTTTTTAAGCGCTTGGGACTTTTTTGCATAACCTACACCGCCGGCCTGCATGATCACTTTATCATATCCCAGATTCTGATTGCCTTCTTGATGTTCAAATGTCAAAACAGATCCAGTGATCAATGGCTGTCCAAATTTATTTCCAAAATCACTGGCTCCATTGGAAGCTTTGATAAGAATATCCATGGGCGTCTGGTACAACCAGTCACGTTCCTCAAATCCTTGTTCCCAAGGTCGGTCTTCTGCCAGACGTGAATAACTGGTCATATACACAGCCGTACCTGCCAGGGGCAAAGATCCCTGCCCTCCGGCAAGTCGATCTCTAATCTCTCCACCAGATCCCGTCGCAGCGCCATTGAATGGTTCAACTGTCGTGGGGAAATTATGGGTTTCTGCCTTCAGAGAAATAACCGAATCAAAAAGCGTGTTTTTATAATAATCAGGCTTGTCTGGACTTGCGGGAGCAAATTGCTCGGCTTCTGGGCCGTTGACAAAAGCCACGTTATCAGAATAAGCACTGACGATCTCGTTGGGATTTTCCTTGCTGGTTTTTTTGATCAATTTAAATAGTGAACTTGACTTCTCTTCACCATTGATGATAAAGGTTCCGTTGAAAATTTTGTGTCGGCAGTGCTCTGAATTCACTTGTGAAAAGCCAAAAACTTCAGAGTCGGTCAGTTTGCGATCTAGTTTTTCAGAAAGTGCGACCAAATAATCGATCTCGTCATCGCTGAGTGACAATCCTTCTTGCATATTGTAAGCCGGGATATCGTCTATGTCCTGAACTCCTTCTGCCTCAACATTTATATCAAATTGGGACTGATCAAGACCATTATACTTTTGCAAGAGCATCTTATCGTAAGTAGAATCCTTATCACAAGAATGAAACTCTTCGATACGTAGAATACCTTCGATCTGCATATTTTGCGAGATCTCCACCGCATTGGTAGACCATGGAGTTATGGTCGTGGCACGAGGTCCGGTAAAAAATCCCTCGACTTTGTTTTGTTGAAGAGCCTTACTACCGCCAAAAAGCCATTCCAGCTTTTCCTGATCCTCATTGGAGAGCTTTTCCTTAGTTTGAACTGCATATAGTTTATCGGTGGGATTTCCGTAGAAAGTGATCATGGCAGACAGTTTTTTGTGCTTTCACAAAGATACTTTTTTAAGAATTTATATGCTTTTATATCGCTTTCGCGAAAGCGGAATTATAAACAGGTTATTAGAGTGATTTGAACCTCAAGTCGAATTTGAATTTGAATTTGAAATAGAAATCAAGAGTGAGATATTAGATCCTAGACTTTAAAGATTAAAGATTAGAAAATTAGAAGTTGCTGATGAAAATTGTAAAACTGATATTAGATAAACTTTGTAAGAAATGGAAACTTTACAATTTCAGATAACAGATAACAGATAACAGATAACAGATAACAGATAAGCGCTCAGTGCTAACATTTAAACTTAAATTTTAACTTCACCTCATTTATGAGCCACTCGTAATCGCATCCACAGATAAAACTGAACACCTAGAATTAATGATGCCACTACAAGATGTACCGCTTGAGAACCGAACGGAAACCCGGCGTAATTCATTAATATTCCACTAAAAATAGTTACGAGAATCATCGCTCCCAAAGAAAAATATCCCCATCGCGGGTGGCTCCATTTCTTAATTCCCTTGTGAATGAACCAGCCTGTATACAAAGTCAAAAGAATGCTATAACTGCGATGAATATAAAAGACGATTGGGCCGTTCTCCTCCAGCCACGCAGACTGCAGCGGATAATCGTAAATATCCACTTGATCATCAATGTACTGACGCACCTGAGTTCCCATAACCACTTGGATTAAAGTCATAACAATAAGAATGGCAGCTGCATGGACCAGCTTTTTGTTTGCTCCGTATCTCGAGTCTATGGGTTGAACTTCATGAAGTAGGTAGATGAGCAAACCTACAATCAGCAAAGCGACTACCATATGAATCGTGATCAGGATGGGAGAGAGGTTAGTATCTACCACGATCTTACCGATCACCGCCTGAATCAACATGGCAAGCAAGGCGACCACACTCAAAACAGTTATTTTGGGTCGGGTTTTAATATATCTCAACGAAAACACGCACATCACCAAAACTACCAAACCGCCCAACGCACCGATGAGTCTATTGATATATTCAGTCCAGGTGTGGTAAACGTTGAACACATTGTAATCGTGTTTTGTGTAGGCGTTCCAATTGGCTTCATTGTATTCAGCTCCAGTAAAGAAATCAGTTTTTGCGACTCGCAATTCTTCTTCGTGAATGATAACCATTCCTTTTTTGTAAGGAGTTTCGGGAGAAAATTCGATCTCGTGCTGCTCGGTAGGAGGAATCCAGTAACCAAAACATTTGGGCCAGTCTGGACAACCCATGCCGCTTCCTGTCATGCGCACCACCGCACCTGCACCGATGATCAAGTAAATGATAACTACACTCCAGCGAAGTGATTTACGGTAATTTGTTTCGGTTAAAATTCTCAATTATAATTACTTAAATAGATTTATTTCAATTATAAGTTTAGTGTTTTTTTTGCTCTGTAATGTGTTCAGAAGTCAGGTTTTTGTTTGAACACCTTTCGATTTCGACTTCAATTTTAACTTCTTCAGTGCATCCTGTCGCCACGTACTTCGAGAGTGGGGAGAAAATCGGCTTCATAATTGAGCCAATAGCTCCAGCGGTCCATTACTTTTTCTTCTTCAAAATAGTGTTTGGCAAGTTTTAAAAAGAGTTTGTAGTGCGCGGCTTCTGCCACCATGAATTTATGATAAAACTCTTTTAATTCTGGATTTTCCAGTTTTTGGGATAAAATCTTGAATCGTTCACAGCTACGAGCTTCAATAAGCGCACAAATCAATAGTTGATCCATGAACAATTGCTCTCGACCTTGACCTTTTGGCTTGCCTTTCATCAATTTTTTGATGTACTCATCCGGTCGCTGTATGCCTAGTGTCAAATCTCTTTTTTTGAGTTCGGCTAGGACCATTCTAAAATGTCCCCATTCTTCCGAAACCACTGGAGATAGAGCCTCTACAATCTCAGGTTTATCAGAATGCATCTGAATAATGGAGATGATCGTGCTGGCCGCTTTTTGTTCACAAAAAGCATGATCTGTTAATATATCTTGCAGGCTTATTGACGCGAGATCCACCCATCGCGGATCAGTAGGTAAATTAAGTCCTAGAGTCGTTTTTGATGTTGATTCAACCATGATACAAAGGTCGGAATTAGAGCTGAATATTTACGAATCAAAATAAGATTTGCTATAATATTCTTACACTTAACTATTGAGATATGTTTATGGTAAAGATTATATTTATCCTTCAATCATAAACATCTCTATCATGACTACCGAAGAAGTTGCAAATAAACTAGTCTCTTACTGTAAAAACAATCAAGAGGAAAAAGCCTATCAAGAGCTATACAGTAATGATATTACAAGTATTGAAATGTCTGAACCTATGAAAGAAGTTCATGGTATGGATGGCATTCAAAAGAAAGGGGAGTGGTGGAAAGAAAATTTTGAAGTTCATGGCATCGAGGTATCAGAACCCGTAGTTGCCGACAATCATTTTGCGGTAAAATTCTGGATGGATACCACCCACAAACCCAGCGGACAGCGCAGCCAGATGAATGAATTGGCAGTTTATCAAGTCAAGGATGGCAAGATCTGGAAAGAGCAGTTTTTCTACGATACGCAGGAATAAATGAGCTTTCATAGAATGCACTAATTTTTTGTGATAGCTCGGCTACTGGCGTAACTTTGAGCAATAAAGTTTTTCTCATGAAGATTCTTGTTACTTTTTGTCGCTGGTTTGTTGGTATACTGTTCATTTTCAGCGGTATGATCAAGCTTAATGACCCGCTGGGGTTTTCCTATAAGCTTGATGAATATTTCAGCGCAGCGGTTCTAGGTCTTGAGTTCTTACAGCCTTTTGCGTTACCGCTGGCGATTTTTCTAGTCATTTTTGAGGTGATTTTGGGAGTTATGCTATTGATTGGATTTCAGAAGAAATTCACGATATGGTCATTGCTGCTCATGATCTTGTTTTTCACATTCCTCACATTTTATTCTGCATACTTTAATAAAGTGACTGATTGCGGGTGTTTTGGAGATGCAATTCCGCTCACGCCTTGGCAATCCTTCACTAAAGATGTGATTCTTCTTGTGATGATTGTCATTTTATTCATCAAAAAAGATCTTTGGCATTCCGCTTTCGCGAAAGCGACATCAAGCATTATCATCGTGCTTACAACCGTACTTTGCTTGCTGCTGGGATACCATGTTCTAATGCATTTACCGGTATTGGATTTTAGGGCTTATAAAGTAGGCACAGATATAGAAACGGCCATGCAAAAGGATCCCAACGATAAAGATGTGTATGAATTTGACTGGTACTACACGGTGAACGGTGAGGAGGTCGTGGTTACCACAGATGGTTTGCCACCAGAGGGATACGGTAAACAAGACAAGGTGGAAACACGCACTATTTATGAAGCCCAGCTACCAGTAATTCATGATTTTTCCATTACCCGCAACGGTGAGGATTTCACACAAGAATTTCTAGATAAGGAAAAAGTGGCGCTTATTTTAATTTATGACACTGAGCGCGCAGAAGCTGAAGGAATGTTAAAGATCCCAAGTCTAGTTTCAAAAACTCAAGCGGCTGGCTTTGAAACCGTGGTCCTCTCAGCAAATGGGGCAGAAGATGTCAAAGAACTCTTGAAATCCTACGAAATTGATCTAGAATTTTACACCACTGATGGTACACAGCTCAAAACCGCAGTAAGGTCCACACCCTCGGTAATGCTACTGGAAAAAGGTGTTATTATAGGCAAAGCTCATTGGAACGATTTTGAGCAGCTTAGCTTATGATAAGTTATCTAATAAAAAAATTAGGGTACGCGCTACTGACTCTGTATGGAGTTGTTACCGTAATATTCCTGCTTTTTTATCTACTTCCTGGTGACCCGGCAGAAATGATGCTGGGGCAAAACCAGACTCCCGAGCAAATCGCAAATCTTAATGCCAAATACGCCTTTGACCAATCGCTGCTGGATCAGTATTTTTTGTTTATCAATGATCTGAGCCCATTATCCTTTCACAGTGCAGATCCTACAGATTTCACTTACCCTACGGATCGGTACAATGGATTCCAGATCATCACGACAGATGCTGGTTCCGTACTTTTGAAAACTCCTTATTTGAGGGAATCATTTCAAAAAACGGGCAAACCCGTAAGCGATGTTATTGCCGAGGTTTTGCCTAATACCATGCTACTAGCGGCGACCGCTATATTTATAGCCCTTTTTTTGGGTACTGTCTTGGGGATCGTATCAGCTTTGTACCGTGATGGTGCTATTGATAAAGGGATACAGGTGGTGAGCACGCTGGGCATGAGTATTCCAAGTTTTTTCAGTGCGATTTTATTTGCCTATGTTTTTGGTTACGTATTACACGAATTCACCGGCCTTAACATGAGTGGAAATCTATATGAATTAGATGACTATGGAGAACAAATGCACTTAAAATGGCACAATTTGATCTTGCCAGCAGTAGTTCTGGGAATCCGGCCGCTGGCGGTGATCACACAGTTAATGCGTAACAGCCTGATAGAAGTTATGAATCAAGAATACATCACAACGGCTTATGCAAAAGGATTGACCACGGTGCAAGTAATCTGGCGGCACGCATTTAAAAATGCGCTTAATCCCGTAGTTACGGCAGTAAGTGGATGGTTTGCGAGCATGCTCGCGGGAGCTGTTTTTGTGGAATACATATTCAACTGGAATGGACTGGGCAAGGAGATTGTCGAGGCTCTCAACACTCTGGATCTACCTATTATCACGGGAGCCGTCCTAGTCATTGCCACCCTATTTATATTCATTAATATTGTAGTGGATTTGATTTATGTATGGTTGGATCCACGAGTAAGTCTTGAATAAAAAAAGTCTGGTATTTTTTATGAATCCATTCTTGACTAATTTATGACATCTCGCTTTACAGCTTTCGCAGCCATTATAACACAATTAGCTCCCGAAAGCGAACATAACCCAAACACCTAAAAAAACTATTATGAGAAAAAATATCGTTGCCGGTAACTGGAAGATGAACTGTGACATGCCCATGACACAAAGCTTAATTACTGATCTGAAGACAGGACTGTTGAAGGAGTTCAATTGTGAACTGATGATTGCACCATCACACCCGTTTTTGTACCCTGCATTTAATAGCACATTAGAAACTCCCATTGAAGTAATCGCCCAAAATACCTGTGAAGCAGAAAAAGGAGCCTACACTGGAGAAGTTTCCATTGATATGCTTCAAAGCGTAGGTGTGAAAACCGTAATCATAGGCCACTCAGAACGTCGTGATATTTATGGAGAGAGTGATTCGCTTTTAAATGCCAAAACTAGCGCCGCTCTTGAAAAAGGCATGCGTGTTATTTTTTGTTGTGGTGAGCACCTTGAGGAGCGCAAGTCTGGAAAGCATTTTGAAACCGTTGCAAATCAAATAACCAAAGGTTTGAAAGGACTCACTAACACTCAAATGGAACACGTGGTTATCGCTTATGAACCTGTATGGGCAATTGGAACTGGAGAAACCGCTTCACCAGAACAAGCTCAGGAAATGCATGAAGCTATTCGCAAGCAATTGGAAGAAATGTTCAACAGCGACGTGTCTCAAAACACAAGCATTCTCTATGGAGGTAGTGTAAAACCTGCAAATGCTCAAGAAATTTTTAGTCAGCCAGATGTAGATGGCGGTCTGGTAGGTGGAGCATCACTTGATGCAGAATCCTTTCTTGCGATTGCTAATGCGTTTTAAGTCTCATCAAATGTTTTATGTAAATAGTGATGCCTAGATTAGCGTTTGTTATCCTGGTTTTTTTGATTTCATCTTGCGATGAACCAGTTAAATCGCCTAAGGTGGAGACAAATAATAACGCCATTACTCAATTTGAATTAAAAGAAGTAAATTTTGCCATTCTACCTTTTAATCAGAATTGGTATTGGATTTTTGAGAATGCAAAACCAATTGGAATCTCTAAATCAGAATTGATAGAAATTGAAAGTATTCTTAAAATAGCCATTGAAGAAAATAATAGAGGACCTGAAATAGATCGAGCAATGAATAAAGACGAATTTCCTAAATATTCAGGGCAAAACGCTGATTTTATAATTAGTTTAGAGAGAATGAATCGGCAGTATGTCCCAGTCCTAAATAAAAACGGAGATAAAGAAGTTTGGATCAACTTCTTTTGTGACGATACGTTTGATCATAATTGGAAAGTAGAACCAGTAATTGTGTTGGACGGCGGTAATTGTTATTTCAGTCTGAAAGTTAATGTCTCAAAGAAAACGTACTCTGATCTCTCGAATAATGGATATGCATAAATTCATTTTACGATAAGCATCTAATATTAAAATTTTAAAACTGATCTGCTAGATTTGAAAAACCTGTATATCTTCATTTTATTTTTAGTTCATCCGTTGGTGGGCGTTCACGCGCAAACTGATTTTGCTACACGTCTTGCGGCCGCGGCTCAGGTTCTTACCCAAGATAATGTGACCTACAACGGAAGTTATTTTGCAATCGATTATCCCATGGGCGATGTTCCAGCGCAATATGGCGTTTGTACTGATGTCATTATAAGAGCCTATCGCGGCGTAGGTATTGACCTACAAAAATTGATACATGAAGACATGAAGACTCATTTTGATGCATATCCCAATAATTGGGGATTAACGCGAACTGATACCAATATTGATCACAGGCGCGTGCCCAATATCAGACGTTTCATGAAACGCAATAATGCAGATCTTCCAGTAACCCAAAACGCAGCAGATTATCAACCTGGCGATGTTGTAAGTTGGATATTGCCAAATAACCTCACGCATATCGGCATAGTCTCAAATCTAAAAAATGAATCAAAAAGTCGTTACCTCATGGTACATAACATAGGGGCAGGGCAGGTACTAGAAGACTGTTTGTTTAGTTATAAAATTACGGGACATTATCGCTATGGAAAATAATATTACAGATCAGATATACGTGGAATATGATTTCACGGTAACACCTACCACTCCTTGGAATGACGTTTTGATGTCACAATTGGGCGATCTACAATTTGAGAGCTTTATAGAGACTGACGGTGGAATAAAAGCCTACATCAGGGAAGCTTTTGATAGCGATAATTTACTTGATGAGCTGGATTTGATGCAGAATGATCTTTGTGATATCGCTTTCGCGAAAGCGGAAGTACCACCCACTAACTGGAATCAAGAATGGGAGAAGAACTTTGATCCAATAACCGTGGATGGGAAATGTGAGGTAAGAGCCCCATTTCACCAATCACAAGGTTTGGAATATGAAATCATCATAGAGCCAAAAATGAGTTTTGGGACCGGCCATCACCAGACCACGCATATGATGATTCAGTTTTTGTTGAAAGAGAATCTTACAGAGAAAACCGTGCTGGATATGGGCAGTGGAACGGGAGTGCTAGCCATCCTTGCACAAATGAGAGGAGCTAAAAGCGTTGACGCCATTGATATCGATACTTGGTGCTATGAGAACGCCATAGAAAATGTAGATCGCAATAAGGCTGATAGTGTCAATGTACTCTTGGGTGGAGCAGAACAGCTAGAAGGACAGTATTATGATGCAATCATTGCAAATATCAATCTCAATGTTTTGCTTACAGATATTCCTACGTATGCAAAGTCGCTAAAACCTGACGGAATAATTTGGTTCAGCGGATTTTACAATGAGAATATCGCCGCAATTAAAGCAGCTTGTAAAGAAGTAGGCATTCATTACGACTCAACCCTTGAAAAAGATAATTGGGTGGCGCTCAAAATGCTAAAACAATAGTTTAACATCTCTCAAAGAAGTGAAACCCTTCTAATGTATAATTTTGCAGTATGAAAATGTCTACGCTAACAGATGTATTGCCAGAATTAGATCTGGAAGTCGCTGAGAAGAAGGAAAACAAGATCGTTCTTTTCAATGACGAGGTTAACACGTTTGACCACGTGATTGATATGCTTGTTGCTGCTTGTGACCACACGCCCATACAGGCGGAGCAGTGCTCACTTATCGTGCACTATAAAGGAAAATGCAACGTGAAAAGTGGCGAGTACGATGATCTGAAGCTACGCTGCACCGCTTTGCTTGAAGCAGGTCTTACTGCAGAAATTCAGTAGCTCAGACTCTATATTAGTCTCAAGCCATAATTTTTATAACAGTTGATTTAGATTTGAATTTTATGCTTTCGCGAAAGCGATAAAGAAGAGGATTGAAATAATTTATTTTCTAACTGAAATTGTCTTAATACTTATATAGTATAATTATTAGAATTTTAAAAATCTGTTCATGTGGTTCATTTAGTAGATGATTATGATTTGACTTTCAAACCTTGTCGTTTGTTGATTAGATAGCTCCTATTTTATTAGAAGTCTTTATAAGTCTAAAATTACTTTTTATAAGTCTTTTGAGTTTTTTATCATTCATTTTATCTTTAAGAATAGGTATCAATAAATTATGTTTTTGAGTTTTATTTCCCTCAAAAAAAATAAGGGAATCTTTTAGCGTTTTTAAGAATAAGCGTGTTACTTCCTAATGCCACTTTTTAAGCATACGAGTGATGGCTTAAAATTATGGAATTTCAGATAGAAGCAATTTTTTGAGGTAAGAATCAAGTTCTAATTAATTTATAGAGTACTTGTATGCACTCAAGCACTCTCAAATGTGGCTTTTGATTACTATTTGCAAACCGGGTTTTCGAGAACATTTCGACATGTTCAGTGTGACACTTCAGCCCTCGAGTTGAGTAATCAAATCGAGCTCTGAGGTTCTCGAAGAGCGGCTTAAAATTAATCACATCCATTAAAAACTATTTCCCAACCATTTAATAACTCATCACATTCTCCACTGCTATCCATTGCGCTGCCCGCCACGCTTATAATTAAAAAATGTGATTGAAAAACAAATCAAACTGCAGATTAAAAAAAATGTCATTAGAATCCATTCATGTTTGATAGCAGAGAACAGCGCACCAAAAGAACTGAAGGCTTCAAATTTCTTATAAGATGGGCATGGAAATATTAGTTCGTTGTGACCACTATAGTAGACTTTCTTAGAGCTTCCCACATCTATATTTTCAAATGCTCTCAAATCAGAACTGTAAAAATCAAGATTGATTCCTTCTCGTTCCATCTTAAGGCTTGAACGCTTTCCGAAATAATACTTCTGAGTCACTTTTAATTTTACGCTGTCGTTAATTGTTAATGAGTCGCTCGAATAGTGGTAGCCCTTTAATCCTTCGAAAGAATTCTCAAGTTTAACTTCGTTTTCTGTCCTAAAAATTTTTATATCACATGATAAAGTAGCTGATTTTTCTTCAAACCATTCATCTATTTGTTCTTGAAGATCATTAGAAAAAGACCAATAAAAATCATCAAAATCATCTGATCTGTAATCGCCATTTTGAGACTTTATAAAAATTTGTTTCTCCACCCCATCAGCCGTTGGATTTTTGTGTAAAAATAAATAAGTGTCAACGACTTTACCTTCCACATAAGGAAGTGGATCTTTATAATATTCATAAATGGGTAGCAAACCCAATCTTAAAAAAAGGATAGCAAATACAAGTGGGAAGATGACGGAAAGTATTCTGTTCAGCATAACGTGAGCAATTGATTAGAAGCAATATAACATATATCTAAGTTTGCTTTTATCACGATCATTTTTCAGAAAAACCAAATAATTCACACCATAATTTTTAGTATGATACGTTCTAAAACCATCTAGGTGCTGTTATAATCCTACTTCAAGTTCTTTTGTATTTCCAGTATAAGTACCGTTGCCGCATTCTAAAATATACACATGACAGATCATGAGATAAAAATAATAAATCTTGGACATCGGCTCATTGGTTGCTGAGCTTAGCCAAAGAACTCTGGTACATCGTATCGAGATATAATTAGCGTTAACGCAATTTCAATAAAGATTCATTACAATCGTGGTCTCGCTATGGTCATTATGCAGAGCCGAAGTGACCGCCAACCCCTAACTAATACCTTCTCTCGAAACAAACATGTAAAATTCCCGTCCCTGCCCTCGCAAAATAGATATCATTTACTGCAACGAGAAATTCCAACTTAAAGAGCTAGCATGTTCTGACTGAATCTCTATCTAGTGGTACCATTCCAAATTTTCGCAGCGGCATGACTATATCAGAGAAAACAAGGTATTTCAAACGCATACTAGAAAATCTACACGATGGTATCGCACGAAGTTGAAGAAAGATCTTATTTTAAATAGCGATGAAGAACTTTAAGGATCCTTACGACCATTCCACATAGATCTCAGATACTGATCTAATAATTAATAATCTGTTGAGCAAGATCTTGAAGACTTGATGACCTCAAATCTGGATTTGGGTAGTTTTTATGAAACAATTCTCTTCCTCGCTCAATATAGGCCGTTTTCATTCCTGCTTTTTTAGCTCCATAAAGATCCCAATCGTGAGTGGCAACCATAAAACTTTTAGATAAATCAAAATTTTCTTTTTCAGCAACAAAATGATATACATCTTTAATCGGCTTGTAGGCAGCAACTACTTCTACGGAGTAATAGGAATCAAACATATCAACAATACCCGCTTTAGTAAGCTGTGTCTTGATCATATCAAAGGAAGAATTAGAAACTGCAATTACCGCAAAACTGTTCTCTTTAAGCAATCTTACAGCAAGTTTTACATCGTCGTAGGCTGGTAGGTTTTCAAAGCTGGATAGGATTTCACTTTTGGTGCTTTCAGAAAGTTTCATTTCATTTTCGTAAAATAGGTTCTCCAAAGCAAAATTGGCAAGTATGCCAAAATCTGTATATGCTCCCATCATCCCTATCACAGTAGAGGAATGCAGCAACTTACTGAACCAATATTTCATCGCATAGGGATCTTTGAAATGCTCTCTAAATTTGTCTTCAAGCAAGTTCAAATTTATCAAAGTCTCATTCATGTCAAAACAAACCGCACGTTTCATATTGTGATTTTAATTTATAATGGTAAATCTAGAAAAGTCTTTATTGTAAAAGCGTTAGCTCATTTGTAAAATTCATTATTAAAATATCGCTTTCGCGAAAACGAAATATTTATACAGTACATCTATTAAAAAAATAAATTAGAGCATCTCTTAATTATTAAGCTAATTTCTGGAATCAGTTTTCTAGGATTTCTAGTCGGATCAGTTTTGCTCGGACTTATAGCGGATGTAAGCAATTTGAAAGTGAGTAATGTTTTTTTAGCGGCGATCATAATACTGGACTTTTTGATTGCACTGTTTTATCTGCAACTTAAGTATTAATAAACAGTTTATAAAAAAAGAGCCTGATTAATAATCAAACTCTTTAATTGTTTTTTAAATCAAACCTAAGCCAAATACGATTTACAAGTCTCAGCACATTTTCTACAGGCTTCGGCACAATCTTGACAATGCTGGTGGTCGTGTTTTGAGCATTCATCGGTACAGGCGTCACATACCTCGATACAGATCTGTAAGTAGGATTTTGTGAATTTGGAGTTGGAACTCACTAATTTTAAGGCGGTACTACAAACTTCAGCACAAGCGATGTCTGTACGTATACAATCTGACATCATTTTTACGTTTTCTTCTCCTAAACAGGCGTTTGCGCAATAGTTACAATGCGTGATACATTGGGTCAACGCATTAATTAAATCTTGATTCTTCATGATTTCATTTTTTCTAAAGATCGTATTAATCAGAGGAAATGCCTGTTACTATTATGTTGAACTTGCATAAAGGATTGCTAAAGAGTCGATATTTAATTTCTCTGAATACAAAATTTAAATTCAGAATAATTAAGGATTGATATAATCACCTTTTGCCCAAGAAATGGTTGGTTTAATCCATTCCTCCAAAGGTCGGAAGAGAAATCCATGACCTTGACCGGTATTGAGCTCGATTTCTTTGAAATTCTTAATCTCGCAGGTGGAGTTTTTTAATCTCGCTTTCGCGGAAGCGCCATAAGGATCAGAACGCTCATAAATGTTAAGAATATTACCACAGAAATTGATTTCGGGAATGTTCTGCAAATCAGATTCTTGGTAGCTAGCTACAAAAACGAAATTAAGATCAGAAAGGTTTGCCATCGTGCTGACGTACTGAGCGATGTACCCACCTTTTGAAGTTCCCGCTACCGTGATATGATCAACAGGGACTCCACCTGAGATGAGGCTGTCAATTTGTGTGATAACGGTCGCCGCATATTCCCGAGCGTTCACATTTCCCTTTCTTTGCTCGCTGATCACGTTGAGTCCAGCTTTTTCAAAAACATTAATTATTTCTCGATATTCTGTGCGGCCATATTCTGGGTGCTTATCGTTCAAATCATGCGTTTCTAGGAATCGGTTGTGCAGGAAAAACAAATAGCGATCCTTAGGTTTGAAGAGTTCAATGGTATAATCCAGCAGTTCTTTGCCACCTTGCGGACCATGGCCGGGAATGACCTTTTGAATGTCTGGATAAGCGTCTTTGATATTCTCTACAGTTGCAGACCATGAGTTGGTATTAGCGTCTGTCAAATTGCCTTTTGAAGCGCCTTGAGACTTTAACAAACAACCACCGAATAGGATTTGTTCACTCGATATATAGCCTACGATATTGTCTATAGTATGTCCTTCGCCAAAATATCTCGCTTCAACCTTCTCAGAGCCTATTTGAAAGTTTTTCTGATTTTCAAATCCATTTTTTGGTATGTAGATAGCTTTGTGTTGAGTGGCCAGCTGTATCGTCTCATTCAAGGCAAAAGATGGGATCTTCTTCTCGTGAAAAGCCCCTAAACCGCCTAGGCAGTCTGCATGAAAATGGGTAGCGACCACCGCTTTAATGTCAATACCATCAAGCCATTTAATCAGTTCTTCTGAAGCAGCGTTATCTACTGGTGCGTCAAAAACGATCGCCTCGTCATCATTAATGTAAATCATACCGTTACAGGGTACGTCGCCATATTCATCTGTTTTGAGATAGGAAGTGTGCACAAAGCTGTTCTCACCAATTTGCACAATACTAAATCGTTCAGATTTGTAGTCGTAAAAAGCGTGATTTTCACGTTTGCAACTCATTAATAAAACCGTCAAGAGTAGTAAGCAAAGAGTTTTCAAGATGCTCTCAAAATTTTTTCCATCTTCCTGCCTTTAGCGAGTTCATCCACTAATTTATCCAGATACCTGACGTTGCGGTAGGTATTAAATTCCTCAGAGATGTTTTCAATGCGATACCCACAAATAACCCCTGTAATCAAATGCGCGTTTGGATTCAAATTAGCTTTATCAAAAAACTCTTGGAATGAAACTTTTTGATCGATGAGTTCATTTAATCTTCCGTTATCAAAACCCGTTAACCAGTGAACCACTTTATGAAGTTCCTCTACCGATCTTCCTTTTTTCTCCACCTTAGTCACGTAATGTGGATATACCGATGAGAATTTCATATTTGCTACCTGGTCATTTTTCTTTTGGGTAACTTCCATGGGAGAAAGGATTAATTACGAGATCTAAAATAAGGATTTACTGTACTTGGTTAATATGAGGTGCTTAAATTAAAATTATTTATTCTCAGAATTCATAAATTCAAAAGCCCCTTTACGCAATTGAATAGCGTGTTCCAGATAAGCTTTTAAACAAGCTAAAAAGTTGCCCCAGCCACTGGCATTTTCGATCGCCCAGGCGATGGTTTCATCATTCATTTTCTTAGAACTATTCTCAACCACACGTACGATTGTACTCTTGTCCTGCTGTGGTTCTAAGGTGATTTCTACAACCGTTTCAGGATCCCATACAAAGGAGATGAATTTGTGCTCCTCGATTTTGATTTGGTTGACAGGATAATAATGAGGGAATTCAGGGAACTTCCATTTTACTTCGCTTCCTGTTTCCAGCCTACCAGTGCTATGAGCAATGAAGTATTTTTTCATCTTTTCAGGATCTACGATAGCTTCGAAGACTTCGCTTGCTGGTTTCTGTATCTGTATCGCTGATTTTGGAGAGAGTAGGGAAGGTATCATAGGGTAAAGGTAGGGGTTTTGAGATTTTCTTTGATTTGAATGGCGATTGTAACACCCCCAACCCCCTCAAAGGGGGATTTAATCTCGTCATTTATTCGGGCATCGAGAACCTCGTCCTCTAGTTTACTTCTGTCACTCTGAAAATGAGGAACGAGCTATTCAGAGTCTCTATAGGTTTATCTCGATTTCAAATGATTGACGTAAACACCCCCAACCCCCTCAAGGGGCTTTTTGACCTAGATTTCAAAACGAACTAGACAATCGACTTTTCAGATCTCCAAATTTCCCCCTCGAGGGGGACCAAGGGGGTGTTCGCCTAAAATATTTAAAGCCTGCGCCTCACCCACAAAACCGTCACCACAACAAAACTCAAAACTCCATAAACCAGCAAACCATATTTAATCAAACCGGTAACTGAAAATGTGGGAACACCTGAATAGCTACCTTTATTAGCTGCTTCGATTAGATCTGGAATTAAGGAAGTGTTTTTATTTACAAATAAAACCCAAACTCTTTCCCTAGCCCCAAAGGGTAGAGTGTCTACTATTCAGAAGTGAAAAGGATCAAATTCAGAAAAGCCACACCCTTTTAGGTAGGGAGCTGGCTTTTCGCTCACGATCTTCAAAAACGGGCTTCGAGAACCTCAGCCCTCTGGTTAACTTCTGTCTTTCTGAAAGTGAGGAACGAGCTATTCAGAGTCTCTATAGGTTTATCTCGATTTCAAATAACTGACGTAAACACCCCCAACCCCCTCGGAGGGGGCTTTTTGACCTGGATTTCAAATAAACAAGACAATCGACTTTAATATCTCCGTGTTTCCCCCTCGAGGGGGAGCAAGGGGGTGTTCGCCTGATATATTTAATTCCTGCGCCTCACCCACAAAACCGTCACCACCACAACACTCAAAACCCCATAAACCAACAACCCATATTTAATCAAACCAGTTATAAAAAAGGTGGGGAAACCTGAATACCGACCTTTGCTGGCTTCTGCAATTAAGTCTGGAATAAAGGAAGCGTTTTCTAGGTAGAAATAGACGAGTATGCACAAAATACCGAGCGCGTAATAGTGGATTGTTTTGAGATAGTATTTAGTCATTGATTAAAAATAAATACCAAGACCAACGTTCATGTTCTCACACTTTACAGATCGTAATCAAATTATAATTTGTCTACTTTTTTATCAATTCTATATAGTTATTGATCTCAGAGGTCAAGCTATAATTAAATTGCGAACTGGATGGATGTGGTACCACTAGAATAGGCGTACGCTTATTAAATTCTAAATAATGAATTTTATTCCCTTCTTGTTCCAGTTTACTTACATAATGATCCTTAGGAAAATGATTCCATAATCGGTGTCCCCAAAGAATTACAAGATCTGGATTCAAATTCTTTAAGACTTTTTTGAACGGTTCTATACTATCTGTAAATTCTTGTTTGGTTGGGGAAACTCTTGGGTTGGCAGTAGGTGCCTGAACGTAGTTATAAAAACTCGTGCTATTCCAGAAATCAATAGTTTCTTTACTGCTCATTTGTTTGCCTGCAACAACATTTCCATATTTGGTGTAATTGCTCATCCAGTTTTCAAAGTTTCCTTTTCCAATCTTATAATCTAAGTACCTTTTAACTACGTCTTGCGTTACCGTTGACATTGAACTTTCATCAGCCTTAAAATTCGCCATGTCCCCACTTCCAAAATAATGGCTTTCACCTAATGTCAATAGTTTGAAATCTTGCTTTTTATAGGTTGAACCGATAAATGGTTTAAATCTGATATTTGACATGCTTTAATCTAACAGTTCTTCCTTATCCTTAAAATATACTTCAATTTGTACTTCTATGGATTCTTTATTCGATTGATTTTGTTTCTTGCTCGTAGTAAAATTATGTGAACCACCGACTGGAATTTTATTTGCTGAAATTTCAGTTTCTAAGCTTACAGCTTCACTATTGGACAATGCAGAAAACACGTCAGATTTTATGAGTGATTTTGCACTATTTAAATTTCCATTTAATCTATCATCTGCAATTCTCTGCCATTCACTCTCGTGGTTGTACCAAAAAAGATTTTCAGGTAAGTAAGGTTTTTTAGACGGCTGAAATTCTAGTGTGTATGAAGCCATATTCTTTTTAGAGGAAGAGTTATGAGAAGACTTAGATTTAGAAACTGATTCTTTAGCTTTTACGGTAGTGGCATTAACTGTGGCTCCCGTTTGTACATTTACTGACTCTAGTTGTTCATTAAAACTTGAAGAATTAGTTTTATAGAAAATTTTTTCAGCGCCCAGACATCTCAAAATTTTAAAAAACTCGTTCAACCTTTCAGAAGTAAGAGTTTCATCATATTTGTTTCTTTCAAAGTAGATTGATTTACGTACCTATCCCTATTAAGGAATATTAATTGAGTAAAAGTATAATAAAATCAATACATACAAGATGACTATCATAGAAGTACAAAAAAAATATAATACACAAGCCAAATGCCTGAAATTACTGGAAAAATTGAGGTGGGGTAAAGTTGTAAAATGCACCTATTGCGGTTCACAAGACAATAAACGCCAGAAAAGCCAGAAAACACGGCATACGTGCCGAAATTGTAAACGGTCATTTTCTGTTTTAGTAGACACGATTTTTGAAGATACACGACTACCATTGCCAAAATGGTTTATAGTCATTACCATGATGCTTAACTCAAAATCGGGTATTTCTGCGAAAGAAATACAACGAAATATTGGGGGTAGTTACAAGACCTCGTATTATCTCGCAATGCGTATAAGGATCGGGATGCTAGTTAAGGACACCCAGATTGGGGGTATGATAGAAATGGATGAAAGTTATTTCGGAGGTAAAGCTAGAAAACGTCCGAAGTCGACAAATAACACGCCTAATTTATCGAGTAACACCCTTAAAAGAGGTCGAGGAACTAACAAAGTTTCTGTTGCGGGAATGGTGCAGCGTAAAGGAATGGTAAAGACTAAATTGATTGACAAATTAACAAAAAGAAACTTGCTTTTTATGCTTAAAACATACGCCAAAAAAGATAATTCTATATTGATAACTGACGGTTTTAAATCCTATAAAGATTTAGAAAATTATATAGATAGGCTTGAAATAAACCATTCAAAAGCTTTTAGTAAAGGTATTGTCCATGTTAATACAATTGAGGGCTTTTGGAGTTATGTGAAAAACGGTATTAGAGGAAGTTTTAAAGCAGTAAGCAAGAAGTATTTACCATTTTACCTATTGGAATACGAATGGAAATTTAACAATAGGAATTATCGAGGTAACGAGTTTGAAAAGTATCTTAAAAACGCTCTAAATCAAGACAAAGAGCTTGAATACTGGAAAGCAAAAGATTTAAAAGAAGTTAAAGACATCGTTTATGGGAACTAAAGTTTATCACGTTACTAAAAATATTGGTGAGATTGATTCTGATGATACTTGTGAACATCATTTTTACGGCGGATCAATATTTACATACGAGGGTGAAAAAAACATATTTTTTGAGTTAGACATATCTGTTATAGACGAGCCTACCAACGCAGTTATGAGAGTTCAAAAAAAATTTTCAGATAAAAATTCTGCGATCAGTTATTTAAAAAAGTTTGTCGCTAAAAAACCCATTTGCGAAGCTATAATAATTGAAAAATATGAGAAAGAAGTATGTCATTACGTATGAGGAATATTGTAGACTACATACACGTAATAAAAGTCATTATAAGTAACCATGTTATTGGCTTTTGTTTCGGAAACATTAAGAATTACATTTGGATGAGACTTTTTGAACTTTTTAATCATGTATACCTCCATTTCTGCCGCAAAAAGTTTGCTCTTAGTTTTATAAACTCTTTGAACGTAATCAAAGGTTGTACGATAATCGGTTTTATCCATTCTAGATTCAAGGTCACCCATTACTCCTATTTTAGCTTCTATAACATCGTCAAGTATAGATTTAATTCGAATAGAAACTTTAGCTTTTGTATATGGGCGAGTGTACAAGCCAGTAATAGCGGTTTGACCAACGAGTTTGGGAGAATAGCCTACGAAGACATTTTTAAACCATTGATTAATTTTAGTTCTACCGTATGTCGGATGCAATTCCCTTGGTTTTCTAGTCATAAAAAAACATTAAGATCAAATATAATAAAACCAGCTTATTTATCCATTATAGGGATAGGTGCGTTGATTTATATGGATGGGCGACATAAATCTCGCCTGTTTTAGGATTACTATGCGGAAAAATATCTTTGGAAGGAACTATTTCTTTATTGAGCTGAAGATAAGTTTTCGTTTTTTCTGTCGGTAACTGATCGGTAATAACTACTACTTTTCTCCTTTCTTGGGGTAATTCAAAAAAATCTTTTTTAAAACTTTGTTTGTGCAATGATAAAGCCTGCTCTAATTTATTGGATTTAACATCCTTGAACTTTCTATTAATTTCATCTAATCGGCACAAGCCAGTATAGGAATCTCCAGTTTTATGATAATACTTTGACTCTATTACTTCTATATCTTCATTTGATTGGTAGATGTAATTAAATAATGGATGAGAACTTACGGCAAAAGAATCTGTTCCTACTTGTTTGTTTAGTACTTCCCACGCTTTTTTGATATAATCTCTGGCAATTATTAATTGTCCTTCCTCTATCATTTTATCTGCATAGCTAATGAATGGATCATAGAATGGGTATTCATAATTATCATAATAATTGTCTAGCTCATCACGGAATTTAATATTACTAGCATTGCATTTAGTTGTAGTCGAGGAAATTATTTCTTGAAGAAGCTCAAATAACGGTTTTATTTTAGCAAGGTTTATACTAACGTCTGATTGAATAATTAAATCTGTTGGTATTCTGAATTCCTTATTATTACAAGTTGTGATAAAAACTGTTCCTAATTTGTTTTCAATTCGTGAAATATGATCGAAAGGAAGCTTTAAAGATAGAGTTGTTTTCTTTCCGACAACTGATTGATTAGAATATAATGAGAGGTATTTATCCGCAATTATTAAAGAACTATCTTTTGAGCCTACACGATCATTATCCACAATTAGGAGTATTTCTGTTCGCTTATCCAAATTATGTTCTTCAAGTACTGCAATTTTTCTCTTTTCTGGAATGTTCGTGGTATAAATACAATAGTCTCCCGTGAAGTTATCAGCTATTTTATTAAGGAAACTAAACTTTCCTTTTTTCTCAACTTTATTTTGATTTAAGATTGGAGCATATTTTGCGATAATATTTTTTATGAACTATAATATTGATTTCGTGGATAGTCTACAGCTAATTTATAGATTTTTTTAGTTTCAATTGGAAAAATTGAAATAAAGACATTTGAATACAACTCAATTACGGCATCCCATATTTAAATGAATATTTCAAATTCTAAGCCTTTTCTCTCTAATCCCCACCGCCATAACAACAGTAATCACCGCCCCCAACGGATTCAACCACAAGAAAGGCAGTATCGTAACTCCCTCCACAAACTCATGCAGCACGGCACAAATAATCACGATGGTTTGCGAAATCAACGCTGCGGTAAAAATGGCTTGACCTTTGACTTTCTTTAAATAAAAGGCCACCAAGAAAATTCCCAAAATCGTCCCGTAAAAAACAGAACCAATGAAATTCACCAGTTGGATCAGGTTATCAAAAAGGGAGACAAAACTGGCGAATAAAATCGCGACCAGTCCCCAGGCGAGTGTAAACCATTTGCTGGCTTTGACATAATGATCATCATCACGCTCATAAGATTTGTAACGCTTATAAATATCTATAGTCGTGGTAGAGGATAGCGCGTTGAGTTCGCTAGCGGTGCTGCTCATTGCGGCACATAGAATCACCGCTAGGAGTAGACCTACCAGTCCTTTCGGCAAGTGGTTCAGGATGTAGTGGATAAAAACATAATCCTTATCGTTAGTTTCCACCGCTGGATCGGCTTTCTCGATGAGTTCTCGGGCACGTTCCCGGTTGTTTTCCTCGCTTTCGCGTAAGCGAGCCAACTCTGCCGAGTATGCTCCCGTGTCATTATTTACGGCAAGTGACTGCGCATAATCACGTTGTACCGCCTGTTTTTCTTCCAGAATGGCCTGATGTGCATTGCTCAACTCGCGGTACTCGCCCGCGTAATCACTTTCCAAAACCGCCGTTTCTCCCGCGGGATTGAAATTGAGCGGTGTGCTGTTGAACTGGTAAAAGACAAAAACCATCACGCCCACCAGCAGGATAAAAAACTGCATGGGCACCTTGAACAGCCCGTTGAAGAGTAGTCCCATGCGCATCTCGCGCACCGAGCTGCCGGAAAGGTAACGCTGTACCTGCGACTGGTCGGTGCCAAAATAGCTGAGCATTAAAAAAGTCGCACCAAACAGTGCACTCCACACATTGTATCGATCGTCTAGGGAAAACTCAAAGTCCAGCACCTTCATCTTATCGGCATCGCCGGCCATGGTGAGCGCATTGCCAAAGGTCACATTATCTGGCAGCGCCTGCACGATCAGTACAAAAGCGGTCACCATTCCCGCCATGATTACGATCATTTGTTGCTTTTGGGTAACGCTCACGGCTTTAGTACCGCCACTAACCGTGTAGATGATCACAAGAATCCCGATCAGGATATTGAGGTATTTTAGTTCCCAATCCAGTACTGCGCTTAAAATAATCGCAGGCGCGTAAATGGTAATTCCCGCTGCTAGACCGCGCTGTACAAGAAATAATCCAGATGCCAACGAGCGAGTCTTGAGGTCGAATCGTTTTTCCAAAAACTCATATGCCGTGTACACTTTGAGTTTGTGGTATATCGGGATAAAGGTGACACATATGATGATCACGGCGATGGGCAGCCCAAAGTACAGCTGCACAAATTCCATCCCGTCAGTATAGGCCTGTCCCGGCGTGCTCAAAAAGGTAATCGCGCTGGCTTGGGTAGCCATAACACTCAGTCCCACGGTGAGCCACTTGCTGTCGCCTCCCTTAATATATTCGGCACTGGTTTGCTTGCCTCGGGTTTTATAAACGCCGTAAAGTACGATTGCCGCCAGGGTAGAGAAGAGGATGAACCAGTCCACACGCGTGAGCGCTCCCACACTCTCTAGAAACCAATTATTTGAATCCATCGAAATAATTTAAAGATTGCTTTCCCCTTCTTGCCACCGACGAATGCAGCGAGAGGATGGCATAAATGACCGTGGTCGCTGAGCGGAGTCGAAGCGCAGTACAAGGGGTGTTCCCGGAGTCATTTGAAGATCGAAAATGCCTTTTCAATCCGATTTCTATTTTAAAGACGGTCTCAACTTCCATAAACAACACTTATGATGTAAAACACAATGGCATAAACCAAATTAGCGACCAGCACGGCGATATAAAATGATCGCCACTTTTTAGTTTCGGGCATTGCTTTGGATTTTGATTTCTTTCTGTGCGTCTAGGTTGATGATATTTGCAAATAGGCGGTAAGCACCAGCAACTCCAGCCGGTAACTCCCTAAAAAAGCTTAGTCCGGTATACACTACATGTCCTTTTCCATAAGGCGCCACCAGCAAGCTCCCGCGCGTCATTTCCTCTCCCTTGTCATTCATACCCAGCACCGGCGTGAACGCATCGTCCCATTGCTCTGGGAAATACAAACCGCGCTCCTGTACCCAGCCCTCAAAATCGGCTTGAGTGATTTTGTTTGGGTAATTCAGCACGGGATGATCCGGAGCGAGTAGAGTTACTTCAGCATTTTCATCGGTAGTACGCTTTCGCGAAAGCGAGATTTCCAATGGTCCCATCGCAACATTTCCCAGACCGCGACTTGTATTATATTGCTGCAAGAGGGTTCCGCCATTTTGCACGAAGTCCGCGAGTCTGGGTTGGAGATTGGCCATTTTCTGCTCGGCGACGTTATAGGCGCGTATCCCCACGACCACCGCGTCGTATTTACTCAGATTAGCCGGCACATTTGCGGGATCGTAGGTAAAAACCGTACTTCCCATGGCCTCCAGCGCCGCCGGCACCGTATCGCCCGCGCCAGTTATGTAGGCAATCGTACTGGCATTGTTTTGTAGGTTGGGATTGACCACTTTGGCCGTTGCGTCTCTAACGAGCTGCTGATCCGGAATATGATCGTAGTCGATCTTGATCACTTCCTGATTATAGGTCTGTCCGTTGGTAAAAACTTTGGCTTGCACCGTCGCTTCAGACTGTTCGTCCGGTGCCGTGAGCGAAAACATAAAACTACGCTGCTCACCCTTCTTTAGATCATACACCTGCTGGATACGCATTCCCGCGTCCCATCCCTCCGGAACAATGAGCGATGGGCTAAAATTTTCCACATCGGCATATGCCTTAACAATTACTTCGATTTCTCGCGCCTCATTGCTATTAAAAATATAAACCGGCTCCGCGATATTCACACTCAGCGCGGGAACGATATGCAGCGGTTCATTGACCTCGCCACGCACGGGATCGGTTCTTTTGTGGATCAGGGGAACGCTCTTTTTGATCGTATTTCCTTTGATTGAGACCATCATTTCTACTTGAAAAGGCTCTTCTTCTTCAGGTTGACCGATCAGGTTTTTTTCTTCCACAGCGTACATTCCCATCGTGCCTTCTTCCTTTAAATAATATGGAGTAGAAGAGGAGGCATTGTTTGGGATGCTCAGTGTGGCTTTGGTGGTCTTGCCCTCAGAACCATTGATGCCTATTTCTTGTTGTTCAAAGCTGAAATGATCGCTGGACGCAAAACTCACGCGCATATCCAACTCTGACCGGTTAGTAGTTTCGACGTCCACTTCAAGCTGCTCTCCAGGAACCGCGTAGGTAGGTCGCACGCTGGCCTCAGCGTAGAAACCTGTAATGTCCAAAATCAATTCTTCCAGATCGGCAAGCTTGATGCTTTTCCAGTGGCCATCCTCCAGTTTTGTAATCGCCTCGTGCAAACCAAACAACCCGTCCAGGCTCGCCGTAGGTTTTTTAAAGTCGTAGTTAGAAATCACTTGGTTGAGCAGGGTCTGGATTTTACTCCCGCCTTTCACCCGAGTCCAAGTTGTATTGATTCCAGAAAAAAGATCGGTTTTATTAGTCGGATAGGAGCCTTTGAGAAACTCTACATATTCCGTTTGCTTTCCACGACTCCCGCTACTCCCAAAACCTTGGGATTTATGCTTGCTGCGACTCAACGCGGCGATCTCGTTATTGGATAGTCCTTTGAAGTCATAATAAGTTCCTACATCGATGCTTCTCAACACGGCTTTATCGCCTTTTTTCTGATCTTCTTCCATGGCTTGGTCAAAAGCCTCTTGACTCCCATAAAACCACCAACTCGTATTAAAAAAGACACGCTCTGGTTGCCATGGTTTTAAATCTCCCGTTTTGTATTCCTGCTTACCGACCAGATCAAAGGCTTCCATGCTCAGCATCGCACTGCTGGTGTGGTGGCCGTGCGTGGTTCCTGGCGTACGGTGGTTGAACCTATTAATGATCACATCGGGCTTGAATTGTCTGATGATCCGCACGACGTCGTTCAACACTTCTTTCTCATTCCATATTTCAAGCGTCTCGTCAGGATGCTTGGAATATCCAAAATCATTGGCTCTCGTAAAGAATTGGTTTCCGCCATCTATATTACGGGCCTCAAGTAATTCCTGAGTCCTGATCATTCCCAGTTGTTCACGCAGTTCAGGCCCTATAAGGTTTTGACCACCGTCTCCTCGCGTAAGCGACAGATAAGCGGTACGCGCCTGTTTATCATTCGCCAACCAAGAAATTAGCCGTGTATTCTCATCATCGGGATGCGCCGCGATATACAACGCCGTTCCCAGAAATCCTAACTTCTCCATCTGGTGGTAGATCTCAGCGGAATTGGGTTGTTGCGGTGCGAGGCGGTTTTCTTGGGAGAACGCCATAAACGGTACCAATAGCATCATCAGGGCGGATGCCATCCGTCCATACATAACCTTAACCATCTTGAACTTTGGTCTAACCGAAAAGGCGCTTCGCAAGCGCCCTTTTTCAACCATCAATAAACTTTTCAACCTTAAAAAAAATCGTTTTTTCATATCGAGCGTGAAGATAGGAAAAGGAGTTATGAGTTTTTATTTTAGCACCAAAAGCTTTTCCCTTCTTGGAAGAGAAACCGGTCGGCGATGAGCGGACTTGGGTCCGTGAACGACCAAAGCCTGCCTGCCGGAATAAGCAGGGGTTTTACAGTTGCTTGACAGTACTAAACAAAAGGTTGAAATAACTTTAATCATTTAGTGAGTTTTTACTCATGCGCATTCAAACCCTTTTTGTCCGGCTGCAAGCAGCCAAACTATTTTCCCTTTGTCTAAAGGGAAATGCTTCCTATTGGTAGTGGGTTTGAGACAATGAAAAATACGATTCATAGTGTATTTACCGAACCTAAGATCAAGCCTTTCCCTTTTTGAAAGGGAAACCGGTCGGCGACGAGTGGGCGCAAGCCACAAGCGACCAAAGGGTTTTACGGTTGCTAGGTGGAACTGTGCCTAAGTTTCAACGAAGATCAAACTTTCCTTTATGATTTACTCATGCGTATTCAAACCCTTTTTGTTCGTCTGCAAGCAGCCAAACTAACACATTCCTCTCGCTGCGCTCGTCGGATGTGGGTTGTCTAAAGGGAAATACTTTTCGAGTGCTAGATCAATTAATAAATGATAACTAAACGACTTCACTATTACCCCATGAAATAGAAACGCATCAAGAATATATAAAATAACTCGCGCTATCATGAAAGTTTTAAAAATACTGTACACTAATTTAGCCAATGAATAAACCTTAATTCGCTCCGCTTAACTTGACTTATAACTCCCAAACCCGCAACACCGATCCAGAGCTTATGGATGATCCGGCGCTGGAACCCGAGATTTTACAGGAGGCTGTGGATGACATCAGCAAGGTCAATAAGTTGTTGGGTGGTAATAAGTTTACGCTGGATGCGGTTAAGGAGGTCATTGCCCAGTTTCCAGATCAGGAATTGACTATCGTGGATGCAGGTTGTGGCGATGGCGAGATGCTGCGGTACTTGCACAAAAAACTAAATGATCAACGGCTGAATTTTTTGGGAGTGGACTTCTCGGCCGCTTCTATTGATGAGGCTCGTAAAAGGGGTGAGGGGTTTGAGGGTTTACGCTTTCGCGAAAGCGATATCTTAAAAGCAGATGACCTCCATTGTGACATCCTCTTGAGTACGCTTACCATGCACCATTTTAGCGACAAGGAGATCGTGACTTTTCTAAAAAGATATAAGGAGATTGCCAGCAAATACGTCATTATCAACGATCTGCACAGGCACCGATTGGCGTACGGTTTTTTTAAGGTTTTAAGCCCTATTTTTAGCCTGCGCAAGATTTCTATCCACGACGGGCTGATCAGTATCGCCTCGGGTTTCAAGAAGTCTGATTTTAAGAAATATGCACGTGCCGCTGGCATAAAAAATGACCGATTGAAATGGAAGTGGTCGTTCCGATTTATATGGATGATTCCTACCTATGAGCGTTAAAATCTGCACGGTTGCAACCGCATTACCCCAATATTTTAAGGAAACCAAAGAAATTTTGCCATTTGTGGAGCAGTGGCTCGCAGATCAGGATGAACGCCTGAGACGCAAGACCATAAAGATCTTTGAGGGAGCGGCGGTTGACAAGCGCTATTCCATCATGGATCCCGTGGAGGTGTTTACCAAAACCTCATTCCAAGACCGCAACGCTATCTACAAAAGAGAGGTGGTTCCACTGGCACGACGCGCCGTGGTGAATGCATTAGAGAAAATAAGATGGCAAGCTAAGGATCTGGATTACATCATTACCGTGAGTTGTACGGGAATCATGATACCATCAATTGACGCTTACCTCATCAATGATCTTGACATGCGCCAAGATATCGTGCGCCTGCCAGTCACGGAAATGGGCTGTGTTGCTGGAGTATCGGGATTGATCTATGCGGAGAATTTCCTGCGAGCCAATCCCGGGAAAAGAGCTGCGGTCATCGCGGTTGAGGCTCCCACGGCTACGTTCCAGCTGGAAGATTATAGTATGGCCAATATGGTTAGTGCGGCGATCTTTGGCGATGGTTGTGCCTGCGTCTTGCTTTCCTCTCACGAGGAAGATCAAGGTCCAACGATCAAGGGTCACGAAATGTATCACTTTCCAGATGCGACCCGCATGATGGGCTTTGACCTTGTGAACAGCGGTTTGCAGATGGTTCTTGATAAAGCCGTACCCGAAACGATCTCTAATCACTTTCCAAAGATCATCCATCCTTTTTTAGAAAAACATGGGCTTGAAATAAAGGACATAGACCATCTTGTTTTTCATCCAGGTGGTAAAAAGATTGTGCAAACCGTGGAAGCACTGTTTGCTGACCTAGGTAAGAACATAGATGATACCAAAGAAGTTTTAAGGCTGTACGGAAACATGAGCAGCGCGACGGTTTTATTTGTTTTGGAGCGTTTTTTTTCCCGTGGTTGTGAGGAAGGAAGTAAAGGGTTGATGCTGAGTTTTGGCCCTGGTTTTACCGCACAAAGAATATTATTGGAATGGTAAACGAATTCAAAGGAACATACGCATTGATTTTGGGAGGTAGTGATGGTCTGGGATATGCCAGTGCCATGAAACTTGCCCGCCACGGAATGAATCTTATCATTTTCTATCGCGCCGCACGCATCCAGCAATCTGATATTGATTCAAGATTTAAAGCCATCAAGGATTGTGGTGTGACCTTGCATGCGTTTAACGCAGATGCTACTCGAGAGGATAAAATGACCGGGTATATGGATCAGGTAAAGGAAGCTTTGGGAAATAGTAAGATATCGGTTTTATTGCACAGCATTTCTAAAGGGAATTTAAAACCCCTTACCGGAGAGTATGCCTTAAATACAGCCGATTTTCAGCAAACCATTCATTCCATGGGGTTGAGTTTGAATTTGTGGACGCAGCATTTGATTGCGGCCGATCTTTTCGCAGATAAAAGTCAAGTTCTAAGCTTTACCAGTGAGGGAAGCTCGAGACCCAGTGCGGGATATGCGGCAGTAAGCGCGGCAAAGGCAACTTTAGAGATCTTGACCAAATCCATGGCTGTGGAGTTGGCACCCTTAGGAATAAGAGCCAATTGTATTCAAGCTGGAGTAACCGATACTTTTAGCTTGAGTTTGATCCCTAATTATGAAGAACTGAAAGCTCACGCTCTTGAAAGAAATCCATTTAATGAACTCACTTCGCCTGAAAAGGTGGCCGAAGTAGTTTATCTGCTCTGTAAAGAAGAAGCGAGCTGGATTAATGGTACGATTGTGAAAGTGGATGGAGGGGAAAGTTTGCAGTAGATTGTTTATAATTCAACGCTTGATTGAAATGAAAAATATGATTTTAAGATTTGGAGTGCTGCTGGTTTTTACCGTGCTGACTTCTTGTAATAAAAAAGAGCCATTCCCTCCCGATGGTTTAAGAAAATTAACGGATTCAGAAAGAATTTCCTTGGTGGAAGAGCGCAAGAGTCTTGATTTTGATAAGCTCATAATTAAAAATGAAGACGGAGTGTTAATTAGTAAAGATTCTGTTGAGAAATTGTCTTTTAATAATGATTGGTTCTCTGATATCTATCTAAATGATCAAGACGAGCCAGTACTGGCAATAATTAGAAAAATGACAGAGGCAGACCGTGAGTTCAACAAAAAGATTCTTGCGATTTATAATAGAGTCGAAGTCGAGCCTGTAGTGCTTTTAGAAATAGACTGCGAGAATATTCCTGAAATGCTATCGGAAATAGGTCAATTGGATCAAGATACCAGAACAGGAAAACTGCCCTACAATCCTGGTACGGATCGAGAGAATCTTGAGAAAGTGGTAAGTATTATAGAAAAGTGTGGAGTGCCTACACTTGATGATGTGAATGAAGAACAGATGATGGCAATTTGGCTGGTATTTCAGCATGGGGATAATTTTCACAGAAAGAAATATTTTCCATTATTGAAAAAAGCGGAACAAAATGGAGATCTTCAATCCAGTGAAATGGCATTAATGGAAGACCGCATTCTTATGAACGATGGGAAGCCACAGATCTACGGTTCACAAATTACCGAAAACCGAGAAACTGGAGAATGGATGATTTACGATCTTTCAGAACCTGAGACTGTTGACAAACGACGAGCTGAAGTAGGCTTGGAGCCATTGAGCGAGTATGTTAAGCACTGGGATATTGAATTTAATATTGAGCAGAAGTAGGATAAAAACATTAATATGATCCTCAATCCACTAGAGAAAATAGTTGAAAACCTACCCTACGGCGCAGGCTTTAAGTTTGTCGATCAGCTACTTGAGCTGGATGACGATCATGTGATTGGTATTTATAAATTTCGCGGTTCGGAGTTTTTCTTTAAGCATCATTTTATCGACAACCCCATCGTTCCTGGAGTGATTTTGACGGAATGCATGGCGCAGATCGGGCTGGCTTGTTTAGGTAGTCATTTGGTTGAGAAAGAGTCGGCAAAAGGATTTGTGTTGACTGAAAACCACATCAATTTTATCAATAAAGTAGTTCCTGACACTACGGTTATTGTAAGCGCCATAAAAGAATATTATCGATTTGGGAAACTCAAGGTTGTCGTACAGATGATGAATGAGAATGAGCAAAAGATTGCCGAGGGCTGGATGAGCGGAATAGGGGTATGAGGTTGAACTCGAATTTGAAATGAGGATGAATCTGAATTTGAATCTGAACTTGAAAAGCATTTTTCCCTAATTTGAGGACTGAGGTGTCACACTGAGCTTCTCGAAGTGCTCTCGAAGTCCGATAGTTTGAACTCGAATTGAAGATGAATCCGAAAAAGAAATTTCCTTAAATCCGAGGACTGAGGTGTCACACTGAGCCTGTCGAAGCGCACTCGAAGTCCGACTGATTGAACTTGAAAAAGAACATGAACTCGAACTTGAAATTAAATTTGAAAAGCAATTTTACCCAAACTTAAGGACAGAGGTGTCACACTTTGACTGTCGAAGTGCTCCCTAATAAGACAGTTGAATTTTTATGTCAACAAAGAAACCCTGATATTTAAGCCATGCAAAACAATAAACAAAGAGTCGTCGTCACGGGATTGGGCGTTGTGGCACCAAATGGTGTGGGAGTTCCCGCTTTCGCGAAAGCGCAACAACATCAAACCTCAGGACTGCGATTTGACGCTCAACTGGCCGATTTAAATTTTGGGTGTCAAGTAAGCGGAACACCACAGATTACCGAAGAACACCTAAATAATAACTTCACTCCATTGCAGTTAAGAGGTTTAAAAGCCAGCGGTTTAGTTTACGGAGTTATAGCTGGAAAAGAAGCTTTTGAAGATGCCGGATTGGAACCTGCAACAGCGGATCAAGCTCATGAGGACTTGGGAATTATTTTTGGAACCGGCCAGAGCGGTGGAGAGAAATTTCGTGAGGCAATCCACCTAATCGACGATAAAAGAGTGCGCAGGCTTGGAAGTACGAGTGTGATACAAACCATGACAAGCGGGATCAGCGCCTGGTTATCGGGCGAGTTGGGAGCTGGAAATTTAGTTACTTCTAACTCATCGGCTTGTTGTACGGGCACGGAAGCATTAATCATGGGCTATGAGCGAATCGCAGCAGGAAAAACGCAGCAAATGCTTGTAGGATCCACTAGTGATTCAGGTCCTTACATTTGGGGTGGTTTTGACGCGATGCGTATTCTCCCGACTAAATACAATGACAATCCAAATGAAGCCAGCAGACCAATGTCCAGCGATGCCTCAGGTTTTATACCAGGAAGTGGGGCAGGAGCCATGCTTTTAGAAAGTCTGGAAAGTGCCCAGGCTCGCGGTGCTAAAATCTATTGCGAGGTTTTGGGTGGTGCGCTTAATTCTGGCGGACACCGTAGTGACGGATCCATGACCGCGCCAAATGGAAATGCCGTACAACGATGCATAAAAATGGCTCTGCATGCCTCCAACATTGCCGCAGAAGAGATTGATGCCATCAACGGTCATATTACCGCTACTGGTAAGGATGCTTACGAAATTGAGAACTGGACCAAAGCTTTAGGCAGATCTGAAGCAGATTTCCCAGTGATCAATAGTTTTAAATCTACCATAGGCCATTGTCTTGCCGCCGCAGGCAGTATTGAGCTGGTAGGAAGTATTCTACAGATTCAAAAACAAGAAGTTTTTGGAAATAAGAACATCACTGAAATAAATCCGGAAATACAAAAGTTGATTGCTCAAGCTTCTATTCCGACTCATAGTTTTAAGAAAAAAATTAATGTTCTTATTAAATCCAGTTTTGGATTTGGGGATGTGAATGCGGTTTGTGTTTTAAAGCGTTATTAGTGTTTTTTGCCTAACAGCTTCATCACTGCGCTGAATATCATAAATGCAATTAACCCAACTACGAGACCCACAACAAACTCCCAAAGGATTCCGGGCATGAATGTGTTTAGCTCTTCAAGGAAGTGTAGATTATGAACAAAAATTCCGCCACCTACAAGAATCATCGCAAGAGTTCCTATAAATGCAAGGCCTCTAACAAGGTATGGTAAGGTGGTGACCATGGCTTTTCCTATCTTGTTGGAAATGCTTTTCTCGTTTTCACTTGAAGCAATGAGTTTTAGACCTGCATCATCAATACGCACGAGTAGTGCTACAATTCCATAGACTCCTACGGTTGCGAGAAGTGCCACGACCGAAACCACTATGATCTGTACCTTTAAGGGTTCTTCAATCACGGTTCCCAGTGCTATAATCACGATTTCAACCGAAAGTATAAAGTCTACAATAATGGCTGATTTGATTTTTTCTTTTTCAGCTTCTAGGACTTGAGCTGGTGTGAGTTCTTTATGTTTTTCAGCTGCTTTGACTTCTTTCTTGTGAAATAGGTATTCCCATATCTTTTCTGCACCTTCAAATGCAAGATAAATTCCGCCAATCATCAAGATGATGGTCACTGCAATAGGCAAAAAGGCACTCAACAAGAATGCTATTGGTAATATGATCAGTTTATTTATAAAAGATCCCTTCGCAATTTTCCATAATACAGGTATTTCTCTGGAAGAAACAAATCCAGAAGCTTTATCAGCATTTACGGCAAGATCATCGGCAAGGATACCGGCAGTCTTTTTAGTGGCGACTTTGCTCATGGTGGCAACATCATCCATCAATACTGCTATATCGTCAAAAAGTGCAAAAAATCCCGATGCCATAAACTTTGTTATTATAATTGATCAAAGGTATTGCGATTTTAAATTTTAGGAGGTGCGCTTAACGATATTTAAATAAAACCTAAACATCTTATACTTTAAGGAATTAACAAAAATATCCCGTCCAACTACAGCCGGACGGGATTTTAAAAACACATAAAAATAAACTCAGCTTACTCTTTTGGGAGCAACTTAATTTCAAATATGAGGTCTGTATTAGGTGGTATAGGTCCACCTCCTGTTTCTCCAAAAGCAACAGCTGCTGGAATAAAAGCAACAATTTCCTGACCATAGTTCATGCTGAGCACTGCTTCTTTGAAACCTTGCACAGCTCTCATTTGCTGATTGAAGCTTAAAGACATAGGTCTGTAGGCTTTAGCTCTTTCCTTTCCAGGGTTAATAGCATCAAAATTTTTCGCTATCTCAAGTAGAGAAGTGTCAAAGAGTTTACCATTATCAAAGTACCCAGCATAATCTATCATTATACGTGTGCCAGCATCTGGTTTTACACCTGTACCTTTTTCTTTTACATAAACCATAACCTCACTATTAGGGATGCTTTGTGCTTTATTTCTAAGTTCTGAAATCTCTTGTTTTTTCGCAGCACGATTTGGGATTGCTTTTTCAGCCCGCTCTTGAGCCATACGAGCTTCATCTTCCTTTTTTTGTTCGGCAGCTCTTTCTAGAGCCGTGATCTCATCTTTAAAGACCTTCATGGCGTCAAATCGTTTTGCCTCTTTACCTTTTCTTATGATACGCACGCTATTCATAACCACACTGTCCATGGGACGATCTCCAGGACCTTTTTTTACCGTAGCAATAGAATCGATTACTTCTCTACCCTCGATCACTTTACCAAAAACATTATAATTCATATCAAGATTAGCATTAGGCTCATGCATGATAAAGAATTGAGTACCATTTGTACCAGGACCTGCATTTGCCATGGACATGATTCCTTTCTCATCGTGTTTCAAGCTATCGCTTACCTCTTGAGGGAATTGATACCCTACACGACCTCCTCCAGTACCGGTATAATCTCCACCTTGAATCATAAAACCTTCTATAACACGGTGAAATATCAAACCATCATAATAGGGTTTGCCCTGGAGGCTATCTGTAAGTTCTGTATGCTCTCCTTCGGCCAGTGCCACATAATTTGCTACGGTCACTGGCGCTGCGTCGTGGTACAATTTGGCCAGCATGGTACCTTTTGTGGTATTGATTTCAGCATAAATGCCGTCTTCCAGTTCTGGATATTTATCTTCTTCACAGGCGGCAGACATTAGTATTAACGCAAGAAAGCATAGCATTCCATTGAGTTTTCTCATTTTTCTGTTATTTTGATTTATTGTTTTTTGAATTTATGATCTGTATTGATTTGAAGTTATCGCTAAGAAGTTTTTGATGATCTCGCTTTCGCGAAAGCTGTATTTAATTCAAGACCTTCTCTTCACTAAAGTTAATTTTCAGAACGATCTACGTTGAGCAACTTGATTCTACTTTTGAATGGAACGTTAGACCCAATGCGGTTTTTATCGCCATAATATCCATATGCCGAATAGGAGGGAAAGTAGGCGACGATCTCATCACCATCTTGCATAAGCTTGAGGGCTTCACGCATACCTCGAAAAATCCCATATTCCTGTTCCATACTCTTAGTGACCGGAGAAAGCTCTGATTTTCTATAGATTGTATCTCCATTTAAGGCAACAACGTCGTATTCAAAAGTAACTCGATCGCCAAATTTAGGACTGGGTGTGTCAATGCTATCCTGAACGGTGAAGTAGTAATAAAAACCGTTTGCGCTGCGCTCAAAATTTATGGAATCATTCATTAAAGATTGCTCAATTGCGGCCTCTTCGGCAGCGTTGAGTTTTTTGTTGTACTCGATGGACGATTGCGTGTCTGAATTTGTGGAACGACTCACTGGCTTGCGAGCTTCAAGATTTTTACAGCTTGAAAACAAGATAAAAAAGGCCAGAAAAATGCTAAATTTGAGTAGCCAGAAGTTCTTTTTCATAAGCGGGCAATATACTAATAAATTTACTTACCGCAGCTTCCATGTTCTCGTCTGATTTGCCACCAGCGGCGTTGTTATGACCGCCTCCCTGCCAGTGTTCACGAGCCAAAAGGTTGACGTTAAAATCACCTTTAGACCTTAGTGACGTTTTGATGATCTGATCTTCCTTGTTTTCAATAAAAATCTGTGCCAGTACAATGTCATCCAAACTCAGTGCGTAATTCACAAATCCTTCTGTATCTCCTTTCTTGAAATTGTTATCGTCTAACTCTTCCTGCGATAGCGTGATGTATGCCGCTCTGTATTCAGGAAAAATCTTAAGGTTATTCAGTGCGACACCCAGTAATTTCATGCGGGATGGAGTATTAACATCATAAATTCTACGGTTGATCATTTCTGAATCTGCACCTTTATCAATAAGCTCAGCGGCCACTCTCAGCGTAGTAGAGGTGGTAGAGCGGTATTTAAAACTGCCCGTGTCTGTTAAAATCCCTGTATACATTGCAGTAGCCATGTCCTTATCAATACTTTCAGTTGCATCCATCATTTTTATAAAGTGATAGATCATCTCGCAGGTGGAACTCATAGAGGTGTCGCTGTAGGTAAACTCGGCAAAATCTCCTGGCTGTTGGTGATGGTCGATCATTACAAAGGTCTTGCTCTGCTGCTGCAATATTTCTTCCATTGCTCCAGTGCGGGAAAAATCGTTGTGATCGAGATTGAAGATTATATCAGCCTCCTGAATTAACTGATCGGCGACCTCTTGATTATTTTCGTAATTGATGAACTGATCGGCATACTTCATCCATTTGAGAAATGTTGGGAAATCATTTGGAGTAATCAAGCTAACCTCATGATCCAGTTGTTTTAGGTATCCATATAAAGCCGTTGTAGATCCTACTGCATCGCCATCGGGTCCTTTATGAGGAATGATGACGATATTTTTTTTGGTTTTTAATAATCCTTTTAATTTTTTGAATTGATTTTGATCCATTCTACAAAAGTACGTTTCATCTTAGAGCCACGGCAAAAGTTGTGTCAAAAATTAAAGATCTGGATAACTAAAGGAAAAAGAAATCTGCCTAACTTGAATTAAATTGTAATGGCGGTTTCAGCTTGTTGTTAATAACCAGTTTGTTACATGTAAATTTTGCTGTGTTTCTCAAGTTGGATGTAGGTATTTGAATTGACTTTAATAAAGCCTATTTTTGCACCGCATTTTAAAAAGAAAAAAATGGCTACTAATAGAACATTTACAATGATTAAGCCTGATGCTGTTGAAGACGGTCACATAGGTGCTATACTTGAAAAGATTACAGCAAGCGGATTTAGAATCGTTGCGTTGAAAAAAACTCAAATGACTGTTGCAGATGCTCAGGAATTTTATGCAGTTCACAGCGAGCGTCCTTTTTTTGGCGAGCTTGTAGAATTTATGACTCGTGGTCCTATCGTGGCGGCAGTACTGGAAAAGGAAAATGCGGTTGCAGACTTCCGTACGCTAATCGGTGCTACAAATCCTGCTGATGCTGCTGATGGTACTATCAGAAAAGAATTTGCAAAAAGCATGGGAGAAAATGCCGTACATGGTTCTGACAGTGATGAGAATGCAGCAATTGAGTCTGCATTTCATTTTTCTGGAAGAGAGATGTTCTAGGTAACTTCTATGTACAACTGTAAAGCCCGTCAATGTTTATTTGGCGGGCTTTTTATTTTTATAATGGGCTCTGATAGACGCTCCCAGCCAATCATAAAAGAAGGCTATACCCACATACATCACAAAATTTATCGCCCATATTTTGAGACCTGCCTCCGGTTGATCGGTCCATGCATTATAGACATAAATAAGTAAGGTAATTAGAGCTCCTGCCAGTATAGAACCCATAAGTCTATGATACCATCTTATAGGTCTATTTTTAATTAATCGAGTCATCTTTATTTCTATTTTTTCTTGCACGCAATGTGCTATATGTTGTAATTAAAGTTGATAAAATTATTGGGATGCCTAAATACCCGAAATTTTTGAAAAGAGATTTTATAGTTAAGTATTCCCATTGAAAATTTACATCAGATAAACTAAACGTGACACTGAAGAACAGAGCCAAAATCACAGACCACATGATGGCTCTCAAAATAACCTTCTTATTTATCATGTTTTTGAGTCTAAAACTTCCAAATTCATACTTTTTAGAAAATCATACACTTTTGGCAAAGGCAACCCCATCACGTTATAATAGCATCCTTCAATTTTATCAATTTTTGAGAAGCCCAACCAATCCTGAATTCCATAGCTTCCAGCTCGATCCAGAGGAGAATAACGATCTACATAGTAATCGATTTCTTCTTTTGAGAGTTCATTAAAAAACACTTTCGTAGTATCATTTATTGTCAACTGCTCTTTAAGGGTAGTAAACACAACCGAGGTATGGACTTCATGCTGTTTTCCACTCAATTTAGATAGCATCTGGTGAGCTTGTTCTTTTGATTTGGGCTTTCCTAATGCATTCCCATTAAGCCAAACGATCGTGTCACTGGTGATTAAAATATCCTTGGACTCAAGGTCGTGAAAAGCCTGCGCCTTGAGTTGGGCTAGAAAATCCGTAATCTGAGTACCTCGTAAGGAGGAATCGTAAATTTCATCTATGGGTCGTGTTTCAATTTTAAAATCAATATCAAGACCTGCGAGTAATTCCCGTCTGCGCGGTGATTGCGACGCTAAAATGATATTGTAATTCTTAAATTTATCCTGAAGCATTAAAAAATCGAATTGATTGTATCTGCGTTATAAAAAAACATAAATAGTATGCCTGTGAACATGATCAATTTCATAATGAAAGATAACTTATGAAATTTCGATACACATTCCGCATTCCATAGCTGTATTCCCACGATCATTAAAGGCGCCATGATTAGAAAAATCCAATAATAAAGAGCAATTTCATAAGGAGCAAACCATGTAATTGCTGCATACCCCATTAGAATTACCAACGACCCTATTATTAAGGAGATCATTCTCGATGCTCTCTGCCTGCCTAGGGCCAGCGCGATCGTGTTGCGGCCACCTATACGATCGCCATTGACATCTTCACAGTCTTTGATCCATTCACGTATGAGATTCAAAATGAAAGCTCCCAAGGAAAAATATAGAATAATGATGTTCACACTTGCCAATTGTTGTTGAGTGTGCATTGCCGACACCGGGAACAATTCAAAGATACCTACGATAAGAACTACGAGACCTACTAAAATTGAAATTAAAAGATTGCCCACCAAAAGAATGGATTTCAAAGAACTAGCGTAAGAATAGAGCGCAAAGCTTACTACGATAAATATACTTGATAGGATTGGTTTGTCTACGGAATTAGCTACAATAAAACCTAAAACCACGGCTACTACAGTTAATATCATATAAATTCTAAATGCTTTTTTCTCACTAATAAATTGACCTACAATTACTTGATCTGGTTTGTTCACTTTATCAATGGGGATGTCATAAATATCATTGATTACATTTCCACTTGCAGTGAGTAGAGCAGTGGAGGTTATTAAAAAAATAAATTGCCAGTGCTCAAGAGCGAGCAATAAATTCGAAGGAACAACTAGGGCAAAATAGACCACTACTTGAGTAAAGAGGGTCATCAGAACATTAGGCCAGCGTATGAGTTTTAGAAAAATGTTCAAAAATCAATTTTTAAAATAAGTCGCAATCTAATAAAACAAAGTATTTTCAAAAGAATACAATCCATCAGAATTTAATTGAAACGAGAGAAAAACTAGAATTTAATCATCTCATAGATTCAAGAGATTCCTGATCCACAAAAAAATCTATAAACTGCTTTAAGCGATTTCTGGCTCCAGATAATTTTCCTCCATCCAGAATGTACCAAAAGGCACCACAGACATAACGAGAGTAATCGCCAATTTTTTAAAACTCCACTTAAGTTGCTGAGCAACCAAAATTGCAACAACTACGTAAGCAAGAAATAAAAATCCGTGCGCCATTCCCATAATCTTGTTGGGCAACATCAATCCTGCAAGATACTTCAACGGCATGGTCACAAATAGAACGATCAGAAAGGAATAGCCCTCGATAATTGCTAGATATTTAAAGAATTTAACCATCACTTGATTTCTGTTTATTATTCATGGACAAAGGTAATTCAGAATCGCCTCTTCCGTAAAGTTTGATTTCCTGAATATCAGCAGGGAGATAGAAGCCTTGATCCATCAGGGCATATTTCACTTCGCCTATGACGCGACCCTTTGTAATGTTGGCAACACGGCCAAAATCCTTGGTATCCACCCAAAAAAACACTCTAAGGTTAACGGTGCTAGTAGCAAGTTCATCCTCAATCACATAATTCACATGTTCTTCATCGCTAATGACCGCGGGATCAGCTCTCAGTGTCTGTAGAATGGTCTGTTTGGCTTGGTTCAGATCATCATCATAATCCACACCCACGACAAAATCCCATCTAAAAAATCCGTCCTCGGTATAATTGGTTACGGGAAGCGTGATGACATCAGCATTGGGAATGTAGACATCCTTACCGTCAAAGGTTTTTAGTTTGGTATGTCTGAACTCAAGAGCTTTTACCCGGCCGAAGTTATCTCCGATTTCCACCGTATCGTACATGTTGAACGGGCGGTTAAAGCTCAGAATAACACCGGCGATGAAGTTCTGGCCTATATCCTTAAAGGCAAAACCCAGCACGACCGCACTGGCTCCAGCCGTAGCGAGAATACCCGCACTTATATCTCCCAGACCGGCTGCTCTAAGAGCAATCATCACAAAAATAATAATCCCCACAAAACGGATCGCCTTGCCCAAAAATCTACTCATCAATGGATCTTGAGTGGCATTGCGCACCCTTGCACGCGTGAACCTGCCCAGCGCGCTGGCAACAAGAACCCCCAAAACGATTATCGCGAGTCCCAGTCCCAATCGAGGTAAAAATGCTATAAAATTTTCGTAAAAACTGGTAGTGGATTCGACCACCTCATTGGTAAAACTTTCTTGGTTTTCCTGGAACAGAATCATGTAAAAGACTTTTTGGAAAGATAACTTTCCGTTAAAAATAAATTGTTAAGCTTACTGGAATTGTCTTGATGTTATGAGCACTCATTTTACATTTGTGACTTATGAAAACCAGCAAGAAAGTTCACATTATAGGAGCCGGTGTAAGCGGTCTCGCCGCGGCAATAACCTTGAATCGTGCTGGTTACAAGCCCATCGTCCTAGAGTCGGATCGCCAGGTGGGCGGCAGGGTTCAGACGGATCACAGCAATCACGTTATCATGGATCTCGGGTTTCAGGTCATGCTCGACGCGTACCCTGCGGTTCAGGAATTCTTGGATTTAAAAGCCCTCAACCTTGTAAAGTTCAGTCCCGGCAGCCTCGTTTTCAAGAATGGTCATAAGGATACGATAGGCGATCCTACCAGGGATAAGAGTTTTCTTTTCTCGACCATGTTCGCATCAGTGGGATCGGTAAAGGATAAATGGAAAGTGTTCTCGCTTTCGCGAAAGCTGAAACAAAAAAGTCTGCAAGAAATATTTGAAACTCCTGAAACTACAACACTACAATATCTAAAGGATTACGGTTTTTCTGAGAAGATGATCGTCAGTTTTTTCAAACCATTTTATACAGGAATTTTTCTCGAAACGGAACTGGAAACCAGCAGTAGAATGTTTGAGTTTGTGTTCAAGATGTTCTCTGAGGGTAGCGCCACGCTTCCCAAAGGTGGCATTCAGGAAATTCCCAAACAAATGGCTTCACGACTGGATAAGGATCAGCTGAGACTAAATACTCCAGTGGAAAAGGTAGTGGGTAACCAAATCATTCTTAAGGACGGATCGGTGCTGGAGTCAGATTATACGATCATCGCAACTCCGGCTGGCAATTTGATTGACAATCTGCCCAAAGATGATATGCTCTGGAAGAAAACCACAAATCTTTATTTTGAAACGGACCATCAAGGTTTTGATCGTCCCATTATAGGTCTGATTGCCACCGAGGGCAAGCTTGCCAATAATTTTCATTTCCTACAAGATATTTACGAGGGACACCGTAATGTTTTGAGTGTTTCTGTAGTTGCAGATCATCAGTTGAACGACAAGCGGCTGGAAGATAAGGTAAGGGAAGAGTTGAAAGACGAAGCGGGTATCAAAGTCGTGGAACTGATCAAATTATTTCACATAGAAAAAGCATTGCCTGTTCTGGAATCGGTAAATTACTCCATGCCGCCTACTGAAACACAACTCACTGAATACGTGTTTCTTGCTGGCGACCAATTAAGCAATGGTTCACTTAATGCTGCCATGCTTAATGGTAAGGCCGCGGCAAATGCCGTTATTGCAAAGCTGGAGGATCGAGTGATTATATAGTAGTAATAACTATGGTTAAATTATCGATTTTTATAATCCTAATGTCCTTTTCAGACTTTTTGTTTTCTCAAGAAATTGAATCTCAATATATATACAAAGTAGAAAAGATGAAGTCAAGATTTGGTAGTGGCGTCAAATGGAATTATCTCGATAAAGATAGTTTGGTAATCTACAGTAACGGAACTTTCCATCAAATTAGGGAATTTCACTATCACGAATTTTCTTATTCTGAACTAAAAGGAGATTGGAGCATAGAGAATGATACCTTAGTTTTAAAAATCACGGAAGAGAAACGTGGGAAAACTGAAGCCAAATGGGAGCCAACGTCCGTAAATGTGATTTACAAAATAAAGCGAAACAAAATTAAATTATTAGGTCAACCCGACTACTACAGACGAAAAAAGTTGAAACTCGTGCAAAATTAATCAGACGGAAAGTGCTTTTTAAACTTTGAATGGAGTGTAGTGCATTTTGAGCATAGGATTACGATAAATCCATTACTCCATAACTTTTACAGCATTATCGCAATGGCTATCTTTAAGCGATTAATTCAATCTTCATGAAAGTAACTTATGTAATGCCGCTATTTTTTGCGGCCACACTGGCTTTGACCGGATGTAAATCTAGCGAAAAAGCAGCGCAGGCCTCTGCAAAAGAATTAAGTGCTCCAGCCAAGAAAAAACCCAAATTCAAACCCTATGCAAAAGTCATAACCAAGGATGCCGTGAGCGATGATGGACTCTTTGACGTCCATCGAGTGGATGATAAATATTATTACGAGATTCCCAATGACGTCTTGAAGAAAGACATGTTGTGGGTAAGTCGCATCTCTCAGATACCTGCAAACCTAGGTGGAGGTTATCTCAATGCAGGTAGTAAAACCAATCAGCAGGTAGTGGCGTGGGAGCGTTTTCAGGATAAAATCTTGCTCAAGATCAAGTCCTATGACGAAGTAGCACTGGATACCACAGCAGCCATCAACAACTCGGTCAAGGTCAATAATTACGAGCCTACGATGTACGCGTTTGATATCGAAGCATTCAGTAAGGATTCTACCGCAACGGTAATAGATGTAACAAAATTCCTTACTACTGATGTCAAGGCCATCAGTGGTATGCCACCTTTTTTGAGACGTCAGTATAAAGTGCGTAACCTCGACGGCTCGCGCAGTTTTGTCAATAGCATCAAGTCGTTTCCTGAAAACGTAGAGGTAAAACAAGACATGACCTACAATGCTGCTGAACCACCCTCAAACAGCGCCGTAGGTTCCATTAGCCTGCAGATGAATCAATCGATGATTCTATTCCGGAAGAACCCATGCAACCAAGACTTTATGATCCTCGGGTAGGTTTCTTTACTGTGAATCAAATCGACTATTCCAGCGATGCATTAAAGGCAGATAAAAAAACCTATATCAGAAGATGGAAATTAGAACCCAAAGATCCCGCAGCCTACGCACGCGGAGAATTGGTGGAGCCGGTAAAGCCCATCGTGTATTATTTGGATCCAGGAACTCCTGAGAGTTTGAAAAAGTATATCAAGCAAGGTATTGAGGATTGGCAAAAGCCTTTTGAAACCGCAGGATTTAAAAATGCAATTATTGCAAAGGATGCACCCAGCAAAGAAGAAGATCCTGAATTCAGTCCAGAGGACATTCGTTATTCAACAGTAAGATACGTCGCAAGTACAACACGTAATGCCGTAGGTCCCAGTGTGAGCGATCCGCGCAGCGGCGAGATCATAGAGAGCGACATTATCTGGTACCACAACCACTTGAGATCCTACAGAAATAGGTATTTATTGGAAACGGGAGCTGCAAATCCAAGCGCACGAACGCTTGATACAGAATCCGAAGAAATAGGAGAGATGATGCGTCAGGTAATTGCGCACGAAGTAGGTCATGCATTAGGTTTCCCACATAATATGGCGGCCAGTTATGCGTATGACGTTGAAGACTACCGTGATGGCGACTTTACCCAAGAGAACGGTATTGCCGCAAGCCTCATGGATTACGCCCGATACAACTACATCGCTCAACCAGTCGATGAAAATATACGTTTCGTACGTCAGATGGGACCTTACGACCATTATGCAGTCAACTGGGGTTATCGCGTAATTCCAAATGCGGATTCTCCCGAAGAGGAAAAGTCAACCTTAAACAAATGGATTGAAGAAAAAGCAGATGATCCTAAGTATAAGTTTGGAAGACAGAGCAGCCGTTTTGACCCACAATCCCAAACTGAAGCTATAGGAAACAACTCTATTAAAGCAAGTACTTATGGAATGAAGAACCTCAAGTACGTCGCAAAGAACCTACCTGAATGGACTTCTGATAAGACTCAAAATTATGAAGATCTTAATGAATTGTATCGAGAGCTTCTGGGTGTTTGGTCGCGTTATGCAGGTCATGTGGTAACGAATGTAGGCGGAGTCAATGAGAATCTTAAAAAGCCATCTCAAGAAGGAACGATCTATAGCAATGTCGATAAGGCTTATCAAAAGGAATCCATGAGGTGGATCAAAGAGAATGTTTTTGACACTCCTGAATGGTTGGTAGAAGAGCAAATAGTTAGAAACATTAGCCCAGATGATTATTTCGACCGTATTAGGTCATTACAGGTAAGACACTTGAATAATCTGTTGAGTTTTGACCGCATCGGGAGATTGATCAATGCAGAAACAGTGGAAAGCGATTACTATTCTGCTTTAGAAATGATAGGGGATACACGCAAAGCGATCTTTAGCAATGGAAAATTAGATATCTATAAACGAAACCTCCAGAGAGCATTTGTAGAACGCATGGAATACATGATGACGCAAGAATCACGTAGGGCTGGATACGACATTGCTCAAAGTGATGTAAGAGCATTGGTACGTGGAGAGCTGGAAACACTCAAATCATCCTTACGTCGAAGTGCAAACTCTGCTCGATCAACGGTGGATCGCTATCACTATAAAGATTTGATATCTCGTGTGGATATGATCTTGAATCCTAATAAATAATAGGTTTTATCTCTATGAACAAAGGGCGATCAATTTTGATCGCCCTTTTTGCTTTTGTCAACGGCCTTGATGATCAGCTATTTTGCGATAATCTATTCATGATCTCATCAAGCTGGTTTATTCAACCTCAGAAATAAAAAACTAAATACCAATCCTATTAAAGAAAATACTGCAAGACTTCCGAAAACCAATTGAAATCCCAGCAGGCCTATATAACCGTCCAAAAAGTAACCTATGAGCGGTCCCATAAAAACATCAGGCGTATAACCGATCAATGAAATAATTCCGACTGCGGTACCAGTAGCGTAGATAGGAATTTTACCCTCATGAACCGCGGCAAAATATAGGGTGCGGATGGCATAGACTCCCAAAGCTGTGAGAATAATAGATGTCAAAAACAGCAACACATGACCACCGCTCACGTAGCCACTCGCAAACAACATAGCTCCGACCAGTGTAATACCAAAGCCCAAAACCATCATGATTCCCGCATTGAAACGGTCGGCTAATAAGCCTGCGACCACACCGATTACAATGCGTATTCCCAAGAGATTGGTTCCTAGTTGAGCGGCCTCTTCCTGATTGTATCCCATAATTTCATTGGCAAACTGGCTGTAGATATCGGTTATTTTATAACCGGAGTAGGCGCAGAGCACGATGACCATCAGCAGATAAACAGATGGCAATTTCACAACAGATCTGTAGTTTATTAATATGTCGCTAAAAGAATCGCGTTGCACCGCATCATTACTCTGATCCGTTTTGATAAACAGAAATACAAAAACCGCGATAAGAATGATCAGAACCGTGCAGGTCTGTAAAACCAATTCAAATGAAGACCTCAAGTTGGCTAAACTAGACTCGACTAAAGTGTCGTTCAAATAATAACTGAATACCGCGAGTCCAATAAATCCAAATGAAAAAGCTACGAGACCTCGACCTCCGTCCAGCAACCCAAAAGCCAGACCTTGCGTTTGATTTCCTCCCCACAGTCGCGTTGCTTTGATCATTGCCGCCCAGAAGAGAAAAATGGTCGTAAATCCCCAATACCCATAAAGAAAGCAGAGCATCTCAAAATTGGGATAGCTTGCAAAATAGAATCCGCCCAGGGCGGTCATGACCAGTGAGATTGCCATTAAATATCTCGGAGCAAAGCGATCTGCTATCCCACCTCCGAATACGTATGAGATCATCGCGACAATACCATAAACCGAAAAACAAATTCCCAACTCCGTATTACTCAATTGAAACGCCTCCAGCACGGTAGGTCTAAAAACGCGTGGTATTACAAAAGGCAAGATGAAGTTTGCTTCTCCGGCAAGCACCAAGAGCAGGATCTGGAAAATGGATTTTGATAGGGCTTTAAAGTTCATCGGCAATTCACGCTTTCGCGAAAGCGCATCAATTATTAAGTCAACCGCCAAGTTACAATAGAAAGAGACATACCCAAAAATGACCTACTATAACGCTGTAGTTGATACGAATTCAGAAAATTTCATGAAATATGGACTTTGTATATTTTTGAGAAACTATTTACGAATCCATGAAAAGCTATTTAAAATTTTTGGCAGTCTGTTTGATTTTTACAGCCTGTAAGGACAAGCAAACCGATCCTCAGACTGAAACGGTAAAAGAAGAATCCTCTCAAGAGCAGGCCTACTTCGACTGGGATGCAGCAAACGTGTATTTCATGCTGACCGATCGATTCAACAATGGCGATACTTCAAATGATACCATCATAAAAAGAGACCAATCTACCGGAACGTTGAGAGGTTTTGAAGGGGGAGATTTTGCTGGAGTGATCGAGAAACTTGATGAAGGTTATTTTACAGATTTAGGAGTCAATGCGATCTGGATGACGCCCATTTATGAACAGATTCATGGCGGTGTTGATGAAGGGACGGGTTATTCCTACGGCTTTCACGGTTACTGGGCAAAGGATTGGACAGCTGTAGAACCTAGTTTGGGAACCCTGGAAGAATACAAAACTCTGGTCAAGAAAGCACATGATCAGGGAATCAGGGTGCTTATGGATGTGGTTTTGAACCATACGGGACCTGTAACTCCCATGGATCCGCAATGGCCTGATGAATGGGTGCGCACCGGACCGGGATGTTCCTATCAAGATCAAGCAACCGCAATGACCTGTACTTTGACTAACAATCTCCCGGATATCAGAACGGAAAGTGACCAAGAAGTAGAGTTACCTCCAAATCTCGTTGAAAAATGGAAAGCGGAAGGCAGATACGAGCAGGAGGTTCAGGAATTGGATGAATTTTTTAAAAGATCAGGGTTAAAACGAACTCCGGCAAACTATGTCATCAAATGGGTTACGGATTATGCACGTGAGACTGGTGTGGATGGATTCCGCATCGATACGGTAAAGCATGTGGAAGAAGAAGTATGGGAAACAATGATCGATCAGGCAAAAGTGGCTTATGGCGATTATAAAGAAGCAAACAAGGATAACTTGCTGCACGACGACGAGTTTTTTATTCTTGGAGAGCTGTATGGCTTTGAGGTTTCCAATGGTCGGGAGTACGACTTCGGCAATACCAAAGTGGATTTCTTTGATTATGGATATGATGCCATGATCAGTTTTGGAATGAAGCGCGATGCAAACATGCCCTATAAAGATCTCTTTGAGCGCTATGATGCCTATCGTGATAGCCTGGTTGCAGAGAATCCTGAAGATCCAGCCAGCTTTATGAACTACATAAGCTCGCATGATGATGGTCAGCCATTTGATCCTGAGCGCAAGAGAGCAATGGAGGCGGGAACTAAACTGCTGTTGTCCACGGGAATCAGCCAGATTTATTATGGCGACGAGACGGCAAGAAGTTTGGTGGTTCCGGAGGCTGTAGGCGATGCAACCCTAAGGTCAAATATGAATTGGGATACGATGGACAAGGACGTCCTTGAGCATTATCAAAAACTTGGAAACTTCAGAACGGCACATCCAGCCGTCGGAGCGGGAGAACATCAAACCCTTACGTATGAGGGAGAGGGAACACTAGCAGCAAGATCTTACAACAAAAACGGACATAAAGATCAGGTCTTGATCGGAGCAGGACTCAAGGACGGAGAAGTGAACATCGACGTGTCTCATGTTTTTGAAAATACAGAAACACTTCACAACTCCTATACTAATGAGATAATAGAAGTTAGAGATGGTATCATAACGACTACTGCCATGAACGGGATCGTATTGCTGGAGCAATAGGATTGGTATCACTAAATGAAGATCCCCTTGCCGCTGGCGAGGGGATTTTTATTTAAAGGCTGTGTTAAACTAATTCCAACTGCTTCATTACATGGGTAGAAGTTCTTTTCTTAGTATTTATGAAGGAAAAATCCATCGATAAAGAAAAGTTCAAGTGGAAGTACATCCCCAAACTTCTCTGGAACAGTGCGGTACAATGGAATAAGGATGATGTATGGCAACTGAGCGCGGCGGTTGCCTATTATGCCATTCTTTCCCTGCCAGGCCTTTTGGTAATTCTTATCTATATCATTGGCCACGTGTGGGAGCAGGATGTTGCCACGGGACGTCTGACCTCAGAGCTATCTTCCATGATAGGCTACGATGCCGCAGATGAGCTTACTAAAATGCTTCAAAATGCTCGTTTGGATAAAGATGGATGGATTGCAAACCTCATAGGTATCTCCACGCTTGCTTTTGCCGCAACTGGTGTGTTTTATCAGTTACAGCTTGCCCTCAATAAGATTTGGAAGCTCAAGATCAATCCTAAAACGCCCTGGTGGAAAATCCTGACCGACCGCGCGAAGAGTTTTGGTTTTATTTTAGTCATTGGTTTTCTAAGTTTAATCAGTTTTGTTGCCAGTGCGGTTATAAGCATTCTTCAAAATTGGATTGAGAACAATTTTGCAGATTACCTCGGTAGTTTGGCTCTAGCGGTAAACTTTTTACTTTCTCTCTCTATTATTTCCTTTCTTTTTGGACTGATGTTTAGATTTCTGCCGGATGCTAATGTTAGACGCCAGGATATATGGCCGGGTGCGTTACTTACCGGTATCCTCTTTGAATTGGGTAAATTGCTGCTGGGAATGTATTTTTCCCATGCTTCTCCGGGAAGTGCCTATGGAGCCGCGGGAATCGTTATTTTGATCTTATTGTGGGTTTCCTATTCCTGCTTGATATTATTTTTTGGAGCTGAATTTATCAAGTCCTACGCAGACCGCTTCGGTCACGGGATCATACCCAGTTCCAAAGCATTAAAGTTTAAGGAAGAATTGATTATCACAGAGAAAGGCGACGAGGTTACGGATGAAGATGTAAAGAACATCGTTGAGTCTGATGATAATAAGATGGTTCAGAAAGATTAAGTATTTGGTATCGTGATGGTGTATGCTTTTTACGCTTTCGCGAAAGCGAGAACAGATTAAATATCTCAAACTTCAATGGTCTTAGATAACTTAAGAACCCGTTAATTGACCTTTCTTTTGGATGCATTTTTATGAATTACCGGTAATTTCAAAATAAAAAATGAGCGAAGAAAATCTTTACCAGCGCGAGGCACATGAGAAGTACCTTGAATTAACCAGAGAGATCTCCACGGCAATGATGCTAACCGGCCTGGGCGAAAAACCGGTCCACGCCATCCCAATGTCGCCTAAACGTATTGAGGACAGCGGCGAGATCCTGTTTATAAGCAAATCCACCAGCGATCACAATACAAATCTTGAGAAAGATAGTGATTGCCAGCTGATTTTTGGCGACGTGAGGTCCAAGGAATTCCTGACCGTTTATGGAGAGGCGACGGTTTCAAAAGATCAGGAATTGATCAATGACCTGTACACAAACTTAGATAACAACTGGTTTGACGGAAAAGACGATCCAACTGTGACGATCATAAAATTTCGTCCGCGATACGGATATTATTGGGATACAAAGACTAATGCTCTCGTAACTTTGGCAAAATTGGGCTACACCGCACTAACAGGTAATGAAACTGAAATAGGAAAAAAAGGACTACTCAATTTTAACTATAACCACTAGAACATGAACATTTTTGAAGCACTTAGAGAAGATCACGAGATACAACGCACGCTTATTGACAAGCTGGTAAATACGAGCGGCGACAATGATTTGCGCCGCAATATGTTCAACAAATTAAAAAGAGAGCTCTCCTACCATGCAGACGCTGAGGAACGTCATTTTTATGTTCCGCTGATCGATTCAGATCTTACTCAAGAAAAAGCAAGGCATAGTATTGCAGAACATCATGAAATGGATGAACTTGTTGAAAAACTAGAGGAAACCGATATGGACAGCAGTGCATGGCTTGTCTACATGAAAGAGCTTGCACATAAAGTAGAGCACCATCTCGATGAAGAAGAGCAAGAAGTTTTCCAAATGGCCGGAAAAGCACTAAATGAAGGTCAAAAGACCAGCTTAGCAACGGAGTATAAAAAAGAAATGTCTGAGAGTAGGGAGTAGATTTTTACGTATAAATAATGTAATCAACCGCGTTTCATCTAGGAACGCGGTTTTTTTGATTCCCATCCTCATGGAATCAATTTGATAATTATGAGTAATACAATTAGCAAATTAGAATTTCGTGTTTTATTGTTTTCTAAAATGATTGATCTGAGTCTCCCTCTCCGTAATCTATCCGACGAGCGATTTATGAGTGAGAGGAATGCAAAGGGGTTGGGGAGGGGCTTTCCATATATCCGAAATTGTTAGATTAGGCTGTAGTTTATACTAGCGTTTATTTAGGTATTTACCAGAATTAATCGCTTAGATCTTACATTAATCATAACATTCTTCGACATTAGTTCAACAGAAAAATGCTTCCATTTAGCGAAAATGTTTCAAGAAATATAGCCAATGGTTAAGTTTTCCCTTGAGGGAAATGTTCGGAGAACAAAGGGTGTAGCGCATGAGTGAATCAATAGCAAAGATTCAAATCGGCATACCATCGCTGAAACAAACTAGAACCTTAGTTTAAAATCGTATAAATTATAAGCTTAAAAAGCTCTTTCATCAGAACTTCTAGTCAGAGAATGCCACTTTAAAACCGTTGCTATGTTAATCAAAAAACAAAAACCTTATGAATTGTTTAATGTTTGGCTACATTCGTTAAACAAATATGAAATATAAGATCCCATGAAATTTCTCCTCATCAAAATTCTCGTTTTATCCAGCCTGTTTTTCATTCCGCCTACGACGACCAAAACTGCAAAAGAATTTAGTGGTAAAGCCTATTACTTTACAAAAACTAAAATGGAACTGGGCAACTGGGGTGCTCGTATGAGTGAAGCCCAAAAGAAACAGACCTACGAACGCTTGAAGAATAGACTGAACAAAAGCTACGTCTTAACCTTTAATAAGGAGGAATCCATTTTTGATGAAGAAGATCAAGTTGATGCGATGTCTGGTGCAACCGATTCCTGGGGAGATAACTTTTCTCGCGGTCAACAATACAAAAATGTAGCTCAAAACCAATTAGTTCAAGCGCAGGAATTTTACGGCAAAAAGTTTCTGGTCAAAGATGAATTACCACCCATTGATTGGAAAATGGGTACGGAAAGCAAGCAGATAGGTCAATATATGTGTTTCAAAGCCACCGCAAGTATTCCCTCAAGTGAGTTGGCATGGTACGATTTCTCATGGGGCGATTTGAGACAGGATGAGCCTAAGGAAGGGGAGGAGCAAGAAGTTGCAATGACTGATGTTGAGGCCTGGTACACACTACAGGTACCAGTAAGTCATGGTCCGGGAGAATACTGGGGATTACCAGGATTGATTCTGGAAGCCAGCTCTGGAAATACCGTGATGCTCTGTTCAAAAATCGTATTGAATACAGAGGAAGTTGTAGAAATTGAAGCGCCATCTAAGGGTAAAGAAATTACCAAAGACGATTATCAAGCAACCGTCAGAAAAAAGATGATGGAAATGCGTAACAATAGAGGACGCAGAAGAGGATAATTCCGCTTGTTTCCATCATTCAATTTCACGTTTACAATTTCGCATGAAAATTAAAATCATTGCTCTTCTGCTAATATGTGGTATTAGCGCAAAAGCCCAAATTACTTTTAAAGGAATTGTAAAGGATTCTACCCAGGCACCACTGGAACTGGTCAACGTAGTTGCGCAGGATAGTGCGACAAATGCGCTAGCTTCTTATGGAATTACAAATGAGAAGGGCGAGTTTAAACTTGAACTTAAAAAAAACAATACCTATAAAGTGACTGTTAGCTTTATAGGACTGCAGAGCATTGAGGAATATTTAAAGGTAAAGGAAGAAGATAATACTAAAGATTATATCCTTAAACCAGATAATATGCTCGATGCGGTGGAACTGGTTTATGAAATGCCCGTGGTCATGAAAGGAGACACGCTCATCTATAATGCCGATTCATTTAATAATGGCACCGAGCGTAAACTGGGCGATGTCTTGGAGAATTTGCCGGGAGTAGAGATCAATGAAGACGGGCAGATTGAGGTAGAGGGCAAAGTCGTCAATAAACTCATGGTCAACGGAAAGGATTTCTTTGATGGAGATACTAAGCTCGCTACTGAAAACATTCCCTCAAACGCCGTTTCCAAAGTTCAGGTGTTGCGTAATTACTCAGAGGTGGGACAGTTGCGTAGCGTAACTAACAATCAGGATAACGTGGCAATTAACATCAAGCTTAAGGAAGGTAAGGAGAACTTTTGGTTTGGCACGGTGGAAGCCGGCGGTGGAGCCGCACCAGACGATGAACTTTATGTCCTCCAGCCCAAACTATTTTACTACAGTCCCAAATACAGCATTAATTTTATCGGAAACCTGAGCAATACAGGCGAGGTAGCTCTGTCTCGCAGGGATCTGCGAGGATTTGGTGGTGGTTTTAGAGCACCCAGCCGTTCCAGCGGAACTAATATTAATCTGGGGGATAACAGTTTGAACTTTTTGACCAACGAAGCTAACGCGCTCAATATTGAAAATAAGTTGGCCTCCGGAAACTTCAGTTACGCGCCTAATTCAAAACTCGACCTGAGCGGGTTCCTCATTTTCAATAACAGCAAAGTACTATCACGGGAACGCAGTTCTATTCAATACAATACGATTGAGGGTAGGGTCACGCCTCCTGATGAACTTACAGAGCAGAGTGGGGTGGAACGGTCTGATCAAGGTCTCGCAAAATTCAGTCTGGCGTTTCAGCCTAATGTGAATAATCAGCTGGAATATGATGTTTTGGCACGTATTTCAAATGATCGGCAGGAGCAGCTATTGTTTTCTTCCGTTTTGGGAAATACGGACCAGAATGATGAAGTACAACCATTCAGCATCAACCAGAATTTCAATTATTACTACACACTGGACGAGAATAATATATTTGCCCTGGAAGCCCAGCATTTGATTAGGGATGAAGATCCTTTTTACAATGCGGTTTTGGACAATAATTTTGATGACCCGACGGATCCTAATGATGATAATCCTTTTGATGCCACCGCAGAGGTTTTGGGATTGAACTCAGATCTTTCTTTCTACGACATCAGCCAAAACAGACGCATTAAATCCAATCAGCTGGATGCCAAACTAGATTATTACCACATTATCAATCAGAAAAGCAATCTCAATATTACCGCTGGAACCATCTTAAGTAGGCAGCAATTTGATTCTAACTATTTTCAAACTCTAGCGGATGGCTCCATATTTGATCCCACGCCTACCATAAATAATGGCATTGATACAAACGATACAGAATATACGTTCAGTGATGTTTATGTAGGTTTTAAATATAGATTTAAATCTGGAAAGTTTACGGTTACTCCAGGGTTTTCTGTTCATGCTTATGAGAATAAGAACACCCAATTTGGCGAGACCTTTGAAGAAAATTTCTTCAGGATTTTACCAGATGTCGAGACTCGCATTCAATTCAAAAAGAGTGAGTCCTTATTGATCAATTACAACATGCAAAACCAGTTTACCGATGTGACCCGGCTGGCCCAGGGATTGATTTTTAATAGTTTGAGCAGCTTGCAGGCTGGTAATCCCGAGTTGCAGAACGCGCTTTCCCAAAACGTGAGTCTGCTCTACAGCAGTTTTAACTTGTTCAATTACACAAATGTATTTGCGAGAGCAGCCTATTCCAGTGCCATGGACCGTATTCGTAACAATACGGAATTCAGGAGTATTGTGAGAACAAACGGATTCCTCAACTCAGAGTTTGCAGATGAAACCGCCAGTTTATCAGGTCGCGTCCAGCGTACATTTGGAAAGGTTCAGGCGAGCTTGAGCGTAGGGCTCAATTATAGCAAGTTCAACCAGTTTATTGAAGAAAACAGATCAGTAGTAGAAAATTACTCGCAATCCTACACGCCTGGAATACGAACCAACTTTAAGATTGCGCCTAACGTGACTTTTAGGTATCAATACAGCGTGACCGATAACATTCAAGGAGATCGTGATACTCAGTTTATAACCAATTCGCCCTCGATTGATGTGGACGCCTACATTTGGAAAAAGGTCACTTTGAGAACCTTGTATCGCTATACTAATCAAGCTCAGGGCAACGGGCAGTCCCAATCCTTTCAAACCTGGGATGCTCGATTGAGCTACCGCAGGGATCGCGATGCAAAATGGGAGTATGAAATCAAGGCAACTAATATTCTGAACATTGACTCACAAGTGCGTAACAGCGCTACAAACATCGCCGTATTCAATTCAGAGACCTTTATCCAGCCACGGTTTATTACCGTGAGGTTTATTTATACGTTGTAGTTATTGTTAATAGGGAGGTTCATAATAATTCCGCTTTCGCGAAAGCGAGAACCTATTCAAACTCTTTAAAATTTTAGAATCTGTACACGGTCACGGAAGAATTGAAATGCCTTAAGTTTCCAAATTTCCAAATCATTAAATTCAGAATAAAGTTCTATTTTTGATAGAGTAGGAATTCCCCTATCAATTAATTAAAATACCATCTCTAGCATTCCACTCACTCCGTTTTCTTGCGTTTACTCGTCGCACGTGCCTGAAATATTAACCAGGCTCAAATGCTCACTAGCGATCTCAACTTATCAGGCTGGGAAACTGGTTTTGATATCAGCTGTGGATGATTCCAAGATTGTGCAGTTGCCTCGCACCTTTGAGAAACCCATGGGTATTGCAAAAAGCGCTGATGGTCGTAAAATGGCTTTGGCATGTAAGGATGAAGTTGTTGTTTTTAAAAATAGTCCGGAGCTAGCTACACATTATCCCGCTGCACAGAATAAATATGACGCATTATTTATGCCTCGCGCAACTTATTATACGGGAGCTCTGGATGCGCACGATCTACATTACGGAGCTGATGGGACGCTTTACGGGATCAATACTTCCTTTTCCTGTCTAATGAAAATTAGTGAGGAGTATAGTTTTGAACCCATCTGGAAGCCTGGTTTTATTGATGAGTTGGTTTCTGAAGACCGCTGCCATTTGAATGGTCTCGCAATGGCTGATGGGAAACCGAAGTATGCGACCGCATTTGGAAAAGGGAACAAGGCACAAATTTGGCGTGAAAATGTTACCAGCGGTGGTATTATCATCGACATAGAAACGGATGAAATCATTGCCGAAAATCTCGCCATGCCGCATACGCCTCGGGTTTATGATGGATCTTTATACACATTGCTTTCTGCAACCGGCGAATTAATTAAGGTTAATACTCAAGATGGAACTTATGAAGCAGTTACCAAACTGGATGGTTTTGTAAGGGGAATGGATCTACATAAAGGCTATCTGTTTATAGGACTCTCAAAGCTTAGAAAAAACTCATCTACCTTTTCTAAATTAAATCTAAAGGCAGATGAGGCAGCTATAGTTATCGTACATTTAGATACAGGAAGTGTTGCCGGAAAGATTACATACCAAAGCTCGCTCGACGAAATTTATGATATCCAGGTCTTGCCAGATATATTGCGACCTAATATCATGAATACACTTAAAAAAGATTATAAAATGGGATTGAGCACGCCTACAGCAACCTATTGGGCAAGCAGTGAACCAAATACAAAAGTTTAAAGCTATGAAAAAAACTACTTTTAAAATCAAGGAACTAGAACTTAGGGAATACGTAAAAAGATTATCCCTGTTGCTCAAAGAACCAGCTGGGCTTCAATTTGCTATAGAAAATTTAAAGCTGAAGATCAAAAGATTACTTCAAGATCTTAGAGGAATAGTGTCCAACAGGCGATTGCGAAGAATATTGGGTACAACAGCCGTTGTTTTAGGTTTGGCAAATGGATTGCAAGCACAAAATTTTGCAACTCCTCTCAGTAATCCCTTTAATCTTGCCACCACTTCTGCCGTAGACATAAGGTTCATGGAAACGGCAGATCTTGATAATGATGGAGACTTTGATATTTTAGTCGGAACCTATGATCCCAACTACGGGCAGTTTGAATATTATCAGAATATAGGTACACAAACGAATCCTGATTTTGCAGCAGCAGTAATTAATCCATTTGGACTATCAAGATCGTCTTCCTACAGCGCAACACCATCATTAGCTGATATGGATGGCGACGGAGATCTTGACTTGCTTGTAGGTGGTTATTATAACGAACTTTTTTACTATGAAAACACAGGTACTGCTGTAGCTCCCAATTTTGCGGCTCCCGTCACGGATCCATTCAATTTTACACGGCCTGCGGGCGACTCCTATTTTAGCGTCATCGACGTCGCTGATTTGGACGGAGATGGGGATTTTGATATTCTTTCTGGTAGATACGATTACGATGACGGCTTTCTAACTTATTATAGAAATGATGGAACCTCTACAAATCCCTCCTTTGCAGCTCCAGTCGACGCGCCTTTTAATCTTTCAACCTCTGGTCAATTTTATATTCCAAAAATTGGAGATATTGATCTTGATGGGGACTTAGATGTGTTATGCACCTCGGAATTTGGCAATTTTCAGCTTTATGTTAATAACGGAACGATAACCAATCCTAGTTTTGACCCAGTAGTTCAGAATCCTTTTGGTCTTACTGGCGAGGGAGATACTATTCTTCATTCACTAGTTGATCTAGATGCAGATGGAGATCTTGACATTCTTGTTAGTGAATATGGTGGGGACTTTCTCTATTATCAAAATACAGATACAGCATCCATAGATGATTCAAAGATATTAGGAAAGGTTTTTCCCAATCCCGTTAGAGATGTATTGTACCTAGATTTTGAAACAGAAATCGACGAGATCAAAGTTTATAATACGCTCGGGCAACTTATTTCCCAACCAGAGATTACCAATCAAGATACTTGTGACCTATCTAACTTAAAGACGGGATTGTACCTTGTTGAAGTGAAATCAGGGAACAGTAGAGAGACCTATCGGGTGCAGAAAGAGTAGGAATGTAACACTCTATATTAAATTTGAGTTGATATGAAAAAATCGATTTCAATAATTCATTTAATTTTTTCTTCGCTCATTTTGAAGGCTCAAGTTGATGACGAATCCAAAGAGGAAGGTTTTAGAGAAGAAGTCCGCTTGGAATTAATTGAAAATTACTCGGGCTGCGCGCTTTTTGGGACTGAAAAAGCAATTTCAAAACTCAACGGTAAAATTGAAATATGGAGTGTGTGCCGTCTGGATAATGGAAACCGATTTATCTCTATTGAATCTTATCAGGATGAAACATTTTTTCAAGAAATCTATTTTGATAAAAGCGGAAAGCTTCGTTACGCAAAAGAAATAGAAAATTATACCCCTAAGAACGGATTTGCTCAAATGAAATGGAATTGTGAATTCTTTTTCCAAAACGAAGAATTAAAAACGCTTATCTCATTGGGACATGGTAAAACAGAAAGTGAAAGTTGGGATCCCGAAGTGATCGTTGAGATGTTTAAGAAGCGATTATCCGAGCTAGAGCAATTAAAAAATCAATAATTAGGAAAAATTTATCCGCTAAACCTACTTCCTCAACTCATCTTCATTTCTAGTAATCAGCCAATAGATCACATAAAATATATTAAAAATTCCTGCAATGAAAGCCCAAAATACACTGCGATTGCGTGTCCATGAGCATACTACCGCAATAGCCACGAGCGCTGCACCGGCCACAGAAATACCAGATCGAGAAAGCTCACTGCTATATAAAAGGATACTGAATGGATGCATAATTGATTATTTAATTCTCGTACTTCTTGTTAAAACTCAATTTTGTTTTTGTGTGTGAATAAATGATCCTTTACTCGGTAATTCAAAGATCTCCAGACCAAAATAGGGTACCGATGCAATAACGTGATCAAAAATATCAGACATGATGTACTCATAATTCTGCCATCTTTTATCACTACTAAATGCATAAATCTCCAGCGGAATTCCCTGTGGAGTAGGAGCAAGTTGCCTGACCATGATCATCATATCTTTATTCACGCCTGAATGATTCTCAATGTAAGACTGCACGTATTTTCTGAATATTCCAATGTTAGTTAGGTTGCGACCATTCAACAAAATACTCTTGTCCACATTATTTTGCAGATTATGTTGAGAAATCTGTTCTTGGCGATGGTTAATGTAATCGGTAATCAACTCAATACCTTTCAGCTTTTCAATTTCAGCGTCGTTGAGATATTTGATGCTCTCCATTTTAATATTCAGCGATCGTTTTATTCTGCGGCCATCTGAGTCGGTCATGCCGCGCCAGTTCTTGAAAGAATCGGAGATGAGCGCGTAGGTAGGGATCGTAGTAATGGTTTTATCAAAGTTCTGAACCTTAACCGTGGATAGGTTGATCTCGATGACATCGCCATCAGCTCCGTATTTTTCAAAGGTTACCCAATCGCCTATACGCACCATATCGTTAACAGACACTTGGATACTTGCAACAAAACCGAGTATGGTATCTTTAAAAATCAATAGTATGATGGCCGATGCCGCTCCTATCGTAGTCACAAATTCAAAAAACTCTATTCCGGTAATAATCGCAAAGACCGATAGTATTCCCAAAATCCACGAGAATATCATGAATACCTGTATGTAACTGTCTATAGGTTTATCCTTGAAATTGGGTAGCGTTTTAAAATAATCCCTTAAGGTTTGCAACAGCCTTCTAGCGATACTCAAAATAAGAATGATCCCCAATACCTGCAATGCATTGATAAGCATTGCTCTAGCGTAGTCAAAATCAACAAATACTGGTGGCAAAACTTCCCAAAGAAATAGTAGAGGGGCTATATGTGCTAGCGCTCTGGGTGCTTTATTTTCAACTAAAAGGTCGTCAAAATTGGTTTTAGACGCAGTGGCAAGCTTTGAAAACAAAAGGATCAGCAGTTTTCTGCTCAACACATCAATGACTAAGGCAACAATCAGTGAAATTATTAAAAGTGCCGCCATATTGAGATAGGCCGCGACTGATTCGCTAAAATCTTGAGAGATTAAGTAATCATAGAGCGCATGTTCTGCATTCTTCATTGAACTATCAATTTTATACAAACCTAATAATTTCGAAAAACGATACCTAGGTTTGTGTCATAATATTATTTGGTGTTTCTCTACCGCTCACTGGCCATATACAACGTTGTATTGGTAATGTTGTGTATCAAATTGGCTTCTATTTCTGAGTCTCGGTAATGTTGTGTTTTTGAAATACGCAGCATTTTTGAGCCGCGTATAGCTTTAGTAAATTTGAGTATGACATTTTATGAACACACTTTTTTGAGAAAATCAATTTTGTTTTATCTGTTTATTCTTGTTTTCGCTTTAAGCGAAATGAGCATTACCGCACAGACCGCGGTAGGAAATGGCAGTTATACAAATACACATCCCGGAGCAGATGCTGCTGGGAGAAACGGCTTCCCATCGGGATTGCCACAACTTATTGGAAATGCAGCTGGAAAACCGGTGCCTACCAACGATTGGTGGTCCACGCTTATCAAAGAAAATCACGCAGATAACCTGTTTAATTACCCTATGACGATGAAGACCATCAACCTTGGTCTAATCGTTACTTACATTCCGTGGGGTCCCATTGGCGATTCTGCGCCTATAAGAGTTGGTTTACAAGGCTTAAATGCTTCTCAGGTTAATGTTTCTGATTATTCAGACTGGACGGTAACCATGAACTGGAATGACGGTGCACACGACCTCAAGGCAACTACGGGAATCGGGATGCCTTTTGTTTATTTTGAAAAAGATAACGATGATATTTTAGAGATCCAAGTGACGGCGGGAAATACAAGAATTATCAACGAAATGCTGGTTATTGAAAACGCTAGGAGTGGAGCCGACTTTGTTTTTTACGCTCCATCTGGCAGTACGTGGACGCAATCTGGAAATCTGTATTCTTCTACTCTTAACGGAGCTAATTATTGGTCTATGGCCATGCTTCCTCAAAGCACGAGTAATGTGAACGCAGTGGCTCAAGAATATAAAAAATACGCGTACGTTTTCCCAACAGACACTCAAGTAAGCTGGAATTATGACCCGACTACATCAAATGTAACCACAGACTTTACAGTAACCACTGATGTCAAGGAAGGTACAGAGACTAATGTACTTTTAGGTTTATTACCGCACCAGTGGGCAAACCTTGCACCTGCTTCTCCTACCGCTGATGAATACGAATACCAATCAATAAGAGGGGCACTCAAGACTTTGGACGGGAATACTTTTACCGTTGAGAATTCATTCAAGGGAATTTTACCGACTCTTCCTGAATTGGGTCAGTACAGTACAGGCTTTGATCCTGCAGATTTGGATCAAAAGATTTCTAATATAGAAAATGATCAACTTGCTACGTGGACTGATTCCTATAATGAGGGCCAGGTGATGAATAGATTGATACAAACCGCTCGTATTGCTGACCAAACGCAGAATTATGAAGCTCGAGATAAGATGATTGAAACCATCAAAGAACGCTTGGAAGACTGGCTAACCTACGAGGCTGGAGAGGTTGCATTCTTGTTTTACTATAATAATGATTGGAATGCAATGATAGGTTATCCCGCCGGTCACGGTCAGGATACCAATCTTAACGACCATCATTTCCACTGGGGTTATTTTATACATGCAGCTGCATTTATGGAACAGTTTGAACCAGGATGGTCTGCTCAATGGGGCGATATGATCAATGTGTTGATACGCGACGCGGCTTCTGATGACCGCAACGACGCCCAGTTTCCGTTTCTACGTAACTTCAGTCCATATGCTGGCCATAGTTGGGCTAATGGATTTGCCAGTTTCCCACAGGGAAATGATCAGGAATCAACTTCAGAAAGTATGCAGTTTGCATCTTCATTAATCCATTGGGGAACTATAACAGAGAATGATGCCATACGTGATTTGGGAGTTTATATCTATACAACCGAACAGACTGCCATTGAGGAATACTGGCTGGATGTTCACAACCGCAATTTCGGTTCAAATCAACAGTATAGTCTTGTTTCTAGAGTTTGGGGGAACAGCTATGACAATGGCACCTTCTGGACCGCAGACATTGCGGCATCTTATGGAATAGAAATGTATCCCATGCACGGTGGATCATTTTACTTAGGACACAATCAAGCGTACGCTCAATCTTTATGGACTGAAATCACTAACAATACAGGAATTCTAAACAATGAGGTGAATCCTAATTTGTGGCACGATACCTACTGGAAATATTTATCACTTACTGATCCTCAGGCTTCATTGAACCTTTACAATTCATTTCCTGATCGTGATTTGAAATTTGGAATTTCAGATGCGCAGACCTACCACTGGTTGCACAGTGTGAATGCCATGGGAGTAATAGACGCTAGTATCACGGCAGACTATCCCATCGCCAGCGCCTTTAATGACAATGGCAGCATGACCTACGTAGCACACAATTATTCAGATAGCGCGATCAATGTGACTTTTTCCGATGGATTTGTCCTTGTGGTGCCAGCAAACTCTATGGCAACCAATCGCGACATAGATGTAGCTGGAACGCTAACCGCAAACGATTATGAATTACAACAAAATCAGGACCTGAACCTTTCAGTAGCCACTACTGGATCAAACATTACAAAAGTGGAGTTTTACATGGGTGAAAATTTACTGGGCGAGCAACTTGCCGCGCCTTTTGATTTTACAGTTCCAAACATGGGCTTTGGAATTTATACGCTTTACGCGAAAGTGTATCAAGGAAGTAGTTTCAACTTTACCAATGTGATTAGGGTACAGGTAGGGGATCAGGTGCCTTATTCAGGAACTCCAATCGTTCTTCCCGGTACGATCGAAGCCGCACACTACGATATTTTTGAAGGTGGTAATGGACAGAATATTTCCTATTATGATGCTTCAACAAATAATGAAGGAGATTTTAGAACTACTGAATCAGTGGATGCACTTACGGTAAATAATGAAGGGGATACCGTGGGCTGGATTTCGGCAGGGGAGTGGATGGAATACACGGTAGATGTGCAAAACACAGGTTGCTATGACCTCACCTTTCGTTATGCCTCAGGCAATTCCAGCGGTGGTGGACCTTTCTTTTTTGAATTGGATAACCAGCAGGTGAGTCCGAATATAGCTGTTGCAGGTACTGGTGATTGGAATGTATGGTCTATTGAAAACACTACGATAAACCTCACTCAAGGCGTTCACGTATTACGCGTATTTTTTGAGAATGGTGAATTTAACCTCGGGAGAATGACTTTTGCCTACAATCCAGCTGGGTGTATACCGCCGCAAACCATAGGATTGCCATTTGATTTTGAAACCGCTCCCACATCCACCGATTTTACAGATTTTGACGGAGGAACGGGCACGGTGATACCGCTGGTGGCACCACAGGCTAATAATAATCCAAGCAGTAATGCAGCCATGATTGTAAGAGATGGCGGTATGACTTGGGCAGGTTCCTATCTCAATCTTGATGGTACGCTGGACTTTAGTAATGACAATTTGATAAGCCTAAAACTTTGGACAGAAGCTCCCGTAGGTACGGTAGTCCGTATGAAGCTAGAGCAACAGTCCAATTCGAGTAATTTTGCTGAACGTGATTTTACTACCATCAAGACTGGTGAATGGGAAGAAATAGTTTGGGATTTCGGATCATTGAACAATACAGTTTTTGACCGATTGGTTTTTATGTTTGATTTTGGAAATACTGGTGATGGTAGCAACACATCTACTTTTTTCTTTGACGATGTTCAGCAGACTGCTACATTATCCACGGGTATGGAGATAAGTGATCAGGATATAAAAATCTACCCCAATCCTATTTCACACAAACTTTATATCGATGCAGGTCATCTAGAGCTGGATCGAGTGGAAGTGTTCAATCTTTTCGGTCAGAGAATTATGAATCGCAAAAGCAACCTAAAAAGCATCCCTATGCAATCCTTGAAAAATGGCGTGTACCTGCTCAAGTTCTATCTAGGAGAACGAATTCTAGTCAAGAAGGTGGTAAAAGAATAAGTCGGGAGAGCATCATTCACGACATCAGACCACTTAAATTGCCTCATTAATTTAAGTAAATGCAAAATGATATCGCTTTCGCGAAAGCGGTATAAAAAAAAAGCAAATCGTTTGATTTGGAATTGATTACTGCGGTAAATGCAAAAACTCAGGGCATTCAAGTAGTTTAATTAGGCTGGATGCCAGTAGAGTCGTATTTTTCAAACCCTAGCGATTGCCAAGAAATCGCTTTAAACAATTACCCAACAATAATTTATATTCTATGAAGTTTGCAGTACTATCAGCCAATCCAAATCTATATTCAACACGCAGATTGATCGAGGCCGGTAAAAAGAAAGGCCATGAAATGGTCATAATAGATCATACCAAATGTGATCTGGTCATACAGAAGAAAAAACCAAGTGTGATCTATAAGGGCAAGGAGATGACTGACGTAGACGCGGTGATCCCACGTATAGGTGCATCTGTGACCTTTTTTGGAACTGCGGTAGTGCGGCAGTTTGAGATGATGAAAAAATTCACGTCTACAGAATCTCAAGCGCTGGTCAGGTCTAGGGATAAATTGCGCAGCCTTCAAATATTGTCACGTGCAGGTCTGGATTTGCCCAAAACCGTATTTAGTAACTACTCAAAAGATGTGAGCAACATTGTAGAAAAGGTAGGCGGTGCTCCGCTGGTCATTAAATTATTAGAGGGAACCCAAGGACTGGGAGTGGTTCTGGCAGATAACAAAAATTCGGCTGAAAGTATTCTGGAGGCTTTTAATGGTCTTAAGGCGAGAGTAATTGTTCAGGAATTTATTAAAGAAGCAAAAGGTGCCGATCTCAGAGCATTTATCGTGGATGGAGTAGTGGTGGGAGCCATGAAAAGACAAGGTAAAGAGGGAGAATTCAGATCAAATCTGCACCGTGGCGGCTCGGCAAACATCATAGAATTGACAGACCAAGAAGAAAATGCGGCTCTAAAAGCAGCCAAATGTATGGGACTGGGAATTGCTGGTGTGGACATGCTTCAGTCTGCTCGTGGACCTTTAATTTTGGAAGTGAATTCCTCACCAGGATTAGAAGGTATTGAAACGGCAACGGGAAAAGATATTGCGACCCAAATTATTAAATATGTAGAGCGCAACGCTGAGTAACACCTCATAACCGCTCAATAAAGAGCATAAAAAAGCTGTCTTTAAAGTCAGTTTATCTGTCAGTTTGAGCCTATCGAAGTCATAATGTGTTGAATTTCAATAGCATTTCGACAGGCTCAATGTGACAACTTAGTACAATAACGATTTGTAAGACAGTTTTTTAAACTGTTTATAGATTTTATTTAGCGGCATCATCCCGTTCCAGATTGGTTTTTCTATCGCCGCCCTGACTGTGGAGTTTATTTTCCTCGTCATTGATTCCAGTGATGCCGTTTCCTCTCTGGGCTTTTTCCCTTCCCGGTATATCCAGATCCTTTCCAGCAAAATCCACTTTCTCATTTCTATTCTGTAACTCGCGATCATCACCACCATCACTGTGAAAGTTTTTATTATCGCTTCTCAGCATCTCCTTATCTTCCTTGGTAATTTCAGGATTGTAAGGGAGTTCATCTTTTGATTTAATTGTGTCATTCTTCATAATTTCCTTTTTTCTAAATATAAAGGATGGTCTGAACGATTGCCTTTGGATTAACATTTTTAAAAGGACATTAAACAAAGATTTGAGACTATAAGTGCCCTTATTAATAGCTTTTAACAATTGCACGATGCTCAATAGTATTTAAATATTCAGCTTAAGTGAGCTTTAATTACAGAAACAGAAGCCTTTTCAAGTATTTATTGAGATTTAAAGGCTCTTTATGGTAACGGCAAGTAAGATACCCGTATCTTTGCGTTAATAATAACATTTAGAATACAATACAATGAGTACAGGAACAGTAAAATTTTTCAACGATACCAAAGGATTTGGTTTTATCACTGAAGAAGGAGTTGAAAAAGATCATTTCGTACACGTCTCAGGTTTAATCGACGAGATTAGAGAAGGTGACGAGGTAGAATTTGATCTTAAAGAAGGAAACAAAGGTTTAAATGCAGTGAACGTAAAAGTTCTATAAGTATATATTCAGATATTTTCGTAAAAGCCCCATCAGTTATGATGGGGCTTTTTTTGTGCGCTATTTCTAGGGTTAGCTCTTGAGTTGAAATCTTTGTAGCTGTGAAGTTTTGGTAAATATTCCGCTTTCGCGAATGCGAGATCAAACCAAATCTATTGCGACATTTGAGACTTTCCAAAGTTCAAAATATTGATAGAGCATCTTGCTGAGCTATCTTGACTATATTTATAAATATTAAGTGCGCGAAAAATATAAAAAAGTAAATGTTATGACTAAGATCTTTGGATATCTATTAAAGGGAATGAGTACCGCTGCCGTGATCGGGATCATAATTCTAGCGATCGCGGTAGAAGCCTACGCTTTTGTTGATATGTATGAGGCCATTTCTACCATGTTTGAGGGCTACAACGAAGAGGATGAAATCATTAAGAAATGCTTGAAATCGCTGGATCTCGTCTTACTTGGAGTCATTTTCTTTTCCATAGGGATTGGGTTGTTTGAATTGTATGTAGGTAAGATTAAAAACATACCCAGCTGCCTGGTGATTGATGATCTGGACAGTCTTAAAGCATTAATGATTAAAATGGTTATTGTGGTCATGACCATATCTTTTACGGGTAGGGTGGTCACGTATTCAGGTGGTTTAGAAATCTTGTATTTGGGAGGCGGGCTGGCAGTCGTAATCGCTGCGCTGACTTTCTTTTTGGCCAATAAAAACGAGACCTAAAACATTTCTTCCACTTTAAACATTTTGTTTGCTAGGTTTTCAATTTTCATTTTTGGCTCTGTTGGTTAATCAATAATGGCTAAGGAGTTGTTTTGAATGAAAAATTTGTAATTCTGAAATTGCCCTTCAAGTCGTAAAAATACCTACTTGGGATAAACCGTAATTTTTACGGTGCTGATATTTAGGTATTTGTAAGAAATATTGGCTACTTTTAGAGTCCACAAACCATCAACCATGGCAAAATCTGAATTGAAACCACTGCACCGTTTGGGCTTGTGCTTTAGTGGTGGTGGCTATCGAGCCACTTTTTACGGGCTGGGAGTCCTTTCCATTTTGAACAAGATCCAGTACCGTGATCAATCCATGTTGGATGCGGTAAAATCTGTAAGTTCCGTGAGCGGTGGGACTTTATTAGCCGCGGCTTATACCAGAGCGGTACAGCAGGACGATTACAGCTTTGAGAAGTTTTACCAAAAAATGTACGAGACCTTTAAGCCCGAGAACGACCGTTTGATGGAACGTGCCACGGCAAAACTAAAAGATGACAGCGTTTGGGAAAAGCATTCCTATAAAAAGCGATCCATCATCAATGCTTTTGCTCTGTGTTACCAAGAAATGGACGTGTACAAAGGAACCCTCGATATGTTTGACTCAGATCGTATCAAGCGGTTCCACACAGTTTGTTTTAATGCGACCGATTTCTCCTTTGGTTTGACCTTTCGTTTTCAAAATAATGGAGATTTTGGGAACAGCCCTTTATTCAAAAAGCACCAATCTCAAATCAATGCGCTTAAAGGGCAGATCGAGATAGGAGATGCGGTAGCCAGTTCTTCCTGCTTTCCCATAGGTTTTGCGCCCATTATCTTTCCCGATGATTTTATCAAAGATCATAATAAGCAAGCCTACCAGGAGTTGAAGAGTTTTGAGGCTTTTAAAAATGGAGTAGGACTCATGGACGGCGGTGTTGCCGATAATCAGGGAATAGGAAGCATGGTGCTGGCCGATAAACGCAAAGATGGCCGTCTGGATTTGATATTGGTCAACGATGTGGGAGGCAATCAAATGCCGCCTTGGGAAGCCACACCAGAAAATGACGATAAAAACGGTGTAAGCTTGACCGATGCCATTTCCAATGCCTTGAATTGGTTAAAGGTAAAAGTGATGTATTGGTTGCCTGGAGTTTTAGCAATCTTGATGATGGTGCTGAATAATATGGAAGTTTTTGGCGATAGAGCCTATTCCAGTATTTACATCGTGAGTAGTGTTGTGTTGGGGCTGAGTTTGCTCGCGACACTTTTGGCTGCTGCGGCATCCATTCTTAAAAACAGTTATCTTAACAAGATCAGCGATTTGTTTAAAAGAAGCGTTCCCAAACCGATTGCAGATGACATTCTCCAGCTTAAAAACCTAAAAGTTTCTGTGATCAAAAGAATGCTGGGTGACCGGCTTTCCAGTGGATTTACCATGATCAATTATGTATTTATGAACCAGATACGTCGATTGAACTACGATTTGCTCTACGCGTCCAAAAACTTAAAAAACAGGCGTGCCACAGCGATGATTTATGAGCTCAATGGCGAAAACAAATCCTATACCCGCAATGATGATGACCCAACCAGCATCGCGCCACCTTCTGAATTATTGCAAAATGTGGCACTGATCGCCTCCCAAACGGCCACGACTTTATGGTGGAGTGAAGAAGATATAAAAGTACACCGCATGGACAAACTCATTGCCTGTGGTCAATTTACGGTCTGTTACAACCTGCTTAAATATGTAATCGACCTGCAAAAAGGCAAAGAGGACCAGAGCAACATTGATAAGCTAGTCCGTGGTAGTGTTTTGGAAGTGGCGTCGGAATATGATCTTTTCAATCTCAAAAGAGTAGAGGAGGAGCTGAGGGAGCTTTGGTCGAAGTTTAATGAGGATCCAATGTGGATGGTGGGGGAGTATGAAAGATAAAAAAGTCGAAACGATGTCAAAAATCCTATTCGTTTGCTCGGCTAATAAAGACCGATCAAAAACAGCTGAGGATTATTTTAGTGCCAAATATCTGGATAAGAACTTTGATTCTGCAGGAACGAATAAAAAGATCTGTCAGCAACTTGGAACCAATTTTATTTCAAAAGAACAACTAGATGCAGCAGATAGGATTTTAGTGATGGAGCACAAACATCTTAAAGTCATCAAAGATTTATTTGGAAGTAAATATCATAATAAGATTAGTGTGTTGCATATAAAGGATCTTTATAAATACGGATCTAGTGAGTTGATAGATATCTTAATTAGGCATGTTAGTTTGTAAATCACTTAGCGTCTTCTAATTAGTCTGAGACATGTGACTTAAGTCTAGATTAGATAGAAAAGTTTTTACTAAATTTTGATCTTTTTCTGTCTAAAGCTTTTTCTACAAGGATAATGAAATACTCTTAGTTTGAGCGACGCTAGGAGGGGAGCGTAATGTAAATAAGCTGCTAATGTGCTATTTTACAGGTGTTTAAAAATTAGTTGTTATAATTTTTTTTCAATATTTTTGTTAGTTAAGTGAACACATCAATTATATGGCCAATAAAAAATTAACTTACATTGACTTATTTGCAGGATGTGGTGGTCTATCATTAGGCTTACATAATTCAGGAATGTGGGAAGGTGTTTTTGCAATTGAAAAAAGTCCTGATGCTTTCGAGACTTTAGAGCATAATCTTATTAATAATAAACCACATTTTGATTGGCCAACTTGGTTGCCAAAATCTGCACACGATATTAACGAATTAATTAAAAATTATTCAGAGGAACTTAAAAAGTTGAGAGGATCAATAGATATGGTTGTAGGTGGACCACCCTGCCAGGGTTTCTCCACGGCTGGAAGAAGAGCTGAAAATGATAACAGAAATAAACTAATAGGCTCTTATATTGAGTTCATTAGACTGGTTCAGCCTAAAATTATTTTCTTTGAAAATGTAAAAGGTTTCACTCAGAAATTTAATAAAAATAAAGTAAAAGGTAGGATATACTCTAAATATGTTGAAAATGCTTTAAGGAGAAAAAATAGAAGGCTAAATTCTTTAGGTTATGAAGTTTCAGGACATCTTGTTGACTTTTCTGAATTTGGAGTTCCTCAAAAAAGAACAAGGTTCATTTTGGTTGGTATTAGAAAAGATTTAGCTAGATCAATTATACCACAGCAGTTTTTTTATAACATAGAAATTAATAAACAAGATTTTTTAATAAACAAAGGTATTGGTATCACTAATTCGCTTGAAGATGCAATATCAGATTTGCTAAGAAAGAAAGAAACTGTTTCACCAGATACAAAATCATTCAAGGCTGGTCTTTACAATAAGGTTGAGTCAAATTACCAATTATTATTAAAAGGAGATGTAAAAAGTAATATTCCTGATAGTCATAGATTCGCAAAGCATAATCCAAATACTATTGTGAAATTCAAATATATCTTAAAAGAAGCTGAGAAAAATAAAACACTCTCGGCAGAAATTAAAGAAAGATTTAACCTTAAAAAAAGGACAATCATTCCGTTATCTGGCAAAACACCTACCCCCACAATAACAACTTTACCTGATGATTATATACATTACTGTGAGCCTAGAATTTTTACAGTTCGTGAATATGCTAGAATACAGTCATTTAACGATTGGTATGAGTTTCAAGGAAAATACACAACAGGAGGTAAAAGAAGAACACAAGAAGTTCCAAGATATTCTCAAATAGGAAATGCTATTCCACCACTTTTTGGAGAACAGACTGGTATTGCCATTAACCAATTATTATCATAAATGGCACAGAATAAAAAACTTCATTTCAAAACCAACGTCCAACTTAAGAGTATCATTGGCAAAGATCTAATCAATGACGATAATATTGCTATACTTGAACTCGTAAAAAATTCATTTGATGCTGATGCTAAAACTGTAACGGTTTCGTATTTCAACCTTAAAGATAATGACGACTTAACCTCACAAATCTATTCTGATAAAACATCTCGACTTATAATACAAGACGATGGTATAGGTATGGATTTAGAATCTATTAGTAATAAGTGGTTGAATATTGCATATTCTGAAAAGAAAATAACAAAGCATCAGCACAATAGACGAATGGCTGGAGCCAAAGGTGTAGGCCGTTTTTCTTGTGATAGGTTAGGTAAATATTTAAAGTTATACTCCAAAACAAAAAATGACGATAGTTATACTCAGTTAATAATTGACTGGGAGAAATTTGAAATTGAGGATGAAAGTAAAGAAATTCAATCTATAGAATTAGATGCTAGTGTATTATCGAGAAAGGAGCTGTCAGATTTAGGAATTAAACCATTTGACAATGGAGTTTTACTGGAAATAATAAAGCTTAGAAGTGATTGGGTTTACCCTATTAAAAATGATGAAGGATTAATTATAAATTGGGATATAGATAAATTCATTTCTCTTAAGCAATATCTAGAAAAATTAATAAACCCTAGTCAAGCTTTTGAGGATGATGATTTTGGAATTTTTATAGATGCTCAAGAGTTTCTTGATCAAAATAAAAAGCTTGACGATAATAAAAAATTTATTGGTCAGGTAAAAAACAGAATATTTGAAAAATTAGATTTTAAATCTACTAGTTTAGAAACTGAAACCTTAGAAGAGGGAAAAGAAATTTATACTATTTTAAAAGACAAAGGAAAAACAATTTTTTGGATTAAAGAAGCAAATCCGTTTTATCCAAATATTAAAAAGGTAAGAATAACTGTTTATTTTTTAAACCCTTATTCTAAATCTTTTTTTACTAAACAAACAGGGATTCGTTCTTTAGATTACGGTTCAATATTTTTATTTATTAATGGATTTAGAGTACCACCTTATGGAGAACCTGGTAACGATTGGCTGGGCCTTGATCAAAGAAAAGGTCAAGGAACAAGACGTTATTTAGGATTAAGAGATGTCGTTGGACAAATCGAAATTCAAGATGAAAATAATGACTTTCAAATTGTCACCAGTCGAGAAGGAATAGTTAAGAATGATAATTATAAAGCTCTAACAAATAATGAGAGGAACAATAGTTATTTTTTTAAGACTTTTAGAAGAATAGAAAGATATGTAGTGGAAGGATTGAATTGGGATAGTGCGCCAAGTGACTCAAACCTACTGGACATACATAACAAGATTGTTTCTGGAGATACGACTGAAGATCAATTATCTTATAATGAAGATGAAAAGACTAAGCAGCTAAGAGTTTATAGTACAATACATTCAATTATTGGAGCACGTCCTGATAGCGTCTTGGAGTTGTATGTAAATGAATCATTAATAACTCAAAAAATTGAAGAAGAAAGAGTACAATCTGAAAAAGAGTTCTCTAAACTCATCGAGGATTTTGAGAATAAAAAAATCGACTCAAAGACATTAAATAAAATTTTAAAATCTAAAGCTGCTCATAACTCTGAGTTAGAAAAGCAAATTAAAGATTTTGAAAAATATACAACTGACGGTGCCACTGCCAAAGCAATAATTGAATTACAGAGTTACAAAAAAACCATAGAGGATCAGACCTTATTAATATCAAAATTAAGCAAGCAATTAAAAAAACTTGAAGATGATAAAGCAAAGGCAGATCAACAAGCGGCTGATGCAAGGAATAATGCAACTGCTATAAAGAAAGAATTACTAGAGACAAAAACTCAAAATCTTTTTTTACAATCTGTAAAATCTCAAGACCTTGATGAAGTGGTTAGTTTTTTACATCACATAGGAATTGGTGCTAAAAATATTGATACTGAATTGAAACTATTTCTTAAAAAATTGAGAAAAGGCAAAGAAATTCCTAAAGAGGTCTTGTTACAAAAACTAGAAGGAATACTGCTAGAAAATCGAAAAGTTATATCTATATCAAAGTTTGCAGCTAAATCTAATTTTAAATTATTTACCTCTACTGTTAGGATTGATTTAGTTGGATACATATCAGAATACATAAATAACATTTTAGGATTAGTTTCAAGTCAAGAACCAAGAATTAAAGTTGAGCGAGGAGTTGAAGATGTATTTGAAACCTCAATTAAACCTATCGAGTTGAATATCATAATTGATAATTTAATTAGTAATTCGAGAAGGGCCAAATCAAAACATATTAATATATACTTTAATTTTCGCGAAAACTACTTGCATATCCATTTCAAGGACGATGGAATTGGTATTTCTAAAGAAGATATAGAAAAGATTTTTGAGTTAGGTTATACTACTACATCAGGGTCAGGGATTGGACTATACCATATCAAAAAAATTGTAAAAGAAATGGGTGGAGAAATATCAGTTGATTCTATTATAGGCGAATACACAGAATTTATTATTAAAATAAAGAAAAAAGATGAAATTACATAGTGTTTTATGGATTGAAGATGATGAGTCTACAATTAAAGGTTTACTGGATATATTTAGTGAGGATAAAGAAGATAATGGTTATAATTTAATGCCACACGCATTTGAAAGTTTAGCTGATTTTCACGAGAATTCAGGTTTAGATTTGAATGCAATTCATATGGCTTTAGTGTGTATAGATTTCAATCTTCCAAATGGAGTCAATGGGAATGAAATAATAAATCAGATTAGAAGCTACCCTGCTAATTCTACTCTTAAAATAATATTTTATTCTTTTTCTCAAAATGAACTAGAACTTCAGAGTTTAATGGCAGAAACACTAGAGGATACTAGAGATATATATTATGCACATCAAGATGATTTAGAAGATCGAATTAAACTTCTTTTAGATGAAATCTTATAAACCTTATTTATATAAAGTAATTTTTCTGGTAAACTAAAAACCTATACAATTTTTATTGGTTTAGAAAACTTTAATAAAACGATAGGGGAGATTAGCGTTAAGCGCTTTAGAGGGTTATGCTAAAACAAACTAGATATGCTCACATTTTTTTATATTATTAAAGATATCTTTTACCTGTCAAAGACTTTCAAAGATATAGCGACTGAGCCGTAAATTGTTAAAATTATAAGCGTTGTTAAATATGTTTCATATTCAATAAATGACTTTTCATTTGCTCAGTTCACTAAGAATGATAGATTCACATCACACTTTATCATTTTTAGCGAAAGCGGACATATTAAGATGGCGCAGCAATCTTAGAGAATCGAGCCACTCAGTAAAAGAGCTTCTACGCTAAAATATTATATAGACATTTTGATCAACTAAGAGATTAAAATACATAAATCAGAATATAGGTTTTGTCTCATAATATATATTATGTCAAATAGGATATTTGAAAACCCCTATTCCTTCAACACAGCTTCTAAGAATTCAATATTCTCTTCTAGTTCGTATTGAAAATCCTCTATCGCGTTTTCATAACCTAAATACTGAATTAAATACATATTTGCTACCCGATTGCGATAATCTGGCCCCTCAAAGTAGTTGAAGTCTTTGACATCGATAGACTCTGTCTTAGTAATAATTTTATAATACCACTCATAGTTTTCTTTGAGATAATTGAGATTCCCTATTGTTTCGTCTACAATCATCTTTTCAGTCATTTCAAGTACTTTGGAATTAAATTGATACGTACGTTGTATGGTGTCCAGAACTGAACTTAAATTCGTTTCCAATGATGATTTGGAATTTAATAGACCTAAAGCTCTAGGCTCTAAGTTCAGTAATCTGATGCTGGTCGTTACCAAAAATGGAGCCTCAAATCGAGCTTTTAATTTTTCGTCAAAATCCACCGGTTTCCGCAAATCAGTAAGAATTTCATATAGATACCTGTTGTCTTCCAGATAATCGAGTTGGTTCTCTACTTCCCCCATGTCCAGTCGCATTTGCTGCAGCAAGCGTGAAGCGATTTTACGCTCTTTATTTTGGGCAATTCGGTTTTCATTCCAATCGTTGATTCCCAAAGCCAGCAGAATTCCCACTACCACGAGAATTATTTCGCCTAGAGCTTAAACCACATACTTTTTAAAGCTTTTCTTGGATTCCGAATCGATCAACTTACGTCTGTATTTGCGAAATAATTTCAATATTACACTCTAGGTTAAACACCCTACTAAGTTACCTTTTTTTAATGATTTTGAAACCGTAAGCCCCATTGTCCTGTGGACTTTTACTCAAGGGGAAACAATTTCTAAGAAATTATATTTGGTCTATGAGCAAGATGATGGCTATTTAAATAATCGAACTATTCTGTCAGACTGAGCCTGTCGAAGTCATAATACATTGAAAATCAATAGTATTTCGACAAGCTCAATGTGACAACCTTAGTGAAAAATGAACTTTTAGACAGTCTCGTGAAATTAACTTGTTGAGGTTAGAATACGCGATGATTTCTCAGCCTGAAAAGGTTCAATTGTCCTACGGATATTTCCAGAAAGGGAATCTGTGTACATGAAATTCACTAAGAAATCATAATTGATCTGCTAGCAAGATGAAGGCTATCTAAATAGTCGACCTACTCTGTCAGACTGAGCCTGTCGAAGTCATAATGCATTGAAAATCAATTGCATTTAGACAAGCTCAATGTGACAACATTAGTGAAAAAATGATTTTTTAGATAGTTTCCTAAGGATGTCCCAAACAGGAAATATCTTTAATTCGTGATTACAATTTATTAATCATCAAGAGCTTCTGTGCTCAAAGTTGCTTTAAAAGTTCCGTCATAAAGCATATTTGTTCTTTTAGTACTGATTACCATAGCTCTTACATTGTATCCTTCGTAAATATCGAGTCGTACATCCAGATTGTCAGAATCATTTGTGGTCACGCCATAGGTTACGGTGATTTTCTCATCGCGACGTTCCACTCTATAATCCCTTATCGCGGAGTCAAAATCTAACGGGCTGTCCATTTGTCCATAACTGCCGCCTCCCAAACGTTGCTCACCAAAAAATGGCAGTTGCTCAGCGGTACTCATATCGCCGTCCACGGTGATAGTTGCGCTGGATCCTGTTATGTTAATACGGGAAGCATTGTTTCCTGTAGGCATTAAGATCGAGTTTAAAACACGCTGACTAGCGGCAGAATTTTGGGGATAAGCCGTGTTGAACGAAACCACGTAAGCTCGTTCCTCCGCTAGATTCTGAATTTTGTTGAGTGTGTTTTTTGTAACCAATGGATTTTTAGAAGTTCCACAACCTATAGCTATCAGTGCCAAAAACATCCATAATATATGAGTGACTGGTTTTTTCATCGCTTTTTCTTTTTAAGGAAAGTTACGCAATGAGGTTTCTTAGAATTGACAAATAAAACTTAAGATTTGAAAACCTTCTCTGTGCTTAATTTGTGTCTAGACAGTTCATCATGACCTCTTTGTACATAGTTCAGAATGCTCAAATGTGTGGAAAATTCAATCGGTCAACAATTTATTGTATGTTGAATGTAGATTCACGTGGACTTTAAATTAACAGCTCCTTCCCTCCTGCTATCTTTTTAAGGTAAAATGACCCGCAATCACCTGATCATCATAATATAGTTTGAACCAGTAATCACTGCTGGGCACGGGCTCATTATTAAAAGTTCCGTTCCAGCCTTCTATTTCTGGATCGTTTAAAACACGCAATAATTTCCCGTATCTGTCAAATATCTCGATGCGGGATCCAGGGAAATTTTCCAGACCGCTGATGCTCCAGCGGTCGTTGTAACCATCTTCATTGGGACTAAAAAATAAATTAACCTCTACTCTAAAAAGACTGTCAGAAACAGTATCGCAACCTCTAGTATTGCGGGCAAAAGCGTTGATTTCAAGCAAATTGTTAACATTAAATCGGTTGGATTCCTGAAAGTTAATTCCATCGATACTGTATTCAAAATCTTCATTTTCAATTGCCACGATAATTTCCAGCTCCTCGGCGCCTATTAATCGCAATTTTTGAATCTGAGGCACAGGAGTAACAATAACTTCAAAGACAGCAACGGTTTCACAACCTTCAGGCGAGGTTACTATACTTTCATAAATTCCAGCGGTGTCTACCTCAATCGCTTGGGTCATCGCGCCATTGTCCCACTCATAAGTCGCTGGAGCCACAGGAATTTCCAGTCGTGCCGTATCTCCATCACATATAAATAGCTCTTCGCGTGGTATGATGGGAGCGCTAGCTGCAATGATTTCTATTTCTTCACGCGCAGTACTGATGCAGTTTGCCGCTGTAGTTCTTGCCTCCACATAATACAATCCAGGATCATTGCTGGCAAACGTTTCTTGAGCCGCTACCAAAAGATTGCCTCCAGTAGGTGCATCATACCAATTAAAGATCGCACCGTCCATAGGTTGCACGGCGAGTTCTACCTCCTCACCATCACAGCTGGTCACAGTATCATTTACTGCAACAGGTATGGAAACCTCGTCTACCTCAAAGGTGAACACATCAGAAAAATTCACGCACTGACTGTTAGATAGATTTACGGCATCCTCGGCGAGTTTGACGCGAAACTGCGTATCGGCATTTAATAATTGTGTGGTGTAGCTGGAACCATTGGCTCCTGGAATATCGCTAAAATTTGCTCCGTTATCCATACTGCGTTGCCATTGAAATTCTGGACTAAGGAAAACATTAGTTGTGGTAGTTGCCTCTAGCGTCACACTTATAGGTAATTCTTCTTCACAGACCACGGTTTCATCAAATCCATTGCTCATAATATTGGTCGCATCACCACAGGGTCTAAATTGTATATCGTCTATCGCAAGGTCATTACCACAACCACCGTCTCCAGCATTGATGAGTTTGAGGATACATTGATTCTGACCTGGTTCAGTAAGAAATGTAAGTCCATATTGAATCCAAGATGGATTTGTTTCTCCCCCTCTAGGATCCATGGTACCTTCTTTAAGCAAAATTGTATCTGTACTATCCCATATCTGGAATGTTACTTGAATAGGAATCCCAACACCGGGACAAGCATTTGAACTGGGATTATAGATATTAAACACCCACGCACTAAATTCGTAGGGAGTGTTCTCACAAAGCCCGCTGATAGGAGTTTGGTAAAAGATCCCAGCACCCAAGGCCGCATTTACAATTAACATACGCCCGTTTGAATTGCCAGTATGATCTGGTCTGTTCCAAAAAGAGCCTAATTGCTGCATGTTACTTGAAATGGTATACTGACCATCTTGCACCCCACTGTTGACGTAGGTATAATTTGTAACTGAAGTCGGCAAGGCAGGCCCATTAGATGTTCCAGCTCCAAAGTTTTCGTTAAAAATGACGTCTCCTGATTCTCCAGAGCAAAATCCCAGTTGCGCTTTCGCGAAAGCGAAACAGAACAATATCATCGTGAAAAGTAAAACACTTCTTTGAAAATCTCTAATATTCATATGTAGCCAAATATAAAGCGGCGTTATTTAAAATTATCAGTTTATAGAACAAATGGGGCATTATTAAACTTCTTTCAAACCATACAACAATCAAAAACTTAAATCATTGCTAAAAGCAATTAAAGCTTTATTAAAGCGCCATGGGAGCTGATAAATGCACTGTATCTTTAAATAAAACTAAAATTCAATATGGAAGTTAACTTTAATTATCAACACGTTACCGGTAGCACAGAACTGGAAGATTATACAAAAGACAAGCTCAAGATGATTTTTGAGCGTTATGACTGGGTGACCAGAGCAGATGTATTTTTTAGATTAGAAAACACCTCTTCTACAGAAACGGGAATGATCGCAAATATTAGATTGAGCGCGCCTGGACCTCGTCTTTTTGCAGAGGAATCACACAATACCTTTAAGGAAAGTGTAGCCAAGGCGGTAAGCCAATTGAAAACTCAATGTGAGAAGAGAAAAGCAAATCTTATAGATCATGCCTAATAATAATTTCTCGCTAGCTACAGATCAAAGGCAACTTGTCCTAATATACAATTCTGACATCAAGAATCACAGAGAGATATTTGCCTATGCTCAAAGTTCTGATAAGGAGATGTTGGGTATAGATATAAGCAAAACCCAAGTTGCCAGTACCGTATGGACTGAAATTGCTGACCTATTGGAAATAAGGGTGCTGGACCTTGTTAAAACTGACCATTCTACTTTTATTACCAAATATGGAAAGGATCATGAAGTGACCTGTAATGGGGCGATCCAGTTTCTCCAAAAAGATCCCAGCATGTTGATCTATCCGATCGCAATAAAGGGTGATACTGCAAAAGAGGTAGAACTTTACGGTCATATGCAAGATTTCTTCGGTACTGATACGGCAGCTGTCGATATCCCATAAAATATATTCTATTTTTGTAAGCTGTGTTTAAAGAAGTTTCGTGACTCAATGTTACGAACACGTAAAACTTTGAGCACAGCTTTCTTTATTTGAAACTTATGATTGTTTGGATTTCTTTTATTTCGCTGGTGGGCGTATTTCTATTTTTGGATCTGTTCATTTTTAATAGAAAAGCTCATATCATAGATACCAAGGAGGCTTCTAAGTTTACAGCTCTTTGGGTAGGAATCGCCTTAGCCTTTACTGCTGCTGTTTATTTTATCTATCAGAATGGATGGATCGCAAATCCAGATGATCTTACTCCCACAAATGCTGCCGTTAAATATATAACGGGTTATCTTATTGAGCTCTCACTGAGTATTGACAATATTTTTGTGATCGCTGTAATTTTCAAATCCTTTTCCATACCTCAAAAATATCAGCATAGAGTGCTTTTTTGGGGAATTGTGGGTGCACTTGTTTTCAGGGCGCTGATGATTTTGTTTGGTGTGGCGCTAATAAGTCAGGTAAGCTGGATGACTTATGTCTTTGGCGCATTCTTATTATACACCGCCTTCAAAATGTTATCGAGCCATGAGGAAGAGTTTGATCCAGAAAGTTCTGCTATTTATAAATGGGGCCGCAAATTATTTCCAGTTACGGATCAGTTGCATGGGCAAAAACTATTTATAAGAAAAATGGGGAAGCGTATCGCTACACCTCTATTTTTGGCTTTGATCGTTATTGAACTTACTGACGTCTTATTTGCTCTTGATTCCATCCCAGCCATACTAGCAATCACCGCAGATCCATTTCTAGTCTTTGCCAGTAATATACTAGCGATTATGGGATTGCGTAGCATGTACTTTTTCTTATCCAATCTTCTGGACAAATTTCAGTACATACATTATAGCTTAGTAGCCATACTCACATTTGTTGGAATAAAAATGATCTTGGTCCACCATGTTCACTTTCCAGAGTGGTTATCGCTTGCAGTAATTTTTGTCGCTTTACTGGTGGGAGCCTTATTATCAATTAATAAGAAAACATCCAAAACAGAAAAGAAAGATCAAGAAGAAACTCTTAATACTGAAAAGAAACCACCAACATTATAGTTAGGCGCTTTTCTGCGAATCTTCAGCAAATTTGGATTCTGAAAATTGAACCTTTAATTTTTGAAATGCGGTATCTGTAGATTTTTTAAAATTGCTTTCTACTCCAGTACAATTAAACAATGCTCCATTATAGTTTACTGTGAGTTCCACTACTTCTTTAACAACGTTTCTGGAATTGAATTTTCTAGAAAGCTTCATAGAGCAATGCGCAATCGATTCACTTTTACCTAATAGGGTTTTAAGTAGATCATTAGAATACTGCTCTAATTTGTGATTCTGAGTAACGTGAACATATGTAAAATGGATCATAATTTAAATAATGTACTTCATCTACGAAAAAATCGTTTAATCGGTTCTAATATTCCTACTTTTTTTTAATTCTGGCAAATTTTAAACACAAAAAAAACCTTGATCTCTCAAGGTTTTCAAATTGCATCCTAACAATGCAATTATAGTGAGCTAGAATTGTCCTACAAATTAGCATGATTTACATAATTACCATTATAGGTGAATTCCTCTTGTTTTTTTCTGCTTCGCTCGCCTTTTTCCCCCTCTTGCAAGTCTTCAGGCACGTCATTAATATCTCCTCCATAATGCCCTATAGCTATCGCGGTCGCCACGTGAAAGGTATCGGGAAATTCAAATTCGGTTAAGGCTTCTTTATATTTTACTCCAGCCATCTGGTGTACGGCAATTCCCATACTTTGGGCTTGGATCGCCATGTTTGCCGCAAATTGTCCCAAATCATGAAGAGCATGATAGTTTTCTTCTCCTTTTGGAGTTTTGGTATCAACAACACCCAATAATAGAACGGGAGCATTTTTTGCCCAGTTTTGGTTGAATTCTACCAGAAGATTCATGATCCGATCGTATATTTCACTTCCCTTAACGCCCCACACAATATGCCATGGTTGCATGTTATAGGAACTGGGCGCCCATCTACCAGCTTCAAAAAGTACTTTGAGGTCATGGGCAGAAATAGGAGTATCTGCAAAAGTCCTTGGGCTCCATCTGTTCTTTATAAGATCGTGAATTTCATAATCATTAGGTGTTTTCTTTAGTAATTCAGTAGACTCTGATTTCATTATTATAGGGTTTTAGTTTGTTCTAATTTAGTTAGTTGTTGTATGATAATCTCTTTCCGTTTGAAATCTATATCAAATTGCGGTTTACCGCGAGAAGGCAAGATGTGTTCAAAATCTACACATATAGACTTCCAACTTTCCTGAAGCACCATATCATCTTCTTGATCGTCCAGAATGGGGCGGTTTAGAAAGTAATCATTACGCTCGTATGGACTTCCCACGGCGCTATTACCTGTAAATAACGCTTGAGTCGCTCCTGAATGGATCACGATCGAGCCATTAGTATAACCTGGCATATGGAAAACAGTGAGGTCAAATTCCTGTAAAAAGTTGTGGTAGCCCGTAATGTCTACCGTGTGGGTCATCGCACTGTCCATGGGATGAATGTAAATTTGGGTATTGAGCTCGCGCGCAATATCTGAAAGTTCTGTATATGCTTGTCCTACAAGATCGCTGGAAGTAAGAATGATTGCCAGAATGTTGTGTCCGCTTTCGCGAAAGCGTAACAATTCATCACGATGCTCTCTTTTTACAGCATCTATAAGTACGAGGTTTTTAGAATTTTTGCCTTTGATCACATAAGCATTGCCAAATCTCAAATTGTCACATGTGGATTTAAGCAAATAAGTATCATTTAAGATTCTAACTGACTTCCCGTAATCAGCAGCGCGCAATGCGTCCAATCTATCAGACACCTTTACTTCTTCCTTTTGATCAAGCATTATTTTTTATTTTAAAAATAATCCTGAAATCAAGTTGAAAACTTTGCTTTAAGACACTTTAACCATATACTTAGTACGCTTTTAACTTAGGTTCCTTGATTAGGCAGAATTCCGGCTGGCATTTATGTTTCCGTAAAGTGATCGAGTCACCATCTTTTCTAATAGATCTTGTTGTGATTGTTCTAGATTTTTATTTCCCTGAAGTTTTCCCAGAGCAAACTGCTGGATGGTAAGCAACGGCAATACGATTTGTTCTCGCTGCGCAATGCTCGCTTTTCCCACAGGCTCATTTGCCATTAAACTTTCCAGACCGCTAAGCTTGAGCATGTACTTTCTAGAGCGCTTATACTCCTCAAAAATAAGATTCCAAAATTCCCCATATTGTGGATCTTTACTCATATACTTGGTTAAACTAAAGAAAGACTTAGTGATACTCATCATGCTGTTATCTAGTAAGGTACGGAAAAACTTATTGTTACTATAAAGCTTCTCTATACTTTCCCATTTCTTATTTTGAAACGCATTTTCAAGTGCGCTCCCCACACCATAAAACCCTGGTACGTTTTGTTTAAGTTGACTCCAAGAGCCTACAAAAGGTATCGCTCTCAAATCTTTAAAATCCAATGTGTCTTTATTACCTCTTTTGCTGGGTCTTGAACCTATATTAGTCTTTGCATAAAATTTGAGTGTACTCATGTGCTCCAAATAAGGTAAGAATTTAGGATGGCCTTTAAAGTCTTGATAGGCCTTGTAGCTATCCTGAGCCAGCTCATTCATGGTTTGGTAGTCTTCTTCACTGAAATCATTGATTTCTGCATTGTAGACTCCATTATTAACTCCGCTACTTATAAGTTGTTCCAAGTTATACTGACAACTGTCTAAAGTTCCAAACTTTGAACTAATCGTTTGTCCCTGTATGGTCAGTTGTATTTCGTTAGCTTCTATTTTTGATCCCATAGATGCATAAAATTGGTGTGTTTGCCCACCTCCTCGTGCTGGTGGTCCACCCCTTCCATCAAAGAATGCTACGCTGATATCATATCGGCGACACACCTCCGTAAGCGCTTCTTTAGCCTTAAAAATTGCCCAGTTTGCCATGAGATAACCTCCATCCTTAGTCCCATCACTAAAACCAAGCATGATGTCTTGCTTATCGCCACGTCTAGCCACGTGATCGCGGTAATGGGAATTTTTAAATAATTCCTCCATAATCCTTGGAGCATTTTGCAAGTCTGGCACTGTTTCAAATAAGGGAACTATATGCACATCGGGTTTTGTGAGACCTGTAAGGCGCAGCATAGCATAGACCTCGAGAATATGGGAGATTTTTTGACAATTAGATATAATGTAACGGTTGCAGCCGCGCTCACCGTTCAGTTCCTGAATTTTGGGAAGCACATGCATACTCCCTAGAGTGCGTTGTACATTTTCATCAGGGATCTCTTGTATTTCTGGAGCTACTTGCAACTCAATGAGTATGTCAATCTTTTCAATCTCACTTTTATCATAATAGTTGATCAGATCAAGTTCTTCAAATTTTTCATGCTCTGCAAGATATTCAACGATATGTCTGAATGAATGGTCATGAATACTGCTGTCTTGTCTTATATCAAGAACGGCAAAGTGCAAACCAAACAATTCGATTCTATGAACCAGAGCATCTATCATACTGATAAATAACCCATTGTGACGTTCAATAACTTCAGACTTAATATCCTTGAGCTCATCAATTAAATCTGATGCTTTAAAATCAAGAGGAGTACGCGAGCTAATTGCGGCATAAACCTTATTTTGAAGACCAAGTAGCTGATCGTATACTCCCCTAAAAGTGATACGTCTAGCAATTTTCCTTAGATCCTTATAGTAGTTTTTCAGAATTGTGGATCTCAACCTCAAAGCGACGTTGAGTGTGATTTCATTGGTCACAAATGGGTTACCGTCACGGTCTCCACCAGGCCAGAACCCGATTTCCATAACCGGATTGTTGAAGGAATCTGAGGTGTTGATGTGGGTTTTTAAATAATCGTAGATATCCCCCATGGCATAATAAAATACATTTTCCAGATACCAGATCAAGCTTACTGCCTCATCATAAGGTGTAGGTTTTGTTTTCTTAAAAAATGGTGTTTTTCCAAGCTGGGAGAGTAACATTTTTATTTCTGAAATGTCGTTTATGGCAACTGCTTGAGTCAAGTCATTAATGATTCCTAGAACTTCATCAGGATAAAACTGAGTAGGATGCGCGGTAAGTACTGGTCGTACTTTAAAACGGTTCAGGTAATTTGCTAATTTCTCTGATTTTCCTGCTTCACGTGCTTCCTCATCGACTCCTTTAAGCGATCCACGACCATCAAGGTTATTCACTTTAGCAAAGGCGGCGTCTTCAATGGCATCAAATAATACCACCTGACGTTCAATGTATTGAATGAATTTGAACAGCATGCTATTACGATCTTCCTCGCTTGCATCTGGCATATACCTATCAAAAAAGTATGTAATGATCTCATTAGGGGTTTTTCCTTTATCAAATCCGTTTTTACATATTTTATGGAATAGTGGTAACAATCCACCAGTGTTCGAGATTTCGTCGAAAGGTAAAGTCATAAAAATACCGTTATAAATCTGGTATTTGGAGGCTACTTCTTTTTCAAAAATCTCTAAAGGGGTTAAGGTTTGCATAGCAATAAGTTTTATGCTTTAGTTTTTGCAGAAACGATAGCGATAGCATCTTTCACGGTCTGCATTTGTTCCATATCTGATTCGTTCAAAGTAATGTCAAATTCATCTTCTACGTCTAGTGCAATATCTACGAGATGGGCACTGTTGATATTCAAATCGTCCATCAAATGACTTTCTTCTTGAATTGCTGTAGGAGCTACATCTTGTGGCAAATACACTTTTACGATTTCAAACAATTTATCTTTTATCATATTCTACTCTAAAATAATTACTTTAATTGATAAAAATAGCGGATTCAAATGAAGCGGGTGTGTCATTTATATTAATTTGTCGATAAAAATTTATCGCTTTGAGTAAAACAATAATGATCTAACACTTTTTTAAGGGATTCTGATTTTTGCAAGTCTTACTTTGTAGGAAACATTAATAACTATGACCCCCTTGAAAATTGCATTAGATTGGACTTTTAACGCCAATCACCTGCCGATAATTATTGCATCTAATGAAGGTTTCTATAAGGAACATGGAATAGACTTTACAATCAGCACTCCCGATCTCGACAATTATGCGGTCACACCCGCAAAAAAAGTGGAGCTTAAACAGGCTGATCTTGCGTTGTGTCCTTTAGAAAGTGTATTATCCTATAGAACTAAATCAAAACCATTTCCACTTACAGCAATCGCAGCATTATTCAAGGAAGACTTAAGTGCCGTTACCTGTAAACCTGAAATCGCTAGTCGCCCATCTGATCTGGACGGAAAATCCTATGCTTCTTACAATGCGCGGTATGAAGATGCCATAGTACGTCAAATGATCAAGAATGATGGTGGAACAGGTGCTCTTAAAATCGTGTATCCGGATAAACTGGGCATTTGGAATACTATAGAGAATAGTCTTACAGACAGTACCTGGATTTTTACCAACTGGGAAGCTTTAGAAGCTGAGGAGCAAAAAATGAATCTGAATTTATTCAAAATGAAAGATTACGATATTCCCTACTCCTATTCGCCAGTGATAACGGCAAATGAAACTGAGATTTCCAAACATCCAGAGGTCTACCGTAACTTTTTAAGTGCAACGCGCAAAGGAGCTGAATTTGGAAAAGACCAGCCTGATCAAGCGGTAGATATTTTGCAAAGCTTTACCGCAGAAAAAGACAAGCTCAATTATGCTAAAAGTGTTGAAATTACTAACGCGGCAACAAGTAGTGCAGGTGATTGGGGAATTATGGAACCTACCAATGTGTCGAAATTTATCCAATGGCTCAGGGATAACCATCTAGAGCATAGCGATGTAGACCCATCAGAATTGTTCACAAATCATTTACTCTCATGAATGTAGAAAACACCTATCAATCGCAAAAGGATTTTTTTAAATCCGGCAAAACAAAATCTGTGGACTTCAGAGTGAAGTCACTTAAAAAGCTACAGCACGTTCTTAAGCAAAATGAAGAGGCTGTCTATAAAGTTTTAAAGGAAGATTTAGGAAAGAGTCAGTTCGAGAGCTTCCTGACGGAATATTATGTGATTGCAAACGAACTCAAGAAGTATATTAAAAACACGAAGAAATGGAGCAAACCCGATCGTGTGACTCCCAGTATACTCAATTTCCCTTCTACCGCAAAAATCTATAAAGAACCCTATGGAACCACACTGGTCATTGCTCCATGGAACTATCCTTTTCAACTAGCTCTCGGACCACTTATAGGAGCCGTTGCAGGAGGAAACACCGTAGTTTTGAAGCCTAGTGAATTTTCCACGGCGACTTCACAGCTATTGGAAGACCTTATCACTCTCGCTTTTGACCCTAACCACGTAAAAGTCATTCAAGGTGATGCAGAAGTGTCCAAAAAACTAACCTCCCTAGCTTGGGACTATTTATTTTTTACGGGCAGCCCTAAAGTAGGAAACATGATCTACAAAGCAGCAGCCGAACACATGACACCAGTGACTCTAGAACTGGGCGGGAAAAATCCTTGCGTGATTCATGAGAGTGCCAATATTAAAGTCGCTGCAAAACGCATCGTTTGGGGAAAATTCCTCAACGCGGGTCAAACCTGCATCGCTCCTGACTACCTGATTTGCCACGAATCTTTAAAAGATAAAATGCTCGAGGCACTCAAGTCAGAAATCATCAACTTTTATGGAGAACAGCCAGAACGGAATCCAGATTATCCACGCATCATACGTCGTGATCACCTTGAGAGCTTAATTGAATTATTGGATGAGCAATATATTTACTATGGGGGTGGTCATGATGTAAATGATTTATATCTCGCTCCCACTCTTATGGATCAACCACCAGCCGATTCTAAAGTAATGGAGGGAGAGATATTTGGCCCTATTGTACCTCTTGTCACCTATAAGACAATCGAAGATATTGAGGAGTGGATAGGTCGTTATGCCAAACCACTTGGAGGCTACTGTTTTACTGAGGATAAAGAATTTTCCGCCTGGTTCATTCACAAATTCCCCTTTGGCGGTGGTGTGATCAATGACAGCATCGTGCAATTTGTTAATGAGCGATTACCATTTGGAGGTGTGGGCAACAGTGGTATAGGTGCCTATCATGGCAAGAAAACCTTTGAGGTATTTTCCCATCACAAAAGTATGGTGCATCGTCGCACCTGGCTCGATATAAAAGTGAAATATCCGCCATACAAGGGCAAATTGAAAAAAATCAAAAAGTTGCTCAAATTCGTTTGATAAAAATCAGTAAAAGCCTTGCTGCTTGCCTATTATCCTTCTCCAACTTAGATTAATAAGAGGTTAATGGAATGTTATAACGCTTTCGCGAAAGCGAGAACGCCATTATCTTTAAATAAAAATAAAATGATTAAGGAAGGAACAAAAGTAAAATGGGAATGGGGCAACGGAACTGCTGAGGGCAAAGTGCAGTCCACCTTTACCAAGAAAGTGACTAGAACCATTGAAGGCAATGAGGTAACAAGAGATGGTGAGGAAGGGAATAAAGCTCTATACATCGAGCAGGAAGACGGCGGTAATGTCTTAAAGTTGGAAAGTGAGGTTGAACGCGTAGATTGATCGCTATTTTTTGATTATATTTCAAACATATTTAAGTACCCTATAATGATTGCAGCATATCAAGGTTCTCTAGCTCAAATTAGTTTTAATTGCGCTCTTCTAATAATCACGATTATTGCGTCCACAGCTCTCATTGTAGGATACTTGTATCAATTTTACTCCCGTAATAAAGAGAATGGTCAAGACAATTCCCGCATCGCGGTAAAGATAGACCGACGAGGCAATTACCGCTACGAGACTATTCCAGATACGGAACAGGATAATGTGGCGCTGTTCTGGAAAATCGTTTTGATCATTGCGGCAATCGCTTTGTTATTAATTCCTATTGATGCATTTTTGAATCGTGTGTGATGGCAGAATTAGTAAGAATATATCCTGACAATCCTGATTTTAGGCTGTTGCGTAAGATTGCAAAAGACATGCGCGATGGAGCTCTCGTTATTTACCCTACAGACACGGTTTATGGATTGGGATGTGATATTACTAACAAATCAGCACTTGAGAAAGTCGCCAGAATCAAAGGGGTCAAGCTTGAAAAAGCCAATTTCTCATTTATCTGTGAGGATTTAAGTAATCTCAGTGATTATGTGAGTCAGATCGATTCCAGAACTTTCAAGATATTAAAACGCAGTTTACCTGGACCTTATACTTTTATATTACCTGGTAATAACAATTTGCCAACCGTATTTAAAAAGAAGAAAACAGTAGGTATCAGGGTTCCCGATAATGCGATTGCCGTGGGACTGGTTCATTCACTGGGAAATCCCATCATTTCTACATCCATAAAGGATGAGGATGAAGTGATAGAATACACTACAGATCCCAGCTTGATTCACGAGAAATGGGATAATCTAGTAGATTATGTCATTGATGGCGGCTATGGTGGCAACATAGGATCCACGATAATCGATCTTACTACAGATGAACCTACACTGATCCGCGAAGGATTGGGCGATGTGATTTTGTAATCCTATTCAAATTATCTCGTGCGCTCATATACCTTTAGCGCATCCCTAAATTTCTTTTTCATCAGCCGTCTGAGTCGGTTGGGTTTAAGAACTTCCAGCGACTCGCCAAAACCCAATAGCAGCCGTTCCAATTCATAGTTTTGATGTACCCGTATTTTAAACGTTATGCTTTTGTCTTGATGTTTTTCAATAACTTCTTGCGATGCGTGAAATGGTTTTGTCAAAACGTAGGGAGCGTTTGCAGCATTGACCTTAAAAGTTACGTCTACAAGATTACGATTATCCAGCACCGTAACACCTATAGTGTTGTTGTAATAGGTATCCGCATCTAAACCTGACGGTATATAACGGGTACTAAAATCATAATCCATTCCCAGAATGCGGTCTAGAGCTAGCGTAACCACTCCGTCCCTATCCTCGCGTTTTCCTACGATAAACCAGCGATTGTTGTATTCTTTCAACAAATGAGGGTGCAATTTAAAACTGGACGGCGCATAAGCTTTAAAAGATTGATAGATCAAGTCAATGACCACTTCCTTGAGTATAGCCTGATACAGATCATCCAATAATTCAAGACCTTTTAGATCAGTATTGCGATCCATGTGGATGATGGATGGCTTCTTATGTCGCTCGGTATATATTTTATCCTCCAGCTTATTGAAAATTCCCTTGAATTCATTAAACAGTGAAAAATCCTGAAATTGTCGGAGCATGTCCATGGTTTCGGAAAGAACGTTCATATCGTTTTCGGTCAGCGGTATTTTTGTAATGGTGTAATCAGGATCGGAATATCGATAATACTTCCTATTATAGACCTCAATCGGTGCATTGTAGCCTAATTTCTCCCCTCGCATCATTTGTATATCCAGCTGAATGGTACGCACAGAAACATTTACATCCCTGCCCTCAAATTCATAAAGTGCATCAGAACAAGCGGCAATCAGTTCTTTGAGTGTCCAGTCACGCATGGTGTTCTGCAAACATTTATCGATTGTCTTATAACGTATGAGCGCGTTTTTATTAACTGCCATTGTTGGATTTCTAAAATATTTTTGAAAGATAAAAACAACTACGCAAAAAGATTGCGTAGTCAATTCTAAATATTTGTAACGTTGAAAGAAAGGAAGTAAATTAAACTTCCTTTTTGAGGTGCCCTGCCGCACGAGGGAGGCGGCAGGGCTTATTAAAAACAAACTTATGGAAACTTATACAATTATTACAGGGAAAGAAATTAGAGATCTGGGCTTCCCTCCTGCCAAATGGTACAGAGAAGTGATTTCTACGATTAATGAAAATAGAATGTCTCGCGATGAGATGATGGTTTACTTAGAACAGTTTAGACTTCCTGATCCCGTAGATATCCACGATGTGCCTGTTAAATATGCATTGAATATTAAATCCTCTTCAGAGCTTGAGGATGATAATGTAGAGAAAGTCCAAAATACCATGAACGAGGTCATGCGCACGCCTACCGTCGTTTCGGGATCGATTATGCCCGATGCCTGTCCGGCAGGACCTGTGGGAACCATTCCCGTAGGTGGCGTGGTGGTCGCAAAAAACGCCATCCATCCTGGCATGCATAGTGCCGATATTTGTTGCTCGGTCATGCTGACTGATTTGGGAGATGCAGATCCTAAAATGGTGCTGGATGCAGCGCATGAATCGACGCATTTTGGCCCTGGTGGAAGACCTAGAGGTAAGCAATACAGAATGCCCGATGAGCTGAAGGCTGAATTTCAAGCCAATGATTTCTTGCACGATCAGCGCATGATTTCGCTGGGTCATGAGCATCTGGGAACGCAAGGCGATGGAAATCACTTTCTATTCGTAGGCAAATCTGCCAAAACTGGGAATACCATGATGGTCACGCACCATGGTTCACGCGGTCCCGGCGCTAAATTGTACAGCAAGGGAATGCATATCGCCCAAAAGTTCAGGGAACACCTTTCTCCAGAGACGTTGAAGCAAAATGCATGGATTCCCTACGATTCAGAGGAGGGTAAAGATTACTGGAACGCTTTGCAAACCATCAGGAAATGGACAAAACTTAATCATGAACTTATTCATGATAAGGTTATTGAGTTGACTGGAGCGAAGAGGGAAAATAGGTTTTGGAACGAGCACAATTTCGTTTTCAAGGACGGAGATCTTTTCTACCACGCAAAGGGAGCCACGCCATTGGATCCCAAGTTCATGCCTGACATCACGGGACCGCGGTTGATTCCTTTGAACATGTCTGAGCCTGTCTTGATTGTGGAAGGAAAAACCACTGCCACAAATTTGGGCTTTGCTCCACACGGTGCGGGTCGTAATATGAGCAGATCCCAACACAAGCGCAATCTTTCGCACCGAGATGATTTTGCCATTTTCAAGGAAGAGACTAAAGGTCTGGACGTGCGATTCTACTCTAAGGAGATTGATATTTCAGAATTGCCCAGCGCGTACAAGAACGCTGCGACGGTAAGGAAGCAGATGGAAGAATTTGGTCTGGGGACTGTCATTGATGAAGTGGAACCTTATGGTTGCATCATGGCTGGAAACATCAGGTTCAATCCTAAATGGCGCAGGAAAAAACAGCGCAACAGACGATAGTTGACTAAGCGAGCTTTAACGAGTTCGCTTTTTTATTTGAATAAAATTCATTCAAACTGTGTTTTGATTGATATGTTCTCGCTTTCGCGAAAGCGAGATTCTTATCCCAACTAGTATAAAAAAGTAAAGACTGCCAGTAAGCCAATAGAATTATCGAGTAAACCATATATAAAAATTGAAGGACCACTAAGTTTATTCACAATTCTCTTACCTTGCTGGTAAGAATATTTTATGAACGCATTAGAATTTAAGATAGCAGTTAATAGTGAGTGCTTGCGCATTTTAGGAGAACGCCTGGACAGCATCGATGAGAACCTCAAAAACCTCATGCAAGCTAAGGAATCTGAAACCAAAAGCAGCGCTGGAGATAAATACGAGACTGGAATGGCGATGATTCAGAATCAAGAAGAGTTATACAAAAGACAACGATTACAAACTCAGGAAATCCTGAATAAACTTCTCAAAATAGATCCTGACAAAATATGTAGTATCGTAGAAGATGGAGCTTTAGTAGCCTTGCCGTCGGGAATATACTATCTGAGCGCGGGAATGGGTAAAATTACCGTTGTGGGAAAGGATATTTTTGCGCTTTCACTGGCCTCGCCCATGGGAATGGCTTTGAAAAACAGAAGAACAGGAGAACAGTTTACATTTAATGAGAAGAAGCATACGATTCTAAAAATTTCCTAGAATGATTGAAAAAGTAGATGAACAAGTCGCTCAAATAAAAACCTATATAGATAGTGACGATCGCAAGGATCCTAATGTATCAAAGTCGGGAACTTATTGGCACTCAGACCACGCTTTAAATGTCATCAATGAAGTAACACGATTTCTGGAGCAATCTAATCCTAGTGATTATAAGCCTAAATTTAGTTTTCTCAAGTTTGTAATTATGACTTTTGGTTATATGCCTCGCGGTAAAGCTCGTGCCCCAAAACAAACCGTGAGAAATGATGAGATTACGCAGGAGTCCTTGAATAGAACCTATCAAAAGGCGCTTGAATCTATAGAAAAACTAAAGTTATTACCCGATAATAAAGCTTTTAGACATCCCATGTTTGGATGGATGCAAAAAAAGGACACGATTAAATTTTTAAAGATTCACACACACCACCATATCAAAATTTTGAATGATATCGGCAAATCATAAAGTTTTGCTGAATCTGTCAACACGTTACTCAGCAACGGTGTAAAATCAATTGCAATTTTTACTTGAAATTAAAAGGCCTAGCAGTTTTTAAAAAGAGATTTCACTTCAGGCTTGTTAATTTCAATGAGGGTGAAAACTCCAAGTAATATACCTAAAATACCCGTCAGACAATTAATAATAGAAACGGCAAAAATAAAATTATAATTCTTTTTCTTGGACAGGTAGCTGTAGCTCAAGAGGTTCAATACTCCAAATAATATACAGAATAACATTCCTACTGTCCCTATAATTACAAAGATGGCTGAGATATTAAATTCAGAATTCATCTCTGAATTTACTTCGGCCATATCACCGATGAATTTTCCCATAAACATATAGAGTACAAAAAATAGGGAAAAAAGGAAAGTCAAAATTGCTTTTACCAAATGAAGAATGGCTAGTGTGTTTAAATTATTGCTTCTAGGCGCGGCATAAGATTGAGCGTATTGCTGTTTGTTTTGGTCATTTTGTTCCATGATGTACAATTCATTTTTTTATAGGTGTCAAATTCCTGATATTTGTTACAAAAACAAAGTGCCGCCCAGTCCATCTTGTTGAACTAGTCTTCATTATTTTTGCGTTATGAGCGATCAAAAAGGAACGAGAATCAACAAATATTTGAGCGAGCAAGGCTATTGTTCACGTCGAGCGGCGGATAAACTCATTGAACAAGAGCGAGTGACCATAAACGGTAGTGTTCCAGAAATGGGAACTAAGGTCATGCCTTCAGATCATGTGGCAGTGGATGGAGAACCGATCAGCAAAAAGCGCGATGATCTGGTTTATCTCGCTTTTAATAAGCCTGTGGGTATCGTTTGCACAACAGACACCAGAGTTGAGAAGGACAATATTATTGAGTACATCAACTACCCCACCCGCATATTTCCGGTGGGTCGTTTAGACAAGATGAGTGAGGGATTGATTTTCATGACTAATGACGGAGATATTGTGAACAAAATATTACGCGCCCGTAACAATCATGAAAAGGAATACATTGTTACCGTGGACCGCACGATTACCAACCAATTTCTTGAAAGAATGTCCACTGGCATTCCCATACTCGATACAGTAACTCGTCCCTGTGTCGTGGAGCGCATTGGAAAACGTAGTTTTAAAATCATCCTGACCCAGGGACTCAATAGACAGATACGACGTATGTGTGAATATCTGGAATACAGAGTGATGAAGTTAAAACGAGTACGCATCATGAATGTCACATTGGATGTTCCTTCTGGTGTCCACAGAGACCTCACACCTCAAGAACTGAAAACTTTAAAGAAATTAACGGATGATAGTAGGAAGACGGTTTAATTTGTCTTTCCATTTTTTGATTTAAAACATCAAGCCTACAAATTCTCAGGAACAATCGCTAAGCTATTGAACAGATTTGCTTTTGATTCCAGAAGCTTCACGCTGATTTTCAAAAGCTTTAAACTGCTTTCAATCAATTTATTCTCACGGGAATTGATCAGGAAGATAGAACTATTTCCCAATTGAAATTTGCGTTCCTCCGCATTAAGCAATCTCGCCGAAGCGATTACGATATCTTCTGAGATTTCATTTTGTAAAGCGTAGGAATCAATTTTATTAAAATTGGCTTTAATTTTGTTCTCAATGGCCAGTCTAGTCTCTAAAATATCAAAGGCGGCATCTTGTAATTTGATTTCGGCAAGTTTAAGGTCTCCTCGTTCTTTTCGTAAAAATAAAGGCATGGAGAAGGTCGCGGCAGCTTTGTAATTATTGAGATTATACGAGCCGGAATCGCCCCATTCTTGCGATATGGCATCCACGCTTACATCGATCTTGGGTAATAACTTATTTGCTTTTAGATCCCGTTCCACGTCCAGCTGATCCATTTTCAATTGCATTGCGAGGATCTTGGGATGATTCTCTATCGTAAAAAGATCCAGCGATTGCCCCATAATCTCTAGAGAAGTGTCAATCGTATCTAATAAATCATTATCAGGATAGGTATTATTGCGTAATTCAAGAGGCACACCATCGATCCATAGAAAATTAGATAACTGTAATCTTTTATCGATAAAATCAATACGGGCCTGTTCCAAACCCAGTCTTCTATTATTAACTGCAATACCCGATTCCACACTATCAATAGCTGCTTTATAACCCGTTTCCACCTGTCTTACCACACCATTATATCGTATAATTGAATTTTCCAAAATATTCCTAAACAGTTTGCGCTCTTGTGCGGCTTTCCACCACTCAAAATATACCTGAGTAGCATCGTAGAGAATCTGATTGACCATTAGTGCGCGCTCCGACTGGGTTTGCTCTCTAAAAAGCTTTGCCTTTCTAAGCGTGGCCATACGATCATTGATCCACAAACCTTGCGCCAGTGAAATTTTCACACCAGCACTATAGAGACCATCTTCTGGAACGGTAAGAGAAGGATCAAGAAAAGCTCCCTCATTACGCTCTGCTCCCGCTTTAAACTCTACTCCGTACCATGTGGGGATCTTAAAAGCCCCTCTTAGCTCATCATAATATTCTGTGCCCTTAAAATCCTTACGCTCGTAATCCACCTCGATTTTTGGATCAAAACCTCCACGGGCTTTTAAAAGCTGTGCTTCTCCTTGTTCAAGCACTAGTCCAGCCTGCTTGATCACAGGATGGTGTTTTTTAACGTATCCTAGATATTCTGAAAGTGAAATAATTGTAGAATCAGTCACTACAATTGTTGCAGAGGTTTGTTGTTGTATTTGCTTTCGCGAAAGCGAGAACCCAAAAGCACTCCCATTTAGTACAATAGAAATTATAAACGCTATAAAAAAGGCATTTCTATTTCTTTTTAGCATCCTTGTCATTCTTTGAATCTGTAGGTTGATAAAAGTTTGCAGGAAATCCATTAAGTCGACGCCATAACTCGTACCACACCGGAACATCTTCCAGCAGGGCAATGGTATAAGCTCCAGCTCCTGGAACCAGTTGTTTGGGCCATTCTGTCTCACTCTCATCAGGCGCCAACAAAACACGGTACTTTCCATTATCGCTTATGTAACGTTCTATGACAACGACTTTTGCACCGTATGTTCCATAAGTAGCGGCTGGCCAACCAGAAAAAACGATAGCGGGCCAACCATCAAATTGTACGCGTACCTCCTCTCCCTCATGAATCAGGGGAAGGTCTATGGGTTCGACGTAAGTTTCTACTGCGAGTTCATAATTATCCGGCATAATTTTTACAAGCTCGCGACCTTCTTTAAAGGTCTCTCCTATACCACCTATGACGGCTCTGTTTACATAACCATCTTGTGGAGCGGTAACAAAATAGAGATCTGTCCTGCGCTGGTAATTTGCTCTGTTCACTTCCAGTTTGCTTACTTGCGCCTCTGTGTCCATTTGGGTGGATTGTGCGGTAAATTGGTCACTTTCTGCCTTGCTTATCTTATCGGCATATTCTTGATTGATCCTGTTCAGTTCTATTTCAGCATTGATTACTTCATTTTGACTCTGCAGGTACTTTTGATTTTGAGAAATAACTTTAGCTTGGGTTTCTTGAAGTTTTAATTCCTTCATTTCCAACTCTTGATCTGACTCGATTCCCTCTTCATTAAGCTGCTGAAAACGCAGGAATTGTTGCATGGCAATACGCTCATTTGTCCTAGCTGCAATTAAATCTATGCTATCACTTCTAACTTTAAGATTTGCTTGTTTGAGTTTATTGAGAGCTTGCTTATATTTTAGTCCTCTCTCATTTTGCAGGGCCGCAATTTGATTTCCGAGTGAATTGACCTTGCCTTTATAAGATTCTACGGCGCTTTTTTTAGCGTTGATCTGATCGCCCGTGCGCTCTACCAACCTATCATCAAAATATTCGCTTTTAACCTCACTGATGCGCATGATGGTATCGCCCATTTTAACTCGAGCACCTTCTTTAACATACCATTTCTCTACCCTACCTGCAATTTGAGACTGTATGCTTTGTGGACGTGACTCGGGTGATAGCGTCGTAACATAGCCGTTACCGGTAACATTCTGGGTCCATGGTAGAAACAGCACTATAAATCCGAAAATCGCAGCTCCACCCAAGAACCTGTTGAAGTATTTGTAATGAGATTTGTCAGAAACCTTTTCACCAGACTTATAATCACTCAAGTCTAAATTTTCTACGCTATTAGTCTTTGAAATGTTTAGCATGGCTATTGATTTTTATCTTCTACAATCTTGCCGTTATCCATGATAACGACTCTTCCACATTTGTTAACCCATCTCTCATTCTGGCTTACGACAACCAGCGCCCAGCCATTTGATGGATCTGTTATGAAATCCATAATTCTTTCTGCCTCCTGATCTTCAAATTGATCTAACGGATCTTTAAGTATCAAAAGTTTGGGATCCCTGACAATACTACGGGCGAGAACTATTTTTTTGCCGACCGTATAGCTAAGTTGCTTTCCTTCCGGAAAAATCATGGTCTTCAAACCATAGGGTAACTTTTTAAGGAATTTATTCAAACCTACTTTTTCAAGAGCCCAGTAGACTCTATCATCATTTATCTCTGGATCGCCAAATGTGATGTTTTGTCTGAGCGTTCCCTCAAAAGGAGATTCTTCGGTAAGAGATTGACCCAAATGGGATCGATAATAATTGAGATCCATACCCCTCAAGTCAGTATTATTGATGTAAATATTACCACGAGTGGGCTCTACAATTCCAGCAATAAGCCTGAGCAATGTCGTTTTACCGCTACCGTTAGGACCAGTTATCATTATGGTGCAAGTCTCGCTAATTTTAAGACTGACATCATTAATAATAGGATTGCTGCGGCCTTCTACTTCAAAAGTCACATTTTCCAATTCAACTTTATAATTTTCATCATCATGGAAGGGATGTTCACCTTCTTGATTCTCCAATTTTTTATCTACCACTTCTCCAAGTTTCTCCATGGAAGTAAGCATGTCATAAAAGGATTCCAAACCAGAAATAATTTTTTCTACCGCACCGATAATAATCAAAATAATAAGCTCGGCAGCTACAAATTGACCAATATTCATTTGCTGATTCAAAACTAAAATCCCCCCTATAAGTAGGAGGCCCGCTGTAATCAAAACTTTGAATACAATCATAAGAATTGCTTGCGAAACAAGGATTCTAAAATGCTCTTCTCTGTTTTTTAGGTACTCAGTAGTTAACTCATCATTTCTTTTGAGTGCCAAATTAGTGTAACCAGACAATTTGAAACTTACCAAAGAGCGTGCAACTTCCTGCAGCCAGTGAGCGACTTTGTACTTACTTTTAGATTCATAAATGCTCGTATGCAAGCCACGCTCTGCCGTATACTTGAACATGATGTAGGCAAGTAACAAAAGTAGAAAACCGTAAATAATGAAAAAAGGATGGTAAAAGGATAACAATACAAGTCCAAAGATAATTTGCAGTAGAGCGGTAGGATAATCCACTAGAAGCTTGGAAAGCGACTTTTGAACCGTTAAGGTGTCAAAAAATCGATTGGCAAGTTCAGGTGGATAGATGCCACGCAACTCGCTCATCATGATTTTTGGGAACCTGTAAGCAAATTCAAAAGAAGACCTTGTGAAAATCTTTTGTTGAATGTTTTCAGTGATTCTAATTTGCATGATCTGTAAAACACCTGCAAAACCCACCCCTAAGGTTACTAAAACAACTAATAAAATCCATGAGGTGCTAATTTGTGCACCTTGGATCAAATTTATAATGGCTTGAATACCTAAAGGCAATGTAAGCCCAACAAGTCCAGCAAAAATTGCATAATAAAATATTTGCTTCACTTCTTTCTTATCGAGCTTGAGCATGCGAACGAGCCTCTGCCATGCGGTCAATATGTTTTTGTTTTTTGCCATGATCTATAAAACTCTATTTATCAAATCCTTGAAGTAGTCAGTGGGTGTTACATTTTCATTACAGTCTGTAATTGCTTGGAAATGTCCTTTTAAAAAATGTTGATGCAGTGCACCGTCTATAATCATACTGCTCAGTGATGAAGGATAACTGTATGAATCATTAACCGCTAAAACCATATCACTCAACCTTCCCACAAGTCTTTTATATACTTGAAAATAACCATCTTTATTTTCTCGGTCTACTTCTTTAGTTAAATAAGATTTTGAGTATTCAGAAATGATAATTTCATTCAATAAAACTTCATTTATGTGGTCATAAGTAGAGTCTTGGGAAGTGTCTGCGGTGAGGATTTCAATCGCTTTTAATAATTTGTGCCTTGGCTCAGAAAACGGCATCGTCTGAAAAACCAGTTGATATTCCAACCAGCTCCAATACCATGAGGTAAGATAAAGCAATAATTTATGTTTGTTCTCAAAATAGCGATAAATAGAGCTTTCGTTGGAACCTATTTCCTTGCCCAACTTTCTAAACGTAAATTGCTCAAAACCCAAATCATGGATCATGATAATACTGTACTGAATTATTTTTTTTCCTAACTGTGTAGTTTCAGGATCTTTAATGTAGATCTTATTATTGATCTCTACCTTTAAGTTATAAAGAATCTTATCCATGATTAATAAGTAAGTCTCAAAATTAAAAGTAATACTATTATACTTAGATAGTTTTAGTTTTATTTAACAAAATGATTGATAGTTTTTGGAGAATTAGCAAATTCCAAGTGGTTAATGATCAGTCTAATTCGAAACTTGGGCTTAGTAAATTGTAATTCTGCGATTACATATATTATTCCAAGGTACACTTCCTAATTAAAGACAAAAAAATTAGTCTTTTACAAACTAATAAAATTAACTGATGTATTTCCACAGACCCTTCTTGTTCTGTAAAAAGTTCATGACTCTGCGCACATTGGCGTGCGCTGGACTGGATATATCTGGATCTTGATCTAAGAATTCTTGTGCTACTTTTCGCGCAAGCGCCAATATTTTATTGTCTCTAACAATATCTGCAACTCTCAACTCCATGACACCGCTTTGTCTTGTTCCCATAAGGTCACCAGGTCCGCGCAGTTTGAGATCTACTTCTGCAATTTTAAAACCATCTGTGGTTTCACACATGGTTTTGAGTCGGGTTTTGCTATCGCTGCTCAACTTATGACCAGTCATAAGAATACAGTAACTCTGTTCTGCGCCACGTCCTACCCTACCTCTCAACTGGTGTAATTGTGACAAACCAAAACGCTCTGCGCTCTCTATGATCATGACACTTGCATTTGGGACATTGACTCCTACTTCAATAACAGTTGTAGCCACCATGATCTGAGTTTCACCTTTTACAAAGCGGTTCATTTCATAATCCTTGTCGGCTGGTTTTAACCTTCCGTGGACGATGCTTACTTGATATTTAGGAGCTGGAAATTCCCTGACAATACTCTCGTAACCATCTTGCAGATCTTTGTAATCCAGTTTCTCTGATTCCTCAATGAGTGGATAAACCATATAAACTTGTCTTCCAAGTTCAATTTCATCACGGATAAATTTAAAAACAGACAATCTATTTTTATCGTAGCGATGAACGGTCTTTATTTCCTTGCGACCGGGAGGAAGTTCATCTATAACTGAAATATCCAAATCACCGTAGAGGCTCATGGCGAGCGTTCTGGGTATAGGAGTAGCCGTCATAACTAGAATATGTGGTGGCAACTCGTTTTTCTTCCATAATTTGGCTCTTTGTGCCACTCCAAACCTATGTTGCTCATCAACCACAGCCAATCCCAAATTTTTAAACTTGACCTTTTCTTCTATCAGTGCATGGGTTCCTATGAGAATATTCAGTTTGCCTTTTTCCAAAGATTCATGAATAATTTTGCGATCTTTTGTTTTTACGGATCCAGTTAGCAAGGCAATATTTACCGAAGTCTTATCTAGAAGCTCTTTGACACCAGTATAATGCTGTTGGGCTAAAATTTCAGTAGGTGCCATGATGCAGGCTTGAAATTGATTATCTAAAGCCAGCAGGGCCGTCAAAACAGCAACAATCGTTTTTCCAGAACCTACATCGCCCTGCAGTAATCTATTCATATGAGCGCCTGTGCCCATATCTTTTCTGATCTCGCGCACCACTCTTTTTTGGGCTCCGGTAAGTTCAAAGGGCAAATGATTCTTATAAAAATCATTAAAATAAGATCCTACTTGATCAAAGATGTAGCCTTTAATTTTGGTCTTTCTGATTCTATTTTGAAGTAACAATTCCATTTGGATATAGAAAAGCTCTTCAAATTTGAGTCGGTATAAAGCGGCTTGTAAATGTGCGGCGGTACTGGGAAAATGAGCGTTGGACATGGCAGCATTTTTATCCAGTAGCTTGTGTTTGTCCCTCATTGCAGCTGGAAGGGTTTCTACAAACGCATTATTTATCTCGCCAAAGAGTTGCCGCATCAACTTAACGATATAGGTGTTGGTAATCTTTCTTTTTGCCAGCATTTCCGTGCTTGGATAAACGGGTGTCATCGCACTTTGCTTTCGAGATCTGTGGTCCTTGAGTAGTTCTAATTCTGGGTGAGCAATACTAAAACTGGAACCGTAGCGTGCCACTTTACCAAAAGCCACGTAGGGCTCGTTGATTTTTAAACTTTCGCGAAAGTGTTTTTGCGACCTGAACCATACCAATTCCAAAATACCCGTTCCATCTGAGAAGGTAGCTACCAGTCGTTCTGCCTTTGCCGAACCTACGGTTTTGAGATTTACGATCTTACCTATGACTTGAACCTGAGCCGAATCAGAAACAAGCTCACTAATTTTGTAGTATTTAGTTCTATCTATATAACGGTTTGGGAACAGGTTTGCCAGATCGCCATACGTATGAATGTGCAACTCTGCTTTCAATAGCTTTGCCCGCTGTGGTCCTACTCCATTGAGGTAGTCTATAGGTGTGGAAAGGAAGTTTAAAGGCAAATCAAACTATTTTTTCAAAAGTAAGATAGAACAGTTGATTTTTTAGGATCATGATATTCTAGATCATGGAAACGTCTCTTTTATTTACACATACAACTTATGATATATCGTAATCAAATTTCCACGACCTCTTGACTCAACACTATGATACACAAAGTCGATTATTCACTGCCTCGCAATCCACCTGCGATATTCAGCGGCGTTGCGGTTGTGTTGCGCTAGGGTTTTGGCAAACTTATGGTAGCCAAAGTTCTTCACATCGGCGACGAAATAATAGTAATCGTGTTGTTCCGGATTGAGTACGGCTTCTATGGCGCTAATATCTGGAGTGACGATAGGCCCGGGCATTAAACCTGCATATTTATAAGTATTATAAGGAGAATCGACCTCGAGATGCTTGTAAAGTACTCGTTTAATGGATTGACCGAAGTCTTTGTCTTTTAGCTTGTTCGCATAAATCACGGTTGGGTCTGCATCCAGCTTCATGCCTCTATCTAGACGGTTCAAATACACGCCAGCAACACGCGGTCGTTCATCAACTTTGGCAGTCTCTTTTTGTACTATGGAGGCTAGAGTATAAACTTCACTTGGAGTTAGATCAAGCTTTTTGGCTTTTTCAAGTCGCTCTTTTGTCCAAAATTTGATGTAATAAGATAACATTTTATTGCGGAAACTCTGAGCACTTGCATTCCAGTATTCTTCATATTGATTTGGCAAATACATGGTTAGAGCCGTTTCTTCTGTAAAACCTTCCTTTTTCAAGAAAGAATCATCCAGCATTACCTGTAGCATGGTTGTACTATCCACTTCCAGCTGTTGCGCGATTCTACCCGCGAGATTTTCAATGCGCTCCTGATTATTAAAGCGAACTTTTACAGGCCGGTTCTGACTGCGTATAGTGTTGATGATCTCATTATTGTTCATTCCTTTTTTGAGGATGAAGCGACCCGGCTTCACGTTTGTATTGTATCCTTTGCGCACAGCTGTATTGTGAAAAGCATCCCTGTCTTCTACGGCATCTGCAACGATGAGAAAAGCTTCTTTATAATCGGCATTTGACGGGATGAATACCTCGTAGGTTTCCTGATCAAAGTTGGTATTTGGGCCAAAGAATGTTTGATAAACATTGTATGCAAAGGCTCCCATACCTATCAAACCTAGCATTAAAACCCCAACAATTATATTTTTATACTTTTTCATTTAGTTTATTGTTAGTCTTGATCTTCCTCATGTTCAGGATAGTATATATTGGAAAAATCAGCTTCAAAGATATAGGGATTATCAATATCAGAACGGCTGCCGTTATGATGAATCTCAAATTTTGCAGTTTCCGAATCTTTAGATAAAAGGTTTACTTGACTTATTCCCTGAACACATGCATTATTACCTAAATATTTCTGTTTCTCGAGTAGAAAGTATGCTGTTTGAGTAAGGTATAAGCTTTCTCCACAGGCTAGAAAACCGCCATCTCTTACTTCTATATAAGTTTGTTTAGCTACTTCAAATCGCGCTTGCGGTGGTTGAAAAGGAAGGGCAACTATTAAAATAGGAAATTTCCAAAGTTCAATTACAAATCCAATAATTATAGCAACACAAAAGGTCACGGAAAAGAACCCAGTTATAATCTTTAGGCTTTTATACCGAGTCAAACCAAAGTACAGGATGGTTGAAATCACAAATGAGCTACCTATAAAAACATTAGTAAATCTACCAACTAAGCGATAATCAAAAAGTAAACTTAAAATGCAGATTACAGTCGCAATGAAGCTCAAAACGGAAATTCTTCCCAATATTTTCTCAAGCTTGCGCTGCTTGAATCCCGAAACGATGGCTATCAAACTGAGTACAAAAGAAATCGATACGGTAATCATAAACAGGCTCATAATTACACGGTTAAATGTTTACTCATTAATCCTTTGATAGAGATATTCATTTTTATAGGATTTTTGGGTGGCGATCCAGTCTTTTTTGATTCCGCTTTCGCGAAAGCGTAATTTCTCAAACAATTTTCTGCTGGCATGATTATCCTCTGCAATACCAGCGTACAACTGGTGAAGTCTCAAGTGGTTGAAAGCATAGGCTACCATTAATTCCAATGCTGCGGTAGCTAAACCTCTTGCTCTGTCTGACTCCTGACTGATAACAATTCCTACACCAGCCCTTTTGTGGTAGGGGTCAAAATCGTATAAATCAATAACACCCTTTATTTCATGATGTGCATTACAAATAGCAAGTCTCAATTGCTTCACTTCATAAATATCACGGTGTGTGTTTTCAAGATATTCTCTGATTGTAAATTTGGAATATGGGGTAAGCGTGTGTCCAAATTCCCATATTGCGGGATTGTTTTCCAGTTCATAGATAAAATCTGTGTCGTCTACATCTACCGCTCTCAGAGAACAAATATCATTTGATAGCTTGATCATGACCATGTTCCTTTGAAGACTTGAACTGCAGGCCCGGTAAGCCATATGTCACGGTAACCATTTTCCATAGGCTGGAATTTTACTAAAAGTGTTCCCCCTTCAGTTTCAAGAATTACCTCGTGGTCATCTGTCTGTCTCGTGTGGTGCATTGCTAGTGCTACTGCCGTTACTCCCGTGCCACAACTCAAGGTTTCTTCTTCCACGCCACGCTCGTAGGTTCTTACCTTAAAGTGGTTGTTTCCCAAGGGTTGTACGAAATTCACATTTGCACCTTGAGTTCCATAAACGCTATTGCGTATGTGTCTTCCCTCTGTAACAACGTCTGTATGATCCAGATTATCCGTGAGCTGAACGTGATGTGGAGAACCGGTATTTGTAAAAATATGGGTATCTAAAACACTTAAGGTAGGTACATCACTCATTTTGAGACTTACAGTATGGTTATTAAAAAGTTGGACTTCATGAATCCCGTCGATAGCCTTAAATGACACTTTATCGTTTACAATACCTAAAAATTGTGCAAAACTCGCAATACAGCGACCTCCATTACCGCACATACTGCTTTCATTTCCATCTGCATTGAAATAGACCATTTTAAAATCAGTGGTGTCATCGTTCTCCAGAAGTATCAGACCGTCTGCTCCTATGCCAAATTTTCTGTCACACATGAACTGTATGAGTTTGGCATCTTTTTTGGAAAATTGCTGTGAACGATTATCAATGATGACAAAGTCGTTTCCGGTTCCTTGATACTTGTAAAATTTAATAGGTCTCATAATCTGCAAAGGTACGTAGTGTATCGTATTTGCTGCTAAGTTAAAGATTGTTAAACCGCTCTTACAAAAACAATGGAATAAATAATTTTAAGTTTAATAAGTAAATAAAATCGAATGAAATCATTTTTAAAAACCTTGGGAACAGCGGTACTGGGAGGCGCTATTGCTTTAGGCTCCTATACATATCTAGATCAGGATGAAAACTCGTCCTATCTCATTAAAAAAGAAATTAAAACTCCTGAACTTGCCGTAAGTAATGTGAACAATACAGCAAACTATGATGGCGTGGACAACATTGCTGGTGTAAATTTTAAAGAAGCAGCTCAGAAAACCGTGAATAGTGTGGTTCATGTAATCAATAAAACGGTAACTAGGGCTCCTCAATCATTTCAAGATCGTATCTATGGTCGAGTACCTTTTAGAGAGGCAATAGGAACTGGTAGCGGAGTAGTAATTACGGAAGATGGATATATTGTAACCAATAATCATGTTATTGATAATGCCAAGGAGATTCAAGTTACCCTCAACAACCGCAAAACCTACATGGCAGAACTAGTTGGAACCGAACCTTCCAGCGATATTGCCTTGCTTAAAATAGACACGGAGGATCCCCTGCCCTATGTGGTTTTTGCAGATAGTGATCAGGTAAAAGTTGGTGAATGGGTACTTGCGGTAGGTAATCCCTTCAACCTCAAAAGTACTGTTACCGCTGGAATCATAAGTGCTAAAGGTCGAGACTTAGATAGAAGTGACCGGAAAATGCAAAGTTTCATTCAAACGGATGCCGCTGTAAATCCTGGCAATTCTGGAGGCGCATTAGTAAACACCAATGGAGAACTCATAGGCATTAACACAGCCATAGCATCCAAAACGGGTTCATACGTAGGCTATTCTTTTGCGGTGCCTTCAAACAATGCTCGTAAAATTATTGAAGACCTCATGGAATTTGGTAGAGTGCAAAGAGGAATGCTAGGTATCTCTGGGAGAGATCTGGATGGTACTCTTGCTGAGCAATATGGGGTAGATCAAAGCGAAGGAATTTATATAGCAGAGGTAGTAGAAGGTAGCGGCGCAGAAAAAGGACGATTAAAATCAGGTGATGTCATTACTAAAATAGGCGGAGTAAAAATCAGGACTTTTGCAGATTTATCTGGCTACGTAGCTACTAAAAATCCTGGCGACGTGGTAGAGGTTGAAGTGTACCGCGATGGTAATCGCATCGAGCGTAATATTGAGATCACTAAAAACTCAACAGTAGTCATTCCTGAACTTGAGATGCAGGTTAGAGATCTAACCAAAGATGATAAGAGAAAGTTCAAAGTTGACAATGGCGTAAAGATTACTGGAACTACTGGAGAGTTGATGCGCTACAATGAGCGTTTGCAGGATTATGTTATTGTTGAAATCAATGATGAAGCCATTTCTAGCACAGATGAACTCAAGGAAATATTGAGCAATAGAAATCCTTATGAAGGGATTATGCTTGTAATGAAAAACTCGAAAGGCGAAATGGAACGACTTCGTTTTAGATAAGATTTAAGTTATAGATATTTTAAAAAGCATCTTCATTTTATGGAGATGCTTTTTTATTAACAATGGTCATACTTAACAGTTTAGTCAATTTAAAAGTTGAATCAAATCAGGCTATTAACCTACTTTTGCAGCATATGAAAATCCCTACACTCCTTTTAAGCTTAGGATTACTTTTCTCTAGCTTTATTGCTCAAAGTCAAATTGTTATCAATGAGCTTGATGCAGATACATCAGGAACTGATACGCTTGAGTTTATCGAACTCAAAACAGATAATCCCTTTCAATCTCTTGATGGATATATTCTCGTTCTTTTCAATGGTTCTTCAAGCACATCTTCTGGTCAAGGAAGAACGTATTATGTTCAGGATCTAGATGGTCTTGTGAGCGATGAAAACGGTTTGGTTTTGTTGGGAACGAGGGATGTATCTCCAGTTCCTACAGATATTTTCTCCGTGAACACGCTTCAAAACGGTGCTGATGCAGCTGCGATCTATTTTGGAGAACCATCAGACTTTCCAGAAGGAAACAGTTTTGCTACTACAACTAATCTAGTAGACGCAATTGTTTACGAAACTAGCGATGCACTCAACCAGAACCTTCTGACTTTACTAGCTCAGCAAGTACAATATGATGAGAATGAAAATAACAACAAGGATTTTGAATCTTTGCAAAGAACAAACAGTGGGGATTATATAGCCGCCACTCCTACTCCTTTCTCATTGAATGATGCTACCACGCTTTCTTATATAGGTGTTGGCTATAATTTAGCTGCTACAGAAATCACCGAGGGAGATACCTTTACTATAGAATTTACACTTACTGAGTCTCAATCTACAGATTTTACGCTAGGCTTCACTTTAAATAACGGTGGTTTTGACAATACCGATTATACAGGATCGACCCAGGTTACTATACCAGCAAATTCAACAAGTACAACGCTTTCTTTTGATACACTGGATGATTCTATTGATGAGGGTGACGAGGTTCTTAGAGTCAATATTCAGAACAACTTGCCCCAAGGTTTTAAAAGGCTGGTTGACAACAAAGAGATTACCGTAATCGATAATGATTTTATTGTAGCAGCTTACGGTACACCGCTCAACCCAACCTATGGAGTGGTAAGCAGCACTGCTCCCGCAGGTTATTATGATACATTGAATGGATTATCAGGTGCAGCTTTAGAAACTTCAATTACTGACAGAATTGCAGATCCAGCATTCGCTCGTATTCATACCTACAGCGATGTGACCGATATCCTTAAGATTGCCGACCAATCGCCATTGAACTCAAACCAAGTGTGGTTGATGTATACCGAGCAACAACGACCTATCAGGGATTTTCAGAGCTCTGGAGGAAGCAGCACAGGATTGTGGAATAGAGAACACATCTATCCACGTTCTCGAGGAGACTTTTTTGCTATAGAATATGATGACATTGCTGATGGAATTAATGTATTTACAGTCTCCAGAGCAGACAGCTTGCGACACGGTTACAGTGATGCACACCATTTGCGTGCGACAGACGGTCCTGAAAACAGCAGCCGTGGTAATCAAGACTATCCAGAATACAATGGACCAGCTGGTTCACAAGGAAGCTGGCATGGAGATGTTGCCAGAGCCTTATTTTATATGGATTTGCGATACAACGACTTAGATCTTGTAATTGGTAATCCAAGCAACAGCACCACGGGTCAATTAGGAGATCTTGCAACTCTAATCCAGTGGCACCGTGATGATCCAGCAGACGATTTTGAAATGAATCGCAATAACGTAGTCTACAATTGGCAAAACAACCGCAATCCTTTTATAGACTTGCCAGATCTTGCGGAGTTTGTTTATGGTAATAATATGGGACAAGCATTTATATTGTCAAACGATCAAGTTGATCTGCAACAAATAAAATTGTATCCCAATCCCAGCAAAGACAGCTTTTACCTATCTGGAATTCAATCGGAATCGGTTGTGACAATTTATGACATGATGGGTAGGAAAATCAAGGGTTTTGAGGTGGCAAATAACGAGTTGATATCACACGATTTGAAGACTGGAAATTATGTAGTCAAAATATTCAATGACAACGGGTCTCACTCGATGCAGTTGATTGTTGAATGATCATTTTGAACATCCGAAATTAAAAGTCCTGCAAATGCGGGACTTTTATTTTTATGGAAATCTGGTGTGATTTAATATAGAATCGGAGCACGCTGCTTTTCTAAAAACATATTATTTGTCGCAGCACGAGCCGCTTTCTCAGCTTTCATATCCATCAGATTTGGCAAACTCTCAAACGTGAGAAGGAGTTTCAGGTTTGACTCCGTAAATAAGTTTTCAGTTTTTAGATTATGTAAATAAGCCTGAGTTCAACCTAATAAATTTTATAAGAAACTGATGTTCAAAACTTAAAATGCTGTCATGTCGAGTACTTCGACTCCGCTCAGCATAAACTAAAGTCGAGAAAGTTAAAAGGATTTCGATATCAAATCGTTCTCGACTGTCGCTCGAACTGACAGCTGAATTATTGTCTTTAATATCTTATACACATTTAGACAGTTGCAAACATTGTTAGATCGAACTTAAAGAATTTTATATGATAAATGATCCATCACAGATTACTTTCTGGTCTAGCAGTACTGGTAATAGATCTAAAGCTTGATAATTACATCAAGTTGATTTTGGAAATTGATCTTTCGCCTTGAGCGCGATTATAATCATAGCATAAACCTTAATTTCTCAAAAATTAATTAGCTTGTTGTAACAAACCATAACTAGACTCGTCACGATAGTATAACCACAGAAATGAACCAAAAAGACTTTGTAGACACCTTTAAAAAAGTGCAGCAAAAGATGTTTTTTCTAAGTAAAAGGCTTTTAAGATCTACTGATGAGGCATCAGACGCCGTTCAGGAAGTCATGGTAAAGTTATGGGAACGTAGGGATCAACTGGAAGAAGTCAATAATAAGGAAGCCTACGCAATGCAAATGGTAAAAAACTATTCCTTGGACCGACTTAAGAGTAAACAAGCGAGTCATCTCAAAATAGTTCACAATAATTACAACGATGACAGTTTAAATGCTCAGGAAGAACTGGAACGACAATCACGAGTTCAAATGGTACGGAAAATGATTGACCAGTTGCCAGAGCAATACAAAATTGTGATTGAACTTAGAGATATTCAGCGCTATGATTATGAAGCGATTGAAAATATTCTTGAAATGAAGCCTACCGCAGTAAGGGTTTCGTTAAGTAGAGCACGTAAAATGCTGCGCAATTTGATTGAAGAACAATATAAAACAGAAATCGCATGAACGATTTATTAGATAAATACTGGGAAGGCACTTTGGAGTTGCAAGAAGAAAACAAACTGCGCTCCTATTTCAAGAGTGATAAGGTAGCTCCCGAGCACGAGATGTACCGTGACCTCTTTGAGGCTTTTGTTCCAGAAAAGGATAGAGAATCTCTAGATTTTGACGCTTTCGCGAAAGTGAGCGACTTTAAGCCTAAAGAAAAAGTTGAACCTCAAACTTCCATGTGGAAAGGTCTCGCCATAGCAGCAGGTTTCTCACTTCTTATAGCCGTGGGAGCTGGATATTTTCAGAATTCTCAGCAAGATTTAGGAACTTATGATGATCCAGAAAAGGCTCTTGCAGCAACCATGGAAGCACTTGAACTGGTCTCTGAAAAATTTAATAATGGACGGGAAAACCTCGTTCCTGCAGCTCAAGTAAATGAAAAGACCCAAAACGTTTTTAAACTCCACAATAACCCAAAGTAAACTCAACAATTTTAAAACAACTCAAATTTTAAACTCAACAAGATGAAAAAGATCATATTAATAGTAGCAATAGTTTTGTCGTCAGGCAGCCTTATGGCTCAAAACCTTAGCGACATAGGCAACCTTAAGAACACTTCAGAGACCGTGGTCACTAATGAGATGTTCAAGTTAATCGCAAGCATAGATATAGGTGATAACGATAAGGATGTCAAAGAAATGAAGAACATGGTGGACAATCTTACAGAATTGAGAGTCTACATGACAGATAATAGGGATAGTGCCAAAAAAATGAAGCAAATAGTCAATGGCTATATTTCTAAAAACAAACTTGTCAAGTTGATGCATGTAAAAGAAGAAGACCAAATGTTTACCTTTCATATGCGTAAGGGAAGTACAGATGAAAAAGTACGAGATCTCGTCATGTTCATGGACGGCAATGGCAATGAAAATGAAGAGTCGGTTTTCCTAATTATCTCTGGAGACATAGATATGAATCAGATCTCAAAAATCACAAAGCAACTCAACACGCCCGGTCAGGAGCAGATTGAAAAAGCTACCAAAAACAAGTAATTCTAACCTGAAACAACAATTATGAACAAGCTCATTTTAAAACTTATAACGGTAAGCGCAGTCATTATGATAACTCTTGCATCGTGTGATCAAGAACCTACCATACAGTCCTATTATGTAGACAGTCAAGAGAAAGAGGGATTTATCACTACCTCCATTCCCAAGACAGTTTTGGGAATTAATGAAAAATCACTTAGTGAAGGTTCCAAAAAGGCATATGAAAGTATAGATAAAGTGAATGTTTTAGTACTCCCAGCAACTGATGGTAAAAAGAAGATGGTCAAGAATGAGACTGAACTCTTCAATAAAATACTTCAAGATAGCAAGTATAAAACACTCATGACTCACAACGCAGACGGTATCAAGGCCAAGTTTGTTTATGATGGTTCTACAGATTCCATTGATGAGATCATCGTTTTTGGAAGTTCAGAAGAGATGGGAATGGGCGTCGCGCGTGTTTTGGGCGATAATATGAATCTAGGAGACATCATGATGATGATGAAAGAACTTGATGGTTCAAATGTAAATCCAGGGAACCTAAAAGGTATTCTGCAAGGCATGGGTGTTGATATGGATGAAAATATGAAAAACTCATTAAGGAAGAAGAAAGATTCAATGGAAAACGAAGAAATCTAGATCGAAACAACTTTAAATCAACCAAGCCTAGACTCACCTTTCGAGTCTGGGCTTTTTTTGTTATGGGCTCTCATACTACCGTGTAGAACTTGTATCTTTGCACACTTTTTAGCAAATACCGCTTTCGCGAAAGCGAGAACATAAAACACACCATCATGAAAGCTGGAATCGTAGGACTGCCAAACGTAGGGAAATCAACTCTTTTTAACTGCCTATCCAATGCAAAGGCTCAGAGCGCAAACTTCCCGTTTTGTACCATTGAACCCAATGTAGGCGTGGTAAACGTCCCGGATCCCAGACTGGAAAAATTGGAAGAACTTGTCCAACCCGAAAAAGTCATTCCCGCAACCGTTGAGATCGTGGATATCGCAGGACTTGTAAAAGGAGCTAGCAAAGGTGAAGGACTCGGCAATCAGTTTCTGGGAAACATTAGGGAGACAGATGCGATCATCCATGTCTTGAGATGTTTTAATAATGATAATATCGTGCACGTAGATGGTAGCGTGGATCCATTGCGAGACAAAGAGACTATAGATATTGAACTTCAGCTTAAAGATCTTGAGACTGTCGAGAAGAAATTGGAAAAAGTAAAGCGTGCCGCACGCACAGGGAATAAAGAAGCGATTAAGGAAGAGGAAACTCTCAATAAGATCAAGGACGCTTTAGAAAGTGGTGTTTCAGTTAGAGCGGTGGAAATCGATGAAGATTCTCGTGAAGCTTTTGTAAAACCACTTCAGTTTATTACGGATAAGCCTGTTCTCTATCTGTGTAACGTAGATGACGAAGCTGCTGCGACTGGTAATGACTACGTAGAAAGGGTAAGAGAAACAGTTAAGGATGAAAATGCAGAAGTTCTTGTTCTTGCCGTAGGCACGGAGGCTGACATCACGGAACTGGATGACTATGAGGAACGCCAGATGTTTCTAGCCGACATGGGACTGGAAGAACCCGGTAGCGCAAAACTCATTAGGTCTGCCTATAAATTACTGGATCAACAGACCTATTTTACCGCTGGAGTCAAAGAAGTACGCGCCTGGACTGTTAAAATTGGGGCAACTGCGCCACAAGCCGCGGGAGTCATCCACACAGATTTTGAAAAAGGATTCATTCGTGCCGAGGTAATTAAGTATGACACTTACGTGGAGTTTGGTTCAGAAGCTAAGGTTAAAGAAGCTGGAAAACTCAAGGTGGAAGGAAAGGAATATATCGTACAAGATGGAGATGTGATGCACTTCTTATTTAATGTCTAAAGCCATTTTACTCGTTTCAATTCAACGTACATTTAGCCTTTATTAACCTAACACTAGCAGTTTTTATATTGAAATAGTTGTAGTTTTTGCTCTATGAAGCAAAAGCAACCACATTATCGTTTCATTTTAGTAGTTCTAATCGGTTTTCTTTCCTGTACTATTCAGGCTCAAAAGGATTCTACAAATCAGTCGCAACCAGATTTCCCAAAACTACAAGACACCATATCCACAAAGGGTGTCTTTCAGGAAAACCCTATAGGAGAATACAGCGAGGCCTATTATAAACTCAATAGGCTTAATGAAAATATAGGTTTGCCGCCCAAGAAATTCAATTTCTTGACTCCGCAATCCACGCTTGAGCATTTTATATTGAGTTGCCGCGAGGAGCGTTTTGAAGATGCAGCTTATGCGCTCAATCTCAATCTACTTCCCAAAAATGTCACCATTGAGCAGGCTGCCATTCTAGCCGAGAAATTTTATTTTGTTCTTGATCAGCGTGTAGGTTTAAGTTGGGACGAGCTTTCTGACAGACCGGATGGACAGGTAGATATTACAACGTCCACTAACGGAGCTATAGCGGGAAACCCTCGTCGTAGCGTTGTTTTCGGTTCGGTTGATTTAAAGGGACGTGATGCTATTTTAAGGCTGCAGCGGGTCAAGTTGGAAGATTTTGGTGCGTTCTGGATGATTTCGTCCAACACTGTAGAGAATATAGAACCACTTTATGAACAATACGGCCCGCGCAAACTGGATCGCATGATGCCAGACTGGTCCAGAATGTCTATTCTGAGTCTGCCGTTGTGGAAAGTATTGGGAACGGTTTTGTTGTTTTTTATAGCCTATTTCGTCGGGAAAGCATTCAGCGGCATCGCACGTAAACTGCTTTTAAAATCTGACAAGGCATGGTTGCAGACTACCGCTAACAAGATGGCAAAGCCCGCAGGCATCGCATTGGGCACCTTGATTTTTTATGTTGCCTTAGATAAATTGATTTCTTTTTCCGGACCGCTCGCAAGTACGATCTATGCGATTTTACTCATGCTTTTAATAGCGATAATCGCTTGGTTTTTGATGAGGTTCATAGATGCCATAATGACCTATGTTGCTGAAAATAAGATAGGCGACTCTTCTATGGAAGATAATACGCACGCTCGTAACATGATGACCTACATATCGGTCTCACGTAGAATTCTTACCATTATTATCATTATCGCGGCGATTTCAGTTATTTTTTCCCAATTTAGATCGTTGGAGAAATTGGGTATTTCCTTATTGGCTTCAGCGGGACTTATTTCTATAATTTTGGGAGTTGCGGCGCAAAACACCCTAGGAAACATCATTGCGGGTGTACAGATCGCCTTAACTCGCCCTTGTAAAATAGGAGACACGATAATCATTAACGATGAATGGGGACACGTGGAGGACATTAGGTTTACATACATGGTCGTGAATACCTGGGATTCCAAACGTTTGATCGTTCCACTCAAGGATGTGGTATCAAAACCATTTGAAAACTGGTCCATGACTGATGCTCATCAATTAAGACCCATTATCATCTATGCAGATTATAAAACGGACGTTCAGGCAGTAAGAGAAAAATTTGATCAACTGCTCAATGAATCAGAAGATTATGATGAGCAAAATCCGCCGTTGGTACAAGTAACTGAAGTCACGGAAAAGTCTATTGCCATAAGAGCCATTTGTAGCGCAAAAGATGCAGAAACCGCCTGGAGATTACATTGCCATCTAAGGGAAGAACTTGTCAAGTTCATAGCACAACTCAATGGAGGTAAGCACTTAGCCAAAAGTAGACATGTAGTTGAAAATATCAGCGACCTTGAGAAGGAGTAAGCTGTTTTTCTAAAATATGTTCTTGATTCGTTTCCACAGCCATATTCTATAAGCTTTACTTCTAAAAAGTCTAGAAATTATCAATAAACGAGTTGTAAAGTAGAGCTTTTGATCTTGTTTGTGCCTTTCCCCTTTCCTGAACACATCATCACTCAAAATCCGTTTCATGTACTTGAGGTAATCACTATCTTCGACTTCTATTTTATGGTAGATTCCAAGTGCATAATCAGAAAACTCTAGGTAATCGCTAACGATTTTCAACAAATCATTCTTGTCGTTGCTTAATACCGCTCCTTTTTGCCTTAAGATGAAACCATCATAAATAGATCGTAGGTTGAAGCTTCCCTTTTCATAGGCGTAGTCATTCACTTGGCTAGCGGCAATGCTTAAAATGAGTTGGTCGTTGAGGTGTGGGAATGTTTTTCCGCTTTCGCGAAAGCTCCTAAATAAAATATCCTCGCCTGACAATTGTTTATTGAAAGGATGTCTTAATACATCACTGTGAATTTCTACAGCAGCTTCATATTTATCGTTTACCAGTCTGGGCAAATGACGCTCGGTAGGCATGAGGATCTCATCTTTTCCCATCTCAATATAACCCCCTTTTTGAAGAATCTCGAAAGCTTTTTGGAGGTCTTTTTTTCCAAGCAGCAGGTCGATATCGCCTATCATCCGTTCCGCCGGATCTTGAAATAGATTTTGAAGAATCATGGCGCTGCCTTTTACATAGGTAAAAGAAATACCGTGGTCTGAAAGAATTTTGTGTAGTTCATCGCACTGGGCTTTGATCTTTTGGTTGCGCTCGCGATTCAGATCAGTGATGTGAGTCATAAATTTGACTAGATCGTCAGGTAACTTTTCTAGCAGACCAACCTTTTTCAGGTTGCAATAGATGGCGGGTAGAACATAATGCTTTGTAGATAGTTGAACCACTTTCTCCCAATCGATGTCATCATTTGAAATAAGCGATTCAATCTCATTTTTATGCTCATCTTTATGGGAAAGGCTAAGCATCTTACCTATCAACAATACTAGTTCTTTGTAGTTCATGAGCGCATTAATTCCCTAACCGAATGTACCATTTTTTCAGCGTCACAATACCTGAGACGATAACATGGGATATTAGAACACCATTCCAGGAAATTACCAACAAACTCAGGATCATCAGAAAGCCACGATTCTGGAATTAGAATTTGAAAAGCTTCCAATACGCTCATTCTTTCCATTTGGTGAAAATGATCGGGATCGTATTTTACAAAAATCAACGCTTTGCAAATTGAGCTGTATCTAAGATCATCATGTTGTAATGGAAGGTAACGTATTGCTTTTTTGTTTATTGAGAGGTCATAAGATTCCTCCTTATTTAAATCTGGATAAAATGCTTTAAGAGGTTTTAGAGAGCCATGTTTTATTGAAATACCAGCAGGAAAAGGATAAACTTTAAAGTTTTTATCCATTGGGACAAAATCATCTGCTATACATTTAAGTCCATGAGCATTGAGCAAAGCGACCGAAGTACTCTTACCACTACCCGACTCACCCATCATCATAACATTGCTTTTATCATCACCTATAGCTGAGGCATGAAAAACCGCACCCCACTCTGATTCTTCCTTGTCATGAATCCTTTCCAAAATCAGCATATATAGTCTACCAATAAGATAGTGTAGCTCGTTGCTTTGCCAACGGTTCACGTATGATCCATCAAATTCAAGATGATAAAAACCATCAGAAACCACGGTTTTGATCTTAATTGCAATGTCATTCTTATTTTGAAGGCTATTTTCAAGAACTTCAAGGTGTTTGAATTTGGGGTGGATTAATAAAAAATCCCTCTTACCTGAAAATTGAATTTCAAATAAAAGGGAATCTATTTTATAAATCCTATGTTGAGCAGAATGGCTCGGGTTGTTTGGGAGCTCTCTTTCTACATTAGACATCTCATCACTGAAACCATGTATAAGAACCTGATAAATGTTCTTATCTACTTGACGGATTCTTTCTTTAACTTCAGATAAACTAAATTTTCCTATGTTCTCAATCTCCTCAAGAAGCTGTTCAGTTTTAAACCCTTGATCCAGTAGCTCAATGATTCTCTTTGTCAGGGAATCAACCACTAAATATTGATTGGCTTTAGAAAACCAAACTATAAATTGATCTTCTAAAGCCTTATAGTGAATCAATATCTATTTTTTAATCTCATCTAACTTTCTATTAGAAATCAGTCCCTGGATCCTCAGGGCTTTGCGCTTGCGCAAGTTTGGGACTCAATAAAATATAGGTTCCCACAGATGTAAGCGCCGCATACTTACCAAATTTCCCCATCTTTTTCATCGCTTCTGCTCGGGTAATTCCTTGCTTGGGAGTTGAATCGTTGTTCTTTGTAGACATTATATGGGGATTATTTGTTGATTATTATTTTTTGACTTGTTGAAGCGTTGCCAGTTGAAAGCTGCGCAATGTAAACTCCTGTTTTCAAGTTTGCTATATTGACACTAACGGTTGTTGAGCTGGACTCAATGGTCTCAGTCAAAATTTGCTTACCTAGAAGATCATAAACAGAAACTTGCGCATCAGCTCCATTCAAACCATGAATACTGAGTGTATCTATGTTGCTTTGGAAGATTTTGACATCGAGATTATTATCAACCATCTCATTACTTAAGGTTTGAGTGGTCGTGTGAAGGAAGAATCTCCCAGTTCCTGATAAATCTGTATTTGCAACAAAATCAAACGTACGAGTAGCGTTCAACAATGTGAAGGTATCGTTCAATCGATCTTCAAGATAAATGTTTTGATCCAGCGGGATTTGTTGTGCATCTACTGATATGCTCAAATTGGATCCTGAAACCGCTGTAATTCCTAAAGGAATGACATTACTAAAATCAGATTCTGGTAAAGATTGAATCATAAAATTGGTGTCATGGTAAGAACCATCGGCAAGCTTTGAATAGATCGAGAAGCTTGAAGGAACTCCACTAAAAGTTCCTAAGTCAAAACGAGGATCCAGACCCGAAGTTTTACCCGCTTCAAAATTGATTACCGTGTTCTTGAGATTTTGACCGTTTGAAATCATAACTTCAATGGAAGCTACTTGCTGAGGCGTACTATAAAAAGTAATCCCTGTTTGATGGCTTCTCATATTTTTCTCAAAGGAAACCGCGTCGCCGTTTGTGTTTGCATTAAGAAAGAAACCTTGACCAGGATGAATGAATCCAGTGGTTAATGGTTGATAATTAGAACCATTCCAAACGTAAACCGCTTCTCGAGTATCATCAAGAGAAGAAGCATTGGCAGTTAAAGTTAAAAAGTCATCGATGCTAATGTATGCTGGATAAGGATTACCTACTAAATTCCATTTATTAGTCGTTAATGGATCAGGTTGACCAACTAAAAGCGACTTGTTTGCAATTGAATTTTCCAGAGAACCAGTAAATGAATAATCTCCAGCTACCGATCTTAATAAAGAATAACCATCTGTGTTTACAAAAGTTCCAGTAGTACCAGATTGAGCATAATTCCAGTCACCATCTGCGTCAATACTATTGTCATAAGTGCTTATACCTATATTACTTCCTGATCCAGAAGCGATAGAATTATTTGCCACCCAAGTAGGATTGTAATCTTGATCAATCACTGGCGAACCTATAAAATGCCAGTTAGTATCTGTAATAGCGACAGTATAAGCGACATTACCCGTTGATACTCCATCAAGTATTAAAGAACCTCCGTTTTGTATGGTAAGACTAGCTGCACCTTCAACTGTCATATCATTTCCTATTGCGCCTGTAGTACTAGAAATGATTGGGTACGTACCCAATCCATTAGGAATAATAATATCGTCGATTTCTCTTGGAGCGATGCCATTAGTCCAGTTAGAACCAGTTGCCCAGTCAGAATCAGTCGCTCCTGTCCAGGTATTAGGCGGTGTAAGGCTTGTACCATCCACATTATTGGAACCTGGAGAAAAATCTAGTGGATTAGTAGTAATAGTAGAATGTTGAACAAATGTCCCAGTAAAATCTGGTTCACGTGCGATAGACTGGTCACTACCGGCGTTACTACCGTAAGTTTCTGTAACTAAAGTAGTACCTCCTCCATCGGCGATTGTTATGGTGTCACCGCCATTATTAAGTCCCAAGGAACCAGCAACTTGAACCAATCCAGGAACACCAGTGAAATCTTCAATGTTACCTCCACCGAAAACTACGATGGCTTGCTGCGATAACAAAACCGTTCCTGAAGGAAAGGTATGTCGTACACCTGTATTATCAGACAAGGTATATCCAGATAAATCAATGTCAGTACCCGAATTATTAAAAATTTCCACAAATTCATCTTGAGTGGTGCTAGCAGTTCCATCACCGTTTGCATCGCCGGTGGATGCATCTGGATCGGCAAGGATTTCATTGATTACTAGCGGTGCTGTTTCATCATCTACGATAGTAAGCGTATGAGTGTCTGGATTTACGATTGCTCCTGTGGAAGTGGTTTCTGAGATAGTAATGACTAGATCCTCAGAATTAAAATCTGCATCATCATTAATAGTAACATTTACATTTTGAGTGCCATTAGCAGTAAACGATAAAGTAGAAGTGTTCAAAGTATAGTCACCAGCTTCAGCAGTGCTTGACCCGTCTATTGCAACGGCAAGATCAACTTGGTTTCCATCATAATCAGATAAAGTAACTGGTATATCAACTGCAAAAGAAGAGTTTGTCTCGTTTTGGGTACTAGACGTATTATCAAAACCTACAGATGGTGGTAAGGCACCAGCACTCTGAGAAATCACAATATTATCAATATATATTCCCTCATCTGTAGCAGTTAAATTCTCAAAAGAGAGAACAATGTCTAAAGTAGTGTTTCCAGACAAAGCGATCGGATTAGTAACAAACGTTGCAAAATCAGAATTTGAGACAGTACATCCATGTTGTGTTCCAGTGGTTAAAGCTGGTAGAACTAATCCTGCACCGCATTCTCCTTCTCCATCAAAATCTGTATCAAGAGCAGCTGGACCATTACTAGCATCCCCAGACCCTTCATGCATCTGAACTGACATCAAATTTTGAGCAGAGCCTCCATCTAGAGAATACGTAATGTTCAATTCATCAGTACTATCCCAATCTTGATAGTGATGAGCTAGCATGTCTATCGAAAACGTAAAAGAGGTGGAGCCAGTTACATCAATTTGATCTAAGGTGATGGATCCAGGGGTCTGACCAGTATCCTCAACAGCCCATATAAAAGAACTATTTCCCCCTAAATTCCCACCTGACTCAGCAGAGGCATCGATTCTATTGAAAACATCGGTAGAAGTGGAACCCTCGGTTGTCGTTGATGTATAACCATCACTTTCCGTCTCAAAGTCAATAGTGGTTGTCTGTCCACTGACCAACCCAGCACACAAAAATGCACTTAGTAAGAAAGCTAAATTGTAAATTTTTTTCATCATTTTCTTTTTCAAAATTTGAGGTACAAATATATGTTTTCTTACAGCTTTGTAGGTAGATTCTCAAAGCTTTACAATAACTTAATGTGAACAACTAGTGAACATTTTAACCAAAACCACCTCGCTCATTCTGTTCAACAATGTGGTAGGTCTTACACGCTAATTTTACTACCGTGCGTTTTCCTTATAATTAACGGTAAAGCAGCAGGAACGGTTTTTAACAGACCTAATGAAAATTTGGTCAACCGCTGGTTTAGGAAAATATTCTGCAGGTAACGACCCATTCGAAGGCGCGATTTAAAAGTCTTTTTCCATTCGCTGTCATAATTTTTAAGACATGTTTGCTTTGAAGCTGAATTGTGCAAAAAAGGATCAATACAGCGAGCCGCAATTACCGCGCTGTCAATTGCCATTGCCATACCGTTTCCGCATAAGGGATGGATCAATCCAGCGGTGTCTCCTATCATTATAATGTCGTTTTCTACAGGCTTCTTTTCTTCAAAAGAAATCTGAGATATGCTTATGGGTTGCTCCCACTGTGGTTCCGCTTTCGCGAAAAATTCTTCTAAAAATGGATTTCGTGCCACGACATTTTCATTAAACCGATCAATGTCCTTGTATTCTTTAAAAGAATCAAAGGTGGCTAAATAGCACAAATTAACATCGCCGTTTTCTACTTTGGAAAGACCAGCGTAACCACCATTAAAATTGTGGAGCTGCACCTGGTTTGTGGGCATATCAAATTTGTAGTGCCGTTTGATGGCCAGCCAGGGCGATTTGTTCTGTACAAAATCTCTGGATAAACTTTTATCCAAAATCGATCGTTTACCCGTTGCCATAATGAACTGCTTGCAGGTGTAGCTTTTTGTCTTTGTTTTTACCTCAAAATAATCTGATTCATTATTGACATCCAGCACTTTATCAAGTTCAAAATCTGCTTTTTGAATATAGATTTGATAGAGATCAAAATCCAATTGATATCGAGAGATTCCGTAGCCGCCTAGAGGCAATTTGGCTTCAATGGTTTTTCCTCTAGATGTACTGAACAGCAGATTGTCAAAATGCATTTCAGTAGCATTATTGATATCTATTCCCAGTTCTTTGAGCAGCAATTCAACTTCGGCACTCAAATATTCTCCACACATTTTGTGACGAGGATATTTATCTGGATCGATGAGCAATACTGAAAACTTGCGGGAAAGCAAGATTCCTGCGGAAAGACCAGCCAGTCCACCACCTGCGATGATGACGTCGTAATCTGTTTCAGTGTGGTATTTAGTAATCAATCAGCTCTTTAAGTGTTTCCTTAAGTCGTGCTTTAGGCAAATAAATATCTTCCAAACCTTTTTCAAATGGAATAGGCGTATCGATGCTTCCCAATCTTTTCACTGGCGCGTCTAGATCTTCAAACCACTCCTCTCCTATCATGGCGGCAATATCACTGGCAACGCTTCCTGTCAAGTTATCTTCGGTCAATACCAGAACTTTACCAGTCTTCTTGACACTGTTTTTAATGGCTTCCCTATCTAAAGGAACCAATGTTCTCAAATCCAATACGTCTGCACTAATCTGTAATTCTTTCATTGCTTCAATCGCCCAGTGAACGCAAGCACCGTAGGTAATTATGGAAACCTGATCGCCCTCAGCAACTAGTGAGGCTTTGCCCAATTCTATATTATAATAGCCATCGGGAACATCGCCGTATACCGAACGGTAAAGTGCTTTATGTTCAAAAAACAGGACTGGATTCTCGTCTTCAATGGCAGCGATCAATAAACCTTTAGCATCTGCAGGTGTTGATGGATAGACTATTTTAAGTCCAGCGACGGTGTAGAACCAGGCTTCGTTTGATTGCGAATGAAAAGGTCCCGCTCCCACTCCAGCTCCACAGGGCATTCTTATGACGACAGCTGCTTTTTGATTCCAGCGGTAATAGGATTTGGCCAGATAGTTCACGATGGGATTGAAACCACTGCTCACAAAATCGGCAAACTGCATCTCGACCACGGCCTTCATGCCTGCGATACTCAGTCCCATGCCTACTTCCACGATCGCGCTCTCGCAAATAGGCGTGTTGCGTACACGTTCCCGACCGTATTTTTCCATAAACCCATCGGTAATCTTGAACACGCCTCCATAATCGGCGACGTCTTGTCCCATGATGACCAGATCTTCATGTTTTTCCATGGCATTGTCCAGTCCATCTTTGATCGCATCTACGAGTCTGATGTTCTTGGTGGAAACTGAGGGATCTACCCTTGCAAAATGGTTTTGCGAGAAGACATCGGCCAATTCCTGTGAAGCAGTTGATGACGGTTTTGCTTTCGCGAAAGCGATATCCAGACCCTCATTGATCATTTGTTTAAACTCTTTCTTGAGCTTTCCTTTTAAGTCGGGAGTCAAGATGTTTTGATCCATCAAGAACTGCTCATAACGTGAAATAGGATCGCGTTCTTCCCAAAAGCTCATCAGTTCTTCAGGAACGTATTTTGTGCCGCTCGCCTCTTCATGGCCACGACGTCTAAAGGTCTTGAACTCAATCAGAACAGGCTCGGGCGTCTCACGCATATCATTCAGAATACGTGAAACAATGTTATAGACTTCTATAATATTATTGCCATCTATCACAACTGACTTCATCCCATAACCACTGGCACGATCTGCCAGATTTTCACAATTGTACTGCTCAGAAGTGGGCGTGCTCAATCCATAACCGTTATTTTCAATACAAAAAAGTACGGGTAATTGCCATACGCTCGCTACATTTAACGCTTCATGGAAATCACCTTCACTGGTACCGCCTTCGCCCGTAAATACGGCAGTAGCTAGACCATTATCCTTCAATTTATTTGCCAGTGCGATTCCATCAGCCACACCCAGTTGCGGGCCTAGGTGAGAGATCATACCTATAATCTTGTAATCTTGTGTACCAAAATGAAAACTGCGGTCACGCCCTTTGGTAAACCCTTCAGTTTTACCCTGCCACTGAGCAAACAATTTCCAAAGGGGTATATCGCGGGTGGTGAAAACTCCCAAATTGCGGTGCATGGGCAAAATATATTCCTCACTGCGCATCGCCATGGTCACCCCTACAGAAATGGCTTCCTGACCAATTCCCGAAAACCATTTACTTATACGTCCCTGTCTTAGCAGAATAAGCATCTTCTCCTCGATCAATCGCGGGAGGAGCATGCGTTTATAGAGCTCGATCTGAGTGATTGTATCTAAATCATTCTTATATAAAACTGACAGGTTTTGAGGCTGTGAGGCAATCATAGTATTGTTTCTTGTCTCAAATGTAAGATAATTTTGAGGCGGTGCAGTGTGGTGACCTGCTATTTGCGGTTGATTTACTAACTTTGTATGAACAGTGAGTTTTTAGAACAAAATGAGGACGAAGTGAAAGCGATGCGCAAATCCTAGTTAAAGGTTTGTAATCGTGGAACGTGATTTAGAAAGGATCACTTATTTTACTGCTCCAGCTGGAAGAAAGATTCAGGTCTTTAGTAAGTTGGAAAAGTTCCTTTTCAGTATTTCAAGAAAACTGAAAGGTTTAGAGCTATCGCTTCAACTGATTTTGTGCAACAAACAAAATGAAAAACATGACAAATATACCTAGTGTAGATCTCGCAGATTTTTTGAGCGACGATCCAGAAAGAAAAAAGAAATTCATCAAAGAAATAGGCTCTGCCTATGAAGAGATAGGTTTTGTAGCTTTGAGAAATCATTTCCTCTCCGATGAACTTGTAGATAATCTTTACAAAGAAGTGGAGAAGTTTTTCCAACTTCCAGTAGAAGTAAAACGAGGTTATGAGCGACAAGAGATAGGTGGTCAGCGCGGGTACGTTTCTTTTGGTAAAGAGCATGCAAAGGGGAAGAAAGAAGGAGATTTAATGGAGTTTTGGCATTTTGGACAAGAAGTAGATCCTGATGCTCAATTAGAAGAAGATTATCCTGAAAATGTAAAGGTCAAAGAATTGGATCAATTCAATGAAACAGGTATGGAAGCCTATCGCATGCTTGAAAAAACGGGTATTTATGTTTTGAGAGCTTTAGCATTGCAT
>JBATVD010000017.1:0-66785 GCA_049671565.1 Nonlabens sp.
TTTTCTGTTCCTTGATTTGGCCGTTTTGCCCGAAGAAATGCCAGACTGGGAAACAATATGATCATATTCTATCATAAAGTCATCAATTTTACAGAAGATTTCAATAATTTTAGCATCGGAAACCATAAGAGAGTTTTTAGTTAATTAATTGTATTACAGGACATTAATATACTAATTATCTCTCTTTTTCCCTATAGCTAATCTCGTTTTCTTACGTCGAACTCACGTGTCTATAGGTTATAATTCCATAGTCTTTACCTTTCAATGTATGCAGACTGAGCGGAGATGGTTTATCTCCATAAAGATTCAAATAATACAGTGAAGTATGATCTTTCTTATATAAACTATACCGATACATCTGAAAAGGCTGATCGCCAGCATAAATTTTGTTTTCAATGGCAATAGCTTTACCGCTGGGAAAAGAGATTAAGACATCGATGTAACCTCCGCTCAAATAATCATCAGAAATCTTCCCTAAATGATGCTCTGCTTTGACCATGACCTTATCCAAGTCTTCATTTTCATAATCGTAACTGATTTCCTCTAGAAACAGCCGCAAAAACACCGAACCCTGATAATGATTTCCCTTAGGATCAAGCAACGCCACAAGCATCCCGCTATGGGTTTTGGTTTCATTGCTTTCCATTCCCAACACAGAAAAGATATTAAAATCCTCGCCTTTTGCTCTGACCTCAGCGTGATGGGCTTTTACAATTTCTCGTGTTTTGGAAAATAAGTTTTGGCAGTTGGTTTGGTTCATAGAGGTGTTTTTTACATCTTATTTATCTTTCCTTATCACTTGTATCCACAAATAAATACTACCAATCAATAGCCACAACGATAAAATAAACAAGTTAACATTTAAAAATGATCCATTTGCCGCCATGAGCTGACCAATTCTTACTATTCCATAACTTATAAATGCTAAAGGACCTATAACAATCAATAGAGTCACAGGCAAAAGATAGATGATTGAGGTAATTTGAGTTAGTTCAAATGCGTCATAAACTTTATTCAGCAAATGCGACGGACTCAAATAATCCAGACATTTCTCAGTAGCGCTATCGTTACCTGTAATTTGCTTGATTTCGTTTATTATTTCCAGAACTTTCAAACTTTTAAGAGCCAGCACTAAAAACAGCATTGTGTAAACTACGGGAGTCAACAATACCACAAACTCCGATTTCTCCACCACCACAAAGCCTAAATTCACACTACCGATCCACTGAAAATCCAGCAGAATATAGAAAAACGGCAACAGGTAAACCAACGTTCCCAACCGTATCGATTCCTTACGATGGGTTTCTAGGAGATTGAGGTAGGATTGGAGTTTTAGGTCTTGCATCAGACTTTGATTGCTAGTAACTTCTTAATAATATCAGACTTGAATTTTGACATTATCCGTTTATGATAGTTTTTTTCATCCAATTCAATCCCGAAAATCAAACGATATTTTTCCTCATCCGTGATGGGTAAATTTGATCTGAAAGTATCTTTTAAAAGTATATTTAAATAGTTGTCAGAATACTTATACCTTAAGTCGTACAAGTCCTTAAGCTCCTTATTGTTGTGACCGTCGTAGATCATCGGAAGATTTAGCGCATTTATGGTGTCGATCGATTTTTGATCAAATCGTTTATTCATAAAATTGATGCGCAGTTGATCTGTGGATGACAACAAATAATCAAACTTATAAGAACCTGATATGTCATAATTCATATATGGATGCAGGTGTTTATCTAAATCCATATCGATTTTCGATTTTATAGTATTGCAAGTCGCACATGAAGGAATGAGATTGTAAAATGATAAAGCCAAAAGTGGGAATGATGCTTTTGGATACCAATGATCAAATTGAGGAACCATAGCTTTTCCTTTATGGCCATCAGGTCTATAAGTCATAGCATATTCTCTGTTACAATAAGTGCACGAATGAAAGTCAATGATCTTAGCAATTTTATAATTTACTTTGAATTTGATAAACCAATCTCTATATCCTGACTTAACAAATAATTTCTTGCATTGATCAATAAAGTCTTCCTCTTCATTCTCTAAAACATTAACAAATTCAAGCTTGAGATCATTATGTATTTCTAAGAGTCTGTCGGGTTTGGCAGTTACTAGAGTCTCAATAACTCCATCATCGAAAAGACCACGAAATTGTGCGGTCAGTCCTGAATGCCTTTTTTTGCTTTTTAGCTCGTCTGAACAATCAGAATTTTCTATTGATGATCTTCCGTGAATCTTAACTTTAAGCAAGCATATAGCTTCCTCTTGATAAAACTTAAGCGCTTGCAGTTGATCTCCAAGGTATAGCATCTTATCCGATCAAATTACTAGTTTTTTCAAAAAGCTGCTTTATACCATCTTTTAGTAGTGGTTCATCAACTAATTCTATAAACTTTTTGATATAACTTTTATTAAACTGCTCGTTTCTGAAATCCTGTAAGTCGCTCAAAAGACTCTTTTTATACTCCAGTTCTAGTTTGGTAGTCCTATTTTCTCTTGCGCTGCGATCAGAATCAAGTTTATCTTCTAATTTCCTTACCTCGTTCTCTAACATTTTAAAGTTCAAAAATCCAATTACCTTGTCGATCTTTTTTCGTGCAAACTCTCCTATCAAACCATCCTGTAAAAAAAAAGAGTCAGTCAGCAAATCAGTAATATTCGCTGCAAAGGTGCTTTCTTTTTTTATATCTGATAGAACTTGACCGTCTTTAAGTCGAGTGACTAATTGAGATGGAATATCAGATAAGATGAACGGCGAGTGAGTCAGAAACAAAATGTTGATGCTCCTCAAATTATTAAAATTTGCTTTTGAAAGAAGACCTATCAAACGCTCAATTGTGTGTTTTTGAAAATCTGGATGATAATAGAGCTCAATTTCGTCTAAGATCAAATTTACATTTTGATACCGAAGATTTTGACCTAATCCATTATAGACCGAATCTAAATTTCTCAAATGATATAAAATCGAATGTAAAGAATAAATTTGCTGCTTCTCACCTGAGCTAAGCAAATCAAAATGTGACTTTTCTCGGAAGTAAAATCTGGTTATGTAAATTGGTGGTGGCAAAAAATCTATTATTTCATTAGCTTTATTATCTAATTCTAATAAATATCCATTGATACTTTTTCTTAAATCATTTAATTCATAATTTTTTTTATTCTCATTTTTAGGCAGTTTATATATGTCTTTATTAATAAAGTTGAGTGACTGCCTCAATTTAAGAGTGACATGGCTCCTATCACTGCACAGATCCTCTATAAGATAATTAATATTCTTGTCTTCAACAATATTTTCGTCATACAATCTTCTTATAGAACTCTCATATTTTTTAAATGCCTGATATCTCTCACAAATAGTTTTGATCTTTCTTTGAATATATGCCTCCACAAATTCTTGATCACTATTCAAAACTTTAGGGTATCTCAAACCTTTGAAGAAAGCCATAAATAATGGACGTATCAGATATTCATTAATGGAATTGTAATTGTCATGACGTTTAGGGATTTCTAGATCCTTTTTGTACGCAAAGGCGACTTCAATGAATTCAATTTGGTTGTTTGGCAAAACAACATCTTCTTTGTTGATCTCAAGAACATTTGTAAATAATCTATTTCTAGCTAGGTAGTTTTCATTGTTGATATCAATTTTACCTTTTTCCCGAAAAGGATTTACGACTATAGGTAATTGATAACCATCATTTTTGTGAAAAAGAGTTTTCAACCAAATACCCATATCATATGTATTTAAACCATGTATCGAATAGTTGAAATACATAGAATAAAATGAAATGTTGAAGTCAGCAAAGTCAATTTCTTTAAAAGTAAACCTATCTATATCAATACTAGGTCGGGCTGTAAATACTCTGAATTTAGACTTCACTAGAAGTATTCGATAAAACTCTTCACCCTCTAAAAATAACAATTCAACGTTTAAAAACTTATCTATTTTTTTTGTTTCATCTTCGTATTGCGCAAAATCAGAAAAATGACTTAGACTATCTGATGAATCATGATCCTTAGAAATACTCCATGGTTTCAGGATATTCTTAGATCTACCGTATGAAAAAAGAACATAAAGAAATAATTCTGCTATAGCACTTTTGCCACTTCCATTTTGCCCGACAAGTGCACTTATGGTAATACGTGGATTTAATGAATAAAAATCATCGGGCACGTTGTTCACAGCTTCGTTTATGCTTATCGATACAATTTGATTTTTAGCACCATATTGAATTTTAAATTTATCATTAAAGCATAAGAGTTTATCGGTTTTAAGATTCTTTCGATATTTCTCGTCACAACCCTCTAAGGGCCTTATTCCAATAATTTGAAAGTCATTCATTTTAATTAGCTATTTGTAACAATCCCAAACCTTCTAAAAACCCTACCATCGCCTCCGTATGCTGCTCACTAAACTTCTCAGCCTTATTTGTAAAACCATCTTCTTTCATTTTCCAAGCTTTCATTTTACTGCGTATTTCGCTCAAATCTGCAGTTTCTAAAATCTTGATACAACGCAGAACTGTATTCATCAATTCTATTTGAAATAGATCGTTATTGATAAAAGGATCGTGGTATATGGCGATCATTTTACGAGCGGAATTCACGTATTCCTTATTTTCAGCGGCTTGCATCCATTGATCCAATTCTAGGACTTTATTAGCTTTGACCTCAAAGTGCTTGTTTGTTCCTGTTCCTACAGATCTTAAAAACGGATTCTTATCGAGTGACTGGGCGATTTGTTTTGAGAACATACCCCATGGCATTTCTTTAAAGACCACTTCTCTTAAAGCTTCGGGATCATCTATTTGCTGGATGTTGCTTACCGTTTTTTGGATAAAGGTTTTACTGTGGGTAATCGTACCGTATTCTTCCTCTATTCTAGTCAATGCTGCGGCAAATGGCTGGTAGTTCAAAGATTTGAAAAGCTTGTCAATATCTGAACCATTCTCGACTCCGCTCGAACTGACACTTTCAACCACATTCGAACTTGGATTCTCTCCCCTCAAAACAACCCCACTCAAATCCAACTCACCCTTAAAAGCGTCCTGACTCAACCGAGCGTAAAGATTTTCAAGTTCTTGCAAGTGATTTTGGTAAGTGTTTTTTAATGAATTTATTTCAAATACTATTTCTTCAAAAGCATTCCCTAAACTTTCAGGAATGTCAAGACATTTAAAATTTTGGATTTCCTGTGCATTAATATTTGCCATACCTACAATATTGCGACACATACTAAAAAGATTTTGTTTTGAATATGAGCTATTTAAATGCGCCCAGAGATAATAAGGATTAATTCCTTCTTTCGTTCTCAGCCTAATCAAATAACCAGCAATACACATGTCATTATCTCGATCATAAATACCTGTTTTTCCAACTAATTCTTTAGAGTTGGTTCGATTAAATACCACATCGCCTTTCTTCAAAAGATATTTAGGTTTATCTTTTTCTGACAAATCAATATACTTCAGTTTTTCAAAATCCCAGTTTCCATTATAATCAATATTATTCATCCTCAAATACGGATATTCTCCACTTGCTTGAGCCTTACTACTTGTACCATATTTAGCTTCATCCAAAAGATCTCGCACAGTTATAATGGGAAGTTTTTTATGATTTAAAGCAGGATCCCCAAACATCTCTAAAAAAGTACTCTTGACCAACTCATCCAGCAGGGCGATGCTTTCTTTACGTTTGGAAATCAATTCCTCACAATCGCTTAAGACTTGAGCGATGCGTTTTTGGTCGGCTAAACTTGGTAGTGGTATTTCAATTTTATTCAATGCGGTCTTAGTGAGCTTGCCTCGCGTAGATCCAGTAATAAACTTATTGAGATTTGACCGGTTGAGATAATTTTTAAGATATATCAAGCTAACTTTTCCATTGCTTTTTAAAACATGTGCATGATTGTTAACCCAGCACCTTTCGTTCACTATGTATGAGCAAATAGAATTTGCACCCCAATTACCACCATCTTCTGCTATACATAATATTTCTTCATCGAAGATATACTCATCAATATATCCCATAATATTATTAGCTCCGTAATAGGGATATAATCCGATATTAGTCTTTTTCGCTCGCTCTTTTGAATTTAATGGAATTCTTCTATTATTCAAACTTTCTGTAATTTCAGATAGATTTCTATATTCAAATCTCATCAAAACAACCCCTTTAACTCCTTCAACTTGGCACTGATCTGGGCTTCCAGTCCATTCTCTCCCATGAGTTTTTCTAGAATGACTTCTGGTTTTTCATAGACGATTTCTTCATATACTTCTTCTTTATAGCGGGCGAAACTGAGATCGTATTTCTCGTTTACGATTTCTTTTTTGGGGACGGAGAAGTGTTTGAGTTTGCGGTCCACTTCGGCTCCGCTCAGTGACCTGTTCTGTTCAGACTGACAGTGTTGTTTATATTTTGTAACTATATCTTGTAGATCGCCCGTGCCGTCCAGTTTGTTGCGTTTGTCGTCTAGGGAATAGCCGTCGCTTTCCATGTCGTAGAAAAAGACATCTTCCGTGGCGCCGCCTTTGGTAAAGATCAATAGTGCGGTGCTTACACCTGCATAAGGTTTAAACACGCCTGAGGGCATGCTTACCACGGCTTTGAGTTGGCTTTTCTCGATCATCAACTTTCTGGCATCCACAAAGGCTTTCCCAGAGCCAAAAAGTACGCCCTGCGGGATCACGATTCCTGCCGTTCCTCCCATGCGCAGCATGTTGAAGATGCGTTCTATAAAGAGTAGCTCGCTTTTTGTCGTTTTAAGTTTGAGTTCCTCATTCACATCGCCCTTATCAATGTTGCCCGTAAAGGGTGGATTTGCCAGCACGACATCGTACTCGCTGGTTTCCACGTATGCTTTACTGAGTGTGTCCTTATAATCAATTTGTGGCGTTTCCATACCGTGCATCATCAGGTTCATCAATCCCAGTCGCACCATGGTCTGGTCGATGTCGTAGCTCTGAAAGCTCTTGCCGAGAATGTTTTTTACCTCTTCATCAAGCAGGAAACTTTTACTGGATCGTTTAAAACCATCCTCATCGCGTTCAATACCAGAGCTATCCTTTGTAGTTTTGGTAACCAGATATTGATAGGCATCCAGCAAGAAACCTCCCGTACCACAGGCAGGGTCTGAAATCCTATTTCCCAGTTGTGGATCAACCAGTTCTACCAGTAATTTGATAATATGCCGCGGTGTCCTGAACTGTCCGTTTTTTCCCGCACTGGCAATCTCGCTCAGCAGGAATTCATAAACGTCTCCTTGAATGTCCTGAAAATCCTGCCCTTTGTTGCTGGCATCTTTTTCCATCTCTTCATAAATGGCATCGATGATCTTGACCGCTTCCACCATGAGCGAGGGCTTTGGAATGATAAACACGGCATTGCGCATGTGTTTAACAAAGGGCGAGTCGGCTTTATCGAGTTCCTTGATAAACGGAAAGGCATATTGCTGCACGAGGGTCAACATCTCCTCAGCCGGTAGTTTTCTAAATTCTGACCAGCGCAGGGTATTTTTGTCAATTCCCTTTTCTTCGGTTAATTTTTCAATCTGCTCTGAGGTCGCGTCCTGTTTGGGACGGTCTTGAGGCAGCAGGAATTTACCGGCAAAGATGGATGTGTGCGAGTCGTCTTGTAGGAATTCCGCTTTCGCGAAAGCGGTACGATCATTCTCGTCCAGCTTTTTCATAAAAAGCAAATAGGTAATCTGCTCAATAGCGGTAAGTGGATTAGAGATCCCACCACTCCAGAACTTGTTCCAGAGCTCGCGTATCTTAGACTTTATCTCGGGATTGTGTTGCAGTAGGCTCATGTGGTGTGACGGCTATGTAATGGTTGTTTAATGGGGTTGAGGGGTATCAATCAAAAAAAGTGTCAAAAAAGATCAGAGTGCGAGCCCAGTCTCACGAGGCGTATGTTGTTGGGATCTTCCATTTGAAACCAGATGATCAGCAGGTCGGGCTTGATGTGGCATTCCCAGTTATCCTTATAATCGCCCTTTAATCTATGGGGCCGCATCTCCAGCGGTATGGCCTTATGACCGTTGCGCTGCAATAACTTTAGAACCTCGGTGGTACGTTTAAAATTATCGGCTTGTTTCTTGACCTTTTTGAGGTCTTTTTTAAATTGGCTCGTGGCTTTAAGGGTGTACATATCTATATACTATCCAGCCAGCGGTCTAAATCAGCAATCGTTTCAGTATTATCGCTACGCGCATCGTGAATAGCCTTTACGGTGGTATGGTTAGGCACACGACCTACTTCTTTGAAAAGCAGGGTCTCGATATAGTTGTTCAGGCTGCGGTTAGACGCCTTGGCTTTTTCTTTAAGGACTTCCAGTAGGTTTTTATCCAGCCGCAGGGCTGTTTGGACTTTTGCCGAGTTGCTCATAGTATTGCAATTAGATATCAAATATAATACTTCTGATATCATTAGTTTTTCTTCTGTTATTTTGTGGTTTTTAGGCCACTAATTGTTCCGTTAAAGTTAAAATTTCCTGGATCTCGTGCGGTGCAAAAACGCCCTGAATCCCGCGAGGATGGATCACGGTAAAAGGTGCTTCCAGCAAATTACGGCGCTCGATGGTGCCGCGCTCTATGATGAACTTGCCAAGCAATTGCAGGAACTCGATCTGGTTGAGGTTAAGAGTGTTGTGGACGGCAATAAAATCATTGATCTTCTTATTTACGGTCTCCTCAAAACGCTCCAGCAGCTCGATGCCCAGTATGTGCTTTATAAACTGAATAAAACTTGCCCGCTGGTTGTTATAGACCTTTTGCAGCAACTGTTCCGTAATGTGTGGATCTTCATTGAGCAGTTCCTCAGCCAGCTGTTCTGCCTCTTGCGGTGTTACCGGTTGACCTGCTTTTATTTTTTGCAGGATAGGATTGCGATCGATCATGGCCGCCACCTTTTCTTCCACCATTTCCCTATACCGCGTGATACTTACCGACTCGTTTTCTGGGCCAAATTCTATGAATTCGCGCTTGGTAATCTCATCCTGTAGATTTACATGATCCATTCCTGAGCCAGATCTTTTTTCAATGAATCGCATAAGAGGTGCCAGCTTTCGCGAAAGCGTGTCAAAACCAGCATCATCGATCCCTTTCCAGTATTTCCCTGAGGTAACGGCATTGATGATTTCTTTTTCCCTAGCGACGATGTTTACGGACAGCGGTAACAGCGCCACCTGTTCCATTACCGCGATTTTCTCCATTTCCCAGCGGTCGTGATCATCGACCATAAAAACAGTGGACAGATCCAGCACCATTTTTTTAAACTGCATGGCTTTGAAGTCCACTTGGGAAACCGTTTTAAACAAAGGCAGCACACTTTCTTTAAGGTAGTCAAAGTCCTTTTGTTCAATCCCTTCCCAGAATGATTTATCCATCACCTTAACAATTATGGACTGCGCATCTCTTATGGTTATGGAATCCTTAGGCAACCGCTGGATCATATCGCGGAACAACTTTATTTCCTTATGGGCTATGTCTATTTCTCCCAGCTCTAGCGCCAGCTCAATCTTTTCCACTCTCGTGGCTGCAAAACGCAGTGGTAACGGTAAGCTGTTGTCATAAGTTTTTCCTTCGGGTTTTTCTCCGAAAAATTTTAAGTTTTTCCAGCAATCCATGATCAGGAACCTATCCTTTGCAGCGCACCATGGTTTCATGGCGGTAGGTTCCAGCAGTCTGGTACCGCGACCTATCATTTGCCAGAATTTGGTATATGAAAATACCGGCTTTGCAAAAACTAGATTGACCAGCTCGCGCACGTCCACACCAGTATCCAGCATGTCCACGCTTATGGCAACGCGCGGCATATCGTTAGTCTTGAATTGATCCAGCAATCCTCCTTTTCCATACACACGAGGATCTTCTGACACCAAGACTTTGGAAAGTTCGCCCTTATATTCTGGGTACAGCGTGTCAAAGATTTCATCCATCTGTCTTGCTTGAGCGATGTTTTGGCAAAAGAAAATGGTCTTGCCTGGAACGGTACCAAAAGGATCCTTGATACAATCATCCATGAATTGTTTGACGATAAGCGCATTGGTTCCTTTATTGCGCACTACTTTTTCAAGATCGCTGCCCTCATAATTCAAGCTTTCCAGATCGCGTCCTTCTTTAGATAATTTCATCTGGTCTTCAAAAGAGACCGTGCCCTCGTGGATTCCCTTATCGAGAAACTTTGTATTGATTTCAAGTGCCTCATAATTACAGAGGTAGGGTGGTTTGTTAGTAATCGCATCTTTATAGGAATAGGCAAACGTGGGCAAGCCGTCCTCGCACTCAAAAAGTTCAAAGGTGTTGTGGTCGATGGCATCAGTAGGCGTTGCGGTTAAGCCTAACGTAATCACATTAAAATAATTCAACACTTCTTGATAGGTGTTATAAATAGATCTGTGACTTTCATCAATCACGATCATATCAAAGAAATGAGATGACAGCGGGTTTTCTTGATCCTTAATAATATTGAGCATCGTAGGATAAGTAGAGACATAAATCCTGCGATCCACCGCGATCGACTTCTCAACTTTTTTAGGCCAGACCGGTTCATTAGGTAGATGTTCCTGAAAAGCTTCCACAGCTTGATCCCTCAATGCTATGCGATCCACTAGAAACAATGTTTTCTCTACCCAGTGCGCTCGCATAAGTGCGTCTACCATGGCTATACAGGTTCTCGTCTTACCAGTTCCCGTTGCCATGACGAGCAATAGTTTCGTTCTCTTTCTTTCCAAAGATTCAAACACACTACGTATCGCGGCAATTTGATAGTCACGACCTGCGATATCCACATTAATGAGTTCCTTAGGCAATGGCTTTTTAGAACGCCGCACGTATTCCAAATTTTCAAAATCGGCTTGCGTGGGAAAACCAATAATTTTCTTAGGCGGATATTCTCCAATGTTCCAGAAGAAGATATCAGTCCCGTTAGAATAAAAACAAAAAGGCAGAAAGCCCGTATCCTCTTCTATCGCAAGGCAATATTGTTTGGCTTGCTCCTGACCTACTCTGGGATCCTTGGTAAAGCTCTTGGCTTCAACCACCGCAATGACTTGACCTATTTTATTGAACAGCACATAGTCAGAAAAAGAATTGCCATAACCCGCGGGAGGCTCGCTGGCCATATTCTTTTTAACCAAAAACTCCTCAGAAACCTGAGATGGGTCTGCCACATTCCATCCAGCTTCTTTGAGGTGCTGATCAATGAGCAGTTGTCTGGTTTCTTTTTCGTTTTTCAAATCAAGTGGTACTTTACTTTACATCGACATGGCTCAGGACAGGTCGCTAAAGCTAAAATAAAGCCCAAATCAAGCCATTCCTATTAATAAGGAATAGTAATTAATTTGGGGAGGTGTGAAGATAGGAAAAAGATCGTATTGTTAAATTGAGGAAATCCTTAATAGTCTAACTGATCACTCTATATTTTTTTCTAAAAAATACCTAGTGGTGGGTATTTTTTAACCAATCGCATTAAGCTAATTTTAACAATCAAGTTAATCGCTCTGAAATAGAACATAAAACCATGTTCTACTTATTAAATTGAAAATCTGTACTTTAAACCCTGTTTAAACAACTAAAGAAATAAAGCAGTAACATTTTATTAACCTTAACACATACACTAATTCCTAAAAATCATGAGACTAACAAAAAGATTAATTCTATGTATTGCCGTATTTTTTATTTTGTTCACAAAAGCACAGGAAGCAGAATCACCCACGCTATCCGTGGGATTGGAGTCCCTGACATTTGGACAAGGAACCATTGATGTTGAAGCTCTTAAAAGAGTCGTGGCTCGCAAACAAAACGAACTGAAACGTGAGGGGCTTAAACGCTTTGTATTTGAACGATTGCCTGAATATAATTATACCTCAAAGATTTTCTTGCAGAGTTGTATACTGACTCTACTGGAAGAAAAAAATCAGGATATCGTAGAAAAAGAATTACTAGAGCTCTCTACAAATTATGCGATAGTGTTGGGGTTTAGTGAGTTGATGTACATCGGTAAAGAAGACTTAGGCTCAATAAGCGATAATGAATGGTCATATTATGATAGTATATTTCCAGATGGTACCGAAGAACACATAAAAAGACAACTATTCATTGACATCGTAGGTACAGTGCTTTCTAACAATCAAAGTTTGAAAAGGAGGGGTTTTTTTGACTTTGATTCACGTTTAGACTATAGATTGGGACAACTATATAAAGACCTGAATGATAAAATAGTCGATAATGAAATAGCCTACTTCAAACCCGCCAGAAAGGAATTAAGTAGTTTTGACCGTAATCTTTTCATAATAAGTCAGTCGATTGACGAAACAATTAGTAATTATATGAAAAGCTATGAATTTATTCGTGAAATTATTGATCGCGATTTAAATGATTTAGATGCGCTTAAATCAAACTTCCTAAGAGAAGCGAAAGTAGCTTTAAGTAGGATATCAGAAGATTCAATTGTATCAGACTTATATACCAAAGAAATTAAAAACGTACTTGCTATTGAAGATCGAATTTTTGAGTTAACTAATATGACTGAATCCCTTTATGAAGAACAAAATAATTTCAACTACCAATTGAACGGACTTAAAAAATCAATTTTAGAATATAACTCTAAAGCTCGCGATACTGCAAATTACTCTGACCAATTGATCAACCAAGCGATTCAAATTGATTTAAGGTTCCAGTTCTTGAAGTACAAAAGAAAAAACATCGATGACTTGTGGCGAAAAACTATCAATCTTCAAGATACTATAAAGATTAAGGGTGTCGATACGTTTAATCTCGTTTCTCGAGATTCGGTTGAAACTAAAGATGAATTTTATTTGAAGACAAACATTAAAAATCCAGCCTCTCAAAGTTTAATCACTCTACTCGAGGAAAAAGATATAAGGGTATTAGAATCTAAACCGTTGCTTTTTGATTCAACAAACTTAAAAGAAATTAAATATATACTGAATTCCCCTTTTCGATTAAACAAGTCAATCAAAAAAAAATATGGTAGAAAAAGAGATAGTATTCTTGAATCATACATACCAAACAAGCAGTCTTTAAATGTACTTCTGTCAGACATAAATAAGCAAATACTGGATTTAAATTTAACGATGAAGAATGATTCAATTAAATCTTCTTATTCGAAAAAATTTACGGAAATATTCTCAGAAACAAGACGAATTGCTTCTAAAAATGTTTATGATGTATCTGATATTATTTACTTAAATAAGGAAATGCTTCCAATACTGATAGAATTTAAAATATTCTCTGAAGACAATCAAATATTTAATCTTATTAATAAAATTGACGCAGCCATTGCATTGATGTATTATCACAAAACAAGCGAAAATTTGAGTAATATAAATATGAATGAAGAAATTATATCATTCCTAAATTTTATTAGTCGGATAAATAAATTAGATAGAGCGGTTACTTTTAGTTACGTTATACAAATACTGGATGAAACTTATAATTTTGTTGAGAAAACATATAATCCATCGTACGATAACAAAGAAAAGTTTAAAAGTTGGAAGAAAGGTTTGCAGGTTACTGAGTCAAAACAACCTATGGACTATTCTAAGTTCATCGTCTTTAAAGCACTCTATAACAAGCTAATCAACAATATAGAAAAATACACCATTATTGACGATAAGAACGATGTAATCGAGATTGATCTCGTTTCATTCTTAAACTCTTTTGTAGAATCTTTTGAAAATGCAGACGATCGACGACACTTTGGGCTCTATTTTACTTTAGGTATTAGTCAAAATTTATTTTTAGATGACTATAAAGACTTAAATGCTATAGGGTTTGCTAGCGAAAAAATAGGTGTAAAATATAGAATCTGGAACTTCAAACAAGAAACTCCACCTAATCTTGCTAGCAAGCCAATAAGATCCTACGACTTAGATGAACGCAATCCTTTTATCAATCAAATCTACGCTATTGGATACGGGTCGGGATTACTTTACAATGTAGCAAATTTAACTACAAATAGTGATTTTGAAGCAGCCCACATCGGCGCAGGCATAGGAGCACGATTTTTCAACTCTTTAGATGTAAATTTAACTTTCGGTATTCCATTTTTGGATGATGAGAGTTTTGGGAAAAAACCATTCGTTGGATTGTCTTTTGACGTATCAATTGGAGAATATCTAAAAGAACTTAAGTCAGAGTAATTGAAAACATACTATAATAAGGAGCATTACCTATAAGGAATTATGCTGAGGGAATTACATTTACTTTCTTGCTCATCAATTGATCCCAAAAACCCTACTTATCCCTACCCATTTTAATCTTATAATCATCCAGAGTTCCCGTGATGTTGAGGTTGACATAGCGGGTTCTTTTATCTTCATCCTTTTGAATGATTTCATCCTCTGTATCTGGATCGTTTTTCTTGGCGCCAAATATCTTATTGCGAGTGGCTTTTAACAATACCCGCCACGGGATACGGATGTAATAATCAATCTCATCGTTCATATTCTGGGTTCCGGAAATCTCGATGTGTCCTAATGTCGATTCAATGGTCATGTTGGGAATGCTCAACTTACCGTTAACGATGTCCATGTGGTTTTGAAGCGTATCAAAACGCACTTTAGTCAAATCCTTATCGCCGTAATAATCAGAAAGCATCAAAACGGGATCGTAATTCTCTAAACGACCTTTCAATACCTGTGCATCGATATGAACTTCTGACTGATCAAGATCCACGGTCATATCTGGATACACAAGAATTTTTCCAGTAATATCACTGTTTAATTTACCATGTAGATTTTCAGATAGGATTACGTCCTGTCCAAAGTTCTCAAACTTGAACAGCAATTTATCGAGATCTACATTAGTTAGGTTGAGATTAGGCTCTAGATAGATGTGTTTTGCATCGCTTCCATCAAAAAAACCGTTCATGGCGATATACCCACCAGCCGCATCCATACTCAAAGTGTCTAGATGAATGTAATGGTCTTGAGTCGTACGTAGCTGTCCTTTGAGCTTTTTAAGATCCAGCCGGTGGTACACAAAATGACCAATATCTACGTTAAATTGCATGTCGGTAAATGGTAATTCATAGATATTGAACGCTTCTGCGTGTTCAGGAGCATCTGCCGTTTTATCTTTTAATGGCACTACTGTATCCGCTGATTTTTGAGGTTGCTCATTATAATTAGAAAGTGCATCAAAGTCCAAAAAATCCGATTTTATTGAAAATGCATTGTCTCTTTTCTTTATCGTCTCATCTTCTCCCAAATAATAATTTGTGGCAATCTCAAATCTAGAACGCCCCATTTTGCCTTTCAAACCATCCACTTTTACATGATCATCTTCATACTGAAACTTGCCCTTAAAGTCTTCAAAACGCAATGGATGAACTTTCATCTTACCCTCAAATTTATCCAGATCCACATTAATAGAACCAAGCGTATTGTTTTGGTAATTTAGATCGCTTGTAAAATGCAGTTGTAGATCATTGATCTCTTCGTGCCTGTAATCCTCAGGCACATAATTCTCGCCATCGTAGGTAAAAAGACTCTCAAATTGCAACAAATCTGAGTTTACCGTGAGGTCAAACTTCACCTTGCCCTCAAGCTCTTCCTGCATCCATGAGCCGTAGTCATAGACCGTTCCATTGATATGAAAATCTGATGCATCCACAAAACCGGTAAAGTCCTTTATGTTGAGATTTTCGTCCTCAATGATAATATCGGTATGGAAATCGTGCACTTGATGTGGGTAGTTTTTTAAATCCGCATGAAAATCATTGATATAAAAAGCGCCCTTGGGTAAAAATTCAAACTCGGTAAAGGCATTTCCCAAGGCTTTAAAAGAAAGTGAGAGACTTAAATTCTTTATTTGTTCATTGATACCGGTTTTATTCGCTTTATCAAATCTAGTAAGCTGAGCGATGTCGAGAGTGTCCGCTCTTATTTCGAGATTAGCGGTTACGGGAATATTTGCATGATGAATAATAGCCGGCAGGTCGCTAAGTGAACCCGTGACCGAAAGATGGGAATTTCCCAAAACTAGATCCATTTGATCCAGCTGCGCCTGTTTACCATTCATTTCTAGATGTAAATCCAGATCTTTTAAGGGCGCAAGCATATCACTGGAGTCGAATGATAAATCTTCAATTTTTAATTCGGCGTAGTACGCTTGATTCAAATCACTCAAAACTTTCTCGGGATTATTTAAATCTACGATATCGTGAAATTTGAGTTCCATTGCGACACTGCCCTTTACGTTTTGTATCTCTTCAAGATTTAAAAAACTAACCAAAAAAGGAATATTAAAATCGGCATTGAGCTGCATATCAATCTCGGGCTCTTCAAAATTCTTTACGATTAACTCGCCGATGAAATCTCCCTTATTGAGATTTGCCGAGAAATCGGTTAATGAGAACTCCATGGAACGTAGGTTTCTCTCATCGCCATTAGTAAAATGACCCAAAAAACCCAGCTGATCAATACGTTTATGGGATTCAGGATTTTCTAGATAGGCTTTTGATGCGCCAAAGCTGGCATCGATCGCAGGCTGTCTTCCCTTACTGGTCGGTCCCTTTATCGACGCGTTAAGATAAATATCCCCTTGATTTTTATATTGCTCCAAAACCGGAATAAGTTCCTCAGGTGCAAAAGCGATGAACATGTCAAAACTAGGTTTGGTACCGGTCACTTCTAGATCTAGGGTCATGTCATCCCTGGTAGCAACACTTCCCTCTATCTCAAATTCTCCATGTTCCATATTGATGCCGGATGGTTCAATCACAAGCAGACCGCTATTTTCATCAAACTCAAAATCGGTATGGAATTCAAAATGTTTATGCTTAAAATAGGTCGTGTCTTTATCATTTATCACATTGAGCTCAAACTCGCTATCCACATGTGCCTGTATTTTATCATCGCCTGATTTGAAACCACCTTTTGCCCAATAAATAAGCGTTTCTACATCCATTTTTGTGGACTCATAACGTTTATGCAAATCAATGTTCTTCAGTTCAATGTTGCGCAAATGGATATTCAGAGGATCTCCGTTTTCGTTTGCGTCGCTTGTGGCGATTGCGTTTTCAAGATTTGTGGTACCATCAGTATGTAATACAATGTCAAACATCCCGTCTTCAATCAGTAGGGAATGAATATCATAATTACCTACCACGATGTCCCAAAAATTAAAACCTACGTAGATGTCCGCGACTTCTAATATGGCGGCGGCTGTTGGTTCTTTACTTTCGTAAACGGCTACGTTATCGATTTTAATAGAAACATCAGGAAAGTTTTCAAATGGTGCAAGATGCGAGTCTCCCACACTTATTTGACCCGCATAATTTTTATTGATTTCGGCTATTTGTGATTGGACGATGCGATCTTGTTTTGCATAAGCGACCCATAGAACCATCCCAAAAGTAAGAAGTGGTAAGACAAATGCCCATAGTATAAGACGTTTGAGGAATTTGACTTTCTTAAGTGGCATGATTCAATCAAAATTTTGATGTACTAAAATACGAGAAAGTGGCAAGAATTCTTTATCTATCTGGTACAAAATACATTATATCAATTTCAACACTTAGGGAGTTCCTTTAATACCCAACTCCACCACTGCGAAATTGCCTAATGTTCTAAAAGACTAACGCGGATTGATTCACGCAATTTGAACAAAGAAGTATGAATTCTCAAATCGAAGTTTTGCAATAGTCGATCGACTAGCTTTGAAGATCTTCTGAATGATACAAAGATCTTAATGTTGTTCTCTAACCTTTTTGATCTTGGGAATAGTCGATAATATAACCACGCCAATTATAAAGAACACAATAAGAAATAAGATAGGGCCACGCATACTACCCGTAATTTCTCCAACTACGGCAAATATGAGCATCCCGATTACGATTCCTATCTTCTCTGCCAAATCATAAAAACTAAAGAAACTGGCGGTATCTGTGGTATCTGCTGGCAGCATTTTAGAGTAGGTACTGCGAGATAAGGACTGAATGGAACCCATTACAAACCCTACAAAGCCTGCAGTAATAAAAAATTGTAATGGTGTTATCACAAAATAGCCATACACACATATCAAAGCCCAGATCATATTGATAACGATAAGCGTTTTTATATTACCTATGCGTTTTGACAATAAGCTCGCCAGCCATGCGCCTAAAATGGCAACTATTTGTATTAATAAAATACTAACTATCAAACCAAAGGTTTTATCCATCTTACCCCACTCCACCTCTTCAGTACCAAAATAAGTAGCTACATACATAACCGTTTGTACCGCCATGCTGTAAATAAAAAAGGCACTCAGATATTTTTTCATCGACTTATTCTCAATGAGCTTATGATATACCGTTTTCAATTCCTTGAACCCACTGGTCCAAATGCTTTTAACGCCGGTTCTATCCTTTAAGGTTCCTTCTGGCAAGTGAGCGTAAGTATATTGGGCAAATCCCATCCACCATATGCCAACGAGAAAAAAGGAAATTTGCACAGCTGTTAACGGCAATATCTCGTTGTCAGGAAAAAGGCCTTCTTCTGGATAAAAACCACCGATAGAAAGGAATAAACAAATACCTAATAAAATCAAACTCCCCAAATAACCCATGGAAAAGCCTAGAGCACTTACTTGGTCTTGCTGTTCTGGATGGGCGATATCTGGAAGAAAGGAATTGTAAAAAACCAAACTCCCCCAAAAGCCTATCAGTGCAAACATGTAAATCAATAAACTTAGATACAGGTAATCAAAACTAAAAAACGCCAATCCCATGGAACTGATGGAACCCAGATAACAGAAAAACTTAAGAAAGGTCAATTTCTTTCCAGAATAATCAGCAACACCAGAAAGAATGGGAGAAAGAAAACTTACTATTATAAATGATATTGCTGAGACAATAATTATAATAGATTCATTATTAAAATTTTTAAATAACTCAGGAACATTTCCTTTCTCAAACGCTTCCTTACTAATCACAGAGTAAAATATGGGAAAGATGGCACTGCTGATGACTAATGAGTACACGCTGTTTGCCCAGTCATAAAATGCCCAAGCATTAATGACTTTTTTATCCCCTTTTATAAATTCCTTGATCATGATATACGACTCTTTAGAATTTAGAAAGGTAACTTATATTGAGACGAGATAATCAGGAATTAGAACTGATACCCAATATCAAAGCGGATAATCTTAAATCTTTCAGATTGATAAACATCAGTATTCACAAATATATCAGCAAATCCGTAACTAAATGTTCCTTTAACCCATAGACCAAATCCAGGGAATTTATAACCAAAACCTGCGGTTCCATCAAAACCAGTGCGAACGATTTCTTCTAAAGTTCTAAAATCTTGATTTCTATTCTCAAAAATACGAGGCTCAAAATTGTAACTCAAATTGGGACCTATATGAATACTGAAGTCCTTTTTGTCTGAAAAGTAATATTTAAATTGAACAGGTAAGTTTATCGTATAAGTTCTGAATCTTGCTACACGCTCACCTTCCTCGTCGATAGGCTGTTCACCTACAGTAGAAAAGAATAATGAACCTTCAAACGACCATCTTTTTGCAAATGGCATTTCAGCAACAAGACCTGCATTATACCCAGATCGTTCTCCTTTAAAACCATCATTCCCATAATTTTCTACGTAGGAATAATTAATCCCATAGAATATGCTGTATTTGATGCTATCATCAAAATTTGCATCGTCGATGTTATTCTGCGCGGTTAGGGAAATAGAGAAAAGAACTGTTGCAATTGTAAGTAGAAGTATTCTCATCGGGGGTAATTTTTTGATTGCTGGCAAATATAGACATTCTGTTATCAAAGCTACTTTTTGTATGAAAATTCTAGTTCAAGTACAAAGAATTTTCTTGCTTATAAATACGCAAACGATAGCGCCTTATCAAAACACTAATCGAAATACTGGCACTAATCCTTTTCTTATAATTTACCTACTTAATTCGTCTTTGACGATTGGTATCATAATCTCTAAAAATCATCTCTCCTAGACCTTGAAGTCCAGTAAAAAACGCCTTGCCTTGATTGGCATCGGTAAATTCATCCACAAATTGTTGCAGGTAGGGATCGTTTGCAATCATAAATGTGGTGATGGGTATGTGCAATCTTCTGGCTTGGGCAGCCATGGTGTAGCATTTTTCCACAATATACTCATCAAGACCATTGCTGTTTTTATAGTACCTACCATCCTTTAAACGCAAGCAACTAGGTTTTCCATCGGTTATCATGAAAATCTGCTTGTTGGTATTTCGCTTGCGGCGCAAGATATCCATGGCAAGCTGCAATCCTGCTACCGTATTGGTGTGGTAAGGCCCTACTTTTAAATAGGGAAGATCGGCAATTTTTATCGTCCAGGCATCATTACCAAAAACTATAATGTCTAAAGTATCCTTTGGATATCTTGTGGTGATCAACTCTGCAAGAGCCATGGCCACTTTTTTGGCAGGTGTGATCCGATCCTCTCCATACAATATCATGGAGTGTGAAATATCGATCATGAGCACGGTACTCATCTGAGCTTTAAAACGGGTGTCTTCTACAACGAGATCGTCTTCAGTTAGATTAAAGGATCCCATACCATGATTGATCTGTGCGTTGCGTAAACTCTCTGTCATGGCAATGCGATCCAGTCCATCACCAAAACGATAGGGCCTAAAATCACCACTCTGCTCATCGCCCTGTCCCAGCTTACCGGTCTTGTGATTACCCGCATTGCTCTTCTTCATGTTGCCAAAGATTTGCTCCAGCGCATGTTTGCGCAGCAATTGCTCCGTTTTTGCAGTGATGCTAAAACGGCCCGCACCGTCCTCTCCCCCTTCTCCATCAGTTCCGTCCCGTGGGTCGATTTCCTCCTTAATATAGCCTCGTTGCTTGAGGTCTTCTATAAAATCATCAATGGTGTACTCTGGAGTGGTGAGTTGATATTCCTTGTCCAGCTCCCTGAGCCAGCTTATAGCTTCATCAAAGTCTCCAGAGGTGTGCGTGATCAACTCCTTAAAGATCCCAAATAATTTATCAAATGGATCCTTCTCTTCTGGATTATAAAACTCAAACCTGAATCCACGTCTTTCTTCCTGCGTCATGTTATAAAGATATTGCTAGAATGTGTGAGTAGTGCAGATACAAGGATATTTAACGCACAATTGACAATTTTTGCTAACTATAACGATGTCATGAGGTTTAGGATAATGTTTGTTGTGATATCGCTTTCGCGAAAGCGTAAACAGCACTATTTTTGCAGCCCGATTAAAGAAACCATTATGAAAAAGAACCCATGGCACCACGTAAGTTATGGCGAGAATGCGCCTGAAACCGTGACGGCTTGTATAGAGATCCCAAAAAATACCAGAGCAAAGTATGAGCTCGACAAGGAATCTGGTATGCTTATACTGGATCGCGTGATCTACTCTTCCATGTATTATCCCACAAATTACGGATTTATTCCAAGAACCTATTGTGACGATCAGGATCCACTAGACATACTTGTTCTTTCTCAAATAGAAATCGTCCCCATGTGTCTTGTTGACGCAAAAGTGATAGGTGTGATGAGAATGTTGGATTGCGGTGAGATGGACGATAAGATTATCGCAGTGGCTCAAAATGATATGTCTGTTGCCCATTTTAATGATGTAGATGAGCTTCCAGAGTACTGGAAAAAAGAGATGCGCAATTTCTTTCAGGACTATAAAAAATTAGAAAATAAAGAAGTTAATGTTGAAGAATTTGAAGGTCGTGAAATGGCCATTCAAATAGTAGAACAAGCTATAGAAGATTATAAAGTAAAGTTCAAAAAGTAATTCTTACTTATTTTAGCATCAAATGCCAGTAGATTTTTATGTACTGGCATTTATTTTTGTGCTTAACCCAACATTTAATATTTCAGTCTCATGATCAAAAAAGTATTTAAAGTTCTACTCGTTTTGATAGCGATTTTGATCATAGCATTCTTGGGTCTTAAGCTATACTTTGATGTAGAAATTCCCAGCGGTATAAAAGGCGTAAAGGCCACGGCACTCGCAATAAAGATCCAAGATGCCATTAATGCAGATGCACTTTCTGACATGGATTCCATCTCATGGACCTTTAGAGAAACTAATCATTACATGTGGCGACCTTCTCAAACCAGTGTTGATGTAAGGTGGGATGATAAACTTGTTCAACTTCAAACTGAAAAACCACTGATCAGTAAAGCTTTTGAAAACGGAACAGAGCTTACAGGAGATGAGCGTGAAGATGCTATTGAATACGCACAAAGTAATTTCAATAATGACAGCTTCTGGCTCATTGCGCCATTTAAAATAAGGGATGTAGGTACAGAACTGGAGTACATTGCTGAAAACGAGCTTTTGGTACGCTATAAAAGCGGTGGCACCACTCCTGGAGATGTTTACGTTTGGCAAGTGGACGAGAATTTCCTGCCCAAATCATTTAAAATGTGGGTAGATATCATTCCGCTGGATGGAATACAAGCCAATTGGAATGACTGGTACGAGACCTCAGCTGGTTTTATGCTCCCCAAATCCCGCGATATTTATGGGATAGAGATTCCGTTGACAGATGTAGTGGTTTATAATTAAAATGTAATTTGTTCATTTGTTCAATTATTTTCTCCCTGTGTTCACCTAATTCTGAAGTCTAATTTATTAGTGAAGAGACTAAACTTCGTTTAAAGAATAATTTAGTAGAAATTGAGAGCTAATATCTGATCCACTTCAATGCAACTTTAAAAACAAAAGATCCTCTCTCCAACCACTCAAAATCCGCTGTGATTTTAAGTCCGCTTTAAACAAAACATTACCATCTCATAATTACCTTCGCAAGATGGCTGAAACCCTTGTAGAAGAACAGGAATATATAGAAGTAAAAGGCGCTCGTGCCCACAACCTCAAGAACATAGATGTTAATATACCTCGAGAAAAACTGGTGGTCATTACTGGGCTTTCCGGCTCGGGAAAATCGTCGCTGGCATTTGACACCATTTATGCCGAAGGGCAGCGGCGGTATATCGAGACTTTTTCGGCTTATGCGCGCCAGTTCTTGGGCGGTCTGGAACGTCCCGACGTCGATAAAATTGATGGACTATCTCCCGTAATTGCCATTGAGCAAAAAACAACGAGTAAGAGTCCGCGAAGTACTGTGGGAACCATTACTGAAATTTATGACTTTCTGAGATTGCTCTACACACGTGCCAGTGACGCTTATTCTTATAATACGGGAAAGAAGATGGTCAGTTATACAGATGAGCAGATTCGTGATCTTATACTAAAAGATTACGAAGGCGAGCGCATCAACATTCTCGCACCCGTTGTTCAATCGCGCAAGGGGCATTACCGTGAGCTTTTTGAGCAGATCGGCAAGCAGGGATTTGTCAAAGTGCGTACAGATAATGTCATTGTGGACATCACCAAAGGCATGAAACTGGATCGTTATAAGATTCACGATATTGAAATCGTAATCGATCGCCTGCAAATAGAAAATACAGAAGAAGGAATCAATCGCCTGGATGAATCGATCAATACTGCGATGTACCATGGAAATGATGTCATGATGATCGTACCCCACGGCAGTACCGAGGAGCGGTATTTCTCTCGCGCACTCATGTGTCCAGAAACAGGCATTTCCTATCCAGAGCCCGAACCTAATAATTTCTCGTTCAATAGTCCTAAAGGAGCCTGTCCCAAATGCAACGGCATAGGCGCGCTCTACCAGATCAATCCAGATAAGATCATCCCAGATTACAGCTTGAGTATTTCCAAAGGTGGCCTCGCCCCCTATCCAGACAAGAAAAAGAACTGGATCTATAAACAGCTGGAACTCATCGCACAGAAGTACGACTTTAAAATGACGGAGCCGCTGGAAAATGTTCCCGAAGAAGCCATTGACATGATCCTTTATGGCGGGAAAGATTCTCTGGAGGTCAACTCAAAAAATCTGGGAGTCAATCGTAAGTATAAGATTGATTTTGAAGGCATCGCAAACTTCATCGAGCAAACCTACCAGAATAACGACAGCACCAGTCTAGTGCGCTGGGCAAAGGGATTTATGGATAATGTAACCTGTCCCAAATGTGAGGGCAGCCGTTTGAAAAAAGAGTCCCTCTACTTTAGGGTAAACGAGAAGAACATCGCAGATCTCGCTCAAATGGACATCGTGGAGCTGGTAGAATGGTTTGAAGGTCTTGGGAGCACGCTTTCGCGAAAGCAACAACAAATAGCCACCGAGCTATTAAAGGAAATTAGAGAACGCCTACAATTTTTGCTGGATGTGGGCTTGGACTACCTTTCCCTAAACCGAAGTGCCAAAACGCTCTCGGGAGGAGAAGCACAGCGCATAAGGCTTGCCACGCAAATAGGCTCACAGCTTGTGGGAGTTTTATACATTCTAGATGAGCCTAGTATAGGCCTGCACCAGCGCGATAATGAAAAGTTGATCAACTCACTGGAATCCTTGCGTGATACGGGAAATTCAGTGGTGGTGGTAGAACACGATAAAGACATGATCGAACGGGCAGATCACGTCATCGACATAGGTCCTTTTGCCGGTCGGCATGGTGGTGAGATCATCAGTGAGGGAACTCCAGAAGATATCTTGAGCCACGACACTCTTACCGCACAATATTTGAGTGGAATTAAAGAAATTGCGGTACCTAAAAAACGCAGAAAGGGAAACGGTAAAAAAATATCCTTAAAAGGTTGTACCGGTAACAACCTCAAAAATGTAAATATAGACTTGCCGCTGGGTAAGATGATTTCGGTAACAGGAGTTTCAGGAAGTGGGAAATCCACACTGATCAACGAGACGCTCTACCCCATCATGAACGCCCATTATTTCAATGGTGTAAAGGTTCCTAAGCCCTACAAATCCATCAAAGGTCTAGATCATTGTGATAAAGTCATCGATATTAACCAAAGTCCCATAGGTCGCACACCGCGATCCAATCCCGCTACCTACACGGGAACTTTTGGCGAGATACGTAGTTTATTCGCAAAAACGCCTGAGGCTTTGATTAGAGGTTATAAACCGGGTCGCTTTAGCTTTAATGTGCAGGGCGGTCGCTGTGAGACGTGCCGAGGTGGCGGTCTTCGCGTGATTGAGATGAATTTCCTACCAGATGTTTACGTCACCTGTGAAACCTGTCAGGGGAAACGTTTTAATAGAGAGACTTTAGAGATCCGATACAAGGGAAAATCCATCAGTGATGTGCTCGAGATGACTATCAACGAGGCGACTGATTTCTTTGAACCTATTCCAAAAATCTATAGAAAACTTAAAACAATCAAAGATGTTGGTTTGGGGTATATTACCTTGGGACAACAGTCCACTACCCTATCTGGTGGAGAGGCACAACGTATTAAACTTGCCACAGAATTGAGTAAGCGCGATACTGGAAATACGTTCTATATACTCGATGAGCCCACTACTGGATTGCACTTTGAAGATATACGCGTCTTGATGCTGGTGCTAAATGAATTGGTCGATAAGGGAAATACCGTTCTCGTCATAGAACACAACATGGACGTCATTAAAATCGCAGACTACATCATAGACGTAGGTCCAGAAGGTGGTCGTGGCGGCGGCACCATCGTCGCAAAAGGTACTCCTGAGCAAGTCGCTAAATCAAAAGAAAGCCATACGGCTAGATTTTTGAAAAAGGAGTTGTAATAACTAATCTTATTTTCTGATTCATTTAAAAGTTTCCGCTTTCGCGAAAGCGTGCTATCTTACAAACCTATTTCAAGCAATTATCATGAAAAAAATAGTACTACTCATAATCTCAGCAGTATTTATCACTAGCTGCGCAGAATTACAACAAATCGCTGATCAAATACCGCAAGGTGGTAATCCCCTATCTCAAGAACAAATAGGTAATGGTTTGCGTGCTGCGCTAGACAATGGAATAGAGAAAGAGGTACGTCAATTAATGGGGAAAGATGGGTTCTACAGAAATGAGGCCGTAAAGATTCTACTCCCAGAAGAATTGCAAAAAGTGGATAAAGGCTTGCGCAAAATCGGTTTGAGCAGCGTGGCAGATGAGGGTTTGAAGTTGCTCAACCGTGCCGCAGAAGATGCTACGAAGGAAGCGCTGCCCATATTTGTGAATGCAGTTAAGGAAATCTCCTTTACCGATGCCAAGAATATTCTCTTTGGCGATGACCAAGCGGCTACCACTTATCTGCAAACCAGAACTCAGCAAGAGCTGTACGCCAAGTTTTCGCCAGTAATTTCTAGCAATCTATCTCAGGTAGGCGCCACAAATCTATGGAGTAACGCCATTAACAAATACAACAAGATTCCCTTCACGGATCAAGTCAATCCAGACCTCACTGATTACGTGACCCAAAAAGCTCTGGATGGTGTTTTTAAAATGATCGCGAAAGAAGAAGGAGAAATCAGGACAAATCTCAATGCGCGCACCTCTGACCTTTTGAAAAAAGTTTTCGCTTTGCAGGATTAGTACAGGCGTTGATTTTTCTATTCTGTTTTTGATTAAATTCATCCCGTGAGAGGTTTTTACTTAAAATGGGGATTGATTTGTAGTACATTGTTTCTGTGCGACCATTTAATTATTGCTCAATCTGGTAAAGATTATACCAAATCTTTTAGCTCTCAAGAGTACACAACGGTAAGCTACAATGGAACCTGGAGCTGGTTTTCTGATCCGAGAGCGGTCTATTACGAAGGAGCTTATAAGCGCACCTATCTAGGCTGGACAGATAATTACGGAAATATTTTAGTTAGTTATTTAGATCATGAAACCGGCGAGCAACAAGTTCAAACAGTTTATGAAAATCTTGAGATAGACGATCATAACAATCCTTCTATTCTAATCGACGAACAAGGATACTTAACAGTCTACTTCACCTCCCACCTAATTCTTAATGCTCCCGTCTATTCCATCAAATCCAAAAGTCCTGAAAATATAGATCAATGGGAAGATCCAATACTATTGTATTTAAACAACTTAGAGCAATCTAAATTTCCCAAAATAGACAATCAAACCTATACACATCCTTTACGGTTGAGCGATGATCCCGAGCAGTGGTACTTGTTCACTCGAGGACTCAACATGTTACCATCTTTAAGTTTATCTAAGGATGCTGGTAAAAATTGGGGAAGTTCAAAAGTCATTTATGAAAGTAGCGATAGTACTGCACATCAAGTCCCTTATTTTAAAGTCTATTCAAAGGGCTCAGGCAAAGTTCATATTTTTATGAGCAGCAATCATCCTTCATTAAGTGATCAAAATAATTTGTATTATTTCTATATGAAAGGAGAAAAGTTTTATGATATTGAGGGCCAACTATTATCCTCAATAGAAAAACTACCCATCAATCAGCTTCAATTAATGCCTATTAGAACAAATACTCATTCTAAAGCTTGGATTTGGGATGTCAAAGAAGATAATCATGGATTTCCAGTATTAGCATACACAGAATTTGAACATAAGAGACACCAATATAAACTAGCCACGTATAACGGAACTGAGTGGATTCATGAAAACATTACGGCATCAAGTGGTGCCTTTACAGAATTTCTACCTGATGGAACCCAGCTAGAACCTTACTATTCCGGCGGTATAGCTATCAATCCCAATGATACTGATAAACTTATTGTTTCAGCAGATAAAAATGGTGTTTTTGAACTGGCGCGATGGGAAAAGAAATTGGGTAAGTGGTTGAGCAATTCAGTAACAAGCGAATCTGTTTACAACAATGTGCGACCCGTTTTTGCACATGGAACGAGCGAAAAGGAAGCTCTTCACTTGTTCTGGCTCCAAATACTCAACTATAAATATTACTCCCCACAAGTTAAAGCGGGAAACGAACCTCTTGCATTCAACGATCGTTTTCTTTCTCAAATTAAGATGAATATCATCAAAGAACCGAAACCAGACTCAGATAAGGTTCAACTTCTAACTCCAGTTACCGATGCGCTGGAACAAATTTTAAATGACAAATCCTTAAAAAATAAGGCGGAAGAAGATATTCGTTTTCAAAGTACTCTTAAATCAATAACGCAGCTGGATCTCCCTTCATCGTTAATAACGGAGTGTCAAAATTGGTTGGAGTATCAAAGATTGGGTATTACGAATACCGAGAATTTTGAAGAAATAACTGCAGTTAGTAAATTGAAAGAAATTTTCATTTTATCACCTGAGTCCTTGGAAAGAAGACAGTTTTCTATTTTAATCAATCACTTCGAGTCAACACCAGCATCTGACATAAACTATATTGACCTACTTGTCCTAAACAAAATTTCAAAATCCGAAACTTCACTGTTGGATCGATTTGAAGACTATCAAGAGATTGCTTCTGGATCGATAAATTGGTTGAATAATATAAAATCTTACAAAAATATTACTACAGCAAACTTTGAAAAAATAAACACCCTTATAATACTTGATTTAACCTTGAAACAATTAGATAGTAAATATTTAAGTCCAGTTAATAATCAAGGTGCATTGCTCAATTGGTTATGGAGTTTTCAAAAGACTTCAAAAAACAAGTTTTCGTACAATCAAAATTTGAGACTCTTGTTAAAAGGGACAAGTGAATATCTACTAAACAATATTCACTAATGCGCTATCATTTTATCCATTTTAGAATACTAAGTTTAATTATTTGCTTTGGAACACAAGTTCAATCTCAAACACTTAATGAACTTTTTGAAAACGCTCTCATCTCAGATCTTGAAGATAACATTACTAGGCAACAACCTATAATTATTACCGAAGTAGATATTAATAACCGCCGCCTAAAAACAAATTATAAACAGCTTGAAAAATTAAAGCTAAAAGAATCGCAAGGTTTCCCATGGGTGATCACACAAGGTGAAGAAGCTGAGATTGTAGTGGAAATCTCAAATGTTGACATACATACAGGTTGGATAAGTCTAAGCGAAGCCTATTCTAGAAGTTTGATCATGGAGATAGGTGAAAAAATAGAGTTTTTCAATCCTTTTTTGAATTACAGAATTATCAATGAACGCGCTCTTTTCGACTTGGCAGACGCTCATGTTGAAGGAAAAAAAACAAAGTATGTACAAGCAGGTGGCATTATAGAACGCGGCAAGCAAGATTACATTTTGCTTACGCCCATCGTTTTTAATCATTATGAAAGCAGAGCAATCTATTATGCAAAAAGCACTGATCTTGAAAATTGGGAGTTTACTGGAAAAAAATTACTAGATACAGAAAATATTCCTTTCGCAAAACATCCAGGTAATGTATTCAGCACAGGTAATCCTATATTACTTGAGGATGGGAACTATTTAGTTTTACTTGGTGTGGAGCAGTCTAATGGACGCTATACCTCAGCATATATGATTATCAATAGTGCTTTGGTCATTGTCATTCCTCCAAAAGAAATACAGCTTCTAGAATGGCACGGCGTAGAGCAAAACAGCTATCCGCTTTCAATGGTCAAACATGATGGGATCTACAGGTTTTTAATGCACCGTAGAAGTAAGAATGTACTGGAGTCACAAATATATGAGTACACCACTCAAGATATTCTAAAGACTTTTGAAGGAAATTTAAAACCTACTTCTGAACGGATAATCCACAATGCAAAAAATGAATCGGGTTACTTGCATGGAAAAGCAGACGATGCCTCTTATCTCGTTTATAAAGATGAACTTTACATATTGACAGGTAGTGAAGAAACTGGCTCTGAGTATTTAACGAGTAATAATCGTCAATATGGTCTAATGTTTTTAGAAAATAATACTTGGAAACATGATAAAAGAAGTCCACTGATCTTGAATCCTATAGGCTATCATAATAAATATCCAGAATTACTCTGGACTGACGATCATCTGGGCGGTTTCATTTCCCCTATTTTCAAGAATGGTTATTTGTATTTATTCATGACTTTCGGAACAGATAATCCAGACTATATTATCGCTGGATTAAAAATACCTTTACGAAAAAACGATTGATTAACATACCCTAAATAAAGTAAGTTTAAGATCAATTTTAACCACACCTAAAATTAAGTGAGGATTTAATCAAAATGATTTCTAGGATTTGTAAGGATAGTTCTTAACTAACCATTGTTCTAAGCCTTTCTGTGAAGTTTGCATAAACTTGAGTGTATATGGCTTTCCGTTTTGATCAGCAGGATATTGCTGATACATTTGATTGAACATGTTTCTCAAACGAACAGCAAATTTTGCATTGATGATTGAATTAGGTGGATCAAATGACAAAATCTGCTCCAGATCCATGCCAATATTTCTCATCGAAATACCACATACCTCCCTTCCCTTTTTAACGGCACCACAGCGCGCATAAAGCTTTCCTATTGCAAAAGCATATTGATTAAACGGCACATTTTTATTCGGTATGCGTTTCAAACACAGATCTAGGGTTTCAATGGCTTCTGAAGTTTTTCCGTTTTCAAATTGGGCTTGTGCTAAAAAATAATATTGCTGTCTCAAAATACTCTTTGCATATTCTACATTAATGCTTTGGCTTGCCATATCGTTATTTGCAAAATCGATAGGACGCAAAGATTCAAAAACTACTTGCTCTGAAGTCTCTAAATCTACAATTTTAGGATTTTTATTCTTATCGGATCGGATCAATGGTACGAGCTCGCTCACCATTCCTCTTTGAATCAAATAAGAGTTCAATCCCAATTTATGTTTATTTCTACCGTTGTTGAAAAAACAAATCGGTCGTTTTCCTAGGTTATTCTCTATCAGATTCATTAATACGACATCTCCCAAGCCGTAAAAATCCTTTTCAAGTTTCCACGTGATTTCGTTCACATAACTTGCTCCATATTCAATCGAGGGATAACGTTTCAAAAATCTAGTACTATCTACATTTACAGAAAAGGAAACTGAAGGGATATAATTGCGTTTCCTGTTATTCCAAAGTATTCTACTAGGTTTGTTTTGAATGAACTTGGAAAGGATGGAAAGGTCTACTGCATCTTGAGTATCAACATTTAACGGAAATAATTTTTCAGTTCCATTTATGTATGTGGATCGATCCAAAGTAATTGTGAGACCATCAGAATTTAGAAATCTTTTCTTGAGCTTTTCAATATGCGTATCAATGTTGAGCATATCATAATTGATGATTCGTACATCGTCCCGGTAATGTAATACCTGCTGCATGTAAAATAATGGGAATGTCATATTATCACCATTAGTTACCAATACGGCATTCTTTGGACAGGAATCCAAACTTGCTTTGGCAAAATGATAGGCAAAAGAATCATTTGTCCTATCGTGATTGCTATATCCTTTGAAAAGCATCTGAAAAGGCACCGCGACAGCAAGAATTGCTACTAATACATATCGCAAAGCTATATTTACCTTATATTTTTTATTTACAAAAGCAATAATTATAACTGAGCAACCTATCCATAGAGCATAAATAATATAGCTCCCAATAAAAATATAATCACGCTCTCGCACGAGCAGGCTACTGGGGACAGGATTAACATACAATGTAATACCTATACCGAAAGCTAAAAAAACAAGGATGGAATAAACAAATAACAGCCGATTTCTCCACAACGAGAGCAATCCCAAAATACCAAGAAGTAATGGTAGCCCAAAAAGGTGCGATTGACCTAAGTTTTTTTCAGGTGTAAAAGGACCTGTGACGCTCTTATCTATAAAGTTCCATCCACTTTCCCAGTTTCCATTACGTACATCGCCTAATCCATGGTGGGTATTTTGTCTACCTACAAAATTCCAAAACAAATATCTTAAATTGAGCCAGTATGCCTGATAATTGAAAAATACTTCTAGATTCTCACCAAAAGTAGGTTTATTAATAACTCGCTTATCTCCTTGAACCGTGTACTCAAGCGGCACACCTTCTATATGAGTCCACGATTTATACCGTGTAGAATCCACCGCATTATATAATCTCGGAAAAAATTGAGTGAAACTGTTGGCATAATTCACTTTACCATTAACACCGCTATCTATTATTTCGTATTTGCCTTGATTGAATGCATAAATAGGATCTACATTTTTAAATGACTGCACGCTATCTAAAGGCGCGTTGTATACAGGTCCTGTAATTAAGGGGATTTCATCTACTCCAAACTGTTTGGCTTTGAAATAATCATTTAACCTCAAAGGATTGCTTATTTCTGGTGCTACCATAAAATGAGCATCAGACCTCAATATAGCAGTGAGGTAAGGGCTCAACCCTATCAGGAAAAACAAAAAGCACCACGCAGAAACTTCCAGCTTGTACCATTTTTTGAAGAAGGAAACGATTAGCGCAGATAGCAATAAGCTACTTAGTATAACAGCAATAAACCACAGAGAACTATTCTGCGCAAATCCAAGACTGTTGACCATAAATATTTCTAGATCTTTTAATAAAGTAATTCCACCCTGAAGGAAAAACATATAGATAACCACAAATGAAAGTATTCCCAAAAGCAGGCCTAGAAGATATTTTTTTACGCTTTCGCGAAAGCGAGAACCAATCGCTAAAACTCCTGTAGGAATAATGATAACTAAAATAAGCATATGGACTCCCACGGCACATCCCAGTAAGAAGAAATAAAAAATAGCCAATCTAAATCTTTTCACATACGACGCTGATTCATACCACAAAATCGAGGTATATATGAGGGCAAGAAAGATAAAAAATGAAAGAGTATAGACCTCAGCTTCTGTGGAGGCGACCCAAAAGGTATCAGAAAAAGCTAGGGTAAATGCTCCTAACAAACCACCAACAACTGGCATATAGATGCTTTTATACCGACTCCATTTATTAAAAACACTTTTAATAAATTTTATAATGACCAAGTAAAGCAGTAAGCAGCATAATGCACCGAAAAAGGAAGACAATAAATTGCTGATCAACGCTGCTTGAGATACATCAAAGAAACTGGTTGCAAAAGCTCCGATTATTGTGTACAAAGGAGATCCAGGTGGATGCGTGGACTGCAAAGTAACATTTGCCGTTGTAAATTCTGGGCTATCCCAGAAGCTTACGTATCCTGCACAGGTACAGGTATAAATTGTAAAAACAGTTATAAACATTAAAACACCTGAATAGATTTCAGGTGTTTTCAAATCTTTTGTTTTAAAAAAAATAGTTCTTGCTTTCAAAGAAGTTGGGAATTTAGATGAAACAAATATTTTGTTTCAAATGATCTACTCCTTAATAAGCTTATCTGAATAGACTCTATCTGAACCGTCAAGAAGCTCTAGAATGTATGTACCACTTGCAAGGTTTGACATTCCATTGATTTGAGCTGTACCATTCACAAAATCCAACTTACCATTATAAATGGACTGTCCTAGCACATTAGTGAGCTTGAAATTAAGGTTTTCATTAAGGACGGATACCCCTGAAAGATTCATTTCAAGAAACAGTAAATCACTACTCACAGGATTCGGGTACATTGCAATTTCAATATCGCCTGATGATTGTATACCTCCATTAGATAGTGTCTGATTCTGAAAAACAAGACTGAATCTTTCTAAGTCGCCAGATGCAGTGTTTGCAGCTACGGTAAAAGGTATATCGTTTACACCATTATTTAACAAGGTAAGTGAATTATCTACATCATCCTTTAAAAATACCTCATAAGCGTCTAGACCATCTAAGATCATTCTATAAACATACTCATCACTTGAATATCCCATATGATCAATATGAATTTCTTCATTAATCGTGGGAAAATCCCTCTTCTCTAAACTCAAGTTACTTGTGGTCTTCCTAACATAGATATTCTCTCTAACATTTAATGGCTTAACCGCATCAAATTGATCGACCGCATTACTATAGGTAGCATCAAAATGAATTCCGAAACTATCTTCTGGGTAGTTCCCAAATACTCCATTTTGCAATTTAAAAATCTGACCAATCAATTTATGTTGGATCGTACTGACTCCATATACTTGAGTATTTTGACCTACAGCTTTATGGATTTCTTCAAAATCTATCGAGGCAGATCCATTATTGAGCGTTCTTACGAAAGAAGCTTGAGATGGTTGAAGATATTGATTAGCTTGTGATGAAGATGTATTAGTTCCAGCCGGTAAATCTACAGTAACATAAGCCCCCATACCAGATTGTAGGTTGGGATCCCAAACGTAGAAATTATTGGTATTCAAATTTGAACTATTGTTTAAAACATCATTCATATCTACTGAGGCCTGATATGGATTCCCGATAAAATTAAAGCTTCCTCCAGTTGTACTGAAACTAGTTTCTGAAAAATCTCCAACTTCTAATATTCCTGTAGCTCTAATTCTTGTATCTGTAGGCGTGGGTAGTGATGAGGTCTGATTAAGATTGATGGATCTATCACCTCTTATGAATAACCTCCATGGTTTGCCTGCCTCAAGGGTTTCAACATTTGTATTAGTTTGATCTGCCCAACTTTGAGCTACATTATCAAAATAATATAAAGAAGGAGTTCCATTGTCAGTAGCATCAAACCCACTAGAGCCTCCAATTGAACCTGTAATATGAGTACCAAAACCGGGATGGGGGTTTTGATTTGCTGCAAGTTCTGTTCCCGTATTATTAACACTCTCTTGCCAGTTTGTGCGTATTGTTGTGGTGGTAGTTACCGGGCTTGAAGTAAATCTAAACGCACGTACATCTTGGTAATATCTTTCTACCTGCACATTACCAGTAATAGAACTGGAAGAAGGAACTTCATCAAGCATACCTGTCCTTGATGGTCCACTTTTAAATATTAATCTTCCCCCTTGATTTATAATATTCCCGCTATTAAGGTCCACTAAATCGTATACGGAAACATTTGTATCTAAGGTAAGATCTATGGATCCAGAAGATATCAATTCTGATAGACCAAAAGCATTTCCAGCGAGCGTACCTTGATACCCTTGATAATTTAAAATTGCCGAAGACCCACTTAAAGTTCCATTATTTGTAAGATCTCCATAGAGGTTTACTGTGTTAGTTCCCAAGTCAAGTGATGCACCATTGTCAATATCTATTGTGAGCGCATTTAAATCACCCGACAGGATTGTTGAGCCGTCTTGAACGATTACAATATCTGTGGCTGTAGCAACGCCAGATGGATCAATAGGTGACCATGATCCACCAGAATAAATGTATTTTAATGAGGTGGTTTGTAAGACACCCTGCCTAAAAGCAGTTGTCCCATTAGTTAGCGTTGAGGACGCGGTTTGCCCTAGAGCACTAGTAAAAGTTACCGATCCATTAGATATTACACTAAGTCCAGAATTAATAGACTGTCTTTCTAGACTTTGAGCGTTCAGTAATCCATTTAATAAAACAAAACCAATTCCTAAAAAAGTACTCCCTTTAATATTAATCATATCATGAGTTTTTAAGAATGAATTAATCTCTATCGGCTGCAAGTCTTTCCACTAACTGTGTGAGTCGTGCTACTTCTGCTCTCAAAGTTTCAATTTCGCTTGCATTATCTGGTGCCGGCATAGACGATGGACTTACGGCAGGTGCGTTAGTAAGTCGATCTGCTGTTGCTGCATGAAGTGCATATGGAACGCTCACTAATTCTGACGAACCTATAACGGAATATGAACTACCACCAGTAATATCTGCTTCGACTTGAAGTGAATAATTCCCCATACTCCAATCTATATCTGAAAACACACCGCTAACCACTGTACCTTCTCCAATCTTTACAGCCACAAGACCATTGTCATTTGAAGTAGGATTGTGAGTTTCACTATAAACACTCATTGTAGTAGTATTATTCACTATACTGAGTCTCAAACCTATACTTTGATTTCTAATAGCATTACTGGAAGCATCTGTAATCACTGACTGATAATTGAAAGCTTGTGGAGTAAGACTGCTGCCTGCACCGCCATTGGCCGCGCTTTCTAAAGCAGCAATACGTGATTCAAGGGAACTTGTATCAGATCCGGCTGCCTTCCATGCTGAGCCGTCCCAAGTATATAAACCATCTTCTTCAGTATCATAAACAGTAAGACCTTCATCACCCGTACTTAAAGATGAGCCTAAAGTAGTTCGTAAAGCAGTAGTAAGCCTATTAAAAAGCAATCCTTTATTTGTATCTGATAGATCCAATGCAGCATTGGAATTAGGAGCATCTGTACCTATCCCCACGCTTAATGGATTTGTAGCTCCACCTAGCACCATGGTATTGTCATTAATCGCTGTAGCCGCATTACCGATTGCAACCGAATTAGTTCCTTGGACATTGGCCGCATTACCTATGGCAATGTTATTTGTGGGATCCAGTGCAGAAGGATCCGTTGAACTTGCCGTGTAACCTATAACTATCGCACCATCATTTTGGGCAATGGTCGTTGAACCGATCGCCACTGCAAACTGATTGTCGACATCTACTGATCGTCCTATACCTACTGCATCATTCTCCTCAATATCAACGCGATCTCCTATACCTACGGAATAATCTGCTAGGGATTGCATATTTCCCAGATAACCCATCATAATGGAATAATCACCTCGCACGTCATGATCATGCCCTAGGGATACTGAATACTGACCATCTATAAAAGATCGATTACCGAAGCCCATCACATTATTGTTACTTGCTGTGATGTCATACCCAAAAAACATCGTGTTGGATCTATTGGTATTATCAAAATCTGCAAGGGAACCCATACCTACGTTGTACTGACCTTCCCTATTTGAAAATCCTGCACTAAAGCCTACGTAGGTATTGTGATTGGCATTTGAGGTACTATTTGTACGGTTATTGTCCCAGCCGGACTGTGCACCTATAAACGTATTATAATCTGCCCACTCTGTGGCGACACCTGCTGCTGCTCCTACCATGGTGTTATAAATACCGTCACCTATATCAATAGCAGCAGAATCTCCTAGTCCTGTATTGTGGTGACCATCATCTACGTCACTCATGGATTCACTACCTACACCCGTATTACGATAGCCTACATCAGAAGAAATACCTACTTCGTTACCTATAAATGTTTGCTTATAACCTGTCGTATTAGAAAAACCGGCATCCTCTCCGATAAAGGTGTTTTCATAACCCGTGGTATTATTTGCTCCAGATTCCTCTCCTACAAACGTGTTATCATAACCCGTCGTGTTATTCTCACCACTCTCTGCGCCTATAAAGGTATTATCTCCTCCAGTAGTGGTCAGTCTACCCGCTTCATAACCCATGAAGGTGTTATCAAAACCAGTAGTGTTTGAGTAACCTGCAAGATAACCTATGGCCATTAACTCTGAAGTCGTGACGGATCTACCGGCAGAGTAACCAAAAAGTGTCACCCTAGAGCCAGTAGTAATGAAGGAACCAGTACTATCACCATAAAAAGTATTGAAGTCTCCTGAAGTGATACTCACACCAGATCCTGTACCTGTGGTCTCGTTTAAAGTCTGAGCGCAGCCTAAATAGCTAACGATCAACAGACATAATAAAGTGATTTTTTTCATATCTCGGTTATTGCAGTGGACTGTAAAATTAAACTATTTTTGTGAACCTTTGTTAAGCAAATCTTAAGTCGTTGCAAATTTATATTATAAATCAACCTATTGCGATAGACTAATTTTTTGAATCTTAAGTAAAACGTTAATGTTGCGCTTTCGCGAAAGCGAAAAAATTAAAATTCTATGCTAAAAAGCATCTTCATTGCTATGACCATCTTTCTGGGAGTCTTCAACTCAGGTCACTCTGAAAATATAGATCATAGTTTTGAGCAAATCGATCCCATTTCACAGAAGATAGCGAAAGCCTACCTTGATAGTTGTCCTCAAAACAGTATTTTGTTCACCGGCACGGAATATTATGAAGCAATCAAATTCATCCAAGAGGTATTTATATATCGAACAGATGTGACTTTGATAAATCCTAGCAGACTTGATATACCATCTTACTACGCTTCTACCCTAAACAAACTCAAAGAAGAGGATTTAGAATTCAACTTATCTAAAAAAATCCTACACCCACAGGGGCAAATCACTTTTCCTATTAATATTGACGAAGCCAGAGTTACAAATCTTGCTGGTCTTGATGAGCATTTTAATAATGATAGCCTATACATAAAAACGGATAGTGTCAAATTGAAATATTTCCCAGGTAGAGATATGGGAATTTTAGAATCTGACTTTTTGTATAGGTTCAAAAGCCTTGAGAATAGGCCAGATCTGACCCGCCAACACATCTCTTGGAGATGGAAGAAGGACGCTGTTTCTAGAGGGGAGCTATTAAGTTTATTGATTATCTCAAAAGCTGTTGAAACCAGACCGGTGGCTTTTACGGCAGGCGGGAATCATTCTGCATTGCTGGGTTTGGATCGCTACTTGATTCAGTATGGACTCGTGGGCTTATTTCAACCGTTAATTCCCGTGCGGTTAAATGGTCAACTTCAAGAGAAAACAGTCATAGAATCTCCTGTCGTTCAGGATTTTGTTAGGGAAATGAAGAATGACAACCAATTTAAGTTTTCTATACCTACAAGCTTAGGAAAGAATGTGTTGCGACCTCTACTTCTAAATGAAGCGAGATTCAGTCTTAAACAAAGCGATACTACTGAAGCTTTGGAAAAATTAGATTTGGGAATGAAGGTGCTGGATCTCGAGACATTTGGCATATCTGATGAAGTTTATGTAATGGGGGAACTTTTTATGAAACTGGATCAACAAAAACAAGGTCAGTTTTTAATGGACGCCTACCTAACTAATGTTATTGCCTCACTAGAAAGGTCATTTGTAAGCACAAAAATAGCCCAGCGACGTGCTGTAAATGCCAGTGCAAAACAACTCAAGACGGTGAGGGAAATCATACAAGCACACTTATCCAAGTATTCAGAACGCAGTGATTATTGGAACAATCGGTTAGTCAAACTGAAGGCAAAGCGTAAGGAATGGTCTCAAAATATTGATCTGGATTGATGTTTTTCTCTACTGAAATTACATCCCGGAAACATGCATCTGACCTGCCCATGCTTTTGAGAACGAGCAAGGCCTATGAGAAAATTGAGCATCAAATAAGCGGTCGAGTTTTAGAAATAGGTTGTGGTGAGGGTTATGGTCTAGATAAAATCTATAGAAATGCAGATCAATTATTTTTGTATGATAAATCCAAGTATAGCCAAAGAATCTGCAAAAGAAAGTTTCCAAACGCAATTTTCATAAATAAAAATATTGATGACATCTACAGTATGGATCTAGGAAAAATGGATCACATTCTCTGCTTCCAATTTATAGAGCATATCCAGTATCAGAAAAAATTAATAGACCATCTAGTCAAGATGCTCAAGCCAGGCGGGAAACTTTATATTTCTACGCCCAATAAGTGTCAGACCCTCATTAGAAACCCTTGGCATCTAAAAGAATTAGATGAAAGAGAGTTTAAAAACCTTGTAACCTATAAATACTATAAGACTTCTATTGAAGGGCTTTTTGCTTCAGATAACCTGCTTCCTTATTATGCGTCAAACAGATCGAACGTCAGCTTTTTGAATAAAAGCCTCAATGGATTTCTCAATAGACTACCTGGCGCTATACTTAAAATCCCCTATGAAGTTGGAAATAGAATTAATAGAAACAGGTTATTAAGGCTACACTCTCAAACCATAAATAATCTATCTAAAAGTGATTATTACTTCTCTGCAACTAACCATGATGCACTAGATTTATTTGCCACGATTTACAATCCAGAAGATTGAAGTTCAGAGCTAGACAAATTCTTATTATACAATCAAACATTAAAGACCCAGCATTTTCACTAAATATGATTCTCTGCTAGGATGTCCATGTATTATCAAGGATTGTTTAAACTAACACAATTCAAGTTTTTTACACTAAAGAATACTAGAATGACTTCGCTTTCGCGAAAGCGAGATACCCAATTATCTCCAATTATTTAATTACTTGAAAAGCTGTTTAATGCTCCACACGTTTAACGGGAATTCTAGAATAACATGCAAAAATCCCATAAATAAAGAGATCAACAGGCCTAGAGTAAAATCATAAAAGTATATGGACGCTACTCCTAACCAAAGCAACAAAATATAAACCATCTTCTTTTTATCAATGGAGTGGTGCCATTTGATGGTCGTGGTTTTTGAAAACCAATTGAGGTAATGATAGGTGTAGATAAATGCTAAAAACATCATTAATTTGAGCTCCATGGTTTCATAGAAGAAGAAAGTGGTACCATCAGATATTCCTAAAAATTTTGAGAAAAGTACGGGAGTAACGTGCAGGTCATTTTCAAGATAGACATTCTTAAAAAAATCAAGAAACACATAACTCCCGCGCTCCAATGGTAAGTAAACAATTAATAAAGGCACCATAACAACCATAGCTACAGTAATATATCCCCATTTACTTTTTGAGTTTAGCGATCCGTACAGCATAAAAATCATAGTAAATATATAAACGTGGATTATGGTAGGTACAAATACTCCTACAACCAAGCTGTATAACTCTATAAAATTCAAATAATAAGCTCCCGCTATAGCTACCGCGGTGACTAGAAACCACGCCCAAAAAGTGCGCGCAAGATGATACCCGACTGCCAGCACGAGACTGATAAAAATCATACTGTTGGACCACTCATTGATATAGCTCATGACCGCTCCCGCTGCACCCTCTACTCCAAAAATGTAAAAAAATATTTTGGGTAAAAAAAGAATAAAGCTAGTAGTAATTCCAATTACAAGCCATACCAACTGATTATTAGAAAAAAAATACTTCTTTTTGTGAAGCCAGTTGATCTCAGTGATATAATGTAAAGGTCCTATAAAAGCATAGGAGACGATAAAGAGCTCCAGTGGGAATATGTAGGCCAGAACTGCCGATATCAGGATTAAAACCACGTTGATTTTATCAACTAAGTATGTAACATTCGGAAGTTTCAGAAGAAAGTTTTTCAAAATTTCATGACAAAAAAATCAAATTTAAGAAAAAAGACCTTCGCGCTTGTTTAACTATTTATCCAAAATAGTGAACGGAAAATTAAAATAGTTTTATGTAAAACATATTTAGGGCTAACAATTTTTTAATAAAATGATTGCTATAATTGTAATTTACAGTAATTATGCCCTATCAAGCCACGAAAGAGAAATTAAGAATCAAAGAAAATGAGTATTGTAAACTCATGAAGAAGTCTTATGAAATCGCCTTGAAATGTCGTGAAACCAGCGATAAAATTAATAATAAAGCGCTTTTATTAAAAGATGAAATAGAAGGACTTAAAGAGCGATTGAGCTCTAATTAGCCTTCAGCTCAAAATAGGCGTTGACTTGATCTCAACTTCATTAGATACAAAATCTTTGATGTAAGTTACAAGCTTATCGCGGTCTTCTTTACGTATGTTACTTAAGTCAAAACTATCCACACGATTGATTCTTTTTATTTGTAATTGATAATGCTCATCAAGGCTAATTTCTGAGATATGTTTTGATTCAAACTCGATTTTGTTTCCGTTGATCTTTAAAGAAAAATCATCATTCTGGCCATAAATGAAAACATTTTTAGCTATTGATTTTATTAAAGATCGAAAAATTAAAATGAGGGAAATCAGTATTAATGCGGTGGCTAATATGACTTTAAGCGAATGATTTAATTCATAATTAAATAAACTACCACTCATAACTGTCATATACATAACATATATAGGTAGAATGATCATCACCCTTATATATAAAGGCTTTCTTGCCCACCAGTCATTTATAAAATAAAGCTTTTGCATACCCTAAATATAAAACAGAATTATAAAAGCCCTCTTGCTTTAATTTCTAAATATTTATTAATGGTATTTACCGTTAAATTTTGTGGCTCGGTAAGAATGGTTTGAATACCATATCGGTTCAACTCATTTACGATAAGCTTCTTTTCATAAATAAATTTCTGAGCAATTGTTTGGTTAAAGATTTCACGAGTACTTTTTACAGGCTCTCCAACCATCTTCTTGAGCTCGGTATTTTCAAAGAATATTACGACGAGAAGGTGATTTTTAGCAATAGCCTGCAAGTAAGGCAACTGCCTGTGTAAAGCATCAAGTGTTTCAAAATTGGAATACAACAGTAACAAACTGCGCTGCGTGATTTGATTTTTAATGTCTATGTAGAGTCTAGAAAAATCACTCTCCTTAAAATCGGTGTCTAGATTATAGAGTGTTTCCATGATCAGATTCATCTGTGAAGCTCTTTTCTGAGCCATAACCTTATTCTGAACTTGATTTGAAAAACTGAGCATACCTGCTTTATCCCCTTTTTTCAATGCTATATTAGAGATGACTAAAGTGGCATTGATCGCATAATCTAGAAGTTTGAGCTCTTCAAAAGGCATTTGCATCACGCGCCCCTTATCTATGACAGAATACACAGGCTGGGATTTCTCATCTTGAAACTGATTGATCATGAGTTGGTTGCGTTTTGCCGTCGCTTTCCAATTCATATTCCTAATATCGTCTCCTAAAACGTAATCCTTGATCTGTTCAAATTCCATAGTATGACCTATACGACGGATTTTTTTCATTCCGTAGTCCCTCAACCTATTGGTGAAGGCCATAAGCTCATACTTGCGCATCTGTAAAAACGAAGGGTAATTAGGTACCATTTCATGATTCTCAAAAGTAAATCGGCGAGTAATCAAGCCTAGGGCTGTATGCACAAACACTCTTAACGCTTCCCAATGAAACTCACCTCGCTCGGTAGGTCTTACGGTGTACAGAAAAGTATGAGTAGCATTAGGTTCCAGCTGTTTTTTAATCTCAAAATCCCTCATTTGAAATTGATCCGGCAGCTCGTCAATAATTTCAGTGGCAATCTTAAATGAGTAACTGCTTTTTAGTTTAATCGAGACGGGATTTTTATCACCATTAGAAAGTTTATCTGGTAACAAGCGGCTTGCAGAGATTCCATTCTTTTGACTATATAGCAAGATAATATCCACAACTACCGCAAGCACAAAAAGATACAATCCCCATACGAGATAACCGAGTATTCTCGGAAATAAAAAAGAGACCGACAAAAAAAGCGCGGCGACAATCAAGATTATAAAAAACCTTTTAGAAAGAAAAAATGATCTATACAGCTTTTTCACTATCTGGGCACTTCAACTGTTTCTAATATCTGCGCAACTGCCCTATCTGGAGTAAAACCTTCCATCTCACGTTCAGGAGTAAGAATAATACGGTGTCTAAGTACCGCTTTACTGATGTATTTTACGTCATCTGGAGTAACGAAGTCTCGGTTCATAATCGCAGCATAGGCCTTAGCTCCATTCATGATCGCAATACTTGCTCTAGGAGATGCTCCCAGATAAATATTAGGATTGCTGCGGGTATTCATGACAATCTGAGCAATGTAGTGGATTAAGTTTTTTTCAATGATGATCTTTGATACCGTATTTTGATAACTAACTATTTGCTCTGCGTTCATGATTCCATTTACCATGGACTCTGGATCAGAATTTTGGCGGCTGTGGTTACCTTCCAGTATCCTGATTTCTTCATCTAAATTAGGATAATCCACTGATATTTTGAACAAGAATCGGTCGAGTTGCGCCTCTGGAAGTCTGTAGGTTCCCTCCTGCTCTACTGGATTTTGGGTGGCAAACACGAGAAAGGGTGCTTTAAGCTCATATTCTTTACCGTCGATTGTGACTTGACGTTCTGCCATGGCTTCAAAAAGAGCCGCTTGGGTCTTGGCGGGTGACCTATTGATCTCATCAATAAGGATGATGTTAGAGAAGATAGGTCCTGGCTTAAATTCAAATTCGTTTTCTTTAAGCGAATAAACCGATGTTCCCAAAATATCGCTAGGCATCAAGTCTGGCGTGAACTGGATTCTATTGAAGTCTACCTGCATCGTTTTTGCGAGCAATTTTGCGGTTACCGTTTTTGCCACACCCGGAACTCCCTCTATAAGAGAATGCCCATTAGCCAAGATGCTCACGATCAACAGATCAATCATCTCTTCTTGACCTATAATGACTTTTGACAACTCACTTTTAATGGAACTTACTGCGTCGCTTAGTTCTCCCAGGTCAATTCTATTTTTGAACTGAAGCGAGTCTGAGCTTGATTCTTGGACAACTGTTTCCTCAACTGTATTTTCAGAGGTTTGATCATCCTCAACATTTAAATTTTCTGCTGCAGAGTCGTGTACAAATTGTTCTTGTGCAGGCTCTAGAGGTGGATTATGACCATCGTTAGAATTAGGAATATTGTTTTCAAGATTTTTATCATCCATGGGATTTATGGTTTAGAAACGCGTCTATTTTACAAGCAAGGCGTTTGAGTTCAAATTCTTTGTGAAATGGTTTCTGTCGCAACTCATTGATAAAGTTGATCAGATCTGCGGTCTTTTTTTCTGAAACACCACTTTTTGAAGACAGTTTTTTAATAAATTGACCATCCAGATTTTCTGTATTAAGAAAATGAACAGATCTGATTTTTGAGAGAAAAAACTGTATTTTCTTATTGACTATACTACTGTAATCACCACTCTCGTAGTACATGCTTCCTATTGTCTTAGTAAATTCTACCGTATCATTTTTGAGCGGTTTGATCAATGGGATGATACGTTGTCTGCGCTTACTGCCCACAATTAAGTACAATAGCACCAGGACAAGAGCTACGTAATAAGCCAATCGCAAGGATGGATCTGAAAGAATAAATCGCAAAGGAGAAGTAACCACCCGGCGTCCAGATTTACCGTAATCATCAAAGTAAACCGTCCCGTCATTGAGATAAGACAACGCGCCACTTACATAAGCTGCTTTCTCATGATCCAGCAAATAGTAGTTGGTAAACGCAATGGGGTTGAGATTATAATAGATCGCCCCTTCACCCACGGTAACCTCTACAAAATTGACTTGCGGAACATCTTCAGAAGTCAGTTCATCATCGTCTTCATCGCTATTATCATCTGATTCCACAAATTCTTCCACAAAATTTGCTGCATTCCTTTTGATCTCTATCTCGCCCAGTGTTTTGGTATTTAGCGTATCGTAGGCGGTAAAGTAACGGTATACACTCCCACGCTCGTATTTAAACCTGTTCTTGGAAAAGTTTTTATTGGATAAACTTACCGTGACCGTATCTCTGGTTTCTTTATCATAAGTGGTGTAGTTGCTATTGTTTTTAAGACCTAAAGAATCGGCCAGAAAACCAGCAATGCCTTTAGTCGCTACAAATACCTTATTGCCACGAGAAGCAAAATCTATCAGATACTCCGCTTCAACCTTATCAAAACCTATGTAATTATTGATAAAAATATAATTGGCATTTGTCTCATCTTCATGTTCTACCAAAAAATCCCTAGGAGTAAGATCTACAGATTCAATCTCTTGATTTGGAAAAAGGTGTTCCAGTTGATCATAGAGAATATAACAGGCAAATGGAATCTTATCACCGCTGGTGTAACTTTCTTTCCAAACTACTGGCCTAGGTCTCGTGCTCTCCACTATAAAAAGGAGAACCACAACCGCCAGCAAAACATATAAAATTATCTTGGACCGTTTATCTATCATACCCTTACCTTAATGCTGTTGAACTGAGCTTGAGCTTCCTTAAAACTCTGGGTATCCAGTTCAAATTCCCCATACCAGATATGGTCATAGAGGTAGGATATCTTTTGAAATTTAGAGCGCGTAGTCGTGTTTTTTATCTCGCGTAGATAGTCACCATTGGTTTTCTGTTGGTCCCATTCTATCCTACCAGTGGAGCTCAGAATCTTAAGTGTTTCCAGATACATATATCGTATCGCCTGGCGGTAATTTCCAGAAGCGATACTTTCTTTTATCAACCCCTCGAGGTCTATATCTTCTATATGGCTTTCTTCCACGTTTACATAGACAGGAGTGTTTTTACTGCGACCTATTAATGCGCTGGCAGACTCCTTACTCAAAACTCGGACTAGAAAATAGATGGCAAATGCCGCCATTATTACATACACTGTGTACTCGATAAACTTTTTCCAGAAATAGGAGACCTCTATTCCAAAAGTCGATCTCAAGAAATCAAAAATGCCGTTGAAAAACCCCTTTAAAAAGTTCTCGGAATCGTCCTGCACATCGATGTAGTCAAAATCAGGCCCTGCATAATTCTCGCTCATGTCCCGTTCAAAGGAGCGCTCATTGATCATGCGATTGTCATAATCACGCCCCAGAGTATCGGTAATTTCTTTTTGTGGCTCTTCTATATTGGGTATGATGTCTTGTATAGATTGCGCTTTCGCGAAAGCGAGAACAAAAAACAAAACTGTAAGAATGAAATATTTATTCCCCACTGGCACCTAATTTTTCTATGCGAGTGCGCAGGTAGTTATTGTAGCGATACTCATGAAGATTGAAGTACAAAAACCCATTCACACTCTGAGAGAATAGCTGTATGAGTAAAAATGTTACACTAAACATGGCTAGCATGACCACTAGAAATATCTGGCTTACCACATCATCTTGAATACCACCACCATCACTCACACTATTAAAAATATAGATGGACATCAATACCGTAGGAACCAAGTTCATAGCAAAGAGAACAATCTGAATGATAAATGCCATCACAAAATTAACACCTATACTCTTCCAAAAAGAGCTAAATAACAATGACCACGCTTCACCAAATGCATCAAAAACAGAGTGCTTGTTGTGAACATAGCTAAAAATGGTCAAGCTCATCCACGCATTGAAACCTAGAGCAATTAATAAAGATACCAGAGATCCTAAGATGGGAATAAAAGCCAGTACTACATTTACTACAAAATACACAAAATACAACACCACGGCAGATATAATGAAAAGCAGCATCCCGCCTAATTTAGGAACTAATGTACGCCACACCTTTTTGCGCGCTATATTATTGATTTTATCGCGCTCATAAACACTTACGTATGAACTTGCAATACTGTAATTGAACATGGTGGCAAGTCCCAATACCAAAAACAGAAATATGATAGAAAAACCAGCCGCAAGAGCTTCTGCTTCAGAATTAACGCCGCCATCAACCCAGTTGTTTTGAGCAACTGCATACTCTATAATATTGGTGATAAAAAAATAACCTGATATCAAGGTAAGAATGATGAAAATCCCATTATAGGCTATAAAGCCGTTGAGCAAACCTTTGTAGTTATACCTCACAAAATCAAAGTATGCCGTAAGTATACCGCCAAAATCCCTACGCAATCTAGGTTCTACATATCTACTCATACTGTTTCTTTAAATATAGAGGGTAATACACATAGTAACCTAAAATGATTATTGCACTCATTAATACGATCGAATATTTAAGCACGGCAGGCATGAAAGCATACCTCGTTACAAAACCTTCTATGAATCCAGCAACTATAAATAAGGGAACCGTGCTAATCACGATCTTCAATCCGTTTTTTGCTCCGTTAATAAAACTCAAACGCCGTGCGTAGGTTTTGGGGAAAAGTATCGAGTTGCCCATGACCATTCCTGCTGCACCACAAACTACAATAATGCTTAATTCAATAGTTCCGTGCAACATAATCACGCTCCATGATTCAATTCCTACATTTTCTAGGTAAAACATGGTAAAGAAGGCACCTACCATAACTCCGTTTTGAAACAAGATATAACCCACACCTACTGTGGTAAGCAGCCCAGCGGCAAAACAATACATCCCCACTTGGATATTATTAAGGGTGATACGTAAAAACATGTTCATCGCACCATCTTTTTGATAAACACCCGTGGGATTCCCATCTTTTATGTTTTCAAGTGTCATATTCACATAACCGTCAGAAAGAATCAATCTAACATAAGAGTCATCATACAGTGAACTGATTGTCCCTACAAAAACTGCCGCCATAAATATGAGAAATGCATATAAAAGCGTGGTTTGATGCTGTGCAAAAAAGAGAGGAAATTCTTTTAGATAGAACCTGAAGATCTTATTTCCAGATTCTTTCTTATTGGCATAAATGTTCTGGTGGGCTTGACTTGCAAGCGAATTGAGATAAAGAAGCGTTTTACTGTCTTTATAGTAGGTTTGAGCAAAGGCAAGATCGTTAGTAAGCTGAATATAAAGGTCTGCGAGATGGTCGGGATTTATTTTTGAGGTATTGCCCATTGCCTTTTCAAAAGCCATCCATTTTTCCTTATTTTGCTTCACAAAAGCAGCCTCGCGCATTCAGTCTTTTTTTTGCTAAGATAAAACTAAAAAGTTCATGTCCAATACTGCAATTAACACTGCCCAAAACGTAAATATTAGCTATAAAGTAGCGAGTCTGGGCCATCGCATGCTGGCTTTTTTACTGGACGGTTTAATACTGATTAGTTACTTAACGGTACTGGAATTAGTGGATGTGGGTGTTAGCGAATTGACACCCTCAGATTTTGATCTGGGCATTTCACAACTGTTCCTACTACCTGTATTGCTTTACAGCCTTTTGTTTCATCTCATTTTTAATGGTCGTACCTGTGGTAAATTTATAATGAAGATCAAAGTTGTAAAACTGGATGGCGCTCCCGCCACCTGGTCAGATTATCTTACAAGATGGATCATAAGGCTTATAGATATCTGGGCCAGCAGTGGAGCGGTAGGCATCATCGCGATCATATTTACAGATGAAAACCAACGTCTGGGAGATGCCGCAGCAAATACGATAGTCATTGATAACCGCAAAAAAACTAAAGTCTCACACACCATTCTTGAAGAGGTACATGAGGGTTACAATCCCAGCTTTACAATGGTTCATCAACTCACAGATCAGCAGGTCAATGAAATTAAAGAAATTTATAGACTCGCGGGAGAAAGTAGGGACTACCAGACCTTAAATTTGCTCAGAAATAAAATTGAGCAACTCTTAAACATTAAATCCGAAATGAAAGACGCCATTTTTGTGCGTACCGTCTTAAAAGATTACACCTATCTAACCCAAGGTTCATGAGATTTATTGAGGTCATAGACCTATTGGGAACGATCGCATTTGCCGTTTCTGGAGCCCTCGCAGCATTTGACAAAAAACTGGATCCTTTTGGGATCATCATTATTGCCTTTGTAACCGCAGCTGGTGGTGGTACCATACGCGATATAATTGTAGGCGTTCATCCCGTTTCTTGGATGACTAACATGAATCTTGTTTACACCATTTTAATTTGCGTGGGGATCACCTTTATTTTCAGGCGTTTTTTATTGAAGTTGAGGACCACCCTATTTTTATTTGACACCATCGGTATAGGTCTGTACACGGTGGTAGGTGTGGAAATGGGAATCACCTCAGGACTGCATCCCTTGATTTGTGTGACGCTGGGTTGTATTACGGCATGTTTTGGTGGAGTTATAAGGGATATTCTTGTAAACGAAATACCGGTAATATTTAGAAAGAATATTTATGCCACCGCCTGTATTTTGGGTGGGTTGAGTTATTTTCTTTTGATCAAAGCAGGTCTTCCAGAAGATATTGTTTTCCCTCTCGCGGCTTCTATAGTGATTACAATTCGCTTACTTGCCGTATACTTTAAGATACGGCTTCCCGATGTATATAAAAAGATTGATCGCGGAACTGGGCATTGAAATTGAGGCACAATGATTTGCTCATAGCCTTTTTTTTTATCAGATTGGTGGATATGCAGCTCAACAGCGCTATACAGTCCAATTGAGATAAAGTATAAATCCTCTTTTAAATTTTATCATCAAATCTTCGGAAATTTAAAATTTTCTATAATAAGGCGTGACCACAAGGGTCGGGCTATACGCTACAAGTCCTCGCAATCTCGATAAAATCGATATGGCTCCGGGCTTTCCACTACTACCTGCCTGCCGGTAGGCAGGTCCCTAACGCGATTTCAAGATTTGATTTTAGGACTAGAATTTACCTCTAACCCTCAGTTAAATTCGGTATTCAGACCATAATTGATAGCCTTTGTAACAACGATAAAATTTAGATAACATAACAGTTATAAATAGGCATTACTATAAAACCACAAATCAATTAATAATTTATAATTTTTCATGGTGACCAGACCATCATGCCCATAAACTCTAGTATTTCAGTAATTTAACATTGAAAAAACCTTTTCCTTAACATAGTTTTAAATTATTATAATACCTTTATAGGACAAATCTTACCACCATGAAACACTTTTATCTACAACTATTTAAATTATCTAGAACCTTCTTAGTTTTGGTTTTAGGACTATCATTCAGCCTCACAGCTTGGGCACAAAATTCTTCCCTTAACCAAGCCTTTCTTAATTGGGATAAGGAGGTGGGCTGCGTGGAAACTATTTTTGATAAGGATTCTCAAATCGAGATTGATCAATTTTCTGAGGATGTTTGCTTGACGGTCTGCGAGAATTCAACGGTTATCTATTCTGTGAACGACCCAAACAATACCGTCCAAAATATTAATTGGAATATTATAGGCGGTACGGTCACTACAATAAATTCAACAACGATCTCTATAGAATGGGGAGCCGCATTTACAAGTGCAGCGGTGGGAGTTTTCATAAGATATGATGATGGCGAGGAGGTCAATCAATCACAGTGTGTGGAAATTATTCCGGCACCTCAGGTACAGATAGGATTAGGAAATCTCCCTCAAGAAGAGTATTGTACTGATACAGATATCCACTTTCTCAATCAGTCTACGCCAGGCTTTGGGAGTGATATTGTAGCCCAGCAGTGGAGTATATTAGATGCTCAAGAAAACCTGATTCATTCCTCTAATAGTTTTGATCTTAGTTATAGTTTCGCTGCTGCTGGAAACTATATTGCAGTTCTCGAAGTATGGAATGAGTGCAATTGTAAAGGAATTGAATACTTTCCCATATCAATTGATGGAGACTCCGTACCCATCACTTGCCCTACGGTAACTTGTGAAGATAGCATCGAGACTTATTCCATTGAAGATTTTGAAAGACAATGTGCAGCTTTTGAGTGGAAAGTTGAGGGCGGTACAATTTTAGGATCAAATAGCAATATAAATGTAACAGTGAAATGGGATAAAGTCGGTGGTAGCGGCTTTGAGTATCTATCTTTCAATCAAGAGGGTTGTGAAGGGCTTTGCAGTGGTTGGACTACTGCAAAAATACCCGTAGTAACAAATCAGGTAAGGATTAAAAGCAATGGTAGTGTGTGCATCGGCGATCAAGCCACTTTTTCCATACCTCAATGGCCCACGACTACTGCCACATGGAGACTCTACGACTCCAATGGTAACGACATCTCTATAAATCAGCTGGTTCCTTCAAATCAAATAAATGAAATCATTGTGGATAGTCAAGGTCTTGAGCCAGGAACCTACACTTTAAAAGTTCAGTACACTAACACAATGATGTTGTGTGGCGGCTCGGGAGAGCTAAGTTTTGATATTGCTCCTAGACTGGAGATTTCTGCTCCTGCCGAAATTTGTGCGGGTATAGTAACGGTGACCCCTAGCGTTACGAACATTAATTTGCAATATGATATAGTCCATGAAGGAAATTTATACATGGCAGGCATAGGTCAAGGGCCCGTTAATTTTAACCTCAATTCTCCAGGTTCCTATATAATTACAGCTGCTAAAAAAGGTTTTTGTCTTGGTGATCCAATTATTGTTAATGTTGCAGAAACTCCAGATGCCCCCAACCCAAATAACATTAACGCCCCTGATGAGATCTGTAATGGCAGCTTTTATGACTTTTCATATTCAAATCCCGAAGATGGAGTGCGCTATGAATGGGAAGCGGTAAATGGTACAATTTCTGGTAGCGCCATAGGCGCAACTATAACTGCTCAATTTAATGGTACTAATCCCGCCATTAAAGTAAGAGCCGTTAGCACGAGTAAAAGCGACTGCGTTTCTTCATATACCACTATAAACCTTACTCCAGCAACTGTGGTGGGAACGATCGTTTCTTCGCCCATCGCAAATGAAACCAACTTTTGCTCAAGTTCTCAGCAAGTGTTTGAGGTTGCGCCTATTGATGGTGCAGAAGATTATGAATGGAGTTTTGCGACGGAGAATTTTGGAAGTATTATAGCCGGTCAGGGATCGGAGACGGTTACCGTACTGTTCAATGAAATATCAAACACCAGCCAGATCATTACCGATCAGATCAGGTTGCGGGTAAGAAAATGTGGGATGTGGATGGAACTGGATTCTAACGGGAATCCATGGATAGCTCCCTATCCGGTTACTCTCAACACACCTACTGTGATACAGGCGGTAAATCCTCCGTCACAAGTTTGCTCTGGGGGCGATATTTCAATTAATTTTTCATCCAGCCAAAACATTAATTTTGCCGTTACCGACGACGTTAAAATATTTGTGGACGGTGTAGAGGATACCAGTATCAGTTTCCCGTCATTGGCAACGGTAGCTAATTTTAGCGTTGATAATATCTCAATACCATTAATAGATCCCAGCGTTACCGGGAGCGTTTCTTACGAGGTAAGACTGGAAGTCATAGGACTTAATGGGTGCTTGGGAAGTACGGATGTCTCAACCATTATTACTGCCATTCCCGCCCCATCGCTCAACCTAAGTCTCAATGATGGTTATGAGAGTATCTTTTGTGGAGTGGGAAACATCAACAGTGTGTTGGATCTTAACTATTCCTCAGTAGTACCACTTACCTCACTCAAGCTTTACAAGAATGGTCAAGGGTTTATACGTAATTTGAGTACCACGGCATCCCAACCTTTGCTTATACCTATAGGACCCAGTGATGGTTTTGGAGACTTTTATGTAGAAGCTATAGGTTCCAATGGCTGTTTGGGAACCTCTGACTTGAGCAGAATCACTCAGGTTTGTGATACAACCACGGTATGTGGCGCGCCTCCCGTAACCATGAACGCATTCTGGAGTTCTTGTACTGGAATAACCGCAACAGGTAGCCCTACCGCGGGCTATATTCCTGGTAGCGTGTTATGGCGGGTAGATCGTACCACTGCGAGCCTGACTACACAAAATGACACCAGCGCCAGTTTTATGGTAACTGAGGAAGGCAATTATCGCATTTCCTACAGTGCAGATTATTTGATGCCCAATAACAATATCTGTACGTCGAGTGCAAGTCAAGTTGTGACCGTGGGCTATAAGGCACAACTGGAAGTTGAGGCGGTTTGTGGGTTAAATGGACTCTATGACATAAGTTTTGCAAACACCTCTCGCATAGTTCCGGGACATGAACCCTCACAGACCACCTACACCGCTATAAACAACACGACAAACGTCACGACGGTACTGACTGCGCAAAATAGCAACCCCAGGCTGGCACAGGCATCCTTACCAGCGGGTAATTATACATTTGAGGTTAAGCTGGAACGCGCTGGCGCACCCACCTGCACCGCAACTCAAAACCTAAACATCGAGGCAGTGCAGGTTCCCACGTTCCAGATCAAAAGTCTCAAAGACCTGGAGGCATCTGGAAGTATTACAGAAACCTGTGCCGAGTGTCCCGTGCAGCTGTTGATCGATGGTGAACCCGATCCTGATCTTACCTACAAATGGGAGTTTTCTGATACTTCAAACCTTGTGGAAGAGCCTATGATTACGCTTAATACCTCAATTAATGGTGGTACAATTAAATTAATCGCCACGGATGCCTATGGCTGTGAAGAGTCTTCAACACAGACTGTAACCGTGAATGAGTCTTTTCAGAATTTTCAAATTGCTGGGAATTTAATAATTTGTGATAACCCCAGTCCAACTGGGCCAAGTACCACTTTAATTATTGCAGCATCGCCCAACTCTTTTCAAAGTCCCAATCCCGTACAATGGATGCGAGGGCATCAGGAAATTACTGGAGCTACAAATTTGAGCTATGTTGCTACACAGGAGGGATCTTACTGGGCTAAACTTTATGATCCTAACGGTTGTGAAAGCCAAACAAGTACTAGCAAACAAGTTGTCATCAAAGATTTACCTTACATTGAATTTGATGTCCCTGCCAGCGTATGTAAAGATCAGGATGTAAGCTTTAATGCCACGGTAGATCAAGGTGCGGTTTATACTTGGTCTGTCAACGGAAATCCAGTTTCCTATGCTTCATTAATCACGTCAACTGACAATAGCGCCACGCTTGATTATGATTTTGACGCCAGCGGTTTCTATACCGTTGCTTTGAACGTACAATATGATGGTTGTTCCAATACACAATCCTTTACGGTGGAAGTGGTGGATGCTGATGCTTTTGCTATCGTAATTAATGATTTTCTATGCAGTCCCTATACCGTAGAATTAAAAGCAACTGGTGTTCCTTCCAATGCAAGCATACGCTGGAGCGATGGAAGTACGGGAAGTAATACCATAGACGTAAGTCACGGTGGTCTGTACCGTGCTACGCTCACACTGGAATCCGGTTGCACCTACACCCGAGAGATTGAGGTTCCCTATAGCCCACAGGCATACGAATGGATATTCCCAACAGGTTGTGTGGAGTTTTGTCTGGAGGGAGATAAGGAAACCGATGTAGATCGTACCATCATTACCCCAGGGCCAGTGGATTATAACACGTGGCTGATCAACGGCAACGTTGGTATTTACAGTGGAAGCAACCTCCCAGCACTGGATCTAGCAGAGGTAGGCTCTAGTATCATTCAATCTGAAATTTACAATGGAGCTTGTGAATTGACTACAGGCACTTTGGAATATAACAAAATCAAAGAATGTACTGATTGTGAAATAAGTGTAGATGAATTAAGCTATGAATTTAATGAAGAATTGGGTGGCTATGCCATACAGGGAGCCATTGACCTGACGGGTTATAGTTTCCCACTTACTTTAAGATTTTATGGTGAAGCATTTACCTATAGTAATCAAGGCTACATGAATCCCAACACCATAGAATTATTGACACCGCAATCGGTGTATAACTTTCCGCCTTTGATGTATTATCTTTTTGGAAATGGTCAAATAGGTGACCTCAACCTGATCATTGAAATAGAAGACACCAGTGGACTTTGCCAAAACACTTTTATTTTGATTGAGGAAGAAATAGAAACGGAAAGTGAAGAAGATCCAGCCGCCAGAATGCGCATCATCCCCAATCCTGTTGAAGAACAGGCTAAGGCTATTTATTTGATACCGGAAAATATGGAGAACAATAACTTGAAGATGAGCCTGTACTCCATGCAGGGAATACTACTCTTTGAGCGGGAAATCAAGAACGCGACCCACTCAGGCGAGATGTCACTACCCGTTCACGCACTGCCTACGGGTTCCTATTATGTGAAGTTGACCGGTAATGGAGAAAATCTGGTTCAGGAAATATTAATTAAAAAGTAGAGCTGTAATGATATATAAAAATAAAATTAAAGCTGCAATCTACCTAAGCCTCTTGTCGTTTGTCTATACCACCGTTGCACAGACCAGTGAATGGCAGTGGGGTTTGAATGGGGGTGGCATGAATGATCTGAGACCCAGGTCGTCAAGTTATCCCGACTTTGAGAGAGTCACTCATATTGCCGTTGATGGAAACAACAACTCCTATTTTCAAGCAGTCTATGCTGGTAACATGCCGAGTATAAACGGAAATGCACTGTTATTTAATGACTCTCAGGATGTAGTGCTATATTCAACGGATTGTTCTGGTAACTTTAGATGGAAAAAAGAATTTGGCAGTAGCGGTTTGGTCACATCTACTGGTTTGGATGTTGCTTTGGACGGGAGTGTTTATGCAACAGGTGAGAACACACCTAAGTTAGGTAATTCATCCGCAGACTCCTATTTTGATACTGATTTTGTTTATCAAAGTAACGGCCTAGGTCCTTTCGATCCAGGTCCGCATAACAATTATCCCTACTTAATTAAATATGATTCAAATGGAGTATTTCAATGGGTGCGTTTCCCACAAAATGGAAATCAAGACATCTTTGAAAGTCTGTTGTTTCAAAGCAGGGAAGTCTTTGTGGGATTGGATGGCGCCATACACTGGTTGGTACAGATGGGAGAAGGCACACACCTTAACGGCAGCGTTACCGTGCCAGCGGGAACCGACCCATTGCCTTGGATGGTACTGCGATATGATCCCAATGGAAATTTTTTGGGAAAGACAGACATACCCCTTGAAAACAACATCACTAACCTAGAAATGGACTTTGCCTACGATCCATTACTCAATAGATATCTTATTACTGCAAACAGAAGGACAAATAGCGATATCATATTTAATGGCACCGCGATCTCCAACTCCACCTTCCTCGCCTCCATGGATGCGGCAACAGGTGCCGTGCTCTGGGTATTGCAGAGTAATTATAATAGAAATATGTTTATTGAAGAGATTGTGGTGGGAGATGACTCCAGCATTTATCTTACGGGAGAAGCTGCCAATAATAATGGTGATGATAGCTTTGCCGGCTATTTCTTTGATATGGTCAGCGCGAGTACTGGTGGGGGTTCCACCAGCTCCCACTTTGCCATTGCCCTCAATCCAGACGGGACGCTAAAGTGGGGAAACAATGGGGATAACTTCGGTACGGCGTTTCTTGGAATTACCTCAAATGCCGCCACGGTTGCCGTGGGAGGCAGTATGAACACCACGGACTTCTGGGACGGTGTTTCAGGCACCAGTGGTGTGCCGCTGGGAGAGGATCCCGCGGTGGTACTACTGGACCGCACTGACGGCAGCGTGGTGGGCATCTACCAACCCGAGGGAACGCCCGGGCAGCGCGACGAGGTCACGGCACTGGCAACGGATAGTTTCGGTAATTTTATAGCCGGTGGCTATATGAGGCAGTCGCTATTTGTCAACGGCACGCCTCCCACCATCACAAAGAACGGCGGCAGCGCAGACTTCTGGGTCGCAAGACTCGCCACCACAGACTGTAGCGGTGTACCGCTCTCCAATGCCGAGAACAAGCTGGATAAGGCAAGCCTGTCCCCCAACCCCACCACGGGATGGGTAACGATAGGCACCAACGCCACAACAAAGTCGGTTACGCTATACGACACCCTGGGAAGGAAGGTTCTCGAGCAACAGCTTGATGGCGACAACCGCTTTAATGCGGGTGGTTTGCCACAGGGTATCTATATGGTTGCCATTCAGACCGAGAATGGAACTGTGGCAAGTAGGTTGGTAAGGGAATGATGTTGAAGAGGTAAACTGTAGGAAGATTTTGCAAAATATCGTTTGGCATGTCACTTTCGCGAAAGCGAAAATATAACCAGTGCATCGTACAAACATATTTTATTTACCTATGTTTATAGACCAAAGCCGAAAAACATGAATCCATTATCATACGACAGTTTTTCCAACTTCCTTATGGGTTCAGGCTTTTTAACCAACCTGATCATAGAAATAGAAGACGCCAGTGGCCTTTGCCAGAACACTTTTATTTTGATTGAGGAAGAAATAGAAACGGAAAGTGAAGAAGATCCAGCCGCCAGAATGCGCATCATCCCCAATCCTGTTGAAGAACAGGCTAAGGCTATTTATCTGATACCGGAAAATATAGAGATCAACAACTTGAGAATGAGCCTCTATTCCATGCAGGGAATCCTGCTCTTTGAAAAGGAAATCAAGAACGCGACCTACTCAGGCGAGATTTCACTACCCGTTCACGCACTGCCTACGGGTTCCTATTATGTAAAGTTGACCGGCAACGGTGAGCATCTCGTTCAGGAAATACTAATAAAAAAGTAAGCTCATGACAACATCTAATAACAAATTATTTTTTGCAATAGGTGTAAGCCTGTTACTGTCAGGTGTTCTATGCCAGAGTCAGGTTAGTGAATGGCAATGGGGGTTGAATGGAGGTGGCATGAACAGTATATCAAGCAGCACTTCCAGTTATGCGAATTTTGAACGCATCAACCAGATTGCCGTTGACGGCAGTGGCAACGTTTACTTTTTGGCACCCTATGCCGGTGGAAATCCCACTGTTCTCGGAAATGCGATGGATCATAACAACAGCATTGACTTGGTCTTGGTTTCAACCGACTGTCAGGGCAACTTTAGGTGGAAAAAGGATTTTGGCAGTCAGGGACAGGTCTATGGTACCGGGTTGGCCACCGCCAGTGACGGTAGTGTATATACTACCGGACAGATGTTTGGAAGGACTGGCAATACGGGAAGGGAATCCTATTTTGACACCGATTTCATCTATCAGAGCAATGGCTTGGGTCCCTTTGATCCTGGACCCCATAATAATTATGCCTACCTGATCAAATATGATGATAACGGCGTGTTTCAATGGATACGCTTTCCACAAAATGGAAACCAGACCATTGTAGAAGCAGGCCAGTACCAGAACCGAGAGGTCTATGTGGGTCTGGATGGCACCATACACTGGCTGGTACGACTGGGAGAGGGGACGCACGTAAATGGTAATGTCACCGTTCCCGCCGGAGCAGATCCCCTGCCCTGGATGGTCTTGCGTTATGATCCCAACGGTAATTTTCTTGGGAAGACCGATATTCCATTTGAAAATAATTATATCGATAGAAGTATGGATTTTGCCTACGACCCTCTGCTGGACCGCTATCTGCTTGCCGCTAAGAGAAGCAGTAACCGAGATATCATCTTTGATGGCACCACCATCCCCAACTCCACCTTCCTGGCCTCCATGGATGCGGCTACTGGAGCCGTGCTTTGGACCCTGCAGAGTAATTACGAGACCAATGCTTTTATTGAAGAAATAGCAGTGGGCGATGACTCCAGTATCTACATTACGGGTGGTGCCTCTAATTTTAACGGCGATGATAATTTTGCTGGGTATTTCTTTGATATGGTTTCCTCCGGTGGTAATGGTACAGGCCCCACGGGATCTCATTTCGCCATCGCCCTCAATCCAGACGGGACGCTGCAATAGGGAAACAATGGAGATACCTTTGCGTATTCCTTCCTAGCTGTTGCTTCAAATGCCACCACGGTTGCCGTGGGTGGAGGCATGAATACACTGACTGGTTGGGATGGAGTTCTTGGGACGTCAGGCGTTCCACAGGGAGAGGATCCAGCTGTGGTGCTGCTGGACCGCACGGACGGCAGCGTGGTGGGTGTCTACCAGCCCGAGGGAACGCCCGGGCAGCGCGATGAGGTCACGGCACTGGCAACGGATAGTTTCGGTAATTTTATAGCCGGTGGCTATATGAGGCAGTCGCTCTTTGTCAACGGCACGCCGCCCACCATCACAAAGAACGGCGGCAGCGCAGACTTCTGGGTCGCAAAACTCGCCACCACAGACTGTAACGGTGTACCGCTCTCCAATGTTGAGAGCAAGCTGGATAAAACAAGCCTGTCCCCCAACCCCACCTCGGGATGGGTAACGGTAAACACCACCACCACAGCAAAGTCGGTTACGCTATACGACACCCTGGGAAGGAAGGTTCTGGAGCAACAGCTCGATGGCGACAACCGCTTTGACGCGGGTGGTTTGGTATCAGGCGTCTACCTCGTAAATGTTGTAACAGATGGTGGAGTTTTGGTATCTAGGTTAGTGAAAGATTGAGATTGAGAGTAAAAACCCTTCCCCAATCATGAAAAGTAGGCTTTTGAACAGTTGTAAGATGTCGCCCTTTAGGGTTGGGGGAATTGCACCAATAAATTAATTATTAAAATATTTTACTCTAACCATTCACTTTACGCCTACTGCTGAATTTTGTTTTGATAATCCCATTTGTAATAATCACAACTAGAATGGCTATGGCTCCAAAATAGAATTCGGTGGTCATTTGCTCACTGTCGCCTAATATGGCAAATGCGAGAATAATTCCATAGACCGGTTCTAGATTTGTGGTCAGCATCACGGTATAGGCACTTAAAAATTTCATGACTTTGACCCCAACTATAAACGCATAGGCCGTACACACAGAAGAAAGCAACAACATATAGATCCAGTCCATCGAGGTCAATTGCCACGGCATGACAAAATCGACTGGTAAAAAAATGAAGAATAGGGATAGTAAGGCGACTCCGCTCAGCAGTTCGTAAAACGAAATCATAGATGGTGGGTGTTCTTTTACAAAACGTACATTAAGAATGGTAAAAATGGAGCTCAGCATCGCACTGGTCAGACCGAGGACCATTCCCAAGACGTATTCTGTCTCGACTTTAAAAATATAGTATAGGGCTCCAATAATTACAATTCCAAAAATGCTCTCATACCAAACAAATTTTTTGGAGGTAAACATAGGTTCCAATAAAGAAGTAAAAAAAGCGCCCGTACTCATCATCGCAAGCGTGACCGATACATTTGAGGCCTTGATCGCTCCAAAAAAGGTTACCCAGTGCAGGGCTATGACCATGCCCGCTATGATTAGGCTGGATAACCGCTTTCGCGAAAGCGAGCCACTTCCACTCCACTCAAAAGAGATCTTCTTCCATTTCATATACAGAAAAATCATCCCTACGGCGATGAGCATGCGCCACCACACCAGCGGAATCGAATCTATGGAAATCAAGGCTCCCAGCACGGCCGTAAAACCCCAAATGAACACTATGAGATGTAAATGAAGGTAATTCTTGATTCTATCGTCTGGCATTGCGCAAAAGGAAAATAGCTACAATACCAAAGAAAATATTAGGAAACCAAACAGCAATAAAAGGGTTGAACGTGCTTTTCTCGGCAATCGTGCCAAAAACTTTGTCCATGAATATGTAAGACATCGCAATAACGATCCCTATGGCCAGATTCACACCCATTCCTCCGCGCTTTTTAACCGAAGAGACAGCAACCGCGATAAGCGTAAAGATAAAGGCACTTACGGGAATCGAGGTACGCTTGTACTTTTCTACGTAATAGATGTTCATCTTTGCATTCCCTCTCTTCTCCTCTTCTTCAATGAATTCATTAAGTTCATTAAACTGAAGTGTTTCTGCGACATAATTCACTGGAGTAAGCTGATCTATGTCAAAATCAAATAAGGTGTCCTTCTTGCTTTCAGTTTCAATGATATCTCCATCTTCAAGAATCGTACGCTTTTTATATCCCGTGAGTTGATAAGTACTGTCTCTAAATTTTATATTACGGGCGTAGATTTTGAACTTGAGCTCATCTCCTTCAAAATGCTCCAGTGTAAAGTCAAACCCCCTCTTTTGTGAGGGCTGATAGTTACTCACGTAAACGTAATCGTTGTCATTTATTTTCCTAAAAACATTAGTAGTTTCAGAATTTCGGTTTTTATTAAAGTAAGTGGTTTGAAACTCGTTGAAACCCTCAGCACTATCCGGTACAAAAACGGCACTAAAGATCAAAGCCAGCGTACAGACTATCGTCGCTCCAATGATATAAGGACGTAAAAACCGATTGAAAGAAACTCCCGAACTCAAAAATGCGATGACCTCTGTATTATTGGCCAGTTTTGAGGTAAAGAACATGGTCGATATAAACAGGAACAGCGGAAAAAGAAAATTGGAGAAATAGACTGTAAAGTCCAGTAAGTAAACCAATACCTCTCCTAACGGGACTTCCTTGCTGAGGATCTTTCCGATCTTTTCAGCAATATGAACGGTTACCATTATGGGTAGGAAAAGAAGCAGCAGCAAGAAAAATGCTCCTAGATACCTCTTCAATATGTAACGGTCCAGTATGTTAAACACTATAGTTTGTTATCCATTTGTTTCACCATGCGGTCTTTCCAATCCCTAAAATCTCCTGCGAGAATATGTTTCCTTGCCTCGCGCATCAACCACAAGTAAAATGCCAGATTGTGGATCGTACAAATCTGACGGCCCAGCATTTCATTGACACTAAACAAATGACGCACATAGGCTTTTGAATATTCCGTATCCACCCAGGCATAGGCACCATCATCCAGCGGACTAAAATCTGCTTCCCATTTTTTGTTTTTGATATTGATTCTACCGTGGGCAGTAAAGATCATTCCGTTTCTTCCATTGCGGGTAGGCATGACACAGTCAAACATGTCCACTCCCAGAGCAACATTTTCCAAAAGATTGATAGGCGTTCCCACGCCCATAAGATAACGCGGTTTTTCTTTGGGCAGTATAGCGGTAACCACATCGGTCATGGCATACATTTCTTCTGCGGGTTCTCCTACCGAGAGTCCGCCTATGGCATTTGCGTACTGATCAGTTCCTGCAATGAACTCAGCACTCTGCTGTCTCAAATCTTTATAGGTACTTCCCTGAACTATGGGGAACAAAGTCTGCTTAAAGCCATATTTATCGGGTGTGTTGTCAAAATGTGTGATGCATCGCTTCAACCATCTGTGCGTCATGTGCATGCTGCGCCGCGCGTAGTTGTAGTCACACGGGTAAGGCGTACACTCGTCAAAAGCCATGATGATGTCCGCGCCTATACTGCGCTGGATATCCATGGCACGTTCTGGCGTAAACGTGTGGTAGGAGCCGTCTATGTGGGATTTGAACTTCACGCCCTCTTCCTTGATCTTACGGTTGGCACTTAGGGAATAAACCTGATACCCGCCAGAATCAGTAAGAATAGGCTTGTCCCAGTTCATGAATTTATGCAGGCCGCCCGCCTTTTCCAGAATTTCTGTCCCGGGTCTAAGGTAAAGGTGGTAGGTGTTGGAGAGAATGATGTCTGGATTAATTTCCTCTTTCAATTCTCGCTGATGAACCCCCTTAACCGTACCCACGGTACCCACCGGCATAAAAATGGGCGTCTCGATAGCGCCGTGATCCGTATGCACCACACCTGCCCTGGCCTGGCTCTGGTCGTCTGTTTTTAGGAGGTCAAATTTCATGCGATCAAATATAGTGATTGGCAAAAATGCCATTAATGTTTCGCTTTCGCGAAAGCTAGAACCTAATAAGTATTAATTTATCCTATTAGGATCAGTAATTCAATTTTGTCTAATAGGTAGTGCCTCAAGAATACATCTTATCCCGCAACTCCTTGATTTTCTTGTCGTCCATATATTCTTCAAAGGTGGTGTAGCGATCTATGGCTCCGTTAGGAGTCAGCTCGATGACTCGGTTACCCACGGTTTGTGCAAACTGGTGGTCATGAGTCGTGAGTAGAACCGTTCCCTTGAAATTTTTTAAACTGTTGTTGAAGGCTTGGATGGATTCCAAATCCAGGTGGTTAGTCGGTTCATCTACCATAAGCACGTTTGCTCTTTTCATCATCATGCGTGACAGCATACAGCGTACTTTCTCTCCTCCAGACAATACACGAGCACTTTTAAGTGCCTCTTCTCCAGAAAAGATCATTTTACCCAAAAAGCCTCTTAAGAAAACCTCTTCACGTTCTTCTTCAGTCTGTGCGTACTGGCGCAACCAGTCCACAAGATTCATGTCCACATCAAAGAAATCGTGGTTCTCAACCGGTAGATAACTCTGAATGGTCGTGACTCCCCAATCAAATTTTCCAGAATCAGCAGTCGCGCGGTCGTTCAATATCTCGTAAAACAGCGTCGTTGCTCGGGAATCTCTTGAAAAAAGGACGACTTTATCGCCTTTGGCTAGATTGATATCCACATCTTTAAAAAGCACCTCACCGTCTATGCTTCCAGCAAGCTTGGAAACGTTTAAGATTTGGTCTCCTGCTTCTCGCTCGCGTTCAAAAATAATTGCGGGATAACGTCTGGACGATGGCTTGATTTCTGAAATATCCAGTTTCTCGATCATCTTTTTACGGGAGGTCGCTTGTTTGGATTTGGCAACGTTTGCGCTAAATCGTGCGATAAACTCTTGGAGCTCCTTTTTCTTTTCTTCGGCTTTTTTGTTTGCCTGCTGGCGCTGTCTTGCCGCAAGCTGGGAAGACTCGTACCAGAAGCTGTAGTTACCACTGTACTGATTGATCTTTCCAAAATCGATATCGGCGATATGGGTGCACACCGCATCAAGAAAGTGACGGTCATGCGATACCACGATGACCGTATTTTCATAATTGGCCAGGAAATTCTCCAACCAGTTGATGGTTTCATAATCCAGGTCGTTAGTAGGCTCATCCATTACCAAGAAGTCGGGATTGCCAAATAGCGCTTGTGCCAGCAACACCCGTACCTTGAGTTTGCTGTCCATATCGCCCATAAGCGTGTAGTGATACTCCTCTCCTATCCCAAGGTTGGAAAGCATGGAAGCTGCGCTGCTCTCTGCATTCCAGCCATCCATTTCTTCAAATTTCACTTGGAGCTCTCCTATCTTCTCCGCATTCTCATCGGTATAATCGGCGTAGAGGGCGTCGATTTCAGACTTTAATTTAAAAAGTGGCTTATTTCCTTTCATTACCGTTTCCAGCACGGTATCAGTATCATAGGCATTGTGGTTTTGCTCGAGGACGGACAATCGCTTCCCTGATTCAAGATTTACGTGGCCACTGGTAGGCTCCATCTGTCCCGTGAGCATTTTGAGAAAAGTGGATTTTCCCGCACCGTTTGCACCGATGATCCCATAGCAATTACTGCCGCCAAATTTTGCGTTTACTTCATCAAAAAGAACACGTTTACCAAATTGTACTGATAGATTTGAAACCGTAAGCATAGACCTATTTTTTTAAGGCTGCAAAAATACTCAATCCCAACAGTTTTACAGAGGTTAACATCATCCAATTTAACTACGCATTAACTCAAATCGAAGTGTAGATTTGTTTAATTTGTGGGTCGTTCATGTAAAGAGCCTATGATTGTTGAGAACACGCTTTCGCGAAAGCGAAACTTTTTAAAAAACTGTACTTGTCTACTGGCTTTTTTGTTAATCCTGTCTTCTTGTGAAGATAAGCACAGCGAGATGACAACTATTTCTGGAAAAGTCATCTATCCACAGAGCGATTTTGTAGTGCTCCGCAATTTTGAAACCCTAGTAGATACTATTCCCCTGGATGAGGGTGGTAGATTTAGTGTCACCTATAAAGATTTTGAAAGTGGATTTATTCTGTTTACCCACGCGCCCGAATATCAAAGTATTTATGTAAATAAGGGAGATAGCTTAAGGCTGAGGGTTAATACAAAAGCCTTTGATGAATCACTTGCTTTTGCAGGTTCCCGAGCCGCAGAGAATAATTTTCTTCTTGACCTCTTCATCAAAACCGAAAAACAAGATAGAAAACTTCTGGAAAAGTATAAGGCGTCTCCCATGGATTTCTATAAATCCCTGATTGCTAATCAAGAGCGACTGATCAAAGAATTAAAAGAGGTTGCAAAAGAAAAGGAATTTGATCCTGAGTTTGTGGACCAATCCATAACTTCTATAAAGCTGAACTCTTATTCTAGACTAGAGCGATATCCTTTTTCACACTTTGGCAAAAGTGATATTTTAGAATCGCAAAATCTTCCAGATGCATTCACAAAACATCGCAACACAATTGACTTAAATGATCCCGACCTTCTAACCTTATACAGTTACCGTCCTTATGTAAACTCTCTTATATCGCATTTAGCGCTTATCAATCGTGCAAAAAAGGAAGGCAGAGGCTCGACCGTAGATCGCAATGGTTATGATTACACCCGTGAGAAGTTATCCATTATAGATAGTTTGATCCATAATAGGACGATCAAGGAATTGTTTGCGGGAAATGTCACTCGTAATTTCATACGTAAATCTGATGATGGTAAAGAAATCAACAAGCTGGTAGGCATATTTACAGATCTATCTAAAAATGACCCCCTCAATTCACAAATCATTGCATTAGCCGATACTTATGAAGATTTGATTCCTGGAAACAAACTGGATAACCTCAAACTTTCTGATGCCGGAAATCAGGTTCTAAAGCTGGCTGAACGCATTGATAAAATAAGCGTATTGTTTTTTTGGTCAGAGCAATTTCCAGATTATGCTATGCGGGTTCATAGTAAGGTAAGGGAACTTAGTGAGAAATATCCTGAGATCGACTTTATAGGAATCAATGTGGACGATAAAAATCAAGAGACTTGGAAAAAGGTTAATTCAAAATATAGGTTTGATCTAAGTAGTGAATACCAGCTCAAAAACCCAAAAGCAGTGGCAGGATATCTGGACATTAAAAACAAAAATAGAACGCTGATCATAGAAGATGATCTTACCGTGATCAACCCTGATCTTAACTTATTCAACTATAAGATCGAAACCACTCTTTTAGGATACTTGAATCGTTGAATCCTTTTAGGAGTAGTAGAATTACTTCTAGCTATAAATTAATGATGTTATCCGTTTCGCTTTCGCGAAAGCATAGCCATTTCATACTCTTTCTTCAGCATATGAACTTCAAGAAATAATTGCTATTTGATCTCTTAACGTTTTGAAATATTGTCATTATTCTAGACGAAATTATTGAATCGAACAATCTGTTCTAGGTTAATTTACAGTTTCCACTTTTGTTTTGAGTTCTACTCAAACGATACTTCAATCAAAAAACAAATACTTTTTAGTTTTGAGGGTATCAGCAATCACTTATATTCTTCTACAAAAGTGAATTGCCAATTTTGGAGCATTAAAATGAATAGCCACTAAATTAGCGGCTATTCATTTTACCTATGGAAATTAAAGGATTAGAATCTAATCAAACAAAAAGTTGACCCAATCTGTACCGTTGAAGTAGGCATAGCCCACGCGCAGGCTGTCCGAGGCATTTGTGTTGAAGACCAGCAGCGAGGTCGCTGGATCCAGGATGGTCACCCGATCCGAGCAGCCCTGAAGTGCCACCCTTGGGATCATCACGCCCCTGTCACTTGCATTGATGTGTAGTACGGCGCTATCGTCAGGTGTCTCGATGTTGATCCCTACTCCGTTGGTCATCGCAAGATCCTCTATAAATGCCACCACCGAGGTCTGGGCGAGCTCGGCGTCCACCATGCCATCGCCATCGGTGTCCACCAATGCCCTTACCGTAGCCACGGTCTGTACCTTACTGAACAACAGGGAGATGAAGCTCCCGCTTGCATCCGTGGTTCCGTTTGCGCTGGCTAGGGTGGCATCTCCTCCTGCCAGAGTCAGGCGCACGGCCACGCCCCCAAGAGGGTTGCCATCTGCATCGCGCAATACCAGTCTAACCTGGCCTCCGT
>JBATVD010000018.1:0-169536 GCA_049671565.1 Nonlabens sp.
TTAGGGGATTCAACGCCAGGCTGGCCAGCAAGGTTGCGGGAGTGGCGGTATTACAGAAACTGAACCTGGAAAAAGGAAGGCCCATCAACCAGATCAGGCATGCTTGGAGTAACTAGCACAACAGGTTTATAAATACTAATATTTTCTTGTAATTCATCTTCAAAAGCAGCTTTAAATTTTCCCTCATCTGGTACATTAGTATTTTGATAAACCAGACTAGATTGTGGATTTAATAAATCTTCAATTGATACTACATGATCGATGTAGACGGTATTACTTATTACCTGAGCCATTTCTCCCTGAACATTTTGATCAAGTAATATTATCTTTGAAAGTTCCGTTAGTTCTAGAATGGCTTTTCGCATACGTTCTTCAGGAGTTGAACCCAGCTTGCCATCATTTGCATAGGGATCAATGGAATTTATTGATAATTGAAAATTATCTTCTGAATCAGAATCCACTTCTTTAATTTGATTCGTTTCACAGCTTGTAATCACTATGCATAAAATGAACATGCTCAAAACTTTAGGCAATTGAAATTGCCGGAATTTTAGCTGTTGAAGACCGAAGGCCGCTGAAGGCCGCTTTTTAAGTAAAACATAATATAAAATTTTAATAAAAATATACTAAAATTACATTCAAATTATTCATTGTGACACTTTTAACTAAAAAAATTAGTAAATAAAAATCCAGCAAGAACTAATTCTTTGCTGGATTTTACCTTGATTAAAATTTTAATTAGTTATTAGGAATCTTCAATTCCTGACCCGGGTGGATCAAATCTGGGTTTTTCAGAATATCTGTATTTGCAGCAAATATCTGTCTGTATTTCATGGGGTCTTGATAGTAGTGTTTTGCAATGAGACTGAGCGACTCGCCGCTTTTTACCGTGTGGTATGTATAAACGGATTCGTCTGCCACTTTGATATCAGCCATGATATCATCTGGATTCTGACCTCCTACTCTTTTAATCTCATCCCACAACAAATCTTTTTCATACTGGGTTTTTGCTGTCCCCCTTACTTCGAGTTTATCGCCTTTGACCTGAACATCGCCATCTTGAATATTGAGTTTCTCACCTAATTCAAGTACGCTTTGATATTTCTGCTTTACCATAATTGTATTTAGTTTTCACTAATATACTGCTATTCCTTTGTTAGGCAAATAGAGCGCCATAATTTTAAATAGTTTTTATCATTGTCAAGCATTGAAATGTGCATAATGCTTAAACAGCACTTAGATGCTTCAACGCTTCCAGCAAGCTAAGCACAAGCAAGCACTTCGACAGGCTCAGTGTGACACTCAGTGTGACACTCAGTGTGACACTAGCTATGATTTTTAATAATAAACCATATGTAGTCTCGCTTTCGCGAAAGCGAACTTGTAACAACCTACCCCCACTTCAACGTAAATACTAAATTGTGATTCAGAATTCTATAATCAAACGCTACTCCTCGTCCTTCATGGTGGTGTAGACGTTGTTCACGTCATCATCTTCCTCAAGTTTTTCCAATAATTTATCTACATCTTCACGCTGCTCTGGAGTCAAGTCCTTTTGAACGGTTGGAATGTACTCAAAATCTGAGCTCAGGATCTCGATATTCATATCTTCCAAGGCTTTTTGCATGCTCCCATAATTGGGAAACTCTGCATAGATCATGATACCGTCCACTGAGTTATCGTCGTCCTCGTCTTTCTCGTCAAAAAAGAGTTCTTCTGCTCCATGGTCTATCAATTCCAGCTCCAGTTCTTCCAGATCGTGATCGCCGGCAGCAATGCGAAAATGACATTTGTGGTCAAACATAAATTCCACCGAACCAGACACCCCCAGACTCCCATCGCATTTATTAAAATAACTGCGCACATTTGCCACGGTGCGGTTGTTATTATCAGTTGACGTTTCTACGAGAACGGCAATACCGTGGGGCGCATAGCCTTCAAAAAGTACGGTGTCGTAGTTTGCCGTATCCTTATCAGTCGCCTTTTTTATGGCGCGTTCCACATTTGCCTTGGGCATATTTACTGCTTTGGCATTTTGTATCACGGCACGCAACCTGGCATTTGAATCTGGATCTGGCCCTCCTTCCTTAACGGCTATGACAATATCCTTACCTATTCTCGTAAATGCCTTAGACATGGCGCTCCATCGCTTCATCTTGCGCGCCTTACGGAATTCAAATGCTCTACCCATAGTTTGTTTTTGTTAGGATTTCAAAGATAATTGGATGAATTGCCTTACGCAAAGAGATTGACGATAATTCAGCTAGATTAAAATGAATGAATTTGTTCATGAAGAGATATTTATGGAAATATTCCGCCTGCCTGCCGGCAAAGGCAGGCTTTCGCGAAAGCGGTTACTCCAAAATCTTAGTGAAGTTAGGCTTGAAATAATGGGGGCCTTTAAGCACTTTACCATCTTCCCTATAGATGGGATTGCCATCAGCACCCAGTTTGGACATATTTGAGTTCTGAATCTCGTCAAACACATCTTCAATAATATCCTGCATACCGTGTTCAATGATAGTTCCACATAGAATGTAGAGCATGTCTCCCAGCGCGTCTGCAACCTCAACTTTATCATTATTCATTGCGGCTTCTAGGTATTCTTCATTTTCTTCACGCATCAATTCAAAACGCAGTTTTTTGCGATCTTCAGGAATGTCTACGGTAGGCTGGCTCTGTGCGTTAAGTTTAAAAGCACTGTGGAACTGGGCAACGGCGTTTATTTGTTTTTTCATGTAGGTTTTGGGTTTGTAGGGTGACTATAGCAAGACAAATATCTAACTTTGTAAAAATAGTATTTTCATGTATTCCCTATTACTGCTTGCTAAAGACCCCATGTTTTCTATGGGACAAATATATTTTGCCATTGGATTTTTTGTGGTTTTTGTTATCATTACTGTGTTTATGTATCGCAAGGATCGTGGTTTACACAAGAAAAACTATAAGGGAGTGCCGTGGATACTAGTGGGCTTTTTGGCATTTTTTCTTTTGCTAATTGCCTTAAAATATGGGTTAAAAAGTTAGAAGATCGCTATGTCAGACACCTTAAAAAACCTTCAAGAAGCCGAAGATAAAGCAGCCCTTCTATTCAAAGAGATCGAAAAACGGCAAATCATCGCCGCTGGAAGTACTGAGAAAGAGATCAATCATAAAATTCTGGACCTTGCCGAAGAATTTCTAGGAGTTAAGAAATACTGGCATAAACGTATCGTGCGCGCTGGCAAAAACACCCTATGCCCCTATGATGAAAATCCGCCAGCGGTGGTAGTTCAAGACGACGATATCGTGTTTCTAGACTTTGGTCCTATTTTGGAACAATGGGAAGCCGATTATGGACGGACTTACGTATTGGGAGCCGATGCCAGAAAACAAAAACTCGCTGCCGACTCAGAACGGCTCTGGCATATTGCCAACGATCATTTTAAAAACAATCCTGAAATCACAGGAGCAGAGCTCTACTCTTACTGTTTGGAAATTGCAGATGCCGCCGGATGGAAATTTGGAGGACCCATCGCAGGACATTTGATTGGTAAATTTCCTCATGAGAAACTAGAAAAGGAGGATAAGCGCAATTATATACATCCTGAAAACGATGTACCGCTTAATGCACTGGATCAAAAAGGTGACAAGCGTTTTTGGATTATAGAAATTCACCTTGTGGATCAACAAGAATTGAATCTGGGCAGTTTTTTTGAGCAGCTGGCTGGGTAGATTTAGATAAAAGTGTAAACTCAAGGCTATTTATAGCTAAATAATACTACTTTAAGGGCTCCCTGGCTTACATAAATCCACAGGCTATAATTTAAACAGGCATATGAATTTCTTTAGAAAATTATTCTCAAAACAAAAGAAGAGTGACCAGTCACAAAATGCAAATACTTCTCAGCCAAATCAGTATACAAATCCTGAGCCTGAACATAACAGTAATTCCCAAGCGCAGATAGGAAGTATTTCTTCCAATGAGTATTTCGATCAAAGGTATCAAGAAGACTTTATCGATGAAGAAATAATGGAGGGGACGCTTAAAATGATTGAAAGTTATTTTGTTGACAATAAAATAAAACCAATAATTGAAAAACCTATTAACCACCCAAAGAATTTAGATCAAACTATAGATGACGGCTTTGGCTTTGTTATGTACTGTAAAGCTATGGAAATGGGAGAAAATTATGCGGTAGGACTACTTGCAATGGCGTTCAATGATTTTATGATTAAAAATCACGGCTTTAAACTTTACAAAGATTCAGAACCTGAATACCCTTTACGAGATATGACTCTAAAATATGATCATGAAGGAGCTAAACTTTCGTTATATCCTATAGAATACGCGGCAAAGGTGATTAATTATGAAGCTAGCTTTGATGATTTGTACGAGCGAATAAAGAGTAATATTAAAAACCTGCCTACAAGTGATGATGTGTACAACAAGCTCATACAAGGTTTAAATAACAAAACTGAATAGGGACTATATGCAAAACTGTTGAGGTATATTATTAATGAAGTATCAGGCGATTTCAAATAAAATCTGGCGGTTTTTTAATCGATTTAATCGTGTGTTTAAAACACATACAACCACATTTCTCACCACTAAAGAATATGCAGTTAAGAAAAATCATTTATAGTACTTCTGCTTTAGCATTATTCGGTTGTTCGCCATTTAATAATTATGAAATAGATTCATTTTGGAGAATACGTAAACACGATTCAAGAATTAATACTTTCTATCGTTGCGAGGATTGTGATACCAAATCGCTAAAATGTTGCATTTATTTATATAAAAATAAAAAATATGACCGTGGAGAATCTTATATTTTAGATGATAATGGAAATATTGATTCAATATATAACTATCAAGTTCCTTTAGGAGTAAATGTTATTTCTGTTGAAGACCAATTAAAATTATCAGTATTAGATTCAGCATATCGACAAGAATTAAAAAACTATAAAATTTATTGGAATAATGAACGAAATGCCATCGTGGATGGTGATTCGGTTTATGAAGAATTTGAAATTGATTCAGTTAATAAATATTTGATAGTAAAAAATGCATCGGAATCAAAACTATATAAGTACAAATGACGCTAAACACATCACAATATATTGAACACCAACTCTTTTCTTATATTTCCTGAACCAGTACAACTCTACCCCTTTCCCAAATTTTTAGCAACGCTAATCTACTATAGAGTTTACTTATCCCTAATTTAACACGTAGCAAAAAGTACAGCGTCACTTCCCCTTTTTAATAAATAATAAACGGCTATGGGCTTGTAATGACCTTACTTTGTCCCATGGATACAAAATATGATTTGGCTATCGTGGGTTTAGGACCTCGTGGGCTTTATGCACTGGAACAGTACTATTTGCGTGCTTCACAAAAAAGCACCCAAGACCTGCCCAAAACCATCATATTTGAAGAACAGGAAGAACTGGGCGTAGGTAAGGCATGGAGCGTGAATCAACCAGATGCCAACTGGATCAATATTGCAGATCGTTCCCTTGAGCCCTTTCCGTCGCGACCCGCCATGCGACTTAAAAATCAGAACTTTCCTGAGTTCCCAAGCTATTTGGATTGGCTGGAAGAAGTAATGGATCACACCGTCAGCGACACAAAAGATGTCTTTCACCGCCGTAAGATCATGGGCAGCTATCTTACCCAGCGCACCGCGAGTGTACTTGAGCCTTTGCAGGATCTCTGGATCATAACTATCAAAAGATCTAAAACAACCGCCATCCATAAAAAGAACCATCAATTTTACTTAGCGACCAACGCCTCTGAAAAATTCGTTGCCCAAAAAGTAGTTCTTGCCCTTGGACATCTCCAAACCGCCATCAGCGACCAAAATCAAGAATTTCAAAACCTCGCCCACAAAGATGGCATTCACTTCAGTGTGCATTGTTATTCTAAGGAGGCAATGGATATTTACGCTTTCGCGAAAGCAATATCTATAAAAGGCTTGGGTTTATCCATGATCGACATCTTGCGCATGGTGCTGGAGCATTATAAAGGCAATTTTGAAAGGGTCGATGGTTCCATATTTTTAAAATATAAAGCAGCCGAAGAACATCCCGTGCTCATCCCCTTCTCGCTGGACGGACTGCCATCAGTGCCCAAACCACTGGGAAAACACATCGACCTGATGTTTTCTTTGGACCCAAAATCTCAATCTGAGTTGATGAAAACCTTATCCGTAATCAGGGATACACCCGATTCAGATGTTGCCCAGTTAATAGAACCCATCGCAAGCGAGATCGCCACTGTTTATGGCAACCTCAAGCAACGCCATTGCGACCAAAACATAGAAAAAGCCACTCTGGTTAAACTCATTGTAGATTGGTTGCAGGATCCTACCCTTTCCCACGATCACATACTGGATCAAGACCTTCCCATTACCAACTATATGCGCAAAACCTGTAAGATGGCCGTGGGTGCTGTACCGCCTAGTTTGGACTATGTGGTGGGACAAACCTGGAGGCAACTGCAAGGCGATCTCTATAATGTTTTTAGTCATAAAACCCCAGCACCACTCCTCGCCGACTTCATTAAAATAGACGAACAAACCAAACGCTATAGCTATGGCCCACCCGTGGAAAGCATATTGCAGCTCATTGCTCTGGAAGAAGCTGGGATTCTCAATTTTGACTTTGTCATCGACCCTGAAATAGAATTGGTCGATAGCGGCTTTCAACTCTCTAATGATACAGAAAGCGTCACTACCATGGCGATGATCGACGCCATACTCTCAGGTCCAGACATCAAAGAAGTCACCGACCCACTCGTACAGCAACTACAAAAGGACGGCCTGGCGCAGCAGGTTCATGAGAAATTAGGCTTTCACGTAGATCAGGACGCCACGCATATCGTCGCTGGGCAGCGCATAGAAGGACTCTACAGCCTGGGTCGCATTACAAAAGGTTCCATCTACGGCGTGGACGCAATACTGGAAGCTTTTAATGAGGAGAAAGTTAAGTGGTGGCGGGAAAGTGTTTGATCCGATTACGCTTTCGCGAAAGCGTAGTTAAATTAAACTACCATCGGCTACGATGGGTTTTGTTTTCACCTTAAAGTGATTAAAGCTAGTCCACTATGGTAAAATCTCCTGCATCCTCTCTTCTTTTGTCTTGATTGTTTATATTCCATAATTACCTCGTGGGTAATTTTTCCAGACGTTGTCATGAAATATCCACGTGCCCGAACAGTGGCTACCCCAGAATATTCTTGAGATACGCTTGTTTTCCTGCACCAGTTTTCGAGAACTCTTACCTTTCAGATACTGTAGGAGTTTTGGAATCGACATATGAGGAGGAACCGAAACGAATAGGTAAACATAATCTCTTGAAATTTGACCCTTGGGAATTTCAACTTCGTGACTCTTACATAATTTCAGAAGTCAGTTCTCAGACTCTGACACCCAAAGGACCCGCAACACCTGCCTCCGAGACTTTGTAATCCAAACGATGTAATACTTGCAAGCATAAGTCGACTGTGAAGTCTTACGTAGATGCTGCATTGAGCACATATATAATACTAAAGTCTTTGCCTAAGACAAGGGATTTACTCCTAGAATGTTACGCAATATTTCAAACATCTCTCCCCTTCCATCACATTCATCACGATCTCTTAAGTTATTGTCTTATAACGAGATACCTAGGGAATGTTGCAGCATATTAGTCATTCACGCAATGGTCAAAATGAAAACATAATTCTTTAAAATCTATCGAGATAATGTTTGATGAAATCGTTTCCTATATTCTCATAAAAAAACACATCAATCATATAGCTAACAACAATTTCATTATTCCCTCCACTAAGTAACCCAAGTTACATCCATTCCAAAATGCAGCCCATACCTTTGCCTATTGAGAATATCATCAAAATGAAAAATATACTATTGATTATGGCTCTGTTTGGTTCCTTTTTTGGCAGTAACGCACAAGATGTTAATAATTCTACCATATTAACCGCAGCAGAGTTTAAAGAGGCGGTGTACAAAGGAAACGTACAACTCATAGACGTGAGAACTGCAGAGGAATTTGAAGCAGGTGCTATCAAAGGAGCTCGCAACTTAGATTATTTTCAACAAGATGCCTTTTAAAAACGAATAGTCAAGCTATGTAATCAGGTATAAATTATATAGATTGCATTACTGACACCTAATATTATAAGTCATTAAAAACCTGGTATGAAGTTTTCTCTCACTGACGAACTCGCCTTAGAGCGTACCAAGCTGGCCAATGAGCGTACTTTCTTGGCTTATTTTAGGTCTTCCGTAGTTTTTTTAAGTTCGGGACTGGCGATTTTAAAGCTTTCCATGTTTGAAGAAATCAAATGGTTAGGTGTCTCTCTCGTCATTCTAGGCCCCATCTTAATCATTATCGGTATTGTGCGATTGGTTTACGTCAAGCGAAAACTTAAAAAGTTAAGAGAAAGATTCTCTGATAAAAGCTAACGGATAGCAATTAGCGAGTAGCACTAGGCACTTTACAAAAATTGAGTAACAAATAACACCAGCAAAAAACTATCCGCTGAGTGCTAATAACAAAAAGCAATCAAACACTAATTTTCTCCATACCTTTCCCCCATGAGAGCATTAGTCATTTCGGGTGGTGGTAGTAAAGGAGCCTATGCGGGTGGTGTGGCTCATCATTTAATACGGGAGCAGAAACATAAATACGAATTATTTCTAGGTACAAGTACGGGAAGTTTATTATTACCACATCTTGCTCTGGGTGATTTAAATAAAATTTATGAGATCTATACTTCTGTCACACAGCGCACTGTTTTTAGTGTGGATCCTTTTGTGATTAAACAGGAGGATGACCGGGAATATGTAACCATAAATTTCTTAACCTGTTTGTGGCAATTTATTAAGCGCAAACGCACCTTTGGCGAAAGCAAAAACCTCAGAAAAATCATTAGAAAAAGTATTACCCTTGAAGAGTTTCAAATAGTTAAAAAAACCGTCACTGATCTAGTAGTAACTGTTTCCAACCTTTCTAAAAATAAAGTTGAATACAAATCCATCAAAAATTTTGAATACGAAGAGTTTCTGGACTGGATATGGATTTCTTGTAATTATGTGCCTTTTATGAGTTTGGTGAAAAAAGATGGTTTTGAGTATGCTGATGGAGGTTTTGGCTGCTTGGTTCCCATAAGAGAAGCAATCAAACGTGGCGCAACCCATGTAGACGCAATCATTCTAGAAGATGAAAACATGGAGCGCAGAAAAGTCCTGGGACAAAATCCGTTCTCCCTTTTACTTAACTTATTGAGCTTTACAAAAGATCAAACGGAAAAGAACGATATCGCCTTGGGAAAACTTGCTGCCGTAAGTCGTGGCAACGTGACGCTTAACCTTTATTACACACCTTCTAAACTTACCGAGAATTCGCTGGTATTTGATAAAAAATTAATGAAGAGCTGGTGGAAACAGGGTTTTGCATACGCTGCAAAGAAGGGTGAACAATTTGAACAAAAAAGTGCGAATGTATAGCCTCAAAAAAGTTTAATCTTTTCAATAATTTATTCTGGTTATTCCATCGTTTTTCTCAAGCCGATGAAAAATATCCATAAATAAGTTTCAGAAAGTGGTTTCTCTTATTCTAGTAAAAAAGCTTTAATAAAAATTTCTTTTAAAGTAAAATTACCGGTATTAAGAATCATATCGATATATTACCAAGGTGTTAGACAACATACCTAAACCATTAAAAGTTACAGCTTATGTTTGAATATCTTAAGAAAGATCTGCCTGCCAGTATAGTAGTTTTCTTTGTTGCTCTTCCATTATGTCTTGGAATTGCTTTAGCCAGTGGAGCTCCTTTGTTCTCTGGACTTATCGCTGGTATTATTGGTGGTATTTTAGTGGGTGCCTTAAGTGGCTCAGACATTGGTGTAAGTGGCCCTGCAGCAGGTCTTGCGGCAATAGTTCTTACGGCAATAGGTACTTTGGGAGGATTTGAAAATTTTCTTGTAGCCGTAGTCCTTGGTGGAGCTATTCAATTGGTATTTGGTATATTGAAAGCTGGAATTATCGGATACTACTTTCCTTCATCTGTAATTAAGGGAATGCTTACAGGTATTGGAATCATTATCATTTTAAAGCAAATACCTTACTTTTTTGGCTTAGATAAAAATCCAGAAGGCGATTTTGCATTTTTACAAATAGATGGAGAAAATACTATTACTGAGTTGCTCAATACTTTTAATGCCCTATTGAGCGGAAATTTTGATAAAGGAGCTACCATTATTGCGCTTGTAGGATTAGGAATACTTATCCTATGGAGTAATGTTCTCAGTTCTAAAGGTAAAATCTTCCAACTTGTACAGGGTCCATTAGTTGCTGTTGTAGTAGGGATTCTATTTTATAATCTCACTCAAGGCACCTCTTTGGAGCTGATCCAAAGACATCTAGTAAAAGTCCCTGTACCAGAAAATGTAGATGATTTCATAGGTCAATTCAGCTTTCCAAATTTCTCAGCAATTTCCAATCCGCAAGTTTGGATCACTGCGTTTACAATTGCGCTGGTTGCAAGTCTTGAAACCTTACTTTGTGTAGAAGCAACTGACAAACTCGATCCTCACAAGGGTGTAACGCCTACCAATCGTGAATTGCTGGCTCAAGGTACAGGTAATATCTTATCAGGACTTATAGGAGGTATACCTATAACTCAGGTAATCGTACGCTCAAGTGCCAACATACAATCGGGAGGTAGAACTAAACTAAGCGCAATAATTCATGGTTTCTTATTACTGATTTCAGTGATTCTTATACCTACATTACTTAATATGATCCCATTATCAGTTCTTGCCGCTGTTCTTTTTATTGTAGGCTATAAGCTTGCAAAACCAGCTTTATTTACAAAGATGTGGCAGCTAGGTCCCAAACAATTTCTACCTTTTATAATTACGGTTTTGGGAATAATCTTTACAGATCTTCTTGTGGGAATTAGCCTTGGGCTCGCTGTAGGTCTGGTGGTGATACTCATGGCAAGTTATAAAAACAGCCACTTCTTGCACCGTACCAAAGACGAAACTGAAAAAAATATGGTGAAAATGATTCTCGCCGAGGAAGTGACATTTTTTAACAAAGGCGCTATCTTACGTGAGTTAGAATCCATTGAGCCCGGTTCGCACCTGATTCTTGACACTCGACGTACACGTTTTTTAGATCATGATATTATTGAAATATTGGATGATTTTAATGAGAAAGCTTCACAACGCAACATCCATGTTACACTTAAAAGTGAACGTGGAACGGTAGAAAACCCTGATAATTATTTGAAGTTTTTCAAGCTTGCAAAAAGAGATCAGAATTTAGTAAGGTAAATGGCTATCATTGATGACCGAAGCTTATAATTCACTCAACTTGAGGACATCTGCTATGATTTGGGCTATTGCAATTACCTAAGTTCAAATTATAATAGTACTCGGAAGTTCAAAGTCGGTAGAGGCTGGTATTTATATTTTTTTTATTTTTCACCTAATCGTTTCATATTCAAAGTGGAACAAAATACAGTTAGAATGAATGAGTTTTTAGAGAAGCACTGAAGCTCAATAGTTAAGAATATCCTTAGGTTTGCTTCAAGCATTCAGCATCTCATAAAATTAAGGCAATTTATTTCTCAACAATCCATAGACAAAAGTGCCGAGTAGCGCTCCTAAAATCACAAGAAGAATAGCACCGTAACCTGCACCAGCAAGCACGTACATAGGACCTGGACAAGCTCCAGAGAGTGCCCAACCCAAACCAAAAATGATTCCTCCTAGTAAATAGCGAGCTACTTCTGGATTTTTGGGCTTTAGGCTCATGGATCCTCCTCCCAGTGGTTTAAGATTCTTTCTTTTTATAAATTGTACTCCAATGACTCCAAGAACCAATGCGGACCCGATGATCCCATACATGTGAAAACTGTCAAAACGGAACATCTCATATATGCGGAACCACGATGCTGCTTCAGACTTAAACATAACGATTCCAAAAAATATTCCCGTAGCTAAATAAGCTATATACCTCATGCGCTAAAAATTAAAGGATAAATAAAATTAATCATGACCAGTCCACCTATAAAAAAACCGATAACTGCAATGAGTGATGGTAACTGTAAATTACTCAAACCGCTTATCGCGTGTCCCGAAGTACAACCGCCAGCATATCGAGCTCCAAAACCGACTAAAAAGCCGCCAATGATCAGTACGGCTAGGATCTTAGGATCAGACAAACTATCGATTGAAAATATCTCACTAGGTAAGTACTCCTCGCCTGCTCCATTGATTCCATACTCCTCAGATAATTCGGTTGCCGTTTCTGGATTGATTTCTACCGAGTTATCACTCATATAATTAGAAGCGATAAAACCACCGATAATAGCTCCCAAAACCACGATTAAATTCCAGCGCTGGGCTTTCCAGTCAAACTTAAAAAAGTCTGCTGCCTTGCCTGCTCCCATTGCTGAACATGCTGTGCGAAGGTTTGAAGACATACCAAATTGTTTTCCTAGAAACAAAAGGATAAACATGGTCAGTGCTATGAGCGGTCCCGCCACATACCACGGCCATGGATCTGTAATTAGATTCATTATAATTATTTAAAATATTTAATTAAATTTTTTCACATCTTCGCTTAGGTCATAAATCTTTGCCACTGGCAATAGCATCGCAAGAATACTGCTCCCGGCCGCACTTCGATAACCACCGGCACAATGCACAACAATAGGCTTGTCCGTAGGTATTTCAGATGCTGTCTTTCTTAGATCGTTTAACGGATGTTCCAAAGCACTGTCAAAAATCTTCCCTTCATCAATCTCGCTTTGATTACGTATATCCACAATGGTATATTTATCGGGATGTTGTTTAAAATCTTCTAAATCTAGTGAGGGTGTGGTTTGCAGATTTTCACCTTTCGGCACTCCCGTAACGTTAGAAATCAATATTTCATAACCTATTTTGGCGGTGCGTTCTAATAGCGATTCTCTTTCTTTCTCTTCTGGGATCACGAGGGCAAACTTCTCTTCAGGAGTGATGATGGAACCTAGCCAAGTCTCAAATTTTGCGTTGGGCGATATTGCCTGGATATTAATGGAGTTGGGCAGGTGTCCCTTCTTAAATTCAGATTCTGCTCTGGTGTCTACCACAAGTGCTTCGTCTTGCAAACTATCACTCCATGTAATATCTTGTAAACTGGAGAGTTGGCTCGGTGCGCCTTTTTTATTCAACTCCACGTCATAGCTAAAATAAGAGGGGATAAATGGTTGCCCTTCCAGTATCGTATCCAGAAACTCATCTTTGCCAGAGGTGTTGAACGCCCAGTTGCTTTTTCTCTCATCTCCCAACGTACTGCTCGCGGCATCACTCATGTTCTTTCCGCAAAGGGAACCGGCACCATGTGCGGGATAAACAACTGCGTCATCGGGTAGATCAGTAAATTTGTTTGTAACTGTCTCATACATCATTTCGGCTAGCTCGCGTCGTTTTGCAGTAAGATTTCCAGCCTTTTCACGCAGGTCTGGTCTTCCGACATCTCCTATAAATAAGGTATCACCAGTGAATAAAACAGTTTTACCTGCATGGGTTGCAATAATCGTAATACTATCTGGAGAATGGCCTGGTGTCTCGCGAGCCTCTAGCTTAGAGCTACCTATTAGGATGGAATCCCTATCGTCAAAAGCCTTGAAATCATAATCGGCTCCCAAATCGGAGGAGTTATAGATGGGTGCTCCCGTCTTCTCGCTCAGTTCCAAATGAGAGCTCACAAAATCGGCGTGGGGATGGGTTTGGATGATTGCCGTTATTTGTGCGTTGCTCGCTTTCGCGAAAGCGTAATATTGAGAAGGATCACGTTCAGGATCAATGATCGCCATTTCTCCATCGCTGATCAACGCGTATGAATAATGAGCAAGCGGTTTATATTCAAATTGTTTAACTTCCATAATTTACTTTTTTATAAAAATAAAAACTAGAAGTGGCATCCTACGGTAACTTAGGATACATTAATAAGATTTTTAAGAGTTTTTAAATAAAGCAGTCTATTAAAAGGGAAAAATCATCTGCGTTGTACTATTCAAATGTTTATATGACGCGGCTATACATTACACTACAAACCAACCCCTCAACAAAATCAAAGTCCAAATTAAAATTTATAGGCAATACCAGCATTCAAACTGAACCTGTTGCGAAGGAGATCATCTTTTTCAAAATCAATATCCAGACCTTCATCTCCTTCTTCTAGAAAGACGTTTTGAGGGATGAAGGAGGTCCAGAACCTTTCTTTGAAAAGCAGCCCTTGTTTGCGACTTAAATTAAAATTATACACGGCTGATACAAAAAAGTCCAGTCGCTTGCTACTCTCCACTAGAAAAAGAACGCTTGGTGCAAGTCTAAACCCTCTTTGAGATAAAAACACATTTGTTTTTTCAAAATCAATATCGGCATCGTTGATTTCTACTTCGCCATTTTGATCGTACTTCTTTATAAAATGATTTATCTCTTGGTAACCTACATTTAATCTAGGCGAGATCTTGATAGGCCTACCTTTGGGATTGAGGTTGAAATTTCCCGCTGCTACAAGGTCGTAAGAGGTAAGTCCCGTTCTTGTCAACCTGCCGCTGCCGGAGTATCCCAGCATAAAATGTGGAGAAAGCTCATAAAATATCGATAAGTTCAAATTCACGGAATTTTCAATAGACTCCTGGGCATTTCTCTGTAAATCGATGACCTCGTTAGTATAATTAATTTTATGTGAAGCAAGATCGATAGACGCCCACCCTACAGAAATCTCATAACGTAAACTCTTTAAAAAGCTAGAATCTGAATTTGTCATATCATCATCAGTATCTGAATCAGAATAATCAATAGAAGCAAATAAAGCCTCAGAATTTTGATCAGGGAGTATGATATTATAATTGTCCCAAAAATCAGGATCATACTCCTTAGTCTCATCTATGATATATTCTGAAAACTGTAGCTTATCTAAATAGGCAATATCTTCCTCATTGGGTTGAACATCTGTAGTTACGTACTGACTGGATAGGTTTACGATCCCCTTTCCCCTTATAAATGAAGTATCATAGAATGAATTATTGAACCTCCATAAACCGTCTGCTGCCTGCTCATAATAAACCTGTATTTTCAAATGTGTTCTACCTGAACCGGGAAGAATAAAATCATCCTTTTGATCGATTTCTGCCTGGACTATGGCAAAAGATTCGTCCATTATGTAAATATGACCCGTAAAACCCTTGCGCTTGAAAAGCACCTCGAATACTTCGTTGCCATTTTGCCTAAGAGTATCTGTGATTTTATAGGTATAGCGATCTGGTTTACTTAAAAAAGCCTCACGTCGTGCAACCACATCAAAACGATGGATGTGGTGGCTGCCCGCGTAGATGCTCATTCCCAAAGAATCTTTTAAATCATCTTCATATTTGCGAAACTCTTTGAGCGTTACATCGCCAGATTTTCTACTTTTAGAATAATCTTCTTTGATCGATTCGATAACCGCCTCTGCTATATATGCTGGTCTTTCCCGCCCCTCTAGGTAGGTTGTTTCCCTAAAGAATCCTGTGTGTCGCTCCTCTATTTTGGGATAATTATTAGGTATTTGTTCAATAGCTTTTAGAATAAGTTCTTTGGCATAATCACGTTCTACATTTGAGATGACCACTTCCGGCAATTGGGATACATCCTCAATAAGGGTAATTGTTTGATAATCTAAAATAGCAGGAACTCTTTTAGTTTTATAACCCAAGGATGAAAAAACCACAATTGCTCCATCGGGTTTATTTTTTAAAACCAGCTGGTATTCTCCTGATTCATTTGAAATAGTACCTATATTACCAGGTTCCATACGTATATGGACAAAGGGTAACGGCTCCTTATTTAAGTCATTGATCTTTCCTTGCAACACCACTTGTGCGATGGTGGTTGATACGAGGCAAATGCCAAAAACGCAGAGTGTCAAGATCTTTTTGCGAAGAAAACTTGATGATTGTGGGTAGGTGAAAATCATTCAATTGAATTAGTTGGGTTTAAAGCTTATATAATCTACACAAATCATTGATTTAGTATTACATGCCGGTACGCCTAATTTACGTTTAATTGTTGAGCGATATAATTAATAATACCATGTAAGAGTAAGAAAGTAGGAGCTTATTAACTTTTAACCAATATATCATAAAACCTTTGGTATAATGAATTGAAGTGTATGCATTAAAGTCTTCTTTTAGCGTATCGTGATCATCTAAATTAAGAGTAATTATCTGATACAGAGTATGAGTACAATTGAAGATTTATTGATTATTACGCTTTCGCGAAAGCGAGATCACAAAAGAGAGTCTATAACAACTCTTTGTATAAAATGTAGATGGCCATTAAAACCACAAAAACCCCAAATCCTTTTTTGAGTCTTTTGCCGTCAATAAAATTATTGAGCCATAGACCAATAAATATTCCCACGATGGAAAGGCTGGTGAAAGTCAAAAGAAATATCCAATCAATATCTAGATTCTGCACATCTCCAATAAAGCCTATTAGAGATTTTACAGCCACTATAAACAGTGAGGTCGCAACCGCCTTTTTCATCTCGAGGCCTGTGAGCAAAACAAGAACAGGCACAATGAGGAAACCGCCCCCAGCACCGACTAATCCAGTTATGACCCCTACAATCGTTCCTTCCAGAACTACATAAAAATAATTGAAAGGTACTAATTGATCACCTTCAGATACATCCCGATCTTTCTTGTTCTTAAGCATTGAGAAGGCTGCTACAAGCATGATAAATGCAAAGAATAGCATGATTGCAAGGTCCTTGGTAACGGGAAAATCACTTAAATTAAAAAGCTGATCTGGAATCGCGGGAACAATAAATGCTCGTGTGCAATAAACTGCAATAAACGCGGGTATTGAAAAAATAATTGCCGTGCGGTAGTCAATCTTTTTTTTGACCATATTACGCACCGTACCCACCAGCGATGTAGCTCCTACTACAAAAAGAGAATAAGCCGTTGCCACCACAGGTTCCAGCATGAGTGCATAAACTAAAATGGGAACGGTAAGTATGGAACCGCCGCCGCCGATAAGGCCTAAAACCAAACCAATGATTACTGCACCAGCATATCCCATCAGATCAAGCCATTCCATTTTGTTCTAATTTATTGGGCCAAATTTAGATAATAAAAAGGGCTCCATTAGGTAACCTAAGTTACAGTAATTCCACAGAACCACGATGGAGTTTAATAAGGCGTTCCCTTTCCATCTTTTTGAGCAATCGCGATATGACCACCCTGCTGGTATGCAAATCGGTTGCAATTTCTTTATGGGTCACGTCTATCACTGCTTTGTCAAGCAGCTTTTTTTTTGCGAGAAGGTACATTTCTAGACGCTCCTCCATATTGTGAAATGCTATATTATCAAGACTTTCCAACAATTCCATCATGCGTTTATGGTAGCTATTGAATATGAAATGTCGCCATGATTTATATTTTGAAGACCACTCTTCCATTTTTTGCACTGGAATCATTAATACCTCCACGGTAGTTTCTGTAACTGCATGAATCTCACTGCGCACATGTCCCAGACAACAATTGAGTGTAACGGCAAAGGTTTCTCCTGCTTCAATGTGGTACAAAAGGAGCTCCTCGCCCTCATCGTTGGACCGCAAAATTTTAATGTTTCCCTTGAGCACCAATGGAATGGACTTAATAAACTGTTGAGGCTTAATGAGGTCTTTCCCAGCATCAACCGTTTTACGCACAGCGACTTGTTGAATTTCCTCTTTTAACTCAGGTTCAAAAGAGAAGCCATAAAGATTTGAAGAATCAAGATTCATTTTTCACTTTTTGAGCAATTTCGGGATCGTATTTAATAAACATATGTGCCCAAACCGCTTTGGAGACTGCTCCGATATATGGGAAAGTTAAAATCAATGCTCCAAGTACTGCCAAAAAAATATTGAGTGGCTCGTCAGCCAATCCGAAAATCGCAAGAATGACAAATACTGCCACCGATATTGCAACTCCCACTCCATAGGATACATACATAGACCCTGTATAGAAACTGGGCTCCAAACGGTAGTTCAAATCACATTTAGGACAACTTTTACGCACCTTATTCATCTTAGAAAGTCGGTAAGGATGTGATTCTAAAAACGCGCCCTGCCTGCATCTTGGACATTTGAGAAATAACATGCTAGTAACAATAGATTTATGTACCATTGTGAACGGTTTTGGCTTCAAATTTAAGAAGGATGAATATATATAAGTGTTACCTTAGTCACCTTTGTGATATAAAAAAACCTGCACGAAGTACAGGTTTTTCAGTGTATTGAATCAAATGGTTATTTTGCATTTACCATCCACTGGACGCCATACTGGTCACTACAACGACCATATTTGTTGCCCCATGACATTTCTTGCCAGTTAGTATGAACTCTACCTTGTGCAGATAGCTTTTCAAATACTTCTTTTCCCTCGTGTACATCCTTGCAATCTATGCTCATACACACTTTATTGCCTTCATTCAATGGAGTATCAGGCGATGCATCATAAGCCATGAATTCAAATCCTTTGCCTTTAAATTCAGCATGTTGCCATTTATTGCGATAATCTCCCGGAATGTCTATTTTCTGATCCTCGTAAGTCTGAACGTTTTTAATTTCGCCACCAAAGATGTCTTTGTAAAAGTTTAAGGCTTGTTCACAGTCTCCTCTAAATGATAAGTATGATTGAATTTTCATGTTGTTGTTTTAAGTTTTGTTCAATATAGCAACATTGAAAGGAGAAAATCTTAAAATGATGTGTATTGATTTGCCATTAACAGTTTTTGATGCGGCCCAGCATTTTAAGGAGCCTTTGGCTTACATCGAAAAGCTTTAATGACATTAGATTATTGTAAAAATTATAAGTGAATGATCAATTTATTTCATCTCAACGAAATTTAAAAAGTCGGATTAAATAGGTTTGCTTAATTGCTGGGTTCAACCCATTTAAAAAATTTAGAATTCAAAATTTAAAATACATTCTTAAGCATCTGCATAAAGGCTTTTTTCCTGTCTCGAGCCACGGTAATGCTTTTGTAATTATCCATAACAATAAATAACGCTTCGTCTTTTTTAACCTCTTTTATATGTTTCAGATTTATAAGAAAAGAGCGTTGCGGTCGGTAAAAAAGTACATTGTTCCTTAGTTGATCTACAAAATGCTTGAGGGGTTTTGTGATCAATTCTTTTTTATTGTCCTTGAGATGTACATGAGTGTACATGCCGTCGGCTTCAAACATAATGATATCATCAGGCGCGACAAACATGAACCCTTTAGGAACTTCAAGGGAAATTTTATTAATGACGAGTTTATCAAATGCTTTTGTAAGTTTATGCAATACCTCATCGTTAGACTTTTCTGACTGTAGGGCCTTATCAATAGCTGTGTATAACTCGTCTTCATCTACTGGTTTGAGTATATAATCAAGTGCATTAGTTTTAAATGCTTCCAGTGCATACTGATCGTAGGCAGTGGTAAATATGAGCTTGAAGTCCATCTGGTCAGGCGGGAAGTAGTTGGCAATTTCTAAACCACTATGCACGGGCATATTTATATCTGATAAAACAAGATCTATTGATTCCTTTTTGATAATTTCTATTCCATCTAGTAAATTAGAGGCTTCAAAGATTGTAGCATCAGTATATTTTTCTAATACTAGATTATGCAGCAGCCTTCTCGCCTGTCGCTCGTCATCAATAATTAAAATCTTAAGATTCATATTTTAGATTTATTGTTACCAGAGTTCCTACAGCCCGACCGTACTCATCTTCGAGATCTGAGTAAATGACAGACATTCCAGCTGCTTCTCTTGAATTCATTAATTTAATCCTTTTAACATTTGCCTCGGTTGAAAAAGAATTGTGACCTTTTCTTTGATCTATAATCTCGGCGTGCTTTCTTCCTATACCGTTATCTAGTATTCGACAGACTAAGAAATTATTTTCTAGATTGAAACTGATCTTCAATACCTTTTCTCCCTCCTTGTGCAACAATCCATGAATAAGAGCATTTTCAATATAGGGTTGAATGAATAGCGATGGAACTTTACAACTGCTTTTATCGACCTCTTCAGCAACATGTATGCTGAAATTCAGTTGTTGGTCAAATCTCTTGTTTTCTAAGAATAAATAAAGCTCTAATGCCTCGAGCTCGCGGCTCAGGAGTATGCGATCATATTGACTGTGCTCTAGATACATACGTACCAACCGGCTGAATTTTACCAGAAATTTGCTGGCTTCCTTCTTCTCGTTACTAATAATATGATCCTGCAAACTATTCAAAGCATTAAATAGAAAATGAGGGTTCATTTGAGATCTTAAATTTTCCAACTGTAATTGTGCAAGACGCTGTTCACGTTTTGCATCATCAATCTTGCGTTGCCATTTAATCTGTTTAAAATAATTCAGCACTTTGATAAAGACGATGATCAATAGAATTAGAAAAGTTAGACCGCCTGCAATAAACCACCATTTTAAAAAAATAGGTTGATCTACTTCTATTGTCAACTCTTTAATTGCAGATTCTTCTCCAGTATAAATATCTTCGGCTTGTAGGGAGATATTTCTAGATCCAGAGGGTAAACCATTGAGTGAGATAGTTGAGGAATTTTCGGGAAGTTCTATCCAGTCGTTACTGGTATCAAGTTTGAAAAAATAACGGTACTGATCTTTACTGTTAAGTCTATTTACCCATAGATCTATTTTCAAATTTTCTTGATCTGAAATACTAATCTCATTTGGGTCAACTTTATTACCATCTACGGTTACATTTTTAATATAAAGGCCCACCGTAGAGCTTACCGCATTCTTTTCAAAATCAGTGTTTAATGCATAGATATTGAGACCGTCAGAGAACCATAATCGGTCTGAAGTAACTTCTACTTCAGTTATATTTCTTTTCTCATTGATGGAGGAGGAAACATAATTGTAGAAAATGTTTACTGAGGGTAAAAATTTGTAAATACCGTTATTAGTGCCTAAATAAAGGTTTTCGGAACTCGCTGTTATATCGCTTATTCTTTGAACTTTATTTGACTCTGCAACGGAATGAGCAGAGACCTCCATGCTAGAGCTTACTTGATATAAGGAGTCTACCGATAATGCCCATATATCATTATTTAAACCGTGAATGATCCTTGAGGAATTAATTGGACTATTCTTAAAAAGTACTGGTATACTAAGATCAAGCGCTGGATTCGTATATTTTAATCCATCAATCGAAGAATAAAAGAATTTGTCTTTATCTGCCTTCAACACATGTGATGTTCTTTCAGGAATAGAATTGATCTCTTTGAAATCTGTATTGAAAATACTAACTCGATCATAGAATGCAGCTAGAAAGCTTGTTTCAGAGGCGCGAATCAAATCTTTTGGAGCTGGAAACTCCTTGATTTTCTTTACTAAACTTAGGTTTTTATCAAAGAATGAAATTTCTGTTTTATTAAATAACATCAATTTGTCATAGGCTTCATCATATCGTGAAAACTGATTTTGATGTCTAGGGATTTCAAGCGATGTTATCTGATTATTTCTAATATCAAATTTGTGAAGTTTATTATTATTAGTAATGAAATAAAGATTGCCTTTATCGTCAGAAACTAGTGATTGAACACTATTGACCTTTGTACCTGCTTCATAAGTTATTTTCTTCAAATTAATATCTGGCACAATAAAAATCCCACTATTTAAAGTAGTGAATAGCATATTCCCAGCATGATCCTTTATTACATCTGTAAGCGTAAACTCTTTGAGGTAATTACTAACAAGTTTGAAGCGTTTGCCGTCAAAAACATACTCGTAAGATCCAGTAGATGTCAAGAACCAGTGACTAGAACCTATCTTTTTGTACAAATTGAGAGTAGTGTACTCAAGCTCTTTGAAGTTATCATGTACCTTCCTACCTGAGTTAAGATTGTAAAACACGTTTTTTGATACAACGGGCAAGCTCAAAAATATTTTTTTGGATTCAGAAATCAAAAAGCCTCGCCCTTGGTCTTCCATGAGATCTATCGTTTTGGATTTTACAACATTCACACTACCATTCATAGTTATTACTGTATTGTCTCTCAAAACAAGATTACCATACCCGGTAGCCGTTATAGCCGTGGATGGAAAGTCACTTGACTGATACATGTAAATATTTGTGGAGTAATCTTCAGTATCAAAGGAAAGAATTGAATTTCTGGAATTGATATATACATTTTTTTCCACTACAGATATGTCTTCGATAAAGCCGAAAGGTTTCTGATCAAACTCATGCCGTAAAATGACGTCTTGATCGTTTATGGAAAAGATCTGCCCGTGACCGTTGTTGTACCATATTTGACCTTGCGCATCTTCAACTACCCCAAAGGTGGATGTACCCTTCTGGTCTGGATGCTTAAACAATTGAAAGTTCTCGCCGTCGTACTTATAAATACCAGAATCGGTAGCCAGCCAATAATAATTATCTTCATCTTGAATGATTCGGTACACGTGCATATCAGGCAGCCCATCCTCTGTACTTAATTGGTACATCGCTGGTTCCAGTGGTTGCGCAAAGGAACACTTCACCACCAGAAAGAAGAAAATTACAAATGGAGAAAAAAATCTCATCAAGCACTAAAAAACAATTAAATACCGTGATAACCAAACATACTTTTTAAAGGGTTGAAAATTGATGCACAACCGTTGTTGGAAATCCGCTTTCGCGAAGGCTGAATAAAAGATGACACCATAAAGCGGTAATATCTTATGGAGTTTCTGATTGATTCCAATTTGGAATAAAAGTTTTGTGCCCCATAAAATTAATAAGTACAGTCTTTTTTGAATAGCAGAATGGGTACAAATAATACATTTTTTCACCAACTGTATGAAGGTATATCTAGATCTCATTGCAAGAAATAAATATCTGATCAGATTTTCAGTAGTTTGATTTGATCTCGCTTTCGCGAAAGCGAGAATTTATTAAACAACCCAACCTAGAAAAATATAGTTTGAGACTTCATTTGGAAATGTAATACCTCAAACTTTAAGCTCATTATTCGTTTTATAAACTCGCACAGTAGGCTTGGCAATAAATGTAAACCGTTTAGAAATTAGCAATAACAAAAAGGGCAAGAACATATTTATTTGCACTTCTAAGTGAGATTTGAATCATTTTAAGACTAAAATGTCATAAAATCAAATCTCATGGAGAATAGTTCTTAAGGGTAACTATTTTGTAAAGGACTCGGAGGGGATACCGAGTCCTTTTTTTATTTATTAGCGTGTTGTTACGATTGCCAAAGCATCTTTGCCCTCTATCAAAGCTTGTGTCTGTTCTATCCAACTGCTATTAGTAGATAACTTCACATCCACGGGAACTCCCACGCTTTCATATTTGAGATATTTGCCGTGATTCATATCAGTAAGGTAGAAATAAAAGCTATTTGTATCTGAGATGACGCTTTCTCCGTAATTAAGTCCGTAAGCAATGGCTCCTAGTGAATTGTCTCCCAGAAGAGTAACGTTCTTAAATTTTGAGAGATAAATAGCGGTTTGCTCTGCATTACTTCCTGAAAGTCCGTTGATCAAAACGTAAATTCGATTGTCTCGAGCGTATCTCTTTAGAGCTTTACGCAATGGTTTTGCGATGCGATCAGAACCACCTCCATTATTGCGCAAATCGAGAATCATATTCTTGCGATCTATGGTTGGGAAGGTGTTTTTGATAAAATTCTTAGCCTCAGTGATGTTATTATTTGCACTACTGAATGTGGATATACGCATATACCCTACATTTTCAGTCAACTCTCTATAGTGGAATTTTTCTAAAGATTGGGAATCATAGAAGAAAGGAGTTTTGGATCTCTTTGATAATTTTAAAAGCATGATATTACCATCAATAATACGTTCAGAAATAGTAGAACTGATCAAGCTAAATGAGGAGCTTATGACAAAAAGTCGGTAATTTCCATTGTCCAGCGGTTCTAATTGGAACCTCTGCATGCCGGGCGTCCATAGCGGATTGCTGTTTTCTAACACTACACCTTTATAAACTCCTTTATCTCTATAAACCGCATAAGTGTTATTGCCCGCGTGGTAGATGCCTTCCACGCTTTCTTCAGGAACTTGAGAAAGTTGGCTTTTGAGAGTTTCAAGGTCGAGCTTGGTTCTGGGTAATTCTTTGTAAAAATTTGTGGAGGTCACATCCACATCTATGTCAGAAAGCCCAATGGCCCTTGGCCGGCTGTGATTATCTCTAATGACATCTTTGAGTTTTGTTATTTTCAGAAGGCATTCCCAAGCTGTAGATGCATTGCTAGTCTTTTTCATCAAGCGGTCGTAGGTGGATTGATAAGCATTAGCCACTTCTTTATTCTTAGTCTGCTTTTTGAAGCTGATCGTCTTTTTATAGGATTCAGCAAAATCTGTAAGTTCTGTTTTACAATCACAAGATTGTGCAAAAGTAAGGTTGAAGGTTAAAATTGCTAAGAAGGAGAATAAGATTTTCATGACTGTTGTTTTTTAAATTCATCTGCAATTACCGTCGGCATTGTACTTCAAATGAAGCAAAATCGATAAGTCGGGCGATTTTGTCTATGAAATCGGTTCTGGAAACAACATCTCTCTATCTCGTTCCTAAGATTATACACCACAGAAATGAATATTTTATCAATTAAATGCTATGGCTTTAAAAGTTGAAAGATTAATTTGACTTGGAACTTATGATTGTACTTTCCTGAAATAGGTTGACTAAAAATTAATCATTCAATTACAGTCACTTGTAAAAACACAAAAAGACCACTGGCTAAAAAAAACTATCAAAAGGCAACTCTTGAGACTAATCTTTTAGTTTTTGACCAAATCTTGAACCGTCAGATATCTACAAACTTCGCCTCTAAAAAGTATGATGTTCCGAGAACTACCTTCAACTATTGGATAGGAAAATAAAGTACTTTAGTACAACAAAATACAGGTATAAGTAATCCAGATAAGATTGAAAAACTAAATAAATGTATTGAAGAACTAGAGTTTGTAAAAGACTTTTAGCAATACTTCATTGTTGACATGGAACTTATTTCAGGCGTCAATATGTTAAACACTCGTTGCCCAAATCATTAGGAAAAGAAATAGCGCTAAAGAAGAAAAATCGTTTAAAAGAAAATGGCTCCATCGGTGCTTTGGGTTTAGTAAACAAGCCTTTTATAAAAGAATCTAAATACAACAAAAACAGCAAATAGACCATCAAAAGTTCATCAAAATGGTGAAAAACTACCGTAAGAAAGTAGGATCTAAAACCGGTAGTATTAAGCTATACAATGAGCTAAAACATGACTTTATAAACGCTGATATTAAAATAGGCAGAGACAAGTTTTACCGATTTTAAGGCTTAATAAACTGTTAGTTCATATATAGAAAAACTACATCATAACAACAAATTCAAATCATATATTTAAGAAGTATAAAAACCTGATAAAAGACCAAGTTCCTCCTAGACCAGAACAGCTTTGGGTAAGCGACTCCACCTATATCAAAACAATGCACGGTCGTAATTACCTAGCATTAATAAAAGACGCTTATTCCAAACAAATTATGGGCTGTAACTTAGACAATCATTTGAGAACTTCACTTTGTAGTCAGGCGCTCGCTATGGCTATTAAAAATAGAAAATATCCTAATCAAAAACTTATTCATCACTCGGACAGAGGTTTTCAATACTGCAATCCTTAATACACAGAGTTTGCTGAATGTAATGGTATTGTAATGAGTATGACTGAAGAGTACGATCCCTGCTAGAATACTTACTCTTAACGAATTAACAGAACTCTTAAATACGAGCATGGCCTTAAGAAGGCTATCAAAAAACACGCAGCTCGCCCAAGAGATGACACAGCTAGCTGTCTATATTTACAATAACCTAAGATCGCATTTTAGCCTAGATCAAAGAAAACCAGCAGATGTCCATTTAAACCCAAATATCAAGTATAATTCCTATCAAAAGAATAAAGTAAATTTACCTGAACTAACAATTTGAAAACGGACTCAGTTCAAATTATTTTTTTGCTTTCTAAACGGCTTAAAAAATTTTTAGAACGTGCAAAATCAACCTGGAAAAAGGTCAACTTATATCAGTATAATACATTTTTCGTTAAAGAGCTCTCTACGCTTCTTTTAACATAAGAAATGGTGTCAGCAATCGAGCAATTTTATCCCTTGTGGAGTTGGAGGCACTTTTCTCTAAGTAGGTTTTAATTCTATTGAGATCATCATAGGATTTTACCACGTTGAATTTAGAATTATAACCTTTGAAGACTGGAAAATGTGATTTTTGATCGTAAACTACATAGATGTTGCCATGTCTGGAATCCTTTCTAATCTTATAAAAGAGATCATTCACAAGTTTTTCCTCTCCCTCCAAAACCTGAAAAAATCTGCCCATTTCATGCAATAGAATACCAGTTATTTGAGACTCATTATTTTTAATGGAGGAGGTCTTAAATAAGTCTTCCATCTCATCTTCAGATAGATTTTCTTTGGAATTACTTATATAGCATATTGTGTGAAGGCTCTGCATATATGTCAATATTTTGGCACTGGAAATGTAGGAAAATAATACCAAAACGTCTACACAAAATACTAAAAAAACAATAAAAAGTATCACAAAAAAGCATAACAGCGATACTTCTACCCTTACTTAAAACGTTTTAAGGTTTCCTTAGTGAATTCACTTAACACTAAACGGCCAGAAATCTTAGCACGCTCCATGAGCAGATCATCCCAATTCTCACAACCGGTCCAAAATATTTTCTTCATTTCCTTCATTGCATCAGGATTGTAACTACATAAATTCTCTGCAAATTTTTGAACGGCTTCATCCATTTCTTCAGTAGATTCATATACTTCTGCAAAAAGACCATTTTCCATGGCCCATTGAGGAGAATAGAATTCATTTGCGTTGATGGCAATCTGGCTCATGCCGCTCAATCCCAGCTTGCGCTCTACAGCTGGACCTACTACAAATGGACCTATCCCGATATTCAACTCACTAAGCTTGATTGAAGCAAATTTGGTTGCAAAACAATAATCTGTCGCACTCGCTAGTCCTACTCCACCTCCTACGGTTTTTCCCTGCACGCGGCCTATGATAAACTTGGGATATTTGCGCATCGCATTAATCACGTTTGCAAAGCCCGAGAAGAAGATCTCTCCAGTTGCCTCGTCGTCTATGGCAATGAGTTCCTTGAAACTTGCACCGGCACAAAACGTACGCTCCCCACCAGATTTGAGTATGATGACCTTAGTTTCAGAGTCTTCTCCCACTGTCGTAATTGCCTCTGCAAGTTGAGCCAGAATATCTCCAGGAAGGGAGTTATGCGCTGGGTGGAAAAATTCTATAGTGGTAATCGAGTTTTCTGTACTTGTTTTTACGTAGGGTGCTGTCATAATTAAATTATGTAGTAATTATCTTTATAGTAAGTTTTAAATAAGTCCAAACTGCTCAAAGTGATGGGTAACGTGTTTCCTTTCCAATAAAGTCCACTCGTACTTCGACAGTTCCCCAAAAACGGCATTTTTAGTCGTCGCTTTAGGATTGCGCTTGAAATAATCCAGATATTGGTCTCGCGCTTTTAGCATCATAACTTTGGCGGTATCAAGATCTGGATGAATGAGATCTTCTAATTCGCCATCTTTGAGAAGCGGCATTTTGTGGTTTTGAGGCATCTTTTTGTAATTCCACAGGGTTGCGGCCACCTTTTCTAGATATTCTTCGGGTGTAGCAACTTCAAAATCCTGTTTTTCTCCACTAGCGATTCTGTAGCTCATTTCTAAATGTTCTACCATGTGCTGTGGGGTCATCATACCCCATCTGGGCTCTGAAGTCGTTTTCAATTTCTCCAAACCAGATTTGATAAAAGCTTCATTTACCTCAGGAAACGTGGTCTGTTTCTTCTCGACCATGGTCAAGATTGTGGCTACGGCTACTAGGGCTTCTGCCTCCTCGTCTGTTTTGCCGTTTTCATAATCTACCGGCTCTGCATCAAATACCTCAACGTACCACTTCACGATGCCAGATGGGTGCTCGCGACCATTTACATCGCGCTCTCGTTTTTCCTTACAGGTCAATCTTACGTAAATAGTGTCGTTGTGATAGAGCGGTCTTAAAAACCTGATATCTTCCAGACCATAATTTGCCGATACAGGCCCTTTGTTGGGGTATACAAACAATCCAGCTGCTGCGCTGATGATAAAATAGCCGTGTGCGGTACGCTTTTTAAAGATACTGCCCTCGAGACTTGTAATATCAGTATGTGCATAAAAATGGTCCCAAGTGAGATTTGCAAAATTCTGAATATCTGTATCGGTCAGCGTTCTTTTGTGCGTCTCTAGGCTCATTCCTGGCTTGATGTCCTCGTAATGATAGGCAAAAGGGTGCTTTTCGGTTTTTTTATACGCGCTGTTAGGCTGGTAGATGCCAGTAACTTCCGTTAGTGTTGTGGGGCTTCCCTGAACCGCGCAGCGCTGCATGTAGTGTTTGATTCCACGTAGACCTCCCATTTCTTCTCCTCCGCCCGCTCTTCCCGGACCACCGTGGACTAGTAAAGGTAAAGGCGAGCCATGTCCTGTGGATTGAGGAGCACTTTCTCTGTTTAGTGTTAAAATTCTTCCATGCGATGAGGCGGCTTGAACGGTGTACGCTTTCGCGAAAGCGTCATCATTTGTAACCACACTACTAACCAAAGAACCTTTACCCATGTGAGCCAACTCGATCGCCTCGTCGAGATCGCGATAAGGCATCAAAGTGCTTACAGGACCAAAACATTCCACCTCGTGAACGGCGGTATTTTTGAAAGGATCGTCCTCGCGCATCAATATAGGCGACATGAATGAACCGTTCTGTGCACGATCGCCATGAATATCTACCTCATGGAGGTCTCCGTAAACGATTTGAGCCGTTTTTGAGATTTTTGCGATCTGTTCTTTGGTGGTTTTCTTTTGATCTTCGTTGATCAAGGCTCCCATGCGGGTTTCACGTAATAATGGATCGCCTATTACTGTTTTGGAGAGCTGATTACCCAATGCAATCTGTACGTCCTCCATGAATTTTTCAGGTACCATGATTCGTCGTATCGCGGTACATTTTTGACCTGCTTTTGAGGTCATTTCCTTGCGCACCTCTTTTACAAAAAGATCAAACTCCGGTGTTCCCGGTGCTGCATCCAGTCCCAAAACCGAACTGTTCAAAGAATCTGCTTCCATAGTAAAAGGCACGCTCTCTTCCAGCAATCGTGGATGTGCCTTGAGCTTTCTTCCCGTAGCGGCGCTTCCTGTGAATGTAACCACATCCTGCGAATTTACCGTGTCCAGAATACTGGTTGTCATACCGCTCAACAGTTGCAGCGCGCCTTCCGGCAGAATTCCAGAGTCGATGATTTCTCGTGCTACGGCTTCGGTTAAAAAAGCCGTTTGTGGAGCGGGAAGAACTACGGCTGGCATACCCGCCATCCAGTTTACCGCACATTTTTCCAGCATTCCCCATACCGGGAAATTGAAGGCGTTTATGTGCACAGCAACACCTCGTTTTGGAACTAATATATGGTGAGCCATAAAGCGACCACCTCTTGACAAATCTATAGGATCGCCTTCCACAGCATAATTCTGGTCGGGAAACAATTTTCTCAGGCTGGCGTTAGCAAAGAGGTTACCAAAGCCTCCCTCAATGTCCACCCAGCTATCAGCTCTGGTCGCTCCAGTGCGGTAGCTGATGTCGTAGAACTTACGCTTGCGCTTTTCAAGATAAAGAGCCAATTTTTTGATCATGTTCCCACGCTGCTGAAACGTCATGTCGCGCAAAATTTTGCCTTGATCACGACCGTATTGAAGAACTGATGGGATGTCTAAACCTTCTGTACTGGTTAAACCAATGACCTCGCCAGTGATGGCGTCGTACATGGATTTGGTATTTTTATCTTCTCCAGCTTGCCACTGGCCTTTGATGTAACTTTCTAGGATCATCGATTTTTTTTGAAGTTTTTCTTTCGCGAAAGCGTAATTTTACCACTTCGCTACAAGCTCATTCACGAAAATAAAGAAAAGTGTGGATTTAAACTAACGGTTGTTAGTTCAAAATTTCTCGATAATGATGGTCATTGAGCTATCGGCTTATCGACACCACTTTTTTCTCGTGGACAAGCGTGCCGTCATCTGCCATGCCTTCAATGATCAATAAAAATTTTGACTTCAACAAAAAGGGGGTACGAAAATCGATTTTACCATCCTGCATTTTTAATTTCCCAAACCAATCCAGTACTCCCAATGCATTAAAAAATTCAGAGTTATAGGTAGCGTATTTGGGTTTATAGAATTTTTTGGACATAGAAAAGGTTAACGGCACTTTGTAAGATGAAAAATTTCTTGATTTTTTCTTAAATGGGTTTAGGGAGATGTCGGTTGCGATATTAATTACGGGAACGCCACTTATGCCTGCAAAGCCTCCTAGACCACTCATATCTAACTCTATGTAGTCGACAATAGACATATTAAAACCTAATAAAATATTAGTATCAAAGTAAGTTACACCGTCAAGTATGATTATTGGATCTGCATTTGTTACCCTACCTGACTGTGCTCTGATGACGGTTAACCCATTTTCTTGATAGGTGTTGAAACCATTTGCTCTCAGGTATTGGAAAATGTTTATTGACCTTCTACGATCCTCATCGTCAAAAAAATCCACGCGACCTCTTGACATGTTTGCGATTTTTTCATTTCGTTTATTATTTTTCTCCACATTTAAAACAATAGTATCTAGTATGCTTGCATCTCCCGAAGTAATGGGTTCAAAGGACAATTCTTCAATTCTCTTTTCCATTTCTATAAATGGTGTAACCTTAGGATATGAAAAATCAGGAAATTTAGATGGATAAAAGTTAGGGTAAAGCGCAGCTGTCCCTGCTTTTCCTTTTTTGTCCAGTTTACTCAGTTTTAAAGTTTCCTTAGTGGTAGGGAAGTAACCTGTCATAACAAACTGTTCCTGTCCCTCTTCAATGGATATAATTTGCTGGGAATTATTTCTACTGGGCATCATGAGCAAGTCCAGTTTACGCTTCTTACGATCATTACTTTTAACTCTTACCGATATGCCATTTTCAAAAGCATGCTGAATGTTCTTAAGATCAGTAAGCTCGTTCCAATCGTACTTAGTCCATCCTTGACATAGTAATAGATTGTCCATTTTAAACTTTGTTCTTCTATCGTCCCTTTCAAAGTACTGACCAGGATCTTGAATAAAGCCCTTGATGTATGGACTCAATTCAAATTTCCCCATAATATGTTCACTATTCTGCACGGCTATAGATTCTAAGGGAAGTATGGAAACACTAACAGATCCATTGAGCTTTTTTTTATAATCCAGTCTGATATCGATGCTATCCAGATCGCGTGTCACGTAGCTAAGTGGACCTGTTATAGTAGATAAGCCTTTGTAATTAAAAATAAGACGCTCACATAAAACCTTACCGCGTTCATTAAACATACTGATTTTATTTATACCACTTTCGATGCTATCTAGAGGTAAGGCAAGTATGTTCTCAGTTTTCAAGATCTGTAAGGGAAATCGATCAACTCTATTCCTGCCAGAGACCACAATGGTATAATTGGCATCAGGTATTTCGCTTAAGCTGAGATCGTTAGTTTTGGCCGCAACAACGAGGTATTTACTGTTTTCAGCAGTTGTGAGGGTTACACCGGTTTTTTTTACGGAAGGAAGCGTTTGATTAAACGTACGTCCATTAATGTCAAATTTCAAAACATATTCTTTGTTCACTTCAGGCAACCATAAGAAATTACCCAATCCATTCTTATCGAGTTGAACGGTTGTGTAAATTTCATTGTTGACATATACAGAACCTTTTTGGCTAAGGCCATTGCCATTTTCATCCTTCAACAGAACCCCAACTTTAGTAAAAACGCCATTAATGGCATGACCTCCTTCCGGGAACACCTGAAGGTCATAATTTTTATAATTCCTAAAGCTGTTGTTAAATTTAAAATCGGTTGCTACAATTTTAAATGGAACCTCAGCGAATAAAGGCTTTTTAAAATTTTTCATCCAATTAGTAAATGCTCTTAACCTATAGTTTCCTGCTGTAAAAGCTGAATCGATCGCAAAAACATTAGTCGCAACACTATTATCAGCCATGATCAGCTTTTGTTTTATTATTTCATCGCTTTCATTAAGTATTTGACAATAAATATTCTTAGAGTATAGTGATGGTAATCCTGTGTTCTGATCAATGATGTAAGCGGTAAAACCTATGTCTTCGTCTGGTATGTAAATAGATTTGTTAACTTGACAATGTATATTTTCAATAGGAATATCTTTAAAATTCTCAAAATCAGTATCAAGACTGTCCAAGGGGGTCTGAGCACTTGACATTCTAGCGATCCCAGAAAATAAGATTAAGAGGTATATTAAAAATCTATTCATAAGAACTGTTCTCAATAACCATCGCATATCCCTGACCCACTCCAACACACATCGTGATAAGTGCATATCGCTTCCGCGAAAGCGATAACTCCAGAGCTCCACTATAAGCAAGTCGAGCTCCCGTAACACCTAGAGGGTGACCTATTGCGATGGAACCTCCATTAGGATTAATTCTGGGGTCATCGTCAGCAAGGCCCCACGATCTTGTGCACGCCAAAGCCTGAGAAGCAAATGCCTCGTTTAACTCAATAATGTCCATATCTTCTAAGGTCAATCCAGCTTTTTCAAGTGCTCGGTTACTTGCTTCTACAGGGCCTATTCCCATAATACGTGGCTCCACTCCTACCACAGCACTACTTAGTACTCTGGCAAGTGGTTTCAGATCGTAATTTTTTACCGCATCTTCACTCGCGATGATCGTTGCTGCTGCACCATCATTTAAGCCACTGGAATTTCCAGCAGTTACGCTACCACCGTCTTTTTTAAATGCTGGTCGCAACTTTGCCAATATCTCCTTAGTCGTTGATGGCCTTATAAACTCGTCGTGTTCAAATATTATCGGATCTTTTTTACGCTGTGGGATTTCAACTGGAACGATCTCTTTAGCCAGTCGTCCTGACTTTAGGGCGGCAGCGGCTTTTTGCTGCGACCAAGCGGCAAAGGCATCTTGATCCTCACGAGAAATATCAAATTTCGCCACCAGATTCTCTGCAGTGTTCCCCATACCGTCTACACCGTACATATCGGCCATCTTTTTATTGACAAACCTCCAGCCAAAACTACTGTCATACATTTTGCTATCGGTTCCAAATGCCGAACTGGGTTTTGCGATCACTAGTGGCCCACGAGTCATATTCTCCACACCTCCTGATATAAAGACATCACCATCACCAGTTTGTATCGCACGGTGAGCATGAACGATGGCACTTAATCCAGAACTGCATAATCGGTTAACGGTTTCTCCAGGAACTGAATAGGGTAATCCAGCCAGCAATCCTGCCATGCGCGCCACGTTGCGGTTGTCTTCTCCTGCTTGATTTGCACATCCCATAATAACATCGGCATAAGCGTCTTGAGGAATGGATGGATTGTTTTCCACGACCGTTTTAATCACGTGTGCCGCCAGATCATCGGGTCTTATGGTGGATAATGTTCCTTTGTAGTTTCCTATGGGAGTGCGGGCTCCGTCGATGATGTAGGTGTTTTTCATTTGTTTTTTAAATTATTTACAATTAAAAATTGTAGTCCGTAAACCGATTATATAGCTTGCCTTTTGGAAAAAACTCTGGTGGAATATAGAATTGATCTGAGTTTTTAACAATTTTAAATGCCTTATTTCTTCCAGACTCATCAGTCTCTTGTTCTGTGAAATTGAAATGAAAGTATTCTAACACTTCGACATTACTTTTGGGATCTTGATAAATAATCTTGTCAAAAATATTGTCATCACCACTTAAAAGTTGAGAATCTACAGCTCGATTGAAAGTCGGAAATGAATAACCAACTATTACTAAAATATCTGTTTTTATCATAGTTTTTTTAGCTTGATCTATTAGAGAATTACTTTCATCCCATGAATATTTAATCAAAATATCCCTGAAATCAATTTCTTCTAAGGCTAATATGTGATCTAACCTCTTAAGAATTGTTTTTCTATTCTCAAAATCTTTTTCAGCAAATAAAAATGATGATGTTTCGCTAGATATGAAATTCGAAATTCCGTTAAGGTGAATAATCCTATTCTTAGAGGTAGGTTTTAGAGGTAGAAATGGAATTAAGGGCTTTTCACTCTCTAAAAGATTGTGATTGTTTATGAAGAAGTTGAATGCAGATTCCAGTTGGTAATCATAATTCCAGGATATAAAATTTACGTCTTGATTTAGAAATATTTGACCTGACTCATTTTTTTCGAGATAGTTACTCACTAGTGTCTTATACCGTGGATCTATATGTTGGTAATATTCATGCCACTTGTTTTCTTTCGCCTCTTTCAGAATAAATTTCGAATGATAATAACCATGCCATAGACTAAAAAATATACTTAATGAAAATTTAAGTCTTTGAAGTTCATGATTGTCATTGTTAAGCCAAAGCATTTTAGCATAAGTATCAATCGTACCAAATTCTTCACTTTTTTCGGATAACTCTATTAAGTGTGAAGCAAATTCTATTATTTTATCAGATGGAATTGGATAATCTTCATAAACTTTAATGTTGCCAATTGCAGGTTTTTTTTTCAGATCTTCCGCAACGTTCCTCATATTGAGAGGCAATGAATTCAAAATCGGAACAGCATTATAACTCGCACCCGCTCCAAACAAATATGTAATTTTCTTACTAGCCATAACTTATTCCCAATCCTTATTCGTTCGATACACCACCCCTTTAAAAATCGCCACCAGTTCCTCGCCTCGTTTTACCTCTACAATATTAAAGCCCACTTTTGTCTTCGTTTTGTCCAGCGTACATTCTGCAGTGATGAAATCGCCTTCTTCCAGCGCTTCGATATGATTGATACTCGATTCAATGGAAACCGCATATTTACCGTGAGTATTTGAGCTGAATCCAAAAGCGGTGTCTGCCAGTGCGTAGGTAATTCCACCGTGAGCTTTTCCCATGCTGTTGAGCATTTCTGGTCTGATTTTCATACCCAACTTGACGCGGCCTAGTTCAACCGAAATAATTTCTATTCCCAACCAACTTGAATAAGGATCGAGAGAAAGCATTTTTGCAGGTATGTCTTCGCCTTTGATCATGAGAAAAAAGTTTCCTTTTTGCTGGCTTTTGATCTCAGGAGTGGCGAACATCGATAGCGATCCTCACGATAAAAATCGTAAAGCGCATCAAGTTGCTCCACACACCAGTCCAGTCCTTTTTCATCTGCCCAGGCGAGCAATCCTTTGGGATAATTGACACCCTTAGTCATGGCATTGTCAAGATCCTCTGCACTTGCGATTTTCAAGTAAAGTGCATCAGCGGCCTCATTGATCAACATGACTAGAATACGATCTTGAATGGCTTTTACATCGCCACCGGTAAGCATTTGTGGATCATGATCCGGTTCTTGTTTTATACCGTCCACAAATTCATAAAATCCCTTGCCAGATTTTCTTCCCAGCCAGCCCGCCTCTACCAGCCGTTTTTGCGTAAGCGATGGTTTGTAACGTGGATCATAATAAAATGCTTCAAAAACCGATTCTGTCACTACATAATTGACATCGTGACCTATGAAATCCATCAATTCAAACGGTCCCATACGGAATCCCATCTGACGCACTGCTTTATCAATGGCTGGAATGGATGCCATGCCTTCTTCGTAGATTCTTAGAGCCTCACTATAAAAGGGTCGCGCCACCCGATTTACAATAAATCCAGGGGTATCTTTTGCAACGGCGACTGTTTTCCCCCAACTCGTAATCGTCTCTTTACATAATTCGGTAACCTCTGTAGATGTTTGCACGGCAGGTATAACCTCCACCAGCTTCATAAGTGGCGCCGGATTGAAAAAATGTATTCCTATACACCGCTCCGGATCTTTGAGAGCGCTCGCAATACTTGTTACACTGAGGCTTGAAGTATTTGACGCGATAATGCATTTAGATGATACACGTTTTTCCAGCTCGGTAAAAACCTTTTTCTTGACCTCCAGATTTTCCACGATAGCTTCAATGACCAGATCACATTTGGATAATTCTGACAGCGCATCTACATGAGAAATATTTCCTTGAATGCGCTCTTTTTCAGATTCATCAATTCGCTCTTTTTGAATGAGCCTGTTTAGAATTTTATCCAAGTTTGCGGCAGCTTGATTCAGCTGCTCATCTTTCACATCGTACAGCTTGACTTGACAGCCTGCTGTTGCCGCAACCTGCGCGATTCCCGCCCCCATAGTTCCAGCTCCTATTACTCCTACCTTTTGAATTGTACTCATCAATTAATTCCCTTTAAAATTCGGCTTTCTCTTTTCCATAAATGCGGCAACTCCCTCTTCGTAGTCATTTGTTCCGGCACTTGCGATTTGTAATTTTGATTCCAGCTCAAGCTGTTCCTCTAAATTGTTGTTCATGGACTCGTTCAATGCTTTTTTGGTATTGGAGAGGGCTTTTGTAGGCATTTTTGATAGCTGTTGTGTTTTCGCTTTCGCGAAAGCGAGAAATTCATCATCACTCACACATTTGTAGATCATTCCCATCTGTTCTGCCTCTTTTGCGCTGATCTTGTCTGCCAGCATGGCAATGGCACTTGCACGACCGAAACCTATCAAACGAGGCAAGAAGAATGTTCCAGCACTATCTGGAATCAAACCGATTTTGCTGAAGGCCTGTATAAAAGCAGCACTCTCAGTCGCGATAACCACGTCACAGCACAAGGCAATATTTGCTCCCGCACCAGCAGCAACACCGTTCACAGCGGCAATTACAGGCTTCTCAAGATGACGTATTCTAGTTACTATGGGGTTGTAGTGGTCATCAAGTATCGCTTCAAAACCAGGATTTTTCTCTGGATCTATGATTTCTTGAATGTCCTGACCTGCACAAAACGCCTTACCACTACCCGTGATCATCACCGCTCTTACATCCTCTTCCTTGCAACGATCTATTGCATCTTGCATGGCAAAGGCCATTTCCTTATCGAAGGAATTGAAGACCTGCGGGCGGTTGAGGGTTATGGTGGCGACACCGTTTTCGATTACTAAATGGATCGTTTCAGACATATTGAAAAAATTAGATTTGCAAGATGCTGAATCTAGTTCAGCATGACAAGATTTATCGTAAGCACTTAAAATAATCAAACGGTTCAGCACAATCATTACACTGAAACATAGCTTTGCAGGCGGTAGATCCAAACTGACTGACTAATCTGGTGTTTTTTGATCTACAGTTGGTACATTTTACTATTTTTTCACCATCCAGCAATGCCGCTTTATCAGCCGATTCCTCCAGAGGTGCTGCAACTCCATACTCTTCCAAAGCTTTACGCCCGCGCTCTGTGATCCAGTCTGTCGTCCATGGTGGACTCATGATGAGTTGTACGGTTGTTTGATATCCCGCTTTTGCGAAAGCACGTTCCAAGTCATCTCCTATCACGTCCATCGCAGGACAGCCGCTGTACGTGGGAGTTAATTTGATCGTAACATGTTTTTGATCCACGACAACATCTCTGATTACTCCTAAATCAATGACGTTGAGTACTGGAATTTCTGGGTCCTTAACAGATTCAAGAATAGCGAGGATGGATTCTGGAATATTATAAACTTGAGTCATTGAATAACGAATATCGATTAACGAATTTTGAATACCGAAATATTCACGAAGATTTAGATTGTGAAGTGCGAATACTTGATACAAAAATCGAAATCAGCTGGTTGTTCTCGTCGATTAATCGATCTACTTCGGCTATCTCCTTGATCAGGTTGGCTTCTTTTTGAATTTTAAGATTAACCATGGACTCCCTCAATTCTTTAAGAGCGATTTTCATCTTATGGAGAAAATCTTTTTTTGATTCAGCACTTTGTGCCTCTCCATAATTCAATGCAGCAGCCGTAGAACTTCTAATTAATTGCTTGCACAAATGGTTTGTGGCAAAACTATTAGACATGGAATGATCTGCAACTTTAATAATGTCAACGGCGAACTGGATCAATCTATTTTCTAAATCGTATTTCATAAATCAGATTTTAAATTCATAATTCGCTATTCCTTGATCAATATTCGATATTCGAAAAACATCTACCACCTAGAATCTGGATACGCGCGCTGCATGTACTGCATTTCGGCAAGAATTCTTCCCATGTGCTCGCTGTGGATTCCTTGCTTGCCGCCTTTTTGGAAATATTCTACTTCTGGGATTTTCAAGGTTGCAAGCGTAAGAAGGTCTTCGACTTTCTCGTAATAATATTCCCTCAACTGGATCATATCTGGGGCAACGCCAGCCTCAATCATCGCCTTATCTGCATCGGTAGTGTGAAAAAGTTCATCGGTATAGATCCAGAGGTCATTTACGGCTTGCTGAACGCGCTTGCGACTTTCTTCTGTTCCATCACCCAGACGCTTTAACCAATCACCCGAAAAACGTTCGTGATAACTGGCCTCTTTTATCCCTTTAAATGCGAGTGCTCTCAGAGTCTCATCGGCACTTTGCTGCAAGGCGTTTAAAAACAACCTGTTGTACACATCAAAGAAATACTGACGCACAATTACGTACCCGAAATTTTCATTAGGCTGTTCTACCAGCAATACATTTTTGTACTCCCGCTCTTTTCTTAAAAAAGCGATATCGTCTTCTGTAGATCGATCTCCTTTCAACTGGGCTATATACTGGTAAAAGCTACGCACCTGTCCCAACATATCCAGCGATATATTAGTCAATGCGATATCTGGTTCCAAGTTAGGTCCGTGACCGCACAATTCTCCCAGTCTCTGACCGAGAATCAAATAATTATCTGCCACACCCAGAAGGTAGTTGATTAGGTGTTCTTTGTTTTCCTTTGAGTCCAGGAACTGTGGATTTAATTCTTTTATGGGCTTTGTACTCGAAGTATATTTTTCCATGTCAATTGCTCTTTTAAACTTAAATCGAAGTCGAAACTTAAATTTAAATAATCTTTATCGGTTATTGATAATCGTGACTAAGATCCGAATGATTTGCTCCGCTTCATTCTGCAAAGCTTTTAATGACTCTAAATTTCCTAAGTTGGCTTTTAATTGAATCTTCAGGTTATTATTACATTCTTTAATTTCTTTCAGAGAAATTCGCAGTTTATTTACCTTATCTTTCTCCGTACCAGCTCCAGCAAATTCACTGAAGTTTAATGAAACTGATCCCGACGATCTTATAAGCTGTTCAGCATAATATTTAGAAGCAAATGTTTTGGCGGGCTTATCAAATTCTTCGATAATCGCTGCAGCAAAGCTGACTAACCTGTCCTCTAGATCATATGGTTTACTCATAATCAATTTTAAATTTGAGTTTAGATTTAAACTTAAATTTAAACACATGTAATAGCTTTGTCTTTACATGTGTTTAAGTTCATCAGGTAACTCATAAAACGTGGGATGTCTATACACTTTATCAGATGCGGGCTCAAAAAGTGACCCACTATCGTCGGGACTGCTTGCGGTAATATCTGAACTTTTTACCACCCAGATGCTGACTCCCTCATTGCGGCGGGTATATACGTCTCGTGCGTTGTTCATGGCCATCTCGGCATCTTCGGCATGTAGGCTACCGCAATGGCGGTGTTCCAAACCGTTTTTGGATCTTATAAAAACTTCCCAAAGAGGGATTTCTGTGCTCATACTCTTATAAATTTGAGTTTAAACCTAAGTTTAAGTTTAAATATTTACTCATGTGATAGAATCGTTATCTCCCAGACATTTCCCTCCATAAATAAGAAAAGAAACGTGCCTTCTTATAGATCGAATTTGAGGTCGACTCTAAACCGCTTGCGCTGTTTTTTCTTTTCTTTCTTTTTGTTTGGCAGCGTATGCAGTTGCGGCTTCTCTTACCCAGGCTCCATTTTTCCAAGCGTTTCTGCGGTCGTCGAGACGTTTTTTGTTCATAGGTCCGTGGCCTTTGACAACTTGCCAAAACTCATCCCAATCAATCTCGCCAAAATCGTAATGTCCCGTTTCTTCATTCCATTTCAAATCTGAATCTGGAATTGTAAGCCCTAAAATATCAGCTTGAGGTACGGTCTGATCGATAAATTGCTGGCGCAACTCATCGTTTGTTTTACGCTTCAACTTCCACTTCATGGATTGTTCTGTGTGTGTACTCGCAGCGTCTGTAGGCCCCAACATCATAAGTGATGGCCACCACCAGCGGTTCAAAGCATCCTGCGCCATTTCTTTTTGTTCTTCCGAACCGTTGCAAAGTGATAGCATGATCTCGTAACCCTGTCTCTGGTGGAAACTTTCTTCTTTACATACCCGTACCATTGCCCTGGCATACGGTCCAAAAGATGTACTACACAGCGGCACTTGATTGATGATTGCCGCTCCATCCACAAGCCAACCTATAGCTCCCATATCGGCCCAAGTGACCGTGGGATAATTGAATATACTGGAATATTTTGCTTTGCCGGAATGTAGATCCTCATACATCTGCTCGCGCGTGATACCTAGAGTTTCGCAGGCACTATAAAGATATAGACCGTGACCGGCTTCATCCTGTACTTTGGCAAGCAATGCGACCTTGCGACGTAACGATGGAGCGCGGGTAATCCAGTTCCCTTCTGGTAACATACCCACAATTTCTGAATGGGCATGCTGGGAAATCTGGCGTATATGGGTTTTACGGTATTTCTCTGGCATCCAGTCCTTAGGCTCGATTTTCTCGTCACGAGCAATTTTAGCGTCAAATTGCTGTTCTAGACTTTTAATTTCTGCTTCACTCATCGTTTCTGTTTTTAATTCTATGTTATTAGCTCTTAGCAATTAGCACTTAGTACTTAGATCTTAGCCATATCATTTATTTCAACTTATTCTTTAAACTACTGATCATTTTTGCGATTTCAACTAGTTTTGATCTCAATACATCTTTATCCTTATCATCAATATACTCTCGCCTTTGAGCCAGTGTGGTACAAACCACGCATTCCCTAACTGACCCTTGAGCCATGGTTAAATATCTATTGAATTGTCTGTCCGTATCGCCATGACCTTCAGATATATTTAGTGCAATGCTGTTAGCGGCTCTTGTAAATTGAGACCTCAAACTGTAAAGCTCATGTTTTGGAAACTTGTCTACTACAGCATGAACCTCATCTATAAAATCCAGAGACTTCTGGTAGACCATCAAGTTTTCAAAATTAAAGTCATTCATATTTCAAAGTGCTAACTAAATACTAATAGCTCAATGCTAAGATTCCCGCTTTCGCGAAAGCGAAAAAACAATATAGCTAAGCGCCAAGCGCTAACAGCTCAAAACTACACATCATAATCCACTATCAATTTTTTACTGGTTGGGACGGAAACACAGCTTAGTGCAAATCCTTTCTCCACCTCTTCATCTGTCAGGGCATAATTAACCTTCATCTCCACGCTGCCCTCAACAACCTTGCACTTACAAGTACTGCAAACGCCTCCTTTACAGGCAAACGGCAAATCTGCACCGGCACCTATGGCACCATCTAGAACATTGTCGTATTCATCACCTAGGATGAAGTGAAATTCCTTGCTTCCATCAATGATAGTCACATCTACTCCATCTACTTTTTTCTCCAAAGCTGCGGCCGCACGGGCTTTATCATCCTCACTCAAGCCGCTTACAAACAGCTCAAAATGAACATTTTCCTTTTTCATTCCAGCGGCTACCAACTCGTCCCTGATCAAAAAGATCATTTCCTCTGGTCCACAAATAAACGCGTGATCAGTATGTGGCGCGTTGATAAAAGTTTGAGTAAGTAATTGTAATTTTTGCTTATCAAACCTTCCATTAAAAAGTGGAATGTCACGATCTTCCCGACTCAAGAAATAGAATACCTCAAATCTATTCAGGTATTGGTTCTTGAGAGCCTCAATCTCTTCCTTAAAGATAATTGACTTGGCTGTGCGATTGAGGTAGAATAACTTAAATTTAGCTTTGGGCTCACTTTTGAGATGCGTTTTTATGATACTCAACATGGGCGTGATTCCACTACCCGCTGCAAATGCAATGTAGTTTTTGGTTTGCTCTTCTCCTACACATTCAATTCCGAAATCTCCACTGGGAACACCTACTTTAAGCGAGTCTCCAGCCTTGAGCTCCCGATTTACATAGGTGGAAAATTTACCTTCAAAAATTTCTTTCACCGCTACTTTCCACTCGTTATCTAGTGGACTGCTGCATAGCGAATAACTGCGTCGTAAGTCTTCTCCATTAATAATCGTCCGTAGAGTTAAAAACTGACCTTGTCTATATTTGAAATCTTCCTTAAGATCATCTGGAACATCAAAAGATAATACCGTGGTGTCTTCAGTTTCTTTATAAACCTCCTTAAGCTGTATGTCGTAGAATTCTGTCACGTTGTTTAAGTCGTGTTATTTCCACAAAACTAACACTTGTTAGTTTGAGGAGCAAGTTAAATTTTATCGGCTCAAATTCTGAATTATAAAACTAAAGAGAAATTGTCTCAATATTTTTCAATCGCAACATTAATTGAAAATTTGACCTTTTTTAATTCCACAGAAATTTGAGAAAAAGTGATAAAAAAAGCCGTTTCAAAAAATATGAAACGGCTTCATGTTTAGATCAGTTCAAAATTTATTCAGGCTGTAAAACAAGTGTGGTTTTTTCAAAATCTGCCGCGCTGTTGATTACAGTTCTAAATTCTTCATAGTTTTCTGGAAGAATAACTGTTTGCTCATAGTATTCATTTGCGGTAACAGTAAGGATGTTACCATCCAAATCATAATCTGATTTAAAATAGAAAACTACATCACCTTTTTTGTTTTTAAACTGATTATCGATTTTGATATCATCCAGGTTTGCTACAGTATAGCCATTAGGTATATGAACCGTTATCATTCTGTCATAAAAGCGATTGTTAACGTTGTTGTAGGGTAATTTGCGCACCTTTTCCTGATACAATTCAGTTTGTGTACCAATCAGTTTACCTAATTTAAATAATCGCCTATTGCCTGCTTTTTCCACAAAATCCTTACTAGTAAATTCATAATTCATAAAGAGAGGTTCTTTTCCAAACATTCCCTTTTCCACATTTAAGGCTTCCTTTTTAGAAATAACCATATCTTCAGTTAACCTATTTGCGTAACTATTCAATAAATTATCTCTAGCATCTTTATCCATTCTAGGGAAAAAGTTCTGTATAAAAACAGCGGAATAACCGGTAAGCTCATTATCGAGTTTGGTTTTAATAAGTGATAGATCGTTCTCGTCAAAAGTGACATCTAATCTCATTTTATCTAAGGTCTCCTTTGCTTTTACTGCGTCAATGTAACGTATTTCCGCTACCATAGATGTGAAATTGCCCACTTTCACTTCCTTCATAAATAAGCCATAATTATCAGTCAGGTAGCCATCAGGAAAACCATATCTACTAGAAAAGTCAGTAGGCGAAGTGTACTTATCTGTGTCAGGAAAATAGATCAAATATTCCTCCAAAAAATTATACGCCTCAAACGAAGGGTCAAATTTGTTACTCATTCTGGAATTGGTCAAAACTAACTCATGAGGTATTTCATTCGTTTTTAAGATGGCTAGATAAAGTTTAAGTAGGCCAGTATTATTAGCGATTTTAGTATCGAGAATGGATCTAATATCTTCATGTTTATCATCGTTCCCTTTGGCCTTTAAAAAATTGTCTTTGATGTAATTATCTAAGGTTCTCAGTTTTTCATTTGCATCATCACCTTTAATTGCTTTCTGTGCAAAAGAATTCACAGCTTTTGATTCACGTCGTGATAGTTCTGGCCTCAAGTTTTTCTCAATGTTTTTTGCTGCTGTTGAATAATCAGCAAATCTCGCAGTCGTATTGCTTGTATTCTCGTTCAACTTATAGACTATATGTTGTGTGCTGGCGTCGTAAGATGCCCCAGCTTCCCTATCAATTCCTTCAATAAAATCCTCTTTGATCTGCCAGTGATTGACGTTGTTTTTTTCTAAACTTTTAGCATGAGACAACCCATTATAGGATTTAAATTTGAAAATAAGATTCTTAGGAGCCAATAAATTGAAGTCTACATTATATTTATCATAATCTTCTTGAAATCTGAGATATTTACCGTTGTACTCTGGATAGCGCTGATAAACATAAATGCGTTCTAGTATACTCCCTTTTTCAATACCTTCTAATGCAAAATATTGGTAGGTACGCCCAGTCTCCTCATCAGTTGCCTCAAAGATTTTATCTTCAGGAACCTCAGTTACGCTCCCGTCTTTATTTATAACTCTGGCCTTGTTAAGCATAATAGACTGTCGATCGGTATACGGCAGGTAGACTTTATTATATTGCTCAATTTGATCATCACTAAGAAGGAGCAGCTTTTCATGTTCCATGTAGTACTCTACCAAGTTATTTTTCTTTGTAAAGAAAAACTCACTTACGATCAAATCCTTTAAACCTACGATGTCCTCTCCCTCGTATGAATCAGATGGGTATGATGGTGCATCCCAATCATAAGCTTTGTAGAACGGCTTATTTTGAGCACTACCCAACGTAGAATAGGCTAAAAATAGAATTGATAAAATATACTTCATTTGGTTACTTTTTTTTGAGCACTACTACTTCATTATAGTTTTGTGCGAGTTGATCTAAAATGGAATTAAAATTAATTTGTTGTGACTTATCGAGTTCTAAATACTTTAAAGATATAGAATGGCTATAAAGAATTTGATTACCCTTAATCTGATAATTTATTGATGCATCTACCAGATCATCAGAGATCGAAAAATTCTTAGGTAAATAGTCTACATCATATCCATCAGGAACGGTAAAATAAATATCTACCGCATAACTATTTTTATAATCATACTCAATGGGTAGCTCGCGATCAACATTTACTCGCTTATCCAAGACTCCTCGGTAAAGATTGAGGTTCAAATAAATTTCATTTCCTAATTCCTTACTATAATCAGCAATATTGAATTTGTATTTAAGTAAATATGGATCTTCATAAGAAAACAAATTCATATCCGACCATTCATCAATTAAAAATTTATTAGAGCCTGCCCGTAACTGTCCTTCTAGGTAATCGAGATGTTTGGATTTATCAATTCTCTCCAAGGTATTAAAAATATCAATCTTTCTATAACCTCCGTATTCTGAACGAGCATTGCCCAAAATCTTCCCATCTGTGTATTTAATCTCAACACTATCCTTTCTATAATTTTCCGCAGCATCAATTACAGGTACGCGATCCAAAATATAGTTATCATTGCCGTCCTCAATCAAGATTTGTTTTCCTTGAATGAATGAAGTGGGTATATCTATAGGCTGGAACCTTCCCGTGGCATCAAGAAAATACCTCTTATCATCAATCTTATACGTTAAGATCATGTGATTATCCACGCTAGGAGTAGATACGGTGTCATAATCATATGGTATGTCTCGAGTTCCAAGCCATGATAAGGATCCTTTGAGACCAGCAATTTCCATCATCTCTTTCATAAGACTTGAATTGTCCTTACAATCACCATATTTTTTAGAAAATACATCATTAGCTTCTCTGGGTATAAAACCACCCAGTGCATACTCAAACGCAATGTATTTTATGTTTTCTTGAGTCCAATAATAAATGGCCTTTACTTTTTCAAGCTCTGAATTTTTACCATCCATTAAATCATTTACCACATTTACAAGATCAGGTTCATGCTTCTCTGTATTTATATCTCTCACCAGACTATTGTACCAAGAATATAAACCTGGCACGTCATCTAGCATTTTGATCCATTTACCCTCGCTAGATTTAAATTGTGTGATTACAGGAATAACGTGAGGTGCAAAACGTTTGAAGCTCGGTGCGCTAGGCTCGTATTTTAATCCTTTCAAATCTTCATCTGTCCAAGTGTAATATTTGTACCTTCCGCTTTCTTTCTCTTCAAACTTTAAACTGGTATTTTCTAAATTTTGATTAATCAATTTTATATCGATATCCTTATCTACCTTTAATGTAGCTTTCTTGGAAATTATTGGAGCGTTATCTGCAAAAAAGATTGTTGGTAAAAATCGAGGGTCTCTTATGTTAATCGTGTAGTCCAACTTACTCTTAGATCCTTTTCCCAAATTGTCGTAATAAAAACTTACGGTCTTTGAATCATCCCTGAAGGATTGGTCCAGACGGTCTCTCGACTTGAAATCCTTGACTTTGGACTTGCGGTACTTACCATTATCAAGATACCAGCTGCTAGCTTCTATCTTATCAAGTTCAAAAAAATGAGAAAAAGTACGCGAATCTTTTGCCGCTAGATGAGCCTCGTCACTTAAATACATGTCCTCTTCAACAACCTGATAAGAGATTTCAAAATTATTGTTTGATAAGTCGATGGAAATAATTTGCTCTTCTACCAGACGCACATATTTCTCATCTGGATATTTTTTTTGCATGGCGATGACCTCATCCGGAAGTTGCGCCATTGAAATACTGCAAAAAGCAAGAAAGCCAATTGTAAAAAAGGCGTGAAGCCTAGAATTGTAGATTGTCATTTAAATATTCTTCTGTAGATATTAATTTACCATTTGAATCGTAAGTTTCTTCCGTACCATGCTTTAAATCATTTAAATATGATGTACGTCGCTTCAGTTTTCCGTTTTCGTGATAGATGATTTCAGTTCCATGTTTTTGATCAAGTACGTAATCCACCTCTGATTTCAAATTCTTGTTAGGGTGATAGGTTTTAGTTTTACCATGAACCATACCGTATTTATAGGATGTTATTGACAGTGGCGATCCAGTGGCATAATATGTTTTATACACACCAATCAACTCCCCATTATCCATAGTGTACTCTCTAGAAACATTACCGTTTTTATAAAAGGCTTTTATTTTTCCTGTTTCTTTTTCAATCGGAATCATTTCTATGAGTTCACCGTTTTTATCTTCATGGGAATAACCTAAGAATTTTCCGTAATCATAATATCTAACTAATTGAAGATTGCCGTCAGGATCGTATTGTTTGCGTTCACCGTGCTTTTTATCATCTATAAAATTCATCCTTGTGTGTACGTTACCATTTGGCCAGTATTCAATATATGGTCCTTGTGTCAATCCATACTCATTTTCATATTCAGATTCGAGTTGACCATTTTCGTGGTATCCAATTGCTTTTCCATGCCTAGTACCCGTGTCATACATTAATTGAGTTCTAATCTTCCCGTCAATATAATAATAGATCCAACTTCCATGGGTGTTTCCGTTAAGAAAATCGCCTTCGGCTATTACATTGCGATTCTCTGAAAAACGCTTAAAACTACCATGAATAACGCCGTTTAAGTATGGAAAAACCTCCGTGACACTACCTTGATCATTAATCACCTCACTATCAAGCTGACCATTAGAAAAGGGATATTCAAATACTTGGTTTACAGAACCGTCATTTTTAAAGAAAGTTTCTCTTTTCAATTTTCCTGTGGCATCGTTAAACAAGGTCTTTCTCTTTTTACCATCCACTCCATAAACATATTGCTCTTTGATAATTGTACCATTATGATAATAACTCCGTTCTTGAAGAACCCCATCTACATAATAACGTTCCCATTTACCTTGGGCAGCGCCATCCTCATGATATCCTTGACTTTTGATATTGCCATTGGGATAATAAATTGCACTATATCCACCGAGTTTGCCCGCTGTATATTCTGTCATCTCCTTCAAGCTCCCATCTGGGAAATACTTTGTGTATTTTCCATCGAGAAGATTATCCACAAAGATTTCTTTTGATTCCAGCTCACCAGTCGTCTCTGAATAATACCTCCAAACTCCTGCTTTACCATCCCGTATATCAAATAAACCTTCTATAAACAGAATACCATCAGTAGTATAGCCTTTATAATCTAGATTTCCAGACCTCTTTCTATCTTCATGTAAAATTTCACCCTTATAATCATAAAATCGATACTTGGTAATTTTTGAGTTGACATAATCATACTCATACCATAGAGTCCCATCCCTCGTATATTCTTGATACAAACCATCCAACTCTCCCTTACTGTTATAACTAGCTTTAATGTATATATTTCCATTGTTGTGGTGACTCAAATATTCACCGTCAAATTCTCCATTTTTCATTGTGGCTATTTGGTTCTTTTGACCATTCCCATGAAAGGTCTTATAGGCACCATTGAGAAGCCCGTCCGAAAAATTGTAAACACTAATAAGTACGCCCTGCGAGTTAAAAGTCTTCTGTTCACCTACTATAGTATGGTCTTTATAAGTACTTTCTTGATAGACTTTACCATTCACATGATATTCTATTAATTTTCCATTTAATTCATTCTTTGAATAAAAGCCATCAAATTCAATTTGTGCTTTACCTATGTCAAAATAGCTTTTATATCCCCCCTCGTTTTCAGAGTTCTCAAGAGTTTTATCGATTTTTAATGCTCCGCTTTCAGTGAAGTTCCTATAGGAACCGTTAGCAACATCCTTTTCCCATGTAATTTCATAAGATTTTACACCATTGGGATGGTATCCATGGGAGATTCCCTCTCTCAGATCATTCTCAAAATTGATTACCTCTTTAGTGGTTCCATCTTCGTAAAAGATTTTCCATTCACCTTCCTTTTTATGATCTTTATTGAAATATCCTTTCTCAGACATTCTTCCTTCACTATCAAAGGCACGATAAATACCTACAGGCTCTCCATCTTCAGATTTTCCTATCCAAGAGAGTAAACCATTCTGGTAATAATAATTCTCCCCTGTTCCAAAATCGTATTCCGACATTTTTTCTACTAAATGGATTATGGACTCAGTAGCTACCTCAACTGCCTCATCACTATTACGTCGGTACAGAGATTTATATTTACCATCTGCCAGTGCTTGAGTGATGTAAAACATATACTCATTAAAATGACCATCATTCATTATTTTCTCAAAAACTGGAGCATAAATTTCAAACCACAATCCCCCCTCTTTTTTGACATCTTTTAAATAAGAAAACAAAGCGTGGCTTTGCTTTACAAAAGGGATGTCTATCTCCATACCTGTCTCGTATGAATCTTGAAGGGCAACGCGCTGATCCAAAATTTGATCAATATCTTTAAATTCCTGATCATATTGAGATACTTGATAATCTTTTTTCTCACCTTTTTTTATAGTATTAAAAGTGAGTTTATCCAGACTTTGCAAAACATTCAAACTGTTGCCTATATCATCATTGAGCAACATATACATATTAAAACACATCAACGCTTGAGCACTTAGCCCTGCATTGTAAGACAAAATACCAAGTTGTAGATGAGGCTGTGAATCATAGGGGTAGATTCTTATTACATCTTTATAAGCCTGAATGCTTTCTTCAAAACGCTCTGCCTTCATGAGGGCTAGAGCCTTATTCTTCATTGCATCAGTATAAAAGGGCTTCTGCTTTAAAATACTATCAGAAATTGCAATTGCTTTATCGTATTCTTCATTTCTCAAATACCCAACAGAAATATTCAATTTTATAGTATTGAGCTCATCACTACAATTCCACTTCAAGGCCTCATCATAAACTTTGGGAAGTTGCTCGAACTGTTCATCTTGCAGCAGGTAATAACTCTTTGTAATCAGAGAGTTGCAATAAACCGAATCATTCTTGGGAATGGTTTCCAGTCGGGAAAGAATTGATTTAAAGTCATTTTGCTCAGCACTATTTGCTACCTCACTTAGAATCTTATCTACATCTATAAATTCGATCTTTTCTTGGCACAAGACCACTTGTACCCCAAAGAAAAGGAGACCGGCTAAAAGTAATTTTCGCATTTTAATATGGATATATGGTTGGTTAATCTTGGATAAAGTTGATAATAAAGCGATCAAATATAACATAGCTATTTTAATAACTAAATCGAGCATCATCATAATTGGGTAACGCTTTCGCGAAAGCGAGAACGAAAAACCCTTAATTCTCTTTTTAAACTATTGATATATCAGGTTTAACGCTAATTTCACGCCATAAACCCTGCTTACTTATATCTTGCTCTCATGAAGTATGAACACCTCAAAGCGCCAAAATCAATTCAAAAGGAAGCAGAAATCGCTCTATCGCATTATCCACAACTTCAAGATACCGAAATAGAATTCCGGTTCAATGATATGGTGCGTAAAAACTTCATGCAAGCACAGCCCAAATACAAGAGTTTATTCAGGTCTAGAAAAAATCGCTCCTATATTATCCTGATTTCAAAAAAATTCAAAGTAGAGGATAATTTTTTTACAATAGATGAAATCCCAGATGATGTGCTCATAGGGTGGCTGGGACATGAACTGGGGCACGTTATGGATTACAGATCAAGAGGATCGCTACAGATGATATTTTTTGGTCTCAAATATTTGTATTCCCACGCTCATATTCAAGAGGTGGAACGTGCAGCAGATGATTATGCCGTGCGTCATGGAATGGGTGATTACATTCTAAAGACCAAAAACTTTATTCTCAACCACACCAGTCTATCCGAAAAATACAAACAGCACATGCGCCGCTTTTACCTCTCTCCCGAGGAAATTCTAGAATTAATCAATCGCTATGATGAAACTGGGGAAAAACCTACTGAAGAAGAACTGGCGCCGCGGTAGATTGATCAATTATTTTTGACAAAATCCTCCCACTCCTTAAATTTTTCCTCCTGCATGACCTTTTCCATTTTTACCTGTCCCCCCTTTTTCTTCTGGTGGTCGTTCCAATCGGAAAATGTGCTTTCAGGCACTTTGTGAACCTGAACTCCTTTTAGGGCTTTAGATCGTGCCACCTTATAATTTTTGTTGGCTTCCTGAAGCGACTGATCCAATGCCTCCATGAGTTCCTTTTCACTAACATCAGTATCTGTACCTAAATACCATACGTGATAAAAATCCCCATCAATCTTTTTAGCGCAAACAGTAAATTCCTTAATTTGAATGTCAAATTTTTGCTGTAACTCAGTTATCGCCGTTTCCATCTTAAGTACGGATAATTGGCTACCCACTACATTTAGAAAGAATTTAGTCCTGCCTGTAATTTTTATTTCGGCACGTTCCTTATCGGTAAATTTAATGGTGTCGCCTATCAAATAACGCCAAGCTCCTGAAACGGTTGAAATAATCAGTGCATAATCCACCTCTTCTTCCACCTCAGAGATATTGAGAACTGGAGCGTTGATGGAAATACTTCCGTCCTGCTCCACATATTCTGGCTTGAAAGGTACAAACTCAAAGTAGATTCCGCTATCGGTAAGCAGCTGCATGGCATCAGTTTCTGGACGCTGCTGGGCGGCTATGAACCCCTCACTGGCAAGATAAGTATCTACAATTTGAACTGGTTTGGAAAACAGTTTTTCAAAGCTGGATCGATAAGGCTCAAACGCCACGCCTCCAGAAGTATATACGGAGAGATTAGGCCAAATCTCATGAATACTATCCACCTTATGAAACTCCATCACTTGTTTCAGCATCATCTCCAGCCAAGATGGGATTCCACTCAACATTCCTATATCCCAATTTTTAGCTTCCTGAGCGATGCGCTCCACGCGTTCATCCCAGTCATCAATTGATGAAATTTCCCTGCCTGGACGGTAATACGTATCTAAAAACTCAGGAATATTACTGGCTGAAATACCACTTATTTCACCTATGGTAAAACCATCTTTCTCCTCGAGATCTGTAGAACTTCCCAGCGCTAATACTTCAGATTCAAAAACCTCTGCCTCTAGATCAAAATTAGTTAGTGCGCTCACTTGTTTAGTTCCTGCATTTCTTATGGCAGCAATCATTTCATCGGTCACGGGAATCGTTTTGGATTTTTTACCGGTGGTCCCACTGGATCTGGCAAGGAATTTAGGCAGTCCGGGCCATGCGATGTTTGGATTTCCAGTTTTCATTTGCTCCCACCAGCGTTCATTCATCATATTGTAATCGTGAAAGGGTATCGCTTTCGCGAAAGCGGAACCCATATCATCACTCTTCAAAATGGTTTTAAAATCATAGTAAAGACCGAAAGACGTATTCTTAGCAGTGTCCACGAGGTTTTCAAGAACATCACGTTGCGCTTCCACGTGATTAGTAGTGTGCGTAATCTTTTCGTGTATATTCAGCGCCGTCTTAACTAAAGGTCCCAATAATGCCATCGTAATGAATTTCTTACGAAATTAACAAGGTTGCCAGCCTCCCAGCGTTAAGGATGTGGTAAGATTAGACCAGTGAAAATAACATGAATCACCATAAATGAAAAAGTGAAATTGTCAAATTTTAAATGGCTAAGGAACCTGAATTAAATAGGTGCATATGTTTCTCAATTAAAGCCGTAAAAAATCCTCGCCTTTTAAGTATCCTATGATTCTATAGATCTACACTACAACACCCACCGAGTGACCGATTTCCTATTTTGACTTACCGAGACAAGTTAGATTCAGGCAGTCAAATCCTCAAGTTGAACGGTCTGGAATATTCAGTGGAAGATAAGAGCTCAATAACCGAGATTTTTTGAACCAACATGTTGATACCGTTGATCTGTGCGGTTCCAGGCTATAGACCTATAATATCAAGATTAACCTAGTTTTCCGGATTAGAATAGATGTTTACCGCTTTCGCGAAAGCGGTATCTCCACTAGTGAGCATCACCGTTGTAAACTCTAGTTGGAAGCGCTCTATCGTAAAGGATCCCGAATTATTCAGATTTTCATTGAATGGGTGGGCTGTAATCTGGCTTGGGTCGATGAGCGTTCTCGATTTCAATTGGCGGTCTACGAGATGGAAATCAAGGTAAGCAAACTGGAAGTTCAGTTCAAAGCTGTAAAATGCCGCTTTCCATCTATCCAATCTGTAAAGAAACCACCTTACCAACTTTAAACGGCTCACGACGCTTGTTACCATCTTCATAGTGTTGTTCAGAAGCTAGTTGCTCGCCCTCGTCTATAAAATTGAGCTCATCTCCATATGAATACCGTGGCTGAAATCCTGAATTAATGATGAATATCCATCTAGCCAACAAGTCTAAAAAGGAATTTTCCTATGAAATTTTAGGCAAACAAACGCAAAATGCGTACTTAATCGAATATATATGTATTTTAGCAGAAAATAACATTACTTTATGAAAGTACAAGAATTTTCAATCTTAGTAGCTTCATTTATTTTTTCCATTAGTGGTTATGGACAACTTGTGAGCACAAGTAATCCTACTAATACAGAATCAATTGTAAGAAATGCTCTGACCACGAGTTGTGTCGAACTGAACAATATATCCCTTGAATCAGATGGTAGTATCGATTCTATTGAATCCTTCGGTGCATTTCAGGCAGGTTCTTCCAATTTCCCGTTTCAGGATGGTTTTGTATTAACCTCGGGAAAATTGTCTGAAGTTGGTAATTCTGAAATTCAAAATGATTTAAGCCAGGGATCGACATCTTGGACAGGAGATTCAGATCTGGAATCTGCATTAGGCATTTCCAATACTCTTAACTCTACAGCTCTAATTATGGAAGTCACTAGTGCCACAGGGATATTGACCTTTAATTATGTAATGGTTTCCGAGGAGTACCAGCAAGATTTTCCATGTAACGTAAGTGATGGTTTTGCCCTTCTCATCAGACCTGCTGGAGATTTGTCCTGGACAAATATGGCCACGCTTCCCAACACCAATATACCTGTAGGAATTGAAACGGTTCACCCAGAAATAATTGGTCAATGTTCTGCTGTAAATGAAAACTTCTATACGGACAGCCATTTGACTGCCACAAATTTTGAAGGAGGAACCACCGTCATGACCGCTGCCGCCGATGTAATCCCGAATCAGCCCTACGAGCTGAAAATGGTGGTGGCTGATCAGCATGATACAAGGTACGATACCGCTGTATTTATTGAAGCTGGAAGCCTTCAGGCAGAAGTTAATCTGGGACAAAATATAACTACGTGCACTCCAGTAACACTGGATGCTGGTCTTAACACCAGCGCGAGCTACGAATGGTATAGAAATGGCAATCTGTTATCTGGCGAAACTTCTTCCACTCTAACTGCTAACCAATCAGGAATTTATCAAGTAGGAGTCACCATAGGATCCGGAGGATCGGTGTGTGTTCTTTCTGACCAAGTTGAAGTGACAATAGAACCCAACTCCCTGGACTTCTCCTTGCTAGATTTCCAGATCTGTGAAGAAAATATGCAATCTGATGATGCCATTATCGTTTATAATGATCTAATTGAATTTGTAGAAAATCAGATCACTTTCCCAAATGCCGAAAGTGAAGTTTATGGCAGTAGAAGTGATGCAGAATCTAGAATCAATGCCATTTCTGGAGATTCTCACACCTCAAATATACCTAGCAATACCCTTACCTTAAGAATAGAAAACACAGATACAAATTGTTACGGCATCACTGAAATAGGGATTCAAGTCAACAGTTTACCAGTAGTGCCTGCTGGACCTCTAGAACTATGTGATGAAGATAATGATGGAATGGTAACTATTGATTACGCCGAATTGAGTCCGTTGGTATCGGATGAGCATGATGTAATCGCTTCTTTTTATCCCACTCTAAGCTATGCTGAAAACGGTATCAATGAACTGAATGGAGAGATTACGTTATCACAAGGGTCACAATTATTTTTTAGTCTTACTAATAGTATGACGGGCTGCATTTCCACCGGAAATATATTTGTAAATATTAATTATACTCCCGAGGTGCTTACTGACGAGGCAATCATCGATGCCTGCGATCCAGATTATGATGGTTTTGCAACCTTTGACCTAACCTCAGTCATTCCAGAAATAGTCACCACTACGAGTGGGCTTAACATTACTTATCATTTATCCCAAAATGAAGCCCTCGATAATATTAATGAAATTACAACTCCTGAACAGTTTGACAATACAGAAGCTCTATTTCAAAATGTATTCATTAGGATAGAAGACAATATGACTGGCTGCCCATCTATGGTAAACCTGCAGCTATATACAAATTACCTTTTATATGAATCACAAATTGAGGAGCGTTATCTCTGTGATGACCCTTCAAACGATGGGGTAGCTTACGCAGACTTAACTGGTATCGCAACAGAAATAGCACAAGGCTTAGATGTAAATATTGAATTTTATGAATCTGATACAGACAGAAGCAATCGAAACAACGAGGTTGATCAGACTGCGGGTTACAGCGTAAATTCCCGAATACTCATCTATATGATCATCGAGAATGACACGTGTACTGAATATGCAGAATTCCAGATCATTGTAACCCCATTTTTCCAAGGTGCACAAATTGAAGAACTCACTTACTGCGACCCAGAAGCTGATAATGTGGCTGACATAGATCTAGAAGATTATGAAGCTGAAGTTCAAGCAGTACTTGGCGCAGGAGTATCATTTTCCTACTTTGAGACTTTTCAAGATGCGCAAGATGAGGTAAATCCTATCACATCACTACATAATGTAATGGGTACCAGTGTAACGATCTATGCCAATACTACCAATCAATATGGCTGTTATTCTGTACAAACTGTTAGGATCAATCTAGCCACAGAACCACAGACAACTGCGCCGGATCCATTGGAAATTTGCGATACTGACCACGATGGTGAAATACTATTTGACCTAACGAGTTTAAATGATTCAATTATTACCGACCCTAATGCCCATTTCTCATATCATGAGACCGCCATTGATGCAGAAAACAACACTGCCGAGATATTTAATCCAACTCTCTATCCCCTAACCTCCGGAATACTTTTCTTTCGCGTAAGCTATCCTTCTACAGGATGTTATCGAGTAGAAACCTTACATACAAACATCGGGTATGTTCCTGATTTAGATAACATACCACCTCTGGTGCAGTGTGAACAAAATACAGACGGCACGGCTTCTTTTACATTGGAGAACCATACAGATATTATTTCATCGGGCAGGACAGATGTAAGCGTGGACTATTACATGACCCGTTCAAATGCGATGAATCAGCACAATTCTATTGACCCTGCTACTGCCATGACTAATGGGACCAATCCACAACCGGTTTTTGTTCGGGTTTATGATACAGACCGTCCAGAATGTCACGAGATATCATTCTTTGAACTCATTGTAGATGAGTTACCTGATTACAACCCACCTGCAGATGTAGAAATTTGTGATGATAACTTTGACAACCAGTTGGCTTTTTCTCTTGAAGACATTAGAAGTCAGATTTTCAGCGGTCACACTGGCAATTCTACTATCACATTTCACACCAGTGAATCTGATGCGATAAATGGTACATCTGCATTGCAAGGAAATACTTATGTAAATCAGACAAACCCAGAAGTTCTTTTTATAAGAATAGATAACAATACCCTGTGTTTTCAGACAGAACAAGTTCAATTGCGGGTGAAGGAAAAACCCTTTGTACAGCAAACTGACCCACTAATCTCTTGTAACGTAGTAGATTCAGAACGAGCCATCTTCGATCTAACATCTTCAGAAATCGACATCGTAGGTACACGTTCATTTAATAACCGCCTCTCCTGGCATACAAGCCCAGCCGGAGCAGAAACAGGCTCAGATGAAATTTCTTCACCCAACCAGTACCAGAGTACTGCTACGAATGATACCGTTTACTTGAGGGTATTCAACTTGGTCAGCGGTTGTCAGTCCATCATGCCCCTTGAGCTTATCAACACGACCCCACCACAGGTGCTGGATGTAGCTGATCATTTATTTTGCGAAACAGATCAGAACACCATTGAACTGGATCAATTCACAGATGATGTCGTACCTGATTCTTTCCTAGTAGAGGTCTCATTCCATCAAAATGAGGAGGATGCCGCTAGCGGTGCAAGACCTATCATTTCACCTCATAGGCTAGCCCCTGGAACAAATGAAATCTTCGCACGTGTGGTGGACCTAAACACTGACTGCTCAAATACAACGAGTTTTAATATCATAGTGGTAGCAAAACCATCCATTCCTTCCAGCCAGCAACTTAGAATCGAAGAATGTGATGAGGACTATGACACCATTAGACATATTGATCTAAACAGACTAGATGATATCATTCTGAATGGCAGGTCGGATTCCGACTTTGAAGTAAACTATTATTTCACACGTGAAGATGCTGAAGAGGATATCTTGAGAATCACCAGAGAAGAATTTATGGATGGTGATATCGCTTTCGCGAAAATAAAAAATCTTGAAACTGGCTGCTCCTCCATACAGCAAATACCTATCGTGATCAATATTCCACCAGAAGTTCCGGTTGCGCCCACTGAGTTTTTATGCGATGGCTACTTAGCCATTGATCTGGGAATACCGGGTAGTAACAACACCTATCTATGGAGCACGGGTGCTACTACACCTCACATCGAGATTACGCAAACTGGCAGGTATTGGGTAGAGCTCACTTCTGAAAAAGGCTGTGTCTCACCACGCAGATTTTTTGATGTGGAAGCCTCTGGACCTCCTACGATACTCTCTACAACCGCGACTGATTTTTCAGATCACAATACTATAAGGGTGGTGGTAGAGGGCTTGGGAGACTGGATTTATATATTAGACAAATATACTGTACAGGAATCACCTCTATTTACAGATGTTTCTCCGGGTTACCATACAATAGAGGTACGGGACAGGAACGGTTGTGCGCCTTCCGCATTTGAAGAAGTATTGGTCCTCGACTATCCTAAATTCTTTACGCCTAATGCCGATAGTTATAATGATACCTGGGACATCAAAAATTTAGAGGTATATGACTCCTCCATGATCTATATTTTTGACCGATATGGAAAACAGCTCGCAGAATTCATTCCAGGTTCCGGTGGATGGGATGGATTTTATGGTAACGCAAAGATGCCTTCTAGTGATTATTGGTTTAGACTGGTGGTAGAAGATGAATCTAAAAGCTTTAAAGTCAAGGGTCACTTTGCCTTAAAGCGGTAATATACTGGATGGAAAAAATCTTAAGATTCTAACTTAGGTGATTCTACTAGATTTTAATATCTTCTATATTCACGCTCTGAAAAAATTACTTTTTCATTATTGTAGTCTTAGTGCCAATGGACACCACTGCTTAGAATCGTTAAGAAAATCAGCCAATTTCTTCCAGGGGGTGTTTGAAAAAAGGTGCTCTCATTAGAATTCTTAAATACGAGTAATGGAATCATGGCAGTGGGGACGCTTTCGCGAAAGAGAAAACGTATCCCATATTTGACATCCAAATATCTGACAAACAAAAAACCGTGACCTCTAGAAGATCACGGTTTAAAAATAATGAAGTTGATCTACTTATTTGATCACGACCTTTTTGGATGTGGACTGCTCACCCTGCGAAATGTTCACGAGGTAGACGCCTGCCTTGAAACTGTCCAGACCAGCGATGCCTACCTGACCGTTTCTTGAGGTCTCGGTGATGTCGATTACCTTTTGGCCCAGCATGTTGGTGATGCTCACTTCTACCTCACCGGCCTGAAGTCCCGAGATGTTCAATACATCTGCAGTCACAGGATTTGGGTAGAGCTGTACCGCTTTCGCGAAAGCGACATCGCCATTAGATAACGTGCCAGTCGTGAATCTCACGTAGAAGCGATCACTGGCAAAACTACCCGCATCTGACAAATCAATATCAAATGAATGTGAGAAAATCTGATTCTGGGCAATTGGTGTAACGGCTCCAATATGGTTGTCCACCAATTCTACCGTGGTATCCACAAGACCATTGAATTCAAGCTCAAAGATATAGTTTCCGGCTTCCATCTGAGAGATTCTTAGCGGCATGATGTCTCCATCTACAAAGTGGTCCCTGCGCTCGATACTGAGCTCGGTACCGCTGGCAAGAACTGATAGCTGCTCGCGCATACCATAAATTTTAACCGCATCTTGATTGTCCACACTATTGTTGGCACCTGTATTGATGAATCCCCTCACGAGGTCATTTGCTATAGAGCCACCTGCAAGAGTTACATCAAACATTCTTATGGCGTAACTCGCCTCGGGTATACTGTAGGTAGCCGTGGCAACCACGTCAGATCCCTTTTGGTTTTCTTTGAAACTTACGATAGGATCGTAACTGCCTGAACCATCACTTGTATTATCTGTCTGCACGAAGAACGACTGTCCCGGCTGGATAAATCTAGTCACTCCATTCACGGTGCCACCTACTGCAAAGTCGTAGGTAACATAGTTCTCCGTTATAGGCTGCCATGCATAGTAAATGTCCGTCCGGACATCATCACTATTTGTCGCATTTAAGGTCTGGCTCAAATCAACTGGTGCTTGATATGGATTGCCTATGAGGACAAATGACCCATTTGGACCAAAGGGCGTTGAAAAAAGTGTGGAATTATTTTCAGAGATATTCACATCTCCCAGAACCAGTTCTCCAGTAGACCTAATCGTGGTCTCCGTAGCTAGGGGTAGGGGATTTTGTGCGGTCAGTGAGATCATACGGTCTCCCCTGATAAACATCCGGAAACCTATGGTGGGAAACATCGGGAAACTATTGGTCGCTAAACTATTTTCTGTAGATACCGCTTGCCACGTGCCTGCTGTGCTATTATAAACAAATAACGATGGATTCCCGCTGGTGGATTGGTCAAAACCATCACTTTGTATTCCTCCAGTAATATGTGTTCCTAACCCGGTAGTGCTGCTACCTCCTTCTTGCCAATTGCTATAAATACTTGAAAAACTGAAAACCGGACTGGCTACAAACCTAAACGCCCTATTTGCTGGATAGAACTGCTCCACCGTCACATTTCCTGTAATTGAACCACCGTTTTGAACCTCTTCCAAAATGGCCGTCCTGATCGTTCCCGAGTAGTTGATGCTCTTGAATGTAAGGTTGTCGTTGGTATTTAATGTACCGCCGGAAATGTTCAATCCTCCCTCAATATCAGTTGCCTGTGTAAGAGAAAGTGATCCATTCACTTTCATATCCTGATAGGCGGCATCTGCGGTCACACCTGCGGTTGAACTGTTTGCGATGACCTGTATATCATCCAATGCAAACTCATCACGAGAGCCGCTTCCACTTAAATCCCCACTACTCCACTTAATGAAGTATTCCACTCCATCAGCTATGCTGAGCCCAGTGAGCTGGGTGGTGAAATAGTTGGCCTTCCAAGTGCTTGATAAGGGTGTGAACACAGCTTCTTCCGTTGCATAGTCCAGTGCAGATAAAGAGTTTGATGCAGCAGCCGTCCCTCCATGACTCAAGGTTATGGACTGCGACCTCGTCTCGTTGTTAAGCGTGTGAATCTCATAGGCGATATCCAGCGTAGTTATTACTGATCCAGTGTTATTCTCTACTCTGAGAATGACCTCCCCTAGAGTGAAATCACTACCAGTAGCCTGTACACCCAGAGCAATATCTGCAGTGCCGCCGTTGGAAACATCAAAGGCATAGAGACCACCGCCACCTAATCCACCAGTTGAGGCGCCGCGGGCATAGTCGCCAGAGTCAAAGGTTCCACCATCAGTGGTGTCGCCATCGGATAATCCGTTGATGAAAAATCCCTTTGAGTTCAGCTGTCCAGCTGATGGGATTCCATCTAGTCCACTTCCTGCAAATGTTCCGTTGTTCACTCCCGCAACCGTGTTGTCAAAGTCTATAGTATAGTTTGTATCCACAGCGTCCAGTTGCAGACCTCTAGAAATGTCATCGACAATTATTATTGAGAATTGTTTTTCAAAATCATCCGTACCGTCATTGGTGTTTACACGTATACTATAATTGCCTGCCAAGAGTGCTCCGTTGCTTCGCAATGCATTGCCACTGATATTAAAGTTGGCATTGCCAGTATCACCTGTACCAGAAACCAAACTATAGGTATGAGTGTCGCCAGAATCTGCATCGGTCGTAGATAAAGTTGCTACAGTTGCATCAACTCCTGTAGAACTTTGGTTGATAGATGTTGGACTTAAAGATATATCTGAAGGTGCTGAGTTTACAGGAGCAGTTTCAGTAACAGCCAAATTTAAAAGCATAAAAAGGTTGGGTGAGTTGGTCGTAGTAGCACGAATTGCAACGTAATAGGTGCCATCTGCAGGTGGAATAAATGTTTCCGTTGCTGTATATGCTTGAGTAATTAAATCATTTCCATTGGTATCTCCAAAAACTCCGGATTGCGTAATTCCGCTATATGTTTCCAGTAAAGATTTATAAGGTGCTGTAGCTGTTTGACTATCTGTAATATAAAGTTCAAAACTTTCATTTGATGTATTGTTCAAATCAAATGCATTGTAAATTGCTTCTATAGAGTAAGTATTTGCAGTAGTCATATCAAATTTTTCAGAAAATAACCAATCGTCCTTTGCTATGTCCAATGAAGATTGTGGAAAAACAACCATAAAACTATCGGTTGTTCCATCACCATCTAAATCGTTTATATTTGTGTTGTACGACCATATAGGATTCCTCATATCAGCATCTTCAAAGGCGAAACAATCAAGCACAGTTCCGTCAGCAAAATCTTCCGAATACGGTAATGTGGCTGCACCGGTACAATCTCTTTGCGATCTGAAACTAATAGGACCTACCCAAGCACTATCTCCATTAGAACCTCCACAATTGGTACGAATAAAGAAATCATAATTTGTATTAGCTGTTAAACCTGTAAACTGATAACTTGTTGTCATTATATTAGAAACTAATGTTCCAGTTCCTTGGGTAAAGCCATCAGCTCCCCATTCTATTTCCCAAGTTGGTGTTCCTGTATTTGTATCGGTCCAGCTTAAGTCATATGTAGTTGATGTATTATCATCGGCAACAAATCCAAAAGGATCTAAACAAACAGCTATAGATTCTGTAAGTGTAAATTCAAATCCAAAAGAACTCCATCTGTTATCCCAGACAATATAATACGTAGTGTTTGCAGTAGTATTAAAAGTGACTTCAGACAAATAATTTCCGCCTGGATAGTCTACATCATCGCTGCCTGCAACACAAACGAGTGCTCCACAAGTTCCCTCATAAATTTGAAGTCTTGTGTCTCCATTCATATTTGTGGGTAAAATGTTAGAAGATACAATTGCTGATCCAGAATTAGTTGGTGTATACGTGTACCATTCGGCGGCGGCGGCAGTAGTTGTCCCACCCGAACAAATCGTTGTTGTTCCTTGAGTCCCATTGACGTTAGCAACATTGTAAGTACCAGACATTATGGTTTGTGCTGTTGCACAGGTATCCTGGGCATTACCAGGACAAACCACCATTAAGAAAATAAAAAATAGAAAAGTAATTTTGCCCATGATAGCTATTTTAGATGCGTTCAAATATACACATTAATGCTTTCGCGAAAGCGATAAATAATTAGACAACAGAACTTTACAACAACAAATTCTAAGTTTACATAAGAAATTGCCCTAATTGCGTTTACATATTATTGATATTAATAGAAAACAGGTTTCAGTTGATGCTTTATGATTGCTATATACTAGAAGTTAAAAACTTTTATAGATCTTTTGTTAAGTTAGAGAAAACACGACCCTCAAATGCAGGATGACTTTCACCGTATTTAACAACTTTAAATATGGATTTATTACCGTCAGTGGGATTTTGATATTGCCATATTACACTACCGCTATTATCAATTTCAACCAACTTCCCTTCTCTACCTACTGTAATTAGTGTATTACCGTTATCAAGCCTTTGGGCACCAGAGAGTCTGGAAGAATAAATAATTTCACTATCGTAATTCCAAATAGTAGATGCTGGAAGATTACTAGTGTTTGCCATCAAATCGTAGGTGCCATCCTGATTTAGGGGAATGGCTATTTCGTCAACAGATGATTTATCATCAAACTTGTTGTTGTTGAAAACTAAAAAGTTTCCACCATTATTTTCGGTATCTCCTATCCAAGTTGCATCGTGTGGTCCGTATAATTGCTGGTCCTCAATATTTCCTGCATTATAAGAAACCGGGTTGCCCCAGCGGTATAGCAAATCACCACCTTTGTTGCTATTCCCTCCGCTATTAGTAGAGGCTTGAGTCGTCGTTGTACTATGATCAATTATCCAGAACTCATTAAATAATCTTGAGGTTACCACTATTTGGTTCAATTCTTCGATAAAATCTATGGAGTTCAAATGATTGAAATTTGCTTCTCCACTTGTAAAATTGATATCAATTAGCTCAGGATGAGCCGCCACATCACCAAAATTGTTTTTATTTACATCGTGATCCTGAATCAAATGATCCCATGCAGACCATTCCCAAACAATCCCGGCTGCATTATTTGCCATAGGCTGAATTTCTATGATCTTACAAGGGTGGACTTCGTTCTCAAATAACAATGCTGGATTTCTTCCGCTTTCTATAGCTTCGCTTTCTGTTTTTTTTTCCCATACTAAAGCTAGTATATTCCCATTGGGCAGCAATTCTATGTCATGATGTAAAACATAATTATCTGAATTGTATTGCCAATACCAAGTCCTCTCACTTTCAAAATTTAAAATTTCGATGGCTCCAGTAGCTCCCCCTCCAGAGAATGAGGAATTACCCTCTAGTAAAACCCTTATGAGGTCACCTTGTCTATTTAAGTAGGACATCAGAGCAATTGACTCAGACTCCCATCTATGTATTTCAAAACCTTCATTGTTTATAAGAAAAGTATCACTAGAGCCTAAAGGTGATATTAGTGTATACCCTTCACTAATACCCCTCTCATAAATAGATACAGTATCATTTAATACTACATCTTCTTTATTTAAATCATTTTCTGAACAACTGTATAGAGTTATAATACAACTCATTAACACTAATAAATTTGTAATTGATTTCATAGAATAAATACTAGAATTGATAACTGTATAGATAGAAGGACGAGTAAGCAAAAAAACTTTGAAGAAATTAGTGATTACTGTATAGCTTTATAGCAAACAACTCTTAACCTTCGCAAATTTACCAACCCTTCTTTCATGCAAGATAGCAGGTTATAAATAAAAATACCTTTTAAACATATGATCGTAAAGAAATTGATAATGATATATCGTTTTGAATATTTATTAATTAAGACCGCTCCCTACCCATAAACAATCCGCAAATTAAAATTACTAGGTAATGAATACGGTTTTGCTCTAAAAATTTTCGCTTTCGCGAAAGCGAGACAACCCAAAACTTTGAGAATCAAAAAGTAACTTTCTAAGCTATAAAAAGTTGGTAGAACTTGGGAAAACTACATTCACAAAGACTGAAACTTTTAGCTCTATTTATTCAATGATACTTGGTAAATATTTTAGTCGCCTCGTTATAGCTGCTCTCAAAAGCCATTGGGTTGACATTTGAATCTGCTTTAACTTGATTGAAATAACTGACCATTTTTTCTGTAGGCATATTTCCCGTGAGTTCATCTTTTGCCATGGGACAACCGCCAAAACCTTGTATCGCACCGTCAAATCTACGGCAACCCGCTTTATAGGCGGCATAAATCTTTTCGTACCATGTGGTAGGTGTCGTATGCAAATGCGCGCCAAATTCAATATCTGGATAGCGAAGAATCAGATTTGAAAACAGATAGTCGATTGTTTTTGGGTCACTGGTTCCCACGGTATCAGATAGGGAAAGGATCTTTACTCCCATACCGCTCAACTTTTCCGTCCATTCGCCTACAATATCCACATTCCATGGATCTCCATAAGGATTCCCGAAACCCATGGAAATGTAAACCACCAGCTCTTTCTCGTGCTGATCGGCGAGGTTCAAGATTTCCTGTAGCAACTCTACCGATTCTGCGATGGTTTTATGCGTGTTACGCATCTGGAAATTCTCGCTGATAGAGAATGGATATCCTAGATAGTCAATTTCGGGATGCTTTACGGCATCTTGCGCGCCGCGTAGATTTGCGATGATCGCCAGTAGTTTAGAATTAGTTTTGGAAAGGTCGAGTAAGGATAGCACCTCAGCGGTATCCACCATTTGGGGAATGGCTCTGGGAGACACAAAACTGCCAAAATCAATGGTATCAAACCCACATCGCAACAAGGATTGCAGGTACTGCACCTTTAGGTTTGTAGGGATCATGGCCTTGATTCCCTGCATCGCGTCCCGCGGACATTCTATGATTTTTACCTGCTCCATCTTCTCGCAAAGATAGGATTACTATAAGGTTTGCGGAAATAGGATTACCCACATTACATTGATATCGGAATCTGTGATGTGAATAAAGCATAATATCGATTCATGCTATAATATTCTGAACATTCTTGTCAACCGTGAACTCACATTTTTATCGCTTTTGCTTTTTTGTAACTCAATCTTATTATGTGGTACGAAATAGTTAATACAATAAATGTCAATATTTTAATTATCCATTCCAACAAATACCATTTTGGACTAATAGTGAAATTTATTCCTACAATATGATCACTTGGCAAATAATCTCTATGGAACAATGTCGTCCAAATGATTAATTTTTCAATAGACACCGCAAATAAAATACTTATAACAATCCTGAAGAACAGGTACATTCGCACGAACTTCAATCGAAAAAGCTGAGTGAGAGATAACCAAAACAGTGGTTGAAACGAAAAAGGGAAAGCGTATTTTCCAGTAATATAATTCAAATATTCGAGCTGTTCAGGTTCCAGTTCCAAATTGGAATAATAAGAGTACAATCCAAACAGCCATACTGCAAACCAAATTATACCTACATATAATACAACGCGAATAGCACTTTTATCAAACTCTGCTAGTGCCTTGCTCTCTTTAAAGATATTTTTGAGTATGAAGTAGAAAATGGAGTATACTCCAAATCCCAAGAGCATTTCAATTTTGATTATTTCTTGAATCATTAAGTTGATTGAAATAAAAAGCTATTTAAATAAAAGGTAAACGTCAATAATTCAAGAAGTCAATCAGCCCCTAACATACTCTCAATCAAACCGCTCCAAAAAATCCAGTACATCTTCCTGTCTATCCAAGTAATATCGAGCAGCCGTATTATTACGACCTACCTTAACGGTTACGGCTTCTTCAGGAAGGTCTTGAAACATATACTCATCAGTCCAGTCGTCGCCTATTGAAAAAATGAAATCAAAGTCTTGGTTAAGAATGTGATTGCTGGCAGCTTTTCCTTTGTGAACGTTGCTGCTTTTAATCTCAATGACTTTATTCCCATTAAGAACACTCAAACCATCATTGCTGGAGAATTCCTTAACTACATTAGAAAGTTCATTGGCTCTCTGCGCTCCTAAATCTGGATCTGCCTTGCGGTAATGCCAGGCGATGCTGTATTTTTTCTCTTCAATAAAAGTACCCGGAGTACGATCTACATAGGTTTGTAAAATAGGTTGTATGCTAGGTACCCAGTCCGTATTCATGGCCTCTGTAGTGAACCACTCCCCACCTACTTCTTTTTTCAAGACTCCGTGTTCTGCAATCAAGGTTACGGGAACATCCTTGAACCATTCTCCTAAAGTAACTGAATCTCGCCCACTGATCACTACCACTTCATTTTTGGGATTTGCCTGTAGATTCCTGACTAGATTTAAAATGCGTTCATCGGGCTTGGCTTCTCCTGGATTGTTTACAAACCCTCGTAGAGTTCCGTCATAATCCAAAAAGAAAACGCGGTTTTCTGCATTCTTATAATGTTTCAGAACTCGCTCCTGACGGTGTTCCCTAAGTTTTTTAGTCTTGAAATACTCCTCATCTACCTTGACCGCGGCGAGTCGCTTCAAGAAATCTTTGGCCCATTTCTCAACATTGTACCGTTTCAAGCGGCTTTGCATGTATTTATTACGCTTCTTTTGTTCAGCCACAGGCATTTCAAGCGCCTGTTTTATAGCGTCTGCTATCAGGTCAAGACTATTGGGGTTGATAAGCAATGCTTCATTCATTTCTTTTGCGGCTCCGGCCATCTCGCTTAGGATCAAAACTCCCGTCTGGTCTGTTCTGGTAGCAACATATTCTTTTGCTACAAGATTCATCCCATCACGTATAGGTGTGATGAGCGCTACATCGCAAGAGGTATATAAATCGATAAGGTTTGTAAAAGGCATGGATCTATAAAAGTACCAAATGGGTGTCCAGCTTACGGTGGCAAATTTACCGTTGATGCGCCCTACGAGCTCGTCTATTTCCTTCTTGAGCAATTGATATTGAGGTACATTGGATCTGCTCGGAACAGCAAGCATGATCAGGCGCACCTTTTCTGAATATTGAGGATATTTCTCCAAGAAATGTTCATAGGCCCGTATGCGATTTGCGATTCCTTTTGTGTAGTCCAACCGGTCTATCGAGAGGATCAACTGTGCGTCTGGCGTTTCTTCTTGATGGTGCTGTAACCTGCGCTGCAACTCGCTTTGTGTGGAGTCTGTTTGTTCTTGGTTCGCTTTCGCGAAAGCGGAAAACTTTTCATAATCTATCCCCATGGGAAAGGAGTCCACCGTGACCACGCGATCAGTCAGGGAAATGGAGTTAAAACTCGCCGGCATTCCTAGAATACGACTCACCGAACTCAAGAAATGACGCTCATAGTCGTAAGTGTGAAAACCTAGAAGATCTGCTCCCAATAGGCCTCTCAAAATTTCCTCTCTCCACGGGATCGTTCTAAAAACCTCGTAGGAAGGAAATGGAATGTGAAGGAAAAAGCCTATAGACACATCCGGTCTCTGTGATTTTATCATTTCTGGAAGCAACATGAGCTGGTAATCATGCACCCAAACCGTGTCTCCCTCTTCAATATTTTCCAAAACAACCTTGGCAAATTTCTCATTTACCGATTTGTAGGATTCCCAATAATCGTCCTCAAATTCTGCGTATTCCATAAAATAGTGATACAGCGGCCAGATGGTTCGGTTGCTAAAACCGTAATAATAGCCCTCCATATCATTTTCTGTAAGTCTTACTGCAGCACATTGCTGTTTCTCAACCTCTCGAGCGATGGCACTTTCATGTTGAGGATCAATCTCTTCTGCAGTTAATCCGGTCCATCCGATCCACAATCCATTGCTGTCTCTATGAACAGATTTGAGACCAGTTGCCAGACCTCCCACGCTGGGTTCACTGGTCACTTGGTCATTTTCAATGGAAAGTTGCAGAGGTAATCGGTTGGAAACGATGATAGTTTTAGGCATTATAACGCAGATTTTGGGTTTCTTAAATAGTTAAAGTTTAAATTTCGACTTTATAGATGAAAAAAATTGAAAAAGTCTCCATAAAATATGAATAATCTCAACTACGGTATCATAGGAAATTGTCAAAGCGCAGCTCTTGTTTCTGATAAGGGATCGATTGACTGGTGTTGTCTTCCCATTTTTGATAGCGCTTCCATTTTTGCAAAAATCCTTGATGAGAAAATGGGAGGCTCTTTGGGTTTTGATCTATATCCCTCATACGAAATCAGTCAGGAATATTTATGGCAAACCAATATACTCAGTACGACTTTTGACAACGGCACCCATGCTTTTCAGGTTTTGGATTTTATGCCGCGATATGAACAACGAGATGGCACTTTTTACACCCCACCAGATATCGTAAGATTTATCAGGCTACTGAAGGGAACGCCAGAATTCAAGGTTAACTATAATCCCAAACTAAAATATGCGCAGGGTAAAACGGTAAATAAAAATGAAGGTAATTATATACATAGCAATACCGTAGAAGGCGATTATGAGTCGGTCTTTTTATACAGTGACCTTAATTATGACGATATTCTAAACGGAAAAACTATTACTCTTAAGGGGAATGCGTATCTACTGCTTTCCTACCACGAGAAACTTACCGATCAATCACTGGATCGCGCCTACTTAAAATTCCAACGCACCAAAACCTACTGGATGAACTGGAGCGAGCGCACGACACGCTATCCATTATACCAAGAAGAAATAGTGCGCAGCGCACTCACACTCAAAGCACTTACCTATGAAAAGTCTGGGGCTGTACTTGCCGCGGCAACAACCAGCCTGCCAGAAACCATAGGTGAGGTACGTAACTGGGATTACCGTTTTTGCTGGATACGTGATGCAAGTATGGTCATAAGGGTCATCACTGGTCTGGGACATTTAAAATCTGCAAAACGATTTCTCCAATTTATCGTAGACACTATTCCAGAAAAGGATGAGAAAATCCAGATCATGTACGGTATCAATGGAGAAAAGGAACTTACCGAAAAGTTCCTGGACCACCTTTCTGGTTATCAAAACTCCAGTCCCGTGCGCATAGGAAATGCGGCCTACATACAGAAGCAGAACGATATTTACGGAATTCTTATGGAGGTCATCTACCAGCAGTTTGACAAGTTTGAAACAAGTCTGGAAAATGCCGAGGAATTATGGACGATTATTAAAAGCGTGACTTCAGTGGTTAAAAAGAATTGGCAGAAACCAGATAAGGGAATCTGGGAACTGCGCACGGAGGATCGCCATTTTGTTTTTTCAAAACTGCTGTGCTGGGTAGCGATCGATCGTGCGATAAAGGTTAGTGATATTCTAGGCAAAACCCGTTATCAAGAGGAGTGGAAAGCATTGCGAGCTGAAATCCACGATGATATCTATAACAACGGTTGGAACGATGAAGTGCAAGCCTATACCCAATCCTATGGATCTAAAGATCTAGATGCTTCTACATTACTCATGGAGCTGTATGGGTTTATCGAGGCGACGGATCAACGGTTTATCCGCACCGTTCAGGCAACCGAGAAAGAATTATGCAACGATGGATTGATGTATCGTTATAAAAATAATGATGACTTTGGAGAGCCGAGCAGTTCGTTTACGATCTGTACCTTTTGGCTGATCGATAGCCTGCACAAAATAGGAGAAACCCAAAAGGCAAGGGATTACTTTGATCAATTATTATCCTACAGCAACCACTTGGGAATTTTTAGTGAGGACATTGATTTTAAAACGAAGCGATTGCTGGGTAATTTCCCTCAAGCGTATTCCCACCTTGCGCTGATCGAGACGGCCGTGAATTTTAGTAAGGATGTCGCTTCCGCGAAAGTGGAATAAACAAATGGCATACCGTATATTAAATATAAATTCGGATTTACAAAGTTTGGAAAAACAGATATTGAGGTTAAATCTCTAATAATAAAGAATATCGTTTAGGGATTTTTTAGCCTGCTCAACAACTTTTAAATCCACGGTTCCAATCAAGTTTTTCAATCGGCTTTTATCGATCGATCTTGTGTAAACTACTAGAACTTCAGATGTTTTAGACAAACCGTTTTCTGCTGATGGTTCTAAGATGGGCGCACCTTGATAGTTTTTGATACTTGTGGTCAACGGACATACGATGACAGTATTTGCAAACTTGTTGAGCGCATTTCCAGAAATGATAAGAACAGGGCGTCTCCCGCCCTGCTCACTTCCTTTGACCGGATCTAAATAAGAATCGTAAATATCACCTTGCTTCATCCTCTAGTTTATCTAGCTCATTGAACCAATATTCCAAATCCTCCTCTGCAAACTTATTCATTTCAGGATCGTTTGCCATTCTCTTATACGACTGAATGTATTTTACTTTTTCTATCTTTTCAAAATACATGGTAAGCGCTTTTTCAATAAGCTTATTTTTAGGAAGCTTCATTTCTTTTGCAGCTTTTCCCAGTTGATCCAGTAGATCGTCAGGTAAGGAAGATGTGAACGTTGCCATGATTATAAATTTATCTTACACAAATATAATCATATTTACAAATTATAAATATAATTTATAAAAAAAGTACAGATCCTGCAATCCCCACAAATACAACAATCTGCATCCATTTCATCGCTGGAGCAAACCATTGAGAGTTATTGATGAAAGAGGCTAATTTTCCAGCAAGAAAAGCAATTCCATAAAAAACGACTAGCGAAACTATCATAAAGACTCCGCCCAGAATATAGATCTGAATCCATTCCGGATAAGAATGCTCAGGGATCACAAATTGGGATAGGACTGCCAGAAAAAACAGTGTGACTTTTGGATTCAATAAATTCATGGTAATACCCACCCGATACAATTTCCAGAGTCCTCTTTTTGACGCATCCTTCGACTCAATGTCTATTGCAGCAGGTGCACTATAAACCTTAAGAGCCAAAAAAAGCAGGTAACAAGCTCCGGCGATCTTTATCGCCCATAGCAACCACTCGTTATCCCTGATCACAACCGCAAAACCCAAAGCAACAAGCGAGGTATGAACGATACATCCTGTTATTAGTCCGCTAGCGATGGCTATCCCATACTTTGCTCCTCGTGCTACGGATTGAGTTAAGACAAAAATATTATCTGGTCCGGGCGAGATCGCCAGAGCAAGAGTGAATAGACTGAAAGTTATGAGGTTTTCAAGCATTTAGGGTTATTGCGATAAAGTGGATTGCTCAAACTTTATAAATGGACGAATCCGTCTCTTTTATTAGAAACCATTACTGCTTCAACAAAAATTCCAGCGGAATATGCAATCGCTTATTCCAAGCCACTTCAGAATGATTTTCTCCTGGGAAGAATTCAGTCAAGAAATTACTGTCATCATAACCTTTATCAACCATCACTTGATCCACCTTTTTCTGAATCTCTGGATAGAGCGCATCCAGGGTTTGATCTCCAGTGTCAAAATAGATTTTGTGATTAGAAGGATTAGGCAGATTGCTTTTTAGGTAATCGATAAATTTGAAAGGGATGGGATTGTTTTCTAAAGTAAATGTTCCTACCCAATGAGTTGATAAACAAGCAGCACCATAAAAAACTTCTGGATATTCACAAATCGCGTATATGGATATCAAGCCGCCCATGCTACTACCGGCGATGAAGGTGTTTTTTTGATCCTTATAAACAGAGTATTTTTGATCAATGACCGGTTTGAGCTCCTCAATCAGATACTTTAAATAATCATCTGACTTAGGTCTCCACGTGCTATCTACCTCTCTTCCAGCTTTTTTTAGTTGTTCAAATACTGTATTAATTTCATTTTTTGACAATGTTTCAAAAGGTTTCTGTGGGAAATAATCGGCGTGACGGGTGCTGCCTCCATTCCAAATGCCTACAATTATAAAATCTTGGACTTGATTCGAATCAATGAGTTTTTGGGCAACGTCATCCACGTCCCATGCAGTTTTGTTCCAAGTCGTTTCAGGATCATAAAGCATTTGTCCATCATGCATATACAGTACAGCGTATTTTTTACTTTCATGATAGCCATTTGGTAACCAAACATCGACGTTTCTGGAAGTGACGTATTTTGAAGCTATAGGCTCTAGGCGTTCCAGAGTTCCTGCTGAGAATTTGGGAAGATTGTTTTGACCGTAAAGTAGGGGTGCAATAAACGAAAATGACAGTAAAAAAACGAGTCGAGTCTTCATGGATTTAGAGATTAAATGACAGCTTGAATATAAATGAATTAATCAATTCTAAAATAACTTCTACTTCTTATGGTATATCGTTTTATTTTTCTCTCCAGTTTTTTCTAATAGGCCTGATTCAATAGCTTTTTTTAAATCCCTGCTTGCGGTTGCGGTTGAAATATCTTTAAAGACATCCATGTAATTCTTTCTTGAAAACTTGGTTTTACCTAGCGACAGAAAGTAATCTAGTCTATCTTTTTGAGTAAATGGTCGGTTGTTAAGATTCAGTAATTCTTCTAGCGAATCATCGATTACCTTCAACATGTATTCAATGAATTTTGTGGAAGAACCAGCCTTATCGCTCTCGCCTAAAGCCTTGTAATATTTATCCTGATCAGCACTTATTAATGTCTCAAAAGGTAAAAATTCAAAAAGTGGATATTTACCCATAAGAATTAAAGTTTGCCATATTCTGCCCATTCTCCCGTTTCCATCTACAAATGGATGTATAAATTCCATTTCGTAGTGAAAAACACAACTCTTGATTAATTCGATTTCATCCGACTCATTTATGAAGTCAAACAAATCTTTCATCAGAAAGGGAACATTCTGATGAGGCGGAGCCAGATGCTCTACTTTAGAACCCTTTACGATCCCAACACTTTGTTTTCTATAATGTCCTGGATTGGTAACGAGTCCGTTCATCAATATATAATGAGTTTGTAAAAACGATTGTTCACTTAAAGATGCAAAGTTTTTCAAGTTTCCATAAACCTCAATCGCGTTCAACACCTCAAGAACATCTTTTTTAGGACCAATTACCTTTTTGTCGTTTAACAATGCGGTAATCTGTTCTTCAGTAAGGGTATTCCCCTCTATTTTGAGCGAGGAATGAATAGTTTTTATTCTATTCTGCTTTCTCAATTTTGGAGATGGTCTATTCAGCAAATTAGCATTCACAGCTCCTATCTTCTCTGAAATAGAGGTAATAGACTTTAAAATGACTGTTGTTATATCGTAAGGAGGCTTCATATTTGATACTATCAAATGATAGTATCAAAAATATGCAAATGAGATGGAGTCATCAATTTTATAATACTAATTTTGGACAATCAACCTATTAATATTCCTCACAAGCGCCGGCCCCTCATAAACAAAGCCTGTATAAAGCTGTACTAAACTAGCCCCAGCATTGATTTTATCGACCGCATCCTTTGCCGTCATAATCCCTCCTACCCCTATGATCGGGAAAGCACCGTTGCTTTTTTGATGTAAAAAAGAAATGACTTCTGTTGCCCGATTGGCCAATGGTTTCCCGCTTAGACCGCCGGCCTCTTTTTGAAGCTTGATATCGCTTTTCAAATCCTTACGCTCAATGGTAGTATTAGTGGCGATGACTCCGTCAATTTTAGTGTCTTCTACGATTCCTATTATATCTAGGAGTTGGTCCTCCGTAAGATCGGGTGCGATTTTGAGGAGAATGGGTTTTCTTTTATCTCTAGTATTGTTGAGATCTTGCAAAGTTTGTAAGATGTGCGTGAGTGGTTTGCGATCTTGTAATTCTCGCAATCCCGGAGTGTTGGGAGAGCTCACGTTTACCGTAAAATAGTCCACATGATCAAAAAGCTTGTTGAAGCAGATCACATAATCGTCCACCGCATTTTCATTAGGCGTGACCTTATTCTTACCGATATTTCCTCCTATGATTACATGATCGGGATGCCCCATCGGCGGGTTTTCTTGCAACCGTTCCACCGCTGCGTCCACACCTTCATTATTAAAGCCCATTCTATTGACAATCGCCTCATCCTCCCGCAATCTGAATAAACGCTGTTTTGGATTTCCCTCTTGTGGCTTGGGAGTCAAAGTTCCGATCTCAATATGACCAAATCCCAAATTTGAAAATTCTTTGAAAGCCACTGCATTTTTATCAAAACCTGCAGCCATTCCCACTTGGTTGGGAAATTTGATCCCAAAAAGCTCTGTTTCCAGTTCAGGGTGTTTGTGAAGGTACCGCTTTCGCGAAAGCGAACTGAAAAAAGGTAATTTGCTTAGTAATTTAAGCGTACTGAATGTAAAATAATGGATTTTTTCTGGATCGTATCGAAACAGAACGGGTCTAATCAGAGATTTGTACATGATAATAAGGTTGCCCAAAAATACGAGGATTAGCCGTTTATTCTATATTTTTACAACTCTTAAAAATCGACAGATATGAGTAAATATGATGTAATCGTTTTGGGTAGTGGCCCTGGTGGATATGTAACTGCGATACGCGCTTCCCAGTTGGGAATGAAAGTGGCCATCGTGGAGAAGGAATCACTGGGCGGCGTATGTTTGAACTGGGGATGTATTCCCACAAAAGCGCTGATTAAAAGTGCCGACGTATTCAATTACCTCAATCACGCTGCAGATTATGGCCTTAAGGCTGATAATGTCGATAAGGATTTCAACGCTGTGGTAAAAAGATCGCGCGATGTTGCCGAAGGAATGAGTAAAGGTGTGCAGTTCTTGATGAAAAAGAACAAGATCGAGGTTATCATGGGCTACGGAACCTTGAAAAAAGGTAAGAAAATTGAAGTAAAGGCTGAAGATGGCTCTACCTCAACCGTTGAGGCAGATCATATTATCATCGCTACTGGTGCCAGGTCACGCGAGTTGCCCTCGCTACCTCAAGATGGAAAAAAAGTGATAGGCTACCGCAAGGCGATGACGCTGGAAGAGCAACCCAAAAAGATGATCGTCGTAGGTTCTGGTGCCATAGGTGTAGAATTTGCCTATTTCTATAACGCGATGGGAACTGAGGTAACGGTCGTAGAATACCTAGACCGCATCGTACCAGTCGAAGACTTAGAAGTTTCAAAACAAATGGAACGCAGCTTCAAGAAGTCTGGAATTAAAGTCATGACTTCTAGCGAGGTTACAAAAGTAGATACTTCAGGAGACGGCGTGAAAGCTCATGTTAAAACTAAAAAGGGAGAAGAAGTCCTAGAAGCAGACATCGTTTTGAGTGCTGTGGGGATTGAAACCAATATCAAAAATATAGGACTGGAAGAAGTCGGTATCTCTACTGATCGCGGTAAAGTCCTCGTGAACAAGTGGTATCAAACCAACTTACCGGGATATTATGCGATAGGAGATATTACCGCGGGACCAGCACTAGCACACGTTGCCAGTGCAGAAGGCATTTTGTGTGTAGAGAAAATTGCAGATATGCACGTAGAACCATTGGACTATGGAAACATCCCAGGATGTACCTATTCCACACCAGAGATCGCGAGTGTAGGTATGACCGAAGCTCAAGCTAAGGAAGCTGGACACGAGATCAAGGTTGGGAAATTTCCATTTAGTGCCTCTGGAAAGGCAAAAGCTGCGGGAACACCGGATGGTTTTGTAAAAGTTATTTTCGATGCAAAATACGGCGAGTGGCTAGGCTGTCACATGATAGGTGCTGGAGTTACTGACATGATTGCTGAAGCCGTTGTTGCCCGTAAACTGGAAACTACGGGTCACGAGATCCTTAAGGCTGTACACCCGCATCCGACCATGAGTGAAGCGGTCATGGAAGCGGTTGCGGCTGCTTATGATGAGGTGATTCACTTGTAAAACAATCAATTATACATGCAAAATGCCGGCTCCCGCCGGCATTTTTTTGTTTAAAAACGTACTTGGACTCCCAGATTCAAGCTACTACTTTTCACAAAAGCGGGAAATCGTGTTTCTATATCAGTATCGTACCTATTGATCAAGTCTCTTTGATATCGTAGGTCAAGCGTGATCCATTTACTTGCTTTATAACGTATACCGATCATGGCTTGGGGGATCAAACTCCGCTGTTCGGGCAATTCATTAGCTGAAAAGGATTCCATAAATTCATAGTTCAAACCTAGACCACCATAGATGCTCCAGCGATTGGAGAAGAAATATTCATACTGGAAATTGACCCCAACGGCAATTCCATTGCCAGCGTAAAGATTGGTTTCTGCCTGCAAAGCATGGTTTTGATGCCATCTATAGTTGGTAAACAAACCTAGTCCCAGCCTATAATCAGAATCGCCGTGGTAAACGTTTCCGTTGTCATTGAATCTATAAAATTCCAATCCTTGGAAAAGCTGTGCGCCAAAATTCCATTTGGATTCTGTTTTATCAGTTCTTAAGAGCGCCGAATCCAGATCAGTTTGGGCACTGCCTATTTTAAATGTTAGAAATATTAATAAGAAAGTTGGTGAAAGGTTGGTTGGTCTCATTAGGCTATGTTTCTAACTAAAAGACGTAGAAAAACTTAAATCGTTGCCCTAATGAATTGACTACGTTGAAGAAGCGTTTTTAAAACTTTGTACAGCCAGCAAGTAACTCTCTAAACCGAATCCTGAAATCGTACCCACGCAATGTTTGGAAATATATGAAGTATGTCTAAACTGCTCCCTATCCATCACGTTTGAAATATGAACCTCGACTACAGGCAATCTAATTCCCGCAACAGCATCAGCTATGGCAATTGATGTGTGTGTATATGCGCCTGCATTGAGAATGATTCCCTTAAATGATTCTTCTTGGGCTGCATGGAGTTTATTAATAATCTCTCCCTCTATATTTGACTGAAATTGCGCCAATTCTAACTCTTTAAATTTGAATTGCAATTCCATGAAGTAATCTTCAAATGAGGTCTCACCGTAAACATCTTTCTCACGGGAGCCCAGCAAATTAAGATTAGGACCATTAACTATTAAGAGACGCATCTTCTTCTTTTTTCGAAGATACGTCTCTTAAATTTATTTGAAGACCTCTCAATATGTTAATTCAGTTTTACGGCAAACCCAAATTTGATAGTGTCAAAGGTGTCATTTTCCAAAACAATCCCTCGGTAACCCAATGAGAAAATAAACCTCGAAGTTTCAAGATAGGCCTTGGGTTCATAAAGAAAGCCTCCATTATTATCTTCTCCGGTACCTATGGCATAACCTACATCCAGACCAGCACCAAAACCCAGTTCTCCGATGGCGTACATTCCAGTTAAGGCGACAGGTAAGAATCCAAAATCTTCACGACCTAATTCCTCCAGATCATCATCTGCAAAATATCGAGAGTATCCTATAGTACCTCCTACATCCCACTTTTTATTTAAAGCCCTTAGATACATAAATTCTACCCCAAAACCGTAATCTGCAACATCTGCTGGGGTTCCTATCGGTAAAGCTGCTAGACCACCAATTGCAAAATCTTGATCTCCCTGAACTGCTATGTTCTCATCTTGATCTGGCTGTGCCATAGCACATTGAGCGGAAAGTAACAGCACTATAAATTGTACATACTTTTTCATTGAATTTATTTTTTTACAATTTAGGCAGGTACTAAAGTTATAAGGGTTAATGATAAGTTATCCTATGTTAAGGTTATCGTATAAATAGGTTTTACCTTAGCAATTAGGCAATGATTCATTAAAATGCAGTGGAAAACAACCCTGAAAGACTACGAGAGGTATAACAAGATCGAGCGTGGTTTATCTGAGAACTCCATCAGTTCCTACGGTAGGGATCTAAAAAAGTTTGTATCCTGGCTGGAGGTAAATAATTATGAGGTTACACCAGCGCACATCAGTACCGAGATCATACGCAGTTTTATCTACGATATATCAAAAGACATAAGCCCTAGAACTCAGTCAAGGATGATCAGCAGTCTCAAATCATTCTTCAACTACCTTATGCTGGAAAACTACATGGAGCAACATCCCATGGATCTCATCGAGACACCTAAAATAGGTCGCAAACTACCCGACACCCTCGCCGTAACAGAAATAGACAACCTCATTAATAACATAGACCGATCCACTCCAGAAGGTGAACGCAATAGGGTAATTATAGAAACCCTTTACAGTTGTGGTCTGCGCGTAAGTGAATTGATCGACCTTAAAATAAGCGACCTATTCTTTGAGGAAGGTTTTATCAAAGTAACTGGTAAGGGAAACAAACAACGATTTGTGCCCATTAATCAATTTACAATGAAGGCGATCAATCTTTATCGCAACGAGATCCGTAACCATATGAAGGTTCATCCGGAACATTCAGATACGCTTTTTCTAAACAGACGTGGTAAAGGACTTACCCGAGCTATGATTTTTCACATAATTAAAGAGCTAGCAATTGAATCAAATCTAGGCAAAAGTATTAGTCCACACACATTTAGACATAGTTTTGCTACCCATTTATTGGAAAATGGTGCTGATTTACGCTCCATACAGATGATGCTGGGCCATGAAAGCATAACAACTACAGAGATCTACATGCATGTGGATCGCACCCATCTTTCAGAAGTTATTGAGAAGCACCATCCCAGAGCTTAAGGTGATGTTTTATGTGAGTTCGCTTTCGCGAAAGCGAGATCAAAACAGTTTCTTTTTCGAACCTATATATTGCAGTGATCCTTTCTTCCACTATTGCTGAATTATGGTGAATCCCATTTAAGGCAAACACCTTATTGTGTTGCATCCTTAATTTGCATAATTTGGAGCACTATTCACTAACAGCCGCTATATGAAATCCATAAAACTTTGGAAACTACTGTTGCTCCTTATCCCATTTTTGCACACTCAAGGGCAAACTGCAGATAAATCCCTACGTGATTCCATACGTGAGATCATTGTAAAATCTCAATATAGCAAACTGGATACCATGAAATCATACCTCCAGCAATACAAGAATCTTATTGAGCCAGAAGATTCTTCAGCACTCGCAGATTATCATTCCATGCTAGGTTTGTATCACAGCCAGCTATCGGAATATGAAACTGCAAAACAGGAACAACTCAAAGCCCTTGAGATCGCCAAAGCTATTGACTCTCCCCTTTTAGTGGCTAAGGCATATCAACGATTAGGGGTCATTCACAAATTCCTGAGCGAGTACGATGTCTCACTGGGTTATTTTTTTAAGGCGAGAAATATTTCATACAAAAATGAGGACTGGGCAACAGGAGTTACCGCCAGTCTCGCTATAGGACAAAATTACTGGCGTATGGGAGAAGTCAAGAAATCAATGGAGTTTATCGACGCAGCTCTGATTAAAGCCCAGGAAACTAACCTAGGTAATGAGGTGCTTTATGGGCTCTATCTTGAAAAGGGTATACTTTTATATTTCGCGGGAGAATTTGACAAGGCTTTAGAAATGTATAAAAAATGTGAGGACTCTATCCACGATTCGGAACACCTGGATGGTATTGCCGCTTTGTATTCAAACATGGGAGCGGTCTACTTTTTTAAAAATGACTTAGAAAAAGCTATTGAAAACTATAAAAAAGGGCTTTCACTAGCTATCAAGTATGAGGATAAAATCAATACTGGAATTGCTAAGTTGAACATAGGCGAAGCGTTATATCATCTTGATAAATACGAGGAATCTGAAGCCATTCTCAAGGAAAGTCTCGCTCTCTTCAAACAAATTAATAATAAGAGAAATATAATAGACAATTACAGCTATCTGCATGAATTGGAAAGCCGAAAGAAAGATTATCAAAAGGCACTGGATTATTACAAACTCAGAACAATTTACAGAGACAGTGTTCTAAACGAAGAAAAACTGGCCACTATTTCAAATCTAGAGGTCAAATATGAAACCGCTGAAAAAGAACAAAAAATTACAGAACAAAATCTAGAACTAAAGACTCAAGAAGCCACTATCGCTAAACAAAGAATCGTGCAGATATCCCTTATAAGTGGCTTGGGTTTATTGGTTCTTGGAGGCTTATTATTTTACAACAGAAATAAAGCAAAAGAAAGAGAAAAATTGCAAGCCGCAGTGCTTGATGAAAAGGAACGAGGATTTGAAGCCGTGGTCAAAGCCTCAGAAGATGAGCGCAAGCGCATCAGTAAAGACCTGCACGATGGTATAGGTCAAGAAATGGCTGCACTAAAACTAGCACTGCATTACATTACCAGAAATGAAACAGACCCAGAAAAAAAAGAAAATCTAGAAAAAGTATATCGCATCTGCTCAAAATCAGCCGATGAAATCAGAGATATCTCCCACCAAATGATGCCTCGAAGCCTGGTTGAAAAAGGTCTTGTAGAAGCTGTTGATGACTTGCTGGAAACTAGCTTTAAGTACACTGACATCAAGTACAACTTTGAACAACAAGATGCAAACACCCGATTTGACGAGCGTATTGAAATATGTCTCTACAGAGTACTGCAAGAATTGATCAATAATATCATCAAACATTCAAAAGCGACACAAGTAGAAGTGTTTCTTTACAGAAGAAATGATAACCTTATTTTTCTGGTAGAGGACAATGGCGTTGGGATGAATAATTCAAGTAAGAAAGGTCATGGCGTTCTTAATATAAAAAGCAGAATAGATATGATTAAAGGGAGTATCAATTTTGAACCCAGTACGCAAATGGGTACATCGGCTATGATTGTGGTTCCTATTTCTTAAAACAGAAGTTGAAAAATTCCACAATTGAACCTACTCTATAATGTTACTAGATTACTAAATTCAGTCTGGGATAAAAATCAATACAAAACCCATGATCTAGTTAAGATAACCATCTGGGATTAGGGTTTAAAATCAATCAGTGCCATGAAGGTTGAGAAATAGTATAATTCCATCATTAATCGGTACAGTATTTGAAGATCGCTGGTTGATCAAAAATACTTTATGAAGTTTCTATATTTTTCTCTTGCAGCACTTTTAACTGTATCCTGCATTCCCTACAAGTCGGCCCCATCGATTGAAGAAGATCAAGTTATCAAAGGCCGTAAGTTCAAAAGCGGGCTGCCTAAAGCTCAAACATTCATATTTGAGGATAACAAAGATGCTGATGAATTCTATTATTACGTTAATACTAAATATGATCTTAACCATCAAAAGGTAGATACAGATGTTCCGGTCAAAATAAATGGGCAGTTTTATTACATCTCATTTTACGAAGTAGAAAAAACTGATGAAACCCTGAACCTTGTGCCACTCGCCATTGATGCTTCCAGAAATAGCAAAGGAAGAGATCCCATTATGGAGAACTCTTATGTGAGTCGCAAAGGCAAATGGTACATCGCTCTAACCGTTACCGATGATATGATGAGTGACTGTCTCGATCCCAAACATAAGAATTATGAAGAAGTACTGGAATATTGCAAGGAAATTCGGTTGGAATACCACTCTACAGATGATTACAATACCGCTCATCTAAGACACCAGCTGCATCAATCTAAGATGTAGTACAATACCTCACCATGAACTGCACAAAATACTTGAATGACCTTTTGCTATTAGCCTGACTGGTCATTTCAGCATGCCAAGGTATGGACCCAAAGCCTTAGCTAAATTCCTTTCCTCTGCACAGTCATTGGTATTTGGATTAAAAACTCCGTGTAAACTAAATACTGTCAAACCTAACGGCACAAAAAAACCGTTCTGTTTTTACAGAACGGTTTTTTCACATTTTAACTTAACTAACTTAATTAACCAATTATTTCTTGTTTAAAAAGTCTTTAACAAGTTCTGGTGCCATGATCGCACTCACAAATGTATAAGCACCCGTTTTAGGTGATTTTACCATTTTGATTGCCTTAGTTAATCTCTTCGATCCTGATTGTAGGGTTGCGATTGATTTCTTTGCCATGACTTAATTATTTAATTTCTTTATGAACGGTCATACGCTTCAATATCGGATTGAATTTCTTCAATTCCAGACGGTCTGGCGTATTTTTCTTATTCTTGGTAGTAATGTAACGAGACATTCCTGGCTGCCCAGATTCTTTATGCTCTGTACACTGGAGAATTACTTGAATTCTATTTCCTTTGCTCTTTGCCATTTCTTAATTCTTTACAACAAATTATTTGGTCATATAGCCGTTTGCACGTGCTTCTTTGACCATTTGGGTAATCCCCTTTTTGTTTACGTTCTTTATCGCTCTAGCAGATACTTTTAAAGTAACATACTTATCTTCTTCTGGAAGGTAGAATTTTTTCTTGAAAAGATTCACGTCAAATTTACGCTTCGTCTTATTCATCGCGTGGGAAACATTGTTTCCAACCATCGCCTTTTTTCCAGTAAGTTCACAAACTCGTGACATGATTATCTGTGTTTAAAATCGGACTGCAAAATAACAAATATTAATTCAAACCCGCAAGTGTATTTTCAGGACTTTTTTATTAAATCTTTTTGCAGCAGTTCCAAAGCTTTGTTTACCGTTTTTTGAACGACTCGTTCTCTATGGTTTCCCATCATGAATTTATGAACTACTGCACCACGCTCAGTAGCTATTCCTATGTAGACCGTCCCTACCTCTGCATCACTGTCACCTTTACTGGGGCCCGCATTTCCAGTTGTCGCGACACCATAGTCGGTTTTGAATTTTTCACGCACTGCCTTTGCCATTTCCATGACAACTGGCTCGCTCACCACGCTATTTTCTGCTATTGTGTTTTGCGACACTCCCAGAACATCTACTTTTGATTGAGTGGCATAGGTAATCGTACTGCCCTTAAAAATTTGAGAAGCACCGGGTATCTCAGTGAGAAGATTGGCTATTTTTCCACCAGTGCAGCTTTCGGCTGTGGCAAGTGTTTTATTTTTTGATTTCAGCAGTCGGGACACTTCATGAACTAGAGATTCACCATTGCTTTCTCCCACAATAATATCTCCAATAAGTTCATACAATTGACGGATTTGTTCTGCCACTCCACTTTCTACAATACCCTTATCCATTCCCGTACTTGATAGCCGAAGCCTGACCATGCCTAGACTGGGTAGATAGGCCAACTTAATAGAGGCGGGCAATGCATTTTCCCAGTCTGCGATTTTATGGGCAATAGTGCTCTCACCCGTTCCAGCGGTAAGAATCGTTCTGTGATGTATGTAGGGCAAATTACCGCGTTCTAGGATCTTTGGTAAAACGCCATTTTTCATGATTCCCTTCATTTCAAACGGAACGCCTGGCATGGAGACAAAAATGGTATTTTCATGCTCCAGCCACATTCCCGGAGCAGTACCGTATTCATTTGCAATTACCGTAGATTTGCTTGGAACATAAGCCTGATCGCGATTTTCGGGTAAAATGGCATCTTTTACATATTTAGAAAATATGTGCTCCACGTGATTGAGAACTTCCTGATTCAAAACCAATTCATCATTGAAATACTCACAGATGGTCTTTTTAGTGATGTCATCTTTGGTGGGACCCAAGCCTCCTGTAATAAGAACGAGGTCTGATTGTTTTTCCGCTTTCGCGAAAGCGGACAATATATGCTCCCTCTCATCACTAATGGACAATATCTCATATACTGAAACTCCAGCTTTGTTGAGCTCCCGCCCCATCCACGCAGAATTGGTATCTATTATCTGACCGATGAGTATTTCATCGCCTATTGTAATAATTGTTGCCTTCATAATATGCGGCAAAAGTACTATCAAAACAATGAGTGCGACCTATTCTTAGAAAAGGATTGGGAGTATTACCCGTGCTTTTTGAGCTGAGAAAAACTACAAGTTTCTTACAAAAAGTTCTTTGCGTAACAAGATCAATAGGAGAAACAAATAAAATACATAATTCAATAAATAGGCTATAACCACTCCTTCTTCCTCATAAAGTGGGATCAACCAATAACTAAAAAACACAAAGGAGGCAACGCTCAAAACTTCTGCAATCAGGTATTTTTTGAGGTCATTCTGTGCAATAAACCTGAATGCCATTACAGAGGTTACCACTTTTACAAAATCTCCCACAAGCTGCCATTTGAACATGGGTAGCGCCCCCATGAACTCTTCAGTAAATAAGATCTGGAGAATCAATTCCCTACATATAAAAACAGCGAGAAGTCCCAATACGACAATCGGCAAAATACTTTTGTAAAAATGAGTTATGGTAGAACGATAATTCTTAACGCTGGGATCCTTGCTCAAGCTGGGTAAAACATAAAGGCTTATCAAACTGGTCACAAACATCATATAATAATTAGAAACCCGTGAGACCGCCTCCCACCAGCCTGCAGCGGTATCACTCACCACAAACATCACCTGTTTACGAATCAAAATATAAGATAATGGGATAAGAACAGCGCTGGTCAGAGCCATTACACTAAAGTTCAATAAATAGCGTACCGTTTTTTTATCAAGGTTAAGCTCAAATAAAGTGCGCAAATCAATCCCTGAGTATGCACGGCTGAATTTCCAAAACAGCAGCGCTGCCACACATTGTAAAAAAGGAACCAAAACGATGCTGTATAAAGCTCCTTCCAGATTTAATGAAAAAGCCAAATATGCCGATATCCCAAATAACAAAACGCTAACAATGATATTAAGCGTAATAAATTTTCGATACCATTCAAAGCCCTGAAACAAACCAGTAAGCATAACAAATATCACATGAAATGGAAGAGACAGCCCCAATATCTTAAATACCCCCTCATAAGAAACTTCTCTATTGATCAAATTAAAGTCTAGCCAACTAGCGTAGACAAAGCAACCCACGCCAATGAAAATGCTTACCACAAGACCTAGTGTCCAGGTGGTATTAAAAATACGCTTGAGATCTTCTTTGCTGGATCTGTGTTGGGCGGCGCTTTTGACCAGACCGTTCTCCAAACCCAACACTGCAAAAGTCCAGACACCGTGGGTAAAATTGCGCAAGTTACCCATTACGGCCATGCCTGCCGCACCCACATAATAGGCAAGAATCTTAGACATCGCCGCTCCTATAGCAATACGTATTAGTACATAGACTGAATTGAAACCTGCTACTTTGAGCAGCAAATTCTTATTCAGTTTATGCAGCAATCGTCTCAAGAGTAATTGTTTAAAACTTCAATGATACTCTCGACCTCCTGCGATGTGATCAGTGGATTGCAGGGAATACTCACCTCTCGTTCATGGAAACGCTCAGTAAAGGGAAAACTCATGTTATTAAAAGTGGAAAACGCCTCCTGTTGGTGAGGAGGTTTTGGGTAATGACAGCTGTACCCTATTCCATTTGCATCCAGATATGCCTGAAAATGTTCTCTTTCTTCCACAAAAACCGGAAAGACGTGAAATGCATTATCTAACAAAAAATCTTCTTTTAGCAAGCCTATTTTTGGATTGGATATTTTATCATAAAATAATTTTGCTATTTGCGCACGGCATTCATTATCCGCATCGAGTTGCTCCAGTCGGGTACTTAAAAATCCAGCCTGTAATGGGTCGAGCCTAGAATTTACCCCTTTAAATTTATTTTCAAATCTAGAATTACGCCCATAATTGGCAATTTTTCTACAAGTTTCCGCAAGGTTTTTATCATTTGTTACGATAGCTCCACCATCGCCCAGGGCTCCCAGGTTTTTTGTGGGATAAAAGGAGAAGGCACTGGCTCGGGCGAGACTTCCGCTGCGCTTCCCTGAACTGTTTTTTGCTCCATGGCTCTGTGCAGTGTCTGTGTAGATGGGAATATTTCTCGCTTTCGCGAAAGCGTAAACATCATCCTCGACCAATTTACCGTAAAGATCTACGCACATAATCGCATCATAACCTCCATGAAATGATTCTAAGTCCGGTAGACTCAGATTAAGCTCTTCCACATCAATGGGAACAACAGTTAGACCTGCGAGATGAATACTCAACCAAGTGGCAATATAAGTATTGGCAGGCACTAGAATACGCGCATTTTTAGGAAGGTTGCCCAAAGCTATTTCTGCACGTAAAATAATAGTAAGCGCGTCCAGCCCGTTCCCAGTTCCTATACAATGATCCACGCCACAGTAATCAGCAAATTGTTTCTCAAACTGTTGAACCAATGGTCCTCCAATGTAAAAACCAGCATCTATAAAATCATTTAGAGTCTTCTGGTCTGCGCTTTTGAAGCGGGATTGTAAAGATTGTAAATCGAGATATGGAATGGCTTTTTTCATGTTGCTGCGCAGTGACGAAGATATTAAAAGAACGTTTACAGAGTTGATTTATGATATTCTCGATATTTCGTGGCGTGGAGTATAGCTTCAAGCCGAGAAGAAGGCATCCATATCCATTAAATTCTGAACTACTGCGTAACCCAATAACAAAAACAAACCTACGTTTATGACCAGCGCCGCTATTTTCTTAAGATTGGATGGTTCTCTTAAACCGATTACGGACAAAATAAAACCTACCAATACGGTCACAAAAAATAAGGTGATCAAATAGCCTGTCACATCGTTCATACCTGTATTTGCTTTAGTGCGCTCAATGGTGGACAAAACAAGAAAAGCCGCCATTAATACTAGCGAGAAAACTGAAAAATGAAATGCACGTTTAGAATAGTTGAAAGCCATTGTGGGATGTAGTTTGTGAGATTCTGAGTCTGAGAGTCTTTAAGTCTTTGAGGTTTTTAAATATCTTGAAATAATGAGTCGCATTACACTTACATGATCAAAACTTCACTTCAAATATAAATTGATTTGAAACACCGACTTGCCAGAAAATCCAAAAACAAAAAGCCAGTTTTCTCCTTACGAAAAAACTGGCTCTGATTATTTAATTTCAATAAGATCCTATCCCAATTCCTTAGAACGACGCTTACGCTCAGTTTCATCGAGGAATATTTTACGTATTCTCAAATGATTGGGAGTTACCTCTACATATTCATCTTTCTGAATGTACTCCAATGCTTCTTCCAGCGTGAACTTTACAGGCGGTGCGATCTTAACTTTATCATCGTTACCTGCACTACGCACGTTAGATAACTTTTTAGTTTTGGTAAGATTAATGGCTAGGTCATCAGGTCTTGAGTTCTCACCTACTACCTGTCCTCCATATATTTCCTCACCCGGGTGGATGAAAAATTTACCGCGATCCTGTAATTTATCCATGGAGTAAGGAATGGAAGTACCTTTTTCCATTGAGATCATGGATCCATTAATACGTCCTGCAATGTCTCCTTTATAAGGTTCAAAACCTACAAAACGGTGGTTCATGATCGCCTCTCCAGCAGTTGCTGTGATCAATTGGTTTCTCAAACCTATGATACCACGAGATGGAATTTTAAATTCACAAACCATACGTTCACCCTTAGGCATCATGCTGGTCATTTCTCCTTTTCTCAAAGTTACCATTTCAACGGCCTTACCACTCACGGCCTCAGGCAAGTCGATGGTTAGCTCTTCAACAGGCTCACATTTTACACCATCAATTTCTTTAATGATTACCTGTGGCTGACCTATCTGTAATTCGTAACCTTCACGACGCATGGTTTCAATAAGCACGGACAAGTGAAGTACACCACGTCCAAAAACCATAAATTTATCTGCACTACCGGTATCGTGTACCTGTAAGGCAAGATTTTTTTCCAATTCTTTAGTCAGGCGGTCATTGATATGTCGAGACGTTACAAATTTTCCGTCTTTTCCGAAGAATGGTGAATCGTTAATCGTGAACAACATACTCATGGTAGGCTCATCAATTGCGATGGTTTCCATAGCTTCTGGATTCTCAAAATCTGCTACACTATCCCCTATCTCAAAACCTTCAAGACCTACGATGGCACAAATATCTCCGGCCATAACTTCTTCTGCCTTGGCTTTCCCCATACCGTCAAAGACGTAAACCTCTTTGACTTTGGTTTTGGTTTGTGATCCGTCACGTTTGCACAAGGTAACGTTTTGACCTTCTTTAATAGAACCTCTCTTGATACGTCCTATCGCGATACGACCTGTATAGTTTGAGAAATCCAGAGAAGTAATCAACAATTGAGTGGTACCTTCTTCCACCTTGGGTGCAGGCACGTGCTCAATCACCATATCTAATAATGGCTCAATATTTTCGGTTTCGTTTTTCCAGTCTTCAGACATCCAGTTGTTCTTTGCACTACCGTAAACGGTAGGAAAGTCTAGCTGCCATTCTTCTGCTCCCAATTCAAACATCAAGTCAAAGACTGACTCGTGTACCTCATCTGGAGTACAGTTTTCCTTATCTACTTTATTTACAACCACACATGGCTTCAAACCTAGGTCTATAGCCTTTTGTAATACAAAACGCGTTTGTGGCATAGGACCTTCAAAGGCATCAACCAGAAGAAGAACACCGTCTGCCATATTTAAAACTCGCTCCACTTCTCCACCAAAATCGGCGTGACCAGGAGTGTCAATAATGTTAATTTTAGTACCCTTGTACATTACCGAAACGTTCTTAGCAAGGATGGTAATTCCACGCTCACGTTCAATATCGTTATTATCTAATATCAATTCACCAGTGGTCTCGTTCTCACGGAATATCTCACAGTGGTGTAAAATCTTGTCTACCAGCGTAGTCTTACCGTGGTCTACGTGTGCGATGATCGCTATATTTCTTATGTCTTTCATAAATACTGCTTCTTAGCGGCTGCAAAAGTAGTCTTAATTATTGGTAATGCGGTTGTTAGTTTTTAGTTTATGATTTTTGCGTTATACGTAAGTTGACGTGATGGTAACCATCAACTACTTTTGATTACAGTTTTTAACTTTATTCTGAACAAAGTTTCCAACTGTAAGTGAGAATATTCATAATCATATAATATCCTGAATAGATTTTTAAACATTAATAAGAAGGAAACGAAGAAAATTAGTTTAGGCCTCAAGGTCTTTGGTATTTATTCTATATGTCAGTTCAACTTCCTTAATTTTGCGCCATGTCAAAACGTAGAAAAAGAGCCCAAAAAACGTTTACCGGCGTTCCCGTGGTAGATGCTGGCGCAAGGGGTAAAAGTGTCGCAAAAACCGAAGAAGGAGAAGTAATATTTCTTACTGATGCCGTGCCAGGAGATGTGGTAGATATACAGACGTTTAAAAAGAAACGCTCATTCTACGAAGGGAAAGTCACACGCTATATTGAGAAGTCAGATCGTCGCACCGACCCTGTTTGTAAGCACTTTTACGTTTGCGGTGGCTGCAAGTGGCAGCACATGAAATATGAGGATCAATTGTACTTCAAGCAAAAAGAAGTGTCTGAAAATTTAAGGCGCATAGGCCATCTGGATCTTCCAGAAATTACGCCCATCGCAGGATCTGCTGAGCAGTACCATTACCGTAACAAGATGGAGTTCAGTTTTTCTGCCAATCGCTGGCTGACTCTGGCTGAGATTCAGAGCGATGTAGAAATTGAAGATAAAAAAGCCTTGGGCTTCCATATTCCCGGTATGTGGGATAAAATATTGCATCTGGACGAGTGCCACTTACATCCAGAAATAGGTGAACGCATTAGGTTGAGTGTGCACGCTTTCGCGAAAGCGGAAAACCTATCCTACTTCAACCCACGCGAGAAAGAAGGCTTGTTGCGTACGCTCATGTTGCGCATGAGTTCTACGAGAGAAAACATGGTCGTGATTCAGTTTTTTGAAGACGATGAACCATCTAGAACTGCGTTATTGGAACACCTCAAAGCAGAATTCCCAGAGATCACCTCGTTGCAATACATTATTAACGAAAAGGCTAACGACACCATATATGACCAAGATGTCGTATTATTTGAAGGGCGTGATCATATTTTTGAAGAAATGGAAGGTTTGAAATTTAAAATCAGCGCCAAAAGCTTTTATCAAACCAACAGCAAACAAGCTCATAAACTTTATGAAATAACACGTGATTTTGCAGATTTGACCGGTGAAGAGTTGGTGTATGATCTATATACAGGAACAGGTACAATTGCCCAATTTGTTGCTAAAAAAACACGCAAAGTAGTGGGTATTGAAGCGATTCCAGTAGCCATTGAAGACGCAAAGGCAAATGCTGAATTCAACGGTATTGAAAATTGCACGTTTATAGACGGAGACATGAAAAATGTGTTCACTCAGGATTTTATAGCTCAACATGGGGCTCCAGATGTAATTATTACAGATCCTCCACGGGATGGCATGCATAAAGATGTAGTGGCAGAGTTGCTTAGGATTGAGACTCCTCGCATCGTTTATGTAAGTTGTAACAGTGCGACACAGGCCAGAGACCTAGAAATTTTGGCAGAGAAATACCGGGTTAAAAAAGTGCAGCCTGTAGATATGTTTCCACAAACGCATCACGTAGAAAACGTGGTATTATTAGAACTTAAAAACTAAAAGCACTCAATTTATCTTTATTAGAAACGTTTTGGTGTTTAGCTTAATCCATCCATGAATAGAGCGATTGTCATTTTATTATTTGTAAGTCTCCTGTTTTCAAGCAGTTGTGAGCGAGACGATTTGTGTACGCCAGATCAATCTACTTCTCCTAGAATGGTCGTGGTATTTAAAGACGCCACAGCACCGGCTTTAATTAAAGTTGCGCCGCAATTGAGAGTAAAGGTGCTGGCCTCATCAGAATTTGCACCGCTTGACTTTGAAGGAAATACACTTATGGAAGCTGCAGATACTATATATCTACCCTTACGTAATTTTGATGACGAGACGATCTATAGCTTCCAGAGAGAAAATGACATTGACTTAAATTCAGACCTTATAACTTTTGACTACAATCGAGAGGAGTCTTATGTGAGTAGAGCCTGTGGGTTTAAAGTTGATTATCTCGACCTAGATGCTAATCTTAATAACGAAACTCCCAGCAATCCATGGATTAGCAGTATTAATATTATAGACGCAACCATTAATGATTCAAACGAGGTTCATGTTGAAATATATCACTAGCCTTATCATTCTATGCTCATGCATTTGCTGGGGACAAGAACAACAACCTGAAACCATTGTCCAAGACAGCCTGGTCAATCAGAAAAAATATGGTTTGCGTTTAGGTCTCGATGCAGGTAATTTGATTAGAACGATAATTGATGATCGCTACGTTGGCTTTCAAATTCTTGCAGATTATAGATTTACAGACGACATCTATTTTGCTGGAGAAATAGGAAATGAAACTTTTGATGAAAGCCTGGAACGTGTAGACTTCAAAACCAGTGGCAGTTTTATCAAAGGTGGAATTGATTATAACTTTTATGATAATTGGCTAGATATGGATAATATGATCTATGCTGGTCTGCGCGCGGGTTATGCTAATATGAGACAAGAACTCAACCATTATCGCATCAATACAGACAACACCTATTTCCCTTCTCGCAATGTTTTTTCAAATGAAGAATTTAAGGGTCTCAATGCATTCTGGTTAGAAATACAATTGGGGATCAAAGTAGAGGTTTTAAATAATCTATACCTTCTGGCAAACCTACAACTCAGGCGCATGGTTAGTGAAAACCTGCCCGATGGATTTGATAACTTATATGTGCCAGGCTACGGCCGCACTTATGATAACGGAGAAGTAGGCGCTGGATATGGGTATGGGATCATGTATCGCATACCATTATACAAGAAATAGATCTTTTTTTAAAAGCGTATTAATTGTAGTCTTTAAAGAATATAAGCTTATTCAAGCTACAGACTACAGATTTATACAGAAACTGAAATCTCTCGACACGATTTAAAAATAAAAACCACCTTTTTGAGGTGGTTTTTATTTTTCATGGAAATCGTTAAGCTATTCTTCTTCTTTAAGTGCGTCCAGCATATCATTGTTATGAAGGATGTTATACCACTGTACGATTTTTTTGATATCACTAGCATAAACGCGGTCTTCATCATAGTCTGGAAGCACCTCGCTAAAATAATCCTGCAATTCTTGCTTGCTTGATTTGTGGCTTATAGAAGCCCCATTATCTTCCTTTTTGGCAATGTTTTGCAAGACTTCCTTAAGTGGGACTTCTGCAGTATTGGTATAGATTGATATATCCTTCAGAACGCTCACATTGTGATTCATCCCGATAATTGAAGTCTTGTTATCGCTCAATGAACGAACCACAAAACCACTTTTTGCTTTAGTCTTAAGTACATATAAACCTGGTTTCCCTGTTATGGAAAGTATATTGTCTAAACTCATATTTTTCTTTTTTAGCGACGCCAAATATAAGGCAATCGATTAATGATATTTTTTATCTTCTCCCTTTTACGTCGGGAAACTTCATGCGGTAATCTACCTTTACCTTTCCTTTGGAGATGTTAGAAAGCCTGCTTTTTATCAACCTTTTTTTGAGACTGGTGAGTAAATCAGTAAAAAGAATTCCTTCTATGTGGTCGTATTCATGCTGGATCACCCGCGCTCGCAGGCCATCGTAATTTTCAGTATGTTCCACAAAATTCTCATCATAATACTTAATAGTGATCTGTTCCTGTCGGAAAACATCCTCTCGCACGTTTGGAATACTTAAGCAACCTTCATTAAAGGCCCATTCATCTCCAGATTCTTCAAGAATCGTAGCGTTGATAAAGACTTTTTTAAAACCGTCCAGTTCCTTTTGTTCTTCTTCTGTGAGCTCATCGTCTCCAGAAAACGGAGTGGTGTCGACTAGAAATAAGCGTATGGGTAAACCCACCTGTGGTGCGGCAAGTCCTACACCACTTGCGTCATTCATGGTTTCCCACATGTTTTCTAGCAACTCGTCCAGTTTGGAGTAATCCTGTGGTATTTCTTTGGCTTTCTTACGCAGTACGGGATCTCCGTATGCTACAATAGGCATGATCATAAAATAGGAATCAAAATTGTTTTCTGTCTAAATAAGTTTGTAAAATGATGGTAGCGGCTATCTCGTCAACCAGTGCCTTGTTGCGACGCTGTTTTTTCTTTAGCCCACTATCAATCATGGTTTGGAACGCCATTTTTGAGGTAAATCGCTCATCTATACGTTCTATAGTCATGGATGGGTGTTTGATTTGTAACGCTTTCGCGAAAGCGTCAATAACACCACCCAATTCACTGGCAGAATAGTCCATCTGTTTAGGTTCTCCTATAACGATGGTCTCTACATTTTCCTCGTTCAGGTATTTGTCCAGAAAAGTGTTGAGATCGTAAGTATTAACGGTGGTAAGTCCAGAAGCAATCATCTGCAACTCATCTGTAACAGCGATACCCGTTCTTTTCTTGCCGTAATCTATGGAGAGTATTCTTGCCATAATTGTTGCAAAAGTAAGCATTGATATCTTTAACAAGTGACGCAACGACTGAATCAATTACAGTATTTATGGATTAAAACCAGCTCATCACATCCTATCTTCAAGCAAGAAATATATCTTTGTAAAAATTATAACCGTGAATCAACTCGTAAACGTCATTGAAGAAGCTTGGGAAGACCGTTCCCTTTTACAAAACCGTGTTACCCAAACTGCCATACGCGAGGTCGTAGATATGCTGGACAGAGGAACACTTAGAGTTGCCGAGCCTACCGAAAATGGCTGGCAGGTCAATGAGTGGGTGAAAAAAGCTGTTGTTCTCTATTTTCCAATTCAAAAAATGGAAACCATAGAGTGTGGACCTCTTGAATTTCATGATAAAATTCCTCTCAAGACTGGATATGCCTTAAAGGGAATACGTGTCGTACCCCATGCAGTGGCCCGTCATGGAGCCTATATCTCAAGCGGCGTTATAATGATGCCTAGTTATGTAAACATTGGAGCCTATGTTGACGAAGGTACGATGGTTGACACCTGGGCGACAGTGGGCAGTTGCGCGCAGATAGGAAAAAACGTGCATTTGAGCGGTGGCGTCGGTATAGGTGGTGTTCTTGAACCTCTACAGGCGTCCCCTGTGATTATAGAAGAGAGTGCTTTTATAGGCTCAAGATGTATTATAGTAGAGGGCGTCCATGTTGAAAAAGAAGCGGTTCTGGGAGCAAATGTCGTACTTACTGCAAGCACTAAAATAATAGATGTTACCGGTAGCGAACCCAAAGAGTTCAAAGGCCGTGTACCAGCAAGGTCTGTAGTAATCCCTGGAACTTTACCCAAAGAATTTCCAGCTGGAACCTACAACGTGCCATGCGCCCTGATCATAGGACAACGAAAAGAAAGCACCAACAAAAAAACCTCTCTTAACGATGCGCTTAGGGAATATGATGTAGCGGTATAGTGAAAATACTGCTGATACAATATAAAATGCTGGGCGATGTCCTCATGAGTACGGTCATCGCAGACCAACTCAAGTTGATTTTCCCTGATTGCCATATCGATTATTTAGTGGCTGCAAATGCTACAGATATTGTTTTAGAACATCCCAGTATTGATGGGATTATAGCAGTCAAGAAAGAAGAATTTGACGGTTTGGGTAGTGCTATCTCGCTTTCGCGAAAGCTTAAAAAGAAAAAATACGATCTTCTTATCGATGCCTATTGCAAGAATAATAGTGCTCTACTGAGCCTTTTGTCAAATATTCCCAAAAGGATAGGCTATAAAAAATGGTTCTCTAAAATAGCCTATTCAGAGCAGGTCAATGAAAAACCAAAACTGGGACTTTTCAGTACAGGTGAGGCTGTAGGAACCCGGTTAATGCTCACAGAACCACTGGCTGAAGCAATTGAATGGGATTTGAAACCTAAAATCCAGCTCACAAAACAGGAAAAGGCCGAAGGACTTCAATGGATTCAAAAACACGGTTTGAATCCCACTAAAAAATTGACGATGGTCAGCGTTTTAGGAAGTTCAGAAAACAAAACACTGCCGTTTGAAACCATGGCTCAAATTATTGATTTACATATCAAAAATACCAGCTCTCAAGTGTTGTTTAATTACATACCTAGCCAAAAGAGCAAAGTGGAACGTATTTATTCACTTTGTAAAAAGGAAACACAGTCTTCCATCTTCTTAGAAGCATTTGCCCCAAGTATTAGAGAGTTTTTAAAGATATTGAGCCACTGCGACGCCTGCGCTGGAAATGAGGGTGGAGCAATCAATATGGCCAAAGCCTTAAATGTACCTACATTCAGTATTTATAGTCCTTGGATTAAAAAAATGGCTTGGAATACAGGAGAAGATGGCAAAAATCACATTTCAGTTCATTTGGCAGATTTTGAACCTGAGCTTTACAAAGATCATCGCCCGGTAGATTTTAAACACAAAACAAAAGAATTATACTCACGTTTCAACGCAGAGGATATCTACAGTGAACTTTACAAATTTGAAGGATTTCATTTTAAATAGCTGTAAAACTGAAAACATCTAGATAGAATTAAACCTCAGATTTTATTATACCGTAAGGAGTAAAATCACTATTTTCTTTCTTAGTGTACTTTCTTATGGCTTTGTTTTTATTTAGAGACTCTTCGTTTTTATACCCTCTTGAATGATCTAAGTGTAAACAGATGGCACTATACCTTATTTGTTTGGACTTGAGTCCTTTATTAAAAAGACGCTCACCTAATTCTCTATCTTGACCACCATATTGCATACGTTCATCAAAGCCGTTTACCGCAAGTAAGTCGCTTAACCAGCCACTGCTGTTGTGTCCATTCCAGCTTGCATTTGTTGGAGTGAGATTCTCCATAACTTTGGCAGTCACAAAACCGCTGGATAATTTCTGGTTCTTGTAGGATGCTGGTAAACCATGTGATTTAAGCCACTCTAGGTCAAAACACCTCTGAGTTAAAATATCGTCTTTGGTGATCTTTTCAGAAATATCCAAGGGTAATTTATAATATCCGCCTGAGAGAAAAAACCCAGTTTCCCTTCTCTCATAATGTATTTGTAGAAAGTCTTCACGAGCTATACAGTCACCATCTGACATCACAACATAATCTGCATTACAAGATAATATTGCCTTGTTTAGAATTGCACTTTTCTGGAAACCATCGTCTTCATGCCACACATGCGTTATATTCTTGTCACTATTCTTTTTGTACTCATTTATCAATTGCTCTGTTTCCTTTTCTGAACCATCATCAGCGATCACTATTTCAAAATCTCGAAAAATTTGTTGCTCATAGCTCCATAAAGTTTTTTGCAGCCACGCTACAGAATTATAGGTGCTTATGATAACTGAGATTGTGGGTTTAACTGTCATTAACTAAAAGATGTCGTTAGTAATCCCCAAATTTAAGCATTTGATTAGATTGAGTATGGTTCTAAAGAAGACTCTAAAAATTCACATTTTTGCAAAGTCTCTTACCCAAACCTGATGTGGATTCACTTATTTTCTTGCTACCGTAGCACACTGTAAATAAAAAACATCCATTTGAGTAAACAAGAGCGGAATATTAAAAAACCATGGAGCAATAGATTTGGTGCGATTGATACCTTCATTTTTCACTACTTTGTAGCCAGCCTCTCTGTACATTCGGTCAATACTCTTCTTAGTAAAAAAAAGCAAGTGTGCTCTGTCCATAGTGCCATGGCTTGCATACTTCCAATCCTTTTGAAATAACACCTTCTTAAAAGATTTGAAATATCTCACATTGGGAATTGAGCTGATAACTACTCCACCTTCTTTTAGTTTAAGTCTTATTTTTTCTGAAACGGTATATGGATCAACAAGGTGTTCAAGTACATCATTGAAATAAATAACGTCAAAAATGTTATCTGGCAGATTGACTATGTGATTTTCACAGGCACCGCTAAAAACTGTATCTAACCTTTCTTTAGCCGCTTGAGCTTCACTATCGACAAACTCAATTCCCCAAACCTCTGTATTAGGATCCTGATTCTTGAAATGCTCAGCAAAAGAACCTATACCATAGCCTACATCTAGCACAGCAGATGGGTTCTTAGGTGCATAAGCAAGCATTTCAGGCCTTAAATTATTGAAATCCTGTTTGCTTTTGCTTGAGTAAGAAATGTGATTTTCCATTAAAAACAAGTATTATAATTCGGTTGAAGTATTGAAAAATGACCATTAGCTGGTTGGTCAAGTCAGAACAAATTCGGGCTCAAAGGACTAATATTTTATTTCAAGAATACTTCTATGAGCATCGATAAGTTGTATAAACTCACTAATTTGGCTTTCAATTTACTTAACACAAATTTAAATATAAATGAGGATAATATGAGGTGTACGTTTATTTTTGTCAACGGAAAAATGAGACCTCTGTATGTCTAAATATGCTTTATCTGCGATAATACCCTCATACAATGAATCGCATAATATAGTCGAAGTGCTTAAGTCCGTCGATTTTTGCGATGAAGTCATCTTAGTAGACAGTAACAGTACCGACGGGACTATAGAGCTTGCCAAGCCTTTTATCACAAAGCTATTGACTAGAGAATATGAGCACTCGGCCTCACAAAAAAACTGGGCAATTCCCCAAGCTAAACATGAATGGATTTTACTTGTAGATGCTGATGAAAGAGTCACTCCTGCACTAAGAGAAGAGATTTTAAATCTACTCCCTCAAATTGATGATGAAAATCATGTAGGCTACTGGGTAGGAAGAAAGAATTTTTTCATGGGTAAACAGGTTCATTACAGTGGATGGAAAAATGATAAAGTTATAAGGCTTTTCAAAAAAAGTAAATGTAGATATGTAGACAAACATGTACACTCAGAGATCGTGGCTGATGGAACTGTAGGATGGCTGGAAAATAAGTTGCTACATTATAAGTACGTGAATATAGACCATCACGTAGTCAAATTGCAACGCTATGCCAGTCTGCAAGCCAGAGATTTTGATAAAAAAGTTGGAAAGATCACAGCGTTTCATGTAGTGGTAAAACCTTTTTGGGGATTCTTCAAACACTATGTTTTGCAACGTGGATTTTTGGACGGATTTGTAGGTTTTGCAATAGCTTACTTAAGAAGCTACGGTATATTTATGAGGTATGTGAAATTATGGTTGTACCGTAGAAATCTAGAATAATGGGCTGGCAAAGCATCAAAAGAAGTATTTCTAGACCAGATTTGTGGTGGTATCGCAACATGGGAACTCAAGATCTAAAGAAAAGAGTTCAAACCTATTACGACTACTATTATCAAGGTCGTAAAACATTAGATCTTAACGACCCTAAAGATTTTAACCAAAAAATACAATGGTTAAAAGTTTACTTTCATGTAAACATATTGCATGAACTGGCAGATAAGTATGCCGTACGAGATTTTGTGAAACGCAGGGCAGGTGAAAAATATCTTAATGAACTCATAAGCGTTCACAGCCATGCGGAAGATATTGACTTTAACAAGCTTCCAGATCAATTTGTCATCAAAGGCGCGCATGGTTGTCACTATAACCTGATTGTGCCCGATAAATCAAAACTGAATATAAACAAAGCCCGAAAATTACTTAATAAGTGGCTGGCACGAGACTATTTCAAAATAAGCGGCGGAGAGTGGGCATATAAAGACGTACCTCGAAGACTCGTTATAGAGAAGTTTATGAAACAAGAAGGCAGAGAAATTTTAAATGATTATAAATTCTTCTGCTTTAACGGTAAGCCTAAATTTATTCAAGTTGATCTTGAGCGTAATGTCGCCAACTATCGCTGCTATTACGATATCAACTGGGAAAAGCAACCATTTTATACAGAACGCAACCAGAGATATATTAATGATGTTGAACGACCCGTATGTCTAGAGGAAATGGTTGGAGTAGCCAGAAAACTCAGTAAAGGTTTTCCTTTCGTCAGAGTAGATCTTTATGATGTGAATGATCGGGTAGTTTTTGGTGAAATGACATTCTACCCTGCCGATGGGCGCAAAGAATTTGTCCCAGAAGCATATAATAAGATAATAGGAGATATGCTGGAACTTCCTGAAATTCCTGATGGAGAGGAAAAAATCACTTCTTACCCTTGAATATTTTCTTGAATTTCTTTTTACGATTCCTTCGAGTGTGGTACTTGGCTTGGAACGCACTGGCAAGTCTCCACATATCAGACACTACTTTGGCAGCCGGCTCTTCAATAAGTTCAGCATAACGAGTCCCTATGACTTCATAAACATCACGTGAGGGAGCAACCCGCGCAAAATTTGCAATACGATCATTGTAGCTCAGTTCCCTAAATTTCATTCTATTCAGGTCTACAAGTGCAAAGTTAAATGAACTTGCATGTCTTGAAATCAAGGTATTTCCAGGAGAGTTATCTAAAAACAAAACCTGTGACTCATGCATTTTGTGTATGAAATCTGTGTAGGCTTCAAGCACAACGTTCCTATGCTCCACCTCATCTCGAACTACTTCACGAAGAGTAAAATCATGACTGTAATGTTTACAAACGTAATAGCTATTAAACAATCTTGGGCCTTTGTAACGCTCTAGATAACCTACTGGATGTGCAGTTCCTATTCCACTATCTAACAATTTGAAAGCATTGCGATATGAACGCTCTGCCTTACTCTTTCTCAAGAATTTATAAGCAAATTGATTAATTCTGTTAGGTACCTTAAAAGATTTCACGACCAGTTTTTCATTACCGTAATGGACAATCTTAATTGAGTTGCGGTCTGCGCCCAGCTTTTCACTGGATATAAGAAATAGATCAAGTATTTCTTGAAATTGCTTTCGCGAAAGCGAATCACTCACAAATTGTTCACTGATCATTCAAAAACCATTAAGCTTACAAAATAAGCGAATATTTACATTATATTGTACTCATAAGATTAGGTTTATGAGTTAATTTAAAAAACCTTAGCAGAGCAAAAATTAAATCATCACAGTGGGGATACTATCAGAAATTGCAAAAGCCTATAACTTTCAAGTCATTAAATCCAAGAAACTTATTGGAAAGGATGTAAAAACCATTCATCGTTTAGACCATCGGAATGCTGGGGATCTCTACAGTGCACCTTACCATTACTACAAGGAGCTGTGTCCAGATAATGCTGTTGACATCTATGCTTTCAAAAAATTCAAGGGAGAAAAGAGGTCTAAATTCATGGATGCAGCCATCAACCACAAGCTGATCATAGGAGGTGGCGGCCTTTTGAATACACCTACGTTTGATGCTCAAATGAAACTTTTTGAATATTTGAGCAGAAAAGGTAAAAAGGTAGTTTTTTGGGGACTGGGTCACAATTCTGGAAAACACCACCATGATGCCAATTTAGAATACAATATAAATACTGAGGGTCTAGATATGTTTAGTTCGAGAGATCATTCTAAATCAGGAGATTATGTACCATGCGTAAGTTGCAAACACCCGTTGTTAGATGGCGATTCTATAGTCAAGCAAGAGTTAGGAGTTGTTTTTCATAAGAAAACCTTAGCCCGCCCACACGTAACCACTCTGTTTGATGGTATTCCCAAGTGTGATAACACACAGAGTATTGAGAACATCATAGATTTTATCAAATCAAGTGAAAAAATTATCACAAATAGCTACCATGCAATGTACTGGTCCTTGCTATTGGGCAAGAAAGTTGCAGTAATTGGCAAGAACTCCAAATACCACGATTTTCATAACAAACCTATTTATACAACTTTTGAGAATTCCGTAAAAGATGTCAATAAAGCACAATCCATAAGCGGTTTGCTTAGTGAATGTAGAGAATTAAATGATCGGTTTGCAAAAAAAGCTTTTGAGTATCTAGAAATAGCCTAAAGTGAAAATATGGTTCTATTTAAAACTTGAATAGGACTGATGTACTTAGATTTTATTTTATTGTGATTTACAGACCGAGAGGTCATAATTGCGTTTTGAGATATTTCGAAACTCCATTACTGACCTTTTTGATTTTAAGTTTTCTGGTCTTTTCTTCCAGCTCGGTATTGCGAGTCAAATTGCCTTTATCTTGGATTTTATGCCATAAGTGAAAGATTATAGCAGCAAACTTCAATCGTTTTCCTTTAATCCCATTATTGAGAAAACGCAGTATTAATTCAGAATCCTCTCTCCCCCAGCCTTCAATATCTTCGTTATAGCCATTGACCCTTATGAAATCATTTCTCCAGTAACTTAGGTTGCAACCACGTACTTTTGAGGACAGATATTCTTCTTCTTTATTTAAAGATGCTAGAACAGGAAGATGAACGGCTCTCATTCTTTTTTTGATACCAGCGTTAAAGAAAGAAGCAACCACATTTTTCTCTTTAAGTATCTTAGCGGTCATTTCTTTTTTGAAATTTACTCTACTACCGTGAAGATACCTACCTTGCTTTCTGTATTTAATATGGTCTGCGACGAACCTAGAGTGTAATATACAATCACCATCTGTCTGGATTATATAATCTGCATCACAACTGGCAATAGTCTTATTTAAAATAGCAGATCGTCTGAATCCAGTATCCTCTTGCCATATGTGACTTACCGGTAATATTTTTTTTTCAATAAACGCATCTATAACAGTTTTAGTCTCATTGCTGGAACCATCGTCGGCAATTAACAACTCATCAGGTAATGGATTGAGTCTTGACACACTATTTAATAATAATTGTAAAGCCTCAGGCCAGTTGTAAGTGGTCAGTAGAAGTGCGGTTTTCATGTAAATGGTTGCTATTAGAAAACAATATTAACTCATTAATTTATTTTCACGCAAATTTGCAATACTATGGATGATAAAAAAAGAATAGCTTTTATTTACCTTGAGGAATCTCATCATCTTTATCATTTTATAAGCGTGGCGGCTTTATTATCTAACAATCATCAAGTTGATATACTTACCTATGAAATGGAAGATGGACTTATCGATTCTCTACTTGAGTTGTTTCCTAAGAATCTTGTTACCGTAAAAAGGTTAAAGACGAGTTGGTTCAGAAGATTTACAGACAGACTTAAAGCAAGGAAACTACCGCGCAAAGGTTTCTGGTACAAAAAAAATGCAGCTTTGATATTGAAATCTTACGATGCGGTTGTTTTTAGTGATTATCATCATCAAAAGCTTCTTAAGTTGAGAAATGGTAAACACCCTTACTTCATCAAATTCTCCCACGGTATCTTAGGTCGTAATTATGCTATTAAAAAAGACCTGAGAGATTTTGATTTACATTTATATATAGGATTGAATATGAAAATACGTCTAGAGTCCGCAGGATTTTATCTCAATCATGTTATCGCCGGATTGCCTAAACTAGACGTAGTCAAAAAATTAGCTCATAAATCTATATTTTCAAATTCAAAGCCCACAGTACTTTACACACCTCATTTCTCAAAGCCCCACAGTAGCTGGCACGAGCAAGGTATACACATCATAGATTATTTCGCAAGGCAGAATAATTATAATCTCATTTTTGCTCCCCACGTCAATTTATTCAATAAAACCGACGTTGCAGAAGATCCTACATTTTTAAAAAAGTTTGAAGATATTGACCATATACATATAGATTTGGGAAGTCGTAAGAGTGTAGAAATGGCATATATTGAAGAAGCTGATATTTATCTAGGGGATGGCTCAAGTCAGGTGCTGGAATTTATTTTAAAACCGCGCCCCTGTATCTTTTTCAACGCTACGGGATCCGATGAAGCCTTAAAGGAATTTGAGTTTTGGGAACTGGGTCAGGTGGTAAGCGATGTTTCTGATTTAGATGAAGCATTAAAAGGCGCCAAGTCAAATCTTAACAATAAAATTGAAATACAACAACAAGCCAATAAAGTAAATGTCTACGAAGAAATCGGTTCAACCGCTTCAGAAAGATATGCATTGGCAATTGAAAAATTTTTAATAGAAAAAGATTCTGTGTTAGAATGATGTGATTGCTATGTCTGATTTCAGATAACTTTCAAAATCATTGAAAAAAAATATCACTTGAACCATTAAATCATCTAGAAAATAGTGTACCGTAAAGATTTAAGCATTCAGTCCGAATCTCAATTAATTTTACAAATATACTTTACGCTTTTTCCAAGGCTGCATGGACAATTATTACTCTGGGTGTTATAATTTGTAAACATCTATTAGAAACCTCGCTTCCGCGAAAGCGATACAATCAAAATCACTTCTTTTCTAAGCTTCATCGATCTTAAGGAATTGATCATTCAAATCCTTAATTTTGCCCCATGCGATATAGCGACAGAAAAAAGAACAGACGGGATCAGGTAAGAGGTAAAAAGCCCAAAAATCAAGAACCAAAAATTGATCTTCCGCTCGAAGAAATCAATAAGGCAGTGGATGCTCTTAAAAAAGGAGGTACATTGATCTATCCTACGGACACCATCTACGGATTGGGGTGCGACGCCTACAATTACGACGCGGTTGAAAAAATCTACGATATTAAGGAGCGCGATAAATCCAAGTCCCTCATCGTTTTAGTAGAGAGTTTCAACATGCTGGAGTCTGTCATAGATGATATTCCCGATATGGCGTGGGAAGTACTAAAAGTCAATAAAAAACCACTGACCATTATCTACGACAAGCCCAAAAACATTGCAGAAAACATCATCGCTCAAGACGGTTCGCTTGCGGTTAGGGTAACAAATGATCCATTGTGTCGCAGCATTATAAGAAAACTCAAACGCCCCCTCGTTTCTACCAGTGCAAATCTAAGCGGCGATCCATCTCCCGTAAACTTCGAGGATATTAGCGAAGTACTTATCGATAAAGTGGATCACGTGATGAATATACCTCTAGTCCATAAAGAAATCAAAGCAAGTACGATCATGAAGATTTCCAATAATGGGGTTTTTAAAATCATACGCAAATAAGTATGAGCGTTCATAAGACTTATCCCGAAGCGTTATCGCTTCCAGTTTTTCAAGATATTACAAAAGCCGCAGATTCACTAGGCTTAGATAGTTATGTAATCGGTGGGTTTGTGAGAGATTATTTTCTAAAAAGAGGAAAACCAGATGATGTGGACATCGTTGCCGTGGGAAGTGGTATCGCACTGGCAAAAGAAGTAAGCAAAAGACTGGACAACGGCTCCAAGATTTCCATCTTCAAGACTTATGGAACCGCCATGATCAAGACGGATGAAGTGGAGTTGGAATTTGTAGGAGCTCGCAAGGAAAGTTACACCGAGGATAGTCGCAATCCCGTGGTGGAAGAAGGATCTTTAAAGGACGATCAGGACCGCAGGGATTTTACCATCAATGCCATGGCACTTTGTGTTAATAAGAAGAGATTTGGTGAGTTGTTAGATCCCTTTGATGGTTTAAGCGATCTCGATAAAAAAATCATACGTACTCCTTTAGATCCAGACATCACATTCAGCGACGACCCCCTGAGAATGCTACGCGGCGTGCGATTTGCCACTCAGCTTGATTTTATGATTGAAGATAAAACTTACGCTGGCATCGTTAAAAATGCACATCGGGTAGATATTTTAACCAGAGAAAGAATCGTAGCGGAAGTGCATAAAATAATGCTTTCTGACATTCCCAGCACTGGATTCATATTGCTTGAAAAAACAGGTCTCTTGAAAAGATTCCTTCCAGAACTTACTGCGTTAAAAGGTATAGATGAAGTTGAGGGTCAAACCCACAAAGACAATTTTTATCATACGCTGGAAGTGGTGGATAACATATCTAAAAATACCGATAACCTATGGTTGCGCTGGGCAGCCTTGCTTCACGACATAGGAAAAGCACCTACCAAGAAGTTCCATAAAGGAACTGGTTGGACTTTTCATGGCCATGAATTCAAGGGTTCCAAAATGGTCTACCATCTTTTCAAGCGACTCAAAATGCCGCTCAACGATAAGATGAAATATGTTCAGCTATTGGTAAGAATGTCTTCACGTCCCATTGCAGTCATAGATGAGAGTGCAACTGACAGTGCCGTACGCAGGCTAATTCACGATGCGGGAAATTTTCTGGAAGACCTCATGACCTTGTGCGAGGCAGATATCACGACCAAAAACCCGCGCCGGTTCAAAAAATACCACAACAACTTTAAAAAGGTACGGGATAAGATTGAAGAAGTTGAGCAAAGGGATCACGTGCGCAATTTTCAGCCGCCCGTGAGCGGAGAAGAAATCATGAACACTTACAATTTGAAACCTTGCAGGGAAATAGGCATGATTAAAATGGCCATTAAAGATGCCATACTCGACGGGATCATCCCTAATGAGTACGAAGCCGCACGTGAATTCATGATCGCAAAAGCAACTGAAATGGGATTAAAAAAACAAGGATAGCAAGTATTCATCGTTCTGACAATAATTTTTAACATTTTGATTGTAAATGATGATTATCTTTAAAGAAAGTATTAGCCATGAATAGCTTCAAGATAATCGTTCTTCTTATAGCCGCTTCCGTAACAGCAAATCTACATGCACAAGAGAAAAACCTTGCCCAAAATAACTTTATGGCGTGCAAGATTTTTTTTGAACCTTCAATTACTTCCTTTCATCTAGAAGATTTTGCCCGCCAGTATAATGCGGAGTGCGCTGACGTGTTTGAAGTTGATAAGGCGATTGATCTTCGCCAAGTTGACCTTAGCAAACCGCCCTTGAATCCTGAAACTTTTACTTTTAGACCTACCATTCAGAATTTGTTTGACTCGCCTTCATTTCAGTTGGGAGAGTATGATAATTTCGCTGGTCGTTTTAAGTTCAGTAACCCAGCGTTTTATGAGGCAAACAAGAGTTCTATATTAAGTAGTGGTTATCAGGATTTTATCTGCCCTACTGGAGGTGCAAATTTTTAGCATTACTCCATTCATATATAGCGGGATAATTTAACAGGTTTCCGCTTTCGCGAAAGCGGAATATCATCATATCTTTACTTAAAAAGCCATCTATGCAGCGTAAAGAAATCATCGACCGCTTTATAAGTTATATTTCTATAGATACTGAATCTGATCCGTCCAGTGAGACCACACCAAGTACCGAAAAACAGTGGAATCTAGCAAACAAGCTCTACCAAGAATTGATTGACATGGGTATGAGCGATGTCTCCATCGACGAGAATGCCTATATCATGGCTACTCTGCCGTCTAATATCAACAAGGAAGTGCCTACCATAGGTTTTATATCCCATTTTGACACCACTCCAGACTATACGGGAAAAAATATCAAACCACAAATTATAGAAAATTACGACGGTAGCGATATTCCCTTAAAAGGTAGTGATCTCGTGCTTTCTCCTGACTATTTTGAAGACCTCAAGAATTATGTGGGCGACACTCTAATTACCACAGACGGCACGACACTTCTGGCGGCAGATGATAAAGCCGGTATTACAGAGATTATGACCGCCATGAAATACCTCGTGGAGCATCCAGAGATCAAGCACGGTACACTTAAGGTAGGATTCACGCCAGATGAGGAAATAGGTCGAGGCGCACATAAATTTGATGTGAAAAAATTCAATGCAGACTGGGCGTACACCATGGATGGAAGCCAAGTGGGGGAACTTGAATATGAGAATTTTAATGCTGCGGGAGCCACGGTTACCTTTCATGGAAAAATAGTTCACCCAGGATATGCCAAAGGTAAAATGATCAATAGTATGTACGTGGCACAGGAATTCATCGACTCATTGCCTCGCATGGAAACTCCTGAACATACAGAGGGATATCAAGGCTTTTTCCATCTTCATGAGATATCTGGAAGCGTGGAAAAAACGACACTGCACTATATCATCAGAGATCATGATAAAGAACATTTTGAAGCTCGCAAAGAAGCGATGAATAAGCTGGTCTCACATCTCAACGAGCAATACGACAGGCAAGCTGTAACGATAGAGATCGAGGATCAATACTTAAACATGCGAGAAAAGGTAGAACCGGTTATGCACATCGTAGATCTCGCAGAGAAAGCTATGAGAGAGCTAGACATTGAACCGATTATCAAGCCCATAAGAGGCGGTACTGATGGATCGCAATTAAGCTATATGGGATTGCCGTGCCCCAATATATTTGCGGGTGGCCATAATTTTCACGGGCCCTATGAATACGTGCCAGTTGAAAGCATGATTAAAGCAAGCAAAGTTATAGTCAAAATTGCAGAGCTTGCCGCTCAATAAAGTGACGCAACCTTTCTATTAAACCAACATCTAACTTAAAATTAAATCAACTAATGAAAAAGACAATTTTAATTGCAATCCTTGCTCTTGCGGGAATCACATCAGTTCATGCTCAAGAAGAAGATCAAACTGATTCCCAAAAAAGATTGGACAATTTTACAGCAGAAAAAAGGCACGAAGTATCTCTGGATGTGATTTCAGCCTTGGTTATCCCGGCGTTCAATCCACGCTATGAATATGTTCTTGGCAGATACTCGGGAGTAGGTGTTGACCTATTCATCACATTTAATAATGAGGATATAAGCTTTGAAGATTATGAAAAACTATCCCTCACTCCCTACTACCGGCAATATTTTTTCTCAAAAGAAGATTACGGCGCTAAGGGTTTTTATGGAGAAGGCTTTTTAAAGTTTTTCACCTATGACGACTTTGAGTATAATGACGACTTTAGTTCTTTTGAGAATGAAAAGACTTATTTTGAAACAGCTATTGGTGTAGGCATTGGTTGGAAATGGGTAAGCGACAGCGGTTTTATGATTGATCTTGGATTAGGCTTAGGAAGAGATCTTGGCTTTGCAGATAATGATGATTATGATTTAGATATTAGGGTTAGAGGTGGCTTGAACTTTGGATGGCGTTTCTAATTTTTAGTCTATATCAATGAAAACAGCCGCATTTAATTTGCGGCTGTTTTTGTTTAATTTTGATAACATGTAGTTAATCATTGTAAGAGCTAATTTGGTAATTATCAAAAATTTATCGTTTTAGTCTAAGACTCCACTTAAATCTAAATCTACTTACCTCTTCTCCTGTTTGATTGCGCCCTATCGACTCTACCCAGATCGTCTGAGGGTCGCCCGTTTTGCGGGCACTTTTTACTGCTTGTTTAATTTGTTCTCCTTCATTACAGGTAAACCTGATAACACCAGTTGCTTTTTTGATAAAAATTGAATCGTTTTCTACCACCAGCATAGAAAGTTTGATGTCATATCTCTTTATGTAAAACATAACCAACGCGCCAGTCGTAAGCTCAGCAGCCATCGCCTGCACAGCAAAATAAAGACTATTGAAAGGATTTTTATTAAACCAGTTGTGCTTGACAGTCACGTCACACTTCTCTGCATAAATCTTTTTACACCTCACACCACTCCACCAGCAGCTAGGTAAATTGAAAAAAGTGAAGGTGTTCACTTTTTTGGGGGACAGTTTACTCAAAATGGATTTATCGTTTTCGTGGTCTAAAGATAAGAACTCACCTACAAATGCTAGTTATATACGTGGATTTAGTAAAAACATTATCGTTAAACTACAATTTATAGTACTTTGTATTGCATAATACCTTCTTTTAGATATATATTTGCATAGTAATATAACTTTCTATGGAAACTACTCATCAAAAAAACCATAATACCATTTCTGCGTGTATCCATTTATTGACATTTGGAAAATGGGTTTTCCCGCTGGGCAATTTTGTGCTCCCCATCATACTTTGGATGGTAAATTCTAATAAGTCTTCATTTATAGATAAAAATGGTCGGGAGGCACTGAACTTTCAAATTAGTATAACCCTTTATACAGTGGTCCTGGCATTTATAGGCGGTGGTGTTATTATAGGGACTATGATATCTGGAGGTCCCGTGTTTTGGGAAAATATAGACAACCATTCGTTTTTATTCACAGAAAACGTCGGGATCTTCTCAACCGTCATGGCGAGCGGGATCATTTGTGGGACTTCCATTCTGGCTCTGGCCATTATAGATGTGGTTTGTACAATAAAAGCTGCACTAGCTGCTCGAGAGGGAGATGATTATTGTTATCCCATCACGATCAACTTTGTACGAAAAAACGAAATCAATGAATCAACTAACAAGGAATCTCTATGAAAATTGAAAACACAAAAGCTCAAATGAGGAAAGGTGTCCTTGAATACTGCATTTTATCCATACTAAATCAGAATGATGCCTATGTGGCCGAGATTCTGGATACCCTTAAGGATGCAAAATTACTCGTAGTAGAAGGAACCATATATCCATTACTTACGAGGCTTAAAAATGCAGGCCTTCTCAAATACCGATGGGAAGAAAGCACCAGTGGACCTCCTCGCAAATATTATGGACTCACAGAAACAGGAAAAATCTTCCTGTCTGAACTCACTCCTACTTGGGAAGATCTCAAGAATGCCGTAAATCTAGTTACTAAACCCAAAAACTCCTAACCATGAACAAGACCATTAATATAAACCTCGCGGGCCTGTTCTTTCATATCGATGAAAATGCCTACAATCGCCTGCAACGATATTTATCTTCCGTAAGGAAATCTTTTGCTGGTACCCAAGGTGCCGAAGAGATCATGAGTGATATAGAATCTCGCATTGCAGAACTTTTTCTTGAAAAACGCGCTAATGATCAGCAAGTCATAAGTATTATTCATGTGGAGGAAGTAATCGAAGTCATGGGACAGCCTGAAGACTATGAGGTAGATGAGGAGATTTTTGAAGAAGCTCCAAGAAACAAATTCCAGCGACCCAACTTTGGCAGCAAACAACTCTTTAGAGATACGTCAAATGGATATGTAGGAGGTGTTTGCGCTGGCCTAGCCCATTATGTCAACCTTGAGGTAATTTGGGTGCGATTGATTTGGGTATTCTTATTTATTTCAAGTGTAGGCTGGTTGATTCCCGTTTATATAGTTTTATGGATTCTCGTTCCAGATGCGGTAACTAACAACCAACGTTTGAAAATGATGGGAAAGGAACTGAACATTAATAATATAGGAGAAAATGCAAAAGCGGATTTTGATCCGGTGGTCGACGGGCAGACCGACGGCGACCACCATATTGTAGGTCAAAAAGGGAAAAGAGGCTCCGTTAAGTTCTTTGGTTTAATAGGTAGCTTTTTTAGAAACATCTTTAAAGCCTTATTTAAAATATTTGGCCTCATTGTATTTCTCGCCAGCAGCATAGGGCTTATAGGGCTTATAGTAACTTTGATTACTGTATGTTTTATTGATGTAGATGGTCAGAATCTCATCCACTTTTTTGATGTGGTCATACCAGCAAATAATGCAAGTTGGTTATTAGTTACCGCAATGATATTTGCTGCCGGTATCCCATTGCTGGTACTTTCAATCTTAGGTTTACGCATGCTGGTCAGCAACATGAAGTCCATAGGCACTCCGGCAAAGATCGTTTTGATCGTACTTTGGATCATTTCAATAATCGTATTAAGCATTCTCGTAGCTAGAGTTGCGGCGAGTCAAGCTTTTGAGGCTAATATCCAGAATGTAGAGAAATTTTCTACCAGTTCAGATGATGTATTCGAACTTAATCTTGAGACTTTGGAAGATCTGGACAATACCATCTATGTAAATAATAGAAGCTTTAACCTAATGGAATACAATGGTGAAATTGCACTTAGAAATTACGACTTGCGAGTTGCGCTAGCCAGCACCACAGACTCTGTTGCTAGAGCGCTCATTTTACAAAGTGCAAAAGGAAGTTCCTACCCAAAAGCAAAGAAAAATGCTTCGGAAGTCGTTTTTGACTACAGCATTACTGAAAATGCTTTTGTGGCACCAGACTACACGATTATTCCAAAAGGAAATGGACTGGTACAGCAAGAAACCAAAGTCATTATATATCTTCCGGTAGGTACAAAAGTGAAACTCAATGAGCGTTTTTACCAGAGATACAGCAGTTATTTAAATAATGATTCGTTTAGGCTGGGTCACGGATGGGAACACATATATGAAGTAGGTTCGGGAAAATCAATTTGCTTGGACTGTCCTGATCTCAATGAAGCAAAACAAAAGGTTTCCGATCAATCAGTAAAAAACGATGTAACTGATACCATTTCTACTCTGCCTAACACAATGGAAGAGAAGACAAATAACTGGAAATACCAAGATTAATTTTCATTAAGATTTGAGTTGTTTTAATGAGTAAAGCCGCTTCTGTTGAGGGAAGCGGCTTTTTAATTGAACCATTTTTGAGGTAATTGTATGATGCTATGTCCGCTTTCGCGAAAGCGGTAACCCTTTCTCACATCACAAATTATAGCTTTTAATTAAGTGAAATATTAGTACCTATGTCCTATTTTGCTTTAAAATTATAAAAATGATTCAAAGAGGACTTTTAGGTTTATGTAGTCTCATCCTTTTATTTTCTTGCGCAACCACTGCTCAAGACATAAAAGTCAAAGGAAACAGAGATCCATCAACTGAAATTACCATTGTTAAACCATTCCGAACTCTTGAAGTAGACGGCGATTTTGAGGTAAAAATCGTACCTGGTGCTCAACCCCAAGTTGAAATGATTACAGATTCCAACCTGCATGAGCACATTGATTTTAATGTCGTTGGCGAAAAACTCACTATTAATTCTACAGCAAGAATTCGTTCCAAGCGCAAAATGGAAATCAGAATAACTTATAATACTGAACTGCACACTATAATTCTAAGGGAAGATGCTGAACTTTCTACCATCACAAAGGGAGAATTTTCAATCTTAGACATTAAGGTTCAAGATGATGCAAAAGCCTACATTACGGCAAATGTGCAACAACTAATACTGCACACCACTGGTGATTCTAAGTCTGAATTCAATCTTACGGGCGATAAAGCAGATATAAATATTACCGACAATGCAGATGTCAAGGCACTCATTACCTACCAGAGCGCAAATATCACATTAAAGGATCGAGTGGATGCTCGTATAGAAGGAGATGTGGACAAGGGCAATCTTATCTTAAACGACAAAGCTTTTTTAGAAGCCAAAAATCTGGTTTATGATGAGATTAATCTGAACATTACAGATAATGCTAAAGTTGAGGTAAATGCCAACAAGACTTTAAATATTGAATCTGACAAAGATGCAGATATATCTATCTATAACTCACCCGATATCAAATTGATCAAATTTGGTGGCGATTCAATAATTAGAAAAAAATAGAAAGTCATATTTAGTTGATAAAAAAAGGGATCTCGATAGAACGAGATCCCTTTTTTAATTTTGATTTATAGGTTTATTACTCAACATAATAATCACCAGCGGTCATTTCATCAACCACACCTATATCTGCAAGATAGCGTTCTGCATCAAGTGCTGCCATGCATCCCGTACCTGCTGCCGTGACTGCCTGACGGTAAATCTTATCTTGCACATCACCACTAGCAAATACACCAGGCAAATTGGTTTTGGTTGATCCTGCAACGGTATTCAAATAACCATCGTCACCCATGTCCAGCTGACCTTTGAAAATATCTGTATTGGGTTTGTGACCTATTGCGATAAATAGTCCCGTGATCTCGATTTCAGATTTTTCTTGAGTTTGATTATTCACGATTCTCAAGCCTTCAACCACTTGATCTCCCAAAACTTCATCTACTTCACTATTGTACATCACTTTGATGTTTTCGAGACTGTTTACTCGGTGTTGCATGGCCTTTGAAGCCTTCATGTAATCCTTACGCACGAGCATGGTCACTGATTTACATATTTTGGCAAGGTAAGAAGCTTCCTCGGCAGCGGTGTCTCCTGCTCCTACTATGGCTACATCTTGATTTTTGTAGAAAAAACCGTCACATACCGCACAGGCGCTTACTCCACCTCCACGCAATCTTTGTTCACTGGGTATGCCTAAATATTTGGCACTTGCTCCTGTGGAAATGATTACAGTGTTAGCCTCTATCTTTGTTTTTCCATCTACCATTGCAGTGTGAATCCCACCTTTTTCCTTGGCAAAATGTACCTCGGTGATCATACCTATGCGTACTTGTGTACCAAAACGCTCTGCCTGCTTCTGTAAATCGACCATCATTTGAGGTCCATCTATTCCCTTGGCATAACCAGGGAAGTTATCTACCTCAGTAGTTGTGGTGAGCTGTCCCCCAGGCTCCATACCCGTGTAAACCACAGGCTTCATATCTGCTCTTGCAGCATATATAGCAGCAGTATACCCAGCTGGACCACTACCAATTATTAAACATTTTATACGTTCTATTTGTTCTGACATAACTTAATTTCTTAGTTTAAAACTACTATTCTTTGACCGATTCCCATGACTTATTAGATCACAATTTATTATTTACTTATTAAGTTAATCCATACCTGCAGAATATTTTTGTAACATGCCCGCAACCTATGTCAATCCCATTACCAAAGAACAAGCTACATTTCATAAGACATCTCTTGAAACTGATGGGGAATACACCCTCATTGAAGTGACTTTACAGGCTGGTGGTGGCAATCCCATCCACTACCATAAAAAGTTCTCAGAAGATTTTTATCCACAAAAAGGAGTTCTGGGAGTTCATTATAAAGGGAAGGAAATCATGTTATCACCTGGTGAATCTTTCAAAGTTCCTATCAGAGACCTGCACCGCTTTTACAATCCCACTGATCAGCCGATTACTTTTAGAGCTAAGCTGGAGCCAGGCCAGCCCGGATTTGAGAACTTTATGGCGGTGCTTTTTGGCCTGGTGTGCGATGGCAAAACATTTTCGGCAAATCAGATCCCATTCAATCCCATTTATGCGGCTTTATTGTTGGAATGGGGCGATACTTATGTAGACAGCTTAGCCTTCAAGATTGCGCTGCCGTTTATTAAAACTTTTGCTGGTTTAGCTAGGCTTATCGGTTTGGATCAGAAATTACTGGATCGCTTCAAATAAATAGACAATTTAGAATATAAAATATTATTCTTCCGCTTTCGCGAAAGCGGCAACAATTACAACAGTCAATTATAATAGTAAGATTCGAGCCATAGTTTGAAAATCTCAGAATTCAGATTTTCACATCGCACACAGTCAATTCTGAGCATTCAAGCTTGCAACTGCCTTAACAAAATCGTAACATTACGCAACAATTGAATCGTACATGGAAAGCCAAAATATCAATAACGAGGACGAAAAAATAATCATCAATAAAAAGCTGAATATTTGGGAAGCACTGATACCTGTATTTGCACTAGTGATTTTATTAGCTATCAATGTTTATTACTATGGAGACGGTTCTCTAGGTGGTTCCAATCAATTTGTTCTGTTACTCGGTGCTGCGGTCGCAGGTATCGTAGGCTATTTTAATAAAGTTTCCTACAAAACCATGGTCGAAGAGGTTGCTCAAAATATAAAATCTACCACAGGTGCCATTCTGATTTTACTCATGGTAGGAGCTCTAGCTGGAACCTGGCTGATTAGTGGTATCATCCCTACGATGATCTACTACGGGCTTGACATACTTAATCCTACCATATTTCTTGCTGCGAGTGTTATCATCTGTGCAGTTATTTCAGTGGCTACAGGCAGTAGCTGGACCACTAGCGCCACCGTGGGTATTGCGCTTATCGGAATTGCAGGTGCACTAGGAATAGACGCTGGTATGACTGCGGGAGCTGTTTTGAGTGGCGCTTATTTTGGTGATAAGCTAAGTCCCATGAGTGACACCACAAATCTTGCTCCAGCGATGGCAGGAACTGATTTATTTACGCATATTAAATATATGACCTTAACTACAGTGCCTACCATCGTAGTGACTTTAATTGTTTTTATAGTAATTGGTTTGAGTCTCGACAGCTCAGGATTAACCGACGTGTCAGAGTATCAGAAGACCATCGGTGCAACTTTTAACACCAGTCCGTGGTTATTTCTCGTTCCTATTGTCGTTATAGGCTTGATCATCAAAAAAGTTTCACCCCTAATTGCTCTTTTAATAGGAACTCTACTTGCTGCCCTATTTGCTCTGATTTTTCAAGCGAATATTATATGGTCTCAAGGCATGAAATATGAACTCAGCGAAATCAACAATAACTTAAGTGAATATGTTGAATGGGACAATGCGTCTCAGAACAGGTTTCAAAAGCCAGGAACATATACGCTAATAGCTAAAAAAGATTCTGACGTAAGTTTTAGTAAAAACATAACTTTCGACTTACCGTCTGGTCATAAAGATCATAATTATCAAACAAGTAAAAAAACAGAGGTATTTCTTGATGGGAAAAGTCTTGGAACTATAGAGTTAAGTGCTGTGTCAACTGGATTTTCTGTAACCTCTTATTTTGCTTTAATGGATGCAATAACTGTAGAAACAGAGGTCCCACCCGCAGGACCAGATTCTGAAATTTCACAAGAACTATCTGGACTTTTTATAGGTAAAGGAATGGAAGGCATGCTAGGCACAATCTGGTTGATTATCTGCGCGATGGTTTTTGGTGGTGTTATGGATGCGATAGGTGCTTTAGCTACCATTAGTAGAGCTTTATTAAATCTATTTGATTCTGTATTTGGATTATTTGCAAGTACCGTGGTGAGCTGTCTTGCGATCAATGTGACCGCGAGTGATCAATATCTCGCCATTGTAGTTCCTGGAAAAATGTATGAAAAAGCTTATAAGAAAAAAGGACTTGCCCCAGAAAATCTTTCCAGAACACTGGAAGATTCGGGAACGGTAACATCTGTCCTGATACCTTGGAACACCTGTGGCGCTTATCAAAGCACAACGCTGGGAGTATCTGTTGCTGACTATGGGATCTATGCCATTTTCAATTGGCTATCACCTTTTATGACTTTACTTTTTGCTGCATTTAATATTAAAATTAGGCAGTTGAAGGAGAAGTATGTGGCTTAATGCAAAAAATTTAGTTTTAAATATGAACCGAAGAGCAAGAGTGTTTGAACAAAAGTCCAATTGTTAAAGCGGGATTGTTTTGATCATCTGTATACGATTCTACTTTCAGGAGCATTGAAATAATCAGATCAAATCGAGATCCAAACATTTCCTGAGTGTTTGTATAGAACGTAAGAAGGTTAATAGGTCATAAGTTCTATTTATCTATAACCTGTGTTTCATTAAATAATACGTACCATCTGAATTTTATAAAACGGTCCTGTTGATTTAGCTCAGTCCAATCGATTGACATTGAAAAATAATGCTGGTACGGTCTCTGGTTTCAGATAAAATTGTTCGATTTGAGAGATTGACCTTAGGTCACTACTACTTTATTCAACCAAAAATTGAAAATCATTTCAATTAAAATAACACTATATTTAAAGAAACTAAATAACCATGCCTACAGATTTTTCCGATTTATTTGAATCACAATATTCAGATTTTGAACTTGTCAAAAATGAAACAGGTCTCCAATTCACGATTCAAGACTCAGAGTTCAGAGTTTATATACCAATAGTTTCTACGAACACGAACTCTATTGAACTGAATTGCGAGTTCAAACACATAAGAAACAATCAGAGGGATGACGAGGGATCATTTACCTACTCAACAGATTTATCGGGTGCTTTATATGAATATTCGCACAGCGTCGATCTTGGATCTGATGACAATTCAATAATTGAGATCGCAGAGCGATCCACAGAGATTTACTTTAAAATCACTGGTTTAATCGTTCCCTTAGTGTCTGCTGGAATCGCAGCGTTAGTCACCGTTGAAGGCGGTCCAGTGGCAGAAGCAGTGGCGGCAGCGGCGGTTAAAGAAAGCGTGGAGGTTCTTATAAAGTTAGAAGCTTTGGTCATTTCCTATGGATTTACAGCACTCGGAGCGCTCACTTCAGAATTAAAAGAATTGAGCGACGATGGTGGCAGGGAATATTTTCCATTAGTAATCGCCCACGCCGCCCTCAGATCACATAATGCCCTTATGGGAAGTATTCAAGATGTGGACAGTTTAACTCCCCTTTTGGCATTTGATTTTAGCCTCTTCACAGTTGCCGTAGATGACGATAATGACCATGTGAGCGATGTAGATACAGGAGCAAAAGATGGTATGGCCATAGAATATGATCTTGACGACTATACCTTTAGAAGTTGGAAACAGGATTATACAGTTGGTTTTGTTAGCAGCTACATTATTGTCTCCGGCAAGATAGATAGAGATAGAGGACATAGTACTGATGATCATATTATGCTTATTGCTGCATTTAATTCAGGCAAAAATCTTGTTATGGCTCAAGGTACTGTAGTAATGCATGGACAGCCTACGCAATCGCTAGGCGCAATAGTCTCTAAAGAAGATGGTAGCATAGTACAGGTAGTGACTGAAGATGATATTGCATCACTTGTTACAATAAATGAAAATTCTATTGAAAAAGCGCTCGAAGAACAAATAGAGGATGCTTTAGAAAATATGGAGGATTATGATGATTTTTCAGAAGGGCGTATGTTGTTGGGAAAAATTGCAAAATATAATTTGAGATGGATGAAAGATTCCATTACCTCAATTTAGATATCGCTTACTTTATTTTAAGAGTAAGTGTGTACTCTTTGGTAAATGACCTACTTCTTCCAATTTTGTAAAACCATCTAAAACAACATATAAAGTAATCAGTTTTCATTATGAGTCTCAATCAAGTCTATAAGCTACCTCTATTCTCTTATCTAGTATAAAAATTGATAAGTATTCGCTTTCGCGGAAGCGAACTTTATTTTTGCACCATAATCATAAAAACAAAACAATGGCTATAGTAGGTAAACAGTTTCCAAACTTTGACGTGGATGCAATGAATGAAATGGGAGATACATTCAAATTGAATGTTCTTGAGGAGGCAAAAAACAACAATAAGAAAGTATTGCTTTTTTGGTATCCAAAAGATTTCACTTTTGTATGCCCTACAGAACTTCACGCATTTCAAGAAGCACTAGACGAGTTTGAAAAAAGAAACACAATCGTAATAGGTGCTTCATGTGATACTCCAGAAGTGCATTTTGCATGGTTAAATACTCCTAAGGACGATGGAGGAATTGAAGGTGTAACTTATCCGATTCTTGCAGATTCCAATCGCAATCTTTCTGGAACACTTGACATTCTAGATGTAGAGGTTGAATATAACGAAGAGACAGATGACCATATGCTTGTAGGTGATAATGTGACTTACCGTGCAACTTATCTAATTGATGAAGAAGGTACTGTATTTCATGAAGGTGTAAATCACATGCCTGTAGGAAGAAATGTTAACGAATTCTTGCGCATGATTGATGCATACACGCACGTTCAAAAGAATGGAGAAGTTTGTCCAGCAAACTGGGAAGAAGGAAAAGAAGCGATGGGAGCCGACCGCAAATCTACCGCGGCTTATCTTTCTAAAAACTAAATTCTGACATAGAATTAGAAACTATTTTATTTATAAGCAGTGTGGTCAGATACAAAATGTCTCTTGCTGTACTGCTTATTTTTTTCACTTAAAATTATAAAATATGCAAACATTAGATCAAGATAATCTTGCAGAGATCGTAGCAAATAATGAGACGGTTGTTGTGCAATATATGGCAACATGGTGCGGTAACTGCCGCTTAATGAAGCCCAAATTCAAAAAATTAGATCAGGGAAATGAAAACACTGTATTTGTATTTGTAGACGCAGAAAAATTCCCTGAATCTCGCAAACTTGCCACAGTAGATAACCTACCCACATTTGCAACTTTTAAAAATGGAAGTTTTGTAAATCAAGTGCAGACTAACAAATTTGAAAACCTCAAAACCCTCGTAGATGAAGTTGCCAGTAATTAGACACCTGCAAAAAGGAGCTACACCAGATCAATTAGAAGCTACCTTAGAAGTTCTTGAACACTTTACCGAGCATCGCTCAGTAACTGATGAAGAAATGGATGTCGTGGGCGAACTGATCACAAATATATGCGGTGCGCTAGAAGTTCACGGTAATATGAAACAGGGAATGAGCAGCGTGGAAGCTGCAAATGCGTTTGCTCAAAAAGTAATGGGATCGATCGATCAGTAGTAATTTATCGCTATTCCATAAAAAATCCCGATGCAATCGCATCGGGATTTTTTGTGTTTAATAATCAGACTTCATAAGAGTAGGTTTAAACCTATCCTTATGAAAAAAGCATCCTTATTTCTTCTTTTTCTGCTGCTCTTCCTGAGCGGCTTGTGCCTGTTCCATGATCTGGGACATCTTGCTGGCAAAACGGCCTTTCTTCTTTTTAGGCTTCGCTTTCGCCTTCTCGATTTTGGCGAGAACCTTATCCTTATCGATAATTACATATTTGATTACTAACATCAAACCTATGGTAATCAGGTTAGATACAAAATAATAAAGTGATAAACCACTCGCATAGTTATTGAAGAATACTAACATGAACAGCGGCGACAAGTACATGATAAACTTCATGTTAGGCATACCTGGCTGTTGAGCGGCCTGCATGTTTTGTCCTGTAGTCATCTGCATGTAAAAGAAGATGGAAATAGAAGCCAGTATAGGAAACAAACTCACGTGATCTCCATAAAACGGAATCGTAAACGGCAAGCTAAATACCTCATCATAACTGGAAAGGTCATCTGCCCATAGAAAACTCTGCTGCCTCAGCTCAAAGGCTGTCGGGAAAAACTTGAAAAGCGCAAAGAAAACGGGCATTTGTAGCAGCGCCGGTAAGCAACCCGACAGCGGGCTCGCTCCCGCCTCGCTTTGAACCTTCATGGTTTCCTGCTGCTTTTTCATCGCATTATCCTTATACTTCTCCGCGATCTTATTCAGTTCTGGGCGCAAAATTTTCATCTTGGCTTGAGTCAAATAACTTTTATAAAGCACAGGCGACAATACCAAACGCACACAGATGGTCAGTAAAATAATCCCTAAACCAAACGAAATTCCCAAATAAGCATCTCCCGTAATAAATGTAAATGCCGGACGTATGGCATACTCGTTAATCACGCCAAATATTCCCCAACCTAAATCTACAACTTCATCTAAGTTACGCTCGTAACTATCCAGTATGTCGTAATCAGTTGGGCCAAAATACCAGTCCATATTATACACCAGTTCTCCACTCATATAATTCAATTGAGCTACGGAACTGAATTTTTTGGTCAATTCATTTTGCTCCTCATTGATAGATTCAATGTTAGTAGATTTCAGTACCGCACTAGCAAATGGAGTATCGGTCAATAAAATGCTTGAAAAGAAATGTTCTTTGTATGCGATGTAAGTCACATCCGTTGCGTCTTCCTCTGCATTCTCACCCTGTCCCGTGTAATCATCGCTACCGCCATCGTATTCAAACTTGATCTCCGTGTAACGATTTTCGTTAGTCATACTTTTAGACCTTCGGTAAGCGGTAAGATCCCAATGCAGTTCTGCTGGTTCTGAGCTGTCGATTAGCTGTGACATACCTACAGAACGCACATTAAAGTCCATCATATAGTTCTCAGGCTGCAGCTCATATCTGAACTCTAAAAACTGATTAGCACCTTTGCTATATTTAAAACTAAGTACTTTATTTTCTCCATTATCTGAAAATTCAGGTTCAAAGATCAGATTTTTAGTATTGAGAATCCTCCCATCCTTAGTCTGGAACTTGAGATTGAACATGTGATCCTTGCCGCGCACCAGATAAACTGGCAAACTATCATAGGTCTTGAATTTTTTAAGCAAGGCTTCGGTAATCAGTGCTCCTTTAGTGCTTATTTTAAAATCAACAAGCTCGTTGCTAAAATCAAGCACTTTTTCCCTAGAACTCGCCTCGCCTAGCGTTGAGTCAGCGAGAGCGACTGTAGGCTCGCCAGTTGCACCTATCTCAATGGCATCTACTCCAGTAACATCCTCGGTAGAAACGACGTCTTCCTCTTCAGGAATAACATCAGTTTGGTTGTTCAAAAACATATACATCAGGATCCCAAATATGAGGGTCATCCCTAGCATCGTTTTCCAGTCGGTCTTTTTCTCTTCCATAAATGTCCCTTTCGGGTATTCAATTATTTTCTTATTTCTTTTTGTGAGTTCGCTTTCGCGAAAGCGGAACCTCAACAATCCCTATCTCAATTACTTTCCTTACCCGATTTGTAAGTGGCAGCCGCTGCTACAAACGATTTGAACAAAGGGTGTGGGTTTGCTACTGTACTCTTATATTCTGGATGGTATTGAACGCCTATGAACCAAGGATGATCCTCAATCTCAACAATTTCTACCAGATTTGATTTAGGGTTGATCCCAGTAGTTTTTAATCCTGCCTTCTCCAGCTGTTGTTTGTATTCATTATTGTACTCATAACGATGGCGGTGACGCTCTGAAATCAAATCACTGCCGTAAATCTCTTTGACCTTGCCCGCAGTAAGCTCGCAATCCCAAGCTCCCAATCTCATGGTCCCACCCATATCAAGGATGTTCTTTTGATCTTCCATCAGGGAAATAACAGGACTGGAGGTTTCTGGATCCATCTCAATGCTATTAGAGTCGGTTATACCTAAAACGTTACGGGAATATTCTATAACTGCCATCTGCATGCCCAGGCAAATACCGAAAAACGGTAATTTATTTTCTCTGGCGTAGCGTACAGCATCAATCTTTCCCTCAATACCGCGCTCTCCGAAACCTGGTGCCACAAGCAATCCATCCAGATGAGACAATTTATCTTCCACGTTTTCTACCTGTAGATATTCACTATGTATGGACTCGATATTCACCTTGATCTCATTTGCTGCTCCAGCATGGATAAAAGCCTCGAGTATGGATTTATAAGAGTCCTGCAACTCCACATATTTCCCTATAAGACCTATAGTTACTTGACTTTTGGGATTTTTGTGACGCTGGACAAATTCATTCCAACTTTTAAGATTGGGATCTTTTTCTACGCTAAGACCAAGCCGTTTGATAACCACGCGATCCAGACCCTCCAAGAGCATTTTATTGGGCACGTCATAAATAGTTTCCACATCTATAGACTGTATGACGGCTTCTCTTTTTACGTTGCAAAATCGAGCTAACTTATAACGAATGTCATCTGTAATCTCGTGTTCTGTGCGACAAACGAGAATATCTGCACGCACACCACTTTCCATCAGCGTTTTTACGCTGTGTTGTGTTGGTTTGGTCTTGAGTTCCCCTGCTGCGCTCAAATAGGGAATGAGCGTTAAATGTATGACTAGTGAATTATCATCACCTAGCTCCCACTGCAATTGTCTCACGCTTTCTATATATGGTAGGGACTCGATATCACCTACGGTACCTCCTATCTCTGTGATGACCACATCATAATCTCCAGATTTACCCAAAATCTGGATGCGTTCTTTGATCTCGTCTGTAATATGGGGAATGACCTGAACGGTCTTACCTAAGAATTCACCTCTGCGTTCCTTTTCGATAACGCTTTGATAAATTCTTCCGGTGGTTACGTTATTTGCCTGAGAGGTGTTGACGTTTAAAAAACGTTCATAATGACCAAGATCCAGATCAGTTTCAGCACCGTCTTCAGTTACGTAACACTCTCCGTGTTCATAAGGGTTCAGGGTTCCAGGATCCACATTTATATAAGGATCAAGCTTTTGAATCGTTACCCTCAAACCCCTAGCCTGCAACAGCTTAGCTAATGAAGCAGCAATAATACCTTTTCCAAGTGAGGAGGTAACTCCGCCGGTAACAAAAATGTACTTTGCATGTGCCATAGGCTGTTGTTTTAGGATTTTTAAAACAGCTGCAAAAGTACGGATTTTGACGTTAATCAGAGAGCTAGATGTTGCGATAAAACTTTTGTCGGAAATAAATAGAGTAAGTATCTATATTTCCACTTTCAACAACTCACCATTTACAAAAATCTCCCATTTTTGTTGCGCTTCCCTATTCAAACCATGATTAGTTTCAGCATCATATTTAGCTTGCATAGTAGCGCGATCGCGTTCAAATTTTCTGAAGATGAAATCAATTTCTCGTTTTACGTTTTTGACGGGTCGGTATCTTTTATAGGTAGCGCGCAACCTAAGAGTGAATAAATGAGTGATATCCCAATGCAGTTGTTCATGCTTTAAGAGTTCTCGACTGGATTCATTGAGATCCAATTTCCAGCTCAATTCTGGATAGAAACCACTTTCCACTTTAATATCTAGGTCGGTAATTTTACCGTTTGAAGTCTTCTTTGAAAATTGGTAAGACATCCCAGAATTTACACTTGCGGCGCGATCCACAGATTGTGGAGGTACTCCCCTAAAATCGTCCCATGACAATAGTGGATGTTCTTCATAAGTCCAAGACAAGCTCGGATCCTCAGATTGAAAAAGTAAAAGCGAACAAAGAACTAACGCCCATTTCATTCTGACCAGTTGAAAACAATTTGTTTTTTAATATTTGGATGTAAGCTGTTATTAACGGGACAGGTCATTGCCACACGTTCTAAAATCAACTGTGCGCGTTTATCTGCCTTAGCTTTCATATCAAGCTCTACCTGAATTTCGGATATTCTACGAGGCTCGCTGGACATTACCTTGACTACTTTTGCAGTGCTGCCTTCCATATCGATCTCTAAATCACGTGCTTTGATTCCCATAACGGTAAGCATACAACTGGCAAGTGCCGTTGCAACATGATCAGTGGGTGAAAAGGAAGCTCCTTTACCATTATTATCCACTGGAGCATCTGTGATTACGGTTTCTGAACTTTGAACGTGAGTTGCCTCACATCTTAAATCACCTTTATAAACTACAATAGAAGTCATTTTACAATTTTTTAAGTGGTGCAATCTCAATTTCTTCCAAGCTTAGATCATTTTGATATTGAAGCATAAAAACAGCCTCATTGTAGTAACCTTTAAAAACATTTTTATTGTAATCAAACTTGCTTTCAACCATGCTTGTCAAGCCATGCACCTTTAAGCTTTCAAAAAGATTTCCGGTACTCGCTTGTCTCAGGATTACGTCCATTCCTATATCAAATCCACGGGTGACGTATTGATTGGGTAACATCTCATTTTGCTCGTAATATTTCCTTACAAATTCATTCTCCTCATTAGCATCTTTATGCATTTGTGGGAACGTATAGTTAAGTGCGGCTAACCTGGTATTAGGAAGATCCATTTCTTCATAATTATCCATACCAAACATGGTAATGTTATGTGATTCAGTTTTTGCAGAGTAATTGGTAATCGCATCTGTAATGAACTGAACGTTTTCAACTGCAAGAATTATCACATTCTCCTCGCTAGGTACCAGCTCCTTCAAATAATTTACACTGTAGATATAATTGTTTTTTTCTAAAGGCACCAAAACTCTTGCATTAGGAAATAATACACTGAATTCTTCTCTCAATTTAGGAGCTGTATTATCGGTTACGATAATGACATTTTTGTCTTTTGCATATACCTTTAAAAAACGCTTTAATCTAAATTTCAGGATTTCATCACTCGGTCTGGCCTGTATAAGGTTATCGTAACTACTTACGCTGGTTGTGGTGAGCGGTGAAACCACGGGAATTTTATCAGACTGCAATGCTTGAGCTACTTCAAGAACATTTTTAGAAAGTAAAGGTCCTATGACAGCCGAGTATTTTGAAAAATCATTGCTCGATAATATTTCCTTAGTAATCGACGGACTTTTAGCGGTGTCAAAATAATCAAAATTCACTCTCAAGCCCAAACTCAACGCACTGTCTTGTGCCATTCTCAAGCCCGTCAGAAAATCTATTGCGATTTGCGTCGTAGTACTTGATTTCAAAAGATCTTTAAGTGTTACCTCTTCGTTAACAGAATTAAGAGAGAGCGGCAGCATTATGGCAATATCTTGTGGCTCATAACTTTGTATACTATCCGCTAAGTTAGCAACCTTATAGCTCGCACGATAAACCTGTAGGGTATCAATATATTTATTATCAGGAATCTTAATCATCATACCCGCCTTAAGCCCATCCTTCAATTGAGGGTTGAGCGAGATGAGTGAATCTTCATCTATCCCTGCCATTTTTTTGAGCGAATACATACCTATTTTATAGGGTATCTCAAACTCCACCAGTTTGGGATCCAGTGCGTCAAGAACCTCTATATTCTCAACCACAACGTCTATCGCTTGTTCAGTAGGCGTCCCAGCTATTTCGGCTTCAAGTTCTTCAGTCGGGATGTTGATGATCATTCCAGGCTTGAGTTGATCAACTTCTGGATTCAGCTTCTTGATCTGCATGACCGTGGTATTGTTCTTTTTTGCCACTCGATAAAATCCTTCTTTGGGTAGCACTTTATACTTTCCAAGCGCTGAGAGCTCCTTACTCACTGATTCCTGTATTTCTTGCGGTGACTTGATTTCTTCGACCACATCCTTTTCATCGTAGAAAACGGGAATCTGAATCTTATCACCCTTTTTCAAAGGCTGGTAGTATAGTATTTTGTTGGCATCCTTGATATCCAGAATGGTAACGCCATACTTTTTTGAAATACTGTAAAGTGTTTCCTTCCTTCTGGCCTTATGGGTTTTGTATTCTTTAATACGTTTTTGGGTCAGCACTTTTGCATCAGCGGGTATCAATAGTGAGGCACCAGGCTTCACACCAGATTTGAGATCTGGATTGAGCATCAGCAATTCATCTTTTGAAATACTGTATTTTTTAGCGATAGTTTCCACCGTTTCCCCTGAGCTTACAGTGTGCTGTTTGTAGTTCTGGGCGGTAAGGGTTTCCGCTTTCGCGAAAGCGAGAACTACCAATAATATATAACAAAATTTCTTCATTTCTATTCCCATTCAATGGTTGCTGGTGGCTTGGAGCTGATGTCATAAACGAGTCTATTTACTCCTTTTACTTTATTAATAATTTCATTACTGGTCGCCTGTAAAAATTCATAAGGCAGGTTGACCCAGTCTGCGGTCATACCATCTGTGCTTTCTACGGCGCGCAAAGCCACACACTTTTCATAAGTTCTCTCATCACCCATCACGCCTACGCTATTTACTGGTAGCAACATCGCTCCGGCCTGCCATACCTTATCGTATAACTCCCACTTTTTGAGATTATTGATAAAAATGGCATCAACTTCTTGCAACATCTTTACTTTTTCTAAAGTAATATCACCCAAAATTCTTATCGCGAGCCCAGGCCCTGGAAACGGGTGTCTTCCTAATAACTGCGGATCCATATCCATAGACGCACCTACACGTCTCACTTCATCCTTAAAAAGAAGTCTAAGCGGCTCCACTATTTTGAGCTTCATGAAATCTGGCAATCCTCCTACATTATGATGAGATTTTATCGTGGCGCTGGGACCTCCCGTCGCCGAAACGCTCTCGATCACATCTGGATAGATAGTTCCTTGCGCTAAAAATTCAGCTCCATTAATGGCGGTTGCCTCGTCGTCAAAAACCTCAATGAATGTATTACCAATTGCTTTTCTCTTTTTTTCAGGATCAGACTCTCCCTTGAGCGCTTTCATAAACCGTGCCGTGGCATCGACTCCTTTAACATTGAGTCCCATTCCTTGATACTGATCCAGCACCTGGCTAAACTCATCCTTGCGCAACAGCCCATTGTTTACAAAAATGCAATACAGATTTTCACCTATGGCTTTATGCAACAACATTGCAGCTACTGATGAATCTACTCCACCGCTCAATCCCAAAATCACTTTACCATCACCTATTTTTTCTTGAAGAGCTGAGACGGTTTCCTCAATAAAACTATCAGGTGTCCAGTCTGGAGTTACACCAGCGATATGAACTAAAAAATTCTCCAGCAGTTGTTTTCCGTCGGTAGAATGATAAACCTCTGGATGGAATTGAATGGCAAAAGTTTGCTCGCCCTTAATTTTGAAAGCAGCATTTAAGACATCGGCGGTACTCGCGATGCGTTCTGCATTGTCGGGTAGATCTTTGATGGTGTCACTGTGCGACATCCACACTTGAGTATTTTCAGTGATATCGTTAAAAAGCTCTTCTCCAGCCTTGATCACGGTGAGATGCGCACGACCGTATTCTCTTATATTTGATGGAGCTACCTCTCCTCCATTAAAATGGGCCAGATATTGAGCGCCGTAACAGATTCCCAATAAAGGCTTCTTTCCTCTAATGTTTGATAAATCTATATGGAAAGCATCTTCAGACCGTACTGACATGGGACTGCCTGATAGAATCACTGCCTTGTAATCATCTAAGTTTTCTAAACCTTTATGATACGGTTTGATTTCAGAATAAATATTAAGTTCCCTGATGCGACGTGCGATCAATTGTGTGTACTGGGAACCAAAATCTAGGATAAGAACCTTGTCGTGCTGCATGCGCAAATTTAAAATTTTAGCAATGAACTTGAAGTGTTTGCAAACTCTTTTATCAAGGAGTTTTCAGAAGCCAATTTGAATTGTCAAAATGAGATGCTGGACAAAAAAAATTCCGAACTAAAATTATCCTTTGAATTAATGCATTATTGATTTTGATAAATCAGTTTCTAAACATAAGTTCCAACTTTTTCAGGATGGATTAATGACTATTGCAGGGTTCATTTCCAAGAGCTTCTTCACAAAAAGTTCGTTCGTCTCTGGTAAGATATAGATCTCATCGTAGGAGTTGAATTTAACGATCAAACCTTTAGTTGCTGTAGCTGGTTTAAGTCCTACCCACATGCTTTTACCGACTATGACTTCCTTAATATCTTTTATTTTGATCGTTCCCTTGAAAGGGCCACTGGAATATTTCAACTCATTTACCGTAAGCTGATAATAGGTACCAAAATAGATCCAGTTAATCAATGCCGCAGCTAAAATTGATATAACCGCTGGAACGATAAAGTTAAAATCGATAGCATCCAAACGTAAGCGCGATACGATTGCCCAGATTACGGAAACAAACAATCCATTTATCACCATAAACATTACCAAGAAAGATCCTCCTTTTCTACTCTTGAATCTCATGCCTAAATTCCTATTCCAGCTCGATGATCGTAAATCTTAGATCCAAAGGATCCAGCGACTGCATGATCTGGTCGATCAAGTCCTTACCATATTTTTGATAGTAAAGCGAGAAATTTGTCGTTCTCTCCTGCAATCCTCCATTGGGCATTAAATCGCTTTGTAGCTGAAGCGCACGACCTGTATGATCAGACAGTTTACGTTTTTGAGCTTTAAGCAAACGTTTTTCCAGATGCTCCAAACCATTGATTTGCTTTTGTTCCTGTGCAGCCACCGCAGTTTCAAATGATTTTTCAGTTTCCCGAGCAATGGAATAAAGGTCCCTGAACTGCTGTTCAAGATGTTGTTTTTGCGGTTCAAAATCAATCGCAATGCTACTGATTTGCCTAGTAACTTGTTCTTCTAGTTTAAAGTCTTTTTGGTACAGATCTTTCAAATTTAGATCCAAACGATGAGCTTTATCTATTTGTTTTGAAGTCATAAGTTGCGCAGAATTACGCAATAATAAAATAGGGAAGGTCACTTTACTTTTTTCAAAATAACTTTTCAGCTCCAGCCAATAGGCCATTTCTCCACCGCCTCCTATACAACATAAATTGGGTAGAATAACTTCTTGATATAGCGGCCTCAAAATAACATTAGGCGAGAAACGCTCGGGATGCTCTTTCAACTCAGTCAATAACTGAGTTTTTGAAAAAACTAAAGTAGTCTCATCTACCAAATATTGACCCTCTTTTTTAATAATCCTTTTACGTAAGTCATCGGTTAGATAAAACAAGTTGATCTCTCGTGGATTCACCTGAATACCGTAATCTCCTTCCATCTCCTGGATCATTTGGGACACTTCTTGATAGGCAGTATGTTCAAGCATATCTTCCTTAAAATGCGTGGAGGCAAGGCTTTTGAGTCGTGGATGGTCTGCATCAATTATCACCAATCCGTACTTTCCAAAAAGAGCATGAGCAAGATGTCGCGTGGCAGCTGCTAGATTCTTATTTTTAAGATAACTTTCTTTAAAAAGATTTTTTAAGTCCTCGGCATTCTGGTGATTGCCCAGCAAATTTGAAAAGGTATCCAGTATGTCATCAAGGCCTTCTGTATTCAACCGGCCCACCGCGCCGCTGGACCCTCGATCATAAACAATCTTGCGTTCGCCATAATTGAAGTACTGGATCTCCTCAAAATCATGATCTTCGGTCGCCATCCAATACACCGGCACAAAATGGTTTTCAGGATATTCTGCAGTTAGTTTTTTGCACAGATTGATGGTAGATGCGATCTTATATAAAAAATACAACGGACCGGTAAATAGGTTCAATTGATGACCCGTAGTTACGGTAAATGTATTTTCATCGCGCAATTTCTCAATATTGTCAAGCGATGCTCGATGATTATTTAGGGAGTCATATTGCGACTCAAGAACTTCTGATAAAACATCACGCTTGACGCCAGCATTTTTCCATTCTGTGGACTTCTCCTTTATTTGTTTCTCAAAATTGTTAAGCGTAGGAAATCTATGATACAGATTTTCAATAGATTTTTTTTGATCCAGATAATCCTTCATGATCTTGGAGTAAAATCTTAAATCTTGGTAAGGAATTTTGTGGATTTTCATGAGGTACGACTATGACTGTTTATGGAAATGGGGTTTGTGAGGTTGTCGCTTTCGCGAAAGCGGACTTATCTTAATTTTTAAAAGTCAAATAAAAGCTGGCTAGTTATAAGACTCATCTATTCAACCGGAGACCAGATATTATTTGTTTGAGCTGAAGTTTTAAGTCTTCACCAGCATTGTAAATGAGCTGTTCATCTGTAGGAAAGGGCACTGCCTCTGGATTCAAAGTTTCAAGATACTCGTCTTCAAGCGCCCTGCGGTCACCCTCTACCCTTCCATAGATGTAAGAAAATACATAGCCACTGGTAAGCGGAAAACGATCCACGAGCTGACCGCTACGCTGATCTTGAAGTAGTACGTTTGCATCAATTACCGCTTCTTTATTTTGGGTGTTTTGGATCACTCGGGCACTAACGGTCTTGAATTTATCTTCTTTAATATCATTCCCTAAGCTATCTTTCTTTACGTTCCCACGCGCGTCCAACTCATAAACAAATCCATCTTTTATCTGACTTTCTTTTTGTAATTCTTTGAGAACAACGAGGTCTGGAGAAATCGTGATATTGCGAAAAATGATATCTAAATCATAATCGTAAGAAATCTGTGGTTGTGGCTTCACATGATAAACCGTCCAGTCATTATTTAAGCCAAAAGTGGAGAAATTAAGCAACTCCTCTTCCAGTCGCTCAGGAATAACCTGTTGCGTATCATTTGTGAGTTTCACCAATATAAAGTCGGTTCCTTTCTCAAGGGCTTCTTGAGTCAATTCACGCACATCCTTGAAGTTAGGGTTGATCTCGTTGAGATAAAGCAGATCTTCATAGATCTGGCGTGCTTCAAAATCAGTTGCGGTAAGTAGTTGTTCACGAGCCTGCTCTAGTAAATGATTGGACAGCTCACGTCGCGAACTTAATATCTCTTGCGAATAATCTTGAAAATCAAACCGAGCCTGTTTGCCAGTGGAATAAAACGTAAGTGGTAAGAGAGGCCTTATTTTGGCTTGTCTATGCTCCATATTCACATACATTTCATAAATCGTTTCCAGCACGCTGGGATTAGGATCTGCATTGAGTCTTTTTAGGGTAATCCTATCCTGCTCCACCGCTTTCTTATATGCCTTTTCAAGCAGAATTACATAGTCCTCTTTTCTTTTTGCGTCTTTGTTATTGCGCAAATTATCCACGGCTCTGAATATAGCGGTGTCAAAATTACCAGAATTGATATCCTGCTCGGTTCTTCTTACACTATTACAGGATACAAGAAATAATAATGCTATCAGAAAGGGACTAACTCTTACTAACATTTAGTGCTTGTTTTTTGGTTCATAAACAGGCAGCACTTTTGTACTGACTTCACCAAAACCTATACGCACCTCGTTACTGCCACAATATCCACGCATCGTTACCGTGTCGTGGTCTTCAATAAATTTACGCTCTGTACCATCGTTGAGTTTAACAGGATTTGTCCCTTTCCAACTCAATTCCAGCATGGACCCGTAACTGTCTGGCGTAGGTCCTGAGATGGTTCCACTACCCATCATGTCGCCACTATTAACCGGGCAACCATTTACCGTATGGTGCGCCAGCTGCTGTGAGATGTCCCAGTACATATGCTTGAAATTTGATTTACAGACCGTAGTAGGACGTCCATTTTCTGGAGTGATATCTACTTCTAGGTGGATATCAAAGCTATTCTTGCCATCAGATTTGAGATAATCGAGTACGGGAGTTTCTTTTTTGGGCCCTTTTGTTTTAAAAGGCTCTAGAGCATCAAGGGTGACGATCCATGGAGAAATGGAACTGGCAAAATTTTTCCCTAAAAACGGACCTAGAGGCACATACTCCCATTTTTGGATATCACGCGCACTCCAGTCATTAAAAAGCACCATACCAAAAATATAATCTTGGGCTTTATCTACAGGAATAGGATGTCCTAGATTATTGGCATCTGTAGTAATAAAAGCCATTTCCAGCTCAAAATCTAATAATTTAGATGGTCCATACACTGGTTCATCTGCTCCTGCTGGCATCGTTTGACCTTTGGGTCTGTGAATTGGGATTCCACTGGGTATTATGGAGCTGCTACGGCCGTGATAAGCGACAGGCATGTGAAGCCAGTTGGGTAATAAGGCGTTATCTGGATCACGGAACATGGTTCCTACGTTTGTGGCGTGTTCTTTACTGCTATAAAAATCTGTATAATCTCCTATTAATACGGGCAGTTGCATTTCTACCTCATCCATTGCAAAAATGACTCTATCCCTATGCTGTTTATGATCACGCAATTCAGGGTTTTCTTTGTCAAAAATATCACCGATTCTATTGCGCACCGCACGCCAGGTTTTTTTACCGTCAGATATGAAATCGTTAAGTGTGTCCTGCATAAACATATCATCAGTTAAAGGCACATTGCTGAAATAACCCATTTCTTGTAAAGCTCCAAGATCAATGGCATAGTCACCTATTCGAGTTCCTATAGTAATGACATTATCGCGGGTAAGAAAAACACCGAAAGGTATGTTCTGAATGGGAAAATGTGAGTCGCTACTGTATCCGATCCAAGATCTACGGTCGGGATTATTTGTGGTTATAGACATAATGGTATGATTAAATGTTAAAAAGTCACTTTCAAATATATCAATAGTACGGTGAGAAATTGGTTTTACGACTTACTTTTGTGTCTAAATATTTCACAACTTCACATATGGATCAAGAAATTTTCAACCTCATAGATCAAGAGAAGCACCGTCAAATCAATGGAATCGAACTCATTGCGAGTGAAAACTACGTGAGCGATGATGTACTTGAGGCCGTAGGCTCCATCCTGACCAATAAATATGCAGAAGGCTATCCCGGAAAGCGCTATTATGGGGGATGTGAAGTCGTGGATGAAGTGGAAAACATTGCCATCGAGCGAGCAAAAGAGCTTTTCAATGCAGAATATGTGAATGTACAACCTCACTCGGGCAGTCAGGCCAACACAGCGGTTTTTCACGCATGTCTCAATCCTGGCGATAAAATACTGGGTTTTGACCTTTCACACGGTGGACACTTAACCCACGGTTCTCCAGTAAATTTCTCTGGTAAACTATATACCACCTCGTTTTATGGAGTAGAAAAGGAAACAGGACGCCTTAATTACGATACGATTGAAGAGATCGCAATTAAAGAACAGCCTAAAATGATCATCGCTGGAGCTTCTGCATACAGCCGTGAGATTGACTACAAACGCTTTCGCGAAATTGCAGACAAAGTAGATGCCCTGCTCCTAGCAGACATCGCTCATCCAGCCGGCCTCATCGCCAAAGGAATTCTTCAAGATGCCGTTCCTCACGCACACATATGTACTACAACCACCCATAAAACTTTGCGTGGGCCACGCGGCGGTTTGATCATCGTTGGTAAAGATTTTGAGAATCCATTTGGTCTCAAGCTCAAAAATGGAAATTTGAAAAAAATGTCTACGCTTCTAAACAGTGCCGTTTTCCCTGGGAATCAAGGTGGACCACTCATGCACGTCATTGCAGGAAAAGCAGTCGCGTTTGGAGAAGCGCTGACCGATGAGTTTTTACACTACACCGTTCAAACCAGTAAAAATGCCCAAGCAATGGCAGCAGCATTTATGGATAAGAATTATCACATCATTTCTGGTGGTACTGACAACCACAGCATGCTCATAGACCTAAGAAATAAAGCTATAACAGGTAAGAAAGCTGAGGAAGCGCTAGGTAAAATTCACGTGACCGTGAATAAAAACATGGTACCCTTTGATACAGAATCTCCATTTGTTACCAGTGGTATCAGAATAGGTACACCCGCAGTAACGACAAGAGGTCTTGATGAACATGACATGAACTTTATCGTAGATGTCATCGATGACTGCTTAACTAACCATGAAAATGAAGGCCATCTCGCTCAGCTTGCTGATAAAGTAGTTTCAAAAATGAGTAGCTACCCAATGTTTCAAATGTAGAAACAATAGTAAATTATCTTAAAAAGCCGCTTCTCACATCAAGAAGCGGCTTTTTAGTTTTCGGCGGTGTTTTAAATTGCAATGATCTTTGTTAGAGCTAAACGACACTTTAAATAGTCAGAGTTGGAATACTTTTCTAAATTTCTTTAACAAAAAATTTAAACAAGTTTTGAATCCAATCATTTCAATCCTATCTTGTTGCCCGAAATTTCTTACCACTAACCATTTATGAAATACTTCTACACATTATTTATTACGTGTTGCGCTTTTCCGTTTTTACGTGCACAAAATTCTTCCCAAGCCGATTCAGTACTACTAGAATTGAAGAAGTTTGATGTTAATCAGCAGATTATTACCCTTGATTCTCTGATCAACAACAAAATCTACGATTATGATGTTGAGACAAGGCTTGCTCAACACCAGTTCCAAATTACCAAAGCCGAAGAGAAATTTGAATATGCCGTTTATGCTCTTAATAGATTAATTAAAAATCATACCCTAACTTTTGGAGACCCTACGACTTCTATCGAACTGTACGAAGCAAATAAAGAGTTGCTTGATAAGGTTACGGAAAAGGATATACTTGCTGAAACTTACAACAACATAGGACGATCTTTCCTTTACGCAGGCCGTCCTCAGGAGTCCATTGATTTTTTCGACATGGGTATCGATAAGGGCACCGGTGATCAAATCGTCTATGCGGACCTTTTTAACAACAAATCTATAGCACAGGGGGAGATAGGTGATATTGCTAGAGCATCTTTTAACGCCCAGAAAGCTATCAAAATCTACAAAAAAGAAAATGACACTCTAGGGGAAGTCTTTGCGCTGGCAAACCTTGCTTCTTTTTATTCAAGGGCTGGATTCTACGATAAATTTCATGAAAGCAATGATGAAGCCATAGCTCTAGCTCAAAAACTCAAAAACTATAGAAATCTTTTAGGGCTCTATTACAATCAAGCGACTACTTATGATAAAATGGATAAGCCCAATCTCAGAATTAAGGCTTTGGAAAACAGCCTGGACGCAGCGCAAAAGTTTGAAGGCCGTGACTTTATCGAGCCTCGCATTCTAACTACATATATAGGAGCTTTATTGCGGGTAGGGCAAATTGAAAAAGCAGAGCAGTTCTTGGATACGCTTGACTCTAGACCACCTAGCTACAAACAACCACCCTTTGATAATATGGTTGAGTATATAGATGGCATGTACGCTTTCGCGAAAGCGGACTATCCAAAAGCAGCTAAAATCATAGAAAAACAAAGCGAAATATTTGAGCAAATGCAAGACTATGACAATGTTCTTTACACACTTGACTATCTCGCAGATATTTATGAAAAATCGGGCGAAACTGCGAAAGAGCTAGATGCTAGAAAACGGTATTACAAACTCAACGATAGCATCTTAAAAAAACAAAATCGTACGGCGCTGACTTACTATCAAACACTATACGAAACGGAGAAACGCGACCGCATCATCGATGAGCGCGGTAAGGAAATCGACCAGCTGGATGCTGAGATCAAGCTACAACAACTGTATTATTTGATTGGATTATTAATCCTACTACTTATCGCTGGTGGAATATTTTACTGGCGTTACCGCAAGAACCAGCGGGAAAAGCAACAGCTCCAGCGCAATTTCACCCAAGACATTATCAACAGTGTAGAGATGGAGCGCAAACGTATCTCGCACGAGCTTCATGATGGTATAGGCAACAGCCTCCTGCTCATACGCAACAGACTTACGACTGATAAGGATAATTCAGTTTTACTACAGGAGACTATTGATGAGGTTCGTGAGATGTCCCATCGCATGCATCCCTATAATTTTGAGAAACAGGGCATTATACAGTCATTAGATTCACTTGTGGCAGACTTGCAGGATTCTTCACAGGTTTTTTATTCTTTTGAAACTGATCTTGAAAAGGTTGACATGCCTGCCGAGAAAAACATCCAGATCTACCGCATTATGCAAGAAGCCATCAATAACGTGGAAAAACATGCACAGGCAACCGCCTGCCAGATCAGCGCTGAGCAATCAGGTGGCGCGTATATTTTTACGGTAAAAGATAATGGTAAGGGACTTCCATCTCTAAACAAGGTAAACCGCGGTCTGGGATTGCGATCCATGGAAGAACGAGCGCAAAATATAGGTGCTAGTATTAAAATTGAAGGTAAAGAGAATGAAGGGACTGTAATCAAGCTCATCGTATGATAACCACGCGCTACAAGATAGTTGTCGCAGATGACCACCCATTGCTGCTCGATGGTACCGTAAGTTTTCTGAACAAAAATGGCCACGACGTAGTAGGAACTGCAACTGATGGACAGTCTGCCTACAACTTGATTCTCAAGAACGCACCAGACCTTGCCATTCTAGATGTAGATATGCCTGTCATGACAGGTGTCGAGGTGGCCAGTGCCGTGAAAAAGTCCATGCCTTCGTGTAAGATTATTTTACTTACTATGCACAAGAGGCGGGAAATTGTTCAAGAACTGGGTAAAACGATTCAGGGTTATTTAGTAAAAGAAGATACTGGAGAGGAACTGAATAAGGCCATAGAAACAGTGGCGCAAGGTAAGACCTATCTAAGCGATAAATTGAGTAAAGGAATCTTTGACAAAACCCTTGGAAATGGAATTGGAGCCCTCACTCCTACTGAGTTGAAAGTATTGAAGACGCTATCGCGGAAGCGCACCTCAAAAGACACCGCTGCAGAATTGTTCATCTCTCCCAGAACCGTAGAAAAACACCGCAGCAACATCATCAAGAAGCTAGAATTGGGAAAAGATCAAAACGCATTATTGGTATGGATTCAAAATCATCCAGAAATAGTGAATGGGTAGGGAAAAACTGTTAGCTGAATTCAAAAAAGCGCATCCACCATTTACTAGAAAATGTAAATACTTTTCTCACTAATTATTAAGTCAAGCGCATCGAGAGGAAGGCATAAATTTCAATACAATCTTTGAAGAGGTCTTACACGTAGCACGAATGGCGAACAGCAAAATTCGAATAGCTCACCCTTCGACGGGCTCTAGACAGGTAGCGAATAGCTACAATCGCGTCATTTATTTTTTTTGTTTTTGACTTTGTTTTTGACTTTGTTTTTGATTTAAGTTTAAAAGTCCACTACGTAGACCTACGTATAGGAATGGGTAAGATCCCAGATTAATTTTGGTAGGAATTAAAACCACCAAGATTGAATTCCTTATTACCCTCTTTACTTACCGCCCCGCATTATGTGCATCAGACCTATATGGCAAAGTTTTATGATGACACCGCGACGTTAACGATCATTCCAGGAGGTACCAGTCATGTAATCGCTATCTATGGAGATAAGATCACGCTGGACGGCGCACCGCATAAAGATGTCGTTTTACTGCCGCAGGCTTCAGAAGCTATAGAAATCAATAGCACGGGAAAATCAGTATTACTTATTGCTCAATGTCTGGCGCTGGCAAACTATTATATTAAGGACATGGGTACCACCAGTCCATCAGGCATTACCAATATCAACCACAATCTGAACCTCGACTACCGCCAGCTAGATAAGGAAAAACACTTCAACCGATTTTTAAGGCTGATTACCGTTCCCGAGCAACCTCCTCTGCTAGATTCCGTATTGCGATATATCTATCAGGCGAGCGGTTGTGTGAGCACTCGCGACATCATTGCGAGATACGCAACCACGTCAAAGGTGTTACAAAGGGAATTTCAAGAATACATCAACGATTCTCCTACTGCCTACGGTAAAAAGGTGTGCTTTCATGCCTGCGCCGCAGAATTATGTCTTAAGGATAAGGATGAACCAGATCTCACCATAAATAAATACTACGCAAATAAATCGAGCTTTGAGAAAGCAGAAACAAAATATCTAGGAGAACATAACAAGGTGGCATCGCTATCCCTCCTATCTAAAAAAATGTTGCGGCTGGACTATAGACTAACAGATTACTGCGACGTGTAGATAAACCTATAAAAAGTGTATTTCGTCGATTTAACATTTTACAAAATATTGATTATCAACAATATAAAATTTTTAAGAGTTCACACATTACAATTTAATTAACACCACTTTACCTACAAACTAATTTTGTCAAAATTTCAAATTATTATGAGATCTAAAATTTACTTTCAGAACACCTTCAAGCTGTTCGTCTTTATGGTTTTGACTTTGTATATGGGAACCGCCTATGCAAATGATGAAAACTGTAATACTTACGGAACTGTCAACAATTCAATTATCACTACCGTCAATTCAAGTAATTACATTGATCAAACGGTACAAAATGAATCCTTACTTAGCAGTTCATACAGCGATTCTAATTTTTATGCTAGTGATGTAATTTCCATCATGGCTATTTTTCCCTTTGACCAGTTTAATTTTCCACACGAAAAATCTTCTTTTCTACGCGAAGTTTTGAGAGACCATAAATCCTTTATAACACTTTTAAATTTACAATTATGAAAAACTTTTTTACACAAACAGGATCAGAAATAAGAGCGGCGTTACTGTTCTTTCTTTTTAACATGATGGGCGGTTACCTCATCTGTGCCCAAAATCCAGATGGCTTCAGCTATCAGTCTATCATACGCGATGCTGCCGGTACGGAGATTACCAATTCTCAAATCCGATTAAAGATGAGCGTGTTGCAAGGCAGCGCGACGGGTACCGTAGTCTACAGTGAGAACTTCACAACAATGACTAATAATAGTGGGCTTGTTACCCTGAACATAGGGACTGGTTCCAGCACAGTAGGAGCTTTTAATCAGATTAACTGGGGCGCAAATGACTATTTTATCATGAGCGAGTCAGATGTAGACAACAATGGCTCATATGATATTTCCAGCACCGTACAGCTATTGAGTGTGCCATATGCCATGCACGCTAAAACGGTAGACCAAGGCGACAATTTGGGCGATCATCAGGTAGACACCACCATACTGTTAAACGATAACTGGATCTCAAATGACGGTGGCAGTGAAGGGATCAGGATTTCTAACGATGGTAAGGTGGGTATAGGTACCACAACCCCCAGCAACAAACTAGACGTTAATGGGAACGTAAACATCGATGGTAATCTGCAAATAGAAAACACAGGTACCATCTTTACTAAAAACAGTGCTGGCGCTTCTATAGAGGCTTACACCCCAAGAAATGCTAGCGACAATACGGTCATGCACTTCGGAAATGGTGCATTTTTCACTACTGTCGATAATAATACCAGAGGTACAAGGATGGTCATGACAAGTGATGGCAATCTGGGTATAGGCACTACAAACCCTTCTAAAAAACTCGACATAAATGGTGGCGTAAACGTTAGCGGTTCTGGTGTCTTTCTAAAAAACACTGGAAATATCTTTGCTAAAAACAATGCCGGTGCTATTGCTGCAGCTTACACTCCAAGGGATTCAAATAACAATTCTATTTTTAACATCGGTAACCATGGGTATTTTAGGACTGTTACCAATAATCAGGTCAGAACTCGCCTATTTGTTGGCAATGCAGGTAGAATAGGTATAGGTACCACAAGCCCATCATCTTCAGCTATTTTAGATGTGAGAGGTCCAGTTATAGCAGCAGGTTATCTGAACCATAGTGATAGAAGGCTCAAAAAAGACATTAAACCTATATCAGGTAGTCTGGAAAAGATCCTTGACCTCAATCCTGTAAGTTATACTTATAAGGATGACAAATTTAACACTGGCACGCGTATAGGTTTTATCGCTCAGGAGTTAGTGAAAGTCATGCCAGAAGTAGTTGTTAGTCCAAAAAAGAAAGATGAATATTATTCAGTGCGCTATACTGAAATTGTACCTTACAACGTACAGGCCATCCAGCAGCAGCAGGCAATGATCTCAGAACTAAAAGAAGATATTGAGAAACTAAAGCAGGAGCTTGCAGAATTACGCAAGACGTCTAAAAACTAACGCAAAAACACCTTACGATGAAAAACTTTATATCGGCAATAATACTATTGCTGGCATGTAACGTGTTCAATGCACAGAATACTATGAGTTCGGGCGCTGCCGTCCATTCTGGTGGTAATTCTGGGCAGGATATCGTGATCGGCCAAATTTTTACCCAGCCAGCATTATCGACCCAATTCACCAGTTATCCTGGACCGCTACAGCCTACCCTTAATACTGGTTTTCCTACCGCCATTGCTCAAAACATTACCGTAAACCTAGATGCAAGCGGCCAGGCGACGATCACACCAGCCATGGTGGACAACGGTTCCAGCGATACAGAAGGTCCAGTTACGTTAAGTCTGGATAGGACGACCTTTGACTGTAGTGATGCAGGCGTGGGCGTCATTGATCGAAACAGTATCTCTTTCAATAACGGGCAACTCGCACGATCCACTAACACTTCATTACCGTCTGGAAATGCTGCTAGAACAATAGAAGCATGGGTTTATCCCACTGCAAATGGTAATCAATCCTTTATGGAGTTAGGAAATGGTACAAGTAATAATCAGCGTTTTGGTTTGGGTCGTATAAACAACAACCTGTACTTTATAGGTCAGTTTAACGATTTGAACACAAATACATTCATACCTCTCAATGAATGGTCACACATTGCGGCGACTCATGATGGAACTACTTTGCGAGTGTATTTGAATGGTGTGCAGGTAGGTAGTGCCAACAAGTCGTTTTCTACTCAAACTGGTGACCTCATATTAGGTGGACGACTTGCTGGTGGCGAGCGGGTGATTGGTAAAATGGCCGAGGTGCGTTACTGGAATACAGCGCTGACCGCATCTCAAATAGATACACAACGCAACCAGGTCTTAACCGGTTCTGAAAGTGGGCTGGTCGCTTACTTCCCATTTGCGGAAGGATCTGGAGCAACAACGTCTGATCTTACAGGAAACGGTGCTGATCTCAATGTTTCAAATATTAACACATCAGATGCCTGGGATACTGCTTATCCTAGCTCGGTTACCCTAAATAGTGGAATTCCTGTAACACTTACTGTTACTGACAACACAAACAATACTGCAACTGCAACTGCATATGTAGCCGTAGTTGACGACACGGCACCAGTGATTACCTGCTCAGATGATATCGTAGTGACTACTACTGTTAATGGCCCTATGGCTGTTACCGTCCCTGCACTTCAAGTAAACGATAATTGTATATCTTTCAACAAGTCACTCAACCTTGACGGTGCTGAATATGTACAGCTTCCATCCATAGCAAATACCAAGGCCCTTACCATGTGGGTCAATCTACCCGCATCTAGCAATTCTGGTCCATGGAAATATCTACTAGATGCTCGTAATGGGCAGAGCGAAGGTTACTTTGCAAACTTGGGAATAGGCTCAGGTATATCTCAAATGTATGTGAATGGGGTAAGTGCATCTAAAAGCTGGAGTAATATTCCAAAGGATCAATGGGTCCACCTTTATATAGAATTTGCGAGCACCCATAGTGATGATATCAATCTGTTCTCAAGAGTAAGCGATAATGAAACCCTAGCGGGTACTATTGATGAGGTGGGTGTTTGGAACGGAGCACTTACCGAGGCACAGGTACAGGGTATGATGGGAGCACCTATCGATCCTGCTCATGCTAATCTGAATGCGTACTATTCCTTTAACCAGACTGGAACGGGAGCTACTCTTAGCGATCAGACCACTAGTGGCCATGACGCTACGATAGTCAATCATGAAGCAGACGACTGGGTAGCTGGTAAATCATTTATATTCAACAGTTTTAACAATACCGCAGATGCATCTGGAGATTATCCTGTTGGAACCACAAGTGTAACATGGACGGCTACAGATAGCTCTGGAAATGTAACCACCTGCAGTTTTGACGTAACCGTTGACCTTGACACGCCACCTACTACTATCGCACAAGACGTTACCGTAAGCTTAGATGCAAATGGTCAGGCAACTATTACACCTGCAATGGTGGATAACGGTTCCAGCGATGTAGAGGGAGCGGTTACTTTGAGTCTTGATAAAACGACTTTTGATTGTTCTGATATTGCAAGCAGCTCTGGCAAGGGAACCATCGACTTTACGGGTGGTGCTGGAATGCTCAACTTAGGAAACGTGGACAACTTTGATAACGCCTACACTTTTGAGGCATGGATCAAGACTACCAATCAAAATGAGCAAATCCTGTTTAGCAAATTCGCATCTGGTGTTTATGGTCATTTCTTAATTCGCCAGCTGTCAAATGGTAAGATCGAAGCTAGTAATGACCAGCTGCCCGATGATGTTACTGTAAGACCTCAAAGCACATCCACTATTAACGATGGTAATTGGCATCATGTGGCGGTTTCTTATGGTAAAGAAAATGGATCGACTGGAAAAATTAGAATTTATATAGACGGTGTTCTTGATGGTGAGTCAGTCGATCAAGGTATTTATACCCAAGGCTATCGAGTAAACTTTATTGTTGGAACTAGGACAGATGGCGTCACAAAATATGTTGGGCAGATGGATGATGTCCTGATCTGGAACACCCAGCGCTCAGCTGCTGAAATCCTCGAAGACATGAAGGGTAACGTCGTGGGCAGTCCATTACGTCATTACGATGGATCCCTAACTACTGTAGATCAACTTACTGACCAGTCCTCAAATGCAGGTCATGTTGATCTATCTACGATTGCATCTACCAGCATTCAATACAGCGGGATACCTGTAAACTTAAGCGCTACCGATACCGCAAACAGCGTGTCTACGGCTAGATCATACATTACGGTAGAAGACAACATCGCACCAGTCATTACCTGTCCAGAAGATCTAGTTATAACTACTACAGATGCAAATGGCGCGGTGGTCAATTATACGGAGCCCTCTATTACCGACAACTGTTACACCGTTCCTACGATACCCGCAGTATCTGGTTATAGTCCTTTGGGTCATTATGGGAACAGCTATTACTACGTTTCCGGTATTGATTACCAGTATAGCCACTTTCTTACCGATGCCGCTGACATGGGTGGGTATCTCGTAAAGATTGAAAGTGCTGGTGAAAACGAGTATGTACGACAGTTATTGGCACAAACCTTTAACAGTCAATATGCTTATATAGGAGCTACTGATGCAGCTGTAGAGGGAACTTTTTTATGGCAAGATGGTACGGCATTAACTTATAGCAACTGGAATTCTAGAGAGCCTAATAACAGTGGTGGAAACGAAGATGTAGCGCTTATAAGAAGAGATAACGGAAAGTGGAACGATACTAATACTGCTCAAAATATCAGAGCCATAATCGAGGTTCCAGCAAGTCACGGCAGATCTGCCGGCTTTGCAATTGGTGAAAACTTCCCAGTAGGAACCACCACGGTAACTCACGAGTGGGAGATCGATGGGCAAGCGTACAGCTGTAGCTTCGACGTAACCGTTAACCTTGACACGCCACCTACTACTATCGCACAAGACGTTACTGTAAGCTTAGATGCAAATGGTCAGGCAACTATTACACCTGCAATGGTGGATAACGGTTCGAGCGATGTAGAGGGAGCAGTTACATTGAGTCTTGATCAAACAGATTTTGATTGTAGCTACGCAAATGGTTCATCCATGGAGGGAGCGATTCACATCGATGGAACCGTAAGTGGAACACTTAACCTAGGCAACGTGGACAACTTTACTTCTGCCTATACGGTTGAAAGTTGGGTCAACACGTCCAGTAGCAGTCAACAAAATCTATTCAGCAAATTTCACAGTGGTGTTTATGGACACTTTCTTATTTGGCAACTGGCAGACGGTCGGGTAAAGGCAAGCAATTCTGTCGGCCCTTATGACCTATCAGTTCAGCCTGAGAGTACCACCGCTATCAATGATGGCAACTGGCACCACTTAGCCGTAAGTTATGGAAATGATGCCGCTACCGGTGGTAGCAACATAAAGATTTATATAGACGGTGCGCTGGAAGCTACCTCTGTCAATCAGGTTATCAATAGCCAAGGTTCACGGGTACCTTTTATAATAGGAACAGAGCTTTCTAATTCAAATCGTTATGGTGGCCAGATGGATGATATCTTGATATGGAATACCGCTAGAACTCAAGCTGAAATACTAGAAGACATGAAAGGCAATGTAGTGGGCAATCCATTACGTCACTACAATGGCTCTCTAACTACAGTAGATCAACTTACTGACCAATCAACGAATTCAGGTCACGTGGATCTTTCTGGGGTCGCCGCCGCTAGTGTTCAGTACAGTGGTATTCCTGTAAATCTTACAGCAACTGATGCCGCAAACAGTGCAGTTTCCACTAGAGCTTACATAACCGTAGAAGACAACATCGCACCAGTCATTACCTGTCTTGATGATATTATGGTAACTACCACAGATGCAAACGGCGCGGTTGTAACTTATACTGAGCCGAGTATAACAGACAATTGTTATACCGTTCCTACGGTACCCGCAGTATCTGGATATAGTCCATTGGGACATTATGGTGACAGCTATTACTACGTTTCAGGTATTGATAAACAGTACAACGCATTTCTTACCGATGCCGCTAACATGGGTGGGTATCTCGTAAAGATTGAAAGTGCTGGTGAAAACGAGTACGTACGACAGCTACTGGCTCAAACCTTTAACAGCCAGACAGCCTACATAGGTGCTACAGATAGCGCTACAGAGGGAACGTTCCTATGGCAGGACGGTACACCGGTAACCTACACTAACTGGGCTGCAGGAGAGCCCAACAATGTAAATGATGAAGATGTCGTCATGATTTTAAGAAATTCAGGCGAGTGGAATGACGCCAGACCTGTATTATCATCAAGAGCCATTATCGAGGTTCCAGCAAGTCACGGAAGATCAGCCGGCTTTGCTAGCGGTGAAAACTTCCCAGTGGGAACTACCACAGTAACCCACGAGTGGTTGTTGAATGGTCAAACTTACAGCTGTAGCTTTGATGTGACTGTTGATTTAGATACTCCTCCTACCGCTATCGCACAAAACATTACTGTAGACCTGGATGCAAACGGTCAGGCGACAATTACACCTGATATGGTGGATAACGGTTCTAGCGATGTAGAGGGAACGATTACATTCAGTCTTGATCAAACAGATTTTGATTGTGATGATGTTGTTATTAGTCCTATTACGGTAACGCTATCTGTGACTGACGAGGCTAACAATACAACTACCGCAACTGCTCTTGTTACAGTAGAAGACAACATCGCACCAATCATCACTTGTCAGAATGATGTTGTATTGATTACTACCGATCCAAATGGGTCAATCGTTAATTATACGGCACCTACCATTACGGACCTTTGTGCTACAGGCGGCGCGACGCTGGTAGCAGATGGTGCGGTTCCAGTGTCGAATGGTCACGGTATTAGAGGACAATTTGGAAATAGCTTTTATTACATTGGATATTGGAATAAAAGTTATAATGACCTGCTAGCCGATGCCGCTGCAATGGGAGGATATCTAGCGAGGATAGAAAGTGATGAAGAGAATGCTTTTATACAGCAATTGATGAATCACGGTAGTGCTAGTCCAGAGGCATATATCGGTGCAAATGACATCGCTAGCGAGGCCAACTTTGTCTGGCAAGACGGCACAGCGTTGACCTACAACAATTGGGCAACTAACCACCCTATTAACGGAGGTGCAGCAGAGGATGTCGCTAAAATTAATAGAAGTACAGGGGAATGGTCTAATGTAAGCACTAACCGAAACATAAGGGCTATCATCGAGGTTCCCGTAACTACAGGTCGCACCAGCGGTCTAGCCAGCGGCGAGGTATTCCCAGTGGGAACCACCACGGTAACCCACGAGTGGTTATTGAATGGTCAGACCTACAGCTGTAGCTTTGACGTGACCGTTGAACTGGATACTGTTCCTACGGCAATAGCTCAAGACATTACGGTAAATCTAGATGCAAATGGTCAGGCGACGATTACTCCAGACATGGTGGACAACGGTTCCAGCGATGTAGAAGGAACGGTTACCTTAAGTCTTGATCAAACAGATTTTGACTGTAATGATGTTGTCAATAGTCCTATTTTGGTAACATTATCGGTTACAGATGAGGCGAACAATACAACTACAGCAACTGCTCTTGTTACAGTAGAAGACAACATCGCACCTGTCATTACACTTACTGGAGATGCTATCATGACTCTTAGCGTAGGTAATACGTACACAGAGCCTGGTGCTACAGCTACAGAAAACTGTAGTCCAGCGGCAGGTGGTGTGGTAATCACAGGTGAAACTGTAGACACTAATACTCCTGGAGATTATATAATTACCTATAACATAACTGATTTAAGTGGTAATGCTGCTACACAGGTAACTCGAACGGTAAATGTGATCGATACGATTCCCAGCTTAAACGCCGTAAGTATAGCGAGTGATAATGTGAATTCCGCTTTCGCGAAAGCGGGAGACACCGCCACCATTTCCATTACGGGAAGTACAGGTTTGAATAACGTGACGGCAACCATCGCGGGACAGACGGCAACAGTAGCAAACACATCGGGCAATGACTGGACGGCAAGCTATACCTTCAATGGTAGTGAGGCAGAGGGAATCGTGTCTTTCACGATTGACTTTGAGTCTACCTTTGGAACGAGCGGTACACAAGTCACTGCTACAACAGACAGTAGTAGCGTAACAGCCGACTTTACTGCTCCAGTGGCTGTAGTTCAGGATTTGAGCCTGACAATGGATGATAGTGGTGCGGCAAGCATGCAGGCGATGGATGCCATAGTAAGTGTGGATAATGCGGTTCCAGCAAACCACATGACCTACGGCAGTACCGAGTTCAAGGTGCTGCACTCAAGTAGCGGGAACTATCTGGGCTTTGCAAGCGGTTACGCCAGTATGAACTCTACTGGAAACGCAGTTAAAATGATTGCCCAGACGGCAGTAGACACCAAGGTGCGCGCAGGCGATATCCTGTACATGGAAATCGTTTCAAACTCCCGAAGAATGATGCTCAGGAACAATTGGGGAAGCGACCAGATCATCTGGGAGCCATGGAGCTCTAGTCGGGACGCTAGTATGAAATTGATGATCGAGCAAACAGGAACAGCGTCTGGCGACCCCATCAATTTTGACCAGCCGTTCCATTTGAAATTTACCAGCAATAACAAATACCCCCTTATTAACAGTAGCGGTAACCTACGTACTACCACAGCTAGGAACGGTAGTTCTGCAATGACGGCTGTTCCAGAGAGCGGGCATAGCTTTGACAATTCCATCGCTGCCGTTGCCAGCTCGGTAACGACATCCAGGACCAGCTTTGACTGTGCAGATGCCAGCGCACCAGTAAGCGTGACCATCACGGTGAGCGATGCTGCTGGTAACAGCCACGCACAGGACATTGATGTTACGGTAGCTGATGATGAGGCACCTGTGATCAGTATTGCAGGTCTTGGTGATGCCTATAATGAGATTCAAGTAGGTGGAACCTTTACAGATCCGGGAGCTAGTATAACCGATAATTGCACGGTGGACATGAACCAGATGGTAACTACTGTTCTCAGAAATGGTCTGCCGACTACCTTTGATGCCTCGGTTCAAGGAAGCTACACATTCAACTACAATTATACTGACCCTAGTGGTAATTTAGCTGAGCCCGTGACTCGTATTGTAAATGTTGTAGACGCGGCTCCACCGGTTCTTGAAGAGGTACTTTTGAGCAGTAATAATACTCTGGATTCTAATTTTGCCAGAGAGAATGATCAGATTACTCTATTTATACGTGCAAATAAGGCCATACAGCTGGACAATGTGACCCTTAACGGCGTTCAGATGGGTAACTGGAACTTCAATCAGATCAATCCAGCGACCTTTGAGGTCTATTATACCGTTAGTAGATGGGACGATTTCCAAGGCCCTTCAACAATCAGCATTAACTATAGCGATATTGCTGGTCAGGCCGGTACAATTGTAACCACAACTACTGATGGAAGCAACGTAATCGTTGATACCATTAAGCCAGAAGCTACAGTAACAGAGCATGTGCAAGGTGGCGGTACTATTGCCCATCCAGGTGATACCGCCATCCTAGTTGTAGATTTTGATGAACCGGTTTCAGAAGACTTTGAGGCAAGAGTATGGTATTTTTCAAATGACAACCTAACGTTTGCCGATGGGGATATTATTCTTGTAGATGCTGCAAACCATGTGTATGAAGTGCGTGTGGTCATACCTACCCAGCCTATATTAGCTTCAAGAGGGACTTCCAACAGTGAGACTATCGTAGGGAATTGGTGGGAACTTACACGCGCAACAGATCGTGCAGGTAATTACTACAACCATTATGAGTCCACGTTAGCTGATAACAGTCCTATCATGATCGTGTTTAAAGATGCAGACTTTGTGTATGAAAACGGCGCCTGGACGCCTAATGATCCTGCATTGCCTACAATAGGATCTACAGCTAATGATCGTGTTGAGGTAAGGGATGGATCAGTTGCAGTAGGATCTTTTGAGGCGCTGGATATCAATGTATTTAATGGAGCGACGCTTACTGCCTTGCCTGCGACTACAATGACGGTGCATAATGATCTATGGATAGATGGAATCTTAAATTATGATCTGGCGACCGTTTACTATAATGCTGGTGATCGACAGTCGTATAAGCTGGTTAACTTTAGCAATTCTACTATTGGCACCCTAGAAATAGGAGCTGAGGTAGGTACGCTATCTATACAGGGCAATCTGGACATTACAAATGTGGTAAAAGGCCATAACATTAATCAGAGCAAACTTCTGGCCTACGACACCGCATCTACAGTAACGCTTAAAAGTTCTGCAACGCGTACGGCAATGGTGGATTACGAGCACATTGATTTTTACTACCATCCTTATACTAACATCAACACTTCAAAAGTAATGGTGGAGCGCTGGTTCAGCGGTGTGCGTAAGTTTAGGTTGATGTCCTCCCCTATCAGTACCAGCTATTATTATAATCCGAATCAGGAGGGTGCTACTACCATCTACGACAACTGGCAGGAAGGTGGTCTATTACCTGGCGATGCAGGTTATCAAGATGGTATGGGTACGCACATTACTGGTACCGGAGGTGCCGCAAACGGTTTTGATGTGAGCGGGACTAATAATCCGAGTCTGTTTGGTTTTGATAACCTGAACAACAGCTGGACTACGGTAACTAGTACTGATCAAGGACCCATCTCAGCTGGAACACCTTACAGAATTCTTGTTAGAGGTGACCGTAGTGTTGCTATCAATACTAACAGTACCGTGAGCATTCCGACTGTACTACGTACTTATGGTGAACTATTCCGCTGGGATCGTGATTTTGACGTGGACAGCAATGCTTTCAACCTTATAGGTAATCCCTACCAGGCAGTCTATGATATCCTGGGACAGGCAAATGATGCGACCGACGGTTCAAACATTGCCGGTATAGATACCGACAAGATGTGGATCGTGGATCCAACTGTAACTGTACAGGGTGGCAATTATGTGAGTTGGGATGCTCTACTTGGAGCAACCCTTGGGGATTTTGACGGGAACATCCAGCCGGGTCAGGCCGTGTTCTTTGAAGGAAGTGGTAATGGCGACTCTCAGATCACGCTACAGAAGAAGTATGCAGTGACCAGTATCGCTCCACTTACGACGGTCTACTCAAACAATGGACCAGTGGTCATGCATTTAAAGTTACGCGATTCAAACAGCGCAGATCTGGATGGTAGCATCATAGGTTTTGATGCCTCGTTCAGCAATGCGATTGATAACGACGACTCGGTCAAGTTTTTGAGCAACAGCTACAATCTGGCAAGAACTGATGGTAGCAGTTACCTGAGTATCGAGCGCAGGGAATTACCGGTAGATGGTGAAACCCTCCCACTCTACGTAACCGTAGATGGTGATGGCGGCTACTCACTCAACATGGCTGCGGTGGACTTCGGTAATATTAATGCCTATCTGGTAGATAACCTTACAAATACCTCTACCCTCATGTCAAATACGACGCAGACTAACTATGCCTTCAGCGTTGCTGCTGGGGATGCCGTAGACGTGAGCCAGAGGTTTGAGATCCGTTTTGAGGACGGTACGTTGAGTGCTGGAGATATCGCTTTCGCGAAAGCGGTAACCCTCTACCCCAACCCTGCCGCTAATGGTTATGTAAACATCGATTTTGACGGGATTCTTGGAGAAAAGACCATCACGATCCTTAATCTGCTAGGACAGTCGGTCAATACTTTTGAAACTAATGAGACTGGTATCTACCGCTTGAATGATCTAGATCTTAAAACCGGTACCTACCTCGTGGAGATCAAGACCGATCTTGGCGAGCAGACTGAAAAGCTGGTCATGGAATAGTAATCAAATAAAGATTTGGAAATAAAAGGGTCGCAATCCTAAGGATGGCGGCCCTTTTTAATTCTATACTATCACACCTAAAATGATTGAAACCTTTTGCTTAATTATAGCAGTAAGTTTTGCTTTTAACATAGATATCTGCGGGAGTGAATAAATTATAAAGGATATGTTTTACTCTTAGAGCTTCTCCTCGTTCCTATCCATTTTTTCATATGATTTTCCATTCCAAACTCATTTCAAAAAATGACTGATTTTATAATATGAGGTGTACACTGATCAAGTTTTTAAGCGACCTATACTTTGAAAGATCAATCTTCTAAGAGCTACAAACAGTATTTAAAAATTACACGCTCGAGAGTTTAAATCACCTAAATATCATCATGATAAAAAGTTGATTTAATTTATCATTAACTTTTTTATTTTTCCCATTTTTGAATCTTCTCTCACTGATCAAGAAAACAACATGGAAAACAATACTTTATTTGACGTTGCTATTATAGGAACTGGACCAGCGGGAAGCATGGCTGCTTATGATCTCGCTGTGGCTGGCATGAAGGTATTGATAATTGAGAAGCGAGAATTACCACGATACAAGGTTTGTGGAGGTGGTTTTGTATATAGAGGCTTGAGAGATTTGCCTTTCAATACAGATGAGGTGGTTGATCTGCAATTCAAAGAGGTGGACATTTATTTTGACGATGGCAGTCATTTAATCGCCGCAGATGATCGACCTGTGATCAGTATGGTGATGCGGGATAAATTTGATTACCTACTTACCCAAAAAGCGATGGAAAATGGCGCTGTTTTGAAACAGGGTGAAAAACTCACCGCACTGGAGCATCAAAAAGATCAAATCCTACTTGCCACAGATAAGAACTCTTACCTCGCTAAAACTGTCATTGCCGCTGATGGTGCCTATAGTCCGACGGCAAAAATGGCAGGTTGGAAAAACGATTCCCGCACTCTTATTCCAGCACTAGAGTATGAAATCTACGTCACTCCAGAGGAGTATGAAAAGCACCGCCATCGGGTGCGTTTTGACATGGGAGCTGTTCCTCATGGTTACGGCTGGGTGTTCCCAAAAAACAGTCATCTTTCTGTAGGTGTGGGAGGATTTGGAAACGGCGGTGGAAAGCTTGATTTAAAGTCGGCTTGTATGAAGTACATAGATGATATGAATATTAAAAATGTTAAAGAAATCAAGAAATTTGGTTTTAATATTCCGATTACTCCTCGAGAAGAGGGTTTTGTAAAAAACGGTGTTTTTCTAACTGGCGATGCGGCTGGATTTGCTGATCCCATTACCGCCGAAGGGATCTCAAACGCAATTTTTTCTGGTCGCTACGCGGCTCAAGCCATCATTGCAGCAGAAGGCGATCGTGAAACCGCGGCAAAAAATTATGAAACTATACTCAACGAAAAGTTATTACCACAGTTGGCCACGGGAAGAATGCTTGCTTCTTGGTTTTATGGCAAACCAAAACTCAGAAGCTTTTTGATCAAACGCTATGGAACAAAGTTTGCGCGATACATGACTGCAGTGTTTTGCGGCGATCGCAATTATCCCATAAACCTGAAAAAACGTATTCTTCAAAAAAGTTGGGAGAAGTTAATAGGCAGAAAAAAAACAGCTTTGAGTAAAGCGGCTTGATAGTGTCTCAAAAAAATCATCTACGCACTGTATCACTAGCAAGACTCAACTTAAACTATGACCTAAGTTCGCTACAACTGTATCAGACAGTACAATTAATAACGCTTTTGTATTTAGACGGAGCTCCCTCCTATAAACTGCCAAACTCTAAGCGGAGCATTTGTATCGCTATTTTATTGATTTAAATTGAGTTTTACATCTTCTTGAATTTATGATAATTTTAGTCTGTCGCCCTGTCTGCATGTAGGTTTCGCGAAAGCGGTAACCATTTTTGGGATTGCTGCGTAAAATCAATATTTATGATATTAATTAAGAGCCGTTTCCAATCTGATGGAAAATTCATAAAAAACTTTAAAATTACAGGCACCAGTTTGAATAAAAACAAGTAACAAAAAATCCCTAGCTTTAACAACCAGGGATTTTCTTACTTAACATATAAAATGTTACTTCTTAACCTCTTCTTTGAGTTTAGTGGAGAGTTCTTGTGATATTGCAGATCTCTCAAACAATATTTTTCCTGCTCCCGTTTCTATCATTACCGTGGCTTTTTCAGTATTTAACTGGTTGACCTTACCGTGAATACCGCTAGTGGTTATCACTTTGTCACCCACTTTGAGAGACTCGGTGAAAAGTTTTTCTTCCTTACGTTTTTTAGCTTGCGGTCTAATAATTAAAAAATAAAAGATCGCTATTACTAGAACATAGGGAGCAAAACCTATTAGTTGACTCATGTCCATAGAGAAAACGCTTATGCGTTAGGAGCGGTTGCCTTTTTCTTAGGCGTTACCATTCCTTTAATTCTAACTGACTCAGTACCTTTTTCAGTATTAGCAGTTACAGTTACCGCCTTTGTCTGTGCATTAGGTTTTCCATTAGTATTAAAACGTACCATCATACTTCCTTTTTCTCCAGGAGCGATAGGTTCCTTAGACCATGTAGGAACGGTACATCCACAACTTGATTTTGCATCAACAACTATAAGTGGAGCTTTACCTGTATTAGTAAACGAAAATTCATGTTCTACAACAGTTCCCTCGTCCACGGTACCAAAATCATATTCAGTTTGATCAAAAGTCATCACTGGAAATACGTCAGATGCTTCCTTATCAGCTGCAGCTGCAGTGAGGTTTGCCTCATCAATTTTTGCAGTTGCCTTCTCGTTACAGCTTGTCAAACATAGGGTAGCCGCTGCAGCTACCATTAGGATTACTTTTTTCATGTTATTTTCTTTTATTAAAGGTCACAAATATAGACAATAAGATTTTTTTAGTCAAAGTTTTAATAGCCTACATCAATCCCCTACCTATTTTATTGATTTGGTCATTTTCCTGAAATTCCTTGAGCAGGTTGTCAAGAATCCCATTTATAAACGTGCTGCTTTTAGGGGTACTATAATCCTTGGCTATCTCAAGATATTCATTAAGTGAAACTTTTACCGGTATGCTCGGAAAATATAGAAACTCAGCCTGCGCCATAATTATTAATACTCGGTCTATAGGCGCAATGCGGTCTTTATCCCAATTGGGCGTGCGGCCGTCGATACGCTCTAAGAGTTCGTCTTGATTGAGCACTGTTTTTCTAAAAAGCTCCATTGTAAACTTAATATCATCAGCATCTTTGACGAGGTCTGGCAGCTTCACTTCTTTAGAAGCTTTGATCCTTCTCAAAAACATGATCATGGAAGTATTAACTAGGGGATAATCATCCACCCATGTGATATTGATATCCTCAAGATAATCCAAGAGCTCATCGCTAGGTGCAATGATTTCTTGATAAATCTGTACAACAAAATTCAGGTCTTTTTTGTAACTCGTCTCGGACACACTGGTATACATCACATAAGTAGGACTATTGATAATCTTATCGTAGAGATTCTCGACATACTTAGAGTCCAGTTCCCATGGGTCTAAATTTCTTTTTTTGAGTGCCTCTACCAGTTCCTCACTTTCTCTCAGCTTGCTCAGAACAATGTTTTCGGCAAAATAAGCTGGTGCCGTGCGTTCTTCTTCACTGGCAATATGTTTTTTGGCTAGATTGTTTTGACGCTCTACTGCCAGTTCGTGAATCTTCACCAGTAGTTGTGCAAGGTGTAAGAAGAGCCCATAAGTCTGGGTCACGCTGGTGTTCAGAAATTTTTCAAGATTTTTGAGATCATCATCTTGCTGACTCTGAAAATAAAATATAGCCTGCATAACTTTTATACGCAACTGGCGACGGGTAAGCATAAGAACGTTTTTTGGCGCCTTTGAAGGCGATGTTATTTTTCAATCGTTTCAAGGATCAACTCCTGAGAATTGTCATCCTATTTTTTACTACATAAATTCTCGCTTTCGCGAAAGCGAGATCACAAAAATCCTAAGACAATAAATGCACTAATTAGAGAGCAACTTGCTCCTGCCTGCGTGCATCAATACGCGCCGATGCGATTTCAAACGCAGCGGTATGTGTAGTGGTGCCATTATCCTTTGCTCTGTTCAAAATCTCAATGGTGGTGGTAAAGATATTTTCTGTCTTCCTCATGATCTCTGACCTATCGTAGCCTTCCAGCTCCGCATAAACATTGATAATACCACCTGCATTAATCAAAAAATCTGGAGCATATACCACACCTCTTTTTTGTAGCAGAGTACCGTGTTTCTGTTCATCAGCCAGCTGATTGTTTGCAGCTCCAGCGATGATGTCGGCCTGCAATTTATGGATGGTATCATCATTAATTGTCGCGCCCAGGGCACAAGGAGCATAAATATCCATGTGCTCACCGTATAAATCATCACCTCCATAGATGGTGGCTCCGTATTTATCGCGTACTTCTTCTAAACGGTCTTGATTAAGATCTGCAATTACCACGTCTGCTCCTTCTTGGGTCAGGTATTCAACTAGGTTTTCTCCCACATTACCTATTCCCTCTACATAAATGCGTTTATCTTCTAGTATATCACTACCATATTTGAACTGCGCGGCAGCTTTCATACCCATAAAAACCCCATAGGCGGTGATAGGTGATGGATTCCCTGCCCCTCCATTGTGCTGTGAAATTCCCGTGACATAGGGAGTCACCTCGCGCACAGTGTCCATATCTTCGGTGGTCATACCTACATCTTCTGCAGTGATGTACTTTCCACTTAACGAGTGAACGAACTCGCCAAACTTCCTCATCAACTCGGGCGTTTTCTGGATTTTTGAATCCCCTATGATTACGGCCTTTCCGCCTCCAAGATTGAGACCTGTAATAGCACTTTTATAAGTCATGCCTCTTGATAATCTAAGAACATCATTGAGAGCTGCCCATTCATTTTCATAATTCCACATGCGTGTACCACCCAGTGCAGGACCCAGAACGGTATTATGAATTCCTATGATGGCTTTTAAACCTGTATCTTTGTCATTGCAGAAAACGACTTGCTCATGCCCGTCAAAAGACAATTGACCGAAAACGGGATCCTCATGAATCATTTGCTGCAAAGAGCTGTAATTTTGGGACATTAGAGTATGGATTATTTGTCAAAAATTAGGCGCGCAAAAATAACTTGATTTTAGGGAAATAGCAATTATGCTGGACTAATTTCCCGCTTTTGACCAAACAGTAAACACAGGGCTGTAGATACCTTTATGAAAGAACTCAAAAAGTTAAACAAACTCTTTAAAAAATACAAGTGGCAACTCATAGGGGGAATCGTGGTTACCGTAATTTCAAGACTACTTTCTCTGGTTCTTCCCAAATATGTGGGGAAAATAATCAACCTTCTCAATGATTACGATCAAAACAAAATTACTGATGCCGATTATCTAGAGAATGAACTACTCTGGAGCATAGGAATTATTCTGGGTGCAACCTTACTTGCCGCCCTGCTTACTTTTGTTATGCGCCAGCTTATTATCGTAGTTTCCAGACATTTAGAATACGATCTTAAAAATATCGTTTACCAGCAATACCAGCGACTATCCCTCTCATTTTACAAACAGAATCGCACTGGAGACCTTATGAATCGCATTAGTGAAGATGTATCTAAAGTGCGCATGTATATGGGGCCTGCAATTATGTATGGAATCAATATGCTTACCCTTTTTGCCGTGGTCATTCCACAAATGTTTATTACTGCTCCTGATCTTGCTCTTTACACGATCATTCCACTGCCCATTCTCTCTGTTGCTATTTATGTAATAAGTAGAGAAATTAATAAAAGAGCAACATTAGTACAGGAATATCTATCCAACCTCAACACCATTTCACAAGAAGCATTTAGCGGGATCGCAGTTATTAAAGCCTACAATCTTGCTCCAACGATGTATGCCCAATTTACGGATGTGGCTAACGATAGCAAGGATAAAAATATAGACCTTGCACGCGTTCAAGCGCTGTTTTTTCCATTAATGGTTTTACTTATAGGTCTAAGCAATATAATGGTCATATATATAGGAGGACAACAAGTGATCGATGGAGTGATTGAAGTCGGAACCATACCAGAATTTTTGATTTATGTGAATATGCTTACATGGCCAGTCGCCATCGTGGGATGGGTAACAAATATGATTCAGCAAGCTGAAGCCTCCCAAAAAAGAATCAATCAATTTCTAGACATTGAGCCAGACATTAAAAATAATACGGAAGAGTACCAAGAAATAACGGGAGCCATAACCTTTGCAGACGTTAGCTTCACTTATGAAGACACCAATATTCAAGCACTCAAAAACCTGAGTTTTCATGTTCCTGCTGGAAAAACTCTTTCTATTTTAGGCAAAACTGGTAGCGGTAAATCTACTGTATTAGAACTTATAGGGAGGCTTTATGATGTAAGCAGTGGTGTTATTAAAATTGACGACCGAGAGATCGAACAGGTGAACCTCAATAATTTGCGTCAATCCATAGGTTACGTTCCCCAAGATGCCTTTCTGTTCTCAGATACCATAGGAAATAATATCGCATTCGGTAAAAAAGAAGCTTCACAAAAAGAAATCGAAACAGCTGCAAAAAATGCTGTGGTGCATAAAAACATAGACCAGTTTACTAAAAAGTATGAAACCGTTCTAGGTGAAAGAGGTATTACCTTAAGTGGCGGGCAAAAGCAAAGAGTGTCTATTGCACGAGCCATAATAAAAGAACCAAACATTTTACTTCTGGACGATTGCTTGAGCGCGGTAGATACTGAAACGGAAGAGCAGATCTTAAACAACCTCAAACGTCTTACAGAAAACACGACCACCATCCTTGTAAGTCACCGGGTGAGTTCAGCAAAAAACGCAGATCATATTATTGTGCTGGATGAAGGCCGCATTATTGAGCAAGGTAATCATCAAGAATTACTTAATAAAGATGGTTATTATGCAGAGCTCTATGCAAATCAAATGCTTGAGGAATCTTAAAACGGGATTGTAGGTAGATTCATTGTTTACATGGAGACCAATTAGATAACTATTTTTAATCATTATTTGATGCATTTTCAGGTCTTAAAGTCCATTCTTTTGAGCGTGAAATTTTGTTGAGATGGTTTCAGCAGTTTTTTAGGGCTCAAATTGTTTAGATTTTCAGACCACTATGATTGAATATTTCAAACAATGGTTTGAGTTATCGTTTCTCACAATCTTTATTTAACCTTTTTGAGCAAATGCTGCGGCTTTTTTTTCATTAATCCCTACATTAAATTAGACTTCTTAACATTTTTTTCTATTTTTGACCACTTACTAATCGATTAAAAGATCATGGCAGATAGAGGTTATAACGATCAGGAAGATATTTTTTCAAAAGTAGTAAGAGCAGGGCGTCGCACTTACTTCTTTGATGTGCGTTCCACAAAAGCAGACGACTATTATCTTACTATTACTGAAAGCAAAAAGTTTACCAATGACGACGGTAGCTTCCATTTCAAAAAGCATAAGATCTATTTGTATAAAGAAGATTTTGCCGAATTTGGCGATACTTTAAAGGAAGTAACCGACTTTATTATCGATAAGAAAGGGGGCGAAGTCATTTCAGACCGCCATCAGAATAATTTTCAAAAGGAGTCAGATAAAGAGGCAGGTGATGGAGGTGCAGAGCCCAATCATCCCGCTAGTTTTACAAATATCGATTTTGATGACATATAAACGATCTAAATAATTATATTGTAGCCTTTCAATTTTGAAAGGCTTTTTTTTTGCCTCAAACTTTCATTTTTCTATGAGAAACCGCATTTTTATTTTTGTTTTTATGAGTCTTGCTTCACTTCGACTGGGCTCAGCGCAGGTCGCGAAAGCTTACAACAACGTGGCGGTAGCGTTTTTACCAGTTGCAATCGTTCTCATAATGTCCTGTTCAGAAAAGAAACTCGCCCCACCTGTATATTATCTGGAAAATGAGTTGTCTGAGATAAGGATGAAAGGCCCTATCAGGCATCTGGATGGGATTATTCTTCTAGCCAGTAATAATAAAGTTCTTAAACGCCCGTATCCATTTGAAGTACCCGTTCAGGGAGAAGCCATTTTAGGTGGGGGGGGGGGAGTCCACCAGATTTTTGATAAATATGGGGAGGCAATTGAAATGATGTTTTGTTTCGACTCCATCCATTTTTATAATCCGCATATATTTCCCAAATCCATATACAGAGATCATCATGTGACACCCCAGAACTTCCCTCAATGTGTCATTGAGTATGACGGGCTTATCCACTATCCCGGTAAGATGCGACGCAGTGAAGCAACCTATTCTGATTCCTCGCACCTGGGTTTTCCCTTAAGAACAGAAAGCCTTCCCGATGGCTCAGAAAATTGGTGGCAACACTATTCCTATGAACTCGACAGCATCGACAGGGTGAAGTACCGCAGGCTCAGGAAGGAGAAGTTTAAAAAGATCGATCCCTTTTATTCAGAAGTGGTGCGATACCGTTACGACAGCCTCAACAGGATCCATCGTGAGGACTACAAGTTCTTTGAGATGGTGGAGGGTGAGAAGTTTACGGGCTACTCCTCTGCCTCGAGTTATTTCTATAGGGACTATAATGCTGCCACGACCCTTAGAATTGAGTATAATTATGATGACAACAACCGCCTGCAAAGTACAATCGCCTATCGCAGCGATGTTCTGGAGAAGAGCTTTGAATACACCTACCGTGATGACGGCAGCCTGTTATCGAGACTGGAGGTCAACCATCTATTTGTGGGGATGAGCGATCGAGGCTATTCCACCTACCTCGAGCTCGATAAAAATGCAGACATTATCTACTCTAGAACGATTAATAAGGACGGCTCACTCAAAGATGAGGCGTGGGTAGAATATTACGACCATGACGAGTATGGGAACTGGACGCGCAGCGGGCAGTTCCTCAATGGTGCTTATGAGGGAGAACCTGACGTTATAAGCCTGAGGAATATAGAGTATCGTAAGCGAAATGGTAATATCGAAGCCAAAGACTAATGTATTCTAAGCTTTATGAATTTATACCGATACCTTATCTTACAGCCTTTCAACTTTTGAAAGGCTTTTTTTTGCCTTAAAGCGACTTATTTTATGAGAAAAATAGTGTTTTTGATGGTTCTCGCTTCACTTCGACTGGGCTCAGCGCAGGTCGCGAAAGCGGTAACCGCACAACCCCCATCACTTCAAGACCCGATTGATCTATCCTATTACCTACCAGACGATGTAACTTATGACGCTAGCATTCCTACTCCGCAGGAAATACTAGGATACGTACCTGGAGAATGGCACGTGAGCCATGATCAGATCGTGCATTACATGAGTGTGATTTCAGAAAAATCAGGTCGTTTCAATATTGAAAATAGAGGTCACACTTACGAAGGCAGGCCACTCCTATTAATGACGGTGTCCAGTCCAGAAAATCTATCGAGGATCGATCAAATCAAGAGCAAGCATAACGAAGCGCTGCAAAAAGATGGAGTTTCCAGAGAAGATGATCCTATCGTAGTTTATCAAGGTTTTTCCATTCACGGAAATGAAGCTAGCGGCTCTAATGCAGCAATTGTTCTTGCTTATCATCTGGCAGCGGCACAAGGCGATGAAATCGAAAACTTACTCAATAATACCGTAATCTTATTTGACCCTTGTTTCAATCCAGATGGGGTACAACGGTTTTCTACTTGGGTCAACCAGCACAAGAACAAAAACATTACTTCAAATTCCTACGACCGCGAGTACGACGAGGTTTGGCCTGGCGGTCGTACCAACCACTACTGGTTTGATATGAATCGCGACTGGTTGCCAGTACAGCTACCAGAATCAAAAGCTCGTATTCAAACTTTTCATGACTGGATGCCTAACATTCTTACGGACCACCACGAGATGGGCACCAATGCTACTTTCTTTTTCCAACCAGGAATTCCCTCGCGTACCCACCCGCTTACGCCTAAAATGAATCAAGAACTCACCCATAAAATAGGTGATTACCATGCAGAGGCTTTGGATGAGATAGGTTCACTGTATTACACTGAAGAAAGCTATGATGATTTCTATTACGGTAAAGGCTCGACCTTCCCAGATATCAATGGCGGTATAGGAATTCTGTTTGAACAAGCAAGTTCACGTGGTCATGCTCAAGATTCAGACAATGGATTGCTGACTTTTCCTTTTACCATTCGCAACCAGTTTACAGCCGCTTTAAGTACACTAAAAGCAGCCAATTCCATGCGAGAAGAAATTCTTGATTATCAAGAAGATTTTTATAAAAAGGCACGTCAGGAAACCAGTAGAAATTCTAATGGAATTGTATTCGGTGATGCAAATGATATCAATAAGACTAACGCTCTCGCAGAAATATTGATGAGGCACGATATCCAGCTCCATAAATTGCAAAGTGATGCATCTTACAACGGCAAAAACTTTAAAAAGGAAAGCAGCTACTTCATTCCTAAAAATCAAATGAACAGCAGGCTGATCAATGCGATGTTTGAGAAGCGTACTTCTTTTCAAGACAGTCTGTTTTATGACATCAGTGCGTGGACCTTGCCATTGGCATTAAACCTGGACTACGCAGAAAATGTAAAACCTGATTTTGAAAAACAAATCCTTACGGAATTAAACAAACCGGAAACCAAAAGTCAACTCAGTGAGCGTGCCTACGCCTACTTCATTCCGTGGGAAGATTATCTAGCTCCTCGCATTTTAAACCAGCTTCATGAGAAAGATATCAGGGTAAAAGTTGCCATGAACCCTTTCAGCATTGATGGTAGAGACTATGACTATGGAACGCTCATGGTTCCCGTTCAAAACCAAGCACTGGATAACACAGAATTGCTCTCTTTAATGAATGAGCTATCTGAGGAAAATAAAGTAACTTTTTACCAAGCAAAAACAGGACTCACCACGGGAATCGATCTAGGGTCTAGACAATTCCGATTAGTAAAGCCACAAAAAATCGCATTGTTGATAGGTAATGGAATCTCTCCTTATGATGCAGGTGAGATATGGCACTTGATGGATCAGCGGTACGATATCTCCATTACTAAAATAGATTTGGCAGATTTGAATCGCAAAGATCTTAGTCAATTTACCACGATTATTGTCCCTTCAACTTACGGTAGTCCAGAAAATGAGGTAGTAGACCAGTTAAAGCGCTGGACAAGAGAAGGCGGTAACTTGATCGGTTACAGAAACAGTGTTAGATGGATGAGCAGCTCCAAAATGCTTCCGCTTGAATTTAAAAAAGCTGACAGCCTCAATACCAACGTAGCTTTTAAAGATCGTAGCAATCTGTACGGCGCTCAAAACATAGGCGGAGCCATCTTTGAAGCAAAATTAGACCGCTCCCACCCTATCAATTTTGGATACAGTAAAGAGCGTTTGCCGTTATTTAGAAACACGAGTCTTTTTGTAAAACCCAATAAAAATGGTTTCAACAATCCTATTCAATATACTTCTGAACCGTTGATGAGTGGTTATATTTCTGAAGAAAACCTGAAAGCACTGAAAGAAACCGTGCCTTTTCAGCACAGCAGTTATGGACGCGGTGAAGTAAGCGGATTTACAGATAACACGCAATTCAGAGCCTTCTGGTACGGAACTAATAAATTGCTGGCAAATGCTATTTTCTTTGCTGGGATGATGTGATATTTAATTTTTTTTAGGAAAGTATTTGTCAGAACTGGGCTTGCTGAAAAATTTTGTAAGTTTTTTTGTCGCGATGAAAAATATAAAATTAATTATTGTTTTGGTTTTGATCGTAGGGATCATTGTTGTATCATCTATTTATAATGATAGGCAATTAAACGCACTCGAACAAAAATTAGCTTTTACAGAGTGTAAAATAGTTGATTTCACACACGGTAGCAGAAGTGATTTCTATGTAGAATATGAGTTTAGCGTCAATTTGAGGATATATAAAGGTAAAGAATTGACTACTTATTTTGAGTGTGAGAACGGAGCTCAGGGGTGCGTTGGTAGTACTTTTAAGGTTGGATATCAACAAGGAAATCCAAGTAACAATGAAATAGATCTTGAAATTTATAATAAGTACAAAAAATCGGCCAATGCTCTATTTAAAAAATGACATATCCCTCTCTTCCGTGCAGCTCCTCTCGATAGCAATACATAAACAAAATAAAATCTGAGGTATTCCAAAAACAAAGGAATTGAGAGGAGGTGACCATTCCCCAGCTATTTCGATAAACTCAACTAAACGTAAAGAGAAAACATTAAAAATGAAAATTATAAGTCCCATTAACTTAGTTCTTTTTTCTTTAATTATTGTGCTGTCAACTGCCTGTCAAGACTTAGTTGTTGAGAAGAAAATTACAGGAAGGTATTATATCATCGGTGTTGACACCTCTGACAACTTAAGATTAAGTTATGAGGTCGATTCTGGTAATTATATTGGAATAACAAAGTCAAATATTAAATCCATAGGGTTCAATAAAAAATACATCATTACAAGTTCTCATATTGAAGATAAAAAGAATGCTCATTATTTTATCATACCGCTAGAGAAAGAGGTAAACCAATATTGGGTCGATACTTTAAAAATTGGACCTTTAAATAAGAGCGAGTTTGATCGTAAATCATCAGAACTGGATATAGAAGATTTGAAGTTTACTATGTTTTTCTAAGAAATTACTTATAAAAATATTGTTCTGAACTTCAGATACTGAACCTAGGATTTATGCTAGCAATTGTATTAAATCCACCAATCAAAATAATAAAAGAGCGATATTCTTAGAGCCTATTCTAATTTTATAACTCACTCACCCTATTAAACTCCCATTCTTAACGGGTTTATCAGGAGTGAGTAAAGTAACGTCTTTATCATCGCCCAAAACACCCAGAATCAAACACTCGCTCATGAAATTGGCAATTTGCTTTTTGGGGAAATTGACTACCGTGATCACCTGCTTGCCTACCAGTTCCTCCACATTATATAGCTGAGTAATCTGGGCACTAGTTTTGAAAACACCTAGGTTGCCCATGTCTATGGTAATCTTGAAAGCCGGGTTGCGAGCTTCTGGAAATGAAGATGCGCGCAGTATAGTTCCCACGCGCATCTCGACTTTTTTAAAATCTTCCCAACTAAGCATCAGTTCATGCGAAGTTTCTCAATCATTTCTCTGGATATGGCGACATCAGCACCATATGCATCCAGCAGAAGACCTTTTTCTCCATCCTTACATTCAATAGCATAAAGGATCATGTTATCACCAGGATTTGTCATTCCCTCAAAGCGGTAAAACTCCACAACTTCCAGCTCTTCAGCCTTCCATTCTTTTTTGAGTTCCTTAGAACTAATCCCTTCTTCCACGAGATCAAAATCGATGGTATATCCCTTAGATTGCAGGTCTTCTGTCGCTTCTGTAACAGTATCGTATGCCTTCTTCATATTTTTATTTTAAAGATACATGGATTTGACAAAAATGGAACAGTCTTTAAAAGAAGTTTAATAATACCTCCGACAACGATTCTTGATAAGGATGCTTTAAGTGATCTCGCTTTCGCGAAAGCGTAACAAAGTAAATTATCTTTACACCTATAAAAGAAAAACATGTCTCTTACTCCATCCACTATGTTGCCATTGGGAACAAAAGCACCAGGCTTTAAGCTTCTCGATACCCGATTCAACGATTTAGTTATCTATGAGGATATCAAGGGAAAGCTGGGAACCGTCATTATGTTTATATGTAACCATTGTCCATTTGTGATCCACGTAAACAGCGAGATTGTGCGCGTGGCCAATGATTATAGAGTGGCAGGATTTGGTTTTGTAGCGATAAGTAGCAATGACATTGGAAAATATCCCCAAGACGCGCCTGATCTCATGAAGAAAGTAGCCGATGAGAATGACTATACGTTTCCCTATTTATACGATGCAGATCAAAGTGTTGCCAGGTCGCACGATGCCGCCTGCACGCCAGATTTCTATCTCTTTGATCGCGAGGACAAACTGATTTATCGCGGGCAGCTTGATGATTCCCGACCTGGAAACAGCATCCCTTTAACTGGGAGGTCACTGCGTGAGGCGATGGATTCAGTTCTTGGAAATAAGTCGGTCCCAGAACCCCAGAAACCAAGTATGGGTTGCAATATAAAATGGAAGTAAGTATGATGTCTAACTTAAATTAAATCAGAATGCCAGACCTTTTAAAAATGTTACGTTTATTTTTAATCATAGTTATTTTTAGTCACTATGCAATGGGGCAGCAAATGTCTTGGAGTGAGTGGAAAAAGGAGTCTGAATCTAACATACGCCTGCTGCCTCAATATGGCGAAATTGAGAAAACCGCTGGGCAAATAGAAGCTGATCAAAAATTTATTGAGCAAATGTTAGAACAATATCCTACACGAACGGAAGCTTCTGACAGAATGATCGAAATAGGTTTTAAATATCTTTATCAAGATATTAAAACGGCTATGTATCGCTTTAACCAAGCTTACCTACTGGACAAGGAGAACAGTGATATTTACTGAGGGTATGGAGCTGTATATATGGTTTTGGGGCAAAATGAATTAGCCAAAGAACAATATAAAAAAGGTCTTAAAAAGGACCCTGCCAGCACACATTTGTTAACCGACCTCGGCACCTACTATCTAGCCCAGTCGGTAAACGGTGAACAGAACAAAAATCTTAAAACCGCTCTTAGTTATTTGGAAACATCCTATAAAATTGACCCAAAGGATGTGAATACCGTTTTTAAACTTTCTGTGATCCACGGCTTTATGAATAATTGTGCTGAAGCTTGGAACTTCTACAACGAGTGTAAGACACTGGGAGGTGCGCCCATCACAGCAGCTTTTACAAAAGATCTTGAGGCACGATGCCCTAAGGAGTGATTGAGCAAATTCTGTCTACAGAGATTGAAGATTCTTACTTACCACTTGAATTCTCTGGGCTCTCAACTTGTCTAGAATGTCTCAAATGCTTGCCGTTCACAGATACATTTTAATCAAATAGGGCTATTTTAGCGGCTTGTAACGATTTGCTATGTATTCATTAAAAGTTATCTGGAATCCACTTGAGGGGATTGATCTGGGTTTTTTCACTATTCACTTTTATAGTTTGTCCTACGTTATAGCATTTATGCTGGGGTGGTATATCATAAAGCCTATTTTCAAGAATGAAAATATGAGTTTAGAAAAACTGGATCCACTTTTCATGTATACGGTGATAGGTTGTTTGGTAGGTGCGCGATTAGGCCACTACCTATTTTATGACTACTCTATTATTTTTAGTGATCCATTGCGGGTGATTTTACCGTTCCGTACGAGTCCAGAGTTTGAATGGACTGGTTTTGCGGGTATGGCAAGCCATGGTGCAGCGATAGGTATTATTATCGCCATGTTTTTTTACAGTCGTAAGCACTTGGGAAAACATATGTTCTGGATTCTGGATCGCATTGTAATTCCTACCGCCATAGGTGGAACCTTTGTAAGATTGGGAAATCTTATGAATAGTGAAATCGTGGGAAAAACTACGGATTTTTGGGCTGGATTTAAATTTGTGCGCGATACCAGCGATGACGATGTAAGGACTGCTCTTTTTCAAACAGGAATAAGAGATACCGACAAAGCTATAGATGCACTTGTCAATGACCCCCAATATGCTGATTTATTGGCCTCAATACCATATAAGCATCCAGCGCAGTTGTATGAGGCGATTTGCTACGTTTTTGTGTTTTTGGCGCTTTACTTCACATATTGGAAAACCAACAAGGGTCAAAAGCTAGGATACCTGTTGGGAATGTTCTTTGTTTTGCTATTTACAGTAAGATTGATCATCGAGCAAATCAAAGCACCACAAACAGATACGGATGCTTTTGAATTTTTGGGAATCGATTTTAATACGGGACAGCTTTTGAGTGTGCCGTTTATTTTAATTGGACTTTATTTAATGTTTAGACCTGGCCATAGACTGGATGAGAAACCTGTCAACAAATAATCTTTACTTTACTTCAAATTCCTTAAAATAAACTCCACCCTTTCGTTTTTATTCAGACACTGATCAAATGAATTGGAAATATGGCTGATCTGGTTAACATAACCTCCGGCCTGCATCGCTTCTATACTGTTTTGGTATTCTATGCTGCATTTGCCCAGCATCAATGGTTTTAGATCTGCACTTGAGGTATATAGGTCATAAACCTTCTTCAAACCAGATAAATATAGAGCATCTTTTGTCCATCCACCACCGCGATGGATGCGTAATGTTATTCCAAAAGCTTGATCACGATCCAATTTGTATTGAGAATATAACAAATCAAATGTATCCTGAAAATTATAACCTTTAGTCAAAGAATCTACAGCAATGACTCGATAAGCTAATTCCTTCAACCTCGTTAGTGTCAAATTACCACTCATGTACTCAGACATTACAGCCAGACCTTCTTGGGTTTCTTCGTTATTGGGAAATCCATTGCTAAAAATGCTCAATGGCTGCTCAGCTGCATTAAAAGTTGTTACGAGGTGCACTCCTACCTCATGGTGTGCCAATACATTTAATTGATGTTGTGAAAATTGGTGACCTTTCTTGAGAATCAACGCACGCTGATTATTGGATACCATTGCGGCAGCACTCATTGCACTACTGACCTTTATGTCAAAATCAAAATCATATTGAGCTCTGAACTCTTTAAAGAATTGAGTCGCTTCATGGGTATCAGAAAACCTAGTATCTAATGCTTCTTGATTATCATAATTGTCAAAATGTAGGATGAACTTTGCGTTTTCCACCATTTTTTCAGTGGGCGTCCCAAAAAATCTTAAGCTATTAAAATAAAACTGATTACTCGGCTTGCCCAAGGTTTCAATACATTGCAACAAACCACTGTAAGTATAGATAATATCTTTATACAACCTTCTGATCTCTTCATTTTCAATACGCTCTAATCGCTGACTGAAAAGTAACCTATGAATTTTATAGGGATTGAACTTAATCTTACGGTACTTAAAGCTAGGGGCATAAGTAAATTTATTCTGGAAAAACTTCTTACGCTCCTGAGCAATATTTAATGGATTGATATAAGAGAGCAACTCAATACGTTTTACAATGCGATCAATATTTGAATCTATATCAAATAAAGGGGCATTGAGAACTTCATTAGTTTTGTTATACGATGGCATGGTGCCTGTCGTAGAATCTGTGAGCATGGGCTTGTATATAATATTTGAATTGATCTTTTACCGATTTGACTACTTCTGGGTAAATCACACCCGTTTCCTCATCACAATAAATCTTTGATATTTCCGTGGCCAGTACAAGGGTGTTTAAAGTATTTGTCGTGATGTATTTTAAAAGGTAACCATTACCTTGAAAAACATCATTAACACCGCAACTAACCTTTTGATCTATGGGCAACTCTAATTTCCCTAAAATCTCTTGCCATTGATCTATAGCTGTTTTATACTTAACACCATTTACGTTTGCAGTACCTATGTTGAAAACGGGCACCTTACGCTCCCATCGTTTCCAGTTGTAGGAGTGCATGTCATAAACCACTACACTTCCAAACATTTCTTCAAGTTTGACCATAAGGGTTAAGATAACCTTGTAAAATTTCTCATGCTTTTTTAGTCCGTTAGATTTGATTTCTTCTGACAATGGGATCTTCCATAGATTTTTACCCCAAGCCGTTTCATATATGGCTTGATCGGGATGTCTATTTAAATCATACTCAAACCTGCTATCATGAGCAATTACCGTGATAGGAAGTGCTGAAATCATATCTCCAGTGGAAGGATCTTCTTCATACCAGCGATCGTGGGCAGTATGATAGCAATTTTTCCACAGGCTTTTCCTAAAATGGTGCCCATCATGAATAGCTGTACACGCATAGGGCACATAATCAGCTATTTTGAGCGAAAAAGAATAATCATCTGCCACGGCGTGAAAGATCTCTTCGCGCTCGATTTTATCAATCATCTCACGGGTAGAAAGTTTAACCATCTTGTACAGTACTTTTTAATTTTATTTTTCGTTGCAATGCTTTTCCTCTATTCTCAACTATTTCTTCAAAATAGTCCACAATCTTTTGTTGAACTTTAATTTTTGAAGCTTTGTTGATCTGTATGATTCCTCCAGGTGACATCACATTCACTTCTACCAGCATGCCGTTGATCACGTCTATGCCTACAAAGTGCAAACCATCTTTCACAAGTTTGGGTCCTATTTTCTTGCAGAGCTTTTTCTCAGCATCTGTAAGGTTGTGTTTTTGAAAAGTTCCACCTGCACTGATGTTGGATCTGTGATCATCGCCCCCAGGCACGCGTCGCACTGCTCCTATAGGTTTCCCATCCAGCAGCAGGATACGCGAGTCCCCTTGTTCTGCTCCCACGATATAATCCTGTAGGATGACATAATTTGTAGTCCCATCTTTGTTATCTATATAGAAGTCCAGCAGTGAATTCACATTGTGCATGGCATTCTTTTCAATCATAATCACTCCACTACCTCCATAACCGTTGAGCGGTTTCATAATCATGCGATCCCGCGGATTTTCCTTGATCACGCTCTTGAGGTATTCCTTATTTTTGGAAACATGGGTTGCTGGAATGATCTCGTTATCGGGATCGTCAAAACAGGCGGTGTATAATTTATTGTTTGCCTCTCGCAGACCCTCGATGTCATTAACGATAAAAACATCTTCCTTGACCGAGTCCAAAAAATTGAGCGCAATGGGATCCAGAGGCGGATTTGCTCGCATCATAATCACATCAAAACCTGCAAGCGGCAGCATTTTCTCCTTAAGTTTTGCGTTTTTATAGAACGACTTCATTTGAGCTGGCACTTTCTCTGATTTGGAAATCACTTTCGCGAAAGCGTAAGCAATACTATTACGAATCGTCAAGTTTGCCGGTGTTGCTATAGCTACCTTATGACCACGCTTGCGGCATTCATGTATAATGGTGAGCGTTGAGTCTGCATCAGGGGCAATTTCCTCCCATGGATACATGATAAAACAGATGTTCATTTGTTCTGGTTTTAGTGGACTCGTAAAATATAAATAAAAGCCTAACTACCCCTTAAGGAATTCAAAAAACTGATGAAGAGCGAGATTTTGATGGGATTTTTGATGAGAATCTAGATGTAGGTTGTGGATTTAGCAATGATGGTAGGGTACAATAGAATTTAGTTTTCGTACAATATTATTGTTACAGTAATCAGGTTTATTCTTAGGGCGTGACCCGCCCTTCGCAAGGCTCAAGTTGGGTCGGGCTATCCGCTTCAAGTCCTCGCTCACTCCCGATGCTATCGGGATCGCTCTGGGCTTTTCACTACTATCCCTCACGCGATTGGGATTCGGGATTCGGGATTCGGGATTTAAAGTAAAAAATTAAAATCCAAGAATGATTTTTGAATGCTTAGTTCTATACTCAAGCATCGAAGCGCTGGACTATGGTAAAATATTCTGACGCATTTCTTCCGATCTCTCAAATTAAATTATATGACCGCAAAGACATTGGCTGAGGAATATTTAAGGAACTTGGATATACGTGGAATAAAACTTAGAGAAATTGAAGATACATCCTTATATTATTGCTTTAGTTATTACCATCCGATTAAAAATTATGTGGGTCAAGGTTCAATATTCATTGATAAGATGGAGTGCAGATTTTGTGTTTATGGATCTGGTGATATAGATCCAAAACTCGATTTTATTAAAAAAATAAAGCTTGAGAATATAGGTAGGGAAACATTTTCCGAGTTTGATATTCGAAATTCTTTCAACATAACAATACAATTTATCCACCTTAGAAATATTTTGATTAACAAATTATTGGATTCAAAACTTTCCTACACTAAGCCAGAAATTGTAGGCAATGATATTTTTAGAATTCCAAAACCTTATTCCAGAAAACTGTTTGAAAAGCGGTTGAGTGAATTGCCATGCACTTTTAATAACATAACTGCTGAACAAGTCGTCGAATTATTAGCATTAAACAAAGAAAAAATGGCAGTTCAATTTTCCATAGATAAACATATAGAAACCGTCAAGGTAAACAGTGTGAACAGAGCTAAATAACGTGAGTTCGACCTAAGCGACTCTTAATTGAGGCAAAAATCTTTGGATCTTCACTGATGGTTTAGAGTCTAAAAAAGAGTAGGCTGTCAATCCAGCGACTAGGTTTGCTATAAAGTTATCG
>JBATVD010000019.1:0-90902 GCA_049671565.1 Nonlabens sp.
TTTAAGTACTTTGACCATTGCTTTCTATTGGGCGTAACGGCCACACCTTTGAGCTCCAATTTCAAACTTCCCATGAAGGATAATTATCGTGAACTTATAGTAGGGGATAGCATTTCAAATTTAGTAGAAAAAGGATTTTTAGCGCAGGCTGTAACTCATACGTATGATGTAGGTTTAAGTGGACTTACTATAGGTATGAATGGAGACTATACGGTAAAGTCAAGTGAAAAGCTTTACACGGATGTTAACATGCAAAATAGACTCTTGCAAGCTTATCAAGAAGTGTGTAAGGGGAAAAAGACCTTGATATTTAATAACGGAATAAGAACAAGTCTTGAAGTTGAGGATACTTTTAGACGGGCGGGTATTGAGATACGCCATTTGGATAACACCAATACAAAGGAAGAGCGTAAGGAGATTCTCAAATGGTTCCGCACTAAAGAGGATGCTGTTCTTACTTCGGTAAGTATACTTACAACGGGTTTTGATGAGCCAACTGTAGAAAATATCATTCTGAACAGAGCTACAAAATCTTTGACACTATACTATCAAATGATAGGTAGGGGGTCACGTATTTTAAAGAATAAAAAAACCTTTCAAATTATAGACCTCGGTAATAATGTTGCACGGTTTGGCTTGTGGAATGAACCTGTAGACTGGCAGCAAGTCTTCAGATCTCCTGACTTTTATGTTGAGAATATTGTATCTGATGAAGAAATTGAACGGAATTTTGTTTACAAAATGCCTGAATCAGTAAGAGCTGAATTCCCTAACACTACTGACTTTACTTTTGACATCAAAGGAGCTTATAAGCGTATCACAGATGAAGGTAGAAAATCAAAGCTTGTTTTAGACGAATCCATTGCGCAACATGTTCAATGGTGTAAAGAGAATAGCGAGGATGTTTTTGATGCTAGAATTCTCGCCAAGTTGCTCAAAGATGATATTAAAGATAGAATCAGAAGGTATTCCTATTGCATTATTAATAACACAAATAATTATAAAGATTGGCTAGAGGAAGATTACTATAGAAGGTTAAGACTTGCTATACAACAAGAATTTGCTGGTGTAGAAACAGATTAGAGCTCATCTTTAAATTTTAGATCTAAAAGCTTACCCTTCCTTAGGTAAGCTTTTTTTATATAGCCTTAACGGATTTTAGTTAATGTTGGTTAATCCTTTCATTCAGCAGTTGAGAACAAATTACATTAGATAAAAATATACAATGAAAAAATTATTGATAGTCTGTTTTGCAGCCTTGATCATTTCTTGTGGTTCCAAAAAGGGTGCTTTTGAAAACATGAATAAAACGATTGATGAAGATGAACTTAAGGGCAAGTGGACAGTGTCAGACATTAGTTTTGATGGTTATAGAGAATATAAAGTAAACTTGTTCAACGATAGTAATACGAATTGTTTTTTAGTAAGCGATTGGAGCCTTGTTGCAAATAACAATCGTGGTAATTACGAAATAACTAATAACAGTTGCGCTACTGGCAAAAGATTCTTTATATGGAAAATAGATCCTGAAACTCAAAAATTTATTTTGAAACCTACTGATGATAGTTATAATTCTGAATCAGGCACTGGATATTCGTTAGATATTAAATCTGTATCACCAAATCAATTTATTTTGCAACAAACCTTGCAAATCGATGGTGGACCTGTGAATATGCAAATCAAATTTATTAAAACAACTTTAAGATGAAAAATATAAAAAGAGCAACAATACTGTTAGTTTCATTCATGATTATTTCATGCGGAGCAGTTAAAAATAGTAATAATGAACAAAAAGGAACTGCAATCGGCGCTGCAGGAGGAACGATTTTGGGTCTTATAATTGGGAATAATGTAGGGGATGGAAATAATCAGACAGAAGGAGCTGTAATAGGTGCTGTACTAGGCGGCGTTGCCGGTAATTTGATAGGTCAGCGTATGGATAAGCAAGCCAAGGAAATATCTGAAGAGCTTCCAGGCGCCGAGGTTGAAAGAGTAGGAGAGGGTATTGTGGTAACTTTTGATGAAGGAAGTGGAGTAAACTTTGCTACTAATCAATCCACCTTAAATAGTTCATCCAAACAGACTCTGGACAAGCTTACCGATATAATGAAGAAATATCCAGGTACCGAAGTTCTCGTAGCTGGACATACTGATAATACAGGTGCTGAAGATTATAATTTAGCTTTGTCTAAAAGAAGAGCAACTAGTGTAATGGATTATTTAGTAGTTGATGGAATCGATCGAGATCGTATAGCAATGACTTATAGTGGAGAGTCTGATCCAAGAGCATCCAATGAAACAGCTGAGGGAAGAGCAGAGAATCGCAGAGTCGAAATTGCAATAGTTGCTGGAGAAGAAATGCGAGAGGAAGCTAAGCAGCAAGCAGGAAACTAAGACAACTTCACTAAACAGATTTCTCTCTAAAACAGAAAACCCGTCTCATTTGAGACGGGTTTTCTGTTTTAAATTTGATAACAAAGTATCTAATTTTGATTCAACATTACCGGCATGACCAGCATAGTTACTCTCTCACCTTCATCCATTCCATCTACGGGAGTAAGTATTCCAGCCCGGTTAGGTAAGGACATTTCCAAGGAAACCTCCTCGCAATTCAAATTATTGAGCATTTCTATCAAAAATCTACTATTGAATCCAATTTGCATGTCATCTCCTTGGTAGTCACAAGTTAAACGTTCGTCTGCCTTGTTGCTGTAATCCAAGTCTTCAGCACTAATATTCAATTCTGCTCCCGCCATTTTTAATCTAATCTGGTGGGTTGTTTTATTAGAAAAGATGCTTACTCTTCTAACAGAATTTAAGAATTGGGTTCTGGATAAAACTAGCTTATTTGGATTCTCCTTAGGTATAACCGCTTCATAATTTGGGTATTTACCATCAATAAGTCTGCAAACTATGACAGTGTCATCGTAGGTAAATTGTGCGTTGCTTTCATTGTACTCAATAAGAACCTCTGATTCACTTCCCTGAAGCATTGCTTTCAACAAATTGAGTGGCTTTTTAGGCATGATGAATTCAGCAGTTTCTTCGGCAACGGCATCTTCTCTTTTATATTTAACTAATTTATGAGCATCAGTCGCTACGAAAGTCAATCCATCGCTCGCAAGTTGAAAAAACACGCCACTCATGACAGGTCTTAAATCGTCATTACCTGTAGCAAAAATAGTTTTGCTAATTGCAGTTGCTAATATATCTCCCATTAACGTTGTGCTCTTGGGGTCTGTCAAGGTAACACTCTTTGGAAATTCGTCTGCTGATCCACATGCAATTTCGGATTTACCTTTATCATGGCTGATAACCATCGTTGAGTTTTCGGCATGAAATGTGAGTGGTTGTTCAGGAAAGGTCTTTAATGTGTCTAAAAGCAATTTTGCTGGCAATGCAATATTACCATCATCTTGACTTTCTACATTGAGTAGTGTGCTTATGGTAGTTTCCATGTCACTAGCTGATACCTTCAGTGTGTTCCCGGACAGCTCGATCAAAAAGTTATCAAGAATTGGAAGTGTATTGTTATTATTTATAACACCGCCAAGAGATTGAAGGTTTTTCTGTAAGTATGAGCTTGATACAATAAATTTCATAAAATTTGAAGGTCTTTAAAAGGCTATAATATTTCTTTATGGTCTATATACGAACAATTGTAAATAATGATTTAAATTGCGACTATTACTGTAACAAAGATATTAATATCAAGCTGTAATTTACCTCTTTAGTTCTAAAATATTACATATGAAAAAGATAAACACAACAAGTTTTACGATTACCTTACTCTTCTCAGTATCCATTTTATTTGCTCAGTCCGATGCGGCTCGACAGCAAATCATTAAACAGGTTGATCAGGAAGCAGCAAAAATTGGAGAAATTGAATTAAACAAAATTGTTCAAGAAAAAGATGAAAGGGTACATGAATACTCAATAACAAACAATGTTCCGATTAGATCATACGATTACGAGGGCAATTTGATTGTGTTGGATGATGTTGATTCATTTGGTAATCCAGTTTACATTTCAACCTACAATTTTTCAGGGATATTGACGATCGGTGCAGATAAGTTGTATCCAAATGGTTCTACAGGTGCAAATGTCACTGGAAACGGTATAGAGGCAGGTATTTGGGATGGGGGCTATACCAGACAGACCCATCAAGACCTTGTTGGACGCGTTACTTACGGTGAGACGGGCGCAACTATAAGCGGTCACGGCACCCACGTCGGAGGTACAATTATTGGTGATGGTACAGGTGGTACAGTTTTGAGAGGGGTTGCCTATGAGGGATCTTTATTAAGTTATGATTTTGATAACGATGTAAATGAAATGAGATCTCAGGCAAATTTAGGAATGCTTGTTAGCAATCATAGTTATGGTCGTCAATTACAAGGAAATGTAGATTTAATTCTTGGTAAGTATGATCAAACTGCTAGAGGTTTTGATCTGCTTTGCTGGTTGAATCCATTTTATCTTCCCGTAGTTAGTGCTGGAAATGATAGAAATGATGGGTTCAACAATTTAGATCAAGGCTACGATTTATTGACCGACCGTGCTTTATCTAAAAATGTTCTAACAGTCGGAGCGGTAGAGCAAGCTATAGTTTATACCAGTCCTTCTTCAGTAGTTATGTCTGATTTTAGCTCTTGGGGGCCAACTGATGACGGAAGAATTAAACCTGATCTTGTTGCTAAAGGTGTTAGTGTCAGAAGCACTGAAGGCAGTTCAGATACAGCTTATGGAACTAGACAGGGGACAAGTATGTCTAGTCCTATGGTCACAGGTGGAATAATGCTGTTGCATGAATTGTACAATCAATTAAGTTCGTCCTTTATGCAAGCAGCTACAGTAAGAGGTCTTGTGTTGATAACCACAAAGGAAGCTGGAGCAAATGACGGTCCAGATTATAAGTTCGGCTGGGGATTGATGGATGTAGAAGCTGCTGGTAACCTCTTAATTAATAATAACAACTCGGCTTTGATTGATGAGAGATCCCTTAACACGGGAAATTCCTATACTAGAACTGTCACGTCTAATCAAACTCGCTTAAAGGTTGCTATCAGTTGGACAGATTTCGCTGGAGATGTAAATAATAACGGAGAAGATGATCCAACACCAGTATTAATAAATGATTTAGATATTAAATTAACTGACTCTAATGGTGTGGATTATTTTCCTTGGAAACTAGATCCAGCAAACTTTAGGGCAGCTGCAACGAAAGGTGTCAACGATGTGGATAATATTGAAATAGTAGAAATTCTAGCGCCAGTGGGAACATATACGATTACAGTGGATCATAAAGGATCTTTGTTTAACGGCTCACAAGATTACACTTTATTAATTGATGGAGCAGATACAGGTACTCTTTCTACTAATTCTCAAATTCTTGACTCTGTAAAAATTTATCCAAATCCAGCATCTAATTACGTTAATGTTGCTTTGAACGGTCAATTAACTGGCACTGATTTAAATGTAGTCATTCACGATATTTTAGGAAAGCAGGTTTTAAGCGAGAGTTTCAAAAACTCTGGAACTGTTGATCATAGGATTGATCTTGCTACGTTAGAATCTGGAATATATATTATTAAAGTATCTGACGGTATTGCAAGCACCACTAAAAAGTTGATCGTAAGATAAATGATTGATGATCATATATAAAAGACCGCTGCACAGCGGTCTTTTTTTATTTATGTTAGTAAATGATAATGTTTGAGTTGTTACCTTTAAAGAAAAAATGCAGCGCTCATATCTTATATCCCTTATAGCCTTATTATCATTGTTTGCTGGTTATTCTCAAAAAACTATAGAGGGTGTATGGAAAACCGTGGATGATAAGTCTGGGCTCGTAAAATCTCATATTGAAATCTACAAACGAGATGGAAAAGTTTATGGAAAAGTTCTTAAAGTTCTAGATCCAGAATCTCCAGATAATCCTATTTGTCAAAATTGTGAAGGCCGATTCAAGGATCAACCAATAATAGGTCTAGAAATCTTATGGGACTTGGTGAAAGATGGAGATAACTATGAGGATGGTTATGTGCTTGATCCTGAAAAGGGTAAAAAGTATGATTGTAAAATATGGTTGGATCAAGACGATCCGGATAAATTAAAGGTACGAGGTTATGTTATGTTCTTATATAGAACACAAACTTGGGAACGGCTCTAATCCTTCCATGAGTATATTTTTTGTAAAAATATAGGAAACACTTCCCGCCACTGCTTTTCGTTGTGTCCTGCATCTGCAATAACATGGAGGTCGTGAGATATGCTAGTATGTGCTGATAGAATTTCGGTCATTCTATTCAATTCTGAAATTAGACTGTCACTTTCTTTAGTCCCTCCACTCAGAAATAGATGAACCGAATCTTTAATATCTGTTTTTCCTGTAAATTCAAAAATGTTTTCAGAAAACCAAAATGATGGAGAAAATACTCCAGCGGTTTTAAATAGATCAGGTCTTTTAAGGATCGCATAATGAGAAAAGAGTCCGCCTAATGAGCTTCCTGCAATCGCTGTATGTTCGGGCTGTAAAGTATGATTAAATCTTGTTTCTACATGAGGCATTACAGTATCCGTAACCCATACTAAGAATTCATCGGCATTTCCACCACCATACTTTTTATTGAGATATGGTGTGAGCTCATCGAGTCTAGCGCCATTTCCGTGATCAATACCTATCACTATTGGTCTTTTATCAGTAGGCATCTCCAATATGCTTTCATCAACTTGCCACTCGCCTGCATAACTTGTAGAATCATCAAATAAATTCTGGGCGTCAGTCATGAAAAGGAATTTTTGATCAAGTTCAATTGGTTTCATAGGTTCAGGAATAAAAATCCTTATTTTTCTGAACCCATCTTTATACTGCAAAGAATCAATGATTAGCTCCTGACTTATTACGTATTGAGAAGTCAATAAAAAGAATAAAACGAAGTACCTATGAATTTTGATCAATTTGTTTGAATATTTGGTCCAGCTGTTTGAGGTCTTCATCATTGTCGATTGCACTCCTAGCATCTGCCATGCACAATTCTGCCTGTTTATGTATAACTGCATAAAAGCTGTCGTCTATAGCCTCACATCTGTTCAAATATAGCAACATATCCATAATTTTGATCATCACGCTCATGTCATGCTTACAATAGTTTCTATATGGAGCTAGAACGTGATAAATGAGATTTTCAAAGGATAGTGACTTCAGGCTTAAAACAGGATTGTTTTCTGAATCGCACAAAACATTAAAGTTGTTCTTTCTCATCCTTAAGCAAAACAAGTCTGTCAAATAGTTGATAGTATCAACGGCGGTGCCTGGGTCATTTACGCCTGGTGACATTGCCTTTATGCCGATTTCAGAAATTTGCTTTAATCCTAATATGTAATTATCACTCACTAATTCTGTATTGCTAAGGTGAAAATTCTTATAAATCTCATCAAGAATTTTGTTGGGAATTTCATTTTTGGTCTTGAACAAGATATCGTTTGTTCTCAGATAGCTTCCTTTAAGCGGTACGATCTGCATTTGATTATCAGTTTTCTCCATCAATTTTTTTAAGGCAGTCGTACTTAGATTCTGTATGGTTCCATTCATTTTGGTTGGATAGCTGTGCCATCTTTCTGTTTGTTCAAAACCTGTAATATCGTTTTGTTCTTCAATGAGATTTTCTAACCGCTTTCGCGAAAGCGAGAATATATCCCTCATAATATTATTGATCTGTATACTAGAGGATATAGAGTGTATGAAGTAAATGAATGCGGTAAGTGCAAGTAGGGTCACGATGATCCCCATTAAGATCGAAAAACTGGGAAGCTTATAGTTATTACCACTTGGATCAATTCCTAAAATTGTAAAAATATTAAAGAGAATCGTTGCGTAAAAAATTCCCAAAACGATCTGATGTCTGCGTTCTGAAATTAAATTGGGCAGTACTCGTGGACTATAATTTGCGGCTGCCTGGCTAAGGAGTAGCATCACCATGGAAAATGAAAATACCAAAATACTAATACCGCCCGCAATAAATGTTGTGAGAAGGTTTCTCGCCGTGTCCACATCATTTATGGCTAGGACTGGAGCGTGCTCTGTCAGATACTCTGATATTCCCCAACTTTCTGCAAATTTCATGAGTAATGAAACTATAACCGCAATTACTGCAATAAAGGTTGGGTAGAAGGCTATGCTACTAGTAATTGCATTATAAAAGGATCTTAGTCGTGTAAGTATTTTCATTCAATCAGTTGATTTACTTACAAGATACTTGGTGCTATATAATCTACTTACTTACTTAAGTACAATTTAAGAGTTAAGCCTCATCCATTGTGTGGTGTTATGTGTAAAGGTATAATCTGTTGTGAATTCGCATTTTATTAACGTATCTGTAAGAGCTCACGGTAGTAAATTGAAAAAAACTTGAAGTATCATGAAAAATATAGAGTCGGTATTTAATTACACTGTTGGTCAATTTGAAGCCATAGATCATTTACTAACCATGGGAGTAGGTGCTCATCTTGCTGCACTGGTGTTTTTTAATTTGATCTCGTGGTTTGTAGCGCCCAAATACAGGGTGGCAACAGCGCTATCCTGTATAGTTATGGTAAGTGCGGGCCTTATATTGTACAGTCAAGCGGCGATGTGGACTGATGCTTTTGCTTTCAATGGGAATGAGTATGTGCCTACAGACCTCACTTTTAGCAATGGGTATCGTTATGTCAACTGGATGGTAACAATACCTTGTTTGCTTACCCAGCTACTCATTGTACTAAATATAAGAGGAGCTGAGTTGAAAAAAACTGCTGCTGCTCTCATCTTTTTTGCATGGGGAATGATCATAACTGGCTACATTGGGCAGCTTTATGAAGTTGAAGACTTGGGCAGCTTACTTTTATGGGGTGCCATCAGTACTGCATTTTTTGTTGTAATGAATTGGATTGTAGGGACTAAAATTTTTAGAAAGAGTCTTTCCATGCACGGCGGTGCTGGATCTACTATAAAGAAAGTGTTTTGGTTAATGATGTTTGCCTGGACTTTATACCCTATTGCATATTTAATCCCGTGGTTTATGAATAGTGCAGATGGAGTTGTTTTAAGACAATTACTGTTCACTATTGCGGACGTAAGTTCTAAAGCTATTTATGGTTTGATGATAACATATATTGCTATCAAACAATCTGCAGCCCAAGGCTATTTACCAGCTCAGCAAATGCTTAATTTAGTAGGGCAGGAGTCTATAGCAACTAAATAGTCAAATCCTAGTTTTTTATATGATTTTTATATAGCTAGTAAATTATAGAATATGAAGTGTCAACTTGAAATTAAACATATAAAATATCATTTCTAAAGTTCTTTAACTTATTGGTTTGTAAAACAATTCATTAGTCTAAAACTTTTTTTAAAACGTAACTATGAGTTTACCATGCACATGAGATACGTCTGGTCAACTATTTTAGTTCTTGCATTTATGACAATTGATTATTTTGAATTCAATTCAATTATAATAGTTGTCATAAATGCTTTGCTTATCATGACCATTGGATTGTTACACGGTTCAAACGACCTAGTCATTTATCAAAAACTTACGGGAACTAAATGGAGAGTGCTGGCTTTATATTATGCCATAGTAACAAGTTTATTTTTGGTGTTGTATTTCATCCATCCACTATTAAGTTTAATTGCATTTGTTTTGGTTAGTGCTTTTCATTTTGGCGAGGAAATGAATGCCTTGGATGATTTTAAAAATTCTATTTTGCACTGCTTGCTTTCAGGGCTAGTGGTGTTTTTTATGATGTTTTATTTCAATTATAAAGAATTCAATAGCGTGATTTATGACCTATCGACTTTTCAAGTTTCTCAAAACGCAATGCTTATCATATTGATCTTAACGCTGTTAATTTATTTGTCTTTCTTTTTAAAGTCAATATTTATAAATAAAATACAGAGGATAAAATACTTAAGTCAATGGATAGGTATGGCTTTTCTAGCGTCAGCTTTTTACCTAACTGATCTACTGACATCTTTTACCTTATTTTTTGTTTTTTGGCATAGTTTACCCTCAGTTCGAAATCAAACTTCTCATATTTATAAAAGCGAAAGTCAACTGAGGGAGTATGTGAAAGATGCTTTACCGATCTATTTAATATCTGTGATAGGTATTGTGATTGGATTTTATTTGTTCTGTGATGAAAGGATGTTCAGCACTTTTGCCCTATTTGCAGCCATCATTGTAACTGTTCCTCACATCATTATCATATACAGACTTTATAGAGAAAGCAGAATGACTTGAAATTGAATTTGTATTTTTGAGTCAACTTGATATTATGACATACACTACCCAAGAAAAACACAGTTTACTAGGTCAACTTATTAAAATGGCGCTGATTGATAAAAAATTGAAGCAAGAAGAGTTGGCTTTTGTAACCAAAGTCTCTGAACGTTTGGAGATTGATAAGGAAGATTTGCACCATATGATCAAATCGCCCGATAATATTAAACTTGAAACTCCTAGGAATTTTACCAAACGCATTATTCACTTTCATAAATTGATGCTCATGATGCATATAGATGGTCATGTAGATAAAAAAGAACTTCAGTTTCTACACGAGGTGGCTCTTAAATACGGTTTTAGAAAATCAGTGGTAGATGCATTGCTAGAAAGTATGAAGTCGTATCCTCACGGAGAAATCCCACCGTCTGAATTATTGCAGATACACTCTTCTCAAAACAATTAATGTCAAAAAGTCATGATTTATCACAGGAATCATGACATTTAGTCTTTATTTCAAATTGGTATTTATTTTGTCTGTAGCTCATCAAACAATTAAAATATCATATTATGAAATTAGCACATAAAACAGAAAACAATTGGTTACCATCTTTAATTGATGAAATGTTCAACAATGACTATATGGGTGGCTCATCCCATATAGATAGAAAAGTGACTCCTGCGGTTAACGTTGTGGACTTTGAGAATAAATTCCAGCTAGAAATGTCCATACCAGGTTTTTCTAAAGAAGAAGTTGCCATTGAACTAGACAATGACTTGTTAACGATATCTTCAAATATTGAGAAGAAAGATCAAGAAGAGACAGAGCGATTTACAAGACGTGAATTCACAAAACGCTCTTTCAAACGTTCCTTCAACATCCCTGAAAGTGTCAATCTTGATGATATCGACGCTGGCTACGAGAATGGGATTTTGACAATCACCCTTCCTAAAAAAGAAGAGGCGTTGCCACAACCTAAGAGAATGATCTCACTTAAGTAATCAGTTCTTAGATTTAATAGAAAGCCCGATTATAGTGTCGGGCTTTTTTATTGCTCTAAAATTGCAATCAAGCTCAACACGATTTGAATTCCTATAATGAAATTGAGGATTTTGCTTAAAAATAAATATTTACCACTCATTTGATCATCTATATGACTCAACAAATACCTATTCGATACTTTATAAGAAGATTCTCTAAAGATTACAAAGATCAAGTAAAATGGAATTAAGTAGCATAAAACTCTTGCTAAGTCATACTCCTTAAATCCATCCGTCCAAAAATTTAAAATTAAGAGGATCGACAACCACCAATAAATTAGAAACAACCAAGAAATAAATAATTTGGTCGCAATTGAAATATTGATTTTAAGCTTTTCCCTAAAACTCAACAATGCGACTCAAAGTAAATTTTATAAGATTCTCTACCGTTTTTTGAGGCTGTTCAGAGAACGCTCCTGTGGCTCGGTTAGCAAGAATCGCATTTAATGATACCGCCTCGTGACCCAATAACTTGCTGAGTGCGTAAATCCCTGAGGTTTCCATCTCAAGATTGGTGATCTGGTGGCCTTCAAATTCAAAATTTGCGATGCGATCGTTCAAACCTTCAAATGCTGGATTCAAACGTAATTTTCTTCCTTGAGGTCCGTAGAATCCTACATTGGTAACCGTGTTCCCGTTGTGCATGTCTATGGTTTGAAAATGGCGGGCGAGCGAGCTGCTGCAGTCTACAACATAAGGTGTGATCGCAGATTTTTCTAGATGAAGCTGTTCTGTTACCGCTTTCGCGAAAGCGAGATCCCCACCATCATTATCGTACCAGTGAAAAAGACTGTCAAAACCTATTCCTCGCTGCGAGAGTAAAAAAGTATCCACACCGATTGATGGCTGCACGGAGCCAGAGGTTCCTACTCTAATAATTTTTAGAGATTTATGATCGCTTTTGATGTTGCGACTTTCAAAATCAATATTGGCAAGAGCGTCCAACTCGTTCAGTACTATATCAATGTTATCGGTTCCTATTCCCGTGGAGATTACGCTTATGCGCTTGCCTTTATATGTTCCTGTATGCGTGTGAAACTCTCGTCGAGCGACTTTAAGCTCAATGTGGTCAAAGAACTTGGAAACTTCGCTCACTCGGTCTGGGTCCCCCACGGTAATTACAATATCCGCAAGATCTTCAGGTTTTAGGTTCAGGTGGTATATACTGCCATCAGGGTTTATGATGAGCTCTGATTGAGGTAAGACCATTTAATCTAGTGTTGCGATTACAGAAATTTCTACATTGACATACTTAGGAAGGTTGGCCACTTCTACCGTTTCTCTGGCCGGTGCGGTTTGATCATTAAAGTAGCTGCCGTAAACTTCATTGACCTTGGCAAAATTTCCCATGTCACTCAGAAATATAGTGGACTTCAAAACGTTTTCAAACGTCATATCTACCTGTTTCAATAAATTTTCTAAATGTCGCATCACAAGATGCGTTTCTTCTTTAAGATTATCGATTTTTAGTTCGCCAGTCTTCGGATCTATTGCAATTTGTCCACTGGTGTAGAGTGTTTTTCCACTCTTGCTTTCATGAAGAACTGCTTGATTGTAAGGCCCTATGGGTTGGGGAGCAAGCTCTGTATAGATGATTTTTTTCATAGGCTAAAGGTAGCTAAAACCTTTTACTAGCCCATACTCACATTGACTGAGTGAGCTATGTATTCAATTATCTTTGCAACACGTTTAAATTCTCAATTACACATGGTCAACCTTGTTGAAACTCCTAAGAAAATAGAATCAATTAGTGTTTTTGATATGCTCAAGATAGGCGTGGGACCTTCTAGCTCTCACACGCTTGGTCCATGGCGAGCAGGTAGGAATTTTATATCTAAATTACGTAGCAAGGGTAAACTGGCTCAGGTGAGCGCCGTAAAAATAGAATTATACGGTTCTCTTTCCTTAACGGGCAAGGGGCATGCGACGGATATTGCGGTAATGATGGGATTGATGGATGAGGATCCTCAAACTTGTGATATTGCCAGCATACCATCTAAAAGTGAACATGTAAAAACAAGCAAAACTTTAAATCTAGGATCGGAACATTTGATCAGCTTTGATCCTGAATCCCAGATTAAATTCAATCGTAAATTTCTACCCTTTCACCCTAATGGTTTTACTTTTAAAGCAGAACTATCTAGCGGTAAGAATATTTCTGAAACCTATTTCAGTATAGGTGGTGGTTTTTTTGTTCAACGAGAACGTAAAAGGGCAGAGCGCAAGAGAATGGAATTTGAGTGTTTTCCCAGACCCATTGAAACAGCGGTAGATCTCTTAATGCACTGTCGTCAAGAAGACAAACCCGTTTCTGAAATCATCATGGAGAATGAACTCTATCTCAGATCTTCTGAAGAAATTGATCTGCGATTGCGAGAAATTTGGGATGTGATGCTTGATAGTATGTATGTGGGCTGTCACACTGAAGGTATACTGCCGGGAGGTTTAAATGTTAGGAGACGAGCTTATGATACTCACGAGCGTTTGCAAAAAGGCTTGCCTTATGAGAACAGATACGAGTGGATCGACGCGATAAGAAATACTGAAGTAAAATTTCGGGAGATTTTAAAGTGGGTTTCCTGTTTTGCCTTAGCGGTAAATGAGGTAAATGCATCTCTGGGTCGCGTGGTAACTGCACCTACTAATGGAAGTGCTGGTGTAATTCCAGCGGTGATGATGTATTATATGGTCATAGAAAACCACGATGCAGATTTTGATGATGTGAAACGCTATTTGCTCGTGGCGGGTGCCATAGGTTCGCTTTTCAAAAAAGGAGCTACCATCAGCGCGGCAATGGGAGGTTGCCAGGCAGAAATAGGAGTAAGCAGTGCTATGGCTGCAGGAGCGCTTACAGAGCTTATGGGCGGGACACCAGAGCAGGTCATGATGGCCAGTGAGATTGCCATGGAACATCATCTGGGCCTTACTTGTGATCCTATCTCAGGGTTGGTTCAGGTGCCTTGTATTGAGCGCAATGCAATGGGGGCGATAAAAGCGATAAATGCCTGTGAAATGGCTCTGGATAGTGATGCAAAAAATGCCAAAGTACCTCTGGATAAAGTCATTGCAACCATGTGGCAAACAGCTCAAGATATGAATACAAAGTACAAGGAAACCAGTGAAGGTGGATTAGCTGTAAATGTTGCCCTTTCTGACTGTTAGTTAATTACTTTTTGGCAAAATCATAAGGGTACAACCTCCTCAAAGCCTGTATTTTTGATTACAACTCATAGTTTATGAACCTAAACGTGTTACAGCGATTTTTAATTATTTCGTTATGTGTTGCATTAATCTACTCATGCTCTTCCCTGCGATCCAAACAGCGCGGTGATCAAAAAGAAGTTGATTCTCAACAAGACTATCGCAGTTTTTTTCTCATTGGTAACCTGTCATCTAATCAGGGTGATCAAGGCATTTATCTTGAAACTGCAGTAGATTTTATAAAAACCAAGGCTCGAGAGCAAGATTACACTTTGATTTTAGGCGATAACATAGAAGCTAAGAAGGTATTTGCGCGCGATAACGACAGCACAGATTTCAAGATCCTGAAAAACCAACTGGACTTAATCAAGAATATTCCGGGTGGCAAATATGTCATACCAGGGGATCACGATTGGAATGATGAGGGTTTGTCTGGACTCAAAAAAATTGAAGAACTCGTTGAGGATCGTTGGGATGATAAAGAAGCTTTTCAGCCAGAAAACGCCTGCCCTATAGAGGATATTAGTATTTCAGAATCCATGCACTTATTTATCGTGGATTCTGAGTGGTACATTAGGGACTGGAACAGTAATCCATTATATAATGACGAGTGTGAGATCAGGTCTCGAAAGCAATTTTTATATGTGCTAGGTGATGAAATGCGCAAACAGCGTCATAAAACCGTAATTCTTGCCATGCATCACCCGGTGTATACAAATGGGCTTTATGGTGGTCGTGTTTCAAGTTACAACCTGTATAAACCTACCATTGAAAATGCCTATTTGCCATTTTTGGGTAGTGCCTGGAGTTTTATAAGATCCCAAGGTGGCGTCTCTCGGCAGGATCGTTACAACCCCATGATGAATGAGCTAATGGAGGAGATAAAAGTCATGTCTCTGGGAATCGATAGGTTTTTTGTATTAAGTGGACACGAGCGCAGTCTTCAATATATTGAGGACGGCAATGTGAGACAGTTGATTTCTGGTAGCATACACGAGACACAGGCTGCGGCATTGGGCAAGAGAGGTCTTTTTGCGTCTGGACAGCATGGGTTTGCAGAACTGAGAGTTTTTAAGGATCAATCTTCTACAGTTCATTTATACGAGATTGAGAATGGCAATGTTGAAAAGGTGTATGAGAATATCGCTTTCGCGAAAGCGGAAAACTTCAACATTGATTCGTTACCACCGGTTACTGGGAAATTCAAAAAATCATCTATTTATAGTCCACAAGAAACTGATGTAGATGAAGACCATGAAAAGTTTTATGGAAAGCATTATAGAAATTTATATGGTCTAAAAGTAAAGGCGCCAATGGTAATGCTTGACACACTTTATGGTGGGCTAAAGGTGGAGCGTCCAGGTGGTGGAAATCAGACTCAAGGTTTGCGGCTGGTAGATAGTCTGGATCGTGAATTTAATATGCGAGCACTGGAAAAAGACGCTCTGCAATTCTTAAAGAGCACTGGATACGACAAACTGGATGCGGAAAAATATTTCACCAAAACTTTTCCACAGGAACTGGTGCGGGATTTCTACACAGCGGCGCATCCCTATGGAGCCTTTGCCATTCCAAAACTTGCAGATGCGATAGACGTCAAGCATACGCATCCTAAATTATTTTATGTTCCCAAGCAAAGTACCCTGGGCAACTTTAATAAAACACATGGTGATCGCTTGTATATGATCGTGGAAAAACCAGATGACTCTTTTGACAGCCCTCACATGTTCGGCAATAATGAAGATGTGGAGAGCACGACCGATCTGTTTGAAAAAATACGCAAGGATGAAGAAAATGTAGTGGATGAATCATCGTATATAAGGGCACGTATTTTTGATATGTTAATAGGAGATTGGGATCGTCATGAAGATCAGTGGCGATGGGCGCAGATCCCTGATCCAAACGATGAGGATAAGCATACCTTTATCGCCATACCTCGCGATAGAGATCAAGTTTTTTCTAGATTTGATGGTAAGCTGTTTGAGTTCTTACGTAAGTATATGAGCTCGGTGAGACAATTTGGTGTTTATGGTCCAGATATCGAGCACATTAAAGAATTTAGTCAGAGTGCGGTCCATCTGGATCGAGCCATTTTACAAAAAACATCTTTGGAAGACTGGCGTCGTGAAGCAAAGTACATTCAAAACAGAATTACTCCCGAAATCGTGAAACAAGCTTTCAACGATATGCCTGATGAGGTCAAGGACGATACATGGAAGGAAACTCAAAATGATTTACTAGCGCGCAAGGAGAATCTGGAATCTATAGCAGAACGATTTTATGAGCAGTTCTTATATTTTCAAACCCTCAAAGGTACCGATAAAGATGATCATTTTGTAATTACTCGTCTTGCAGGAGGAATTACCCAAGTCAAGGCATACAGAATAATAGATGGTGAAAAGGGTACTCTGTTGTTTAACCGCACATTTGATTTAGAAACAACCAGGGATCTCTGGATCTACGGACTGGACGATGGTGATATATTTGAGGTGACTGGAAATGCAGAGGGTGCCTACATTCCCATCGCCATTTCAGGTGGTCAGGGTGATGATGTTTATAAGGTTGAAAACGGTAAGAAAATTAAAATATACGACTACGAAAGCGAGGATAATGAACTTGAGAACAATGGCGCTTTTGTAGTTTTTAGAGATGATTATGACATAAATCAATACGATCCTGAAAAAGAACCTAAACGTCAGGCTAAAATAACTTTTAAGAACAATTATAATCCTGATCTAGGGTATGTTCCCACTTTAGGATATGTGAAGGAAGTTGTAGATTTTGAGGCCAATCCATACAGTAGAAAATATGGTATGAATGTAGAATATCACAGTCTTACACAAGCTGCGGTATTCAAACCTACAGCGGGTTTATCAAATGTGATAGGTCACTGGAATCTTGAATTTGATGGTTTGATAACTACAAATAACTATACTGAAAACTTTTTTGGTTACGGAAATGACACAGACTTTAATCCCGACACTGACTATGATCAGAACAGAGTTTTATTGCAAAGAAGATCTGCCATTGTTTCCTTGGATAAAAAAGGAAATTACGGAAGTCATTTCAATGTTGGGGTTGGATACCAAAATATAGGAGTAGAAAATTTTGACAACGACCAGTTTGGGTTGTTGAAACTGAATTACAAATACAAAAGCATTGACAGTGAGCAATTCACTACCCATGGATTGGAATTTAATCTCTCTACATCTTTTACCGACAATTTATCAAATGATCAAGCATTCTTCAGTGTAGACCCTAAAGTCACGTTATGGAATGCTATTGATCGCAACCGCAGGCTGATTTTGAAAACATCAATTGCAGCGCAAAGTAGGATAGGGGATCAACCCTTATTTTATCAAGCAGCTACTCTAGGGGCAGCAAATGGATTGCGCGGCTATCGCATGAACAGGTTCAATGGTGACGTTGCTGCTAGAGCAAGTGCAGATATTCTTTATGAGATTAATCCGATCAAAACAAGATTACTGCCCTTACAGGTTACTGCTTATAGTGGTTTTGATACGGGTAAGGTGTGGTGGGAAAATAGTACTACAGATCGTTTTTATACCAGTTATGGTGGTGGACTTGAATTTTTGATGTCAGGGTTATTTGTCGCTGATGTTTCTTACTTTTATGGCAGTGAAGGAGGTCGCTTACAATTGGGCTTGCGCTTTTCTAAATAAAACCTTGTAACATTTAGGATTTTTGATCCTCTAACCATAAGATAAGAATTGTTATATGACTAATCAACAAGTTCTTGCTGGGGAACTGCCTTTTATAGAACAGTCTGATTTTCAAAAGCATCCTAGGCGATTTTTGAATAAAAAGCTCATTGCTAAACTTGTTTTTTTTATTCCCTTGCTTCTTACAATTCTATCGTTATGGTTTGCCATCGATGAAATCAAAAATTGGATGGGTTTTTCTGCGTTGGGTGTTTGGTTTATTCTTCTCTTACTGAGTGTTTTTATTGCTTACAAGGGTTATTTTGTAAGAGGTTACGTACTTCGAGAACTGGATATCACTTATAGGAAAGGTTGGGTTTTTCATCATCAGATCACCGTACCCTTTAACCGCATTCAGCATACAGAAATTAATCACGGACCGATAGATCGTGTTTTCAAGCTGTGCGAACTTGAAATCTTCACTGCAGGAGGTTCAAAAAGTGATTTGAGTATTTCAGGATTGGACCCGCAAGATGCCGCTCGTTTAAAAGAATATATTGCAGATAAATCGGCAAAGTATGCTTGATTTAAGCACTCCACAAAGGCAGAGCAAGAAAAGTATCATTTTATATCTTCTCAAAGGTATAAAATCTGTTGTAGCCTATTTTATTTTCGGCTTCTTTGGGAGTAGGTCTATGGGAGAATGGTATTTTATTGGGTTTTCCATCTTCATGAGTTTTGTTGCTTTGATTGGCCCATTCATCAGATATTATTTTTTCAAATTCCACATTGACGGTGATGAATTTATCATCAATAAGGGATGGCTGCAAAAAGAAAATAAAGCGGTGCCGCTAGAGCGCATCCAGTCCATTAACATCAATCAAAATCTACTACAACGCATTCTAGGCATCGCATCTCTTGAAGTAGATACTGCTGGTTCGAAGGCAAAAGAACTTGAAATTCCAGGCTTGGAACGCTCTTATGCTGATCAACTCAAAAATCTACTTAACGAGAAAAAAAATGAGATTCAGCAGGACTTATCACCTGAATCAGAGTCTGAAGAAGCGGAAGGTTCAAGTGAACACACTCACGAGCTGAAACCTAGTGAGAAGGCTAGCGTTGAACATACTCCTGTGGTTATACTTGATTTGAGCTTTGCAGATTTAATAAAAGTAGGTTTCACACAAAATCACTTGAGAAGCGGGTTTGTGGCGATGGGATTAGTTGCTGGTTTTTGGTTTCAAGTCAAAGATGTGATTGAAAGATATTTTAGTGATTATATGGATAAGATATCTCTCGAGAGTACGATAAAAACTGCCACTTTGAGTTTTTTGATCTTTTTTGTTATCGCTTTTTTAATAGTTTCAGTGATTATAAGTTTGGTTACAGTTCTTAATAAGTATTGGGGATATAGAATAACTAAACAGCACGATTATTTAGAGGTAGAAATGGGGCTTCTCAACAGGTCTGAAATAAAAGTACCTCTCAATAAAATTCAATTGCTGGAATTTCATTCCAATCCATTACGCAAAATTCTTGGGTTCTATACAGGTAAAATATTTCAAGCGCAGTCTGTAAATACCAAAGCTACCAGTATAAACGTACCAGCTTGTAAGGAAGAACAAATGGTTCTTTTGCAAAAACTCATTTTTGAAGAAGAAATAGATAGTACTGCCGGCGTTGAACTTCAGCCAAATCCATGGTCTCATGCCAGACTTCAATTTTATATCACAGGTTCTATTAGCTTTTTGGGAAGTCTCGCAGCTTGGTTTTTTGATTTTTATTGGATTATCGCCGCATTCGCAGCTTTCTTGATTCTATCTGTTTTTATGGCCTACAAATATGGTAGGTACAGCAAGCTTGAACGGAATGATTCATTTGTGGTGTTTTATAAGGGTTGGGTATTCAATTCCATCATTATATCACCAATTTATAAAACTCAGGCCGTTGAAAAATGGCGAAGTATATTTCTCAAACGCAGAAGGGAATGTCATATAAATATTCATACCGCTGCTGGAACTCGTGGGCTCAAATACTTAAAAGATAACCAAGTCACTAGGTTTTTGAATCATATCAACAATCAGGTCTTAGTAGATGATAGAAAATGGATGTAGTTCTCTGCATAACACAAAGCATCAAGAATTCAATCATTCTAAACAATGTTCAGTAGAGAAGAGGCAAAACAAGTAAGACAGGATTTTTGGACGATGTTTGGAAAACGTTATGATCGTAAATGGATATTGTATAATACAGGTATCAAAGACTTTAATTTCAAATTTTCATTTGAGGATCGTAGAGCTATGGTATCTATAGATCTGGTGCATGAAGATTCTTTCTATCAAGAGTATTATTTTGAAAAACTGGAAAGTTTCAAGTCATTGATGCAAAATGAAATTTCGCAGGATTTGATATTTGACCCAAATTACGTTTTGCCCTCAGGGAAGGAAATAGCCCGTATTTACCTAGATCTTGAAGGAGTTAAGATCACTAAAAAAACCGATTGGCCGCAAGTTTATGAATTTTTCTTCACCTACATGGATCGGTTTGAAAAATTTTATCAGGAATACCGAGAATTTATTCAAGAATAGAAGGCCGTAGACTTGTGATTTTACCTTTGGTAAAACGCTTAAATCTCACCTGCACCTATATTACCTAATAAAATCTCGCTGTAATGCCCTTTGAGCGATAAAGATCTGGGGTCATTTTATCCCATTTCTCCGTGCAACTTTTCTTGATGATTTTTTTTAATACTCAATTGATAACGAGTTCAATCCTCTATTTCTCGTCGCTCCCCATTGCTATATGATTTACCTAATGCAATCTTAATGCCTACATTAAAATGTAAGTTACTCATATTTACGTTTTCTCTGCCATTAAGAGTGAATGCTACCGGTTCTGAAAATGTGGTCGAATACAAGGGCGAGAAGTACAATTGCACCTGTTTTCTGAAATAATAGTTGAACCGCACTCCCAGTTCCCCATAGCCAGAGCTGCTTGCAGACTCACTGGGGTCAGATTGAAAAACGACGATATCTCCCATGGCACCTATTAATTGATTGGGAGTATCAATAAAAGCAATACCGCCTCTTAGAAAAGCATCAAATTGAAACCTATTATCTCTCAGCGTTAAATTAAATCCAGCTGCGATAGAAGTTTTTGAATAATTGCCCTCATTATCATCACTGAATGGCATCTGACCTTCAATATCAATTCCAAACTCATTGTAAGCGTGTCTCAAACTACCTGATAGCGCAAAGTTCTTATTGAAATAATAGTCGTAGCCAAGACCTATATTGACTCCTGCTCGGGCAACTTCAGAATAATCACCAGTAGATTGCAAAATACCAAAATCGATCAAGAAATTGTGTCGAGGCACCTCTCTTATATGAAGTGGCGTTTCATTACCTTTCTCTGAACCCAGCAAAGAGTCGATCACGTTTTGAGAGTGCGATAACTGTATGGCAATTAGTATCATAGCCCAGACAACGAAATTCTTTCTCATATTTTTATTTTTTCTTTAAATATAAACACATTGGGAAATCATTTACTAAGATTATGTTTTTGTTGGGTGCGCTTTCGCGAAAGCGTGCCTATTTTTAAATAAAACTATATATTATGAGCGACAAAGAATTAGAAGGAAAATGGGATCAGGCAAAAGGAAAAGCTAAAGAAGAGGCCGGAAAAGCCACTAACGATGAATCCCTGAAAAACGAAGGCAAGGCAGACCAGGCCGAAGGAAAAGTAAAAGAAGGACTGGGAGAGGCTAAAAGAAAAGTAAAAAATTCACTGAGTTAATTTGAACTAATGGAAAAGCTAACTGAAGCACAACTTGACAAAGAACTCGCGACTGTAGAGGGATGGGATCATTATGATGATGCAATCCACACCACATTTGAGTTTGATAATTTTATGGATTGTTTTTCTGTAATGACCCGAATCGCAATGGAGGCCGAAAAGATGGAACACCATCCCGACTGGCATAATACCTATGCGACACTGGAAATCTCCTTGAGCACACACGATGCTGGGGGATTAACGGAAAAAGATTTTAAACTCGCACGTGCTATTGAGCACATCGTGGGAGATGAGTAAAATTAAAATTGTTATGAAAAGTGAAAATCCCGATGCGCAGGCATCGGGATTTTTATTTTTATCAACCTCCCACACGTTTCACTTTAAATCCTTGATTCCTAAGGATTTGCATGATGCGGTCGCGGTAGTCACCCTGAATTATGATCGTGTCATTTTTAAAGCTTCCACCTACGCCTAATGTAGTTTTTAGCTCTTTTGCAAGTGCCTTAAAATCACTACTGGCACCAGTGTAACCGTCTATAACGGTATTTACTTTCCCTTTTCGTTTTTCAAACTTGCACTCTAGTGGCGCATCCTGCATCCAAATGTCATTCTCTTGTAAGGCAGGCTCATTTTCTTCCTGCATTTCATGATCTGGAAAGAGATTTTTGAGTTGATCGCTTAAGTCCATAATTATAGAGTTTTATCTGGTATGTTGGGGTTTTCTGTATTCACCTTATCAAAAATTGACTCTTGGTTAGGTCTGAGTATGGAGACGCCTTTTTGCAACAGAAGATTGTTAGGATAGGTGATACTTTCTCCTTCTGCCGTAATTAGTAAGGTGAAAAAACCTTTAATGTCTTGTATGGTTGCGGTAACTGGTAAATCCTTATCATGAATTCTAATACGATCTCCAATTTTGAAAGGAAATGTAAAGTAAAGAATAAAACTGGCCGTGATGTTGCTCAATATACTCCATGAAGCAAATAAAGCAACGCCTACAACTGCAAAAGTTGAGCCTAAAGCCACCCAAAATCCTTCATTACTAAATCCCCAGACTAGAATCAGGGCTATACCGCACATTGTCCAGATCACGTAACCTACATATCTATTGACATATTGTTTACGTAGCTCAGAACGAGACACCTTTTTAGAAAGTTTTGCCGCGCTCCATATAATGAGACGGTGAATTACAAATGTGGCAATGATCAATGCAATGCTTAGAATAAATTCTATCTGAGATATAAAACTCATAATTATAAATTAAGACTATCTCTCAAAACAGAGTCTGCATTTGAGTTCTTATTCCAGTAATCAGATTTGATCGTTTTAGTCAGTGTGCCTGTAGAAACCTGTGGGCGCCCGCCATCATTATATCGATCCATCCAACTTAATATTTTATAGGGAAATTGTTTCTCGGTTTTGAATGCAATGGTTCTACCTAATTCAGGATATTTGATACTATAAAGAAAGCCATCGGCAATTTCTGTCAATTTTGCCGTCGCGCTATAAGGTTTGGTTTCCTTGTGCTTAAGCCTTAAATACTCTAAAGAGGGAATAACATTCATTTCTCCTACCGGCATATTTTCTGGTCCGAGTCTAAGTTGTAAAGGAATCTGATTCTCCAGCATCTGGTTATCGATGGTGAAATTTTTATTTCCCTCACTCTGGAAATAAGAGTGTAGCATAACGTTGTAACTGTCATTATTTCTGTTCAGCTGCATATAGGTCTGTCCACACCATTCCTGTATGGATCCTGCGACCTTAACGGCATGCTGATCGGTGTCTAGTGGCAGAAACGTACTGCTCATGATGTTATAAGGGTAGATACCTGTTGTAAAATTGCGTGTTGCGTTGAGTTTGAGAATAGGTATATCACTCTCACTGGGAATATCAGATTTTACCTGTTCATCATGATCAAAGGGTTCTGTGACAAAAATCATCACGGCCTCTCCATCACGAGATTCACCGTATCGCACTTGGCTCAATTCATAACTGGAAATCTCCGCCTTGCCTTGATACCAATATTCCTTAAACTCAGGATCCAGATTTCGTTTTTTTATAGGAGTACTTTCAGTTACCGCTTCTTTTTCAAAAGTGGTGATTTCCGTTTGTTTCTCCAGACTCTGATTGCAAGAACAAAACAATAAAAGTGATAGTAAAAGATAGAAATATTTCATATAGTCTATATGTGTTAATCTTGTTAAACGTGGAAATGCTTTTTAATATCTAAGCAATTTTACTTTTTTCTTGTAGCATTTTGATCTGATCTCTGAGTTTTGCAGCTTCCATAAAATCCAATTCTTTTGCCGCCTTTTCCATACGTTTGCGTGTATCCCTAATTTTTTGATCGATTTGTGCTTTACTCAGGTACTCAGCCTCTTCCTCAGCCGCTTGCATAGTGAGTGTCTCCTCAATAGCATAAGTCGCCGCATTTTTGCGATACAATGCAGATTCAAGAGTCTTTTTTATAGCCGTAGGTTCCAAGCCATGAGCCTCGTTATAGGCGATTTGTTTAGAGCGTCGGTACTCTGTCTCGTCCATGGTTTTTTGCATGCTATCTGTAATCTTATCTGCATATAAAATGGCAAGACCGTTGACATTACGGGCAGCTCTACCTATAGTTTGGGTAAGAGAACGATTGTTTCTCAAAAATCCTTCTTTATCGGCATCCAGAATCGCTACGAGAGATACCTCTGGAAGATCCAGACCTTCTCGCAGTAAGTTGACACCTATCAATACATCAAAAAGACCTCTTCGCAGATCAGACATGATCTCAACACGTTCTAACGTGTCTACATCACTGTGTATATATCGACAGCGCACATTTATGCGTGTAAGATACTTTGTAAGTTCTTCAGCCATTCTCTTTGTAAGCGTAGTAACAAGTACACGTTCATCGCGCTCCTCACGCAATCTTATTTCTTCTACCAGATCATCAATTTGATTTTGACTGGGGCGCACTTCAATAATGGGATCTAACAAACCGGTGGGGCGAATGATTTGTTCAACTACAACACCTTCACTTTTTGCCAATTCATAATCTGCTGGTGTCGCGCTTACGTATAGCACTTGGTTTTGCAATGCTTCGAATTCTTCAAATTTCAAAGGTCTATTGTCCATTGCTGCCGGCAGTCTGAAACCATAATCTACAAGATTCTCCTTGCGACTGCGATCTCCACCATACATCGCGCCTACTTGTGGCACGCTAACGTGGCTCTCATCAATGATCATAAGAAAATCGTCAGGAAAATAATCAAGCAAACAGAAAGGTCGGGTTCCCGGCAAGCGCCCATCCAGATATCTGGAATAGTTTTCGATTCCAGAACAATAGCCCAATTCTCTGATCATTTCAAGGTCAAATTCAGTGCGTTCCTGCAGTCGTTTTGCTTCCAGAGGTTTTCCTATTTCCTTAAAATATTCAACCTGTTTGCCTAAGTCTATCTCAATATTATGAATGGCACCGTTGAGAACATCAGGTGAGGTGACAAACATATTTGCAGGATAGATGGTGATCTGCTCATAGCGTTCGATAACCTTACCATCAGTGGGGTTAAAACGTTCAATCTCTTCAATCTCATCGCCAAAAAAGTGTATTCTAAAGGCAGTGTCAGCATAACTGGGGAAAACATCGAGGGTATCGCCGTTGATTCTAAAATTTCCACGGTTAAATTCAGCAGTCGTTCTAGAATAGAGCGATTGAACGAGTTTGTGCAACATATCAGTTCTTGCAATTACCTGATCTTTCTTGATACGTATCACGTTCTTTTGAAACTCCACTGGGTTCCCTATACCATAAAGACAAGATACAGATGCTACTACAATTATATCCCTGCGTCCTGAGAGTAGGGAAGAGGTGGTACTCAATCTCAGCTTTTCAATCTCCTCGTTAATCGAGAGATCTTTCTCTATATAGGTACCACTGGTAGGAATAAACGCTTCTGGCTGATAATAGTCGTAATAAGAAACGAAGTACTCTACCGCATTATCAGGAAAAAAGGTCTTGAACTCACTGTAAAGCTGAGCGGCAAGCGTTTTGTTGTGACACAGCACCAGCGTGGGTTTTTGGGTGCGCTCCACTACATTTGCAGCAGTAAAAGTCTTACCACTACCGGTGACTCCCAGCAAGGTTTGAAATTTATCCCCAGCATTGATTCCAGAAACAATTTTTTCGATTGCTTGAGGTTGATCCCCTGTAGGTTTGAAGTCAGAAACTATGTTAAAATCCATTGATGCAAAAATAGTGATTTGATATTCTCGCTTTCGCGAAAGCACCGTTAAAACAAACTATACAATTTGCATGGTAAAAATGTTATCGTTTCAGGGTAAAATGACCTTTGAAGCCGCTGCCATCAGGTAGTGAAACGGTAAACCAGTAATCACTGCTGGGCATGGGGTTGCCGTTAAAATTACCATCCCATCCAGTTCCAAGTGGATCCAATTGGATCAGCAGTTTTCCAAAACGGTCAAAAATAAATATCTGCGCTTCTGGAATGCTATCAATTTCCGTCACTTGCCAGCGGTCATTAAAGCCATCGTCATTAGGTGTGAAAAAGGGAGGCGCTGCGATAATGACTGCGTTTTCAATTGCGATCTCACAATCTTTTGCGTCTTTTACATAAATGTCATAACTTCCTGGGAGCAGGTTCTCGAACGTATTATGCTGTTGAAAAATAAAGTTATCCAAGCTGAAAGACAAGGGTTCACTACCACGAGCTATGACTTCAATACTATTTTGGTTGACCTTAAATTGCGTAACTATTAAATCCTCGATCACAACTCGATCAAAGTTTTCTACAACGATGGTTTCCCTGTCCGTACAACCATTAAGATCTGTCACTTCTACCTCGTAGCTACCAGCATCTACCACAGCAATGGAAGATGTAACTGCTCCTGTGTTCCAGAGATAGCTGTCATATTCAGATCTAGCGGAAATTGTAACCGTTTCTTCAAAACATTTTTGATAAAAACTAATGTCAACCGCTTCGGGTCGTTCAAATAATTCAAGATCTACTGCACCAATTTCAAAACAAGTCTCGTTGCTGGGATTGGATACGCGCACCCAGATTTGTTCGATCAAATCAGTATTGGCATAGTTGATATCAAGCGGAGCGTTCTCCTGAAAGGCATCGTTTTCGGTTGAGTAGTAGGTTGCTGTAATAGGAATAGCCTGAGAATTCTGGATCCGGTCGGTAATTTGTTGAAGGTTGAAAATTTCAGTCTTATCACGACTGGCATCATCACACTGGGTAAATGTTTCCAAAAATGGAATCACGGGTAAATATGAGACCTCCACAAAAAAACTTCGGATTTGTGGACACTCTGGATCATCATCATAAGCGTACCTAACAAAAAGCTCTTCTCTTTGATCAGTGTTTTCATATATAAATGGCAGCTCATTGACTTCTGTTTCTGCATCTAATCTAGAATTATGAATACTTATGACGACATCCTCGGGAGTTAAATCAACAAGAAAAGCTTCTGCATGAGAAAGGATGTCAAAGTCAATTTTGCCGTCATTTTCAAAATCGTCACATTCTATTATATCTGAAAGTGGTTCGGTTTCAATAAATGGTACAATATTTACATTAAAGGTTGCAATTTCAAAACAACCATCTAGGTCTTGTCTATTCACCCGAGCATAATAAGTTCCACTACTCAAATTGGATGAATCTCCTAAGTCATTGATGCCTAGGTTAGCGTTGTCAATATCATCATAGATCTTAGCTTCAAACACGGTAGGACTCTGACTTCTCAGCGCTTGATCTTTAAATATCCTCAAATCAATTGTAACTTCATCTATATTGGGATCTAGCTGACAATAACTTTGATTATCAACTGGATATGCCTGAGCAGCTACGGGTATATTTATTACGGTGGAAGTTGTATAAGAGTCAAGAATGGTTTGAATGTCAAGTGTTACCGTGTAAGTGCCTGGGGCGCTATAGTCAAATTCAGGATTTGGAATCGTTGAGGTATTTGCAGCCCCAGCGGCTGGATTACCAAAATCCCACGTTACAGATGTATCAGGACATTGTGCCAAGACATCGGCAGTGAAAGTAGTGGGTAGACCTACGCAGTTAATTGCCGCCCCAATACTGGCAATATATTCAGAGTTGTAAAATGGGGGCAAACCTTCAGTTGCAAGTGTGCCATTGAGCAGTCTAACGCCATTAAAATTAAAGTTACAGGCTGCACCAGCGCTATTTGGGTCGCTAATAACGCTCAACCATGGTGTACCACCTCTGGTATAATATATTTTATTATTTGGTCCACGTTGTAGAGCTCCACGAGCTATATCGTCTGCAGGATTGGCAAAAGATGTTTGAAAGATTATGGCAGGTGCAGATTCAAAATCAGGCAAATTCAGATCATATTGGAGTAATGTGCGCTCTCCAATACCGCTCCCATTAATAGTTTGCATACCACCATCGCCAGTATTCAGATCGAGATAGAATTTAGAATTATCTTCTGAAAATTCTCCGCCATATGCATTTAAGCCAGGAGGAAAGTTGAGTCGCAATGGACTATTTACATTACCAGTTGCGTTGTCAAAATCAAACAACCAGGCTCCACGACCAGCAATGGAGGGAAAGCCGGAAATGACTTGTCCAGGAGTCATCATGGCAATTTTAGAACCGTCTGGAGAAATTTTCATGTAACCGCGACCATCGCTCACGGTCGTTCCTACGCTACTGCTTTGCACAGTATTATTTATATCAATACCATTTGCCGTTAGTTTAAATGGATGAAAACGATCGTAAATTTGAGAATCTGGAACAGTCTCCCCATAGGCTACGATCCAAGCATCAGTGCCATTTGCGTGTTTAGTTGCTATAATTTTCTCAGAAGAATCACTAAGTAAATTGATGTTTTTTTGGGAACTTATTACATCTCCCACTCCACTATCCAAAGTCATGTCTATTATAGAGTAATAAAATCCCCTTTCAACACTATCTTGAGCGGCAACGGTAAAAATATAATAGAGGTGAGGATTATCAGGTACTGGTACGATAATCGCAGATTGCGTACTTGATGGGTCACCTAGGAGATCAGCTCCGTTAGGCATGATTACATTATTGCGATTCCACACTGTACTTCCATCTGAATAAAAAAGAAGTTCACCACAAACGTTTGAAATGGCAGAGCATCCTTCAAATGTATTCAATTGACCCTCTACTGGCGTGATGCTTGATTGTGTAAAATTCAATCCTGCATTTTCACCGAAAAACCACCAATTGGATCTGTTCTGACCATTTATAGAAAGCCCTATTGCTAACATGATGAATATCAGGCTTTGTTTCATCCACTAAAAATACATTAATGTAATTGATTTAAACAATCTCGCTTTCGCGAAAGCGATAAATTAAAAAGCCTCATTTTAATAATGAGGCTTTCAAATGAATTTGATATTTCTTATACGACTACTCTCCATCCGTGCTTATCTTCAATACGGTTGTAATGAATATCTTTTAAGGTATTTTTAAAATCTACGGCAAAACTGTTTTCCAAAACGGGCAACTCGTACTTGAATTCTTCATGTTTAAAGCCTTTTATAGGAACAATAACGGCTGCTGTTCCCGTTCCAAAAATTTCCATTAGCGTACCATCTTCAGCGGCTTTTTTGATTTCATTTATAGAAATACGGCGTTCTTGAATGTCAATACCTTTGTCTTTTGCAAGTTGAATAACACTGCGTCGGGTTACACCGTTGAGAATCCGGTCATTGTTGGGAGCCGTAAGCAAGGAGTTACCTATCCTCACAAAAATATTCATAGTACCAGCCTCTTCAAGATATTTATGGGTAGCAGCATCTGTCCAGATAACTTGCTGGTAACCTTCCTTAATCGCTAGATTGTTGGGGTAAAAACTTGCGGCGTAATTACCTGCAGCTTTAGCATAACCTATACCACCATCTGCCGCGCGAGAATATTTAGAGGCGATTACTACTCGCACATCACCTTTATAATAAGCAAATGCGGGCGACATAACGATCATAAACTTATATTCTGTTGATGGTGCTGCGGCCACGCCATTTTCACTAGCAATCATAAATGGCCTTAGATATAATGAAAGTCCATCGCCATGGCGTACCCACTTGCGATCAAGATCCACCAGTTTTTTAAGTCCTTCCATAAAAATATGCTCAGGAACCTCTGGCATTGCAAGTCTTTTTGCACTTTCGTTAAATCTTCTCCAGTTGTCTTCAGGGCGAAATAAATGAATTTCTCCAGCTGCATCTTTAAAAGCTTTCATACCTTCAAAAATGGCTTGTCCATAATGAAATACCTTTGCACTAGGTTCCATCATTATAGGACCGTAAGGTTTAATGTGAGGATTTTCCCACTCACCATCGCACCAAGAACATTCCAACATATGGTCTGTAAAAGTTTTGCCAAAAGTCAAGTTATCAAAATCGATTTTGCTGATTTTGCTCTCTTGGACTTTATCTATAACGATTTCGTAGGAGTCAATCATGGTTTGTTCTAGTTTTTTGCAAAGATACTTTAAAAACAAGAAGGAGGTGTCTCAACATATTCTTAATTTAGCTAAAATTTTTAACCCATGAAGTATTTATTATATAGTGCCTTGGCAATTTTAGCACTTTCGGCATGTAAAGAACCTAAACAAGAAGAGGAAGTTCCAGCCGTAAATGATGATCAATTAGAAGAGGTGGCATATATGGATTATGGTTCGCAAATGAGCGATTCAGAAGCTATTACTGCGATGGAGTTAGGAGAGAAGTATAACTCAATGAAAACTGGAGATACAACTACAGTCAAAGTCAAGGGTGTTATTGCAGATGTATGTCCCAAAAAAGGTTGCTGGGTTAAAGTACCAGTAGGGCAGGACACCACTTTTGTAAGATTTAAGGATTATTCTTTCTTCCTTCCCAAAAATGGAAAAGGAAAAGAAGTTATCTTAGAAGGTAAAGCTTTTAAATCTGTAACTCCCGTAGACGAATTGAAGCACTATGCTATGGATGCTGGAAAGTCTCAAGAAGAAATTGATGCAATTACAAAAGAAGAGGTCACTCTCAAATTTACCGCTGATGCAGCAAAAGTAGAAGCTTTTGAAAATCCAGATGTTGAGACTGCTCCTGAGACTACTGAAGAAGCAGAATAATTTATGAAGAGGGAGATCATGATTACGGGTGATGGTTCAAAAACTATTCACATGCCCGATCTCAATGAACAGTATCATTCTAAACACGGCGCCTTGCAAGAGGCGCTTCATGTTTTTATAGAAACTGGTTTAGGTTATTATCTTGGGTTAAATCCTTTAAAATCATCTATCAACGTGATGGAATTTGGTTTTGGGACGGGACTCAATGCCCTACTTACAGCTCGTCATGAGTCCGCTGTTAAAATAAATTACACTGCTGTTGAAGCCTTCCCTATTAATCAAGAAGAAATGGAAGCCATGGGTTACGGAACTTTTCTTGATGCTGCAGAATTGTTCAGGAAACTACACGATTGCGAATGGGAAAGCTGGAATTCCATTACTAATAATTTTGATTTATTAAAGAATCAAAAAGCTTTTGAAAAAATACAAGGTTTAGGAGACCAAGATCTTATTTATTACGATGCTTTCGGTCCTCGCACACAACCAGAATTATGGACTCAAGAGTTATTTGAAATTTGTTATAGTTGTTTAAAAAGTGATGGCGTTTTGACCACTTATTGTGCTCAAGGACAAGCCAGACGCAATATGGTTGCTGCAGGTTTTACTGTAGAACGCTTGCCTGGACCTCCTGGAAAGCGTGAGATGCTTCGAGCCACCAAGAGTTAACGAACCAAAATTTTTCACTGACCTTAAGAACATTTTACAATGTGCTATTTAATTTAGCGTAAAACCAATTAACTTATGTCACAAGCAGTCCAAGAACAAGAACCTCAATTACTTTGGAAACATTTTGCTGATCTTAATGCTGTTCCACGACCTTCAAAAAAGGAGGAGCAGGTGCGCCAGTTCATTATTGAATTTGCTAAACTGCACAACCTACTTTTTTTAGAAGATGCGATAGGAAATGTTGTCATTAAGAAGCATGCTACCAATGGAATGGAAGACCGCAAACCTATTATAATGCAGTCCCATCTAGATATGGTGCACCAAAAGAATAACGACACAGATTTTAATTTCTTGACACAGGGTATTGAAATGTACGTTGAAGATGGAAACGTCAAGGCTCGTGGCACCACACTAGGAGCTGATAATGGTATAGGAGTGGCAGCGATCATGGCAGTGTTATCTTCAAGTGACATAGCACATCCAGCTATCGAGGCGTTGTTTACAATAGATGAAGAGACCGGTATGACGGGAGCAAAACAACTGGATCAAAATATACTGACTTCAAAAATACTTCTGAATCTTGATACCGAGGAGGATGATGAGATAGACATAGGTTGTGCTGGAGGAGTAGATATCACCGCCAGTAAACAATATTTCACCCATGAAATTGAAGAAAATGATTTCCATTGCAAAAAAATTACAATAAAGGGACTCAAAGGTGGACATAGTGGAATGGACATCATAAAAGGTCTTGGGAATGCTAATAAGCTTATTAATAGACTTATCGATGCCATGCAAAAGAAGGGAGATGTTCATTTAAATCATTTTGATGGTGGAAGTCTGCGCAATGCGATCCCACGCGAGGCTACCGTTACTGTTTGTTTTAGAACATCAGCATTGAACGATATATGGAGTGCGTACCAAAAGTGCAGGGATTCTATTCTAGATGAATACAAGCATCTGGAGCCAGGTATGATAATATCTATTGACGATGCTGAGATAGACCACGTTTTATCTGCATCAGACAGTAGGGATTTGGTTTTTGCTATTTTAGGTATTTATAATGGTGTCTATCGCATGAGTCCAGAAATAGACGGACTTGTGGAGACGTCAAATAATCTTGCTCGCATCAAATTAGAAAAAGGCGCTTTGGAAATTGCTTGCCTCACCCGCTCCTCAGTAGAAAGTTCAAAAGAAGATCTGGCTTCAAGTATCGTAGGAGTCATGAGGCTGGCTGATCTGGAAACGAAGCTGTCTGGAGAATACCCTGGCTGGCAGCCCAATCGTGACAGTGCCATTCTTAAAATTGTCGAGCAAAGCTATGAAGATCTTTTCAATCATAAGCCACGAGTAGTAGCCTGCCACGCTGGTCTGGAATGTGGCTTATTGGGTGAGCGTTATCCAGAACTGGATATGGTTTCCTTTGGCCCTAATATTAGAGGAGCACACAGCCCAGATGAAAGAGTGGAGATAGAAAGTGTTCAGAAATTCTGGAAATGGTTGCTGGATGTGCTCAAAAACATTCCTAAAAACTAAAATCAATTTTGCCATTTTTAAAAGAGATGTTTTTTGAAGGAAACATCTCTTTTAGTTTATTGCTTGAAGCAAAATCCTTAGTACTTTGAAGCTCTATAATTCCTTGATATATACTTACGATTTTATCACTCAATTGCATGGCAAGCTGCAATTCATGTGTAGCGTAAATCATTGTTTTTAAATTTGCATCGCAATACTTTTTAAGCATTAATAATAAGTCTACTTTGTAGTTGATATCCAGATGGCTCGTGGGTTCATCCATAAGAATGTAAGATGTGTCTTGTGCGAGCGACCTTGCAATGAGCACACGCTGCAATTGCCCATCACTCAAAGTTCCCAAGCTGCGATGTGATAAGGAGCGAAGCTCAAATTGATCCAAAACACGATCAATTATATCATGATCTTCTAAACTTAATTTTCCGTAATAAGATGTGTATGGTGCTCTGGACAACTCAAGTAACTCCCTAACCTTCAAAAAATGACTAAAGTTTCTTTCTGTTAGGACCACAGAGGTAATTTTGGCTTTTTCAGCTGGTAGTAAGCTGTCATAATTTTGATCTCCTAAAGCAACATTTCCTGATAATCGAAGACTTTTATCATTTATAGATTGGAGTAGGGTAGATTTACCGGCTCCGTTTTTTCCTATAATGGATATGAATTCCGCTTTCGCGAAAGCGAGATCACCATCACACCTTGCCACTTCACAATGGCCATAACCTATTCTATAATCTTTTAATTGCATATCAAAATCTAAGATTACGTTTTTTGTAGATCAACCAGATCACGAGGGGAGCTCCGAGAATGGAGGTGACCGCATTTATGGGAATGGAGTAACTGGAAAATGGTAGCTGTGCAATCAGGTCGCAAAATAATAGGAGTGCAGCTCCCAAAAGCATTACCATGGGAATCAATACTTTGTGGTTGATTTCTGGCAACAGCAAACGGGATAAATGAGGAACAGCAAGCCCTATAAAGGCGATTGGTCCAGCAAAAGCAGTAATGGATCCTGCCAAGAGACTGGTAATGATGATAATGATCCATCTGGTTTGCTTGATATTGATGCCCAGGCTTTTTGCGTAGTTCTCGCCCAGTAATAAGGTGTTCAAGGGTTTGATGATGAACAAAAGCATTAATCCACAGATAAAAAATAATGCGGTTATCAGAGCAAGATCGACCCAATCGACGCCTCCCAAACTTCCCAGTGACCAGAACACATAGCGTTGCAATTCATCACTGCTGCTAAAATAGCTTAGTATGCCTACGATCGCGCTGCTGATGCTTCCCATCATAAGACCTACGATGAGCAATCCCATGGTATCCTTTACTCGTAGCGATAAGAGGATAATCAATATCAACACCGCTACACTTCCCAAGATACTCGCAAGAACGATGCTCACTCCAGACAAGATCTGCCATCCCAAAACACTACTTCCCAAAACCAATAAGGCGACTCCAAGTCCCGAACCACTTGAAATACCCAGTACAAAAGGTCCAGCCAGCGGATTGCGGAAAAGGGTCTGCATCAGCAGTCCCGCGACGGCTAATCCCGCGCCGGTAAGCACCGCCATTATTGCTCGCGGCAATCTGAGTTGGGTAATTATAAAATAATTGGTACTCTGATCGGAAGAATCAGTAAGCGTTTTGAAGATTTCCAGTGGCGAAATGAAAATGGTTCCCAGGCTTATGTCCGCTAGGAACAAAAACAGCAGCAGTATTGTTAATGATATGAACCATTTATGTCTCAAATAAAATAGGGGTAGGTTAATTTTTCTGTTTTATAATTCCAGAAACGAATTTAAGTAATCCTAGATTCTCTTGATTCTTCTTTCAAAATAATAAAACGTTTTAATAAGATAAAGCTTCTTTAAGTTCTATCCATTGAATTGACCAGGTAAGGTCTTTTTTTACTGCTGTAAAAAACAAGTAGTTGTTGTCTGGCGTGACTTAAGGATTACCTTGGCCATTAGTATTGATGTTGTAACTCAACTTTTCAACTCGACCCCATTTCTCATTTTCATCTTTATAGCAAATCATTAAATCCAAAGACTCATTGATGGCCGCATATAACAGGAAAGAACCATCAGCTGTTACATATGGTGTCGTTCTCCCATTTTTAGCTGAATCTGACAACATCACTTTTTCAGCATTCTGAAACTGTCCATCTTCTTGATTGGAATAGAGAATATCCATTTCAGAATAATCTGAATTGCTAGAATGGAAATACAATGTCCCATCATTGGAAATACTAGGGTGCGACGTCAGCTTTTGGCGTAGATTGGGAATGTCCACATAGTCTGGCTCAGCCCATTTTCCATTTTTCTACACTGATTTCCAAATGTGCCAAGTATCAGCAACATCGTAATCATCAACTGGTCGGGTCGAACTGAAGTAAATTGTATTGCCATCAGGCGAAAAACTCATCCCGTGGTCTTTGTAGTCGCTATTGAAGAAAGTTTTTTTGGGCGTTGACCATTTGCCATTTTTTCTCTCGACAAAGTATATGTCAAATTGATTAAAACTTTTGTCTGAAAGGGTAAAATAGTATGTATCTAATTGCGGGTTTAAAATCCCACGATGAATGAGTTTACCGTCTGGCACTAACTCTTGTTTAAATGTAATAGAATGCTCTTTGGGCAATTCATCCACAGCTAAAAGGTCTTTGTAATCTGTAGTCTTTTCAGAGCACTGCACAAACATTATAGATGCTACAATTAAACGTTCTACTAATTTCATGGTTAAGTTGTGTATTCAATAATTTTACAAAACGATGAAAATTTTTGTGATTTTTTCAATTCGTAGAGTGTTCTTAGGGTAGAAAATTTGTTGTTATACTTAATAAATACTTTAATAAGGATTTTAATTAATAGAAGAAATTGACCAGTGCTTCAGATTAAATGGAAGCTTACTCGTGTAAATAGAAAAAACGGTTAAGAGGGGTTACGAAAGGTATTATCTAAAAGGGGTAAAAATGGTTATAAAGTGATTTTGTTTAACAGATTGACAAATCCTTTATAATGGTTTCTGACAGGATTCCAAAACACAAATAGTTCATAATTAAGGTTGTTCATCCTTGAATATAGGTCGTTGATTAAAAAAGTTTCTTTTAAGATCGTGAATTTATCTAAATTAGGAACAAGCTTTCGCGAAAGCGAATCAAACATTTGCTGCGTAAATACAGAAGTCATCCATAGGTAAAGAAAAGTGATTCTACAAAATAATACTAACGATAGCCATTATGAAAATCAATAAATTACTATTGCCATTTGCACTTATATCGTTCAGTACTGTCTTTTCTCAAGGGATCACATCGAACGACAACTCACTAACTAGGAAAAAGTCGAATCTGGAATTGTCAAGCATAGAGGTAGTTCCTTTAACTGACACAAACACAAGGAGGCAATATGAACTCTATGTAAAGCTTCCAGAAGATTATTCTGAATATAATGAAACCAATTACCCAGTGCTCTATTTTACCGATGCACTATGGCACATTGAAATATTATCAGGCTCAACCGAATACCTAATGGAAAATTTGATATTAGTTGGTATTTCTTGGCAAAAAGAGGAAAGGCCTACAGTTAGTAGATATCGGGATTATACCATCCTAAAGGATATAAACCCAAAATATCAAAGCGGTGAAGCGCACAATCATTTGTCCTTTATCCAAAACGATGTAATCAAATATGTTGAGGACAATTATCGAACACAATCTGATAACCGAACGTATTTTGGCTATTCCCTCGGCGGAACATTTGGGGCATATATATTGTTGACACAGCCCAAAACTTTTAAGAATTATATTCTGGGCAGTCCAGAAACTCTATTGGATGATTCGTTTATCCATAAACACGATTCTATTTCTACTCAAAACCTAAATGATACACATGCTAATATTTTCATTTCAACAGTTGAATTAGAAAGAAGTGATTTGATTGAACAAGCAAAAGGACTTAGTTCAATGCTAAAGGAACATAGAAATTTATCAGTAGAATTTAAAACCATAAAATACGCAGACCAGGGAAGAGCATTCCCAATGACGGCTGTTAAGAGTATGTACTGGCTTTCAGATTTATTGACTTCTAAATAAAATAAACCTTAAACTGATTAACCATGACCCAAACGCTGCAACAATTGTTTCTTATAATGGCGCCCAATAGGCAGTTTCTGGGCTTTAATTACTACGCGATTACCTTCCACTTTTTCTAATTGAGATAAGGCAATAATATAGGACTTGTGTATTCTAATGAAGTCTTCTGACAATTTTTCTTCAAACTCTTGAAGTGATAAACTGCTCAAGACTGACTTTCCTTCCATTTGATGAACTTTCACGTAGCCTTGGTCGCTTTCCAAATATAGAATATCATCTAGTTTTAATTGATGAATGTTCTTGTCACTTTTAATATATATGGAATTGCTTGGTTTAACTTCAGTTCTATGACCTGTTAATTGTTTTGAGCCATTATTCCAAAGAGCGTAAGCTTTATTTACAGCCTTTAAAAAGCGTTCGAGACTGAAAGGTTTTAATAGGTAATCAACAGCGTCTAATTCATAACCCTTAAGCGCATATTGTTCATAGGCTGTGGTAAAGATGACCATTGGCTTTTTGTTCAATGTGGATAACAAATCGATACCTTTTAGCTTAGGCATTTCTATATCCAAGAATAGTAAATCAACAGTTTCACTTTTCATTAAGCTCAAAGCTTCCTTTGCAGAATGGGCTTGCCCAACAAGTTTCAATTCGTCCATAGCATCGGCATAGGACAGAATGATTTTGTGAGCCAAAGGCTCATCATCCACAATAATGTAATTCATCTTTTTCATTAAAGTTCTAACCGCAGTTTAGCATTAAACAGGTTGTTTGTATTTGTAATTTCTAGAGTATGCCTGTTTGGATATTCTAAGTTGAGCCTTCTCTTTAAGTTAGACAACCCAATACCTTCAATAGCATTGTTTGAATTCTCAAAATTGTTCTTCACTTCAAATATAATTTCATTTTTATGTGCTACTAAATTTATTTCAACAAAAGCATTCATTTCCAGTTTTTCCACACCGTGCTTAAACGCATTTTCAACAAGTACGATTAGCATTAATGGAGGAATACGAAAATTGTATTCATCAAATTGAGAATTGAGGACAATCGATGGCTCTGTCTTATATCTGATTTTATGAAGTGCTACGTAATTATTTATGTATTCCCATTCTTCATTCAAGGTTACCTGCTTTTCTTTCCCCTTATAAATAGTATATCGCATCAAATCAGATAACATTAATAACATTTTTGGGGTTTTATCTTGTTCTGTAATGGATATGCTGTACAGATTATTTAACGTATTGAAAAAGAAGTGAGGGTTTAATTGACTTTTCAGAATTGCTATTTCTGTAAGTGTTTTTTCCTCTTCGACTTTATCCAACTTACGTTTACTACGAATCTGCTCTGCAATGAGAACCACAATGACAATCCCTACAGATGAGATCGCCCAGCCCACGACCGCAGCTTCACTCTCAATTATCGCAGCACTGACTATAATACAGCTAAGTGCAAGTAAGATCAGCCCATATTTTTCTATAAAATGTTTCATGACAGCAAATGTAGAGAGAGGAGAGACCAGAAAACAAAACCATTCTTAAACAGCAAAAAAATACCATTAAGACGCTTAAAACGCGCCATAAATGTCATTTGGAGTTAATATAAATTCATTTAGCCAGCTTTACCTGCTATTCAAAAGATTGATTATTTGAATGCCTAATCTTCTATCAAATTCGCCTCATAATTTTAAAAGAATCTATTATGAAAAATCGAATATTACTAGCATTTGCTCTATTGCTTTTAAGCCTTTTTGTAGCAAATGCCCAAACCAATAAGCAATCTGAAAACTTAGAAAAGCTATTTGACTACTGTTATGAAAATGAAATTTTTAATGGTGCTGTCTTAATTAAAAAAGATGGCGATGTTCTATTAAATAAGGCTTATGGGTTTAGTGATATTTCTCAAACCAATGATTTAAAAACCAGTTCATCTTTTTATTTGGCTTCATTAAGCAAGCAATTCACGGCCTTCGCTATAGCATTATTAGAAAACGATGGTAAATTAAAATATGATGATTTAGTACGAAAGCATTTGCCTAATTTCCCATACGCTGATATGAAAATCAGTCATTTACTGCATCACACCTCTGGAATTCCTGATTATCAAAAATTGCTGAATAAACAAAGAAATCAGCTTATCGCGAGATATGAGAAAACAGGAAAAAAGGTAACCAATACCGAAGTAGCTAACATCATTGCAAAACTGAAATTACCATTGGATTTTGAGCCAAGCACCAACTTTAAATACAGCAATACTGGCTACGTTTATTTGGCTTTGATTATTGAAAAAATAAATGGTCTTACATTCACGGAGTTTCTCAAAAACAGAATATTTCTGCCTTTAGAAATGACATCCTCTGGTGTGATAAGCGACAAGAATAACACTTCATTAGTTCCAGCATTTAAAACCAATCTCTATGGTAAAAATGTGGTCAATACTATTCCAAATTTCTTCGGTGTATATGGTGACGGTGGTGTATATAGCGGTACAGCGGATTTAGGTAAGTGGGACGAGGCACTTCGCAATCACACGCTTCTAAATGAGGATAAATTGCAAGCCCTATTTAAAACACCTACCATTAATGGTAAAGAAAGTCCTTATGCTTTGGGCTGGTTTGTGAGAACATTGCCTTTCAATGGCTCAAAAGCGGTGACACATTCTGGTGTTTTCGTAGGTTACACAAACTCAATGTTTCGAGAATTGAATAGTGAAACTACTTCAATTGTATTGAGCAACAACAGTCATTCAGCTAACGCTGAAATCAATCAGGCTGTCATAAGAATTCTATACGATGTCCCTTTCGAATTCCCTAAAATTCCAGCGAGTAAAATCATATCAGAAATAATTCTGACCAAAGGTATTCAAGATGCCCAAGACTTTTACGATGAAGAAAGCTCAAATAACAAATACGCCTTTTCTGAAACTGAAATGAACCATTTGGGGTATGACCTTATTAAGATAGACAAAATGGAAGAAGCCATAGCAATCTTCAAAATGAACGTAAAGATGAATCCAAACTCATCCAATGTTTATGACAGCCTCGGTGAAGCCTATTTAAAATCTGGGGATAATGAAAAAGCGTTAAAGAACTATCGTACCGCTTTCGCGAAAGATCCTAAAAATTTAAATGCCGAAAGAATTATACAAGAACTTTCTAATCCTAAAAACAAGTAATTATGCTACGTATTGACAAATGGATTATAGAGTTAGTATGCCGTTGGTATGTGTTTATTTTTTTGACATACTATGGCTTGGGAAAAATAGCAGGAATGCAATTTTACAGAAAGGGTCAACTTCCAGTGGAAGTTGCAGAAATGACTTTGGGTGCAGCAGATGGTTATAGCATAGCTTGGACTTTTATGGGCTATTCGTTTGCCTACATTCTATTCGTGGGTATTCTACAAATTATAGGTGCGGGAATGCTCTTATGGAACAGGACTAAGTTTATCGGGACTTTTATCCTATTACCCATACTGGTCAACATTATAGTTTTTGACCTTATTTTCTTAGATAAAAAAGGTGCAGTTGTTAACGCGACTATCTATTTTTTAATGTTGATAGGTGTTTTATGGATCAATCGTAAAATAATATTAGTAGCGATTCAATTAATTCTAAACTCAATGTCAAAAAAGAACCTATCATTTAAAACCATAACAATTGTTTTTATGATCATGATAATCGTTTTTGTTGTAGATCAAATATGTGTTGGTATGATTGGTAGGTAATATTCGCTCCACTTATAATCCAGACTTTTTACAGATGATTGATTAGACAATTTCAGATTTTTATATTCTTCCGCTTGCTTCCAACACATTAATAGGAGTTGTAATGCATTGGTACATAGTTTATTCACTCTATTCCCAAATGCGTTCTTACCGCTTTTTTAAAGGTTTGTCCTACGGGAATCGTATGATTTCCGATTCCCAAGCGATTTCCTTGTAGAACCTTGATCAAATTTGAATTGACTACATATGATTTGTGTACTTGCAAAAAATAATCTGGAAGTTGTTCCATAAAACAGGCAAAGGTGCTGTGGGTCACTATAAGTTGATCATCCGTTTGAACCTTGACGTAATCTCCAGCCGCTTCGGCAAAAATGATGTGATCAGGAGCGACTTTATGCAAAACTTTATTTTCCTTCAGGACTAGGAACTCTGGTTGAGGTTGTAATCTTGATCTTACTTAATCGATAGATTTAATGAATCGACTGTGGGCGATGGGTTTAAGCAAGTAGTCGGTTGCGTTGAGGTCAAAACCCTCTACGGCAAATTCTGCATAAGCAGTTGTAAAGATGACTTGCGGTGGATTTATCAATCTTTTATAAAATGTCATTCCGTTTTCTCCTGGCATGTTGATATCCAGAAAAAGAAGATCAATGTTTTTATTTTCTTGAAGGTATTCAAAAGCATCTGAGGCATTGAAGAAAGCACTTTCTAAATTTAGGGATTCATGAGCACGTATAAAATGTTCCAACACTTTTTGAGAAGCCGGTTCATCCTCTACAATGATACATTTGATGGATTTTTCACTTTTGTAGCTCATCATACAGATTTAGAGTTACTTTGAATTTGTGGTCATCTTTTGATATGTGAAATTCATGATTATGGGGATAAAGTAGTTCCAAGCTTTTTTTCAAACTTTGTAAGCCTACACCACCCTCGGAATCAGTCAAAATAGTTTTCGTTGGGATTAAATTATTCTCAATACTGAAACTAAATAAGTTGTCCTTTTGTTTGAGTTTGATAAAAATTTTGCTTGGCTCTTTATCAAGTGATAGTCCATGTTTAAAGCTGTTTTCCAGCAAGGGTAATAACAACATGGGAGCGATTTGGAAGTTATAGTTTTCGATTTCCACAGTCATTTCTACCGCATCTTTTCTCTGGATGCGGTACTGTTGGAATTCTGTATAGGCTTTTAATAACTTTAGCTCATTTTCTAGAGATATGGATTTGCCATCGGTTTCATAAATGACATGTCTCAAAAGTTCAGATAAATGCAAGATCGCATCTGTTACCTGTTCTTTTCTATCGAGAGACAAACTGTAAATTACATTTAATGAATTGAACAAAAAATGCGGATTAATTTGCGACCGTAGTGCATTAAATTGGGTAGATACGCGATTATTTTCTAGTTCCAAGAGTTTTTTCTCAGAGCGATTCAGGTAAAACCATTGTTTTGTCAAGCTCAATAAAGTGGAGCTGATCAAAATTACTCCGGTTACAACATAGATATTATGTTGCATTAAATAACCGGAAAAATAATAATCGATAAAAGTGTTTTCCACTATCGGCAAAAATGCACGGCTCCAACCTAAGACCGATAGAAAGAATACCGCTATAAAGCCAATAAGGTAAAGCACGTACTTCTCTGAATTTAAAAACCTAGGTATGAGGATCAAAAGATTTGTGCAGAGCGGAATAAACATAAAACCTACAAATAGGCCCGTGAAGAGAAAATCTACTTTCAAAAGCGGTTCGCCATTGGAAAAGAGCAGCAGCAATAAAAAATAGTAAACAAGAACCAAGCCAATTAGGAAAGCAAGTGACTTTAGGTTCTTAATTAATGAAATTCTTGAGCTCATACGCTTAAGCTTCGGTTATTTTAAGTGTGTAGATATCATCATCTTCCCATTTATCTTTTGAATTGGACTTCATGAATTTTTTTAGAAATGCGTGCAATTCTTCAGAACGGGCGGTTAGAATAAGATCCTCATCGATTCCGGTCAACTCATGATTCAATCTCAATTTTCCTTCTTTCATTAAGTTCCTCACGGTTTTTTCTGCCAAAAACTTTAGTTGAATATTCTTTATATTGGTTACTTCAACGTAGGCAGCGCTGTGGGTTTTAAGTAGGTTTTGTACAGCTAGGTTATTCACGCTCTTTGCTGAAAATTCAAAAAGGTTGAGGTTTAAAAATAAATGTTGATCTACCATAAAAGGGGTAGCGATAAAGGTGGCTTCCTTTCCTTTACTAATATGGTTGACCAGGTAGGAGTTTTTGTATTTTTCAAGAATAAGCAGGTCTTCTTCTGTTATCTCATCTTGGTTTTTAGTGTCTTCGTCCCAAACTGCTTGGAACGATTTAATCTCCCACGTGCTTTTACCCTGATCTGTCCAAGTTCCCAAGAGACGCTTGTCAAATTTTATGTGTTTGGTTAGATAAAAAGGTTGGAGTGACTTGACCGCGCAAGAGGCCAAAACAAAAACGATAAATAGTGATACTAGTGTCTTTTTCATAATGATTATTTATTATTCTGCTAAAGTCTAGTAAAAGCATAAGCTATAAAACTTTTTTAGCCCAACACGTCTTAACTCAGGTCAAACGATTTTTCATGAAAAATCTCTTTTATAAAGTTTATAATCCATAGGTGTTTGTGTTTGTATCTCTCTCGCGAAAGCGAACTAATTTAAAAAACTTTTGAAGATCTAAGTTACATCCCACAACTTCCAATAGGGCTGCCATCTGGTATTTTAGAAACTGGGATTTCTTTGAGGGTTTCTGGATGCGTTTCTGCCTGTTGCATCAAAAAGAGTAGCGCCGCATCATTCTTTGCAGAGGTTTCTTTGAGCTCGCTTTTAATCTTTTTAAGCTGATTGATGATCTCAGCTTTCACATTGACATTGATCCGATTGGAATTTCTTGCGGTCAGTAATTTTGTGAGATAAAGCTCCTTCAATCTACTTAATATGAGTTGCTCGTAGTTGTCAGTCACATCACCTTTAAAAATGTGGTCGGTGAGGGTATCCATAATCTCATTTACTTTAAGATTATTGCCATAAATTTCCTGTTGTGTAATACGATTGAGTCGGGTAGGGTTGAGCACTAGAGCTAGAGTAAAATCTGCGCTGGTCAGGGCAGCCGCAACAGGGTCATAAGCCACTCCTGTTTCAGATTTAAAACTTTCTCGATCCCTGGAATAGCCATAAGCACGAGGTGGGAATAGTTTCAAAACATTTTTGGGAATGGTTAAGAAGTCAGCTTGCAATGTTTCCATTAGAGCATACAGCGCTTTTTTCTGCTCTTTTTTAGATACATATTCAAAATCTGGATTTCCATTTATAGCATAAGTATACCTCATTCCACCCAAAAGTTTAGAAGTGGCTTCCACCTGATAACGATGCGAGTAATAGACAGGTACAAAAACATCTTCAAGAACACTGAGCGGCTGTCCATCTGGGATATTGTTGGAACTGAATTGATTCATAGCCACTTCTCTAATTTTCACGATACGATTTAGTTCGCTGGCGGCATTTGAACCATTGTCCCACAAATGTGCACTTGCATGAGCGCCACTACTAGCCCTAGCATCACTATCACTGATAAAATCAAGTTGAGCGTCTTCTGCTTTTTCTAAGATTGAATTCAGGTAATCGTCCACGGATTGTCCAGCGGAGGGCGTTCCATAGGAGTATTGCACCGCAAGCCGATCCCAAGCGCCTATACCTATATCATAAGCATCAGATACATCTATTTTTCCATCTATCAAGCGATAATTGGGATGCGGATAATCCATTACACTCGCTCTGTCTATTGCACTGGCAGCAAAGTTATGAGCAAAACCTAAAGTATGTCCCACTTCATGAGCACTCAACTGGCGTATGCGAGCGAGAGCCATTTCTAACATTTTAGGCGATTCCACACCATTTGCAAAAGGCTTGTCAAGCATTCCCTGAGCCAGCATATAATCTTGACGTATGCGCAAACTTCCCAGACTTACGTGACCTTTTATGATTTCGCCAGTTCTGGGATCTGTAATTGACGCACCGTAGCTCCACCCACGAGTACTGCGATGCACCCATTGGATCATGTTGTAGCGCAGATCCATGGGGTCTGCATCTTCGGGCAACATTTTTACCTGGAAAGCATTTTTATAACCAGCACTTTCAAAAGCTTGATTCCACCAGCGTGCACCTTCTAATAATCCACTGCGCACTGGCTCGGGAGTTCCTGGATCCAAATAGTAAATAATCGGCTCTACGGCTTCACTTAATTCCGCCTGTGGATTTTCCTTCTCTATTCTGTGACGTGTGATCCAGCGCTGCTCAAGCGGCGTTCCTATAGGACTGCTATAATCGTAATAACTGGTGTAGAATGAACCAGATCTTGGGTGAAACTTGCGTGGCACATATTTATCATCTGGTAGTTCTACAAAGCTGTGGTGCTGGATCATACTTATACTTTCAGCATCTGGTGAGACACTGCGTATATTTCTACCTTTAGGCTCACCCGTGAAGGTGAGCATTGTCTCAAACTCTACATTTTTGGGAAAGGCCTTGGTATTTTCCATCCACAGAGCACTGCGACTTTTGTCCAATTTATAGGTTCCTTCACCTTGGGACTTGAGCCTATTAGCTACACCGTGGGTGTCTTGCATGAGAAAGGGTGTGAAATCTATGTGATGCACCTCGTCTTTAGTTGATTTGATCTTGAACCCAAAAAGTACAGATCTGGCAAATGCCTGTTCCACACTTTCTTTTTCTGCAAGGTTTGTAGAGCTTGCTCGGTACTTTAAATTAGGTTGAATTAAAAACAATTTGTTTCCAGCCTTGACCCATTTTACGACTACACCACCGCCCAGCTGCCCGCGATCCAAACCTATGTCATTAGAACCTAGTCCCGTAGAAAGTGCGTGAACATAAAGAAAATCCTTATTGAGATCATTCTTCTTGACTTCAAGTTCGATCGTTCCCTCATTCTCATTATAGGAAAAGTTATAAAGACCTTTGAATTTTTTATTGAGTATGGAATCTTTGAGGATTACGCTTTCGCGAAAGCGTATAGTATCAAAACCTCTGCTAGTATTTGAGTACTTACACTCCGAAAGTTCTACGTTGAAAGCGTTTACATTAAGGTGATTTGTGGTAAATGCAGAAGTTGAAACCGCAAAAATTACTATAACAATAAAATGGTGGAGTAGAGGAGCAAGCTGGTTTTTCATAGAGAATTTTCTAAAGGTGTGGTAAGATATATATTCTTTGTAAAATAGCCTGGTCAGAAGATTTTCCAAGTTGTTTGGTTGAATCTACAAGGTGTTGATGCGCATTTCCTCATTTTTAAGGCAAGAGCGTGTCATGGTGAAAAAAATGCTTGCCCCTGAAAGTTCTATGAGAATTGGATTTACCTAATAGTTTATACCTTTATTCTTTTTTAAGGATTAGTGAACAGTAAGATTTTGGATTTTGTAGTCATAGGAGGAGCGCAAGCAGGTTTGGCGATTTCTTATCATTTGAAGAAGATGGATAAGAGGTTTGCGGTAATTGATGCCGAAGAAGAAATAGGTGCTTCTTGGCTCAATAGATGGGATTCTCTAAAATTATTTACTCCTACCGAGTACAATCATTTGCCAGGAATGAAATTTGATGCTCCCAAAAACCATTATCCCAGCAAAACTCAAGTGGCTAATTATTTTAAAGCCTATGTGAAACGATATAAAATTCCTGTTCTACTAGATACTAAAGCCACAAAAGTATACAAAAAGGGCAGCCGTTTTTATGTTGAACATACGAATGGCGAAATGCTGGCCAAAAATATTATTGTGGCAACGGGACCTTTTCATACCCCTTACACACCTCCCTGTCATTTAAAGATTTCAGAAGATGTATTGCAAATTCACAGCAATTATTACAAAAGTCCGCACCAGTTGATGGATGGTGACGCACTGGTTGTGGGTAGTGGAGATTCTGGTTATCAAATACTGGACGAGATTTCTAAGGATTCATCCAGAACAGTTTATTTTTCAGGGGATACAAAGGTGAAATCCCTACCACAGCATATTTTAGGTAAAACATTATGGTGGTGGTTTACTAAGGTGGGCTTTTTGAGGTTCAACAAGTACACTTGGATAGGTAAAAAGATTAATTCATCTACTCAACCTGTAATAGGAACCGACGTTAAGGAAATCCTGTCAAGAGATAACGTAATTCCAGTGGGTAGAACCAAAGACGCTTCAAATAACAAGCTCTTTTTTGATAAGAAAAGCGTATCAACGATTAAAAATATTGTTTGGGCAACGGGTTATCGCCCCAATTTTAATTGGATAGAAGGGCTGGAGTTGGACAAAGATCAATATCCGAAAAACTACAGAGGTATTAGCAATATAAAAGGCCTCTACTTTATTGGACTGCCATGGATGTACACGCGCGGTTCAGCTACGTTAGGTGGAGTCTCAAAAGATGCCGAGTTCTTAGCCAGTGAAATCAATACCTTAAGCTGAATCGTTTAAATTAATCATTAGGCTTCAAAGGCATGCGATTGAGATCCAAACGCGTTGCGTTGTAGGTATCTGAATTTATATCACCTTGCGGTGTTATTTAAAAAGGTCATCAGGATAATTTGGAGAATTTCAAAAAATGTTTAATTGCTATTGGCTTGAGAAAATTTATTGAAGCATTCTCTTTTATAGTTCCTTTACATCAGACTAAAGGCTGTTAATCTGCCGGGCGATAGCAAATTCCTTATTAGGTAGGTGTGGATTTTTATTCCCGATTTTAGCGTGGGATTTATTAAGAATTCCAATTCGTCAATTATCAAAATGTTACCATGAAGATTTTACTCATTCCGTTTGTTCTATTTCTTTCTATTGCTACTGCTCAAAAAGCAAATTTTAAAAAGATTGACCGCTATATATCCAAAACCCAAAAAGCATGGGACATACCAGGCTTAAGCGTTGCAATCGTCAAAGACGGCGAGATTGTCTTTGAGAAGGGTTATGGAGTTATGGAAATAGGTAAGAGGAAAGCTCCAGATGAAAATACGTTGTATGCCATCGCTAGTAATACCAAGGCTTTTACCTCCGCAATTATAGCACAACTTGTTGAAGAGGGTAAGCTGGACTGGAATGACCGCATTCAAGAATACCTACCTTATTTTGAGGTTTACGATCCCGTAATTAGTCAAATGGTTACCGTGCAGGACTTGTTGAGTCACAACGTAGGACTGGGTACCTTTTCAGGCGATGCGATCTGGTACAAAAGTGAATTGACTACTGAGGAAATAGTGAAACGAATCAAATTTGTACCTCAGGCTTATGACTTTAGGGCGGGCTATGGGTATTCCAACCTTATGTTTATCACCGCCGGTGATCTCATAGAGAAAGTGACTGGAAAGTCTTTTAAGGAAAACGTTACTGAACGTTTTTTACAACCTGTAGGTATGGATCGCACCGTGGTTAGTGTGAACGATTTTGGCGCGAATAAAAATGTTGCTACTCCACACGGTCGCCGTGATGGGAAAAATTACACCATTGATCCTGTAGCTTGGGATAATGTCCAGTCTACTGGAGGGCTTCTGTCAAGTGTTCATGACATGGCTCAATGGATGATTTTTAATATGAATAACGCCTTGATTGATGAGGACACGCTATTCTCATCTAAAAATCGAAGCAAAATGTGGAGCATTCAAAATTCGTTTGAAGTAAATCAAGTGGATCGCAGTTCCCGAGGACAGCACTATAATGGCTATGGACTCGGCTGGTTCATAACCGATTATCACGGGAATTACCAAGTAGGTCATGGTGGCGGTTATGATGGAATGATTTCATCGGTTCAAATGTTACCCGATGATAAATTAGGTGTGGTTGTTCTTACCAATTGTGTAAAAGCTCCAACCAATGCAATCGTGTATTATGTGTTTGATGAATTTTTAAATCGAGAAGAGAAGGACTGGGGCACAGAAATGCTCAAGGGCTATGATAAGTGGAAGCAAAGTGATACTCGTGTAGCAGACCGCATAGCAAATCGAGTCGAAGGAACTGTTCCTATTTTATCACGAGACCAGATCATAGGGACTTATTATACTCCCGCTTATGGCAATTTTGAAGTGAAAGAAGAAAATGGAACTCTGAAATTGTATTGGGAACACAGTCCATTACTATCAAGTACCTTAAAGCATTTCAATTATGATTCTTATGAGATCTTGTGGGATCACAAACAGGTTTGGTTTGATTTTGGGACGGTAAAGTTTGAAAAGGATGCTTATAACAATGTTACGGGAATATCATTTGACGTTCCCAATGACGACTTTTTTATGAATGAGCTCAATGCTCGGAAAGTAGAACCAAGAAAATAATTAGCTTAGGATATCAATTATATCCAGAGCTATTTTATGAAATAGTTCTCGGGCACAACAATAGTTTGAGCCCACATATCACCCAACTGCTGATTGCTTTTTGAGTTTTTTACTGTGAGGATCGCCACGATTCCAAAGAAATACATGTCGATGGGATCGAGTAAGTGTCTTTTGAAGAATTCGGAAAATAACAATTTACGATTCCTGCTATTCAGTGGTATAGGTTTAAGATTTACAAGTGTATTTCCCATGGTCGCACCAAGAGTGAGTTCAACACCTATCGAAAGAATTCCCCAAATCACAAAAGGTCCGAAAGCAGGCAAACCCGTCATTTCAAAGCATCTATCCACTATTTCTGCAACGAAGGCGTAGCCGTAGAAGATATACAGAATCACGATTACGGCATAATCTATAAGCCCGGCGATAAAGCGGCGTAGGAGGTAAGGTCTCTTATCAACATTCACTTTTACTCTCTATTAAAATGCGGGCTTTTTTCTTTGGTTACCTCAGTTATGAAATATTTAGTGTCGCCCCAAAAGAAAAAGGTGCCAAATTTCTCCTCATATTTCAACTTGACGTAGTAGCCTTGATAGTCTTTCAGCTTTTGAATAACTTCTTCCTCACTATCCATGACGGAGAAACTGAAGATTTGAGCACCGCTAATACCTTGACTGATCTCTCCTTCCCAAGTTTTGACTAGTGTTCCTTTATGTGAAAATTTAATCAATTCCCCACTGCGGTATCCATCAGAATAATCCACCGAATATAAAAATGCATACCACAGTGCTGCCATGATAATAATAGTTGCCAGTATAACTCCTAGGATGCGTTTCATGTCTATTTGATATCAATAATTCTATATGAAGCAAATCTAGCGAAAGTTTGAAGAGCAACTCAATAAAAATAAATCAGGTACGTTGACAAACCAGAAATTTTTAATTTTAAAACACCACTGCTCAGAATTATAAATGGCAATTTATGGCACCAGTAGAATTTTAATTATTTCTATAAAGTGATCTAATTTAATGCCATGAAGTAGGGAATTGGGAATATAAATTTCTTGTCTAAAAATTAAAAACATTATTAAATGATTATATCGGAAACGACATCTTAAATTCAAATAAGTTTTTTGTTTTTTAATGACTCTTTTAATTTGTCATGACTTACCCAAAATCTTTCCCTGATTTTTCGAATAGTTTCATCATAATCTCGGTGGTTTCTTAAAGATTTCATGAGTGGATCTTCTTCAAGAAATAACAAAATCCAATATTGGAAACCATTTAGCAAACTAAATTTGTTATAAGCTTCTATAGCTTTATCTGGTTTATTTTCATAAAGATAAAGCATAGCTAAACTTGCCTCTCTGTAAATTGACTCATCTTCTTCCAAGTAGTTTTTATACTTATTAAGATATTTTACTGCTTTATTAGGAAACCCCATTTCCTTATAGGTATAGGCAATTTTAATATTCTCCGCAGGATACAGGTCAATTTTATTGATAGAAAGTATATTAATATATTTCTCGTAATAAAATAAAGCGTTTTGATAGTCCTCTTGAAAATAATACGTTTTGGCTAATTCTTGAGTGATATCAGCACGTGTAGTATCTTTTTGCCACTCTATGAACATTTTTGTTCTTAAGGATTTTAAATCTTTGTCATTAGCGTAATCTATAAAATTTTTAAGGTAAGAAGTGTATTGATTATTAGGATTATATTTTAGAGATTGTTCAATGTATTTTGAGGCCTCTTTAGCAAACCCATTTTGGACTAAGGCATTACTCAAATTTAAATAGATAAAGCTTTTGGATATACTATCATTAGCTTCAATATTTAATTCGATTCCCTTTAATGCGTAAGTTAGATACTTATTTGTATTTGGAACAGCTCTAGCATATATATCAGATAAAATCAGTACAACAGAAGAAGCATTTGGATTGTAATCCAGAGCTTTTTCCAAGTAAGGTATCGCCAATCTAAATTCGTTTACGTTGACGTAATACAGCGCTTTTGCAATCAAAGACAATTCAGAAGTAGAATCATATAACAAAGCATTGTCTGCATACTCATTTAATTTGTCTAAGTATATTTTTTCAATTTTATTTACATCTAAGTAATAGTAACAAATTGCAATCTGGGCGTAAGCTAGTGCAAATTCAGGGTCATTTTCTATTGCTTTATCGTAAAAATTAATAGCAGCTTCCAAACCCTCTTTAGTCTTATTTTGTGATGCTTCAATTCCTTTTAAATAAAAATCATATGCTACTAAGTTTTCAGTTGGTTTTTTGTCTATTTGTTTTAATTCAGCTGGAGTGACTGTCGCTTTTATAGCTTCTGCAATTTTTTTAGCAACATTATTTTGCACGGAGAAAATATCTTCCGTTTTATGACTGTACTGCTCTGCCCACATAGGGGAATCGTTCGCTACATTAATTAACTGGATATTCATTAAAACCTGATCACCAGCGCGCTGCCCACTTCCTTCGATTATATAATTAACATTGAGTTCTTCAGCAATTTCTGATATAGTCTTATTTGTGTTTCTGTATTTTTCTACAGAGGTCCTACTGATTACCTGAATATCTTCTATCTTTTGTAGATTGTTTAGGGTCGACTCCATGAGTCCATTCACAAAATATAAGTTATTGGAATCGCTACTCATGTTCTTAAATGGCAATACTGCGATAGATTTTTTGAGGCTTGCAACTTTCTTATCAGTTTTCGAAGCTTCTTTAGGATAAAACAAAAATCCTGCTATCACTAAAACCAAGAAAACTCCTAAAAGCATTTGAATGCGATACTTTTGAGAAAACTCTTTTTTAGTGATTTCAATAGTGTCTGTGTTTTGGTTATCTTCTTCGACCTCTATTTCTAATACTTCTTGTTCAAATTCTATTTGCTCATCTATTTTTCTTCGTGCTTCACCTGGTGAATAACCATAATAATCCTTAAAGCATTTAGTGAAATAGGAATTATTACTGAATCCAACGAGGTATGAAATTTCAGAAACAGTAAGCTCCGTTTCTTCTAACATGGTCATCCCCTTTTGAAGCCGGACTTCACGAATAAACTGACTTGCGCTAAGTTGGGTTTGCTTCTTAATTTTCCTCAACAAATTTGACCGGCTCATATTCATGAGGTCAGCCAATTCTGAAACCCCAAATTGCTCCTCAGAGATATTTTCTAAAATGAGCGCTTTGGCTTGCTCAATAAATGTTTCTTGATAGGGAGTGTCAGACATGTTGCTTAAAACTGTTTCAAAAGTAGATTTTTTTTATCAGAACATCCTCTGACCTAAAGTTCTAAATTCTCTATTAGAAACGTTTGATTGCGTCATAGTTTATACTTCTGCGTCATAATTTTCAACAGCTCAGCAAAGTTTATACAATAGGCTTCATATGGATAATCAGTGTTTTAGCTACCTAAAGCATCTTTGTGGAAACAAAAATCAAGAAATTGTATATCTAAAATTTAACTCATGAAAACATTTAAAAACACTTCAATTGGAAAAGCTATTCTAATGTTATTCCTTACACTTTTACTAACTAATGCATGCTCACAGACTAATCAAGAAACAAGTAGAAAGAATTCCGATACATCAACAAAAACAGTAGACAAACCTGATATTGATATTCACGGTGCTGTACTAACCTATAATATAGAAGCTGTTAAGCAGCATATTGAAGCTGGAACTGACATTAATCAAAAAGAGGCTATGTCCGGATCTACACCTTTAATGACAGCCGCAACTTTTGATAAACCTGAAATTGCAAAAATTCTTATTAATGCCAATGCGGATTTGTCAGTAAAAAATAATGATGGAGGAACAGCTTTGCACACGGCGGCATTCTTTGGGCGTATAGAAATTGTGCAATTGCTTATTGATGCAAAAGCAGATAAAACGGTCCGCAATAATTATGGGGCCACGGCAAGAGAAACAGCAATGGCAGATTTTTCTCGGATGAAACCTATCTACGAAATGTTAATTCAACAATTGAAACCAATGGGCTTCGAATTAGACCTGACCGAATTACAAAAGGCACGTCCTGTTGTTGCCATGATGCTACAATAAACCAAGGTAAGATGAAAACAGAAAGAAGATACGATATTGATTGGCTCAGAGTCATTGCCATAGGTTTATTGCTCATATACCATATAGCCATCATTTTTCAACCTTGGGCAATATTTATTGGTTTTGTAAGAAGTGAAGATACCTTAGAAAGCATTTGGATACCAATGACGATGCTCAATGTATGGCGGATACCGCTACTCTTCTTTGTGTCGGGAATGGGTTTATCTTTTGCGATGAAGAAAAGAAACTGGAAACAATTATTATTAGAGCGAGGTAAGCGAATACTTCTCCCCTTCGTTTTTGGAGTTTTGGCTATAACCCCCTTGCACTTTTTGGTTTTTCAAAAGTTCTATAACCTACCTCTAAGTTACTTCCCTCACTTAGGTCATCTTTGGTTCTTAGGTAACATTTTTGTGTACGTAGTAGCTTTATCACCTCTTTTTTTCTATTTGAAGAAAAATGAAAATGGAAAATTTAGAAAAACCATTTCAAAAGTTATGTCCTATGCGGTTGGGCCATTATCAATATCGATATTTTTCATGTTAGAAGTTGGTATGATTAAACCACAACTGTTTGAAATGTTTGCAAAGACTCTGCATGGGTTTTTTATAGGATTTCTAGCGTTCTTTTTTGGATTTCTATTTGTGTATAGCGGTAAAACCTTCTGGAAAACCGTTTCAAAGTGGAAATGGTTGTATACCGCTTTGGCAACCATTCTCTTCGTGATTCGTTTCACCGGATTTGAGTCTATCTCCAATATGTATATGACTACCATAGAATCCAATGCTTGGATATTAGGGCTTTTTGGCATAGGATATAGTTACTTTAATAAACCAAGTGCGGTATTAAGCTACTTAAGTGCAGCTGTTTATCCTGTGTACATCATTCACATGTTTGTATTATATATAGGCGCATTATTGATTTTGCCATTAGATCTTCATCCTATGATAGCCTTTATAGGAATCACCTTATTTACGTTTATAATCTGTTTTCTTATCTACGAATTCATTCTAAAAAGATTTGCGGTTTTATGGCCTTTATTTGGGTTAAAATGGATTAAAAAGGTGGCAAAGCATGAGTTGAAAACATCTAGTGTTCAACCTGAAAATTTTTAAACCATGATGAAGTTATTTAGAAAAACCAGGCTAAAAATGCTATCCGCGAACAAGTTCGTCAACTACCTTGCTTATGCCACTGGAGAAATTATTCTAGTTATAGTAGGGATACTAATCGCACTGGCAATTAACGAACATTCAAACAGCGAGAAGAAATTAGAGTTGAGAAATTTGTACCTCATTCAGTTAAATGATGAAGCAGATCGTAACCTCAAAAAGCTCAAAACTTTGGATGAGGAGTCCGCTATGATGCTAAAAGAGTTAGATACGGTGTTCAAAGCTTTATTATATGAAGACTACGATAACCCTAGATTATCGACAAAATCATTCTATTTGATAATGTCAAAAAAGTTTTATCCCGTTATGATAACCTATGAAAATCTAAAATTTTCTGGAGATTTAAAATTATTCAACGATTTAAAATTACGTAACTCCATCTCTGAATCCTATGAAACATTCAATCCAATAGAAAAACTTGAAGCCTCAGAACAACAGGCCATCGAGGCGTATTACGAAAATTTTTTAATGAGGAACGTAAAGTTTCGAGATATGGGCATTTCATCAGACACTTACGGAAAAGACATTTATTTTGAGAATATGGTTTTAACAAGAATGACAACGATTGCCCAAAATCGAGAGGCTTACGGTAAAGCCATTGAATTATTACAAAATTTAAAAAACACATACGCTGAATTGCAGAATACTAATAAATACTTCAGAAAAATTTGATATGGAGTAGTTAGTATCAATTTACTTAATCAAAATCTAAACAATTATGAATTCAATTAAAAGTAAAAAAGGAATTGGACTTGCCGTAGGCATAGTTTCAGGTGCATTAGTAGGCTTAATAACATCAAATATAGCTTTATGGCTTACTATTGGAATTGCCCTAGGTGCCGCGTTAGAATACTCAAAAATATCTTAGTGTAACAACTCAAATTACATAGTAAATCATCAATCAAAAAACGAACAATTTAAACACCAATTAAAACATCAATTAAAACATCAATAAAAATGAAAACGATCAAAGAGAAAACGATTAAAATGAAAATTATCAAAAAACAAATCTTATCAACGCTGGCTTGTTTAGCCTTTGCATTAGTATCAAATATAACTTATGCGCAAAATGCAAAAGATGAACCAGCAACACAAAGAAAAGGCTTCCTATTTGAATTTGTAGTAGGTGGAGGTTTAATAAGTATAGAAGACAGTGCTGGTATTCAAACCTTTGACAAAGCTCAGGGAACGTTCGTATTTCCAGATTTAAAGTTTGGATATATGTTGAACGAAAGACTCGCCATTACTGCCTTTTTACCAGGAAATATTTACGAATTTCATGATAATGACAGGAATTTTGGGGCGTTTATTCCGTCTGTACAATACTGGGTCAAAGATCGTTGGTGGATCCACGGTGGTGTGGGTTTAGCCATAGATTCACCAGCACTTTATGATATTGAAGACAATATCAATGACGACTGGAACTTTGGTTACGCTGTTATGGCAAGTACAGGTTATGAAATCTACAAAAAGAAAAGTTTCGCACTCAATATTCAGTCAAAATTGGTGCTTGGTAGTGTGTCTTTAGATGGAGGTGTGGATAGAGATGCCCTAATTTTTAATGTGGGATTAGGATTTAGCTGGTTATAAGGTTGAATTTACAAATTCACTTAGATCAAAAATATATTACTATGAAAAAAACTGTAATTACCTTGATTTTGTGCGGTCTGACATTAATCGCCAAATCTCAAAACACAGGTGTAGAAAAATCAACATTCGGATTACAAACTGGAGTTTTAGGAATCTGGGCATATAATGAAGCAAAACTATCAAATACCATAGCACTGAGAACAGAAGTTGGTTTTGATTTTGGTATTTGGGAATCTACGTTTTATGATGATTATGATTCTCCATTTCTACTAACACCTGTAATAGTTGTGGAACCAAGATTCTATTATAACCTGGAAAAACGTTCAAAAAACTCCAAAAGAATTGATGGAAATAGTGGCAATTTTATAGCTTTAAAGATGGGTTATCATCCAGAATTAGCTCTGTTCAATACTGACGATGCTCCAGTGGTAAGTGACTTTTCTATTATACCAACTTGGGGAATTAGAAGAAATTTGGGCAAACACTTTAATTATGAAGCAGGTCTTGGTGCAGGATTTAGCTACACATTTGCTAAACCTGCTGGTTATTTAAAGAACAAAAGTGAACTGGAATTAAATATGCACTTGCGAATAGGGTATAGGTTCTAGCAAAAATAATTATGAAAGCAATAAAATGTCTAAAATATGGCGCTACAGAAAATCTGGCACTAACTCATGTCAAAAAGCCAATACCTAAAGCTAATGAAGTTCTTATAAAGATTTGTGCAACCTCGGTAACTACAAGTGATGTTCTTATTCGAAGAATGAATGAACCTTTTATTCCTAAGCTTTTACTCCAACTCATATTTGGTTTTGGACGTCCAAGGAATCCTGTGTTAGGAATGGTATCAGCTGGCATTGTTGAGGCTAAAGGTAGAGATGTAACATTGTTTGAAATAGGTGATGAGGTTTTTGCCTATGGCTCTATCTCGCCTACCAAACGTCGTTTTGGTTCTTATGCAGAATATATTTGTTTACCGGAAGATTGGAATCTAGCTTTAAAACCTGTAAATCTCAGTTTTGTTGAAGCTGCAGCGATTCCTTATGGCGGTTTACTTGCTTCTCATTTATTAAAAAAGACGAGAATAAACAAAGGTGACAAAGTTTTAATTTATGGAGCGTCAGGAAGTATAGGTACAATGGCGATACAATTGGCTAAGCATATGGGTGCTCATGTTACAAGTGTATGCAGTAGTCGAAATTTTGAATTAGTAACCTCTTTAGGAAGTGATAAGGTAATTGATTACACAATAGAAAATGCTGAAAAACAATTAGAAACATTTAAATATGTGATTGATGCTGTTGGTAATTCGAAATCGTCGATACTAAAAGAACAGAGCAAAAAAGCATTGACTTTGACTGGTAAATATATATCCATTGATCATGGGACTCCATCAACTTCAAAAGAAGCTTTTTTGAATTTAAAAAGGTTAGCAGAACAGGACAAACTTAGACCCGTTATTGATAAAGTATATCCTTTAGAAGAAATGGCTGAAGCTCATAAATATGTGGAGATGGGTCATAAAAGAGGAAACGTGGTGGTCACTATTTAGCTGGCAAAAGAATTCTCCTATTTATAAATCATCAATTCGTGCTAATCTCAGTCGAAGCATCAAGCAAAACGATCATTATATGTTTTTCAAATCAAAAGAAGGAAAAGAAAAAATTCTATCCCTTTATAATAAAAAGTTAAATGAGCTGAATATTGAATTTACAGAAAAATTGATACGGACCCAATTTGGGGCCACTAATGTTATTGCAACTGGCGATTGTAAAAACCCTCCATTAGTACTGATTCACGGCACAGGAGGTTGTGCACCACAAATTTTAGATTCTTTCCCCAACCTAGCTTCAAAATATTGTGTCTTTGCAGTTGATGTCTTAGCGCAGCCCAATAAAAGTGCAGAGAATAAATTAGACATGAAATCTCTTGATTATGGCAAATGGTTGGTTGAAGTCATTCAAAAATTAAATCTTTCAGAAGTAACACTGGTAGGGTTTTCATTCGGTGGATTTATTTCCTTGAAGACTTTAGAGCACAATGAAAAGCTCATTAAAAAAGCGTATCTCATAGCGCCAGTTTACATCGTAAATGGCAACCCCCTTGTAGGATTGTTTAAGATGTTTATTCCTTTAAAGAAATTCATAAGGACGGGAAACGATAAATATCTCAAAAAAGTCATGAATGCTCTTTTTAATGAGAGGGATGATTTCGCTTTTCAATTCATGGGGACTACTTTTCAAAACTGCAACATGGATTTTTCTCCTTTGCCAGTAATTTCTAAGCAATCAGCCAAAAATATAAACACGCCTCTGACCATTATTGCGGCCGAAGAAGATATTTTGTTTCCTGGCAAGAAAATGATAAAACGCGCCAAACAAATTTTTCCGGCACTATGTAAAACAGTAGTGCTGAAAGCTTCAAAGCATGTCCCAAATGCTAAGAATTTTAAAAGGATTGAAGACTTAATCCTGTTAAATCAAGAATAAGAAGAAATACCTATGAAAAATTTATTGTTATTCGGTCTTTTATTAGGTACTACTTCAAATATTACACATAAGAGGGTTTCTCAAAGAGAAACTGGGCGTTTCAATTTTCTAAATGGAACTTCTTCCAACCGATATAAGCTTATTGAAAAAGCTTCTTACTCAAACCCTCATCTGCATTTAGAACAGAACGATGCATCACTTTGGAACGTACCTGTTAAGGAGTATGCAGATTGGTATAAAAATCAAAGTGAAAGAGAGTTTCCATTAAGAATAGGCAATATTTTATCGATAGACTATTTTCAAGGGAACGCTTTCGCGAAAGCGGATACCATAATATCTAAGAGTAATTTAAGATACAGCTGAGTTCAATCAGAGTTTAAGTTATGGTTTATGTAATTTTAGGTAAACTATATCAAACAGAGAATGGTAGAACTCTGTTTATCAGTAGAAACTATAAAACGTAATCAAAAAATAACAAAATGACCAAAATATTTAAAATAGTATGGGCAATAGGATTCATAATTGTTTTTCAACAATACGTGACAGCTCAAGAAAATCAAGAACAACAGTTTTTGCAGAAAGTAGGTGCTCTGGATAGTCTCTATTCCAAAGTATTAAATGAGTCAAGAAAGATTTATGTACAATTGCCTGCCAATTATACTATTGAGAAAAATCAAAAATACCCTGTCGCCTATATTTTAGATGGAGAAGTTTTTCTTCCTACTGTGAATGAAGTACAGAATTACTATAGTGGTGGTTTTACTCCTGAAATGGTTCTCGTGGGCATTGCTAATGATAAAAATAGAGTTAGAGATCTCACTACTTCTACCATAACCACAAAATATGGTATGCCTTTTAATGAAAAAAACGGAGAGGCAGACAACTTCAGAACGTTCATTGAGACAGAACTGATCCCTTTTATTGAAAGCAAATATCCTGTTACCAATTACAGAACGCTCATAGGTCATTCTTACGCAGGTTTGTTTACTATTTCCACACTGCTCAAGCAACCCGATTTATTTGCGAATTATCTAGCCATAGACCCAAGTCTGGATTGGGATGATCAAAAGCTACTGAAAGAAGCCCAAGACGTATTTGCTAAACAGAATGATACAAATAAAGCCTTATTTATGTCACTGAGCGGACAATTGCACATGCAGAATTCTAAAATAACGATTGACAATGTAATGCAGGATACCACTGATTTTACAGTATTTGCTCGTTCTAATATTGCCTTCTCAAAATTGGCAGATAAATATGCTAAAAACGGATTGTCTTTTAACTGGAAATTTTATCCTAAGGATATACATGGAACAGTGCCATTCCCATCAATAATGGATGGTTTAGTTTCACTTTTTGACTGGTATCAAATGGAAAATACGGATAAAATAAACTCATTTGACACCCCTAAAGATGAGCTTTTCAGCACTATAAAATACAGAGAAGAGAAACTCAAAAAGCATTTTGGTTATACGGAAGCACCTTATCCCGAGGAACTTCTTACTATGTTAGGTTATATGAATATGGATATGGAACAACCTGAAAAAACTAAAATGTACTTTGAGCTTGCCACTGAGTATTATCCTGAAAGCGCAAGTGCTTTTGATTCCATGGCCGATTATTATGAAGCTCAAGGCGACATAGCTAAGGCAATTAAATATATCACTAAAGCTTTGGAAATTAGTGGTAACGATCGCTACAAGAATAGAATCGAGGAACTTAAAAGATAATAACCAAGGCTACACGCAATCTTCGTGATGCGATAAAAACTAATAAACAGGCAAGCGGTAAAATTAGTTCTAATGAACACCATGGATAATCGCAACCGAGATTTAAACGAATCTAATTCAATTCCACAAAAATTGGTAATTGGCTTACTCCGTTTGGTACTTCCGCCCCATGTAGACAATGAAAGGGCAGCCGATTACTTGAGTACTCAAATAGGACAAAACAACAATTGTATCGAATGGATTGCAGAGCTACCAGATGACTTGGTAAATAAAGAAAAGTTAGTCCTTATCAGATACACTTGTCGCCAACCAGAAGTGCGATTTTTTCTACTGGCAAAGTGAGCCACATCGATGTAGGTTATTTTATGGCGAGTTTAATTCGTGATAGTGAATTATTAGAGAAATGGAAAGGTTAGAAGCCGATAATCAACAGTACGTCAAATTAATATTGAAACCTGCTCAAATTATATATATAAACACCACATTTTACAACGGCAATTAAGTTTATCTTGAGAGAGAATGATAACACTATTTACCTGAGAACTTATTTCAGTTCGCTTTCGCGAAAGCGAAAATATTCAATAGCTAACTTTAAAATTTGCACTAGCTATGAATGGTGATATTGCTTAAGGAAATTAATTATTTTCAGCTTTCAGAATATCACGAATAATTTTTAAATGATGTCGAGTGTGTACTTTTAGAAACCGTCTTATTTTACGCTTATTTAAATGCAGTAATACATGATGCTCGTAATAACTATTCTTCTGAAGATTCTTCCAATCCAATAAGCTCAACTTTGCTTTATTGAGTTCATTCATGATATCTTTCTTGCTAATTCTAAAAGTAGGATTCACGACATCAGGAGCCTTAACTTGACCTCTCGGAATCTTCCCAAAAATTGATACGTACCTCCACTTGATATTTGTTTTGGAATTGAAAGAATCTGGATCAGATTTCCCGGCCATGTCAATTACACCATTAATTACTTGGAGCGAATGAAGCAAATGCCATTTAACCGGAGCTTCTGATACGTTGGAGTTGGAAATCTCTATGGAAGATAGGTACTGCTCCATTTGTGCAAATTCTTTAGACAGGTCTATCTCCTGACCAGAGACCATTAAACTTGAGCAGATCAGGAATACTATTTGGATAAGATGTTTCATGCTTATTAAAATAGTGAATATAATGCCATAAAACAACTAACTGATAATTAGGCGATTGTATTTTTTAAAATAAGAGAAGTGTTCAATTTTGATACATTACCATCCGATTATGAAAGTACATATTCCAGATTCCTTTATTGAAAAGATTCTGCCTTTAGATTATTGAGGTTATACATTCGCTGATTTCTTTTATTGATATCATAGGGAAGTTGAATAGAAAAAAGCCCCACAGTATGGCTCCATTACCCTGTTCAGGAGTACGCACGGTCGTGAGACTTTATATAAAACTGAATTCAGTCGAGGCTTGACAACAATTGATAGTTAAACTCGTAATCTTAATAATTGTTTATTCTAACCAAATCAAATCAAAAAGACCCAAACATTAGTTCAGGCCTTTTATCTGTGCGGCCTTGTCTATGACGCGATCGCTTCTTCAATATTTTAAAAAGTTATATCAAATGAGTCGTTTGGATCTTTTTATACTTTTTACCCATTCCCATAGCAAACGCCATTGGGTTCTTAATAATAAGTTCCCCTAGTTTTAAACCTGAAATAGCCTCTTTTATTTCATTAAACTCATTACCTGAAACGCCAAATAAATCTTTAATCACAGAGTCGGTAATTGATTGTTGCTTCATTATCAAAGGATATTGTGCGTTTGCATAAAAGTCAAAATACTTAGATTTAAAGCTATCCATATTTTGGGTTGCTAATATAATACTCAAACCTTTGTTACGTCCTATGGCTATTAAATCACGTAAAGGTTTGTTGTCAAATTCCAGCATATAATGTGCTTCATCAATGATGCTAAAGTGTCTTATCTCCACGCATTCTGCATTAGTGGCTTGTTTAGGTAAAGTTTCATAAATAGCAGTTAGTTTTGAAATAATTAAATAAACAATCGCCTTTGCTATCGGCCCATCTTTAGGAAAACTATCCATCTTTACAATATAGCAATCATTGATAAGGTCTATGGTGTCTACAGTACTAAAAATATTGCTACGTATCAACTGCTTCAAAACAGACTTAATACTATCGTCTTTGTCTTTATCTTTTCCAGTTTGTAGGTCTATATAAGCCTCTAAGATATGTTTAAACGTAATCGGCTTGCTTTGTGTTTTCTTATACGCATTAATCGCCGCCTCTGTCAGGCGGTTACTCATATTGGCGCTAATTCTTGTATTGTCTATAGCACAGAGTGCATTTGCCATTTCGGTGGCATATAGATTAATTTCGCCTTGAACTTTACCGCTAAAATCTTTAAATGGGGTAAAAGGCAATGGCAATTTTATAGGATCCAGAATAGCCGAGTCGTCTAATTCAAAATGGGAAAGCCACGCTTTATTGGCCGGATCAGAAAACTCTCCTTTATAATCAAAAAATAAGAAGTTTACAGGATAAGAGGTTTCTACCGTTCTGGATCGCATTTCTTGCATTAACACAGCTAGTAAGTTAGATTTTCCCGAACCCGTGGCACCTGCTATAAGTATCTGCGTGTTAGGTATATCCCGCCCATTGAGATTTAAAGTGGCTGGAATATCATCTTCATACATCCCAATGTGTAAATCTAAAAATGGAATTTGACCATAACTTGCTGTTTTACTTTGGGTCGTAGATACTGATAACCAATTTTCTAAATTATCATCTTTCATCAAGTAGTCCAGACCACTTAACATTTCATAATTAATAATGCGACTAATAGCCGAATCATTATCCCAATCTACTTCTTTACTCTCGTAACGCAATTTAATAAGCGCAGACCACAAGTTATGCAACTTGTTTTTAGAAAATGTAGTCACGTGAATACGCAATCCAGACTTTGAGATGACTATGTCTTGCACCTTTCGCATATCTCTATCTAAGGGAATGCTCAATCCTGCTGATAGTGCTAAGCGTTGCAACAGATTGTTACTTACCGTTACTGGTTTATTATCAAACTTATACTCGTTTAAATTTACCTTTTGCTCCAACTTGTGTTTGAGAGGCAATAGGTTATCTATCAATCCTTCACTCTGGCGGATGTTCTGTAGTGATATTTGCTCCATATTATTGTATCTCTGTATTGAAATATCCGTCTTCTACTTCCGTTTTTTGAAGTTCTTTATCACGTTTTAAGGTGTAAGCCTTGGATATAAAAGGTATAATTTTTTCTAAGTCAGTTCCTGGTCGTATCTCACTGTCAGAGCTTAATAAAATAGTCTGGTGCGATACTTCTGGAAAGTAATTTTCTAGCAAGGTGCTTCTACTCGTTTCATCCAGTACACCCATAACGGTATCTATCATTACTGGAGGATCATAATCGCCAAACTCGTGCAGCGATTTTAACAATACTTGTATAACCACCTGCGTAGAAGCCGTATTTAACTGATTCAGGTAAATTTCATTTCCAGCTTTGTGATAAATACTAAAATTGAGATTCTTTAAATCTTCAGATAGTTCTACACGGCTTATAACATCTTTGTAGGCAGCAAGATTATTATTCAAATCTTCTTTCATACGAGCCTGTATTTGCTCTTTCTTGCTCTTTAAAAGTGTATTTGCAATAGCTTCAAAAAGCGGCTGTAATCTTTTAAGTGCCTCAAATTTTGGATCTGGCTCCTCTGTAGTAGGAATATCAAATTGATGAATACGTGCGTCTATTTTCTTGATAGCAGCTTTAACCTCTTTCTCGTCAGCCTCGAGCTGTTTTATTTTGGACTCATTATCTTCATACGCTTTTAAAACAGAATAATCATCTCCAGAGATTTGAGCCTTTAACTTTTCTATTTGCTCTGTAGTACGGTCACTGTTCTCAATGGCGATATCTAACTCTGTAATATCTTGTTTTAAGCTGTGATAAGGATTTGTATAGGAATTATTTACTAAGTTTTCTAGTGCTTTGATCTCGCTGTTCTGGAAGTAGTCGTATTCTTTTTTTGTGTTTTCAGACTTTAATTCTTTCAGTACATTTTTTGCTACTTCAGTAATAGAAATTTCCTTGAGTTCATAGCCTTTTTTAGATAAAAAATTGATTCCTTTTACAAGCACATTTTCAACCGTGGTCTCGCTTATACTTTCTGTACCATCTTCGGCAGACTGTGATTGCTCTTTTAATATTAAGGCAATTTCAGACTTAAAAGCTTGCTCCAGTTTAGGTAAACAAACGTGCATTTCTATATTACTGATATATTCGTTTACGCTTTCGCGAAAGCGGGATTCCCGTTGCCCAGTGTTCTTTAAATCTGCCTGTAGTTGATCTATCTTATTATTAATGGTAGACTCTTCATTAAAACCTTTTTTAAGATTGTCATACAGTTCTTTATTTGCTACGCTATATTGGTAGGCTGTTTGCGCATCTTTGGTCACTTTTGCGAGCTCAACGTTTTCCAGTCGTTTCTTTTCTTCTACGAGCTCGAGATACTCTTTCTTCTCATTTTCAAGTTCTAGGCTTTGAGCGGTATATTCCTGTGATAAGGATTCCGATGCTTTGGCAATGTTTAGGTATTTATTAAAACCCATTGCGTTTTCAATATTCTCCTTGATCACTTTATTTAAGCGGTCTTCTTTTAAAAGATTCCCAGCTTCCATTGCATCAAACAGGAAGTACTTACTCAACTCTTCGGGCAGGTTTGCTTTGATAATTTTATTGACCTGAGCTTCTTGCTCCGCGCGCTGTCCTGCTGGTGTAGCACTGCCATACTGAAAAATAGTACCATTCATATTTAAACGTACACTTTCTACAGGTTTACTTTCTGGATTAAGTGCATAAGTACGTGTGAGTACATAACTTTGCTCTTGATTCAATACACGACCAGAAAAATGAATTTCTAGCACAATACGAGGATCAGACTCTTGGGTGGCTCCAGCATTAATGAGCTCTTCAAAAGTTTTTTTAGTAGGAATAGAAAGACCGTACAAGGCGCCATAGATCGCATCAAAAAATGTAGTTTTTCCACCACCATTTGCACCACCTATGAGCACAATAGGTCTGTCTGGATCTGCGGTAATGTCTAGGTCTAAGTCCAGGTAGGTCTTAAAGTTGGTTGCTTTTATTCTTTTTACCAGCATCTTTATTTGAGTTTATGGAGTGATTTTTCTAAGAGTTTGATCAAACTTTTCTCGTCCAGCTCTTCGTTTTTTATCTTTTTCTCGTGGTAGGTTTTAAGCACATCTTCTTTTAACCAGTCAAAGTCTATATCGTGCCGTGTACACAAGGTTTCTATTACTTGCATATCTTCCTTGCGTATGCCGTAATGCACAAATAATGTGTCTAATCCTTTTTTGCTCATAATGCTCCTTTTTATAGCTTCCTATTTTTCTTTTAATTTTTTAATGTCGTCTTCTAGTTCCTTAAGGCTTTGGGCTTTTTCAACTTGTTTTTGCTGTGTTTTATATTTTTCAAACTCAGTACTCGATTTAGAAACCGCCATTTTATGACTTATGTTACCAGCGTGCGTGAGTAATTCTCTGCCATTTAACTGCAAGATGGTGTCTAGTCGTGCTGCCCAGTCTTTCATATACATAGGCGTTTGTTGCTGTGCCATCGTTTCGGCAAAGGCGAGGTATTGTTCTACGAGTAATCCCAGCAGCTTTATCTCGTCTTCATTAAGGTAATTTTTTGCAATACTTACGTCTGCTTTTTTAATACTGCTTAGATCTTTTTTAGAGTAAGACAACATTCCCATAAGTGGTAAGGTAGCATCTACTCGTTTATAGACTAACTCTGCCGCAGTTTGCTGGCTTATGGCCCATAGTAATTTATTTTGCACGATTTTAAAAAATGAAATCGTGTCTGGATCTTTAGGATTGTAATCGATACTTGTTGTATAGATATCCTTAATCTTCTGATAAAAAAACTTTTCTGAAAGGCGTATTTTACGAATGCGATCCTGCAGCTCGTTAAAATAATTCATAGACGTGCCGTTCTCAAAGCGATCATCATTTAAAGCAAAACCCTTAATAATGTACTCCTTTAAACGCTGTGTTGCCCAGATTCTAAACTGTGTTCCCTGCTGTGATTTTACACGATACCCAACAGAGATTATGACGTCTAGATTGTAATAGTATGGCGCCTTTTGTTGAAATTCGGAATTTCCGAATTTGTGTCGTGTGCTTGGGATAGCGAGCTCTTCTTCCTTATAAATGTTATTGATATGTTCATTTATGGTAGACTTTGCCTTTGCAAATAAAACCGCCATTTGCTCTTGAGTCAACCATACCGTTTCCTGCTGCAAGCGCACATCTATTTTTATGCTGCCTTCATTGTTTTTATATAGTAAAATGTCGCCCGTGTCCATAGCTTAAAACATCATTTAAAAAATATTCTTTGATGTAATTGTTCGGAAATTCCGAACAGTTGATTTTATTTGTGAAGTGACGGTTCAAAGGATATCCAGCCGGTCGTGTCTGTGGCATTGTTTATTTGATTGTCACAATATTTCCAGATTCTGTTTTCTGCCTTTCCTTTGGGAACGATCACGCCGCCTATAAGCGGCTTTTCCTTGGTTGACTTTTTACTTACGTAATTATGAAGCGCATTGTGCTTCTGGATAAAATTGGGGTCGCTGTCTAATGTTTTGGTATCAAACAAAGCGATAACTCCAGATTTCATTTTAATGATAAAATCCACAAAAAAGCCGCGCTGCACCTCGTTGATATCTTCATAATCTACGGCAAAATCTTCCTTATTCTTATCTCCGTTTTTATACCACCATTCTATATGCTCCTCATTAGCTTTAAGAAACTCTGCAAAATCCTTCTCAGGATTGCTTGCCCTAAGCTGCTCGTAAAATGGGACTAATGCGTGATTGTTAGTCTCTCGTTTCTGGTAGTGCTCGTTAAAAATGCGCTCTACGGGCACATCCCAAACGGAATGTTCTACACGCTTGCTGGCTTGTGCCGCCTTTTTGTCAAGCAATATCTGGTGCAGGTGCAAGGCCTGATCTATGAGCTCCACAAATTTTGTACGGTTCTGGTCATAGAGCATTACTTTGATGGCTTCATATTCATTGATCATCAAATACTCTTCAAAAAGCATTTTAAGACCCAACTCCATCACGGGTGTAGAATCTGCCTTTGCATAACCGCCTACATTGTTGCGGCAAAACTGGCGAAATAGCACATTGAGCTCATTCTGGGTTTTGGCAAATTTTTCCTTATCCTCTACCACGGTCGCGCCTTCTTCCACGGCTATCTGCACATCCTTGGGAATAGGGATTTCTATGACGTCTATGTCTGTTTCTATCATCATTTCGCGTAAGCGGGCAGCGTTATACTCCTGCACACTTTGCGTTTTTAACTTATCTGGATCACGAGTAAAGCCAAAATAATCCTCCGCTGCTTCATAGGTGCATTTTCTGAATTTTGAACTCAACCTATTTCGCGTTAAGCGTGTGTTTACAAAAGAAGAGTCGAGGGTAATTTCTTGATAGATGTCGATACGTGTCGCCACGTTTTGCACGATATAATCAATGTCTTCCTTTACGATCTTGATGATGTCCTTGTTCAAGTTGGTATAGACATACCCATTATTCAAAATAGGATTAGGATAATGCTGTTGCTCTGGCATACGCAGGATGCGACCTACGGTCTGTATCCCAAAATGCTCCTGGTTGATTTCCCTGAAGATAAGCAGCACCGCCGCGCGTGGGCAGTCCCAGCCCAGGGCAATCGCCTGTTTAAACAACAGCGCATCTACCATACTGTTCCTGTCTTCAATACCGTCCAGATTTGTTTTGGTATTGCTCAACCATACGGCCATGCGGCCGTTTTGTGTAGTAATGCCTTTATAATCCAGATAGGTCTGTACTTCTTCTATGAGTTTTCTGTCCAGGGCACTTTCTTTCTTGTTCTCGTTGGGCAACTGGATAAGCAGTAAGGGATTTAAATTGATGCCCAGATTTTTATAGGCCTGTGCCAGCTCATTTCTTTTTTTAAGTGCCTCGTCCAGTAGGACTTGATTGAGCGAACGACCTGCCTGCTCGGTATGGTCCAGATTGGGATTGAGCACCACGTTTTTCTTGATCATCTCTGCATTAATCACTTCCTGGCGCTTTATGGTATGGCCATAGTCGCTTTTAAACAGCGGTGTGGCAGAGACGTCTATCTCAAGCTTGGCATTGATGCGCTGCAGCAGTTGCTTTGCCTTTTTACCGCTGGCGTGGTAATGTGCCTCGTCCAGGATGCAGATGATCTCTGTATCGTCCAGCATTGCGGCATAAATAAACTTGACAAGGTCTTTGCCCTGCTCATTTTCCTTGATATAGGTGTTGTTTGCCTTGTTCACGCTTTGCCAGTTGATAAACAGCACCTCGTTAGGCTGTAGCTTGCCGTCGCTTATATCCTCAAACTGGATGGGCTTTATGGTGCGCAGCCCTTCAAAATAGCTTTTGAGCGAGAAGTAGGACTGTATATGCAACTGATTGGGTGCAAACCATATAAATGCTACTTTACGTTTGGTTAACTCTAAACGGTCTGGAATCTCTGTAGCCAGTTGATTGAGATAAGCGGCCATAGTGACTGTTTTACCAGCCCCAGTAGGTGCTTTAAAAACCATTTTATGCCGTGCGCTTGGTAATTGTAAGGATGCAAAGGTGTCTTCTAGTAAGGCTGTTACCGCTTTATCTTGGTAGTTTTTTAACGTAATCATTATTGGGCGGTATTAAAAAGGTTAGACGCTTCTTCATCTTCTTCATCATCTAGTTGGGGCACTTCTTCTCGCTCTGTGGCTGGTAGCACATTTTGATAAGCTTTGTAAATAGCATCTGGTAATGCAGCTAGGGTAATATTGCTAGCGATATCCTCAAACTCCTCACTGTAAGGATACGTACCATTTGAGAAAACATACACTTTTATTGAAGCCTCAAGGTTATTTTCTACAAAAGTGGTTAATACGGCAACCGCTTCATCTATGTATAAATCATCATAGATTACATAGATATAATTATGGCGACCATTTGTAAACAGTTTGTTCCAGTTGTCTTTGTTGATAAGTGAAGTAACCTCTGTATAGCAATCTTCTTTAATGCATAACAACTCTGTAGCAAGTTTGGTAAGTTTACGTTTGTTTGCCATTGAAGTATTGCGTGCCACAAAATCAGTTTTGTAATAGCGTAGGTTGTTGTTTTTTAGGCCTTTGATCTTATTACCTTTTGAATCTTCATAGCCTTGTATGACTCTCTTATTTCTTTCGTAGGTTACTTCTTCGGCAATTTTATTTTCGTTGTTGGTTACTAAGATGCATTTTCGATTTCCATTGTCCTCGTTATTTAGTTCCATCGTTGCGTGAAGTGTGGTTCCAGATCCAGCAAAGAAATCTAATATCAGAGAATCGTTATCGCTAGCAAATGAAATTATTTTCCCGATAATATTTTCATCTTTAGGATTATTAAAGATTTTCTTCCCAAGAAGATCTCTCAAACGTTTCGTAGCAGACCTGCCGTCTTGATAAAACACACTATATGGAACCTCCTTTTCTCGATCTTTCAAATAAGTTTTTAGTGTTGGAACTTTATTCTCATCATCACCAAAATAAACTTTGCCTTCATCAATTATCTCTTGCATTCTCTCAGGAGAACTATAAACCCAACCTCTAGAAGGCATATTTACAGGTTTTTTTGTTAATGGATGTAAAACATCGTACTGCGGACCACCACCACCAGGCCAGGATATATCAGCAGGAAAAAAGACGCCTCTTTCATCAATTACCGAGTAGTGTTTATGCCTTTTCGCCGGTTCATCATTTGGCAATTCTTTGTACCATTTCTTCAAAGCTACTGTGGCTTCTTTATAATTTTGTTTATGATGCCTATTTATTTTGTCAACCTGTTTGTATATCTTATCAATCCCTTCTTTTTTAATGCTCCAAACTCTTTTTAAGTTTTTAATTAAATCATAACTTTTAAAATAACAAATTATATACTCGTGAGAATTTGAAATATGCTTAGAGTCATTTTTTTTTCCAGCCGCCCAGATCATATTACTTACAAAATTATTTTGCCCAAAAATTTCATCACATAAGATCCTTAATTGTGGTTGCTCATTATCGTCAATAGAAATAAAAATAACACCATCATCAGCAAGTAAATTGTGCGCAATTTTCAACCTTTTACTCATAAAGGAAATCCATTTGCTATGCCTATAAGAATCTTCTTTATCTACATATTTATCATTATAAATAAAATCCTTATTCCCAGTATTATAAGGCGGATCTATATAAATAAGATCTATTTTATTCTCGTGAGTAAAGGTAAGTGCGGTTAGTGCGTGCAGGTTATCGCCTTCTATAAGGATATGGTTGGGATAGCTTGAACCGTTCTCGACTGCGCTCGAACTGACATTGTCATTAATTATAGCGCGTTCTTTTACTTCTTTAAGAATGGGCAGTTTACTGCGTAGTTCTTCTTCTACATCTTCTGGCTTGTCTTCCCATACCAGGCCGTATTTCTTTTTGGTATTAATAAGGTTCACGAGGTAGGCTTTTTCATCTTTAGATAAGCCGGCGACTTCCTTGAGTTTATGGAGCAGGTCTTTTTTATTCATAGAGTTGGGATGATTGTAATCTAACGGCTTTAAAAATACTAAAGATTAGCCGCGCTGGGCTTATTTAAATAGTAGTTTCAGAAGTTTCTGGTCGTGGATTTCAAAAATGGGTACGTGCGATAAAATATTCTTTGATAATTGAACCCATTAAACAAGAAAAAAGCCCCAAAGTATGGCACCATTACCCTGTTCAGGAGTACGCACGGTCGTGGGACTTTTTATTTAGATATGAAACTTACGAAAAAATATTATTTTCCCAGTTGAAACATCCCCATTAAATCATATAGGTAGTTCTTGACTTAACGTACAACTTACCTGAAACAGACCATACTCATGTATTACAGAAGAACTTATGATTCTATAAATTATAACGGTAAATACTATTACCTACCCTTTGATAGTATTTTATGGGAACCACCATTAGACGATTCTCTGCTTTCTTCGGTGGTCGTTAAATCATTTAAAAAGTTTATCCACTATTTTAGATATGACCATGATGTTTTCATGGATTATGAAAATAATATAAAAGTTGCGATTCATAAGTTACAGGTAGGATCATTAAGAATACCACCGAATATTCTGACCCCTCAGGAAGACATGAGCATTAATGGCAAGCCACCCATCAGAATCAGCGAAGATTATCGAGAGTATTTTTATAAGGATGTTATTCTAGATAGTTCCTATACCGGTTACCTGATACTAAGGGCAGACCCCACTAAAAACGTTTCAGATACTACGGTTTATTTTTACAATGAAAGTAAAGATCTTCAGAATTTTGAAACTTTGATTATTGCTAGGTTTTACGAGGGAGAGCTATTAGAATCTCTTACTGTTTGCGGATCTCCTCTTGAAAACTTTACGAACCAAAAACTTGTAGAAAATGAAATCGCTGCTAAAGAAATCTTGACCGAGCATGTTAGACGATCTAACGTAGGTCTTGAACTGGAAGCAGACCCCTCCTATAAAAAACTTGACTTCCCATCGCTCTGCAGCGAACTGATGGAGGTGTAAATCTGGCTTTTTTCATTGCCAAACTAATTTTCAATTATGAAACAATCTGAAAATGAGCCATACGCAATGTCTATATCCTACTCACTTCCCGATACAAAACTGACTAAAAATGTTCCCCAGCAATTCATCGTTAGTGATCTCACCTGTGATTAGGCCTAGCGACTCGGCTGTGGCGCGTATGTCTATGGCGAGGAATTCACTGGAGACTTCGTCTGCGATGCCTTGTTGCACTTCCATAAGGCTGGAGTAGGCGCTTTGTAGAGCGTCATAGTGGCGCGCATTGCTCACGATGCTTTGATCGCCAGAGAGTGCGCCGCTTTTAAAACTTTCTACCAGTGCTTTTTTGAGCTCTTCCACGCCGTTACCGGCTTTGGCGCTGAGAGAGATCAATATGGTTGATGGGGATTTATCATGAATTTTCTTAGTCAATTCGGCATGTTCCAGTCCCGTGATCTGATCGATTTTGTTCAAAATCACCACCAGCGGCTTGTCTGGAAATTTCTCTCGCATGATTTGAATGCGCATCAGGCAATGAATGATACGAGGTTGTGTATTGAGTTGGGTGGCATCGAGAAGATAGAGCACCAGTTTGGATTGCTCTGCCTTAGAGTAGGAACGCTGTATCCCCATTCCTTCAATGGTGTCTTTTGTTTCTCTGATTCCGGCTGTGTCAATAAGTCTAAAACGTATACCTTCAATATTGATCTCATCTTCAATCGCATCACGTGTGGTTCCCGCGATATCACTTACGATGGCCTTATCCTCATTGAGCAATGCGTTGAGCAAAGTCGATTTCCCTACATTGGGCTCGCCTACAATCGCAATGGGAATTCCAGACTTGAGTACATTACCCAAAGCAAAACTATCGATCAGTTTTTTCAAGGTGGCTTGGCATTCGGCAAGCAATTTTTTTAGGTCATCTCGATTGGCAAATGCCACGTCTTCTTCACTAAAATCCAGTTCCAACTCGATCAAACTGGCAAAATTGAGCAACTGGGATCGCAAGCCTTGTAATTCACTAGAGAAACCACCGCGCATTTGCTGCAGTGCAATCTGGTGGGCGGTTTCACTTTCACTGGCGATGAGGTCTGAAACCGCCTCGGCTTGAGACAGGTCCATTTTACCGTTCAGAAATGCCTGTAAGGTAAATTCGCCAGCTTGAGCCGTACGAGCTCCGTGAGCTAGACAAGCGGCAATGATCTCTTGTTGTATATAAATAGAACCGTGACAGGAAATCTCCACCACGTGCTCACCGGTATAGGATCGCGGTGCGGCAAATTTAGTCAGCAATACTTCATCTATAGTGCGGCCCGAGTGCACGATATGTCCCAGCTGCAAGGTGTAACCCTTCATTTGGCTCACAAAATTTGCTGCCTCTTTCTTGCCTATGGGTATAAAAAGAGCATCGGCGATTTGATGCGATTGTGGTCCTGATATACGTATTACGGCTATTGCTCCCGCGCCAGGTGGTGTGGCTAATGCTGTGATGGTATCCATTTTCATAGATAACAAAGATACAGGGGAGTTGCTCCACTTTGGGTTAAGATTATTTTAACGATCACTTTTTTCCTTATGCCGATTTCTCGCCTTAAATTTTAACAAAATTTAAAATCATGAGTACAAACCCAAATTATGAGGTTGTGGGATTCTATCTCGCTTTCGCGAAAGCGAGACTCCTTACAGCATTATTATTATGTGCAAGTGCGCTCACTTTTGCACAAATCAACCTAGAGTACCAAAAGCCACCTGAAGAAATCATGGAGCTTTTTGACTTTGAACGCCCTCCCAGCGTGTTGATGGATGAAGACGCTGAAAATATGATACTGGCCTACCGGGACACCTATAAAAGCATGGACCAGCTGTCTGAAAAAGAATTGCGACTCGCTGGGTTGCGCATCAATCCCAAAACCAATATAGGGAGCAGAACGACCTTTATCACCCGACTGGAAGTGGCCAAAGTGGATGGAGGTGAACCGCGCAAAATTTCTGGACTACCGGCAAAGGCCAAAATTTCAAATCTCAATTGGTCACCTGACTACAAGATGGTAGCTTTTACTAATACCGTTTCTAACGGTACGGAAGTCTGGGTACTTAACGTTGAAAATGCGAGCGCAAAAAAGATGACGCCAGCCTCGGTAAATGCAAATATGGGGAATCCAGTAAGCTGGATGAAGGACAACAGTGCTTTTTTGGTCAAGATGCTACCCGCAGACCGCAAGCCGCTCATTGAGACGGGAGAAGTGACGCCCTCTGGACCCACCATTTCTGTAAGTGATGGTAGTAAGGCGCAAAACCGTACCTATCAAGATCTTTTGAAAAATCCAAACGACGAGCAAAACTTTGAACAATTGGCTCGCAGCGAAATTAAAAAAGTGACTATGGACGGTAGTATTTCCAGCTTTTTACCAGCCGGAATGTACCGCAGCCTGAGCTTTTCACCAGATGGGACTGAACTTATGGTTCGCGAAATGAAAAGACCATTTTCATACATCGTAACCTACGGCCGTTTCCCTTATACGGTTAAGATTTATGACACAAATGCTGATTTGGTTAAACAAGTAAATGAAGTTCCTTTAATGGAGGAGATGCCTAAAGGTTTTATGGCGACCAGAGAAGGCAAAAGAAGTTTTTCATGGCGCGCCGATCAACCTAAGACTTTAATTTATGCCGAGGCACTTGATCAAGGTGACCCGGCTAATGAGGTAGATTACAGGGATGCCGTTTATCAAATCAAATCACCTTACAACGGCAAACCTCAAGAAATTTTGAAAACAGTTAATCGTTTTAGCGGTATAATTTGGGGAGATAAGAAACATGCTGTAGCTTATGACTACTGGTGGAATACCAGAAATCGTAAAATCTACCATTTTAATCCTAGCGACCTACCCGCAAAGCCTAAAGTGCTGTACGACCTCAATTATCAAGATGTTTATTCAGATCCGGGAAGCTTTGTGACTAAAAGAAATAAATATGGAAGATCTGTTTTAGCTCTTGAAGGAAATGACGCTTTTTTGACTGGTGATGGATACACGCCAGAGGGTCAATTCCCATTTGTCGCTGAACTCAACTTAAAAGACCAAAAGACAGAACGGATTTATACTTCAAAAATAGAGGGTAAAAAAGAAAGCTTGATCGATATGATTGATGTGGACGATAAATCCATGCTTGTCCAAATTGAATCGCCTATTGATTATCCTAATTATTACATCAGAGATCTGGATAGCAAAAAAGCTCCGCAACAAATTACAGATTTTGAAAATCCGTTTGAGGCATTGAATGGTGTGCACAAAGAGGTGTTGAATTACAAACGTAACGATGGACTTGACCTCTCAGGGACCTTATACCTTCCTGCAGATTACGATAAAGACAGTGGTAAGAAATTGCCTTTGCTGGTCTGGGCTTACCCGCGTGAGTACAAAGACAAGAACAGCGCTGGTCAGAATACCCAAAATCCCAACGAATTCATTTATCCATATTATGGGAGCTTCGTTTACTGGTTGACGCAAGGTTATGCGGTTCTCGATGATGCTGCTTTCCCCATTGTGGGTGAGGGAGAAGATGAGCCTAACGATACATTCATCCCGCAACTTGTCGCAAATGGTCGCGCTGCTATTGATGCTGTAGATGAACTTGGGTATATAGACCGTAATAGAGTAGGAGTAGGAGGTCACAGTTATGGAGCTTTTATGACGGCAAACCTGTTATCTCACAGTGATGATTTTGCCGCAGGGATTGCCAGATCTGGAGCTTACAACCGTACGTTAACACCTTTTGGTTTTCAAAGTGAGGAAAGGAGCTACTGGGATGATCCCAATATCTACAACGCCATGTCACCGTTCATGAATGCTGAAAAAATGGACGAGCCTTTATTACTAATCCACGGGCAGGCCGATAACAATTCAGGGACCTACCCGCTGCAGAGCGAGCGTTACTTCAATGCTTTAAAAGGCCTTGGTGCTACCGCCAGACTGGTTATGCTGCCTAAGGAATCACACGGTTATGCTGCTAAGGAAAGTTTGATGCACGTTTTATGGGAGCAACACCAGTGGCTCGAGAAGTACGTGAAGAATAGAGAAATGGAAGACAATAAATAAATTTTCAGATTTTAAATTGAATCCCGAGCTCACCCCTCGGGATTTTTATTTTAACCCCTCACTTCCTACCCACACTTTTCTCTTTGGATTAGTGTGTTTTTCCACAATGCGTTGCGACTCTGCCTTTGCTTTAATGGATTTTTGAATGCCGTAGAGTGTGTCTTGAGTACGCTTTCGCGAAAGCGAGACCTCCACAATCTTTTCGTAATAATCACGCTTAATGTCAAAGTTCAAAAACTGCTGCTCCATAGGCGGCATCTTCCAAGGTTCGTGAATGTAGGGCAGGGGCAAATTTGCTAGTTCCGGAACCCACTTTTTGAGGAATTGAGCGTCTGGATCGTGTTCCAGACTGTTTTTTATGGGACTATACACACGCACGATATTGATACCGGTCTCACCAGCTTGCATCTGCAATTGAGGATAATGAATTCCTGGCTCAAAATCGAGAAATTGTTGTGCAAGGTGCTCGCTACAATCTTGCCACGGCTGCCACAAATGATGGGTAAAAAAACTGACCAATAAGGCTCTCAACCTAAAATTTACAAATCCGGTTGCATTCAAACACCGCATCGCAGCATCTACCAGCGGATAGCCTGTTTTTCCTTCGCGCCAAGCCTTTTGCAGCTGTGAATCGGACTGCTTATCCAGATTGCGGTAAGCGCTATGCACGCTACGGAACTCCATCTCGGGCTCCATTTCAAATTTCTGAATGAAGTGGGCTTGCCAGCGCATGCGGGAGAGGAAGGAATCGTAAAGTCTTTTCTTTCCAGAACTTATGGTTTGCTGCCCAGCCATTTTGATGACCATACGCACACTCAGGTTGCCCCAAGCGAGGTAAGGTGATAGCCTGCTACTGTGTTTGCGGCTCGTAAGCGGTTTAGAATACTGACTGTTGTACTCTAGAATGCGATTCTTGAAAAAGCTGTTTAAATATTTGAGTGCTGTTCTCGTACCGCCTTTTTGGAACATTTCACTACGCGGCGTATTGAGATTGAGAATGTTGAGTTTGGATTGAAAGGAAACAATTTTATCCTTTGAAACAAAATAAGCATGATCCAGATCAGGGTTTTGCAATGGTTTATTCATAAAATCAATCCAACCGTCTTTCCAGGTTTTTCGATTTTTTAAACCTCTAAAAACACCGTTTGCAACAGATTCATGCCAATTGATATTTTTTTCGTTAAAGCATTTTTTTAGAGTCAGATCGCGCTGAAAAGTGATCCACAATCCAGTTTCTTGATAGGAGAAAACATTTTTGATCTCAAACTGATGATCCAAAAGCTCAAAAACTTCAGGAGCAGATTCTTGAATGATTAAAAAGGGCGCACCTTTTGACTCAAGTTCAGTTCTTAGCTCTTGAAGTGATTCTTTAATAAAATGAATATGACGCTCGCTGTAATGAGCATCATTGATAATAATGGGTTCTAAAATATAGATACAAAGAAAAGGAAGCTCTGATTTTGCTGCAAGGCTTAAAGGTTCATGATCCAGAATTCTAAGATCACGCTTAAACCAGACTATATTTATTTGCTCACGACTCAATTTGATTCATTACCGTCAACTCGACAATTTGTGCGCTGGCAGGCATGGAATTACCATCAGGACTATCTACTTCCATTTGAAAAATCAATTTCTTGCCATCACTCATAGTCCTAACCTGATTGCCGTTGACGCTCGTATTAGGATATTTGCTGGTCAAAACTTTATACGTATAATCTACACCTATCATGTCTTTTGGAAAGGCATTTTTACTTAAAAAAGAGAGCGCGTTGACGGTGTCGCCATTCATGGATAATTCTACAATAGGTACGCCACCAGTTACGATACGATGCGTGCGTATATTACCGGTGAGGTCTGTTTTATTAATTTCTTCCAGCGATTGATTGGCTTTTAGATTATAAGCGTTGAGTTCTTCAGATGTCATCCCTAGCTGGATTCCCTTCATATCATTGTGAGCCAATACTTCATCAAGACTGAAGGCCTTGAGTCCCGCCGGTACCTTGTTAGGATTAAAACTTGAATCATTTGTATCCTCACTACTAGTTGAACTAACCGCCGGCAATTCTTTTACTTCTTGAGATTTTTCATCAGATTGAAGATTACTGTCATTTACTGATTCCTTCGACTGATAATCAGTTTTGGAACCTTGTGAATCACTGTCTTTGCAGCTGGTTCCTAACAAGGTTAAGAATAACAATGCAAATGTAATTTTGGAGTACGTCTTAACCATTAAGAGCAGATTTATAGGTGTTTAAACAACGTTCTCGTGCTTCTTTGTGATCTACCATCATATCAGGATAATCGTTTGTATCATGCTCAGGAACGTACGTACTAATATAATCTCTTTGCTTGTCAAATTTATCCTTTTGGGTAATGGGATTAAAGATTCTAAAATAGGGTGCTGCATCTACACCGCTCCCAGCTGCCCACTGCCAGTTACCCACATTGCTGGACATTTCATAATCGAGTAACTTCTCCGCAAAATAGGTTTCTCCCCAGCGCCAATCTATGAGTAAATGTTTGCATAAGAAACTGGCCACTAGCATACGCACTCTGTTGTGCATGTAACCTGTTTGATTGAGTTCGCGCATTCCAGCATCAACGAGTTTATAACCTGTTTCGCCCTTTTTCCACTTTTCAAATTCTTTCTCGTTGTTGCGCCACTCAATTCTATCGTATTTTGATTTGAAAGCGCTGTCCTTAGTTTCTGGAAAATGATAGAGGATTTGCATGAAAAATTCCCTCCAGATCAATTCACTCAAGAAAGTCTTGTCTTTTGCTTGGTCTGCTTTTTTGACCATTTTTCTAACGCTCACTACACCAAATCTCAAATAGACACCCAGTCGAGATGTACCGTTTTCTTTGGCTGGGAAATTTCGTGTTTTCTCATAATCCTCAATAAGACTAGGCGTGACCTTGTATTCAGGAATTTCAATACTACTCTTTTTGAAGCCCATATCGCTCAGCGAGAGATTGGGAAGGCGGCTGTTTTTAATACAATGGTCTAAATGGCCGCTGGTGTAATGAATTTTTAGATCATCACCAGATCCATGTTCCTCACGGAAGTGTTCCAACCACTTATTCTTATAAGGCGTATACACCACATAAGGATCACCATCGTTTTTAACCACTTCGTCCTTCTCATAGATCACTTGGTCTTTGAACGTATAAAACTTGATATCATGATCGTCTAAAAGCTTTTCAATCTTCTCGTCACGCTCCTTAGCATAAGGTTCGTAATCCCGATTTGTATATACCGCTGCGATATCGTGATCTGAAATGAGTTGGTTCCAGATGTCTTCTGGTTTGCCGTAGTACATCGCTAGCGAACTGTCAACTTCATCTTGAAGCTTGTTTCGCATGCGTTGCAGTTCTTCAAAGATAAAAGTGACACGCGCATCATCTTCTGGAAGTTTGTCTAGAATTTCTTTGTCAAAAATAAAAACAGGCAACACGGGATGATCCGACTTTAGGGCTTCTAAAAAACCTACGTTATCATCCAACCTCAAATCCCTACGAAACCAAAATATAGTTACTTTATCTGCCATTAACCCATGTTCAAGGTAGACTTCCCGCCATCAACACCTAGGATTTGACCCGTGATCCAGCTGGATTTGTCTTCCAATAAAAATACGGAAAGTGCTGCAATATCTTCAGGAGTTCCTACACGTTTAAGCGGGTGCAAATCTGCCATCTTTTCTTTTTTATCCTCACTGCTCAGCAAGCGACCTGCCAGTGGCGTGTCCACAAGAGATGGAGCGATGACGTTGATACGCACGGTAGGAGCGTACTCAGCAGCAAGTGCTTTGGCAAATCCTTCTATGGCTCCTTTTGCGGCAGCAACACTGGTATGAAAATGCATTCCTCTACCTACGGCAACCGTAGAGAAAAACACAACACTTCCATTGCCAGATTTCGTGAGCAAGGGCAACACATCTCTAGTCACCTTGATCAGAGACAAAAAGTTGATTTGCAGATCATCTTCAAAATGCTTTTGCTTCAACATCTTGAAAGGTTTTAAGTTGATGCTTCCCGGGCAATACACAAAACCATCTAAAGATTCTGGTAACTTGCTGGTATCCAGTTCGTCATTCAGGGCATCAAATTTAATATGAGTAACGCCTTCCGGTAAGTTTTCATTTTCTCGTGAGGCGACATAAACTTTATGGCCTTCGTGAATTTGTTCTACGATGGCATTTCCTATTCCGTGGCTTCCGCCTATGAGCAATATATTTTTTGACATTTTAATTAAGTATTTCGTGTTTTAGAGTTGATTCTTCTGGTAATGAATTGATTTCTGATGGTTCTTGAAAAGGACCAAAGTGTTTGATGAGTGCGCTTTCGCGAAAGCGGAATATCTCTTCCAGCTTTTTACGAACCAGCGGCAAACCCAACTTACCGATAAAGCCCAAAGGCAAGCGGTAATGCACCACGTCTTCCATGAGCGTGCCGCCGGGAATCTCGCGTATAAAATGCTTGTGGTGCCAGGTGGCGTAGGGGCCATACATCTGCTCGTCTACAAAAAATTCCAATTCTTTGACCTGGGTAATGTGCGTGACCCAGTTGGTTTTGAAAAAGGGTAGGGGCTTGAGGGTATACTCGATGAGCTGGCCAGGATAGATCTTGCGCTCGTTGCCATAATGAATGTTCATATCCAGCTCCTGTGGCGTCAACAATTTTAGATTGTCAGGACTGGTGAGGAAGTCCCACGCCTCTGTAAGCGGGATGGGTAGCTTCTGAACGGTTTTGATAGATTGTAAATACACTTCATTATTTGTTTAAGGTATAAAGATATAACCTAAACAAAACGAAGTTTAAAAGGTGTTGTTAAAAGAAGTCGATTATTAGAACAAGCTGGCTTTTGAAATGGTACTAGCTTTTTGATGGTTACTCTTCTGAACACAGAGGGCAGTTTGATGCCAGCGTATGGGTTTAACTTTAAGTCGCATTGCAAATGCTCAGAATAGTACACTCATGTCACAGACGCGCGCGACGTGGGGATATTACGCTATATCATATAAGTCTAGATCAATATAGGACATATTGATCTAGATCTCGTTACTGACATGCCAACTATTAGTGTTGGCATGTCTTAAAATGGAATTTAGGTACTTTAAAAAGTATTGACATGTTTTGAAACCTACCAAGACGTATACTTGGCAGGTTGATCCTAAAGCAGTTTAATTACTCACGCACGCTTTTTAAAAACTCGCTACGTGGAGCGGCTGAAAATTCATATCTTAAAAAAAGATCGCAATCTGAGGGCTGAGCTTCTCGAAGCCCGTTTTTGTTTTGACTGATTACCGAGTACAGTTCTGCGCGAGCATTGGAAGTAAGCCTTTAATGCATATCACAGGTCGTTCAGACCGTACACTCGCGTCACAGACGCGCGCGATGTGGATATAACCTCAAAAGTTTACAGGATAGTTTCTGTTTACTTTTCCTTGCACATTGTATAAGACTCTCCGCAAGCGTATGTTGCGGGTCAAACCCTTTTCGCTTGGCAGCAAGCTGCCAAACATTTTTCCCTTCGTCTGAAGGGAAAGCGGTCGGCAACGAACGAGCGCAGCGAGTGAGCGACCAGAGGGTTTTACGGTTGCTTAAACCTGTTTTTATATATAGCAATAGAATAAAGAGCTGTCACGAACTCACACTAAAGTTTTTGACCAGACTGAACACGTCAACCAATGTCAGTAAAAAGCAACATACAGAAAGTTTAATAATTTCATTTTAAAGTGAAACCTAACTAGATATAAAACAAAAAAAACAGCCCTAAGACTGCCTTAATTCTAAACTTTTTAAGTTTTTAATCCGTCACCGTCAAAGCCGGTCTGGTCTCAGCGTTTGCTAATTCCCAAGCGGTGTAGAAGATCAATTGAATACGGTCTTGGTACAACTCGTATTCAATCTTATCGGGCGTGTCGGTGGCTTTGTGATAATCCTCGTGGACGCCGTTGAAATAGAAGATGACGGGAACATCATTTTTTGCAAAATTATAATGGTCGCTGCGGTAGTAGAATCTGTTAGGGTCTTCTTTACCATTGTATTTATAATCTAATTTTAAAGGGCTGTTGTACTTTTCATGAGCCATTTCAGACATATCGTGTAAGTCTTGGGAAAGCATATCACTACCGATCAAATACACATAATTGGGATCATCTTTTAGTCTGGGATCTATCCTACCTATCATGTCAATGTTCAGATTAGCGATCGTGTTTGCTAGCGGATACACTGGATTTTCAGAATAATAACGGCTACCGTGCAATCCTATTTCCTCAGCAGTCACGTGTAAAAAAAGCAGACTTCTTTTAGGTCCATAACCTTCTTCTTTTGCTTTTTTAAAGGCTTCAGCGATTTCGAGCAGGGCAATGGTTCCACTACCGTCGTCGTCAGCTCCATTAAAAACCTGTCCATCTTCCATCCCTACGTGATCAAGGTGTGCAGAGAGCACTAAAACTTCTTCTGGCATTTCAGAACCTTTGATGAAAGCAAGAACATTTTCAGAATCGTTTTCAATGCGCTTGAAATAGGATTCTGGGATGGTTTGAAAATAAGAACCGTCTGGCATGCCTCCTTTGACGCCCATCTTTTCATACTGGGATTTTAAATATTCCACGGCTTTCTTTTGACCGGGTTCACCTGTGTAGCGGCCTTCCATCTCATCACTGGCGTAGAAGTAGAGTTGTTCCTTCAACTCAGATTCCGAGATGGACTCTGCGTATTTTGACACTGGGGCCTTTGCGATATCTTTATTTTTTGCCTCCTTTTTGGAACCACAAGAAGTTGCGAGTCCAAAAGCTAGGCTGGCTATGAGTAGATGTTTCATTAAAATCAATTGGTTATTGTTTGAGTACCTTATATTCTTCGTAACACTCGCTTATGGCATCAAGTATTTGAAGATCATTCGCCTCTTTGATGAATTTTTTAGAGTACTGGCAATTGCGTAAAATGGCATCTATACTCACTTTATCCATTCCCAAAAGCCCTACTAATGTCTCTCTATCAAATTTTTGCTGCAGTAAATTCCGTATTTCGTCCTCTTTTTTGATTTCTCTAAGCTTTCGCATACTACTACCTTTTTTACCAAAAACACCATAGAGGAAATCAGCTGGATTAAATATGGAACCCAAAACTCTGGTCACAGCTCCTGGTTCTTGATCACCGGCTTCATAGCCTTGGTTCAATCCATTGATGCTGTAGCGTCTTGAATTGTAAATGGGAGCTCGCTTGGCGTCTATTTCTAGGTAACCTGTAAGCGCCAAGTCTTTTACCACGACTTCTTCTAAGGCAATTCCTTTTTCAGTCATGGATATTGTTACATCGCCATATTTGAGCCAATCCTCAGTAACTCTTACATTAATAGTTTCAAAACCTAGATAAGAAAAATACAGCGTATCATTAACCCGAGCAGAAATTTCAAATTTACCATCAGGATTTGTGATGGTTCCCTTAACCTGATTCAGATTGACAATATTTACATTGTCCAAAGTACTATCGTCCTTTGCGTTGAGTACATTCCCAGTTACTATAGGACTTTGCGATTCAGAAGGTTGTGAGTCTTGAGCCCATGATGCAGAGACTGCGATAAGGCACATTAAAAAGGGTAGAAGGTATTGTTTCATTATTCGTGCTAAATTACGTGATCAGCGCCCGTTTTTCTAAAATATTCAGAGTTATTTGCTCTTGTCCGTTAGGTATGCTACCAGCTTTTTAAACGCTTTTGCTCGGTGACTTATTTTACTTTTTTCACTCATTCCCATTTCAGCGAAGGTTTTGTCATACCCATGAGGTTGAAATATAGGGTCGTAGCCAAAACCATGGTTGCCTCTTTTATCGTTTGTAATATCTCCCTCGCAAACGCCTTCAAATAAATTTTGGCATCCGTCAATGTTAATCGCGATAGCGGTTACAAATCGCGCACTTCGATCCTGAAAAGGTTCTAGGTTTTTTAAAAGCAGATTCATATTGTCCTCACTATTTTTTTGAGAACCCGCATAACGAGCACTATAAACACCTGGCTCGTTGTCCAAGGCGTTAACAAGCAATCCTGTGTCATCTGCAAAAACTGGTAATTCTGTCCGCATTTTCAAGTATTCTACCTTTTGAATGGCGTTACCCGCAATGGTATCGGCAGTTTCTGGAATGTCTTCTTTAAGATCCAGATCCTGCAGGCTTATCAGTTCTATGTGATCTGGAACCATTGCCTGTACTTCAAGCAGCTTATTTTTGTTATGTGTAGCAAATACAATCTTCATAGTTATAATCTTTTTGCGATGTCTTCGATCAGGGGAACATGTACGATATGCTTGATGTCTGGGCGGTGTATTTCACATTCTGTACCAAAAAGCATTTTGACCTTTTTCATTTCTTCAGCTTCACGTTCTGGCGTGGCGTATTCATCGCGCATTCCTGAAATATGGATGAATTGATTACAAATAATCTTAAAATGTTTGGAATCTTGATGGTCAAGCTCGGCTGGGATGCTGCCGCTGTGTAAAATCATAGCTTTTATAGGGACATAGTAGTTCTTTAAAAATCGTGTAGAGATCGAAACCCCTTGCGAATAGCCAAAAAGTACAATCCTACGATCTCCAGTGATTTGCTCTGCGTCGAGAATACTCCTTATATATTGCAGATTATTCTGCATTTCTCGCCCTGTATCTACTTTTGTAAGCCAACAGGCACCAACGTGCTTGAACTTTTTCCCAATATAGAATTTGGACGGAGCTTGAGGAACGATGACATAATTTTTTTCAGGGTCAAGTCCTTCAAAATATCTTTTAAAATAGGTGGCTAGATAGCCTAGACCGTGAAAACAGATCCATATATTTTCTGTTTTTTCAGTAAGTTCATTGAGTGTCTCATAGGAATTTGTGTGCGTATAGCTGACGGTTTTAACCATTCTTGCCGACCTTTACCATTAAAAAAGTAAATATATGGACAATAAAGCCATTCTGGATATCTGCAATAACATTAGCAAGAATACTCTTATGGAAACCCTTGATATCCAATATGTAGACGTAGGTGAGGATTTTCTAACCGCACGAATGCCTGTAACTCCTAAAGTGCACCAGCCCGATGGGGTACTTCATGGAGGAGCTAGCGTAGCTCTGGCAGAATCAGTAGGAAGTGCGGCCAGCTACCTTTTCTTGGATACAGACAAGTTTATGGTTCGTGGACTGGAGATCAGCGCCAACCATACACGATCTGTTGAGGATGGATTTGTTTATGCCACTGCTCGGTTTTTACACAAGGGAAGAACCACCCAGCTCTGGGAAATAAAAATAAAAGACGGGAAAAATAGACTAATTTCTATTTGTAAGCTCACAACGATCTGTTTAGAGAAAAAGGATAAATAGGAGAGTAGTGTAGCATCATGCGATACTTCAAATCTATCGAGCAAAAGCAAGAACCAGAATCCAATAAAATTTATGAAGGCTATTTTTTTTGATCAAATAAACCACCTGTTAGAAAATGACATGCCATTTTTTCTACTACGCAAAAGCGGCGATAAAATGACACGTCTCATTCATCAACTTGATCAAAAACTTCACAAAACAAGGCATGACAATATGACTTGTGCGGTTTTTTCTAAATTTGAAGATGTTAAAAACCAGGTTTTTATACACGGCGAAGTAACTAAACAGTTTAATATAGTTTTTAATGAGTTAGAAATTTCAGAAAATTCAAACGTTCACTCCGCGGCCGATAATTTTGATCAAAAACATCATGAAGATTTGGTTTTTAAAGCTATCTCTGCTATTAAAAATGGTCTTTTTCAGAAGGTGGTGCTTTCGCGAAAGCGAGAGTTTCAACATGCGCTTTCCTATTTGGAAATTATAGAAAATCTATTTTCAAAGTATCCGATGAATAACACCTACTTTTTTCACCATCCCAAAATTGGAACTTGGTGCGGAGCAACTCCTGAAATTCTTCTGAGTATTAAAGGGAAGAATGTACAAACGATGTCACTTGCTGGAACTGCCATTTATCATAGCCAAAACATCCATGAGTGGGGAGCAAAAGAAATTGAAGAACAGCAAATAGTTACACAATCAATTTGTCAAGATTTGGAAAAATCTGGTGCGGTGAATATCGAAGTGGGTGAAACATATACTTCGAGATCGGGTGATTTGATCCATCTGAAATCTGATATCACGGCAAAAATTGAGAAGGATCAAATAAGTCACATCTTAAATTATTTACATCCTACTCCGGCGGTTTGCGGTTTGCCGAAAAAGCCCGCAAAGGCATTTATTTTGAGCGAAGAAAACTATGATCGTAGCTATTATACAGGATATTTAGGACTCATGACGGGAGATTTTCACGATTACTATGTCAATTTAAGATCGATGCAACTCAAAAAAGAAAGTGCAATTATCTATGCTGGCGGAGGGATTACTGCGTTAAGCAACCCTAGAGCAGAATATCTTGAAACGGAAAATAAAATGAAGACAATGCTAGATATACTATAGCAGTGGATTAAAGAATACTTCTAAATGCAGTACGTAAAAGAGTGGTGCGCAATACTTTAGGTTCACCAGATTTATCTCTTACTGTATTCCACTGTTGCAAGGCTTTTTGCGTTTTGGAAGTAATGCGGCGTGTAGCTAGAAAGAATTCATACAAGCCTATGTAGGTATAATAAATAAGGTATTTTAATATGATCATATCTTTCTAAAATGATTTCTTAAATATCGTAAGAAAAATCCAAATCTAATTATAATAGGACAAATTTTATTTGAAAAGTTTTGAAAACCTTATAATCAGTTTCTAAGAGGTTAGAAAGCTTTGTTTAAGCAGATGTACGGGAGTTTACACCTTATAATATGCTGTTAATTATTCAACCATGCATATTTTCAAATTTACCTTTGTGTAATGGTAAGTAGCATTTTACACGCGCAACAACTGGTCAAAGGATTAAAGGCGTTTAAGCTGTGCCATGTTGTTATTTCTCCGGGCTCACGCAACGCACCCTTGACTCTAAGCTTTGCTCATGATCCATATTTCAAGTGTTATAGTATTGTTGATGAACGTTGTGCTGCTCATGTAGCGCTAGGAATGGCGCAGCAGTTGCGCGAGCCAGTTGCACTCGTCTGTACAAGTGGTAGTGCAGTTTTGAATTACTACCCAGCGATAGCAGAAGCTTTTTACAGTCAGATCCCTCTTTTAATCTTAAGTGCAGACCGCCCGCCCTATAAAATCGATATTGCAGATGGGCAGACCATAAGACAGGATCATGTCTTTAAAAACCATATTTTAAAGGACGGTAGGATCAAAATTGTGAATTACCATTATCAAAATGAAGAAATAAGCCACAACCAAACTCTAATAAATGAATCTCTGAATACTGCCTTTTCAAATCAAGGGCCTGTTCACTTAAATGTACCTTTTGAAGAGCCGTTATACAATTTAGATCCTGAGTCATCCATAGATTTTGTAGATAAACGGATTGAAAAGAAAGCAAGTGAATTTGTAGATTTAAATTTAATAAATAAGGACTGGAATACCGCACAAAAAAAAATTGTCCTTATATCTACACTTGATCCGGGTGTTATAGACCAGTCTCACATTGATCAATTGTTGAAAGATCCTTCAGTTCTAGTTATGACAGAGGTGAGCAGCAACGTAGTCCATGACCGCGTGGTTTGGGCAATAGACTCTCTCATTGCTCCTATCGAGAACAATCAGAAGCTTCTAGAGCAATGGCAACCCGATATTGTGGTGACGATAGGTGGAATGATCGTTTCTAAAAAAATCAAGCAGCAACTACGATCTACGGAAAAGCTAAAACATTATCACGTAGGTCTCAATCGTTCTAATAATACCTTTTTTAGTCTCGAGGCGCACGTTGAAATAGAACCCACCTCTTGGATCGATCAGCTTACTACAGAATATGAGAAATCCACATACCAGCAATTTTGGGTTGATAGATTTGAGGAACGCATGGCTAAAAAGCAAGATTATCTCAAACAAGTTGGCTGGTCAGACTTTAAGGTTTTTGGACATTTGTTTTCAAAATTGCCCGATCTTGTCATGCTTCAATTAGGCAACAGTAGTACGGTAAGATATGCCCAGCTGTTTAAAATGAATCCTACTCATGAAATTTTCTCAAATCGAGGAACAAGCGGGATAGATGGCTCTACGAGTACCGCAATAGGAGCTGCAATGGTTAGTGAACTGCCTACGGTTTTTATAACGGGTGATGTTAGCTTTTTCTATGACTCAAACGCGCTTTGGAATAATTACATCCCCACCAATTTTAAGATCATTCTGATCAACAATTCAGGTGGAGGGATCTTTAGAATTTTACCAGGCCATGAAAATAATGATATTTTTGATACTTATTTTGAGACCCATCACCAACTCACCGCAGAGCACTTGTGCAAGATGTTTCACTTTGGCTATCGAGAGGTTCGTGACGAGTCCGCTTTCGCGAAAGCAATGCCTGAATTCTTAAACAGCAACGATCAACCTCAATTGCTAGAAGTCCACACCGCTGGAACGACTAACGAGAAGATATTGCTCGATTATTTTAAATTTTTAAGATAGTTTTTTAGAATGCTTCAATTGACCTAAATTAGCGTCTTTAACATATAAAACCCAATACACTATGAGTAAATTTGAAGAAAAGCTAGAAAAATACACCGCTGCCTACAAAGAAAAAGTGGGAGGTGACCTTAACGAGGATCTTTTGAGAAAGGTTACTAAGGGTCTAGGTCCATCAATCTATAATAGAGATGCTGAAACCGTTAGTGCAGAAAAGTCTGAAATGGAACGTGTGGTTACAAATTATCTCAAGAAAAAATTGGGTCTATCTGGTGATGATCTTCTTTCTTCTGTTGAAGCTGTAATAGAGAAGTACGGTAAGAGCAATCGCTCGAAGTATCGTGCAATTGTCTACTACATGCTTTGTGTACACCACGGTAAAGAAGATGTCTATAACTAGGAATCTTTTATATATTTTTAGAAAGGCCTCCTTGTTATGGAGGTCTTTTTTTTTGAAGTGTTACCAGATTTTTTTAAATATCCACATCCTCGTTATATTCAATTCTAATTCATTGCATCTGTTTTTGAATTGACTTTAAATATTCCTACTTATCAGTCACAAACTGAGGTGTTAAACAAAGCCTATTAAACTAAAAGTTCAATCGTTTTTTTGATAATTTATGTTATTTGACAATACCCTTAACGCAGCCTTATGCCATAACTAACAATACATTATTAGTAATATGGGTGTCTTTACCTAAGCATTCCTGTAGTTTTATTATAAGAACTTATAACTTAAATAAACTATTATGGCAGAGATTGAAATTGAAAAGAAAAAACCTGTTTGGCCGTGGATTTTGGCAGCGGTAATTATTGCAGCTCTTATCTATTTTCTCGTATTTGCAAGTGGGGACGATATGGACGGCGACGATTTTGAAGATAATGCGGTAGTACTCACTGATGATATGGAAGACGATGAGGAATCAGATAGCTCTACTTATGATGCTTCTTCAGAATATGAAGATGAAGATGATTCATTGACAGAATATAAGGAGTACATAGATAGTCCTAATATGGGCCTAGATCATGAATATGCAAATGGAGCCTTGATGAAACTTATCAGCGCAGTTGAAAGTAAAGCTGATATGTATAATGTAGATATTGAGGCAGATATACAGGAAGCAAAGAAAAACGCACAGGATATTACAAAAGATCCATATGAAGTAGATCACGCCAATAAGATTAGAAACGCGGGAGAAATTATTGTCAAGGCGATGAGAACCATCAAAACTCAGAGCTTTCCAAATCTTTCTAATGGTATTACAAATACTAACAACGCTTTGATGAAAATCAAACCGGATGTCCAAGTATTGAATCAAAAAGCAGATGTCAAAAACTTCTTTGATCAAGCTGCCGAATTATTAACCAAAATGAATAAATAATTATGAGTAATAAAGAGAAGAAAATCTATTACCTAGAAGAGCTAAGTGGGTATAAAGTATCTGATAGTGATAAGGACGTACGTGGATGGGATGTCAAAGACAAAGATGGAAGAGTAGTAGGAAAAGTAAACAACCTGATCGTAAACAAGGAGACAGAACGCACCGTATATCTTGACGTTGAGGTTGATATATCTATCATTGAAGATGGCTTTAAACCATATACCGGAAGCGCAAATAAGGGAACACATGTCACCCTGAACGAAGAGGGAGATAATCATGTGATCATTCCTATAGGATTGGCTCATCTCAATTTAGATAGCCATACGGTGCATACCGATAGCATCACCCGTGAAACCTTTGCAAAAACGAAACGTAAGAAACCCAATTTACCAGTTACACGCGATTACGAATTACTCGTGCTTGAAACGTATAATAAAGATGAGGACTATTCTAAATATTCCTCAGACGATACTTTATACGATCGTAAAGAATATAAATATTGATTAATTCAATTTTTAAATATCATGAGCCCGAATCAGAACTTGATTCGGGCTTTTTTATATTATTTTATAACCTGTTGTGCTAGTTACTCCAAGCATGCCTGATCTGGTTGATGGGCCTTCCTTTTTCCAGGTTCAGTTTCTGTAATACCGCCACTCCCGCAACCTTGCTGGCCAGCCTGGCGTTGAATCCCCT
>JBATVD010000020.1:0-48302 GCA_049671565.1 Nonlabens sp.
AGCGAGACCTCTATGAACTGTGGTACACAAAATTGAATCAAAAATGAAACAGTTAAATAAAGTTCTTCTAGTAATTCTTTTGATAGGCAGTACTTCTTGTTTGGGAGATCAAAAAAGTAACGCTATAGAAAATTCTGAAGATGAATACGAACAGTTACAAAAAACTCTTGCTTTACAAGAAGCCGAGGCAGAAAAAATTACCGAACGTCTTTGTAATGATTTCCCAACTGATCTTATCCTGAATTATAATACAGACGCCAAACGTGTTGAAATAGAACGTGTAGAACTTGTTCCTGAAAAATTAGCACATTGTAAAATCAAGTTATTTTACGGCGATAAGGAATATGAATATTGGGAAGGTCAAGTGAGCGCTTGGACTGCTAAAACAGATCAACCATTTTTTCAATACAATCCAGAAAAGAATGCATCACTGTACCATAAAGTGGATGGTATAGGAGAAAAGGCTGTTTTTATATCAAATACGTATCAATTATTAATTCTCAAAGACGGAATTATGCACAGTATTGTGCCGCCTAATAATGGGCGCACCACAAATACGGGCAAAGAAAACAAAGAGATTGCTTTAGAACTAGCAGCTTATTACCAATTATAAAAATATTATTATGAAAGTCATCATTAATCTTTGCGTCGTATGGGGTGTTCTTTTTACCACCATATTACATGCTCAACAAAATGTTACTTACGGTAATAAAACACTTGAACCATCTCAAGTTCTCAAAACTTCTATAGGAAATAGAGGCGAAACCTTTAGTTTCTATATTTCAGAACATGACATGAGCCCCAATGGACCTTGGGCAAAAGAGGTGAAACGTTTACAATCTCTAGGAAAACAAGTTGACCCAAATGATGCTCCAAAGGGACTTTCCCTCCATTTATCTGTTTACTTAAAAAACGGCATTCCGTTTCCTATAAAACCAGAGGATAGTATTGTAGTCAGTTTATCTAATATAAAAAAACAACGAGCAGAGAACGATTATAATGAAATGCAAATAAGCAAAATAGACAAACAAAAATCTCAAAAAGAGGGCGAGTCTTTAAAGGCGAGCATAGAACAAGAAATGAAAGTTTTATTAAAACAAATGCAAGAAGGTAAAATTACACCAGACGAGTTTGCAAATAAATTAGAAGCACTTTCTAAACCGGTATTGAATGAAATAGATAATTTAGAAATTATGAATCATCAAATTGAGGAACAAGAAGACCAATCCTATTATGATATAGTCTTTTTTGATACAGTAGATAATATAGAGGCAAATGTATTAGAAGGCAATTTGCATATTGTAGAGTTTAATAAAAACAAATTAGTTGCTTACATAAAAGGAAAACATATTGTAGAATGCACAGATGTGACGCGTATGAATTCGCCTTCAAGAATTTGTAAACAAGTAGATTCTCAATTGTATCCCGGTTTGCAAGTATTAAAAGAAGGGAATGTGTACTTATCCATAGATTCAAATTTTAAAGAGTTTCAGGACAATAGATAATTTACAAAAACACTATAAATTCAAAGCGGTATTGCTCATAAATTTATAGACTTTTTGTTGGCAAGTACGATTACTATTTGCAGTATTAAAAAGCGTAGGTAGGATTTCGCTTTCGCGAAAGCGAAATTATTACCTGCCTTGAACTACATAAAATTATTGTAATAAAACGCTAATATTCATATATTTATACAACTAATCACTTCATTAATGACGACTGTTCCAAAAGTATTATACACATTAAAAGCAATTTGGTGTACGGTGTTTTTGATGCTTTTCATTTCTACAGTATCTGCAATTAACCATCCTATTTCAATACAACAAGATAGCACTTTTGTAAAACTAAGCGACCAAGTAGAGCAGTTATATAAATCCAATCAACTAAAAGAGGTCTTATCTTTCTGTAAAAAAGAGTTACCAGAATTAATAAAAGCTAATGACAGTCTAGAAATAGCCTGGTTGAGCTATTATAAAGTCGAAACGCAAGGCCGTTTAAAAGACTATCTAGAAACGATAAAAACTGCAGAAGAGGGAATTAAATTTAGCCCTAATAATGAAGTAGGACTAGAGATAAAAGGGATTTTGTATTACAAAAAAGCCTATGCAGAGGATCAATTGAATTACTTAAAACGTAGTTTAAAAAGTATGCAAAAGTCTTCGGTATTATTGTCTCAACTTAAGAATTCTAATGACGATTATGTAATAGGAGCCTACAGTTTTTTATCTAATACTGCTGCTTATAACGGTAATCTAGAAGAAGCACAGCGCTACCTGAGACTTGCTGAAAAAACCTATTGGAATAACAAAAAAGAGATGGATCTTGCTCGAACTGAGCCAGATGGCAATTACGACCGCTATGAGGTGATTTTACCATATAAAAAAACTTATATTCTTTATAAACAAGGTAAAACAAAAAAGGACAGCATAGAAATAGAACGTCTAGTAAATACATTTGAAATGCTGCACGCTGCTCCAGAGTTTAATGCAATGTATGAACGTGTTTATTATACGACTGCATTAAACCATGTAGGTGACTGGTATGGGACACACAAGCCAGATTCATTAACAACAACGGCTGATTTAGAAAAGGCTCATTACTATTTAGATAAGTCTATAGAACTGGTTCAAGATCGAGGTTATCCTGGGAACGTAATCACCTTTCAATTTAATAAATGTAAAGCACTGACTTTATCTAATGATCTTGATGAGGCAAATTCTTTAATCTCAAAATTGCTTAAAGGATTAAATGAAAATGATGGTAGAAGACCTTACTTTCTTGCACAAAAAGGATTTATACAGGCTAAATTACAGCAAAAAGATAGCGCACTAATAGCTTTTTATGATGCTATACAGAAAGTTCATTCTGGAGATACACTGTTAAAAAAGGATTACAGCAATTTTAAGCCTAACGAAAATTTCAATCAAACAAAATTAATCTTGAGAATAGCTGAAAAATTACTTAAGTATTATAAAGGAGATCCAGTAGTGCAAGCAAATGTGGCTCAATTGTATTACATGGCATTGATACAGTTTGAAAACAGTTATAATGATAAGAAATTCAATAAAACCTATAACGAGTACTTGCGTCAGATTGTTCAAGGCATTCTTAAAATGAAGCAATTGGGTTATGGCGCTCATCTTATAAAAGAAAAAGACTTTTTAAACCGTTTTGAAACCATAAAAAATCAACTAGCATGGAAACAGTTCAATCAAAACCGGTATTTGAATAACTTACCTAAACTAGACTCTTTAAAGCAACACAAACTACATCTTAGAAGCTCTCTAGTTGCTTCAAAATCAGAAGGTGATATAAGACGTCAGGATTCCTTGTACGAACTCATTAATAAAACAACCCTTTATACCAACTCATTATTTCCTAACTTAGAATTATTGAGTAGTAAAAACTTTGATGTTGAGGTATTACAAAATAAACTTAAGGAAGATCAACTCGTACTTAAATACGTGCTATTAGATCATCAGATTGCGGTGTATCAAATTACAGTAAATCAAGTAAAAGTAGATTTAAAACCATGGTCATCTAATGAGAAGAAATTACTCAATCAATTTTTAATTAGCGCTAAGACTCAAAAAGTAAATGAAGACTTATCTAGAGAACTCTCAAAAATATTACTCCCAAAAATCAGTAAAAACATCAAGCATCTCATCGTTAATCCAGATGGCGAATTGTATCAATTACCATTTGAATCCATTAAGGTAGAAGAGAAATATTTAATTGAAATCTACCGATTAAGTTATACCTCTAATTTAGGATTTATACATCCAGATTTAGAAAAGGAAGAAAAGAGTCAAGAACTTGCCATTTATATACCTGATTATGCTCAAAGTGGTATTACTTCTCTTACAAGAAACAAGTCTTCTTCATTAGCCGGCGCACAAAAAGAAGGACGCACAATTGCATCTTTATTTCCTTCAAAAATTTATACAGACACGACCTTAACAAAAGAAGAGTTTATAGAAACAGCTAGAGAAGCAGGTTTACTTCATCTTGCTATGCATGCTGAGGTTAACAGTGAAGAACCAGAACTAAGCCGGCTTTTATTTAACACCACAAATGAAGATACGTCAAGAGACCTATTCCTAGAAGAATTATATGCTTTAAGCTTAAGAGCAGATCTTGCTGTATTGAGTGCCTGTAATACAGGTACAGGAAAACAAAACGCAGGTCAAAACATGACTTCTTTTCAAAGAGCTTTTACTTTTGCCGGCGTTCCTGCAACTGTTGCAAGTTTATGGGAAGTGCCTGACCATTCTACCAATCAAATCATGGAAAGCTTTTATGAGTATCTTAGTACAGGACTATCTAAATCTCAATCATTACAAAACGCAAAACAGGATTATATAGCTTTACACTCTGGAACTAAATTAGAACAACCCTATTATTGGGCAGGTTTTGTCGTTTACGGTGAAGATAAACCAGTTACTGACGCTAATACTAATGTCCTATTATACCCTTTCCTCGCAGGATTTGCTGTAATTGCCATGATAGTATTTATTGTACAAAGAAGAAAAAAAGACCTAGGTTAATTGTAAAGATTAAAGATTGTTTATCAGATATTAATTACACTTTCGCGAAAGCAACAATTAAGCGCCTGCATACCCGTAGCGCTGGACTGGTGTGTGATTTTTGGTTTATCATCGTCCTTTAGAGATGGGTGTGAATAATAAGTGCGACCGCCAGAAAAAGGATCTGAATTTTTGGCAAGCAGTTGCAACATGAGATCATAAGGCTTCATACCTAAGGCAAGCAACATCGCATCATCACGATAGTAGGGAAAAACAAAATCCTGTGGCAGCAACTGCATTCCCAAGGCTGTTTGAATGACCTTGTGACCACGACTGGTGGCATGAACATATTTAGACACGAGTCTAAAGTTATCCTCATATAGTTCTGCCATTGCCTTAGCAGTAATGAGGTTTTTGAAGGCTTGTTCTAGAACTTTCTTTTCCATTTTGCTAAGATAGAAAGTAAAAAATAGAGAACTAAAAAAAAGCCGCTTCTTATTGAGCGGCCTCCTTGCATTATCTAGTTTGATAAACCTTGCTCAACTAGGATCATTTAGTCTTTCAAAGGTCATGTAGAGAGTAACATCCTGCCAGACATCCTGACTATTAAAAAATTGTCTTTCAAAGACAAGATCTACCCTATCTTCATAGAAATTCAAATCAATAAGTTTAGCTCTGTGATTAGATTCTACCTGTGCCCAGTGTTCATCATAAACGATTACTGGCAACTGACTCGATTCATCAATTGTTATGTTATATCCTAACATCGTGTGGGTTAAGCAGGATTGTTGGATTTCGTAAAAGTCTGGGACCCTGTTAATTGGAATTTCTACTTTCAACGAGTTGATCTCTCGCTCTTTGAATTTCATGATAAGATAGTAATTCTCCAGATATTTCGCAATGTCACAATAATTGACTTCTGAAAACAAATCATTTTGAGCTATGCCATCAAAATCGATATCCAGAGCTGGCACTACATCAGCATTTTTGAGAATATATATACCTCCAAAACGTTCGTGAGCATATTGCGTTTGTTGTTTCAAATCATCTTGATTATCGCTACTGCAACTGAACGTAGATACGGCTACAACGATTAATATAATTATATTCTTTAGTATTTGCATTCTATTGTTCTTTTAGCTCATCAGTATCTCGTGTGCATGAGCTTAAAATAAGTAAAGCTGGAAAGAGTAGCAATAGACAGTTTTGATTAATTTTTTCATGGTTTAGTGATTTAAATTCTATACAGAGTTAAAGAATTTACTGACAGAACCAAAAAACAAGACGCAGAAATCATAATTTTTATTAAAAATTAAACATTTAGTTAATATATAATTAAGATATAAGTTTTTTATTGGAGTGATTTGGCAATTATGTATACTTAATTTTAAAGGGTTGAATCTAGCAACAAACCTTCTTTAATTCGTAATTACTGCATTAGCAGGAATTTGTTCCATATTCTCTGCCACCTGCTTTAAAAAACTACCTCCTAAAAATCCATCCACGACCCTGTGGTCAAAGGAAAGAGAAAGCATCATCATGCTGCGCACCTCGATAGAATCTTTTTCATCGCGAGTGATGACCTCAGCGCGCTTTTTAATAATTCCAGTAGCTAGTATTGCCACCTCTGGCTGATTAATTATAGGCGTACCCATCAAAGACCCAAAAGTTCCCACGTTAGAAATCGTAAACGTACCGCCTTTAATATCATCACCGCCCAATTTATTCTCGCGCGCGAGATTTGCCATTCTATTAACATCAGCTGCAATCTCGACAAGCGATTTCTTATCGGCATTTTTTACCACCGGTACGATGAGGTTTCCTGAAGGTAATGCGGTTGCCATACCTACATTGATATCTTCTTTGACGATAATATTCTTACCATCTACACTAGCATTGATATTTGGAAAAGCTTTGATAGCTCTCGCCACAGCATCCACAAACAGCGGTGTAAAAGTCAGTCGCTCGCCGTGTTTTTCCTGAAAAGGTTTTTTGTTTTCATTTCTCCAGGCCACAAGATCAGTAAGATCTGCCTCCACATAAGCCGTCACATGAGGACTGGTATGCTTACTATATACCATGTGATCAGCAATCATGCTGCGCATGCGATCCATTTCTACAATACGTCCTTTTCCTTTATCAAAAGTCAATTGTGGTATGCGATAAGCCGTAGGATCTGGCTCATTTGAAACTGCCTGAGCAAATTGGTAGGGCCTTCCCTCATCTATATAAGAAACAACATCACTTTTACGCAATCTCGCATCTTTACCAGTTGCGGGAATACGAGCCAACTCCTCATAAGAAAGATGGTGCTTTTTTGCAATCGCATCTACCAGCGGGCTTACAAACACATCTTGATTTACCACAGCGGTACTTGCTAGTGGTTTCTTCACTTTTTTAGAGGTGTTGCCTTTTTGGGATTTAGGCTTTTTGACTTGTTCAAGGCCGCCTACTTTATCAATGCTTTTTGAAACGTCTGCATCATCTACCGTCACATTTTTATCAGTAGCTGCTTTACCTAATTCCAGACGAGCAATCGCAGCACCTATCTTGACCACATCACCAGCCACAGCTAGGTGGGAATTCATTGTTCCTGCCGCTGGTGCAGGTACTTCATTATCCACTTTATCAGTCGCAACCTCAACAAGTATATCCCCTTCATCAAATGACGCCCCTTCCTCTACTAACCAGCTGATAATTGTTCCTTCCGTAATGCTTTCTCCCATTTTAGGGAGCACAAAATCTGTTGTTTCTGCCATGGTATAAAAATACAAAACTAACGATTGTTAGTTCTTTAAACTTCACAAAAACCTGATGCCTTTTACCTATCTTTCAGCTAGAAATAGAATTTTAGATGTTCCGCTTTCGCGAAAGCGAGATCACAATACCATCCACCACAAAATAAAAAAGCGGGACAAATCCCGCTTTCATTCAATTGATCTAAGCAATCTAATCTCTGGTCAATTTCTTGTAACGTATACGTTTAGGAGTGACATCGCCCAAGCGTTTCTTTTTATTTTCTTCATACTCAGTGAAACTCCCTTCAAAGGAATAGACCTGGCTATCACCTTCAAAAGCAATAATATGTGTACAAACCCGATCCAAGAACCAGCGGTCGTGTGAAATGATCACGGCGCAACCCGCAAAGTTTTCCAGACCCTCTTCAAGTGCTCTCAATGTATTGACATCTAGATCATTTGTAGGCTCATCAAGTAGCAACACATTCCCCTCTTCTTTAAGCGTCATGGCTAGGTGCAGGCGGTTACGCTCTCCACCTGAAAGGGCAGATACTTTCTTGTTCTGCTCTGATCCAGAGAAGTTAAAACGGCTTAGATACGCTCTTGAATTTACCATCTTACCACCCATCATGACCATATCCTGACCATCGGCAAAATTTTCCCAAATGGATTTGTCTTGATTAATGTCTGAGTGGGACTGGTCTACATAAGCGAGCTTAACGGTTTCACCCACGGTAAACGAACCTTTGTCAGGCTGCTCTTGATCCATGATCATTTTAAAGATGGTTGTTTTACCAGCACCGTTGGGCCCAATAATTCCCACAATTCCGTTTTGCGGAAGCACGAAGTTCAAATCTTCGTACAATAACTTATCGCCAAAAGCTTTACTCACACCACTTGCCTCAATCACGTTAGTTCCCAAACGCGGACCATTAGGTATGTAGATTTCCAGCTTTTCTTCTTTTGCCTTTTGATCCTCATTCAAGAGTTTATCATAATTGTTCAAACGTGCTTTCTGCTTTGTCTGGCGGCCTTTTGCTCCTTGGCGTACCCAGTCCAGCTCTCGCTGTAAGGTTTTGCGCCTTTTAGATTCTGTTTTTTCTTCTTTTGCAAGTCGGTCGCTTTTTTGTTCCAACCAGCTGGAATAATTCCCTTTCCAAGGAATTCCCTCACCGCGATCCAGTTCCAGTATCCAGCCTGCGACGTTGTCCAAGAAATAACGGTCGTGAGTCACGGCAATGACTGTTCCCTTATATTGAGCAAGGTGTTGTTCCAGCCACAAGACAGACTCAGCGTCCAGGTGGTTAGTAGGTTCATCCAGCAATAATATTTCTGGCTGTTGTAATAGCAATCGGCAAAGCGCTACTCGCCTGCGCTCTCCACCAGAGAGGTTTTCCACCTTGGCATCAGCCGGTGGGGTTCTCAAAGCATCCATGGCGATCTCGAGCTTTGTGTCTAGTTCCCAGGCATTTAGTGCATCAATTTTATCCTGAAGCTCGGCCTGACGATTCATGAGCTTCTCCATCTTATCAGCATCTTCATAGACTTCTGGCAGTGCAAAATCGTCATTGATTTTATTGTACTCATCCAGAACAGCTACCGTTTCAGCAACACCTTCACGCACGATTTCCATCACCGTTTTGCTATTGTCCAGTTCGGGTTCTTGCGCCAGATATCCTACATTGTAACCAGGCAGGAAGTGAATATCTCCCTGATAGTTTTTCTCAATGCCGGCTATGATCTTAAGTAAAGTCGATTTACCAGAACCATTGAGTCCCAGAATACCGATTTTGGCCCCATAAAAGAAGCTCAGGTGTATATTTTTTAAAACTTGTTTTCCAGTGCTTTGGTAGGTCTTAGATAGACCAGACATGGAAAATATGACTTGTTTGTCATCACTCATAATTGCTGTGTTTTACTTTGTAATAATTTATAAATCTGGTGGAGGGACTCTTCTTTATACCGCTTTCGCGAAAGCTTCACATCTTCCATCTCTCTTAACGCAATGAGTAGTCCTCGATCTGAAAGATCTAGTGTACTTATGTCAGAAAACCTAAACCCATAAGTCTTGTCTCCCACTAACTTTAAGGTAGCGCCATAACGATCTACCGATATGTTGTTAGAGGTAGTGAAGGTACTTGAACTGATGGCAAAGAAACAACCTATGGCTACTGTTGCAGATGCATAATAGATGATGGGTTCAGAGCCAAAATACCATGAAATTGCTGCAATGAGCAAAAATACAATTCCCAATAAAACCAATATTCTATATTTATTAGAACTCAGATCTTGAATATGGATCTGTTGTGGCATTATACGCGGCCTTTCAAGGCATTAAACACCCAAGCTATGGCAAAAAAACCAACCCCAACCGATGCAAACCCATAACCTGCAACTTCTTGGTACTTAAATGCACCAAGAGCAATAAGCCCGCAACCTACAATAATCATGATGAGAGTCGCCCATCCCAAAACTCCATTTTTATTCAACGCCATCTTCTCAATTTAATTTACAAATATACTGAACTAGGCACTGATTTATTTGGTTGTTTTGAGTCCTGTTGCACAGTGGTTGCCAGCTTACCAGCTACCACTTGCTCCTCCACCGCCGAAGCTCCCACCGCCAAAACCGCCGCCGAAGCCACCACCCCCTGAGCCGAAGCCTCCACTAGAACCAAAACCACCGCCGGAGCCTCCTCCATAACTTCCACGACCCATAGTGCTCAAAACAATCATGTCTAATAAGGATAAGGGTTCATCACGCTTACCTCCATTACGGCCACCGCCCTTGTTGCGGAAATTCATGATTAAGATAAAAATGAACAAACCAAGAACTAAAATTGTTATCCAAGGAAAGTTCGTAAAGGTCCTGTCTTCAGTAAAGTTACCTGATAAGCGATCAAAAATATTATCTGCAGTGCGGTCTAAACCCTCGTAATACCTTCCTTTTTTAAATTCTGGCAGGATTATTTGATTGATAATCTGCTCAGCATCGCGGTCAGAAATGATGCTTTCCACACCTCTACCTGTGGATATATCTACATCTCGATCCTCATAAGCGACCAAAACTACAATACCGTTATCTTCATTTGCCTGGCCTATACCCCATTTTTCTCCCCATTGTGTAGACACCATAGAGATATCTTCTCCATTAAGAGTGGGAACAAGAGCAAATAAAATTTGTGTAGAAGTAGAATCTGCATAAGACTTGAGTTTGTACTTGAGACTATTAAACTGGGATTCTGATAAAAATTGCGATTGTTGATATATTCCAGTTTGATTACTTTGTGAAGGTTTTTGCGGTATCTCAAATTGAGCAAATATCGTATTGCTCACAATAAGCAAAAACAAAATTGAGAATAGCTTTTTCATCCTCTTGAAATTTCATCTGGAAGCTCGTTGATATCTCCATCGTTCCAAGGGAAATATTGAGCCAATTTAATTCCAGTCATTTCAATACCTTCAATAATCCCGGCGGCAGTATTACCAGCTTTAATTTGAGTTGTGATCACCTCTTTAATCTCAACCCAAAAATTCTGCCCTACTACTCGGTGAATACCACTGTCACCTATAATCCTGAACTTACGGTCATCTACCGCAAAATAGAACAGCACTCCATTGGATTGCTTTGTATTATTCATTTTGAGGAGTTTAAAAACTTCTAGAGATCTCATTTCTACATCGGTTGTAGATTTTTCCAGATGTACTCGTATTTCTCCTGTGGTTTTTAATTCAGCAGCTTGAATAGCTGAGATAATTTTCTCTTCCTCTTCCCTTGTAAGAAATTCCTCTATGTTGGAACTCATGATTTAATTATTGAATAATTCTTTCACCTTGGGAGCTACATCAGCACCTTCATCAGCTTCAAAGAGAGGTTTTGAATCAAATCCAGCTATTCCTGCGAATAAGACTCCCGGAAATCTTTTTACTCTTACGTTTAAAGAAGTAACGGCTTCGTTATAGCGCACTCGTTCTGTATTGATTCTATTTTCTGTTCTGCTCAATTCATTAATGAGTTCTCTAAAGTTTTCATTGGCTTTCAGATTTGGATAATTTTCAAATGTGGCAAGTAGCCTCCCAAGACCTTGGTTCAATTTTCCCTGCGCTTTAGTAAAAGTCTCCAGTTTTTCAGGACTTAGATCATCGGCATTCAATTCTATTTTTGCGGCGCTGGCTCTGGCTTCCGTAATTTCTGTGAGCGTAGACTTTTCAAATTGTGCATATTCTTGCGCAGTCGCTACAATATTTGGTATCAAATCGCTCCTGCGCTGGTAGCTGCTTTCCACATTTGCCCAAGCTCGATCTACGTTTTCATCTATTCCTACCGTACCATTGTACCAGATCACACCATAGCCTAAAAGTAAAACTACCACGATTGCTATGATACCACCTACTCCTAATTTTTTCATTCTCTTCTTTTGAGGATAAAATTAAATCAAATTGATTGAACAGTGAAGCCATTCTATGAGAATTGAAAACGTTACATTTTTTCAATAGCCGTTTGTAGTTGACGCTTTCGCGAAAGCGAGAACACTCAATTACTACTTGCTGGACCTATACCGCTTGTATATCTTGAATAGTAGCATTAAAATAACTGCAAAGACCAATAGCCCCACTACGCCAGTTATCCACGATAGAGCACTTTTTAAGATCACTAAGAATACCACCGAAAACAAGATCAATGTGGCTCCCTCATTATAGATGCGCATCCCATTTGAAGTCCACTTAATTACACCACGATCCATTTCATGCACGATAAAATGAGTTTTGACATGGTATATTATTAAAAGTACCACAAATGCAAGTTTTATATGCATCCAGGACTGTTGCAACCAAGATGGCTGCAGGTAGAGTAAGTACAGGGCAAAACCCACAGCGAGTATAGCACTAGGCCAGGTTATGATATTCCATAAACGCAGTGTCATTATTTTAAGCTGCTTGAGCAAAATGGAACGGTCTGGTTCTGGTTTCAAATCAGCTTCAATCTGGTAAACGAGAAGGCGAGGAATATAAAAAAGACCTGCAAACCAAGTGATTACAAAAATAAGGTGCAGGGATTTTATATAGAGATAGGTCATAGAATGATTCAAAATTACGACACCAGAGCAGTTTGAGCTAGAAACAGATCATTTAAAGAAGAATTCAAACGATATTTATACCTCTTGTATTAAAATGCTTATGTATTTTTATAAGCAGATCCTAAGGCTTACCATTAACAAGATCCCATAAACGATGAAAGTTACATTTCTCACCCGTGAATTCCCTCCTCATGTCTATGGGGGCGCTGGCGTTCATGTAGAATACCTGGCAAAATTTTTAGAACAACTGATGGAGGTCGAGGTGCGATGTTTTGGCGATCAAGAAATAAAGACTCAACCACTAACTGTAAAAGGTTATGATTATGATGATCCCTTCTTCCACAATGCAGATAAACAACTTAAAGGGCTGTTGCAAACTCTTCAGACCGGTGTGCAAATGAATGTAGCACCTGTGGATTCTGACATCGTTCATTGCCATACCTGGTATTCACATTTTGCTGGAATCATTGCAAAGCTTTGTTATGGTACACCGCTAGTTGTGACCACGCACTCTCTAGAACCTTTACGGCCCTGGAAGCGTGATCAATTGGGTGGTGGTTATGACGCCTCTACCTGGGTAGAGAAAACAGCCATCGAAATGGCCGATGCGATCATCGCTGTTTCTAAAGAGACTAAAGAAGATGTTCTAACTCATTTCAATGTAGCTCCTGAAAAAATTGAGGTTATATATAATGGTATAGATCTTCAAGAATACCACAAGACAGAATCGGTCGAAGCTCTAGTTAAACATGGTATAGACCCTGAAAAACCTTATGTTTTATTTGTAGGGCGCATCACTAAACAAAAAGGTATTATACATCTGGTCAACGCCATTAAATACCTAGATTCAAATACGCAAGTGGTACTTTGCGCGGGAGCACCTGACACAGAAGAAATCTCTCGTGAAATGGAACATGCTGTTACAGAAGCGCGAAAGGAACGTGAAAACATTATTTGGATCGCAGAAATGCTGGACAAACCCAGTGTGATTGAATTGTATTCACACGCAGCGGTCTTTTGTTGTCCATCCATATATGAACCATTTGGCATTATCAATGTGGAGGCTATGGCTTGCGGGTGTCCCGTGGTTGCAAGTGCAGTGGGAGGAATTAAAGAGGTGGTGATAGATGGAGAAACTGGAAGTCTTGTACCTCTCAACCAGCAAAAGCAAGCACCATTTGAACCCGTTGAACCCGATCTATTTTCAAGAGACTTGGCGCAGGCGATTAATAAATTAGTCAAGAATCCAGATTTACGAGCGCAGATGGGGAAAGCGGGCAGAAAGCGGGTGGAAGAATACTTTGACTGGAAAGCAATTGCAGAGCAGACAGCATCATTATATCAATCTTTAAAAAACTAATCGATGGTAAACAGTAAGGTTATTTCAATTATTCTAGGTGGCGGTCAGGGATCGCGTCTTTATCCATTAACTGAGAGCAGGTCTAAACCTGCCGTACCTATTGCTGGAAAATACCGATTGGTAGACATTCCCATTTCCAATTGTATCAACTCTGATATCAAGAGAATGTTTGTGCTTACCCAGTTCAACTCTGCTTCTCTGAATAGACATATTAAAAACACCTATCATTTTAGTTTCATGAGCAGTGCATTTGTAGATGTACTAGCAGCTGAACAAACACCTGGGAATTCAAATTGGTTTCAAGGTACAGCTGATGCCGTGCGTCAAAGCATGCACCACTTTATAAGGCAAGAATTTGAATATGTATTGATTTTATCTGGAGACCAGTTGTATCAAATGGATTTTAATGAAATGGTGCGGGCCCATGAAGAAAGTGGAGCAGAGATATCCGTAGCTACGATTCCCGTTAATGCTAAGGATGCTACTTCGTTTGGTATTTTAAAGTCAGACGAAAATAATTTAATAACTTCATTTACAGAAAAACCACCTACTGACAAACTGCCTGGATGGGAGTCTGAAGTAAGCGAGGACATGCAAGCAAAGGGTCGTCATTATCTAGCGTCCATGGGTATCTATATTTTCAACCGAGATTTGTTAATAGATCTTATGAATGATGAAAGTACAGTGGATTTCGGAAAAGAAATTATCCCTCAAAATATTGAGAAGCACAAGACTCTCAGTTATCAATATGAAGGCTACTGGACTGATATAGGAAATATTGAATCTTTTTTTGAGGCAAACATCGCACTTACAGAAGCGCTGCCAGAATTTAATCTCTACGACAATCAAAGCCAAATCTATACACGCCCCAGGTTCTTACCTACATCAAAAATTATGGGGACCATGATCAATAAGAGTGTTTTTGCAGATGGCTGTATCATTGAGGCTGCAAAGGTGGAACAGAGCGTGATAGGAATCCGTGCCAAAATAGGTCACGAAAGTACAATCGTAAATACCTACATGATGGGAAGCGATTACTACGAAACATTAGATCAAATTAAAAATAATACAGATCGCCCCTCAATAGGAATAGGAGAGCGCTGTTTTATAAAAAACACAATCATCGATAAAAACTGCCGCATAGGAGATGATGTACGAATTAATGGCGGTAGCCACCTTGAAGACGCTGAGGAAGAAATGTACTGCATCAAAGCTGGCGTGGTGGTTCTCAAAAAGAATGCAGTTATTCCAGCAGGGTTTACGATAGCATAATTGTATCTTGCACCACTTCAACAGGAAACCCATGAGCCGTACTTTTGGGTTTTTTTAATGCAAGATTATGACTGATTTTACTGTAGAACTATTAGGCTATGCGGCTAGCGGACTTGTACTGCTTTCCTTTTTAATGAAAAATATAAAGACACTGCGCATGGTAAATTGTTTGGGATGCTTGTTTTTTGTATTCTACGGATTCTTGCTCAGTAACATAAGCGTACCGATTATTATCACTAATGTCGCCATCATCTGTGTCAACTTATATTATCTCTTGTTGAAAGATAAATCCTCAGACACTGCAAAGAAAAAAGTAGGCTAGCAAATAAATTCTACGACTCCTGTTTCCACACTATACATGGCGCCAACAATTTTAATATCGCCCAAATCTTCCATATCAGCAAGAACGGGACTTTCTTTACGTATGCGATCTATGGTAAGCTCAACATTCTTTTTTGCAACGTGATCCACGAAGTCCAAATTCTTTGAATTGCGCTGGCTTTCATCGGTAGGCTCAACGGTAGCATCTACCGCTGGTTCTATTTTCTCAATAAGCTTAGTTAGATTTCCCAATCGAGCACGATCGCATGCTCCCTTTATTGCCCCACAACTGGTATGACCCAAAACTACAATTAATTTAGTTCCAGCAAGCTTACAGGCAAACTCCATACTTCCCAAGATATCCACATTCACAAAATTACCAGCAATACGCACGCTGAAAATATCGCCTAAACCTTGATCAAAAACCAGCTCTGCCGACACTCTAGAATCTATACAGCTCAATATAGTTGCAAATGGAAACTGTCCATCCACAGTTTCATTTACCTGTCTCAGTAAATTGCGATTTGCCTTCAAATTGTTTTGAAAACGCTCATTACCTTCCTTAAGAAACTGTTTTGCTTTCTCTGGAGTCATTGTGGCTTGAGATTCTTTAGTATGCGCTTTCATGTTGTGACTTATATAAATAGTTAGGCTTGTCGAAAATAACGATTTTATTATCCATAACCATTATGAACTTATAGCGTCTTTCAAAATCAACATCCATTTAAGCCTATTTGAAATACAGATACAGTGAGGTATTTGAATGAAGCATGTTATTTTCAAAGCATAAAAAAACCGCATTCAACAAAGAATGCGGCCTAATAAAATTATAAACCTTAATTACTCCTTGGGAGCAATTCCTAATTCCTTGCTTACTTCCAAGGTGATATCCAAACCTTCTTCTGCATAACTAACAGACGATATATCAACGATGATTTTAAATCCTTTTTCTTTGGCGACCTTCTCTATTGCTGCAGTAAGCTTAGCAGAAATAGGCTCCATAAGCTTTGCCTCTTCTTCTTGTAATTTTTGTTGTGCATTTTGCTTTACACGAGTCAATTCCTGTTGCAAGGTTTGAGCCTGTGATGCAAGATCTTGCTTAATTGCTTCACTTAAATCTGGATCGCTTGCTTTGTATTGAAGGCTTTTAAACTTAGTCTCTGCATTCATTTCGGCTTTTTTCACTTCAGCCTCCAGCTTAGCTCCTAATTCAGATAAGGTTTTATTTGCGGTTGCACTTTCTGGCATTGCAAACAGCAGGCCTTGAGAGCGCACATAACCTGTTTGAGCCATTACTGCCGTACTGGCAACTAAAAACATTAAAAGAAATAACTTTTTCATTCTATATTTGATTTTAAGAGGCGCAAGATAAGAAGATCTGATCAAAACGCCCATGATTACAAATGGGTCTTTTCAATTATCAGACCAAAGTCGTATAGGATTATTGTTCAGTTTATTACGCTTTCGCGAAAGCGAGAACCTTCTAACGCTTCAAAGCAAAATATCCCCTTTGCTCAGTAGCGGTACCTCGATAAGTGTAGGTGAATTGATACCAGTAGCTAGAAGATGGTAATGGAAGCTCATTAAAAGTACCAACCCATCCAAAACCTCCTGGCACGATTGTCTTTAAGAGCTTTCCATAACGATCATAGATGTAGACATAAGGTATGGCCACTTCTTCATTTAGTATCTCCACATTCCAGGTATCATGATAACCATCTCGATTAGGTGTGAGAACCTGTGGAACATAAAACAATTCAGGAATCGGTTCCAAAATAGTGAGTAAAAAAGACTTCTCATCAAAGCAACCGTTTGTACTACTGTCATACAAGTACAGTCTAATAGGGTAGACAGCATCTGGATCGTAGGTAAATATTTCGCCACTTTCATACCTCGTTCCTGCCGCATTCGGTTCGGAATAATAGGCTTGAGATCCCGACAGATTAGAACCATCAATTACAGGTAGCGTATATTGATCTTGAAACACAACGTCTTCCTGCTGTGCGATTTCGGGAACAGCGTCAACTGTAATGCTTACTGATGCCTGAGCACGATTTGAGCTGGAGGAAAGGCCAGTATCAATAATTACGATTTGATAATCTGTATCAACAGTCGGAGAAACAGTTAGTAGCAAATCTGTTCCCAAAACTGGACCTGCACCTACCTCGCTCCACTCCACCAAATAGCTTCCGACGGGTGTGAGTGGGCTAATTTCTGCCGTGAGGGTTACCTCGTCACCTTCACAAATTTGATTCCCTGACGATAAAATAGAGACCGAGGGAACCACGTCATCAAAGTCCAAGAAAAAGGACTCAACAGCATCGCACGCTCCATTTGAATCAATTACAAAAATTTCAACTGGCAGTGTAGTAAAATCTGCGGCGGTGACCGTATCTCCTACTAAAAATGTTGTTCCAGTGCCTGTCGAATCAGTATTATAAGAAACGCTTGAAGTTAAATTTGACCCGGAAGGTGAGGGGAAAGTATAACTTCCCGTAACAATTTGATCTACAGGATCATCAATCGCAATTGCCGGTGTGACATTTATCACAATTTCTTGAAAAGCAGAATCAGGTGCTCCAGCTATCCCAGGATCCTGTACTACGCATCGTATCGTTGAATTAGGGCTTACAGGAGTAATTGTGACGCTGGGACTCGTATCTGCAATGGTAGTGCCGTCGAGAATCCAGGTAAAGATATATCTGTCAGTTGGGTCGGTAGGATTTACCGTTGCCGTAAAATCTACAGAAGTTCCTTCACAAACATCTAGACTGCTCGCCGACAAATCCAACGTAAGGTTAACGGGTAATATATCAAGTTCAAAATCAGTCTGACTGGAACAGCCGGATACAGCATCATATACGTATATGGTTACAGGTAAACTGGTAAAATTATTTCTATTAACCATGTCTCCAGCTTGAAAGGGAGACCCCACTCCCCCACTTTGTAGATAGAATCGCTCGTTACCAGTCAGGTTAGTTCCTGGTATTGTAGGAAAGGTAAATGTATTAATTACAGTTACGTCAGGCAACATACCCACTGATGGTTGTGGTGTGACTTCAACTTCTACCGTTGCTACAGCCGTTCCAGAGGCACCTGAAATTCCAGAGTCGATTACTGTACATTCAAGATCTAGGGTAGAATTAGATGCATAGTCCAATTCTCGTAAAGTCCCTATAACAGCGGTTGAACCTAAAACCCTCCACTCATAACTATAAGTCCCTACTGGATCAACGGGATCTGCTATTGCTAAAAAGGATAGGGTCTCACCCGGACAACTTTCAGCTCTGCTGGGTGTGATACTTACAGTGAGATCTTGGATGAAATCAAGGAGAAAATCTTCTTCATCTACGCAAACCCCATCATTATCATATATGTATATCCTTGCGGGTAAACTGGTAAAATCTGCTGCAGTCACTATATCTCCCGGATCAAAAAACGGTCCCACTCCCCCTGGATTCAAAGAATATCTAGGTGAGGGAGTCGTCAAGTCTGTTCCAGTAATAGGTGGAAAAATAAAACTTCCATTTGCAGCCAATTCATCTGGAACATCATCTACATCTAAAAAGGAAACATCTACGGGAATCATATCTCCTCCCATGCCATCTCCATTAATAATTCCTGAATCATTTATAGTCACTGAAAAGGTGGTGTCTTGTGTAGGGGTTACGGTAATGGTAGAAGTATTGGGTAAAGAAGTTCCTAGCCCATCGTCCCAATTATAGGTATAATTTCCATAAGCATTGAATGGAATTGGTCTCGCTGTAATAGTAATTTGATCACCATTACATACTTCAATAATACCGCTTGCTGGCCTAGGATCGATCACAACTTGTGCAGTGGCAAACTCTAATGTAAACTGACCAGTTAAATCACAGCCATTTGCATCTGTCCCAAAAACATACAAGATAACAGGGTTTGAAGAAAAATTATTTTCCTGAACTTGGTCACCTATATTGTACAGCGTTCCGTTTCCGTCTGGGAGGGTATAGTAAGCGGCGTTTGCTGGAACATTTGTCCCAGTAATCGCGGGTAGCTCATAAAAAGAATGAGCTATAATTGTTCCCGGAGGAGTGTAATTCGGTAGTGGATGAATGGTGACCGTAATTCTATCCGTTGCAATGTTATCTGGAGCTGCCCGGCCTGTGTCAATTATGGTGCACTCAAAAGTTGTAGTTGTAGAAACTGTAGGGCTATATTCATCATTTGTAGACAATACTGTTGAAATCCCCAATTCCCTCCATTCATAAATGTATGTTCCTATTGGAGTAAGTGGATCGGCATCTGTTGTAAGTAAAGGTGTGGCGGTACCGCAGTAAGATGGATCTTCTTGCCCATCTCCCAGAATATTGAGATCAATAGAGCATATGACATCTGAATTTACTTCTGCCGCACCGAAAATATCACTTGAGACAATATTAGAACATAAAAATGTAGTAGTCGCATCATTTGGATTTACGACTCCTGCATCCGTACCTCCTGTGGCGATTAAGTCAAAAGTAGGATTTGCAGCGCATGGATTTGCGGTAATTACTGTAACAACTCCGAATATATTCTGAGAACCTAAGTTCATTCGACCTACGTAGGATGACTGTGACAAATCAACCAAGTCAATCAGGACTAAACCACTGTTTGGTGAGCTTAGGTACAAGTTCCCGTTTAGAAAAGTTAGATCTCCGGCGCTTTCAAAACCAGTTTCACCTACAAGTGTGGCGGTAAGAGAACTTACATCAATCCTGAAAAGCTCTCCTCGAGAACTTCGATTAATTCCTAATAAAATGCCGTTTGATTCTTTGACCAATGAAGTAACTCTAAAAGTTCTAGTAAAACCCAAAAGGTTCAAGGATCCTAACAAAGTTACATTGCCATTTGTCGTATTAATTCTATAAATACTCTCATCCTTTATTCCATAAAGCGTATCATCGGTATCACCTTGTGATATATCAAATAATGATTCAGGTGTTGATGCTATGAAAGTACTAGTACAAGTGTCAAAATCTGCGAGAACAATATCTCTGTTTGCTAAACATAAATAAGCAGAATTAGTAGATTGACCACAAACAAAAAGACCTGAGATCAATATGGCAAAAAAGAGAAGGAGCCTCAAAATCAAAATTTCATCAAAAATAATGATTTAACACTTTTCCTGACTCATAGTACGTTAGGAAATCTTTAAGAAATCAGAATGGTTTCAAACTTCAGTTCTGTTATCCAGGTAATCGGGTAAGCCATCGTTATCAGAGTCTAGTGCATCATCTGGATTTCCATCACCATTAGGGTCTGGGTTTTCATCTCTTGTGGGAATCCCATCACCATCATCATCTGCGTCTAGATAATTGAATCTTCTGTCTTCATCTGTATCATCACCATCAGGACTTCTCAGGGTGCCATCATTATTCACATCTTCAAAAATTGATAAAATACCATCTCCATCGTGGTCTGTATCTTCTACACTGCGTAATTGAAAAGTGAAAATTAGAGGTATGTAAGGTGCAATGGAAACAACAGGAGGGTTATTAAAATATGCCAGTCCAGATGGAATAAACATTGCTCCTACCCCAGAATTTTCAAAGGTTAGTGTTCCATCAGGATTTTGAACAGAATTTGATGCTGGATTGAATCTGGAGAGCGATAAGGCAAATCCCTCGATAGAGCTTGTCAAATCCAGCCATACAGGATTGATAGCAGAATCAAATGAATTACCATTTAAAGTAAACCCCCTATAACTTACAAGCGTGCTGTCAGCAAAAGTAGGTTCTGGCGTCCCTTCTCCCTGCCTCACGTTAAGAACAAAATATTCATAATCCACATCATTGCGGGATACGCTCAATCGTTCCAATTCTGGACGGTCTATAAGAGGAATCCTGTCAGCATTTGCTGCAGTAATCGTATCTATGACAATCTCAAAATCAGAAGGATCTGCGGGATCATAATCCTCATAATTATAGGTATGCGTACTCAAATAAGCTTCAAGTGCGGCTATATTTTCAGTAAAGACCTCGCCTCTGTCCCTTACTGGGATAGTAGTCACATCATCATCATTTTGACAACTTATGGCAAAAATCATAAAAACGAGAGCTAAATAAGTTACTTTTTTCATTGCAAAATTTAAGTGGGCAAAGATAGCATTTTCAGCTATTTTTGTATGAAACGAGCTATTTAAAGAAATCTTATGCGCGTAGACAAGTATTTATGGTCCATCAGGTATTTTAAATCAAGAAGCAAAGCTACCGCTGCCGTTAAGAAAGGTAGAGTAAAGGTTAATGGAGATGCGGTAAAACCCTCTAGAGAAGTTTACGAGACTGATAGCATTGAAGTGCGTAAAGACCAGATAGATTACATCATAGAGGTTTTAGACCTACCACCCAGTCGCGTGGGTGCTAAACTTGTAAGTCTTTATATGGTAGATCGTACTACCAAGGAGCGTCTGGAGGTCAAAAAAATGATCGCGCTCAATCAAGACTACTACCGCCGTAAAGGCGAAGGGCGACCCACTAAGAAAGATAGAAGAGACCTGGATGATCTATTTCAAAATGGAGAAGAAGAATGATCCTGGACGAAACCTACTGGACACGCAGGTATGAAACTTACGACACTCCGTGGCAGTTATCAAATATTTCAGGTCCTCTAAAATATATAATTGATAATTTAAAGGACAAAAAAACTAAAATTCTCATTCCCGGAGCGGGAAACTCAAAAGAAGCCTTGTATTTGCTTAAAAATGGGTTTTCAAATATTCACGTTTTAGACATTTCCAGCGCTCCACTTCAATCTTTGTCGCATACCATTGGTCATTCTGATAAAATTCGCATGATTCATGATGACTTTTTTGAGCATTCTGGGAAATATGACTTGATTTTAGAACAGACGTTTTTATGTGCGTTGGAATCCCGCTTTCGCGAAAGCTACCCCAAGAAATGTCATGAACTATTGAATGAAAATGGGAGAGTTCAGGGAGTGCTGTTCTATTTTTCACATTCTCGAGAGGAACCGCCATATAGTGGAACCCGTAAAGAATATCTAGAGCTATTCACACCACATTTTCACATAAACAGACTAGAACCCTGCCTCTATTCTGAACCTAATAGATCTGGTAAAGAGCTTATATGTAACTTTATCAAAAAATAACCACTATGGCAACACAGATTTTAGATCACAATGAAATTTTGCACAAAAACCGTAGAATTGCCTATCAAATTGCCGAAGTGTTTTCTGAAGAATCGGATATTATTCTCGCTGGCATTAGTGGCCAAGGTTATTTATTTGCTGAAATGCTCGCTGAAACTTTAGTTGATATTTGCTCCCTAGATGTCACTTTATGCAAGGTAGAAATAGACAAGAAAAGTCCCCTCGAGCCCATCTCTACCTCGCTTGAACTTGAAAATATTTCAAATGGAAACGTAGTACTTTGCGATGATGTCTTAAATAGCGGTACGACACTTATATATGCCATTCGGCACTTACTTCAAGTACCCCTCAAGAAATTCAAAACTGCTGTTCTGGTCAATAGAAATCATAAAAAATATCCCGTCAAAGCAGATTTCAAGGGTATTTCCCTGAGTACAACTTTAGAAAACCATATAAAAGTAAATCTTAGGGAAGAGCCATATACTGCTCTACTGGAATAGGGTTTCCAAACAACGATTTGTCAAGTCATCAATATTTTGATTATTGGTATGGATTGTATGATGCGCCTGGCTATAGTAATAAGAGCGCTCAAATAGATGCTTTCCTATAAATTCCCGCAACTCCTGCAAATCATCTATTTTCGATATTATTGGACGTTGATTTTTTTCTTTAAAAAGCCGTCTTGAAAGCTCTTCTATAGTTGCTTTTAAATAAATAGACCTTGCGTTTTTATAGATGAGTTCCATGTTATCATAATAACATGGAGTCCCTCCTCCTAACGCTATAACTTTAGGCTCTCGAGATTCTAAAATTTGTGATAGTGCCTTTCTTTCCAGTTTTCTAAAATGAATCGCTCCTTTATTCTCAAAGATTTTTTTAATGGTAGATTGCTCCGTTTCTTCTATAAAGTGATCCAAATCCACAAAGGGCAGGTCTAATTTAAGTGCCAGGTTCTTACCGATGGTTGATTTACCACTTCCCATATAACCCAAAATCACTATTAATTCATTCATAATCAGCACTTAAATGTTTACCAGAAATTTATTCAAAAATAGTCCCTTAAAAATTGGCATAGAATAAAATATCCGTTTTATATTTGCACCCGCATTTAAACAATGTAGATCTGGTAGCTCAGTTGGTAGAGCATCTCCCTTTTAAGGAGAGGGTCCTGGGTTCGAGCCCCAGCCAGATCACTTTTTGATATGGATGGGTTACAAGTTTATTCCAATCTTGTTGAGGCAAGCCCCAGCCACATCACTTCTTAACTCAATTCAAAGTCCTTTAATAAGGACTTTTTATTTACCCGGGTGCTGAAATTGGTAGACAGGCACGGTTGAGGGCCGTGTGTCGTAAGACGTGTGGGTTCAAGTCCCATCCCGGGTACTATTTTGAGTACTCTTTCCCTTTTAATTAACATGCTATCTTAAACATATCATTATCTTGGGATAAAATCAAATAATGATAATTCAATATGCTTCAGATATACATATCGAGCATGTATCAAACCGTCTATTTCTTAGTGAAAATCCACTTAGACCTGTTGCAGAAGTTCTAGTTCTTGCTGGTGACATTATGCCGTTAAGAGAAATGGATGATCATAAAGATTTTGTTCAATTTCTAGCTGATCATTGGAAAACTGTGGTCTGGGTTCCCGGCAACCATGAGTTTTACGGAATGGAAATTGAAAAATCCAAAATAAATGGAGTTGAAAAAATCAAACCAAATGTACTTCTCTGCAATTGTGCTGTTGTAGAAATAGATGACATTTCAATTGTAACTGCAACCCTATGGGGTAAAATTTCACATGTGAATAAATTTTTAATGGAAAAATCGCTTAATGATTTTGAAAAAATAAGTTATAATGGCAAACCACTGACTGTTAATAAATTCAATGCACTGCATACAGCAGACAAGGATTTTCTTAAATCCAGTCTTACCGAAATTTCAAATAATAAAAGAAAAGTTATCGCTGTAACCCACCATGTTCCTACTCTTAAAAATTATCCTTCAAAATACAATGACAACCCCCTCAATGAAGCGTTTGTATCCAATTTTGAATCTACTGTAAATGATGTTTTACCATCATATTGGATTTATGGACACCACCATGAAAACGTACAAAACTTTCTTGTGAACGATTGTTATTTTCTAACAAATCAATTAGGATATGTTGAAGCTGATGAGCATCTTAGATTCAAGCCATCTCTAACTTTTAATGTATAACCTAACAATGAACAATACTTAAAAATTGTTAAACAATAATTTAAATAGTTTAGCACAACAACTATTTGTTTAAGTTTACGGTTAAATAGCTAAACAAATATTTTGATAAAAAGCAGCTTTAGTATTAAAGATCTTGAAAACCTAAGTGGAGTCAAGTCCCATACAATCCGTATTTGGGAAAAGAGATATGAACTTTTAACCCCAGATCGCACAGATACAAACATACGCACCTACAATCTTAAAGCGTTGAGGAAAATTCTTAACGTAAGTTTTCTCAAGAATACTGGAATGAGAATATCACACATTGCAGAACTCTCTGATGATGAAATAGGAGATCAAGTGCGCCTGATTGCTGAAATGGATAATTTGAATGACCATGGAATTCAAAAATTGAAGTTAGCTATGGTCAACTTTGATCAAGTGCTTTTTCAGAAGACCTACAAGTTAATTTATGAGAAAAGTGGTTTTTCTGGAGTTTTCTTTGAACTTTTCGTACCATTCTTAGAAGAATTAGGTCTCTTGTGGCAATCGAAAACTATAAATATTGCCCACGAACACTTTATCAGTCACTTAATCAAACAAAAACTGCTTACTAATCTTGAAGAACTTCAGTATCAAGAATCCAATCCAAATCAGAAAGCATACATTCTTTTTCTACCTGAGCATGAAATGCATGATCTAGGATTACTGTTTCTGAACTATCAACTGCTTTTGCTAAATAAGCGAACTATTTATTTGGGAGAAAGCATGATTATAGAAGCGCTCAAATTCTTTAAGTCCAAAGAGATTGACCCTACTTATATCACCTATATGACCGTGAGTCCTACAGAGAAAAAGATTCCGACCTTTTTAAAACAGTTTCACAAAAAAATTCAGAAAGGGAACAATTCAGAATTATGGATTTTGGGTCACCTAGCTAAAAAAATTAAAAAAGAGACTCTTATGAACAACCAATCGGTTTTTGTGAGTATCGATGAAGTCATTAAAGAAATCCCTCAACTTGTAAGTGCATGAGTCATAAAATAGCGATCATAGGATCTGGTTTTTCCTCATTATCAGCAGCTTCTTACCTCGCAAAGGAAGGTTACGAAGTCACCATCTATGAAAAAAATGATACTGTAGGCGGTCGCGCACGCAGATTGGTTAAAGACGGCTTTACATTTGACATAGGTCCCTCATGGTATTGGATGCCAGATATTTTTGAGCGCTTCTTTGCTGACTTTGGTAAAAAGCCATCTGATTATTACCAACTCGACAAATTAAATCCAGCGTATTCAGTAGTTTTTGAGGATGAAAAAATTTCAATTCCGGACAATCTACCAGCAATTAAAGAGACTTTTGAAAAAGTTGAGAAAGGGAGTTCTAGACCACTTCAAGAATTTATGGATGTCGCTTCTGAGAATTATGACATCGCCATAAAAAATTTAGTTTATCGGCCAGGTGAATCTCCTCTTGAGCTGGTCACGTCGCAAACTGTTAGAAAGTTAGGAGCTTTTGTCAGTAATGTATCTCGTGATGTGCGTAAAAAATTTGACAATCCTAAACTTGTTTCTATTCTGGAATTTCCAGTATTATTTCTAGGCGCTACACCGTCTAACACACCAAGCTTTTACAACTTCATGAATCATGCAGATTTTGGATTGGGAACCTGGCATCCCAAAGGTGGAATGTATGAAGTGATATTGGGAATGAAAAAACTAGCTCAAGAACAAGGTGTAGTTATTAAAACAGGTACTCCAGTAAGTAAGATATTAGTTGACGATAAAAAACAGACTGAAGGCATTTTAGTAGGGGAGCAAAAATTTCTTTACGACATTGTACTTTCTGGTGCTGACTATCATCATTCAGAAACTTTATTAGATTTAGAACATAGACAGTATTCAGAAAGCTACTGGAAGAAAAAAACATTTGCGCCCAGCTCCCTTATTTTCTATATAGGCTTTGATAAAAAATTAAAAAACATTGATCATCACAACCTATTTTTTGATACTGATTTTGAGAAACATGCAGACCAAATCTATGAACATCCTACTTGGCCAGATGATCCTCTTTTTTATGCAAATTTCACCTCGGTAACAGATCCTTCAACGGCACCAGAAGGTTGTGAAAATGGCTTTTTCCTTATACCTCTAGCACCAGGATTAGAAGACACTCCAGAATTGAGAGATAAATATTTTGACATAGTCATGAAACGATTTGAAGATCGTACCGACCAAAAAGTGAAAAATCACATTATCTTTAAAGAATCATTTTGCGTATCAAATTTTGAAAAAGAATATAACAGTTATAAGGGCAACGCGTATGGAATGGCAAATACCCTTACACAAACTGCATTTCTTAGACCAAATTTAAGAAGTCGTAAAGTAAAGAATCTTTATTTTACAGGTCAATTAACAGTGCCAGGACCAGGAGTGCCACCTTCTCTTATTTCAGGTAAACTTGTAGCAGAATTAATTAAGAAACACTCCCCAAAATGAAAAGTATTTTTGATAACGTATCAAGAGAATGCAGTCGCACGGTTACCCATAAATACAGTACCTCTTTCTCACTAGCAAGCAAAATGCTGGGTCCCAGCATTCAGCAGGACATTCATAATATCTACGGGTTTGTAAGGTTTGCAGATGAAATCGTAGACACTTTTCACGATTACAATAAAAGAGATCTTTTAGATAGATTTGAACAGGATCTTCATAGAGCAATAGAAGATAAAATAAGCTTAAACCCCATTCTAAATTCTTTTCAGGAAACCGTTAATAAATACGATATCACTCCAGATATGTATGGAGCCTTCATACAAAGTATGCGTCTAGATCTGGATAAATCAGTTTATTTAACTGATGAAGAATACAAAAATTACATTTATGGTAGTGCCGATGTGGTAGGTCTCATGTCTCTCAAAGTATTTGTAAAGGGAAATAATGAAAAATATGAAGCTTTGAAAGAAGACGCCATGCGATTGGGAAGCGCGTTCCAGAAAGTTAATTTCCTAAGAGACCTCAAGGCTGATCTGGATATGCTGGAAAGAAGTTATTTCCCAAATACAGACCTGCACGATCTCAATGAAGAAGACAAATCCCGGCTTATTTCAGAAATCAAAGAGGACTTTGATGCTGGTTTAAAAGGGATCAGAAGGTTGCCTATAGAGGCAAAGTTAGGCGTGTACACCGCTTATATTTATTACAGAAGATTATTGACTCGCCTAGAAAAAACACCCAGCCGAGAAATTAGAAACAAACGCATTCGAGTGCCTAACTATGAGAAATTTGGCCTATTGGCAAAAGGGTATGTTACTTACAGACTTAATTTGATTTAGTATGATCCTTATTTGGATACTGATATTTTTGGTGACTTTTGGGATAATGGAATTTAATGCATGGTTCATCCATAAATATGTGATGCATGGGTTTTTGTGGAGCATTCATGAAGACCACCATCATAAAAAGCACGACAGTTGGTTCGAGAAAAATGATCTCTTCTTTGTATTCTTTGCAAGTATCAGTATTGGCTTTAAAATTTTGCATGAAGTTTTTGACTTATGGTGGTGTCTCCCTATAAGTTTAGGAATTTTAGCCTATGGTATTGCCTACTTTGTGGTACATGATATCTTTATACACCAGCGTTTTAAATGGCTTAGAAAAGCCAATAATAAATATGCTAGAGGCGTGCGCCGCGCCCACAAAATCCATCATAAACATTTAGGCAAAGAAAAGGGTGAGAATTTTGGCATGCTCATCGTCCCATTGAAATATTTCAAATAACCTCCATGAAAAAGGCTGTTGTCATAGGTGCAGGTATAGGCGGTCTGGCCATGGCTCTAAGACTCAAAAAACAAGGCTTTCAGGTCACGGTCTTTGAAAAAAACGACTACAGCGGTGGCAAGTTGCACGCTATTCAAGTAGGCAATTATCGTTTTGATCTAGGGCCATCTTTGTTTACCCTACCGCATCTGGTTGATGAGCTGCACGATTTATTTGAAGATCACAAAGTAGAATTCAATTACAAAAAGAAACAGGTTTCCTTCAAATATTTTTGGGAAGATGGCACTGAATTTACCGCTTATACTGAACGGCATAAGTTCATTGATGAGGCCATGAAAGTCTTTAATGAAAGTCCTACTACATTAGAAAAATACCTTGACCGAAGTAAATCCAAATATGAGCTGACTAAACAACTCTTCCTTGAAAAGTCGCTCCACAAAACAAGTACTTATTTATCGTTGGATACTCTCAAGGCAGTAATGCAAATTCCATTTCTAGGTATTCACAACACTTTAGACCGTGAGAACCAAACTTTCCAAAACCCTAAACTCACCCAACTTTTTAACCGCTACGCAACCTACAATGGATCCAGCCCCTACAAAACACCGGGCATTATGAGCATGATTCCGCATCTGGAATTGGGATTGGGAACCTATTATCCTGAGGGCGGCATGCATCAAATTTCCCAGTCACTTTTTAGGCTTGCACAAGAAGTAGGTGTTGAATTCCGCTTTCGCGAAAGCGTGCAAAAAATTATTCATGACCATAATCAAGTTTCAGGTGTAGTTACAGATAGTGGTAATTATGCTGCTGATCTCGTGGTGACTAATATGGATGTAGTTCCAACCTATGAAAAATTACTGCCAGACTTACCCCAGCCCAAGAAAACTTTGGAACAGCCCAGATCAAGTAGTGCGCTCATTTTCTACTGGGGTATAAAGGGTTCGTTTGAAAATCTCGATTTGCACAATATTCTTTTTAGTGAAAACTATCCCGAGGAGTTTAATTACATTTTCAATAAGAGAGATTTGAGTGAGGATCCTACGGTATATATTAATATTACAAGTAAAGAAAGCCCAGCTGATGCGCCTGAGGGCTGTGAGAATTGGTTTGTAATGATCAATGCACCTGGTAATTATGATCAAGATTGGGACAGCCTAGTGTCAAAAAGTAGAGATCGCATTCTATCAAAAATTAAGAAATGCCTCCAACTAGACATTTCAAATAATGTTGAAGAGGAATACGTGCTCACACCTCCCATGATCGAGCAAAATACCAGTAGCTATCGTGGAGCACTCTATGGTGCTGCGAGCAACAATCAAATGGCGGCTTTTCTAAGACACCCTAATTTTAACCGAAAGCTCAAAAACCTTTACCACGTGGGCGGGTCAGTACATCCAGGTGGTGGGATTCCCTTGTGCTTACTAAGCGCAAAAATAACAAGTGACCTGATTAAGAAAGAATGGCAAAAAAACTAGCCTTAGGATTTTTATGGCTCATCCACGTCTCAGCAATCGTAGGGATTGCGATGGGATATGAGGATTTTTTTCTACCCAAATCGCCTTTTACGTTAGTGTACCTATTTTTTATGGCCGCACTATATATTCCTTTGGACAGCCCCAAAAAATTAGCTTTGTTCAGCACCTTTTTCATCACGGGCTTTGTTGTGGAATGGATAGGTGTTCATTCGGGATGGCTTTTTGGCGATTATTATTACGGCAAAAATTTTGGACCTAAAATCGATGGGATTCCCATATTAATAGGCATCAACTGGGGATTACTCACTTTATGCTCACATATAATTGCTAAAAAACTAAATAATAACTTCTATTTCAAAGCTGCGATAGGTGCCTCATTAATGGTTCTCCTCGATTTTTTCTTGGAACAGATTTGTGATTACGCAGGTTTTTGGCATTTCAATGGTGGTGCTGGAATTTACAACTACATTTGCTGGTGGATCATCGCATTTATATTACACCTTGTTGCAGGTAAGGCAAGGCTCAAGGGAGATTTCACGACCTCTTTTCATCTTTATATTGTTCAACTTTTATTTGCCGCTGCGCTATGGATTCTCATTTTGATATAGCAATTATTGGCCTCGGGTGCGCGGGAAGTCATCTCGTTCACGCCTTTTTAGAACATGATTTAAACTTAAAAACAGTTGTAATTGATCCTTGGACTTTAGAAAAAGCCGAAAAAGCGTGGAGTTTTTGGGAGGAAGGCCCTGGAAAGTGGGAGCACCTGATTGAGCAAACCTGGAGTAGAACTAAAATTGCGACTCGTAAGAAATCTATGATCCTTGACTTGGAACCATACACCTATAAATCTATGGATAGCAAGAAGTTTACCGCTTTCGCGGAAGCGAGACTACAACAATCGCAACTCTTCACTTTTATAGATTCCAGTGTAGAAAAAGTGCAACCAAAGGATGGCAAAGAATGGATACAACTGTCAAACGGTTCCCATATTACTGCAGATAGAGTGCTGGACAGTCGGGTGCCAAGCGAATTCTTTCAAGATAAAAGCGCCATTACCCTCAAGCAACATTTTAAGGGAATTGTGATAGAAACCAAAAATGAGGTATTTGATCCAGAGACTTGCACCATGATGGATTACAGTATTATGGATGACGGCACGTGTAGTTTTACCTATGTTTTACCTTATTCTAAAACAAAAGCGCTGGTAGAATTTACTTACTTCTCTCATGAAGAAGTATACGAAGAAACCTATGATCATTTCATTGATAAATACTTGAGAGAAGAACTTAAAATTAATGACTACAACCTCATCTCCACCGAATCTGGAATCGTACCCATGACTACTTACGATTTTACAGAGCATAACACGCTAACGCACTTGCGGGTAGGAACCGGTGGCGGTTGGGTAAAACCATCTACCGGCTACAGTTTTAAAATGTGTGAGAAAAAATCGCAACAGGTGGCGCTCAACATTAAAACAGGGAGGCTTTTAGAACATCAATTGTTTAGTAAAAAGGCCCGTCTATATGACACCACGCTTCTCGACGTACTCGACAAAAATAATGGCGATGGAGATAAGATTTTTTTTAAACTTTATAGCAGCAATAAGATGAAGTACTTTTTCAGATTTCTGGATGAGGAAACATCTTTTTTGCAAGATGTACGTATTATGTTGCCCATGACATCGCCCGCATTTCTTAAACCTTTTTTCAAAAATCTACCTCAAGTCTTCAGGAGTTGATAGGCTTTTCCAATTCCCTCTAATTTTATAGGGTTGAAAACGACTGAAGAGTTCTTCTGCGTACCATTGTAAGGCTTGCGTTTGCTGAATAGCATCACGATGGTTTTTTCCTCGATAGGCAAATTTTTTCAACCCATTGGCACTTTTCCACAAACTCATGGTAGCCATATGAGTGACGGGCCACTCTCCTACTCCTGCGGTAAAAACCAAATCTTCATTTTCATAAAGCCCTTTTTGTGAATGCGGCACATAATCCCAGAATCGCTTCAAGTAACCCAACTTTATTCGAGCCCTTGTAATCACATAGATCCATTCGTTATCTGGATCGAGATGGATACTTTCCTCAAACGGATTTTTTCCAGCCCACAAACCACGTGCTTTGATATTGCGCAGATAAATAACTTTGTGCTCCTGAGCAGAGGATTTGAGTTTATTATGAAATCTATTGTTTTGGAAGAACTCTTCCGCAGCTGCTTCATTCTTCCAGATTTGTACGTGCATATAGGTTGACCAGTCTGGTAAAGGGTCGAAACCTGGTTTACCAACTCCCATAACCTTGAAAAAAACTTGACCTTTGGTCTTAGATAGTTTAAGCCAGGCTTCTGCTACAGCAAAAAAGCCCTTGACATTTCCCCATAGAGAACCACTTTTAAAAACGGAAACGGTCGTGATTTGATCTGACATAAATTTCAAAGTTAGCAAGCAAAACTCAATATACTACCTATTAGTAAAACAATATGTGGGCTTATTGTTTAATCAGTTCAACAAGCTTACATAGCGTTAAAATGGAGTGAAACGTGTTTACCAATTTCATAGATAAGTTCTAGGTAATTATCTTGATAGCATGAAAAACGATGAACAGAATGACTTTCAGTCTTCAGACAAGATCAATACAACGGACAAAGAAGTTAATACTAACCGTACCACTGAGCTTGAAAAGCCATCTTTTTCAGAACGATGGAAGAATAGTAAATATCTTTTTATAAGAGGCAGTTACGTAGTTATGCACTCTATCTGGACGATAGTGATGGCTGTAGGTTTATTTATCGCGTGGCTGGTAGCGATGCTTGCCACATGAGATTGACTAAATTTCCCTGCAAGCTCTTACATCTCTATGCATTGCTTTCTATTCATATTTATGCATTTGTACAGATTGCAAAACATCAAAATCTAACGGACAACTCATTTATTCTTTTCTACCTCAACGATTTATTGATCATACCATTGGTTCTTACCGCAGCGTTAAATGTAGTCTGGTTGATAAAAAAGAATAAAACGATTCAGCTGGGTATATTAAGTATCTTCAGTGTTTTTGCCCTATACTCTTATTATTTTGAATACTATTTACCTGAACATACAGAACGTTATACAGCTGATATTTATGATATCGTGTGCTATGGTATTGGGTCGGTTGTGTTTTATATCTTGCAGAGGTTGCCTTAAGGATTAGGGATTAGGGATTAGGGATTAGGGATTAGGGAGATTAATTTTAATTAACTTGAGTTGGACCTAAGCGACTCTTACTTGAGGCAAAAATCTTCATATTTTGACTGATGGTTTAGAGTCTAGAAAAGAGTAGGCTGTCAACCCAGCAACTAGATTAGCTATAAAATTGTCGAAGGATCTACGCCTGGAATGTTCTATATAGCATATATTTTTCAAGACATCATTTATAGATTCAATCACGGCTCTTTTACGTAGGATCACGCGATCCATAAATTCCATCTTTTTCCTGTTCATGTTCTTTCTCATCTTGGTGACCAGATGAATTTCATCAACAAAGAACTTGTCAAACAGGTACTTGCCTAGATGGCCCTTGTCCCCATATATCTTTCTAAATACCTTTTTGTGAAAGGTCTAGTCATTTAGTGGCTGCACATCGTCAACATTGACCTAGGTCAACAGAAAATCGATGATCTCCTCCATGTCATTGGCTATCAGGTGGAGTTCGAACCCATAGTACAGCCCATGGTTCCAAAGATTTTTTCGGCTATTGCGTCAAAGACGCGATGTTGTTTTTCCCTTTTGATGTAGCATACCCTTAAGGGAGTTGAATGAACGAAGGATATTCCCGAACACCTTCCCAGGCCATTTGGTTTGAGATAGACCGCCAGTGGTTGAACTAGACGTTTATGCAGCTCAACGAACCGTTTGTAGGATACCGTCCAGGGAAAGAAACTCAAACTTTAGACTTATAAAATCGGAAAGAGCACCCTATTGTCATTAAACTAAGGTTTTCTAGCAATTTGCAAGACAAATTAGTTTGAATCAGCAAGCAACTTGTGGGCTATAAAATATTCACGAGTAGAGAATGGTTGAGAGCATGCGATTAATCAGTCAGATATGGAATGTTGCATTTTGAACTTGAGCAAATATCTATACCTTGCGTACATTAAAAGACTGGAAGCAGTAAGGCCAACGCATAAGCCTATCCAAATCCCAACCAATCCATAACCAGTCTCGATACCTAAATAATATGAAACAGGCAAACCGCATATTCCATAAGAGAACAGGCAGATAAAACTTGGAACCCAAACATCTTGTAAGCCTCTAAGTGCTCCGAGAATGACCACCTGAAACCCATCACTAATCTGAAATAATGCTGCAATAAGCAAAACGGAAGCTGCCAAATCAATCACGGACAGGTCATCAATATATATAATAGGTAGTTGTTCATTAAAAATCAAGAAAAGGAGCGCGAACACAACCTCCATAATTATTGTCATGAGAAAAATAGAGCGAGCCACCCGTTTCAAATTCTGAAAATTTTTCTTACCTAGTTGATTTGACACTCTAATAGTGGCAGCTATACCTAAGCCTACACCGAACATAAAAGTCAATGCTGATAAATTCAATGCTATCTGGTTTGCAGCCTGCTCTTCAGTACCCAATTTACCTGACAAAAATATTGCTGCTGTAAACAGTGATACTTCAAAAAGCATTTGCAATGCTGTTGGAAATCCGATGTTCAGGAGTTTAAATATTGATGTTTTAGAAAATTCAATTGTTCGATCGAAGAACTTTTTGAGTAGTTTTTTTCGCGAAAGCAGTATATATAAAGCTATTACCATAATGATGCGCGAAGCCAATGTGCCAACTGCCGCACCTTCCACTTCCATTTTGGGTAAACCAAACTTACCGTATATAAACAGATAATTGATCAAAATGTTTATGATGTTTGCCCCCACTGCAATATACATAGGATAAGTTGTGAGGGACATCCCATCGGCAAACTGTTTGATAGCTTGGAAAAGCAATAATGGTATCAATGAAATTGAGACCCATCGCATGTAGGGAATTGCTAATCTCACCACTTCTTCTGGTTGATCCAATTGATACAAGATAGGCTCTGACGCAAAAAGTAGCAAGCATAAAATAAGACCTAGCGAAGTACAGAGTATGAAGCCATTATCCAAGTATTTCTTTATGCTTGAGTGATCTCCACTACTATCTGCTTCTGCGACTAATGGAGTTATCGAAAAAGAGAACCCTATACCAACAGACATTGCGAGGAATATCAAGGTATTTCCCAAAGAAACCGCCGCTAACTGAGTTGCTCCAAGTTTTCCAACCATAATATTATCTGCAAACGCGACCAAAAGGTGCGCAACCTGCCCGAGAACAATAGGGAATGCGAGCTTAAAATTAGTGGAGAATTCTCTGGTATAGCTTGATAGATTCATAGCATTCAATCAGCTGCGAATTTATTACTATAAAACTGAGAAATATTAAGATATCACTCGTTGTTTAATTGATCTCTATAATCTTGTAGTTTGCTTGATTTCTCTTGAGAAAGTTGTGGGAAATCTATTCCCGGAATGTTACTCAGATTCTCTAACAATATTTGGGCAACGATAAGCCTTGCCATAGGTTTGTCATCTGCGGGAACAATGAACCAAGGCGCATGGTCATGATGGGTATTTTTAATAGCCTCTTCATAACAATACAAGTACTTATCCCATAATTTTCTCTCTTTGAGATCATCTGGAGAAAATTTCCAATTTTTTTCAGGTTTGCGAAGTCTACGCAACAACCTGTTTTTTTGTTCATTCTTGCTTAAATGAAGGAAAAATTTAAAAATCACAGTCCCGTTTTGAACTAATTCCTTTTCAAAATTATTGATCTGGTCAAAACGCATTTTCCAAAAGTTATCGGATACATCTTCTACCGAATTAATGTCAGGTAGACTTTCTGCCAACAAATATTCTGGATGTACTCTCGTGACCAGTACATTTTCATAATGCGTACGATTAAAAATACCGAAAGTTCCTTTAGCTGGAAGAGCTATATAATGCCTCCACAAATAACCGTGAGATAATTCTAGCTCTGTAGGCACCTTAAAGCTGTGTTGCTCTACACCCCTTACATTGAAATCTTTAAAAACTTCACGTATGAGACTATCCTTACCAGAGGTATCCATTCCCTGCAGACAAACCAACACTGCCTTTTTATCATTAGCATAAAGTCTTTCTTGAAAATCTGCCAGATCTCTTCTAACCTTATTCAATTTTTCTTTTGCCTCTTTTTTAGTCAATGGACTACCAGCCTCAGTTTCCCGTTTAGAAAGGGATAGGTTTGAGTCGGCATTAAATTGAGTCAATTTCATGTTTTCCTATTTGCTAGCAAAAAGATCCACATCTTTTTTAGTAATTTCTGAGCCTCCCAATATCAAAAGACGCTCCACCACGTTACGAAGTTCCCGAATGTTTCCCGTCCAATCATAATTCTGAAGCAACTCTAGCGCATCATCATTGAATTTTTTAGAGCTGTTCCCTTGCTCTTTGGCTATTTTTTTTGCAAAATGATTCACAAGTACCGGGATATCTTCCCTTCTATCGTTAAGTGATGGAACGTTTATGAGAATAACCGCTAAACGATGATAGAGATCTTCCCTAAACTTTTTCTCTTCAATTTCTGACTTCAGGTTTTTGTTTGTCGCTGCCAGTATACGGACGTCTACTTTGATGTCCTTGTCGCTACCCACTCTCTGAATCTTATTTTCTTGCAGAGCTCGTAACACTTTAGCTTGAGCCTTTAAACTCATATCTCCTATTTCATCTAGAAAGATCGTCCCGCCATTAGCTGCTTCAAATTTCCCGGCGCGATCCTTATTGGCACCCGTAAAACTTCCTTTAACATGACCAAAAAGTTCACTTTCTATCAACTCACTGGGGATAGCAGCGCAATTCACTTCAATAAAAGGACCTTTGCTGCGATTGCTCTTTTCATGTAGCCAATGCGCTACTAGTTCTTTTCCCGTTCCGTTACCTCCTGTAATCAATACTCGCGCATCTGTGGGTGCGACTTTCTCAATGATGTTTTTTATGATGGTTATCAATTCTGACTCCCCTACCATTTCATAATTCTTACTCACTTTTTTCTTGAGTCGAGTATTTTCAGTAACTAAAGTCTTCCTGTCTAAAGCATTGCGCACAGTATTGAGCAACCTGTTAAGATCTGGTGGTTTAGAAATGTAGTCAAAAGCTCCCAGCCTCATTGTATTTACAGCCGTTTCTAAATCTCCATGTCCCGAAATCATTACAACTGGAGTGTCTGGCTTTATTTTTTTTATAGCTTCCAGTACTTCTACGCCATCCATCTTGGGCATTTTAATGTCGCACAAAACAAGATCGTAGTCATTGTCTTTTATCAGCTCCATACCAGCGAGACCATCTGTCGCTTCAGTCACTTTGTAATCCTTACTTTCTTCTACAAGTATTTTACCCAGTACTCTACGTATTGCGCTTTCGTCTTCAATTAAAAGTATTTCTGCCATTATATTTTGAATTTTATTCCAACTCTGGAATAGAACGTATTAGTATCATTTATGATCTTTACATCGTCTCCGTCGGGATTTCTTAATCTAATTTCGTTCAAGAATGTGTAACCTGCATAAAGATATACAGATATATGCTTTGTGAAATTATATTGATAACCTGGTCCTAACATCGCAATGGTCATGGAGACATTATCTGCAAGACCACCGGAGGTATCTACATCATTCTGGATGTTAGCATAAAAGCCATCGAGTCTAGCGTAGATCTGCATGCTGTTCTTATCGTTGAACCTATATTTGAGATTCATTTTGGGCGCTCCCAACGTAAAGCTCCAATCTTCTTTAAATTCTCTATAGTAATTGAGATAGGGTAAAGGAAATGGACGTCCAACCGTCGTACTATACTGGACACCTACCACGAGCTGCCAAGGTTTACCGCCATCAGCTCGTTTTTTTTCATTCTTTATGAAATAGGCAGATGCAGATAAAAAGTAATCGTCACTTACAGGTTTTGCCTCATCAAAATTTGATGCAATCAAAACCCCTAATCGAGAGCCAAACCTCCAGTTATTTTTCATGGGTTGAGTGTATCCCATGGATAACTCATAGCTCTCATAGCGATCAGTTTTAAAATCTTGAAACCGATCGTCATCTCTAATAACTAAATGGACATTGCGATATTCTATGAAAGGAACCACGTAGGTACCTTCTCCAATTTTGAGCGGAATGTTTGCAAACGTTCTAAACCTTCTAAAGCTATTGTCTGAATCCCGCTGTGGAAAGTATGTGTACTCCGATCTAAAGAGATCTGTTCCTTGTGAATGCGCTTTCGCGAAAGCGAGAACAAAAATAATCCCAAATATTAAAATCCTCATATCTTGCCTGCGCTATTTCTCGCCAGTGTTAAATAGATGAACATCTCTTTGAGGGAAAGGTATCGTCACATTATTCTCCCTGAAGGCTTTGTCGATTGCAAATCTCAAATCGCTTTTGATACGCGGATCTATAAAACTATCCGTGACAAAGAAATAAACTCCGAAATCTAGAGAGCTATCCCCAAAGTTATTAAACATTACAAAGGGTTCTGGACTCTTTAAGACAGCTTTAGAACTGTTTGCGCATTCTAATAAAATTTTTTCTACTAACCTAACGTCGCTGCCATAAGCAACTCCTACTTCAACGACCTCCCGTGTTTTAGGGTGGTTCTGGGTATAATTGTAAACACTCTCAGATAGAAAGAGGTGATTTGGAATTATTAAGATTTTATCATCTCTCGTAACAATGCGCGTACTGCGAAGTTTTATTTCAAAGACACGCCCCACCTTGCTATTCATTTCAATCACGTCGTTCACGAGAACTGACTTGTCTATAAGTATCGTGATTCCTGCAATGATATCTTTAAAAAAGTCTTGAAGCGCAAAACCCAAACCTACAAACAGGGCGGCACTCGCAGTTAATAAGGCGGTCAAATCAACTCCAGAGCTATTGAGAATAATAACTATAACAATTATGTAGACCACATAATTGAAAAACTTAAATATACTGTCAAACTTTCTCTTATCAGAAAAATCCATCTTCCTAGTAAAAAAACTCTTTGCGAATTTTAATACTATTGAAGTAGCAACTATTCCCAAAATTGCCATGATGAGCATCCAAGTGTCCAAGTGAAAATCACTCTGACCTGATTTCTCAACGATAGGGTATCTCAGAAAATCCTTTATTTGAGACCAGTCTATATCCATTAATATTTAAGCCATTTATAAAGCTCTTTCCAGTTTGTTTTTTTACCGTACATCAAAATTCCAATTCTATAGATTTTTGCTGAAACATAGATCATAAAAAATATCGTTGCATAAAGTAAAAGCATACTTAAGGCTATTTCCCATATCGCAATTTCTCCAAAAGGAATACGCATCAACATTACAATAGGTGAAGTTAATGGAATATACGAAAAAACAACTGCAACCGTTCCATGAGGATTATCTACCACCGAGAAAAAACCTACATAAATAGCCAAAATCAAGGGCAAAATAATAGGGAGCATAAATTGCTGTGTGTCTGTTTCATTATCCACAGCGGCACCTATGGCTGCATAAATGGAAGCATAAAGAAAATATCCACCTATGAAATATATAAAGAAGCAGGTAACTAATTTTAAGATCGGCAACTGTGCTATGTCGTTAAGGATAAGCTCAACTCTTGAAAAATCTTGAGTCGCAGCCATAACATCTTGATTTGCTGGAGTAGAAAAAGCGTCTACACCCAGAATCAATGAGCCAGCGGTAATCAATACAAAACCTAAAAGCACCCAAATTAAAAATTGTGTAATTCCTGCAAGTGAGGTTCCTGTAATTTTACCAAGCATTAGATATATGGGTTTTACACTACTTACAATGATTTCTATAATGCGATTTGTCTTCTCTTCAATGACTGACCGCATCAACATATTGCCATAAATAATAATAAACATCATCAATAAATATCCTGCAGCACCGCCTGTGGCGATCTTGATCCAGCCAGCTTGCTTACTTGTTTGTTCTCCACTGAATTTTTGAAGTATAAGCTCTTGATCTACTTGAGCATTTGAGATAACATCTAGATCTATACCCTGTGATACAAAATTATCGTCAGTTGCTTTTCTGCTGATTTTATTTTCAATATTAGAAATGAAACCGCTGGACGGTGAATCGTCAGAGTAAAACACCACGCGATCCAACGCTCCATTACTCTCGCTCAAATAGAGTAAACCATAATAATCTGCCTCTTTGCTGGACTTCACAGCCATGCTCTCGGATACACCACTAATTTGAATATAATCTGTACGCTCGTTATCTTCAAAAAGAGCACTATAACCTTCACCTGTTTGATCCAGTATCGCTACTTTGCGTATCTCATCTGAATTTATACTCGTAAGCCAGCCTATCAATAACATGACCCCAACAAATATTATCGGGCTTACAAACGTCATTATAACAAAAGTTCTATTACGTACTTTGTTGAGATATTCTCTTTTAATTATAAGCCAGAGTTTATCCATGATTTTGAACTGTTTTTATAAAAATGTCGTTGACGCTAGGTATGATCTCACTAAAATGGACCAACTCCCCTAAGTCAGTAAGTTTAGAAAGAGTATTTGGGATGCCCTCAGATTCCGGAAGTCGTATTTCAAAATCTAACGAAGAATCTAATCCCTTTAATTCAATTCTCCTAGGGTTAAGATATTCAGGAATTTGTTCAAAAGTTTTGTCAAGGTCATTTGTGAGCAGTGAGACTGAATAGGATCTGGATCTGTATCTTTGTTTGACATCGCTCAATTTTCCCTCAAGGACTAAAAGTGACTTGTCAATTAACGCGATGTAATCACACATTTCTTCTACACTTTCCATTCTATGTGTGGAGAATATTATTGTGGCTCCCTCATCTCTTAAGTTCAAAATTTCATCTTTAATAAGGTTAGCATTTACTGGATCAAATCCTGAAAATGGCTCATCAAAGATTAGCAGCGACGGTTTATGCATAACGGTTACAATGAATTGAATTTTCTGAGCCATACCTTTTGAAAGCTCTTCTAATTTTTTATTCCACCAGCCCTCTATACCTAAACGGTCAAACCAGTATCTCAACCTTTCTCGCGCCTCATTTTTGGATAGTCCCTTAAGTCGCGCTAGGTAAATGCATTGCTCTCCAACCTTCATGGATTTATAGAGTCCTCGCTCTTCGGGCATGTACCCAATGTCTGCAATGTGCTTAGGCTGTAAAGCTTCACCGTTAAGAAGCACCTCGCCTGAATCTGGCATGGTAATCTGGTTTATAATACGTATAAGACTTGTTTTCCCTGCTCCATTTGGCCCTAATAAACCATAAATGCTTCCTTTAGGGACTTTGATAGTAAGGTCATTTATCGCGGTGTAATCTCCATAAGATTTTGTGATTCCCCTTGCTTCTAAGCTATATTCCATAAAGACGTTAATTGCGCTAAATTAAAAATATCCCAATCCTCAATGCTCGCTTTGGCAATTTTTTTTTGAATTAGTTATTTGCTGAGTTCAACATCTTATAAATGCAATAGTACCCTCGCAAAAATCTATAATCGCTTACCAAGAACTACGGTATTAAAAACAGTCATAAAAAAACCCACCTCCCATAAAATGGAAGGTGGGAAAAATTGCTATGAAAAAGAAAAATAACAATCGGTCTTACAACCAATTGTTATTCAAATATAGACTTTTTTTTAAATATATTAAGTTTTAATTAAGAAAACATATCTTTTACCTTTTCAAAGAACGATTTGTCACTTCTTTCTGGAGCCGGTTCAAAGTTTGAATCGTTCATCATCGATTGGAAAAAATCCTTTTGTTCCTTAGTAAGACTGCGAGGTGTCCACACATTTGTATGCACTAATAAGTCACCAGTACCATAACCATTAAGACTAGGCATTCCCTTGCCTCTCAATCTCAAAATCTTACCACTTTGAATACCCGCTTCTATAGGGATGCGCACTTTACCCGTTACAGTTTGAATTTCTTTTGAAGTTCCTAAAACCGCTTCAGGGACACTCAAGTACAGATCGTAATGTAAGTTATTGCCTTCACGTTGCAGATTTTCATGCGGCTTGACCTCGATGTCTACTAACAAATCTCCACTCACCCCATTACCAGGAGCGTCATTACCTTTACCCCCTACTTTAAGTCGCATCTCACTTTCCACTCCTGCAGGAATTTGAATTGATACGCGATCCTCACTTACAATCATTCCTTGAGAATCTGCTCCAGCAGGTTTTTTATCCATAATCTGACCGGAACCACCACATACATTACACGGTGCGCTGGTCTGCATGCGACCTAAGATAGTATTTTGGATACGGGTCACCTGACCTGAACCATTACAGGTAGAACAGGTTTTATAAGTAACACCAGGCGCTTGCTTTTTACGTTTGACCTTAACTTTTTTCTCGACTCCTTTAGCAGCTTCCTCTAAAGTTAATGATACCCTTATACGCAAGTCTTTACCTTTAACGCGTCGCTGACCGCCACCGCCGCCAAAACCGCCGAAACCGGAAAAACCGCCACCGCCGCCGCCAAAAATATCACCAAACTGGCTAAAAATATCTTCCATGTCAAAACCACCACCGCCGCCAAAACCGCCAGCACCTCCAGATGTGTATGCTTGGTGACCCAGTTGGTCATAACGAGATTTTTTTTGAGGGTCGCTTAAAGTCTCATAGGCTTCGGCCGCTTTTTTAAACTTTTCTTCTGCAACCGTATCACCAGGATTTTTATCAGGGTGAAATTCAATGGCTTTCTTGCGATAAGCCTTTTTTATTTCGGCTGCGCTAGCACCTTTTGAGATGCCGAGTATTTCATAAAAATCTGCCATATTATTGTCCTATAACTACTTTTGGGTATCTAATTATTTTTTCTCCTAATTTGTAGCCTTTTTCAACTACATCCACAATTTTGCCTTTCATATCATCATCTGGAGCAGGTATCTGTGTGATCGCTTCATGATGATCTGCATTGAAAGTATCACCAGCATTAACATCACACTCCTCAAGACCTTTGCCTTTAAGAGTGTTACGCAATTTATTTGAGATCAATTCTACTCCACTGGTTAATTGCGCATCCTCTGACTTTTTTATTTCGATCATCGCACGATCAAAATCATCAAGTATGGGCAGCAGATCTTTCAAAATATCTTGACCAGCAGTTTTAAAGAGCTCTATACGTTCTTTGGCGGTGCGCCTCTTATAATTTTCAAACTCAGCAAAGAGACGCAAAAACTTTTCCTTTTCAGTTTTTAGTTGAATTTCTAATTCCTCCACCTCACTAAGTTCCTTTTCATGAATTTGTTCTTCAGATTTTTTTTGGTCATCAGGAATTTGCTTTTGCTCTTGTTGAACTGACTCTTTCTCTTCTTCTATATTTTCCTTTTTATTTGCCATTTTATAAATTGATCTTTTAAATGAGAATTTCATATTTTTATTGAAGTGTCGATTGGGGCAATAGATTTTCAAAAATTAAGTATTGCTGTTGTCTCGCTTTCGCGAAAGCGTATACCTCTAACCCTTCTGTACTCTCCTCGCGCGTAGCTTCAAAAGTATTGCCACTATCTCAGTTATGTCAAAATGTCACAGCCGCCTTTTAATACAATTTTAACCCTGTTATTTGTAGGTACATTTAAATTTGCTGAACTAAATAACATAATCATGAATAAAAACTTTTTAAAAATTACAGGTCTTGCAGCAATGATAGCTTTAACAGTTTCTTGTAAAGATTCAGAAAACGAGGTAGAGGCAACTGACAAAGAGGAAGTAGCAGTATCAACTGTTGAAGCTACGACCTATAAAGTAGACACTAGTACTTCAAATATTGCATGGGTAGGATCTAAACCTACTGCAGATCATACTGGGAATATATCTCTAAAAAGCGGAATGGTATCAGTAAATGGAGAATCACTGGAGAGTGGAGAGTTTGTAATTGACATGACTTCAATTGAGGTTACTGATCTGGAAGGAGACAATGCACAAAGCCTAAAAGCACACCTAGAAGGAACCGTTGATGGGAAGCAAACTGATTTTTTTAACACGCCAAAATATCCTACGGCAAAATTTGTTGTAACAGGTATCGAAAATAAGGATGGTAAAAATATGCTTATGGGGAATTTGACATTAAAAGATGTGACAAAAAATGTTTCCTTCCCAGTAATGGTATCATATGATGGAAATAAAATGATGCTTAAAAGCGAGCAATTTGAAATTGATAGGACAGACTGGGGAATTCAGTATGGTTCAAAAAACTTTACTGACATCGTCGCGGATAAAGCAATATCTGACGACATAAAGCTAACTTTAGACATAGTGGCTACAAAATAATAACTTTAATTTAAGTATAAAGAGGGCTGTCTTGTTTGAACTAGACAGCCTTTTTTTTTATTAAGTATTCTCAATCTAAACACCTATAAGATCTAACCTTCATATTCTATATTTCTAAGGAGTAGCATGTAACAAATTCGTAGAAAAGAACATTCGCAATTAAAATGTGAAATAAGGAAAGCGTATAAAACCGAGTACGTCCTTAATTCAAGTTCTTTTTATTAGAAATTAAGGAATAACTAAGTTCAAGTAATTAGTGCAACATGCAAGTTTAAAATACTTGGGGCTAGCCCCAAGTATTTTAGGTTCAATATTTATATTGATCTTGCATGAAAAAATACAGACAACTGACCTTGGGTCAAAGATATCAAATCGAGAGCCTTCTCAAAGCGGGCCTCACACAATAAGAAATAGCAAACCAGTTGGATGTTCACAACAGCACGATCTCCCGAGAACTGAAGCGCAACACCCCTAATAGGGGAAAGACTGCGTTTAAATACATATGAGAACACGCCCAGCGAAAGACCGAAAGCAGACACGCTGCCAAGTCCAAGCAGGTATTACTGGACGAGACACGCAAGGAGCGCATTTCCAATCTTATGAAGTATGTGAAATGGAGTCCTGAACTGATATCAAGGAGGTTGATCAAAAAAGGTAAGCACTGCGTCAGTCATGAGACCATCTACAAATGGAAATACCTGACCAGGTTCAGCAACCACAGAAAGCACCGCAAGTACAAAAAACTAAAAAGGGAACTACGCCACAGTGCCAGAAGGCAGAAACGTGGAAACCAACAGGACAAGCGATCCACCATAAAGCATCGGGTCGGTATTGATAAACGGCCAGAGGTAGTCAATGATAGATCAAGGATAGGCGATGTAGAGATCGATCTAATGATGGGTTCCAACCACAAATCAGCTCTACTTGTAATGACTGACTGGACAACATTGGTTACAATGATTGAAAAAATGGAATGCAAGAATGCGGACGAGATCAACGAAAAAATGATCAAACGACTTACGCGGATAAACAGCTCCTGGATCAAAACAATCACCTATGACAACGGAGAGGAGTTTGCAAGGCATTACGAAATAGCTGATCTGCTGAATGTAAAAACATACTTTACAAAACCTTACACCTCTCAAGACAAGGGGATTGTAGAAAACAGGATAGGTGTGATAAGACGCTTCTACCCTAGAAAGACAGACCTTAGAGAGGTTACATAGAAAAGAATCAAGGAAGTAGAAAGATTACTAAATTACGGGCCGATTAGAAAATTTAATAACAATAACCCCATAGAAGAACTACAAAACAGGTGTGTTGCACTTATGGGTTGAACTCAGCATTTAATTTAGCAATCAATTGGATCTATTCACGTCAAAATTAACCCCCATATATAAATAGGCTTTTATTTATATTTATTGATTATTACATAACGATAGTTTATGAATTACACATTACACCAATTAAAGGTGTTGCTAAAAGTACGGGAGACTGGAAGCGTTACTAAAGCAGCAGATAAATTATACCTATCTCAACCGGCAGTGTCCGTTCAATTGAAAAAGTTGCAGGATCAATTTGAAATACCGTTGTTCGAAACTGTAGGACGTAAGATATCTATAACAGAATTTGGCCATGAAATTGCTAATACTGCAGAAATTATTACAGAACAAATTGAATCTATAAATTATAGATCAAAGATTCATAAAGGAGAAGTAGCAGGTAAGCTAAAAATGGCAGTAGTATCGACAGCAAAATACATCATGCCCTATTTCATAACCGATTTTCTTCATAAACATCCTGGAGTGGATCTATCAATAGATGTTACCAATAAGTCATCGGTCATACAAAACTTAGAAAACAATGAAATTGATTTGGCCATGGTCTCAACAATACCAGCAAAGCTCAAAGTCAATTCTATCCGATTAATGAAGAATCAATTGTTTTTAGTGGTAGGTAATGAATTGAATTTGAATGAAAAGAATATTGACAAGAAACAGCTAGAAAAACAAAGGCTTATTTATAGAGAACATGGTAGTGCTACTAGAAATGCAATGGAAAATTATATATCAACGAGAAAAATCAGTGCAAATAAAACGATTGAACTTACTTCAAATGAGGCGGTAAAGCAGGCCGTAATAGCAGGATTAGGAGTTTCTATTATGCCTCTTATTGGGATTCAAAACTCTATTATCGCAAATGAATTAAAAATCATCCCAGCAACCGGTCTTCCACTTCAAACAAACTGGCATATAATCTGGATGAAATCTAAGAATCTTTCTGTAGCTACAAAATCTTTTCTTGACTACACAGCAGAACATAAAAATGAAATAATAAATAAATATTTCAAATATGTCAAATGAAAACCATGAGGTATAACCATCATTAATTATGGCTCTATGTTAAATACAGTGGGTAATCAAATTTAAGTTTTCCACAGATAAAATAAATCATATTAATAAAGTTCTTGGTATTAGCATATCCTCTCGCTCTTTTTTTGGCCAGTTGAATTTTTGAATTCAACCCTTCCAAAATACCGTTGTTTATTCTACTTTCAATATAGTTTATAATGCCGGTCCAGTGTGCTCTTATGGTTCTTGCAACTTTTATAAAGGGCTGTATTTTTGATTCCTCTGCTATATCACACCAAAAAGCCAAATATCCCTCAGCCTCTCGTTTATCTCTGAGATCCCAGAACTCTGCAAAGAGTGGTTTTAATCTGTAACCTTCGCCCAGACGTGGATAATACTCTAAAAGAAGGTCTCTTTCCTCTTTGATTTTTGGGGTGAGATTGCTTTTGAGTAAAGTGTATTTGTGCCCCTTTAACAGGTCATTACCTCGTCTTTCAAGTTTTCTGAGTTCGTCCATTGCCTTATTGACTTCTTTCACGACGTGAAATTTATCAAATGTAATGTCGGCACCTGGTAAATGGTTGTTGCAGCCATATATGAAGGCGGGCGACATGTCTATGCAGATTTGTCTGACCTTATTGATATCTACCTCTTTTTCTTCGAGATACACCACACCTTTCCCAATACAGTCAGAATCCTTGCCTTGAGACGCGTATAGTACCCTGCGCTCTTTTAGATCGACCATTGTCGTGACATAGTGATGACCTTTGCGTGTCAAGGTCTCATCAAAGCCTACCTGTTCCAATGAATCTATTATATCTGATCTGTGCGCTCTGGAAATCCAATAATTGAAAATTGTCCAGATCCTATTAGGGTAGATGCCCAAAACTTTAGCTACCTTATTTATTGGCATCTCATTCTCGATAAGTAACATGGAAAAAGCCTCGAAGAGTAAGGTAAAACCGCTCTGGGCTCTTGCCCAGGGAACTGATTGGGTAATCACCTTACCGTTTTTCTGCTTTACCCTAGGGACGTTAGCGTGTAGATAACAATGATACTGGAAGAAATTCAAGTGCTGCCATGTACGGGCAACAGTATCGTAGGCAGTATATGAATCACCGTCATCTGATTCAAACTTATGACCTTTGGTAAAACCTAAATGAATATCTAGACGGGAGTCCTTTTTATTGAACTTGACTTCTTTGATGCACCATGGTGATTCTAAACCCAAGGCTACTGCAAAAATCTCATGTGAACTTGACATACCATAAAGGTAAAAGTTTCAGATTACCCATTCAAATCAACATAGAGCCTTAATTATTCAATTTCCCTACTCTTACAACTCATTGTTAAACAAAACATTGATTACTGATATGTTTAATAAGTTAAGATGAGTATTACCCAACTACGAAGGCGCGTTCACCGAATCTTAAAAAATGCACCTTAAATTACCTTTTCAGATGAATCGATCAAAACAATGTTCTGTTGACCGTGGTCCACTAGAGCATCCAGTCATGGTTTGAGTGGCATATAAAAAAAGTCTCGATCAATGAAGAACGAGACTTTTAAAAAGAAGGCGGCGACATACTCTCCCACAAATAGCAGTACCATCTGCGCTGATGGGCTTAACTTCTCTGTTCGGAATGGAAAGAGGTGAGCCCCATCGCTATAACCACCTTAAG
>JBATVD010000021.1:0-26294 GCA_049671565.1 Nonlabens sp.
AATCGTCGTAGACGTAATAGGTGTCGTGCGGATCACCACCCTCATAGGTGCGCTTGAGTACCACGCGTCCCTGCTTGTCTGTAAATTCCTCCACTGTATGGTCATTTCCAGACACGTGGTTCTCATCTCTGACGATGTTTTTATAGAGTCTTCCACCGGGATAGTAACCCTCATACTCCAGTTTTGGTTCGTATTTACCGAGATTGTCCGAGGGAGTTGCGGTCGAAAGATTTGGAAAGGAAACGCCGAACATCATAACATTATCGGCAGGGGAGTTGGCCCTGTATTCCATCTTGATCTCGTGGCCGGACTCCATGGCCCAGTCGCTTCCCGGTGCAGCCTGTCTCAACACCCTGTTGAGGGGTGAGTCTTCAAAATCGGTCTCGCTGTAAGGATTAATTGTACTAAAGTTGGGATCAAAATCATTTGCGTAGTTGGTTCGGTAATAGTGATCAAAACCAGTTACTGGATCTGATGGATCCACCATATCCAAAGGGTTAGATCCAGGAGCGACAGGATAGGGCAAGTAGTTTTTTACCTGACGCCCGTACTGGTCGAATTCAAAATGCTGCACGATGGTCTGGTGGTTGCCACCTGCGTTGAGCTGCAGCGCCTGTAGCGGCCTGCCCAGACCGTCAAAATACTGTATTGAAGAAACCTTGTCATCAGGGGTGATAGGCCTGAAGGTATCGTCATCCAAAAGAACCTTCAATTCCTGATCGCTTGGATCTACCTGTACCTGTACCCTGTAGACCGTAGTCTTTACATAATTGGTCGATGGACTTTGAGCAACACCTAACAATAGGCAACCCAAGATAGATATGATGGCTAGAGCGAATTTTTTCATGGCTGGTTAGTTTTGGGTGGCGTATTTGTATTCGTTTTCTGAGAGAATGTTGCCCTCGTGGTCCTTGACATGCTTGAGCCTGTTGAACTCATCGTAAAAATAAAAAGTGTTTTTACCGCGCGGATCGGTGACCTTCTTTACACCCACGCCTACCTCATACTCCAGGGTGGTGACCATAAATGGATTGGATGCCGTGGAGGAATTCCTCAAGATGTTCAAACTTGCCAAGTTGCTCTCATCGTAGTCATACAGGGTGTTGATATTGCCGCCGGTAAGAATATTTGCGATCTCTTGATAGCCAAGCCCCTCGATCTTGGCTATGGGGACCGTGCCTCCATGACCATAGAAATAGCTGATGTGCGTGCCGTCTGCGTTGCTCAGTTCCAGTGGGTTGCCATACTCGTCGTAGCGGTGATATATGAGACGTGGTTCTAGGGGGTCGTTTACGGATTTTTGAGTAGAAACGCTTTTAAGAACGACCTGACTAGAACCGTAGTCTTTATAGCTGTTCCATACTCTAGAGGTCAATACCCCATCGAGATAGCTTTCCTGCAGTAGAGGGGTTGTTACACGATTAGTATTTAAAAGGGCAGTTTGAGCCTGAGACTCAACGGCAGTTAGATTTACAGGAAATACCGTATCCACCGCATAATACACCTTACTCTTGATTTCTTGACCGTCACTGTCTACCGTACGTGTTTCCTTGACCTGATAATTAACTGGATTATAAGTGTAATTAACCGTAGTAACTAACTGCTGCACTGCACTGGTAGGAGTTGGATAGGTATAGTTAGTGGTGGTTTGAGAAGTAAGTTTTTTACCGGTCTCATAATATTTATGAATCAATATAGGGAAACACGTGCTGGGGAGTAACATCATTTGGATTCCTCCAAATGCATTGCTAGGAGTGCCCGCCATAGTATAGGGTATGTTTCTAGTCGGGACTTTATTTGAAGGTATTGCCTGACTGTATTGATCATAGTAAACCAACCATGGATCCTCACAAGTGTATTGAACAAAATTATAGGCTAATTCATGATCTTCATAAGTATAGTTATAGACCACAGATTGTAACTCTTTATCATCATCGTCTACATGCATTTCATGAAGGAGGTTTCCTCTCTTATAATCTAAATTACGTGGTACAGGTTGGGTATAAGGCCTAGAAAGGGTTGCAGGTGGCGCAGGAAACTCCATTGGACTGCTGTAGGTATATTGAGAATAACCTTTGTTAGTCTCTGATACTTTTACATGCTTATAACCTACATACGAGCCTTTAGTCAATATGTTAAACAAGCTGTTTTGAGTGATCTCGTAAAACACATCATTTGGGAGTGGGGATACATCACCTCCTTGTATGTATGGAGGTTCAAATTCATGAAGGAATCGCTGTTGCAAGATGGTATAAGAAAGCTTCATCTTTCTGTAGTCACCATCAACGATACCAGAACTGTAGCTGGTATCAGGCATTTGGTATGTATATTCTTTAGAGACCTGTGTTTGATTTTGATCTGTAAAATCAACCGTCTTAATACGCACTCCTCCTCCTTTTAAATAAGGTAATGGGTCACTACTGAGTTGATGGTAAACTAATAAATATTTTCCGCTTATGGAGTGAGGACCTCCAGCGTTACCTCCTAGATTGGAAAAAGTACCAATATAGTCCATAAAGACAGTGTAATTACCACTACTCAAATACATGCTTTGCGTGGAGCTGGAAATATTCACTGTTTGAAAAGGCTGGCTGTTTTTATGAATGCGCAACTTATAATATCCTAGAGAGCCTGGGGCATTCTCTGTAAAATTGGTACGTATCTCGATGTTCTGTGCATGAGTAATCGTGAAATTGGTCGCTATATCAACGAAGCTAGGCATACCGCCCGCTGTTTGTGTATCGTTAATCAATCTTATGATCGATTGGCGGGTGGTATTGTCTGGGTTTTCATACCAATCATTAAACAATTGGTTTCCAGAGTAGGAAAACTGGTGTTCTTCCCAATCAAAGTCCTTGGAGCCTCCTGTAGGATAAGTGATTTTAGTCAACAGACCGCTTAAGATCGCGTCAGGATCATAGTTTGAAAACGTATTTTGAGAATGAGCCGTCACAGAAGTTTTATACCCAAAGTCATCCGTCTCTTCATTATGCAGGGGCAAGTCCTTGTTGAAATAAGAAAGTAGGGTTTTTTGAATATCAAGAGGATTGACACCATCTTCTACACTGTTGAGCCATAATCTTGAGTTCTCTATACTGGTATTCAAGCGCACGGACTTAAGCAGGTCGTCATTGGCATTTCTAGATTCGATGCGTTCTAAAATGAGTCCATTAGTCTCTGGGTGGGCATTACTAGAATAATGAAACTTAATGTAATTATTGGTACTGAGCAGTAGCGTATCCAACTTCTTAGTGCGAGATGTTGTTAGATTAGAACTCGCAATAAATTCTGGTTTGAGGATACCTTGGTGATATGTTCTTAAAAGCTGTTCTTGAAAAGTAAGAATCCCATCAATACTTGTAATTCTGTTTGTCTGAGTGGAAACTGGAGTTTCATAGGTCTCTGTAGAGTCTAGATACCTACATTCTAGTAAGGTGATGCCGTTACTAGATGTGATCTCAGACAGGTGCCATGCCGAGTTGATGTTAAATTGGGTATAAGTACTTCCTGAGCCAATAGCTGCAGGACCTTGTAAATCCACTAAAGTGACTGTCTGATAGTCTGAAGACTCAATGATATCAAAATGGTATTCATTACCTCCATTATCTGTAAATACAAAAGCACTAACTACTAGGGATGTAGGATTGTATAAAACCTCGATTTCAGAATTATCACTCTTCTCTAAAAGAACGGCTTGTAAAGGACTACTAGGTGAAGCTCTGGTGATGATAAACCGTCCCGTATTACCGAAAATATTGTATTGAAAAATGTCAGATTGCGAGTCATAATGATCTGCAGAAGAACCGTTTACTTTCCAGTTGAAGCCTGGGGTAAGCAATGTACTTTGAGGCGTTGTCCAGTATTCTCCTAAATGCCACATTCCTGTGTCCAGGCTCACCCCATTTCTTAAGGCCTCGTCAGGAATATCTACCACTGTTCTTGAGATCACCGCACCAGTGTTGATGCTCCATCCAGTTCCTACACTACTGCTTCTAGAAGCTACCTGTACTCCTGTGCTATGGTAGTTCAGACCTATCGCCGCAGGTAGTCCCGCATTACCTTGCTGTGAGATCAGCGGGATGGATATTTGAGGTTGTCCTGTATACATGTCTACAGGTACCTCTTCAAACTTCATAAGTGCAGCTACCTCAGGAGATGGCGGCAAGATATTAGGAAGTTCGGAAGTAGGAGATTGCTGAGCTGGCAAAAGATTTATAGTCAATAATAAAAATAGGGTTAGCTGAAAATTGCGCATGAGTAGATCTTTGGTTGATGATAGGCTATGGTGGTTGACTGGAATCTATTGAATTGAATTATGAGACTAAAAGTGATGAAGGCTTATAAGGTAAGACATCAGAAGATTTCATTCCTGTTCAAAAATAATGATAATTGTGTAGTGTTTTTAAAAAAATATTTGAAGCCATGGCGTATTTTTTTGATTTACTATTGGTTAATACGATATTGAAACAATAGAATAAATACTTTACGTGATCTCACTTGAATTTGAGATAATTTCCTCTTCTGCTGTAAATTTATACTTGAAATGTAAACCAGATGGATTATCCAGAATATTTATAGAGGACTGTTTAAGGCTAAATAAGAGTAATTTAAAATAAAGAACTATTCTTACATCGAATTGATAAGTTTCTAAATTAAACTCACAACACCCTGTTACAACACCCCATTGCAACTGGGTGTTAAAGCGGCGCTAATGGGGTGTTGAAACCATTATTTTTGATGGAATTCCTAGAATTCCTGCAATTTTGAATATTTTAGAGTCGCTAATCAAGAGTGATTCATGGTATTATTTCAAACTTCTGTACTCAAGTCGCATCTCGCGCAACAGGATGTTAAATCTATTGATAGAACCTACAAGAAATTTCAGGCGTATTTTCTCAATACCACGATTCAGGAAAACATTCTTGCCAATAAAGAGGAACAGTTCCAAGTCAAATTTCTTGACGAGCTTTTTGTGAATGTTCTGGACTATACCTTAAGCCCGAAACCCGACTTTAACTTCACTACAGAATTTAAGAACGTTACCGATTCTAAAAAGGCAGATGGTGCGATTCTTAACGATGGTAAGGCGGTTGCGGTGATTGAACTAAAAGGAACCAAGATCAAGGATCTGGAAAGTATCAGGCAACAGGCTTTTGGCTATAAAAACAACCAGCCGGATTGAGTGTACGTAATCACATCCAACTTTGAGAAGCTGGGTTTTTACATCAATGATGCTACGGAATTTAAGGAATTTGATCTGTTCTCGCTATTATCTTTAGGCAAACTCAGTTTAAACTAACTTTCAATCAAGCTAAATAATTAACGTTACAATTGAATTAATGGTGTAGGTATTCATTTTTTATCGAATGACAAAAATTGTCATATTAAAAGAGGAAAAACAGATATACCTTTATTGATACTATTGATTTTCTTGAATGACAAAAAAGATAATTTAAACAACAATTTTAACAACTATATCGTTATAGTCATAAGTTTAATCCCAAAATTATTATATTATGGTAATTTCTTATGACCTACTGGAAACGGTAGAACAATGTGATCTCGCACTCGAGATCCTCAATGCAGAAAAGACGACCGTGAGCCGTCGCCTGCGCAACCTGGGCGAGTCCCTAGAAAGTAAATCAGACCGTACGGTCGAGACCTCTGAGGGCATCGCTGCCAGCGAAGCCATCATCAGCGGTTTTCAAAGCGCTCTCAGTTCCATCACTGACGAGAAAACCAGACGCGATCTGGAACTCAAGGTAGAGGTGGAGGAGACCAAACTCAAAAGGTTAGAAAACCGCCAGGCGAGTTACAACTCGGTGTCCGTGATCGAGGACCAGGTGGACCACACCCAGCTGGAAGTGCAAATTCCCGTACTGGATGATGCCATCGCCGGTGTCGAGGCGAGAAAGACGGCCCTTGAGGCCTAATCCATAAATCCCGTCGCAAAAGCAACGGGATTTTTTTGGGCCGTCTTGTACCGAAATTGTTTGTACCGATCCATAACCGGTACAGCGCACACCGGTGCAGACCTGTACCCACTTCTTTTGTACCGATTCAAATCAGGTACAGATACCGTCGGTATAGAATTTAAATTCCAACATATCGAAATCATTTAACTATTCCCTCAAATCACCGTGACCGATCCTATTATAAAATACCTGCAAGCCACCTATGACTGGATGGCTGCTTATACAGGAGCCTCCCAGCACATGATCCATTCTTTCCGAGTGGGTCGGCGCACGCTTGCCGTGGATCAACTACTGGCACTCCAAAAAATCATCGACGCTCTGGAACTGGACACTCCGGTGGAGGAGTTAGCCTCTTTTCCCACTTTGACCGCCTATGATCCAGAACAGGTCGCCGCTCTGGTCACTGACTTGGAAAAGAAACGCAGCCGCCTGCAGGAACGTCTGGAAGCTGCCCGCAAGAAACGTGATGTGCTGGTGCGCGGTTTACACGCCTGCCAAAAATTATTACAAAATGATGTGATAAATCTACAGCGCCAGAAGTTTGTACGCTTTCGCGAAAGCGATCTCAATAACCAGCTCCAAAAAGCCTTACAAAAACTCCTAAAACTAGAAACAGATCTGCAGGGCGTGGAGGCGCAGTTGGGATATTTAAGCAAACTACCCCTATAGAGGGAGTCTGCTATTACTACGAATAGATGTATTATGTAGTTTTGTGATATATAGCTGGATTGAGAAAGGCATTTCTGAGAAACCAATTTATGGAGGTGAGTTGGTATCGTCTAAAATCAACACCTATGTTTGCTTCACTAGAGGTTGCAATTCTTTATGCAAGCATTGTTTTTGCAAGGCTATATTTACTTAAAAATGCCTGAATCTTTGAAGCGTTCTCGCTTTTTACTCATTGATCATTTTAATGAATTCCAACGATCTTAACAACGTATTCCTCGTGATGCACCCTCTCGTCGGATAGAGTAAAGAGGAAGTCCCTTAAATATTTGGCTTCTCCTTTTAGGATTGAGGAAAAAAACAAAATTTTCATTCACTGTACCTACTAAATCATCAAAATGCATAATGGGTTCACTACTATAAAATATTATGTGAAATTTCATTTTTTTCAGTGTTTCTACGATTAAAGATAATCTTCAATATGAACCTTTTTCAAGTTCAATCAAGCTGCTTCACAATCGGTTTTCTGAAAATTATATCCAAAGTCAACCGTTCTTTAGTTCTGTAAATTTTCTTGTGATATTCAAATTTATAATGAATGAGATCCAAAGACGGATTTTGAACCAGACACATATTCAAAAGCTGTAGCAGTTCATTATAACTTCCTTCAAGCTGAATTTCAAAATATCTATAGCTAATAGCATTCTGAACTTTGACGATTCCTTCATTAAAGTTGAGTACACGTATTTCCGAACTTGACTCTGTCTGCTCTAGCATCAATTCTCTTAGCTCTTTGTCTGAAATTTCTTTTTCTTGAAGCGCAATTTTGAGGCGTTTGCTTCGGGTTGAAAGATCAAGAAGTTCTTGTTCTTTGAGTTTCTGCCCTTGAATATCCAGAGCCTCTAATTCAGATTTATACTTAAAAGTGTTCTTAATGGCAAATTGATAGGCGATTAAGGCTACAAGCGTAACTATAAGTAATAAGTAGATATTTTTTTTACTTAGCTTCATTGAGTCGGATATCGAGTTCAAATGCTAAATTCATTTTTGATTCATCCATGGATAGGATAGAAACGTCATTCACAATCTGTTCTTCTTTGAAGGACTCAATCAATGCATTTAATTTTTTTTCTGAATTGGTTTTACCTGAAATATATACCCTCCCTTCTTCAACTCTCAAATCTTGATCACTCGAAAGTTTGTTTTTGACAGGGCTAAATGATACTTCAGTAAACTGAATATTTGTATGGCTAACAATCAAATTATTTAGTATTCTAACTATATTGATATCATCAGTATTGTTTCCAGCTAACAATATATTATCAGAATCTACTTGTTTTTGAAGAACTTCGATTTTAGCATCTAAATTTTTATTGGTTTGTGTGATAATCTTAGCCTCTTCAAGGTTTGAGCGGTACTTCTCGTGGTAAAAAAAGTTCACCACTAAGCCTATTAGTAAGATTGCAATTGCTGACCACTTGGTAAACTCAAAAAACCGAGTATTAAATGTTTGATTTCTTGCATCATCAAGTATTCCTTGAAAGTTATGCGAAAATGAAACCTCCTTAATATGGTAGGCCATTGCTATTTCATACAACTTCTCCTTACCCAAATTATTATCAGTACCACTTTTTAAGGTAGGTGCAAGTCTTATAGATTTGATAGCCGCAAACACTTTACTGTTATTAGAAACCAATTGTGCCATTCTTTTCCGACCTAAGATTGATATCTTGGATTGTTCCAAATTTTGAAAGTCGTAATAGATATCATCTTTTCTTATCGCTGGAAATGCTTCTTCGAGTGAATCCTGAACATTATTTGCTATAACTTTTTTAGATAATATGTCACTAATATCGATGATAACTAGTAGATCTAAAAGCAGTAAACTTTTTTGTTCTGAGAGCTCATTTTTTGAAACATATTCAACAGAATTGCCTTCAAAGTTAAAATCCAAGTACCATGTACCTGAGTTGTCAATTAAAACGCAACCTGGTTTGTAGATTTTAGGTGCCAATCTTTCTCAGTTTAAAACAGTTGGTCGTATTAAAATAGCTAATTTAGATTTTGAGCCCTCACGAACTCTTTTACTGAATAACCACTTTATTACAGGAATTCGCGCTAAAAATGGAACTCCAGACCCAGTATTACTTTTTAAAATATCTTCAAGTCCACCCAAAATAATAATGTCTTTATCTCGTACTCGTACGGTTGAAGTAAATTGCCTTGAAGAAATATTTGGGGGGGCATCATCTGCAATTCGAACACCTGTAAAAGTTGACTGATTCACGATAATTCCCATCGTTATCTCTCCCAGCTCAGAAACAATTGGTTTGATAAAAACCCCTAGTTCAGCATCTATAGGTTGGTAGTTCTCCACGATTTGAGTCTGAGGATTCTGCGCGCCAATAATATCACGACTAGTTATGACATAATATGTTGTTTGACCAATTGACAAATTAGCTTCATGACCGTTAAGTACCGATAGTTTAGGAGACGATTGAATTGAAATATCCCCATTGGTTTCCATTGCTTTTAGACTCGCGAAAAAATTGGGAACAACTCTACCTACATTAATTGCAGCAAATCCCTCCAATCCACCTAGAATCCTATTTACAGTGTTTGCGCCAAGTCTTAAATCCGTTGAAGGATAGATGTTACCTTGTGTTGTAGTAGGCCCATCACCCAGACCCCATTCAATTCCTGTTTCTACCGTTGAGCTTCGATTAATTTCGATAATCATGGTCTCGATAAGAATAACAGGTACAGGCTTGTCGATAGACTTTACCAGTTTTTTAAATTTTTCTACTCTATCGGCAGTTCCACTTATTATAAAACTGTTGAGCTCTTTATCTACTTTGATATTCAAGTTTTCAATAACATCATCAGGCATAAGGTCACTAATAACATCTGCTATGCCAGAATTTCGACTGCCGAAGTTTGAATTATTATTTGAATTTCCATTTAAATTATTTGGTCCATAACCGTTTTGTAGATTCTGACGGTTAGGTATTTGACCTCCGATAAGAGCTCCTCCCAATGTATTGCCAAATGCTTGATTTACAGAAAAAGTATTATTTCTTTGTATTTGTTGATCCTGCATCATCACGATTGATCTATACTTGAGTGGCACGATGTCTAATTTTCTTAATGAAAGTTGAGAGCTTAACCCAAAGTAGAACAAATCACCTTCTCGCTTGTAGATGTAGGGGTCATTACTCGAATTGACACGATTTCCATCCCTTGAGTTCTGCGAGGCATTTGGCACGGTGCTAACAGGGCCTGCCTGATAATTCTTTTGACTTTCAAATACTTTTTCGAGCAGTTCTTCAAAAGTGATAGAATTTGCTTTGATGGTGGCTTGTCCAGCTTGAGACAGGGGAGAGGCTAAAAATATTCCAAGATCAAGATCTTCTGCTATGTTTAATACGATGTCTTCAATCGGAACATCCTTAAAATTGACTTTTAATTGCTGTCTGAGCGTATCGATTATCGTATACTCAAAAGACCTTCCGCGTTGTCTAGAAATTCTAGAAGTATAAGCTCCATCTTCATTTTTGGGAGCTTGAGAGTAAAGAAAAAAACCATCCTTTGACTCTTCAAACAAAAGATTGTTATTATAAGCCAACTGCTCCAGCCCCATCTTTAGTGGAACTTCTTTTAGATAAATGCTTAGGGGTGTCTTCTCAATATTTTTGTCGTAGAGCAGATTTTTTCCCGTTTGATCGGTGATTTTCCTAAATACATTTTCTAAAATTGCATTGTTTAAATCTAAAGAAATAAAACTTCTAGTAATGTCGTAATTAACTTCAGACCTATCTGTATTTATTATTACTTGTGGTTCGATATAAACTTTAACGGTGATAATATTTCCAAGAATAGTATAGTCAAGGCTGTATTCTTTGGCAAGGTATAGTAGGAGATCCATCACCTTTACTTCTTGAAAAGTATTCTGAATATTAACTGATTTTAATTGTGGTGTTATAACCATGTTCATTTCATGAACTTTGGCAACAGCAGTTAAAAGAGTATGTACATCGGTATTTTCTAGATCTAGCTCTATTTCTTCGTTAAGACCTTCAATTACGGTGGTGTACTGCGCCAGTTTTGATTCAAGCTCGATTAGGCGATTATCTTGACTAAAACCGAATGAAAATCTGCAAAGTGTGATAATTATAATTAGGTGTTTGGTCATGTTACTCAATTAAAAGTGGAAAAATTTCTTCATAAGAAGTGTTTCCTGATTTCAATAAATCGATGGCTTGCTTTTTTATACTTCTGTAGTTTGAGAACTGTTCATCTTTTATAATCGAATTCCCCAGTTTAATATTTTCAGATATCTTGCTTCCTATTTCTATCATTTCAAAAAGCGCGGTACGTCCTTTATAGCCAGTAAAATTACACGAAGAACATCCATTAGATTTGTAATGATTTGTCTCAAGTTCATCATCTCCATTGAAAAAATCCAATTTAGAAAGTTCACTTTTTTTACAATCATTACAAAGAAGTCGCACTAATCTCTGTGCTACTGACAAATTAAGGGTAGAAGCTATCAGATATTTTGGCACACCCATATCGATCAAACGATCCAGAGTTCCTAGTGCTGAATTGGTATGAATAGTTGATAGGACTAAATGCCCTGTTAAGGCAGCTTTTACCGCCATTTGAGCAGTTTCAGTATCTCTTATCTCCCCGACCATTATTATGTCGGGATCCTGACGCAAAAATGTTTTTAAAGCACTTGCAAAATCAAAACCAATATCATGTTTTATTTGAACCTGATTAATTCCATTCAAGGTGTATTCAATAGGATCCTCTACGGTAAGGATATTAAGTGATTCTTTATTCAATTCTTTGAGCGTAGCGTATAAAGTGGTGGTTTTTCCAGATCCTGTTGGCCCACTAATTAAGATGATGCCATTAGTTTTACTGTAGGCTTTTTGATATATTTTCTTTTGCTCTTCAGAAAGTCCTATTTTATCTATATCTACATCTTCTTGTTCGGTTTCTAATAGTCTTAGAACTATTTTTTCACCATATAGACTTGGCAATGTAGATACTCTTATATCTATTATGGTTACACCTATCTTTTGTGTTATGCGACCATCTTGGTTTCTACGTTTCTCAGAAATATTAAGATTAGCTTTAATCTTTATTTTGTTGACCAAAAGTGCATGTTCCGAAGCAGGAAATTGATAGAACTGCTTTAAGGCACCGTCTATCCTAAATCTTATTCTTGTTTGTTTATCAGAAGGTTCGATATGAATATCGCTAGCACCAGCGTTATTGGCATGATTGACGATATTTTCAAAAACATCGTCTGTCAGATTAATTCTTGAGCTGCCAGGACTACTTGCCATCCTATAATTTGAAGAAATTAAGCGGTCAAAATTTTCCACATCGATTTTTTCAAAGGCCAAGTTCCTATTAAGAATAAGCTCTAGTTCCTCCTTCTGCAAATCCTTAGTCTCACATTTGTGAACTATTTCAAGATTATCTTCATCACCGTTAACAATGACCACCCCATAATGAACAACTTGTTCGGGACTCAATAGTCGCTTTAAATGATTGGATATTTCTGTTTTAATCATGAACTGGAAGGTTGATCAAATCTAACAGATTTTCTAGGAAAAAATAGACAGACATGTATCCTGCAAGAGGAACGGTTTGATGCTTGGGATATTTACCTTTGATTAACAAATGTATGAGTAAAGCTGCAAATAAAGCTAGTGTTAATTGAATATAAAACTCAACGATGCCGTAACCTACCACAAAAGCGACAAATAGAAAAATATCCCCTAGACCTATAAGTTCTTTTGATTTCTTTTTTTTCAATCCCACCAGATAGATATATGAAACGGTGATTAGAACTGTCATCAACAGTAAGTTCAATAAACTTTCTAAAATAAAAGTGTTCCAAAATAAGTGTGTATTCCAATTTTGCCAACCCGCTAATACAATAAAAGATAAGATCGAAACTAGATAGACCTCTCTGAATTTAAGATCTTGATATAATATCCATATAGCGTTAAGGCCTATGGCGGTAAGCAAGATGTATTTGATCAATCTTTTACAATCTCTTTAAAGACACCAGTTTCATCGATACGCCAGAGATTATAAACTCCATCTCCGTCAAAATCAATGACAGCTTGTGCTTCAATCACAAAACTAGTGGGTGAAACTTCCACAATTTGATATTGGTATTTTGCAATACCACCATCTTTTTCTGATAGCGGCATTTCAAAATTAAGATCATTTAAATCTTGGGCATATTTGGAATAAATATACCGGTATTGGGTTTGCAAGGTGTACAATGATCTTAATTGCAATTGAGCCTCAAGTGCCTTTGTTGAGGATATGAATGGCATAAGGTTAGGAAGCAAGATCATGGTCGCAATACCCACGATGCATAACGTGACCAGCATTTCCTGAAGATTGAATGCTTTTAACTTAGTATTGTATTTCAGAGTTGGCATCATACTTAGTTATTCATAACTATATTTGATAAAATTAAGAAACTTCAACCCTATCATCTACTATAAATCCAAATTTAACGTGATTAATTACCAAAAATACCTTTCAGCCGCTCTTTTACTTCTCGTTTTCATACTTTCTGGCTGTGAGGAGATTATCAACGAGATCAATATTGAGAACGATGATTTGATACTAGTATCACCGGTAGATGCTGCTGTCCTGCCAGCAGGGACGATCTTTTTTGATTGGGAGTCTCTAGAGGGTGCTTCACGTTATCGTATTCAGATTGCGTCACCAGATTTTCAAAGCCCGCAGCAAATTGTCTACGATGCTATCGTGCAAGATTCATCGGGTACTCGAGCACAAACTTCTCTAGAAGCTGGTAACTATGAATGGAGGGTGCGTGGAGAAAACGGAGCCTATGAATCACCATATTCCAGAAACGATCTATTAGTAGAATAATGCTAAAATCAAAAAAATCCCTCTATATCTTAATACCACTGACCTTGATTATTTGGGGAACGGTGGTCTATAAGGTTTACAAAGGTCTTAACCCTGATCTGCCAGAGTTAGAGCAGTTTGATGCATCTCGCTTTCGCGAAAGCGAAAATCAAAATGAGACTTTAGTTAAGCTTAAAGAACCTGAAATGGATCCATTTTTGGGTACCAGCTATAAGAAGGAACCAATAGTCCCAAAGAAAAGTAAGGTGGTAAAACAAGAACCTTTTCAATGGCCTAGAGTAATTTATTTGGGAACGGTGGCTGAAAAAAAGAATAAACAAAAGGTCGCTGCTGTTGAAATAAATGGAATACGACAAACGGTCGAGCGAGGGGATGTGGTTGATAGTTTGAAAATAGTGAGTATAGGCAAGGAGGACTTAAAAATTCAGTACAAAGGCCGTTTAAAAGGGTTCAAAAAGAATTGAAAATGATCAAAAAGCGTCTTCAGGCAAATGCTTTACAAAACACTTTGGTCATAGGTACGGTCGTTTTTGTATTGGTACTGACACTAATGCTGTACTTTCACTTGAACAGTATGATCAGTTTCAAGACGGAGAATAACATCCAAAAAATTCAATCTCACCAAGACGCTTTTTATGGAAATAGCAAGGAAGACTCACCTTATTTAATCAAAAAGCTATGGGGAGCATTTGAATTGGCTCAAAGTAGTGATCAAAAAGAAGCATTGTCAAAATCACCATTTTCCAGAATAGCCTTAATGGCACCAAGATTTTATGATAAGCCTTTACCACAACTGTATCTGGGCAACACTTCAAATTACTTCAATGTATCTGGTAATACTCGACTGGAAGGTGAGCTAAAAGTTCCTTACAGTACCGTTAGGTCCGTAAACGTGGCCGGTTATATCTTTTCTGGAAATAGAATTCCTGAGCAAAAAATGTTTCTTCCTGATGAAATGTTTCCAGTGTTTAAGAATGAACGGTCTAGGTTTGAGGATTATATAGATTTCAAAAATGACAGTCTTATTGATGAATTACCTAACCGACTGACTCATTCCTTTTTCAAGCCTACGGTTACCTATTTCGATCAAGGGACAATCGAACTTTTTGAGGCAGAATTAGAGGGTAATATTAAGCTGATTTCTGAAACTAAAATAGTGGTGTACAACACTACAAAAATTAAAGATGTGTTACTTATCGCTCCTATAATTGAAATAAAAAACGGAACCAAAATAACGGCTCATGCCGTTGCGAGAGACAGTATAAAGCTTCAAGAACGCGTTTCCATGGCATTTCCGTCCAGCCTGACCGTACCAAAAAAAGATTTTTCTGAACCTCAAATTTTAATTTCCAAAAATGTCAATTTCTCCGGGATCATTTGTCAATTTAGCGATCCCGAGGAAAACAGGTTCTATCCCCATATTTATGTAGGTGAATCTGCTAAAATTGAAGGGTTGGTTTTCAATAAAGGATTTATAAATTTATCGGGTTCAATCCGTGGAAGCATTTTTACTCGTGAATTTCTTGCGCAGGAGAGAGGTACGTTGTATCGTAATCATTTAATAAATGGAACGATTGAGGTTCCAGATTCTAAAAACAATTTTTTAAAACTCTTTGATACTTCAAATAAGAAAAAACAACCCATTAAATGGCTTTATTGAAAAAGGTAAGGGGAGCAACGATTCTAGAAAACCTGATTGCTAGCGTGATCTTAATGATCTTGTTTGTAATTGCTGGAAATGCCATCAACAACATATTCAAGCAAAGTATTGATTCACGAGATTTAGCTTTTGACAACCAAGTCAAAAAAACAGTATACTTACTTAAGAATAATAAGGAAACCGCACCCGTTTATTTTGAAAATGGTTCAAATTATGCCGAATTCACAAAGGAAAATGAGCTGGTTAAGGTTAAGATTGTTAAGAATAATCAGATTACGTTAAAAACAATATGTTGCATCGAGCAAGAATAGCGGCTTTTACCTTATCGGAAACATTGGTAGCACTGGTGCTTATGGTAATCATTGTAGCCTTAGCGTCCAGTGTGTATGGTTTGATTTCGGGAAATCTCAAACTAGTCAAAGAAAATGTAAAACTCTACCGAGACATGGAGCAAGCTGAGTTTGCCTTAGAGCTTGATTTTAGCAGGTATCATACTGTAAAATTGGAAGACTCGGTTTTAGTGTTGAAATCGCCTGTGGGAAATCTCAAATACAAAATGGCGTCAAGAACTGATCGCGCTTTCAAGTACTTGCTTAGAGATCAAGACACCTTGTTAGACGGAAATTTTATTTTTAATAGCTATTACTACGGTAATGCTGCCGCTTCTGGCTTTATAGATGCGGTTGAGATTTCAGAAGTAAAAACAGGGTACAGCATCTTTGTAGCCCGACAAAACGATCTAGAACATCAAATATCTGAGTATGGCTTTTGATCTGTCCAATATTCCAGAGGATTCTCATAAGAAAGCTGAAAGTAAAGAAGAAAGCATTTGGGAAAAGGAGTTGTTTAGCTTCAGCAGTTCTTTTTCAAAAAAGCTAAAGGAAAACTTTTATCTAGAATTGGGAATTCTCTTGGATTCTGGTATTGCGCTCAAAGAAGCTTTGGAATTGGTTTCACGAGGGATCAAGAAGAAAAAACCTAAAGGTGTCATTAACAATATGGTCGCGGAACTCATTGAGGGAAGTACGTTGAGTGATGCTATGAAAAAGCAAAAGGTCTTCACAGAATATGAAGTACAATCTATCAAGATAGGAGAGGAGACCGCCAGCCTCAATCAGGTAGTTTTGAGCCTGGCTGATTTTTTCAAAAGTTCCAATATACAGCGCAAAGAACTCATAAGCGCTCTGACCTATCCCGCAATTGTGATGATTACTGCCGTGCTGGTGGTCTATTTTATGCTCAACTTTGTAGTTCCTATCTTTCAGGATTTGTTCAAAAGGAACAATACGGAGCTGCCCTGGATCACACAGATCGTTATAACTGCATCTGATTTCCTGAACAGTTATGGTTTACCGTTATTAATTACCCTTGTTTCAGTTATTTTATTTTTTCGCTTTATCAAAAAGAATAAAACCTATCAAAAGTATAACGGTATTTTCGTCATGAATTTACCCTTTGTAGGTAAGATTGCCATACGCAATTATATGAGCCGATTCATCAATGCTATGAGCCTGTTGTCCAAGGCCCGCATCAATATTACCCAATCGCTGGAGCTTATCAAGGGAATGATCCCATTTTATCCGCTCAACCAAGCGCTAGAACAGATCAACCGCGACCTGATCAATGGAGACACCCAGTCACAAGCTTTTGGGAAGCATCCAAAACTATTTGATGAGAAGCTTATCGCTATGATCCAGGTCGCAGAACAGACCAATCAGGACGAGTTGATCTACGAAAATCTAAAACAACGCTACAATAACCTGTTAATGCAACAAACCAAGACCTTTACTAATCTTATTAATCCTATTCTTACCTTGATCGTGGGCTTTATCGTTGGTTTTATCCTCATTGCCCTGTACCTACCCATGTTTAAGATGAGTACGCTTATAGGGTAGGAGAAAGATTGTTGTCTGCCCAAAAGTATATTTTAAGGTGCGCCTCAAGATATTTACGCTTGCGCGAAAAACAGATTGTTTTCCTACTGAGTCTTTTGATATGAGTGCGTAGGGTTAGGTTCATTCGCTCGATTTTGTTAGTGCAATACGGGAAGCGTTTATGTATTTCTTTTGGAATTAGTTTTGGATAGATGTTTAGACGATCTGTAAATACTTTTTTTGGTTCCAGAGCTAAAATTTTATCCATGATCTGCTTTATATTTTTTTTGGTACGCCTGCCTATCTTAAAAGAAATTATCTGTTTTGTTTGCTTCTCAATACCATAGATGAGCCAATTTTGTTTTTGCCCGTTGCCAATTTTAATAGACATTTCATCTATTTCAAATTCACATTGCCGTGGTATATCAGATTGACTACGAACGGTCTTGCTAATCTTGAGCATCCTTGATAAAACGGTTTTTGGAGCTATCTCAAGAATCCTTGAAATATCCAAGACGCCGCAACTATTTTTCAACAGCCTTGTAATCCATTTATTGGCTTCTTGGTTGTAAGCTCGATACGTATAATCGTCTTGAAAGAACCGCCTACAATTTAAGCATTGATAACGTTGTTTTCCATTTCGTTGACCTCTTTTGTGACAATGAGAATGTCTGCAATACATACAATTCATACGGTAGTTTTGAATTGCGCCAATTTACTACACGTAGGGAAATTGAACACTTATTTCAAGCATTCTCCCAGACTTCCCGTATCTCAAACAACATTGAGTATCAAAAAAATATTAAACAGAATATCTTTAACCTTTTGGAAACGAACGGTTAAGACCTTAAAAATACTTTTGCGCCAGTTTACCATATTACCATAGTTATTGTGTTTAAGAAAGATTATTGCTCTATCGTTGAAAGTATTTTCCCTTTCTTTGCGTCTATCTTAATAATCTTATTTTCAAAAGATGGATGATCTTTCAATTTCTTTTTTACAACCCATACCACTTTAGACTTTTCCGTATATGTGTTTTTTTTCCAAAAATTATCGTTGCTAAGTTCAATACTGTAAAAGCTTTCAAAACCATTCTTATTTGCAATTTCTATGACTTGATTGACATCTATGTAGTTTCCCTCAAACAATGTTTCAAAAAGTCCGGTTTGCTCTTTTAACGCAATTCTCTCTGATAATAAACTGTCCTTTAAACGAAAATCTTCTATATAATAATCTAACATTAAAGAACCTATGCGATGATTATACTGATGAAAATCAATCACAATTTTTACAGCATCAGGACTTTGCAAAGTGTCGGTAATTTCCTTGATCGTAAACTCTTTATTTCTCTCCTTACCTAGTGTTTCATTCAGTTCATAATAAAATCTACTTTTGTCATAGTTGACACTTGCGTTTTTAAGAGTCATATTTGATGATAGATCGCCCAATATTTCAAAAGTCTTATCATGCATATCACTCTTCAACAACTCTATCTTTTTGTCTCGTCCCGAACAAGATAAAATAACCACAATGATAATTACTAACGCTCTCATTATTAATTAGGTTTCGGTGTGAATATTAGTATCCTGCCTGATGTTGTCTCGCCTTGGATATTACTTTTTTCTTTATTGGTCAAATATCTCTGCGGAACATTTCTCCAATCCGCCCTAAACTGTGCTGGTGTCCTCATTCGTCCAATGAGAGCCCTTATACCATTTTTACTTACACTTGGGTTTGTGACAGACGTACTAGAACCGCCGATTTGACTATTTTGTGTTACTTCTGATGTTTGTATCATTATCGATCCTGGGTCATTGTGTACGCCACCTAAGTTATGACCAATTTCATGTATTGAAACTCCTTTTGATGTTTTTGAAACAGATTGATTGAAGTTTGCAATAGCATCTCTATCTAAGTTAATATGTTTGTTATCTGCATCTCCAAGAGAGTCCACACCTGCCACATCGCCAACTGAAACAGTGTTTCCCCATCTTACGAGGGTCGAATTTTCTTCATCATTATATGTATCGCCATCAGCAGCTTTCTCAGCAGCTTCTTGATTTTCTTTTTTCTCGGCTGTTAAATTGAAAGACACGTAAATTTTTCCTTCTTTAGTTTTTACTTTTCTTGCTTCTCCATCATTGTTATAAGAGTTAATAGCACTTAAAAAACCTTTTTCTTCATCTTCATTTAAGCCGTAATAATAATAGTTAGCAGTAATAACGTAAGGATCATCCTTAGTTCCAGAACCTGAAACAACACCATCCATACCAGTAGGATCTGTAAACTTTAAAGGGTTGTTATATGGAAATGAATATGGCGTGTAAGAGTAGTAATATTCAGCATGAGGATCTAAGTTCATAAACCTACCTATCGCTGGGTCATAGTTTCTAGCATTGAAATCATACCAATCAAGAGCAAGTTCATCTTGTATCTCCATACCATTAAACCCAAACTTTTCAGCAACAGAACTTGAGTTTCCACTTATAATATTGTTATAGCCTTTGTGAGTTAATCCGAAAGGGTAATAATTTTTCTCACTTATGATTTCCGTGTTCGGATCGATATCGCCCGATCCGTCTGCATCCGCGTACGAGAGTCTAACGTTCCCTAAGTGGTCTCCATTACAGCGATTTTTTTTAAAAGCGGTCGCGTTTTTTCGGTGGACGACCTCCAAAAAAGAAAAATTTCGATATGTTAGCCTCTCGCATCCCACGTCATAAATGTAATATTATTTCAGCGAGTATCTTGATGATCTGCATCTTAATTGGCATTGGTATTTGGTTGATTATGTCCGCGATTCTGTGTATTCTGTATTTCATTTATCATAACTGTTTCTTTATGTATGGTTCTATCCATACCGTTATTCAGCTATAATTTAATCGGCAAAGAAAAAAAGTAAACATTTTCGAGATTTGATTCCGCCAACGCTCGCCAGCCGCTGAAGAACTACAGCCACAAGATGACCATGCAACCGTTTTTGATTTTATGGATTGATTTAAAGTGGTAAAAACCGTTGCAAAAAGTGGTCGTGGCAGTAGTTCTCCCTAAGCTATGTTTACATAACGTGGCATTATGGTACTGAAGAAGTCCCATAATAACGCTATGTAAAATAGCCGACACGGCCAACGCTACAACTGTTGTGCGACATTCAATCGCCATTAAGGCTAACGATCTAAAAGCCTATGAAAGTCCTCGCAGCTGCAGCCACTCTTTCACAGCCTTTTAAAACGTCCACGCTTTGGCGGAAAAAGCGGCTGGCGTTGCGTGGGATTTTCCGCCAGAGTGTGGACGCTAGCCTTTTATGTGGCGATTGAGCATAAATAAACAGGGTTCGTAGTGCGATGGCAGCAGTGGTGGGGTTACGGTGCCGGTCTTGATTTCGGATGTAGAGTGGTGGGCGGGCGGCTATTTTACATAGTGTGCTTATGGTTTTCAGGTGGCGTGGCGCTGGGCTTTGGGAATGAACCATAAGATCACATTATGTAAACATAGCTTTGGGCTTTTGGCTGGCGTGCGGGTTGGCAGCAGCTCTTTACTTTTTTATAGGTTCCTATTTCTGATAAACAACAAAACCCTAAAAAAAAGTAATGTGCTGCGTGAGCGTCGGCAGCCAGACAAAGCATGTGCTGCTGGCGAGCGCAAAGGTATTTTTTAACTCAACGGATGGAACTCATTCACGGCATCCTGAAGACTTTCCAGATTGTTCTGTTTGTATTTTTCCGTGGAACTGATGAACTTATGGCCAGCCAGATATTGGACTTTTCTAATGTTATACTGTTTTAGCCAGTTCACGATTACAGATGCTCGTAAGTGATTTACGTTTCCAACCTTACTGTTGATCTTTTTAAGCTCTTTCATCACTCGTTTGCCGATCAGGTCATTAAAGAAGTTTTGCGGTATCAAAAGATCCTCACTCTGTAGTTTGTTGTTCTTTGCTATTTGTGGTCTGGTTTCATTTACATATTCCAACAGATCCATGACCTGCCAAGGTTTGAGTTCCATTTCCCGTGCGTTGTTTCTTCTCGTGCTTGGTACATAGATCTTGCCTTTATAGAGTTCTAGATGCTCTAATAACAGGCTTTTTAGATTGGTGGTGTTCAATCCTTGATATACAATGAGTCCCGTGATGATCTTATTCCTTTTTGCCGAGAGCTTGGTTTGTGTATTGGTATGTTTATGAAAACTATCCGTCGGATAACTATAATACAGATCTTCGAGTTCATCCGTATCTAAAAGGTTGTGCATCACTCTTTTTACCGTTCCTTTTACAGATACTTCTTCTATAGGATTTTCCGCTCTTTGATTGATTTCAACAAGGTAGTCAAAGTAGTTGCGTAAGGTTACGATGTGGTTGTTGATGGTCTGTACCTGTAGTTGCTTTTTCTGAAGATGTTTAATGTATTTCAGACTGGTTTTATAATCGATATGTCTTGCTGTTGCCCCATACTTTTTTAACCACGTGGTAAACTGTTTTACCCGTTCTTCATAATGGGATATGGTCGTTTCACTGTAGTTGTTCCGTTCCAGATAGTCCTCATAATTCAGCGGCGAGCCACCGCAGGCATTTAATTTACTCATGCTTATTCCTCTTTTAAAATGTGTGTATAGATTTGGGTGGATTCCAACGAGCTGTGTCCCAAGAACTGTTGTATGTCCTCGATCTTCATTCCTGCCTGTAAAAAGTGAGTGGCGATCGAGTGGCGCAACATATGGGGCGTGATATTCTTGTGTCTCAGCTCTTCTTTATCGCTGGCCTTGATAACCATTTTTAGGTCGTTTTCTACCGTGCAACCGCTTATTTTGACACTTCGCCTGCTTACAAAGACATAATCGCTCTCTGATGATTTATTGAAGTCCATACGTGCGTCATAAACGTAATCTTCCAACATTTTGAGATTGTAGTGATTGATCGGCACAAAGCGTTCTTTATAGTTCTTTCCCTTTCTGATGAATACCCGTTCCCTGTCCCATAAGATATCGTTGAGCATTAAATGGATCACTTCATTTCTACGCATTCCTAAACTGTATAAACAGACTAATAGGGCTTTTTGTCTTGCCCTGAACCTTGGTAGTTCGTGGCTGTGTTTTGTGGCTTTAAAAAGTTCCTTAACCTCGTTTTGAGTGCAGTATCTGATCTTTTCCTCTTCCACCTTTTCACGCTTGATATGAACCTTAAATGGGGTTGCGTGATGTTTGGATAAATAGTCCCTGAACTTGTGTATCGCCTGCCCGTGATGGTTGAGAGAGTTGGCCGATAGTGCGCCACTTCTTGTCTTATTGGGTCTTTGTCTTAGATAGCTGTAGTAATTCCCAACCGTTTCCTTTGTGATATAATCGATATGGTTGACCTTGTTTTGTTCCAACCAGTAAAAGAACTCACACAAGTGGTGCGGATAGTTCTTGCGCATTCCCTCACTAAACCCCAACACGTCCAGCCATTCTTTAAAGTCGATCAATAAAGCTTTGTAACTTGGGTTTTGTAGGATGGATTTCTTCATTTTATTTTTGGGTCGGTTGCCTTTTTTGGATTGTATTGCGAGTTGAGTTTAACTAATTGATAGTTATTGTTTTAACGTCGCAAAAACAGCACTTGCGAGTTGGTTGCGACTTTGCGACTTATTTTAACCCTTTATTCTATCGATACAGTTCTGTAATGCTTTGTTGATCTGCTTTTTAAGGTTCGTGTATTCGCCTAGATCTACGATCTCAAAACAGTAACTCTTGGATTGTACTTTTACTCTTCTGATATAATTCTCTGCAAGTAGATGTCTATGATACCAGCGTAACGTACTCTCTTTAATCCGTAGATTCCTGCGTATTTCAGAGTTGGTAAACGTGGTCTGGTTGTTCTTTATCAGGTAATCTTTCAGGTTCTCCAGATGGTTTCTGCAAGCTCCCGTGAGTGTGTCACTTTTGCGCAGCAAAACATCGATGATCAGTTCGTTTGCCTCTTGGATATCCTCGATCTCGGTTTCTATATATTCCTCGCCAGTTTCTTTATCGTACTGCTTTTCCCGCTGGTATTGCTTGTAAAAGGTTATCGCCTCAATAAATTGCAGATAGTGTGAGTTCGTTCTTCTTGGTTTAAAAACGGATGGTGGTAATTCCAGATATTCGGCAAAGGGATTGATCACTTTGATAGGCTTTAAGACTCGCTGTACGTTCTTTAAGAGTTCCTTGGATTGGTATTCCTGATCCTCATTGACCTTTCCCGCGCTGATGAGTCGCTGGTAATCCATGATCCTCTGGTCCTGTTCCGCACTTTCATCGATGTAGAGTAGGAAAGAACGATTACTGTTGTCTTCATAGATACTTTCCTGCGTGGTACAGCCTGCAACACTTACGGGTCCTTCAACCGTTAGGTGGATGGTTTTTGTATCGCCCTTGGCATCTTTGTGAACGACTGTTTTGGTAATACGCTTTTTGGATTGCAGTTCACGTAATGGATAAAGCACACTTTCCGCACCGTCCAGATCCTCGATCAGGATTAGTTTGTGTTGTAATTCGGTTCTGTTGAAGTAATAAAAAGCGTTTGCAGATAATACCGTGATTTCTATCTTATCTTCTTCCGGTATCAGTTCTGATACCTTGGATTGTAGGTGTGTTTTTCCTGTTCCGCTACTTCCCAAGCTGATGCAATGCAATGGATTGTTTGTCTTGCGACTCGTGAAGATTAAAAACATGGTCTGCCGGTTGTTCTCTTCTCCGATTACTCCAGATTTACCGATCAGGTCATTTGTTCGCCTGAGTAGGTTCCTTGCTTTCAAAAACTTGATCGCCGCGCTTTCCTCGCTTGCGCTGAGCTCCTTAAAAAATGGCCTGTTGTTCTCTTCCTGTTTCTCGATGGTTAGGAAACGATGGTTCTCCAGCTCTCTGGTCAGTTCCTGCAATACTCTTCTGACGACACTCGTTCCCACTTCCAGCCGCTCGGCTACTTTACGAACCAGTTTCTCTATCTGGTTGTCGTTGTACAGGTCGATACTTTGTCTTACCACATCGTATTTATTGGGCTTTTGTATGGATAGGGTGATTCTTAGACTGTCCATCTTGTTCGTCTTCAGCCCGCCCAGTATGTGGATTTTTAGGTGTTTGGTGGTGTACTCGTAGTTGTTAGGGTTGGTGGTATCCAGTTTGTTCATAATTCGCAAAACTTCACTTATTGGTTACAAACTTAATCAATAAATGAAGTTCTGTACAAATTAATCCGTTCTATTAATAATCTTTAAGTGATGTATATTTGTCAAAAGCCTATTTTTAAAGGGTTTTTATCACTTATAGATTATGGATATTGGAACTCTTATAACACGATTGCGTAAGGATAAAGGATTGTCCCGTGAAGATCTGGGAAGTGTAGTCGGTACCTCTGGTGCGGTAATCGGAAGATATGAGCGTAACGAGATTACGCCATCCGTTGAGATGGCAAATAAGATCGCCCAAGCTCTTGACGTATCTCTTGATTATTTGGTGGGTAACAACTCCGTTATAGTTACTGATAAAAATATACTCAAACGTGTAGAGGCTATTGCAGATATGCCCGAAGATGAACAGGTACAGATTTTTAATGTAATCGATGCCCTGCTACGTGACTATAACGCTAAAAAGGCATACGCATGAAAAACCGCCTCAATGGGCGGTAATTTATTTAAATAGAGTGTTTTTTGCCGTGATTATTCTAACTCTTCAAATTCAACTTCTTGTAATGTTTTTGAAATATCTTTTTCAAAACCTATGAATATCAGTTTCTCGCCCCTAATCTTCATACTATTAATATTATGATCCTTATTGTCTATTAAATAAACAAAAGGATCTCGATCAGTTTCCCTAGAGTAATCTTTATACATTCCATTTCCTGTGTAGGTAGTGTCCCCAACATTCAGCGTTACTTTGCTTATTGCCTCAGAAAAAACCTTTACTTTTTCAGATTCATCTTTCAGCTTGATAAAAACTGAACCTTTTTCCGTAATAAATGAAAATTTGTCTGTTGATAAGACTTCCCCATTTTCAAAAATAAAATTTATTTGATTTTGCTCAAATGAGCACGCGTTTGTAATGGCAATCAGAACAAAAAGCAATACAATCCTTTTCATAACTTACGATAATAGTTTATTCTGACGTTTTCTGTAGATTTTATCATGCCTGTCGATTGCATCTGTTGCAATACTTTAGTCATCGTCTTTACCTCTGGTTTATTAAATCCCCCATCTTTTGAATAGACATATTGCGTACCATCTCTGCTTTGTCCATAGTTGCTAACCACATGCTGACCAGCTATTACAGCAACACCAGTACCAAACCCAGTCTCACTTAGACTACTAACTTCTTCAAATCCTTCCGGACTAAAAAATTGATTGGGATTGCCATAGTTCTCATTTGCAGTTGTGGGGTTTATTTCTAATCCATCAGCTGCTAACATAGATGCTTGATCACATATATATCCATCAACTGGGTCAAATGGACCAGTCTCCCCATTGTCTCGTTCAGTTTTAGTTAATCCACTAGATTGATCTATAGATCTTGTCATATTGTTGTCGACCTCGAGTTTTTGATTTGCATAGACAGTATCGTCTGTAAATACCAACACTTTTTCTAGTCCCTGACTGTTTATCATATCGGAAGCCTCTGTCTCCGTTATGTTCAAATGTGTAGCTAAAGTGGATGCATTATCTCCTTCTTCCGCTATGAGATTGCCCTCTGCATCAGGTTTCCATACCCCTCTACCATCTGGATCTACAAGATTGATCGGGTTATTGAAAACATAATTGTACGTAGAATGAGAATAATATTTCTCAGCAAGAGGATCACTATTCATCCATCTTCCCAGACTAGCGTCGTAGTTACGTGCCCCAAAATCCACCCATTCTAGCCCCAGCTCTGGATTGTTTTCTTTCCCGTTGTAAGCAAACCGTTCCGCAACTGAATTCGCATTTCCGGAAACCACATTGTTAAAGCCCTTCATCTGAAGACCAAAAGGATAGTAGTTCTTCTCTGATATGATTTCCGTGTTTGGGTCAATAGTTCCGTTGTTGTCGCTGTCCGAGTAGGAGAGTCTAACGTTTCCTAAGTGGTCTTTATATTGATAGACATATCTCCAGCTGCCGTTGTGTATTTCTGCGTAGCCCTCGGCGTGGGGCATCATCTGTAGCATGCCCTGCTCGTAGATGAAGCCTCCAGCATATTCTGTGG
>JBATVD010000022.1:0-5446 GCA_049671565.1 Nonlabens sp.
GACCTTAGAAATGCCCAACGGTACAGCAGAAAGAATAACAGATTCTATCATCACCAGTATTGAAGAAAAAGCACAAATCGTAAACGAAGAATTTACCGAAGAGTATTTGAAAGGAGAGGATTACGCATACAGCGTGAAGCTGTTTGAGAACATCATCAGAGGGCAGACTTCGGCATCATCTGCAAATCTTTCCATTAATCTATTGCCAGGAGAATCCCGTCCCGAGTCTGTTACTTCTCCCATGGTTGCCAATCGATTGAGGGAACTGGTAGGTCGTATCCCGGGAGCTGAAAGTATCACTTTTGGTTCTGGAGGGAACTTTGGCGGTAGCCCTGTTGCGGTTTCCCTTTTGAGTAATAACATAGAGGAACTTAAAGCCGCTACAGAGGATTTCAAGGAGATCTTAGAGAGCAATCCACTATTAAAAGATATCACAGACAACGATCCTGCAGGAATCAAAGAAATTAAATTGGAGCTCAACGATAACGCTTATGCCTTAGGCTTGAATTCCCAAAGCATCATGGCCCAGGTGCGGGCAGCCTTTTTCGGTCGGGAAGCCCAGCGGTTCCAGCGTGGTCAGGATGAGATCAGGGTTTGGGTACGTTACGATCGGGATAACCGTTCCAGTATCAAGGATCTGGATGAGCTGCGCATACTCACGCCAGCGGGTAATCGCGTGCCGTTGCGAGACGTGGCCGAATATAATATTGAACGTGGTGACGTGGTTATCAATCACCTTGAAGGTAGGCGGGAGATCCTCGTGAGTGCAGACATGAAAGATCCCAATGAAAGTGCAACAGACATCCTCACTGACATAAGAGAAAATGTAGTTCCCAAGCTTCAGGAACGCTATCCTACCATTACACCAAATTACCTAAGTGGACAAGCCCGTGAAGCCCAGAAAATCAGTAGCAGCGCATTTTATGTAGGTCCTTTAATGCTTTTACTCATCTACTTTGTCATTGCATTCACGTTCCGAAGCGGCACGCAGCCTCTTATGTTGATATTGATGATTCCATTTAGTTTTATTGCTGTTGCCTGGGGGCACTACATTCATGGTTTTCCGGTAAACATTCTTTCCATGCTGGGAATTATTGCCTTGATTGGGATCATGGTAAACGACGGTTTGGTTTTAGTGGGCAAATTCAACAATAATATAAAGCAAGGTCTTGACTTTGACGAGGCACTTTATGAGGCGGGCAAAAGTAGATTCAGGGCGATCTTTCTGACGTCGCTCACAACTGTCGCCGGTCTCGCACCGCTTTTATTGGAAAAAAGTAGGCAGGCGCAATTTTTAAAACCTATGGCCATTTCTATTTCCTACGGTATAGGGATTGCCACGTTGCTCACCTTACTCTTATTACCCCTGTTTCTGAGTTTTGGAAATAATGTAAAAGTTTGGTTGCAATGGGCGTGGACGGGTGATAAGCCAGAGACTAGAAGTGTTACATCCGTTGCAAAGGAGCAGGAACAAATCGAGGAATATCATGATGAGGAGTAGTCGGTATATCGTAGTGGTTTTTGTCGTTCTCGCTTTCGCGAAAGCGTATCCTCAACAATCTCTATTACCCATTTTGAGCCGTGAGGAAGCAAAAAGCCTCATGCTGGAAAATAACTATGGGATCCAGATTGCTGAAAATGATGAAGAAATTGCCGAAAACAATCAAAGTGTCCTTAATTCTAGATACCTGCCCAGCCTGCAGGGAACCGCAGCGGCAGATGTAGATGAGACAGACTCTCGTACAGATTTTGGTGCGCCTAATGATCCAACTGCAGATCCTAGAGATCCCATTATGATCAATGACGCAGAGACGCGAACTTACAACGCTGCTATTGCTTTGAACTATACCCTATTTGACGGTTTGGGGAGATTGTATAACTACAAACGTCTCAAGGAACAATATAATTTAAGTCAGCTACAGGCTCGTGAGACTATTGAGAATACTACTGTGCAGCTCATGAGCGTTTACCTAGAAATAGCTAGACTCACAGAAAATCTGGATGTATTAAAAGAGACTTTGGACATTTCAAAAAGTAGGCTAACCAGAGTGGATTATCAGTTTGATTATGGTCTGGTCAGTAAGCTGGAAGTGCTCAACGCAAGGGTAGATATCAACACGGACAGCGTGAATGTTTTAAACGCTTCACAACAATTAGAAAATACCAAACGGGATCTGAACGTATTACTGAATAGAGAGCTCTCTCAGAATTTCACGGTAGACACCACTGTCACGCTGTTGAATGAATTGCGTGTGGAAAGTTTGCTCATGGAAGTTAATGAGAACAATGTGCGCTTGCTACAGTCGGCAAGTAACGTACAAATTAGTGACTACGATATCAAGACAACAAGGGCTCTTATGTTGCCTAGAGTAGGTCTTACAGGATCTTATGGGTGGAACCGAACGGAGAATCCTCGTGGTCCATTCTTCCCGTCCAATACTAGAGAAAGTACAAGTCTAAGGGTAGGGGCGAGTCTGACTTGGGATATTTTTGATGGAGGTTTGAGCATTACCGGCATACGCAATTCAAAAATCGCCTATGAAAACGAAGTTTTATTCAAAAAACAGATTGAGCAAGAGGTGGCGAGAGATATAGCCAATGCGTTAGGAAATTATCGCAACGCTATAACCGTATATGAAATGCAAGAACAAAATGTAATCACCAATAAGAATAACTTTGAGCGCACGCAAGAGCAGTTTAAGTTGGGTCAAGTAAACAGTATTGAGTTCAGGCAGGCACAGATCAATCTATTAAATGCAGGGACCAGTAAAAACTTAGCCAAGTACGACGCAAAACTAGCGGAATATCAACTGCTTCAGTTTTCCGGTCAACTGCTAAACATTGAGTTGTGATTGAGCATTTCTTTATGTGTCCTCATTGCTGGCAACAAATATCCATGTTGCTGGATCCTGCCTACTCACAGACTTATGTAGAAGATTGCGAGGTATGTTGCAACCCCATTGAGCTGAGAGTTAATTTTGAAAGTGGGGAACTGGTTGCTTTTGAAGCTAAGGAAATAGGTCAATAAAAAAGCTGCTTTAGCTAACTTCTATCATCGTGCTGGAAAGCTAATCGCAATCTGGCATTATCAATTAAGAAATTAAAACTAAAACAGCTCAAGTATTAAATCTTCTCAGAATTAGATATTCTGATAATTCTCTAAGTCTTCTAATCTTTTGATTTTACTAACCGTGGCGTGAATCTCATCTTTTTGAGTTCTTAGCACACTCACGATAGTTGGAGGCAATTCACCACTGTTGTTCAGTACATCTTCATATTCTTCAATTGCAGCTTTCTCACCTCTTAGGCATTCTTCTAGTATAGCTTCTTCCTCATCACTGGTAAAGTTCAGCTTGAAATTGAGCCATCCCCTATGAACATCACCTTTTACACTGCTTTCCAATTCTGGTTCTAGGTTCATGTTTTTCATTTCTCCAATAATTGCAGCTGCGTATTCTGTACGACGTTGACCCTGGTGGGCAAACCATCTCGCTAAGTTGGGATCGTTCTCGTCAGTGGCGTTTTCGGCAGCATTTGCATAGCCTTTTTGAGCATCGTAGGTTTTTTCTAGAATGGCGTTAAGCTTCTGTTCAGTTTTAGGTGTATTCATGTTTTTTTATTTTCAATATATATGGTTAATGAATGAGGCTTTCTTAAAAACTTGTGATTTGAGAAGCTTTTAACCTATTCTAGGAATGCGACAAAATAAATTCTTCAAATAGCTTTTTATTATTAAAAAAGTCTGTATATTTGCATCCCACAATAAAAACAGGCGTTGTTATGATACGCAAATCGAAAGATGGGTTGTTTTAAAGTGGTTATATCGCGAGGTAGAGCAGTAGGTAGCTCGTCGGGCTCATAACCCGAAGGTCGCTGGTTCGAGTCCAGTCCTCGCTACTAAGTAAAAGCTTCTGAGAAATCAGAGGCTTTTTTATTTCACGCTAATTTTTGGATGGATTACTGGACGAGAAGTTTATACTGAGCTTGTCGAAGCAAGTCCAGTCCTCGCTACTAAGATGAAGCCATTCTGAAAAGAGTGGCTTTTTTATTTGTTGTGAATAAAGAGATCACGTCGCTGGTTCGTCCCTATGGATATCGGGACCAGTCCTCGCTACTAATCTGAGCTTCTGAGAAATCAGGAGCTTTTTTTATTTCATGCTATTTTATATGTATAAGGTACTAGTCGAGAAGTTTGTACTGAGTCAATAGGAGTAAGTTCAGTCCGACATAACTTAACAATTTGCACCTCATATAACAGTATTCTTATTCCAACTTTAAGAAAGTACGTTACAGCTTTTTCATTCAATTCCCCTTCACCCGTTCCCACAATTTCTTCATGAGTAATCCTGCATCGCGAGGTGCTTTGGGAGTTTCTTCAGCGGTGAGAATGCCATTCTCTTCAATCAATTTGTAAGCAAAAACAAATTGCATTTTACCGCTAGCGGTAGGCATCAAACCGAAACGTAAATCATAAAAATACCAGTCGCCATCCTTTTCTTCAAGCAGGTACCATCCCTGGCTGATGTCGATAAGGCGTTGCAGGTTTTCTTCAGATTGCGGATTGTTGAAATGGGGCTCATTAGCCCTATTTTTGGGATAGCTTTTAAAGGTTAAAGGCTCGCTGTCAAAAAATGAGTAATCGCCTATTAGATAAGCGTCCTCCGTGTCCACATTTGCGTTCCATAAAATAGTGTTCAGTGCTGCTGGTCGTGTAGAAATTTCATTGTACTCAATTCTTAACTTAGAGAGTGCCGATTCAAATTGGTGTAATGCTAGTAGCTTGAGCACTACACTAAGCAAAAGATAGCTGGAACTGAGTACGATGCCGGTGAGGTTAGTACGCTTTCGCGAAAGCGAACCTCTTCTCAAAAACATCGCCCAAATTGTACAGACTAAAAAAGGTAGGGTGTATAATGGATCAATTACAAAAATGCTATTAAACGCTACACGATAATCTGCAGGGTAAAATATTTGCGTTCCCCAAGTTGTAAAAGCATCGAGTAAAGGGTGGGTAAAGATCCCCCAAAAAAACAACCATGTCCAAGGTCGCCAACCAAGATTTTTTTTATGCTCGATTTTGTTAACCATCCAGCCAAGCAGTGGTGCCGCAATGATTGCAAACAATATACTGTGACTGAAGCCGCGATGAATCTCAGTTGCGTTAATGGTGTCAGTGAAATTGCGGGCGAGGACATCGAGATCAGGGATGGTGCCTGCAATGGCTCCATAGAGCATGGCCTTGTTGCCTACTTTTCTTCCCAAAACCACTTCTCCCACAGCGGCGCCAAGCACGATTTGCGTTAGACTATCCATATCTTAAAATAACGTGAGTTCGACCTAAGCGACTCTTAATTGAGGCAAAAATCTTTGGATCTTCACTGATGGTTTAGAGTCTAAAAAAGAGTAGGCTGTCAATCCAGCGACTAGGTTTGCTATAAAGTTATCG
>JBATVD010000023.1:0-2800 GCA_049671565.1 Nonlabens sp.
CCCATATTCTCACCTTCAGGAGCGAACCCGGCCTCGGACAGCTTTTCCATCCAGGCAAGGCAACAACCGCAGCCGCGCGTCTTTCCGACGTGGATAGCGGTCTGGGCGGTTACTGCCGTCGCGGCAGCAATCATGAGGGTCGCAGCGGCCAAGGTTTGAAACCTGTTTTTCATCGGAATTCCTTTCAAATCAGTCATGTGTCTTCGCGAAGAAAGGTCGCGAACCGTGTGCGCGTCTCTTCAAGGATTTCAGTGGCATCCGCAGTGTCGAAATTTTCCGCAGAGGCGAGCAATTCCTCCCCGAGCGGATCGATAGGTCGGCCGTCCACGCGCACTTCGTAGTGAAGGTTCGGAGCTGTCGCCGTGCCTGTCTCACCGACCTGGCCAATCGTTTCGCCCGCGACCACGCGGTTTCCGACGGCCAGACCCTCCGGCACAGCGCTGAGGTGCGCATAGCGGGTCATTGTGTCTGACCCGTGCGCGATCTCGACCACCCGGCCATACCCGCTCCGCCATCCGATGAAGGAGACCCGTCCGGGTGCGGTCGCTGCAATCGGTGTCCCCGCAGCGGCGGCATAATCGACACCTGTGTGCATCCGCATATTGCCGTAGATCGGATGCTTGCGCTGCCCGAAGACCGACGACAGTCGTGCGCCTTCCACCGGCGGCGCGACCGTCCGCAGGATTTCACCATTCAAATAGACCGTTGCCCGCCCGCTGTCTTCGGCTGACCAGAGGATTTCGAAGCGGTCGTCGGCCAGATCGAGGGCCGCATAGGAGATTGACGGTTGACCGACCTCTGAACCATCGCGAAGGACGGTCTGACCCCAAAGGATATTCAGGGTCTCTCCGCCTTGAAGATCCCTGCGAAAGTCGACCGTTTCCCCGAGGATTTGTGCGAGATCGACGGCAAAACGGGCCGGGACGCCTGCTCGATCCAGCGAAGCGTAGATCGACCCGTTTACCAGCAGCTGGCTCGCACGCTCGACTGTCAACGCGCTCGGCGTTACCGTCCGACTCGCAATGGTGTCGTCCAGGGTGACTTCGATCCGCACACCGTCATCGACAGCCAACGTCACAACGGATGGCGTTCCGTCCGGGCGAAAGTCGACGCTGAGACGATGGCCCGGTCGAAGGCGGCGCAGGTCGTATTCAACCGTCAGTGCCAGTGCGACTTCGGTCCGTGTTTGCGCATCCATGTCCGCGAGAGAGAGAAGCACGTCCAATGTGTCACCCGCCTCGACCGTCGCCTCCCAAGGCGGCGTGGCGAGGGCCTGAACAAGCGCCATCAGATTATCTGGCTCGGCCCGTTCGAGTGCGGGAAACTCAGGCGGCTGAAAAGCGGCCGGAAGCATATTCGGCATCGTCTCGCCAGATGCGTTGACGCCTGGTCCATCGAGAGGTTCGGGTGGACTGTCCAAGGCTACCGGAGCCTCGGAAAAGATGTACTCGGACGGCGCCTCCAGGATCAAAGCCCGGCTCGCTATCGTGCTGACCGCTGCCGCGGCCATTGTCGTTCCCAGAACGATATGTCTCAGTTTCAAGATTCTGCCCTCTCGGTTCTGTTCTGCATCGCGCGCCTTATCTTCGGCACGGCGAATTCGCGTGGTTCGTGATAGTCGATGGTGGTGACGAAGCGACCTGTCGCATCGAACAAGAAAACACCCGCCGTGTGGTTCATCGTATATTCGCCGTTTTCCGCCTCAACCTTCTCATAGGTGACACGGAAACCATCGGCGATGGCCGCGATCTGGTCTGGCAAGCCCGTCCATCCTTGTATCTGCGGATGGAAATACGAGACATACTCGGCCATGGTCTCGACCGTGTCGCGGTCCGGATCTACGGTGATGAAAACGGTATTCAGGTCTTCGGCGTCCGGCCCAATCTCGTCGAGCCATCCGGAAATGTCCGAGAGGGTCGTCGGGCAAACGTCGGGGCAATAGGTGAATCCGAAGAAGACCAGACTCGGCTCGCCGATGAGGGTTTCCGGGCCGACATCCCGACCATCCTGATCCGTCAGGCTGAATTCCATAGCAGTCAGCGGTAGAGACCGCTTGCCCGGCGCGGAGTCAGCGCCAGGCCCATCTACCTGCCACCAGCCGACAAACAGGGCGGCAAAGACCGCCGCCGCTCCGATCGCTGCGATTTTGGCCACCCTCATCATCAGCCGGATCAGCCTTCGGGGCCGCGTGCGCCGATGCCAAGGACCGGGACGGTGATTTCAAGCTCTGTTCCATCGGAAAAGAGCAGGGTCAGCGGAAAGGTCTCCCCCTCGACGAGCGGAGATTGCAGTTGCATCAGCATCGCGTGATATCCGCCGGGTTCAAGGGCGAACATACCCCCGGGCGGGATCACGATATCGTCCGCCGGAGCCATGCTGCTGACGCCGTCAGAATTGGTTCTGGTTTCGTGGATCGAAGCCATGCCGGAGATCTCCGCGCGAAGACCGATAAGGGAGATCTGATCGCTGCCCTCGTTCCGAACGGTCAGATAGGCCCCGCCGGGCCGCGACATTCCAAGGCTCGCGCGCGCCCAGGGGCTCTCGACCACAATCGATGCGTTCTCTGACAACTGCTGCGCTGAGGATGCCATTGGCAAGCCCATCAGAAGGGCGACAGACAGGCTCTGGATTGCCTTTGCGAAGGTTTTGAACACGTTGGGTCTCCTGTTCGTTCTAGTTTGTTGCCGCAGCCTCGACTTCGGCTTGGACGAGCGACAAGAGCTGCTCCGCACCGAACTCTGGCAAAGGCTTACCGTTGACGAAGAACGTCGGTGTGCCTTGGATTCCGACAGCTTCGACG
>JBATVD010000024.1:0-196687 GCA_049671565.1 Nonlabens sp.
TTCCTTACAATCCAGATCGGTTTTGAAGCGTTCAGAGAACTCTATAAGATTTTGACCTTTAAAAACATCCATAAATGACAGTGTTTGTTGACTTTAAAGATAAGTATTTAAATGATGACCTCTATAATTTATTATAGTTTGGCATAAGAAAGTATAATGGTCGCAATTAAAACAGGCTTCTAAAGATATAAAATGTTACTTCAACCTGAATTTATTGTTCCGCTTTCGCGAAAGCGGAAAATACTGATCCACTATAAAAAATCCCTACTCAGTAAAAGTGAGTAGGGATTCAATTTTTGAAAAGAATCAATTATTATTTCTTCATCTCGGCAAAATGCTTGTAAAAATGAGGAATGGTTTCAATACCTTTCAAGTAATTCCAGATACCAAAATGCTCATTAGGCGAGTGAATCGCATCGCTGTCCAATCCAAAGCCCATTAAAATAGACTTGGATTTCAGTTCCTGCTCAAATAGCGCAACAATTGGGATAGAGCCGCCACTGCGCTGCGGTATGGGCGTCTTGCCAAATGTATCTTCATAAGCTTTACTGGCAGCTTGATAGCCTACAGAGTCAATAGGCGTGACATATGCTGTACCGCCATGATGAGGTTTTACGTTAACCGTAACACTTTCTGGTGCTAGGTTTTCAAAATGTTTTTGAAACAGTGCGGTAATTTCCTTCCAATCCTGATTGGGTACGAGTCGCATGGAGATTTTTGCATAGGCCTTGCTAGCTATTACTGTTTTGGCTCCTTCACCAGTGTAACCGCCCCAAATTCCATTCACGTCCAGCGTAGGTCTTATGCTGTTGCGCTCGTTTGTAGTATAACCTTTCTCGCCGTGTTCTTTTTTAATATTGAGCGCTTTATTATAGACTTCTTGTGAGAAGGGAGCTTTGGCCATTTCGGCGCGTTCTTCTTTACTCAACTCATCTACTTTATCATAAAATCCTGGAATGGTAATGTGGTTGTTCTCGTCATGCAATTTCGCGATCATATCGCACAGGATATTAATGGGATTTGCTACCGCGCCACCGTATAATCCTGAGTGTAGGTCACGATTGGGTCCCGTGACTTCAACTTCTACATAACTTAAACCGCGCAGTCCAGTTGTAATACTAGGAACATCTTTAGAGATCATGCCCGTATCAGAGATGAGAATTACATCATTTGCCAGTTTTTCACGATTGCGTTCCAAAAACCAGCCTAACGATTCACTACCTACTTCTTCTTCACCTTCAATCATGAATTTTACATTACAAGGCAATTCATTGTTATGGGTCATGTATTCCATGGCTTTCACATGCATATACATCTGACCTTTGTCGTCACAGGCGCCGCGGGCAAAAATGGCTCCCTCGGGATGGATCTCTGTTTCTTTAACGACAGGTTCAAACGGCGGGCTGTCCCATAAGTTGATGGGATCTGGTGGTTGCACGTCGTAATGACCGTAAACCAAAACCGTAGGTAGATTTTTGTCTATGATTTTTTCTCCATAAACAATTGGGTATCCAGGAGTTTCACAAATCTCAACCTTATTGCATCCAGCTTTTTCTAGCGACTCCTTGACTTTATCAGCGGTTAGAATCACGTCTTTTCTGTATTCTGGATCGGCACTGATGGAAGGAATTTTAAGCAGGTCTATGAGTTCCTGAATGAATCGGTCTTTATGTTGTTCTACGTATGGTTTTGTATACATGAAAAGTGGTTTGACGTAAAGATAAGGTTCGCTTCATTTTTTTTATGCAAAGAATTTGTAATAAGTGAAAAGTATGTATATTTGCCGACCCTTAGGGGAAATGCCAGTATGCGGATGTGATGGAACTGGTAGACATGCTAGACTTAGGATCTAGTGCTTCACGGCGTGCAGGTTCGATTCCTGTCATCCGCACAATAGAAAGCTCGCATTCAGCGGGCTTTTTTGCATTTATGGCTTCGGTATATACTTTATTCGGTTAGTATTGATAGGTTCTACTCGGGCAGCTGTCGTGATTTCAAAGAAAGGCTTGAACAGCACAAGTCAGGATTTTTTACGAATAGTTATACGGCCAAAGCCGGTGACTGGGAAGTTCATCTTGAAATCCAGAACCTGGGCTACGAGCAGGCCAGAATGATGGAACTCCATATCAAACGCATGAAGAGCAAAATATCTTTCGAGAACTTGAGGAATTATCCAGAGATGGTGGAACGTCTCAAGCAAAAATATGCACAGGGCTAGACTATGGATCTAGTGCCGCAAGGTGTGCAGGTTCGTTCCAATAGCTATCGGAACCTATCATCCGCACAAAAGCCTCTCGATATCGAGGGGCTTTTTTCATTTTCACGGATATCTTTTTTAGTTACGCTTTCGTGAAAGCGGGACAACAACATGTAACCTGCAACAGAACGTAAATCACTTAAAAATATCAATTTTATGAGGAAGATTAGCGATTTAGCTATGAGAATTCATTGATATGGGGCGAAGCAGAGGCTTTCAAATATTCCCCACTCCTTAAGACTTGAGAATAAACATTGCAGATTGAACACGATCTGACCTTCAAATGTTGGACTTTGCTCATTTCAGTTATGCGATGGCAAACGCCACCCTAACGTTAAAAAAACTGCCCGCTACGGCCTAAAGAGTAATTCTTAAGAAGGCGTTGAGTTCATTCTGGATCAACTTTTAAAACCCACTCCAAAATAAGTAGCGGTAAAACCCCATCTAATTTTCAAATCTCCACTTGTTCTATAGATCAATAATATCTCAATAATATTTAATTCTCTAGAGGGTATAAGTTATTACGCTTTCGCGAAAGCGAATACATCATACAGCTTATCACAATAATAAGAAGTCTATATCACGCAAAGTAAACATAGATACCTATAACGATGACACAGATTCCTATTCCGGTGATGCTTAGGTACTTCCAGGGAGTAATGTCTACCTGCTTGGTATAGTTTTGCGTATAAGCAATTGTACGCGGTTTGAGTCGACCTATGATCAACATAATGATCATATTAAGCACAAATAAAATCGCCATAACGTGCAGGTAATGCGGGTAGGTATTGCCGGTGACGGTCTCAACGCCATTAAATGTTTCCACAACGTCAAAAAGAGGCTTTATAAAAAACTGACTGATGATATAAAGCACTGATCCTGATATGACACCAATTTTTGCAGCGATCGCGGGAACGTATTTTGTCAAATAGCCTACCACAATTATGGTCAGGATGGGGATGCTATAGATACCATTGACTTCTTGAAGGTAGCCAAATAAACCGTCTGAGGCATAGATCAGTAGTGGAGCGATAAACATGGAGATCAGTGCCAGAAAGATCCCAAAAGTCTTCCCTGCTTTTACCACTTGTTTCTCTGATGCTTCTTTCTGAAAATAGGATTGATAAATATCCACACCAAACAAGGTGACGGAGCTGTTCAAGGCAGAGTTGAAAGAACTCAAAATCGCACCAAAAAGTACGGCGGCAAAAAAGCCTACCAGATAGTCTGGCAAAACCTCAGTAACCAGTAATGGATAGGCTTGATCTGGATTGTCTAGAGAACTCCCAAAGATGTGAAAAGCAATGATTCCAGGCAAAACGACAATGAGAGGTCCCAAAATCTTGATGAAAGAAGCCAGTATAAGCCCTTTTTGTCCCTCCTTTAGGTTTTTTGCTCCCAAGGCTCGCTGAATGATCGCCTGATTTGTGCCCCAGTAAAAAAGTTGTACCAGCATCATTCCCGTAAATATGGTTGCAAAGGGGATGGACGAATCCTCGTTACCTATGGATTCAAATTTTTCTGGATGTGATTCTAAAAGAACGGAGATTCCATCAGAAACGCTACCGTCACCTACCGCCATCAACCCAAAAATTGGAATAAGCAATCCTCCTATCAAAAGGCCTATTGCGTTGATTAAATCAGATACAGCTACAGCTTTAAGACCACCGAAAATCGCATAAATAGAACCTATGATTCCTATTCCCCATACCGTGATCCAGAGCGCTGTGTTTTGGGATACACCCAGCATTTCAGGAATGTTGAACATGGAGTTGATTGCCAGAGCTCCTGAATATAATACTATAGGAAGTAGTATTACTGCGTAGCCGGTGAGGAAAAGACCAGAAACAATGGTCTTTGTCATCTTATCGTAACGTCGCTCCAGAAACTGGGGTATAGTAGTGATACCACCTTTGAGGTATCTGGGCAATAGAAAAACAGCGGTTACCACCATGGCTATGGCAGCGAGAGTTTCCCAAGCCATGACTAGAATACCTTCTTTGTAGGCAGAGCCATTAAGTCCCACTATCTGTTCCGTGGAAAGATTTGTGAGCAGCAAAGATCCCGCAATGACTACACCAGTAAGACTTCTTCCTCCTAAGAAATATCCATCTGAGGAGCCCTCGTCTGTGTTTCTAGTTTTTAGGTAAGCGATAAGCGCCACTAAGGCGGTAAATGTTAAAAATGTAATTACCTGCATGCTGTTTTTGATTAATGGTTAGAAGCTGTTATTATTGAAAAACGACTTCTTTTACCCCTTCTTTGTAGTTTTTGCCCCTGAGTTTTATGAAGAGTTTTTTCATTTCTTCAAGTTTTTCTGGGTTTGATTCGGCCAGATTATTTTGTTGTCCAGTGTCTTCTTTCAAATTATATAATTGCTCATTAGGAAGATTACCAACCTCAATGCCTACCGCCTCTCTAAAGTTTTTACCTGTATAAGAGGGGATATAGAGCCAGTAACCGCTTCTTAATGCTGTTTTTCCCGTAGCTTCAATAATCAAGTTTTCTCTACCTTCTTTATTCTTTCCCAGAAACGTTTCTAGGATGTCTTTACCATCCGTCGAAGTTTCTTCTACTCCAACAAGGTTAGCCAAAGAGGGTAGGAGATCTATTTGACACACTATAGCGTCTGAGACTTGTGGTGAAATTTTCCCTTTCCAATAGGTTATGAAGGGGACTCTCGTACCTGCCTCAAATATACTGTATTTACCACCTCTTAGTCCTCCACTAGGATCGTGATCACCTAGCTTTTCGACTGCTTCATCATGGTAGCCATCGTTAAGTACTGGGCCGTTATCGCTGGAAAGAACGATGAGTGTATTTTCAAGTACACCTTCCGCCTTGAGCGTACTGATGAATTCACCGATTACCCAATCAGCTTCTAGGATTACATCTCCTCGAGGCCCCATTCCCGATTTCCCAGCAAATCGTAGGTGCGGAGTTCTTGGAACGTGAGGTTGTTGAAGTGCATAGTATAAGAAGAAAGGTTGTCCTTTATTTTCTTTCACAAAATCCTTTGCTTTGTCCAGAAAATGGTCTGCCATGTCCTCATCTACCCATTTAGCAGATTCTCCACCTTTCATATACCCTATTCTGGGAATACCATTTACGATGGAGCTATTGTGACCATGGTGCCACTTCATAGTCAGCATTTCTGGATTAGAAATTGCTGTGGGTTCACCTTCAAAGTTTTTTTGATAATCTACTTCAATGGGATCGTTTTCTTCTAACCCAACGACGTTTCCATCTTTGATGTACACCGTGGGAACGCGATCTTGGGTTGCTGCCATTATATAGGATTCATCAAAACCTACTTCATTGGGACCAGGGGAAATTTCATCATTCCAATCTACGACACCTGTTCCCAGTCCTAAATGCCATTTACCTACAATACCAGTATGGTATCCTTTTTCTTTGAGTATTTTAGGAATGGTTTGCTGTTCAGTATTGATCAATAACGGTGCTGTACCTGGAAGAATTTTTGCTTTTTTATTGCGCCAGGGATAATTGCCCGTCAGCAATCCATATCGGCTGGGAGTACAGGTGGCTGATGAAGCATAACCGTTGGTGAATTTGATGCCACCCATGACCAACATATCAATATTAGGTGTTTGAAGTTCCGTCGCACCGTAGGAACTAAGGTCACCATACCCTAAATCATCTAAGTAAAGGATTAGAATGTTTGGTTTTCTAGCCTCTTCAGTTTTTTGTGGGGTGTCTGTTTTTTTGCTTGAATTACATGCGACAAGCACAGTCACCATAAGAATACCAATAATATTTTTCATTTAGTTGGATTTGATAAGATCAGTTTTATGTTTAAGATTTTCAATGTGTTGTTTTGGAGTCATTTGCATTTCCTTTTTGAAAAGCTTGATGAAGTGAGCATAGCTGTTTATGCCTATCGCATCCATAGCCTCTTGTACTCGATCACAACCATCATCAAATAGCTTTATCGCGACTTTTATTTTTATAGAATTCACAAAGGCCGTAGTGCTGAGACCGGTTAGCGCTTTTATTTTTCTGTGCAGTTGCATGCGGCTTAATCCTATGTCGTCAGCTAGATCTTGAACACTATAATCTGAATCATTCATTTTTTCCTTTATCACTGCTGAAAGTTTGTCAATGAACTTTCTGTTATGAGAAACGTACTCATCTGGTGATTCATTAGTATTATTGCTAGTGATAAGCTGGCGAAAATTATTTCTGGTATCGAGAATATTTGTCACTTTTTGAGAAAGTTGTGCGCTATTGAAAGGTTTTGCAATGTAATCCCAAGCACCTACTTCTAGACCTTTTTGATAAAATTCGTCTCCGGTTTTAGCGGTAAGCATCAGCACAGGAATATGGGAAAGAAGTATATTTTCCTTCATTCTTTTACACATTTCTATACCATCTAGTTCTGGCATCATTACATCGGTAATGGTAACGTCGGGAATCTCATGAAGCGCTTTTTGTATACCATCGTTTCCGTTTACAGCTTCAATAACATTATATTCTGTAATCAATATGTTTCTAAGGTATTTTCTAAGATCATAATCATCTTCGACGATTAATATCTTCTCTCTTTTGTCATTGATATTTTCAGGTACGTCAATGGATACCTCTTCCCCAGGAATATAGTCAGACGGAGTATGGTCAGGAATATCTTCTTTGCTGATGTATTCATGCTCTGCAAAAGCTTTTGAAGAAACCGGTAGGGTGATCATGAATTCCGTACCTCCAAGAGAGCTATTCAAGACATTAATCTCACCTCGATGAGCTTCAATAAGAGTTGCGGCAAGGTGTAAACCTATTCCTGAAGATGATCGTTCCTTCCCATGAAAATGTCTTTGAAAGATTCTTTTTTTATCTATTTGCGGGATGCCTTTACCACTATCTTTTATAAGAATAACGAAGTATTCTAATTCGTTCTTCCAGGTAGGCTTTATTTCTATTTCTATAATACCGCCATCAGGGGTGTATTTAAAGGCATTGGATAATAAATTGTAGATGACTTTTTCGACAATGTCCTTATCAAAATGGCAAAAATAGCTATCAGGTGAAATGACACGAAGATCGATATTACGAGTTTGAGCTTGCCAATTAAATGATTTTGAAATTTCCAGAACGAATCCACACAAGTCGTTTCTCGATACTCCTAAAATATTCACCCCAGAACTCACCTTTCTAAAGTCTAGCAATTGGTTTACGAGCGTCATCATACGATCTGTACTTCTTGAAAGTATATTGTAGCAAAACTTTTTATGCTCTTGTGAATTTCCACCTTTGATTAGATCGTTCAAAGGACCTATAATCAACGATAGAGGGGTTTTGAACTCGTGAGCCACATCAGTAAAAAAGATCAATTTCATCTCATTGATTTCTTTTTCTTGCTGGTTTTTCAATTGTGAAATGGCGATCTGATTTCTCAGTCTTTGCTTATTTCTCCAGAAATAAAATAGAATAGAAATAATTCCAGCAATCAATAAAAAGTAGATCATATAGGCCCACCACGATAGCCAAGGAGCTGGAGATACGGATAGGGAAATCTCTTTAATTTTTCCTGACCACTCTCCACTGGGATTTGTTGCCTCTACCATTAAAACATAATTCCCAGAAGGTATGTTTGAGTATTTGGCAAATCTATTTTTACCAGAAGTTATTTGCCAGTCGTTGTCGTAATCAACTAATTTATATCTGTATTTAGCTACATTATTGTTTGCATAATTAGAGGTTGTAAAACCTATGGAAAAATCATTTTGTTTGTAGTTCAAATGAAGTTGTTCTGTTCTGTTCAACCTTTTTTCCAGCAGAACTTCACCATTCACACCTTCATCTACGCGTACTTTTTTATTGTTTACAATCAAGTTTGTGAATGATACATCTGCATCAAATTCATTATATCTTAAGTCTTCGGTTTTGAGGGAATTGATTCCCTCAATACTTCCTATGAAAATTTCACCTTTTGAATTTTTACCTATCGCTTCGGTCAATGAATTTGTCATAAGACCGTCATAATGGTTATAAATGTCGGTTTTTCCCGTATTTGGATTGTAACGTATTAAATTTTTCGAATTACTTAACCACAAGTTGGAGGATTGGTCTTCGACAATGCCTAAGATCTTCTTATTGAGAATCTCGCTGAATTTAATAGATGTGAAGTTGTTTTGATCACCCTCCTTTCTTAGTAACCCTGTATCTGTACCTACGTATAGTGTATGGTTCTCGTCCTTTAAAAAGCACCAGATAGAATTATTGGGAATATGATATGAGCCGGACATTTGCTCATTATAAACCTCGGCAGAAATTATTTTTCCAGCTTGGTCAATATTGATCTTAAAAAGTCCGCTGGAAATTGTGCCAGCCCAAATACAATTGTTGTATTCGTCGTGTTTTAAGGAAATGATTCGTTTGTTCTGTAGATAGCTGAGGTTATCAAACTTATCATTGATCCATGAGGCGCCTTTTTCATCTTTAACGATGAGCCCTTTAAAAGATCCATAATATTCATTTCCGAACTTGTCATTGCAGAAACTTGTGATAATTAGAGAGGAGTCACTGATCGTATCATTGAATATGGGTACTAATTCGTACTCATTGCTTTCACCAGTTGCTCTGCCGTAAAGGCCTTTTGAAGTAGCAAGATGAATTCTGCCATTTAAGGTATCGACCTTGATCGCTTTAGCGTTTGCAGGAATGTTAAGCTTTTGAGATTTTTTTGATTCAAATGAATATTTGAAGAAACCTCCAGCCAAGAGCCCGTAATACAAATCGTTATTCGATGCAAAGAGCGTTCTCACATGACCAGCAACCTCATTAGATAAATGTTTAAATTTTTGGGTATCTAAGTTGTTGTAGAGTACGCCATTTTTGTTTGATAACCATAAGGTATTGGTACGGTCTTTATACTTGACTTTCAGTGGGTTGATCGTCAGTGATTTGATGCGTGAATCTTCTGTAGTTTTTATTTCCTGAACTTTGAAATCGTCTAGTTCAATTTGAATCAAACTTCCACCGAATGTGGACACCCATAAATCGTTATTCACGCCCTCTACCATGGAAAGTATGTTTTTAGAAACTACCTGATATTTGGAATACTTCTTCTTATCAATGATTTGAGACAAACCTGACCTTCCGCCAGCCCAGATTTCACCGTTGTTTGTTTGAATGACGGTGTTGAAATATTCAGAACCGGAATCTTCAATTAGTTCGTAGTTCCCTTCATGGTTTAACCACAAGCCGTTATCAGTAGCAAAAATTATATCACCATTTTTCAGAATAGTGATTTTTTTGACGTTCAATCCAGTCAATGGCGATTGAACAATTTCCACCTCAATCTCGCTAGAATTCTCAGACCTTACTTTAAACAGCCCTTGACTGGTACCAAAAAGGAGATTTCCATCAACATCTTGATTGATATCATTCACTATTTCGTAACCATCAGGTGTTTCTACACGAGTGAAAGTATCTTTCTTTAAAGAATAGTAATTGATACCGTAACCGTCGGTTCCTATCCAGACTCTCTCGTTTTGATCCTCAAATAGACTTAAAATACGATTGCTTGATAAACTGGATGGATTTTCATTTTCATGAAAAAACCCTTCAACTTCATAACCGTCAAATCGGTTTAACCCGTCATAAGTACCTATCCAGATAAAACCTTCAGAATCTTGAAGGATGTCGCTCACGTCATATTGCGATAGGCCATCCTCAACCGTTAAAGCATCAAATTGAATGCTCTGACCTAAAACTACAATAGGCCAAACGCAAAAGAGAAATATGAGAAAAATAAATCGGGTCATATTCAATTATAGAAGATACCAAATTTAACATAATAGATTGGTAAATTTTTGAAACTACAACGATGTATTGATAATTGTTACAATAGCGTAAACCCTTGTTACAAATGAGAAAATAGACTGCAAATCAATGGTATACCTTTGGAATGACGCTTTCGCGAAAGCATCAACTCCTAACTAACAGTTAAAACAAACTTATATGATAGTTAAAATACTAAACTGGTTAGAAATCACAAAAATTAGCAAATTTCCTTTTGCTTCGCTTATGATTTCCTTTTGTTTTCTACCTAATATAAATGTCGCTCAAAATAATGACTTCAATAATGGAGCAGGAGATTTTTTATGGTCTAATGCTGCCAACTGGTCTCAGGGAACCACTCCATCAACTACCCAAACTCCTCGAATACTCTTGACTGGATCTCAAGTTAATACTGATTTCAGAGTCAAGACAGTTCAAAACATCTTTGCAACTTCTAATGATGTCTCTATAGGTGGTGGGGCGGTCTTAACCATAGACCCAGGTACTGCAAATGGTTATGGCATTCAAAATGTTTCTAACAGTGATGTAACCTTATCATTTGCAGGTAATATTACTATTGATAATAGTAATGGTTTTACCTTAATGAGAAATCAAAATGGTAATTCTGTTGACTTAAATGATATTGAATTTGAAACAGGATCGTTACTCACTCTAACAACAAATCTATCTGCTGAGACGGGTTCTGGAGGTGATACTTTTCATTACAATGGTTCTCTCGCAGGAAATGGAAACCTAAGATTTGCTTCTAATACCACAAATATTTTTGGATCAACTTCGGCTAATTCGGGCTACGGTGGCGATGTCGTTTTTCTTGCTAATTCAGATGTAATCGTGAACACACAAGATAATAGTATATTTTATGATGGACCTAAACTTCAAGTTAACGGATCTGGTGCATCAATCACTGTGAATGGCGCAAACGTTTTTGTAAGTTCAAACATTGTTGTAGGAGGTACCAATAATTTCACCTTTAATGCAAATGCTAACCAAGATAATTTAGGAGTCATTATATTTAGTGGAGCAGGCTCTCTTGATATCAATATTGACAATGGAGTAGACGAACTGTCTTTTGTCGATAATTCAGGATCTGATTGGGATTCAGGTACTTTAAATTTAATTGGTTTTCAAGATGGTGTGGTCAGATTTGGAACAGATAGCGCTGGACTAACAAGTGCTCAGTTGAGTCAAATTAACGTAGATGATGGAGGTACGACATTAGCTCTTGATGAAGACGGCTATCTATATTCTTTTGATACCGTGTGGACGGGTGGTGCAAGTACTGATTGGTCAGCTGCTGGTAACTGGAGTAATGGGGTACCTGCATCAGGTGAAGATACCTTTATCGCTGATGTTGCCAATGCCCCAGTGATTTCCTCATCAACGCAAGTTACATTGGGTGATCTTGTGATCGAAGAATCTGACGGTGTCTCTATTAATTCCGGAGGCTCATTAATTGTTGATGGAAAATCTTCGGGAATTATCAACTATTCCAGAAGTCTTGGTACTAATAACTGGTATTTGGTAGGCTCTCCGGTAGAAGGTGAGAGTTTAGAAAGTATGATTGCTAATAATTCTTTTGCTTCGGGAACGCCTCCTAATATAGGAATCGCACCCTACGATAATACGCAGTCCAGTTCTAGCGATCGGTATGATTATCAAACAGCATCCTCTACTGGAGCTCTAACATCTGGAGGTGGATACGCTGTAAAGCTAAATGCTGCTGGTGACTTGGCTTTTTCAGGAACTATGCCTGTAGATAATGTAGCTGTGGCAATTACAGATGCCACCGGTTCTGGCGGGAATTCCTTTAATCTTGTAGGGAATCCATATCCCTCATCGTTAGCGGCAAACACTAATGCAGATGCAACAAATAACCTCATATCAGTAAACTCTGCAAACCTTTCAGAAAATACTTTATGGTTCTGGGACCAAGCAGCGGGATCATATGATCAAGTAAACCTTGCTTCTCCATCTTTTTATGTTGCTCCAGCACAAGGTTTCTTTGTTAGCGCAAACGGATCGAACAGCTTTAGTTTTACCGAGGCCATGCAGTCTCATGAGTCTGATACTTTTATGAGATCTAGTAATAGAACTGAGATTAATCTTGTAATGTCTGCAGCAAATGAATTATACGATACAGATCTCTTCTACATAAATGGTACATCGCTCGGTTTTGATAATGGATACGACAGTTCCATATTTGGCGGTATAACAAATGATTTTGCCATTTATACCCAAACAGTAGATAACAGCTCAGCAAAGAGATTGGGAATTCAGTCTCTTCCTAATGTTGGTTATGAAAATATGATTGTTCCAGTAGGAGTTTTAGCATCAGCTGGAACCACACTATCTATCACGGCAAACATAAATAACCTACCTAATGGATATAAAGTCTACCTGGAGGATAGGCTAAATGGGACCTTTGCACTTTTGGATCCATCCTCAAGTTACACGACCACCCTTACCAGTGATCTCAATGGAACTGGAAGATGGTTTTTACACACCACAACCGCAACTTTAAGCAGTAATCAAGCGGCTGCTTCTGATATTGCGGTATACATTTCAAATGAGCAAAATTTACGAATTGATGGGGTTTATAGCAATAAAGCTCGACTGACGGTCTATAATATGCTAGGTAAGCGAGTAATGGATCAAGAATTTGTAGGAAGCGGAGCAAACAATATCACCTTGGCTTCATTTGACTCGGGTATCTATATCGCCCACGTGCAGACAGGAAATAGTGTAATAGCTAAGAAGTTAATCATTGACTAATCAAGCATTGGAGAATAACATGAAAGAACAAGAGAGCAATTCAGAAAACGGTATTACGCGCAAGCAAGCTATGGAAAAGATGGGCAAGTTTGGAAAGTATGCTGCCCTAACGTCATTAGGAACCTATATTTTATTAAGTCCTAAACAAGCACAGGCACAATCACCAGAGGATCCAGGCACAGATTTTTAAAATTATTACTCTTTCGCTTAAAGCGAAAACCAAACTCCCATAAGCATTTACCACCTATGAATAATAATCAAAATACAAACCTTAGATCCTATGTGTCTGGATTTATGAATAAATATCTGATCATTGCCATCTTATTAACTACGATAGGAAGTTACGGGCAAAAAGTTTTGAACCTTAGTGAAATGGGTATAGCAGATGTTGAAGATGCTACACCGATTGTCGTTGAGGCGCTTAAAAAATGTAAAGAAGAGGGCATTAGCAAAATGGTGTTTCCCAAAGGTACCTATCACTTTTACCCCACATTTGCTCCAGAGAGGTACTGTGAGATCACTAATAATGACAATGGTCTCAAGAGATCCTCTTTCATGCTTGTTAATTTCCATGATTTCGCAATCGATGGAGGAGGATCTGATTTTATGTATCATGGTAAGATGATCCCTTTTATAATTGAAGAAAGTTCAAATGTTACGATCAAGAATTTGAGTGTGGATTGGGAAGTCCCTTTTGCCCTCGAAGGCCTGGTAGTTGCCAATGATGCTGATAGTGGCACATTTGATATCGAAGTGAACTCTCCATATGAGGTCAACTTTGGTCACCTTTATCTAATGCTGGAAAGGCCAGACACTCCATATGAAAGGAGGTATGGTAAGCGTTTTGCTTACTGGGAGCATTACAACCTAGAAGTAGGTCAGAATATCTTTTGGGATCCTAAAACTATGGCTCCGCTCTACAATACTAAAATGTATAACATGCCCGAAAAAGGGATCTATGCAGAAGAGTTGAAAAAAGGTTTGATCAGGATTACTACTGAAATGAAAAGTCTCCCTCCCGTAGGATCTGTAATGGTTTCTAAGGGGGAATATTTGCAAAACCGTACGAGTCCAGCCTTTAGGGTTTTTAAATCGCAAGATCTTTTGTTTAATAATATCAATGTGCACCATGCAGGTGCTATGGGACTTATCGCGGAAAGATCAGAAAACATTACGTTAGATAGTTTTAATGTAGTTCTTAGAGAAGGTTCAGGTCGCATGGTTACCACCACGGCAGATGCTACTCACTTTTGTAATGTAAAGGGACTCGTAACCATTAAAAACTGCACGTTTGAAAACATGCTGGATGATGCAACAAATATTCATGGGACTTACGTTAGAGTGAACAAAATTATTGATGATTACACGCTTGCGGTAGAGACCTACCACCCGCACCAAAATGGATACCTATTTGGTGAAGAGGGTGATCGCGTTCAAATTATAGACCAAAAAAATCTACAGCCTTCAACAGGTTCCATGGTTCTCAAGAAAGTGGAACGGGTAAACGAAAAAATTTCTCTCATAACTTTTGATCAGCCCATTGCTGGAAAAGTTGAGGTGTATGATGGTGTTGAGAACATCTCATGGCATGCCTCAGCTTTATTGGAAAATAATGTGGTAAGAAACAATAGAGCCCGTAGTTTTCTCATTTCTACGCCAAGAAAAGTTACTGTTAGAAACAACCACCTTTCATCACAGATGGCAAGCTTTAGATTGACTGGTGATTTAGGACTGTGGAATGAATCAGGACCTAATGAAGGATTACTGATTGAGAATAATATTATTGAGAATGCAGTGTATGGTGGTAATGGACCTCAATCGATTTTCTTGATTGATCCTCAGTATGTGGACAAGGAAAATTTTGATGGGATTTATAGTAGGGACATTACTATAAGAAACAATACGATCAAAACTTTTGATAGTTCTATCCTTCATGCCATGTCAGTAGAGAACTTAGTGTTTGAGGGTAACAAGATTATCAAAACAGATAAATACAAACCTATATTTCCAGACATCCCAAATTTAAGAATTGTCAATTGTAATAATGTAACTATAAAGGATAACGAGTATGAGGGCTTGGATGGAAATAAAGGGACAATCACCGTTGATCAGAAATCTGAAAATGTGAGCATTTCAAAAAGAGATAGTTTCAAGCAAGTACAATTACATTAATTGAATCAGAGTATGAAAATCAACTGGAATTATAAAATGCGAGCTATGAGTAGAGGAATGTTTACGTTAGTCATAACAATATGTTCGCTACAATTAGCAGTATCACAAAAAGACGTTACAGGCACTGTCAATGACTCTGAGGGTAACCCTATATTTGGCGCGACAGTGGTTGTGAAAGGCACCCAGATCGGTGATATTACTGATTTAGAAGGTAAGTATAACATTAAAGTTCCTGAAGAAGGTGCGGTTCTCGTTTACAGTTACATAAGTATGGTTACTAAAGAAGTAACCTATAGTGGTGAAAGCATTGTTGATGTGGTCATGACAGAAAACAGCAATAAACTAAATGAAATAGTTGTAATAGGATATCAAACGGTTAGGAGGGAAGATTTGACGGGTGCAGTAAGCTCAATTAAAGATTCAGTTATTAATAAATCAAAAACTCCCAATTTATTTGATGCGATTCAAGGAAGGATTGCGGGTGTAAATATCACCTCTCAATCTGGAGAGCCAGGTAGTGGAGTGAATTTTAATGTTAGAGGGTCAAACTCTGTATTCAGTGCTGGTTCTCCATTATTTATCATAGATGGTGTTCAACTGGATTTGAATGCGGAAGAAGTGGCAAGTTCAGGTGTGGGGTCGGTTGCTCCACAAGATCCCTTAGCAACAATAAACCCTCAAGATATCGAATCCATAGATGTACTAAAAGATGCTTCCGCCACGGCCATATATGGTTCTAGAGGTGCTAATGGGGTAATTATCATAACTACCAAAGGAGGGGAGAAGGGTAAGCTGACTTTTGAATACACAGGATCAATAGGTTTTGCACGTCCTACAAACACCATAGATGTAATTAGCCCAGAGGAATACTTACTCTATCGAGAGGCAAGAGACCCTACAAACGCATTTACAAATTTAGCCGATGGAACCCCTAGAGATTTTTCAAACATTGAAAGTAACAACTGGCAGGACGAGGCGCTGCGAACAGCGGTGATCAATAATCATTCAATTTCTGCTCGTGGAGGCACAGACAAAACAAATTACGCAGCAAGCGTAGGTTTCATCGATCAAGAAGGGGTGATTATTGAAAACGATTATAGAAAATACAACTTCAGACTTAAAGCTACCCATAAGCAAAACGACAAATTGAAATTTGGTTTTAATCTAAATACAGCATTCACTGAGCTGGATGGTGTAGCTAACAGTGGGAGTGGAGGTGATGAATTTAACGGCGTAGTTCAGTTTTTAGTGATTGCCAATCCGTGGGAATTGCTGGATATTACTGAAGAAGAACAAGCCAGTCAGGAGTATTTATCACCACTGTCGTTGATCGAGCAAGGGGAAAAGAAAATCCGTTTCAATAGAACTTTTGGTTCAGCCTTCGCCGAATACAACTTTACAGATGATTTGAAATTACGTTCTTTCATTGGCGGTAATTTTTCTAATTCTAAGTTGCAGGAATTTCATTCTTCTGAAAGTAGATTTGGCCAGCGGTGGAATGGTAGAGCCGTAATTAGACAGGTAGAGTCTTATTCTTATAATTTTTCAAATACGCTGCGCTATATAAAACGTTTCAAAAAACATTATTTCAATCTCATCGCTGGTAACGAGTTAGCCAAATACAATCGTGAAAGCTTCTTTAACGACATTGTAAATTTTGAAAATCAAGCTGTCGGTTTCAACGATATAAGCATAGGTCAAATCTTTAGGGGATACGGTACAGAAAGAACTCCTAATAACAGGATATCTTATTTCACAAGTTTAAATTATGTATTCAAAGGAAAATACCTAGCCACATTTAACTTCAGAGCTGACGGTTCAGATAGATTTCCTAAAGGGAACCGCTTTGGTTATTTCCCAGGGGCAGCTCTAGCCTGGAGGTTACATCGTGAACCTTTCATTAAAAATATAGGAGCTATTAATGAACTTAAAATACGCACAAGCTACGGTCAGACAGGTAATGAAAGAACACCACCATTTAGTTTTGCTGCTCGACTGGATAATGCCTACTACGCAAGCGACAATCAATTAAATTTTGGCTTGGCACCAGGTTCTTTGCCTAATCCAGATCTCAAATGGGAAACAACTACTCAGTATGATGTAGGTTTGGATTTAGGTCTATTTAATGATCGTATTCATGTGACCTTTGATTATTACAAGAAATTAACTGAGGATATGCTCATTGATGTACCGGTTCCGGCACAATCGGGTTTCAACTCACAATGGCAAAATTTAGGAGCGATTGAAAACGAAGGTGTCGAATTTACTTTGAGTACTTTAAATATTGATACACCTAACTTTAAGTGGAGTACAGATTTCAATATTAGCATTAACCGAAATAAAGTTAGAGACCTAGGCAGTATCGAATTTATTCCAACAGGTATCCCCAGTGGATTTATCACTAACGCTGGAAGAGTTATCGTGGGCGAGCCTATCGGTACGATGTACGGCTACGTATTTGACGGTATTCATCAAGAGGGGAATGCAGAAGGTGCTACTCCAGGTACATTAAGATACAAAGATTTAAACGGAGATGGAGTAATCGATGATGAGAACGATAGAACAATCATAGGAGATTCAAACCCTAAACATATAGGAGGTATCAACAACTCCTTTTCCTATAAAAACTTTAATTTTTCATTCTTCTGGCAGTGGAGTTATGGCAACGACGTGTTTAATGCTGCTAGATTAAGAACAAATGGTCTTCAGCCCTTTATGAACCTAACCAGAGATTATTATGAAAACGCTTGGAGTCCGGAAAATCCCTCTAACGTAGCTCCTGGTTATGGACAAATTGAAGCTGTCTCTTCTAGTTATTTTGTAGAAGATGCTTCCTTTCTGAGATTGAAGACGGTAACCTTGTCTTATGACTTACCTCAAAGTTTGGTAAGTAAAACTCAGCTTAGTGGATTAAGGCTGTTTATTTCTGGAAATAATCTCTTGACTCTAACTGAATATACAGGGTTTGATCCTGAAGTAAGTTCAAGAAATCCATTGTTGAGAGGGTTTGAAAGATTCTCCTACCCTAGAAGTGCAACTATTACCACTGGTTTTAATTTAACATTTTAAAAGTATGAAAGCTCTGAAATTATATAGCATTCTTTTTGTCACTATACTGCTCATGTCATGCGATGACGATATTCTGGATAATCAACCAGTATCGTTTGTAACTATTGGAAATTACTATACCTCTCCAGCTGAGGCAGAAATAGCACTAACAGGAGTATATAATATTCTTACCGCAAATCAAGTTCAAGGATTTGGTAATAACGCCACGTATTCCAGAAACCTTATGATCATGCTCAATGGAGCTACTGATGAGGCTTTAGGGAGAGATAACAATTTGAACCCTGATTACGCAGTTTGGGGTAACGGGACATTTACCGCTCAAAGCAATTTTGTAAATGAATCTTGGGTGTTTTTTTACGCCGGGATCAATAGGGTAAATGTTCTCATTGACAGGATAGAAGGCATTCAGGGATTTGAAGGTAATAGAAAAGATGAGATTATTGCTGAAGCGAGACTTCTCAGGGGTTTTTACCATATGATGCTTTCTATGATGCACGGTGGAATTCCAGTGTATAATGGTGTAGGACTAGACCCAAAGAAGCCACGCGACACTTTACAGGATGTTTATACTTTGGTCCTAGACGATTATTTATTTGCTTATAACACACTTCAAGATAGATCAACTATTGCTAGTCATGTGAACAAATGGACTGCGGCTGGCCTTTTGGCGAAAGCCCACACATACTTAGCGAGCGCTAAGAATTCAGGTTTGAATGGCTTTATAGAAGAAAACAGCTTTAGTTGGGTTGATGCTGACCAAAATTATACAGATGCCTTGAATTACACGCAGGAAATTATAAATAACAGTGGTTATCAATTGACGGCCAACTATGATTACCTGTTCAGAGAAACAACAAAACAACAACAATACGAGGAAAATCTATTTGCAGCAGAGGCAAGTACCGACCCGTCAAATAATGTTGTTAATATAGTTGTGAATGCTTTTGTACCACAAGGTAATGTGAATAGAACTGGCGGTGGGTTTGGCTGGTACCGTCCTACTAGCGAGTTATATGATAAATACATTGAAGAAGATGTAAGAAGGGATCATAACTTAACTGGAAACTTAAACTCAATCAATAGGTTTGAGGAGGTAGAAGGAGTCAGATATTTTGCACCAAGAGACTTACCCAATACCAATGTCGGTTTTTATTGTATAGGAAAATATAGAATGATAGATCCTGCGCTCAAGGCCTTGCCCAATTTTGCTTCTAACATCAACCTGCCTATTTTGAGGTATGCAGACATTCTACTTTTGCATGCAGAGGCGCAATTTTTTACAGGCAACGAGACAGGTGCTAGAACGACATTATCACTAGTCAGAGAGCGAGCAGTGGATAATCCTTCACAATTATCTGTCTTGAACAATGCCTATCGAAGGAATAATTTTTTGGATGAACTGCTTGAAGAACGTTCTAGGGAATTATGTTTTGAAAGCTGGAGAAGATTTGACCTTGCTCGCTTCAATCGTTTTACTGGAACTATTAATGGTCTGTCACCAGATGATGGTTTTTACAACCGTAATACCGTGCCCACCATTCAAAGCAATTGGAGAGAGGAAAGAGTATGGTTCCCATTACCTACCATTCAATTGGACTTAAACGCTAATTTAATTCAAAATCAAGGATATTAACTTTAATCAATAAATTATGAAATACTATTACAATTATTTGATCATTCTATTTTTTTCAACACTTGCTGTTGCCCAGAATAATGATTTCAACAACCAGGGAGGAGATTTGCTTTGGTCTAATCCGGCAAATTGGTCCTTGAATACAGTTCCTAATACGAGTAATACAGGTCAGGTTCGCTTACCATTACTTGTAGAGTCTTTGGTAGATACCGATATTACTATAAGTAAAATACAATCAATTTTCAGCACACAAGGCGATGTTGCGGTTGCTGGTGCAAGCACTTTAACTATTGATGTAGGAGCTAACGCTGTTCAGGGAATTGAGAATGTTTCAAATCAAAGCATCAGCTTGATGTTCAAAGGAAATCTAACTATTAATAATTCAACCTCTGCTGGAATATCAAACACCTTAATGCGCAATCAAAATGGGTCTGGAAATTCAATTCAGTTTGCTGATAATTCAGTTTTGAATCTACTCACACCACTAGAGGCAAGATCTGGTTCTAGCGGTAATTTTAGTTTCAACGGTTCTCTTGCCGGCACAGCGCCTTTAAGGGTTAACGCAAATACTATTTGTACTTTTGGAAGTACATCTAACAATTCAGGTTATGGGGGTGATTTAGTTTGGGTTGGTGCTAACGCATCAGTAGTAGTAAATACTGCTGACAATAATATATTCCTACCTACAGACCAAAAAATACAGATCAATGCGGTAAACGGTTCAATAGACGTGAATGGAATTAACGTGTTTGATGGTAATATATCTATAAACGGAGATCGATCTTTTGATTTTAATCTCAACGAAAATCAAGACAATTTAGGTACAATCACTTTTGCGGGCGGTTCTGCAGATGGTACACTAAACTTCAACCTTGGATCTGGTGTTACTAATGCCACCTTCGGTGATTCATCCGCAGAACCATGGAATAATGGAACATTAAATATTATCAATTATGCTGAGGGCGTTTTAAGATTTGGGACCGACAATTCTGCTTTAACCGCCGCACAGTTATCCCAAATAACTACAGATAGCGGAGGTGGGCCAGTAGGCCTAGATAGCAACGGATTCTTAGTGGATAGGAGTTCACTTTCCATAGGAGATGAATTTGAGATCAATAAGACCTCAGTTTACCCAACTTTTACAACGGATAAGTTGTTCTTCAGCAAAGCTCAGAATAGCGTTAAAATTTTTGACCTCAATGGTAGATTGATGAAAGAAAGTAAAGAGCTGAATCAACAAGACATTGATGTAAGCTTTTTACCTGCTGGATTGTATATGATCATTTTGGACGGTGGCAAAACGGAGAAGTTTTATAAAAAGTAAATACTGAAATAGCCATGAAAAGATATGTGATTATAGTAATGCTTTGTGTTTCAATGGGAAGCTATGCTCAAATTGGAACGGTTCCTTCATTTTTTAGAACTCAGAGGGATCAACCCATTATAGACTTGAACACAACAGCTACAATCTCTGTATCCAACTATGGCGCGATTGTTAACGATGGAATTGATGACATTCCAGGTATTACAGCTGCAATTAATGCAGCTGTAACTGCCTCTACAGCACAAAATCCAGTTCGTTTATTATTTGACAACGGCACTTATGATATAATGCCGGGTGGTAATAACACTCATGCTTTAGAAATGAACGATGCAGAGAGTGTGCTATGGGATGGTCAAAACGCAGAATTTTTAGTTCATAGTACCAGTCATGGTTTTTTGAGCCTTTTAAGATGTCGCAACACGATTATAAAAGATATTACCATTGATTATGCTACCGTTCCGTTTACTCAGGGTAGGGTGACTAATGTTGACTTGAGTAATGGCTACTTTGATTTTGTAGTTGATAATGGCTTCCCACTTCCTACAGATCCCCTATTTAGTACTTCTCCAAAACGGTGGGGCATGTTGAAAAATGCAGATGGATCCCTTAAGGAGGGTGCTCCCAACCAAATCCAGCACATTCGATTTTTTGAGTTGATCGCTCCTAGAACTTATAGATACCATCAAAACAATGCAGTACTAAATTCGGCTGATGTAGGAGACTATTTCATTCATGTTGCTAGAGATAATGGTAAAACATTGATACGTAATAACGGCGGTAAAAACCTAACCTATTTAAATGTTACTGGTCATGCTAGTCCAGCTGGAGGTTTTAATGCACGAAATAGCGAGGAGTGGAATGTTATCAATTGTAGAATAATTTTTAAGCCAGGAAGATTACACACCCTCAATGCCGATGCGATGCACGTAAACGGCGGTAAAATAGCTCCATGGGTAGAGAATTCCACATTTGAAGGTTTTGCAGATGATTGTATGAATCTTAAGTACATTAAAAGAGTAATATTAAGTACAAACAGTCCCACTGAAATTACAGTAAACGGTGAAGTAGAAGTCGGCGAAACACTAGAGTTTTATAATCCGAGAGATGGAATCTTTTTAGGGGTCGCGACTGCTACTGCCGTTGTAAATAATGGAGGTAATCAATATACGCTCACGCTTTCAGACCCTATTAATATCAATGTACTTACTAGTCCAGACCATCAATTAGCGGATAAAGCGTACATTGAAAGCAGATCAAATGAATCTCTTATTTTCAGAAACAATATTGTTAGAAATTCAAGGAGATACGGTATTTTAATTCAATCTAAATACGCCTTGATTGAAAATAATCTATTTGAAAATTTAAGTCAATCTGGCGTCAGAATAGAAAACGGTGTGGATTGGGGTGAAGGATTTAGAGCCGAAGAAATAGAAATTAGAAACAACACCTTCAAAAACTGTGGATTTGATACTGAATTTATTTCTGACCCAGGTGCTGCATCCATAACGGTGGATCTCATGAAACTGGGCACCCCTTGCAGTGAAAACATGACTTGGTGTGGAACAGAAAGTACCAACTGGCAAGGTCATGAAAATATCAGAATTATTGACAATACTATAATTTATAATAAAAAGGGATTGCACCTTAAGAACATTAATGGACTTACGTTATCCAATAATTTTATTTGCCATAACGGTCAAGATATTACTTTAGGTCCAAATGATCAGCCAATCGATCAATTGATACTTAATGTAAGTAATAGCAACGTGAGTGATTTCAATTATCAATTGCCAGATGCTGATTATCAATTTTTGCTCAGTGAATCAAGTGCTACCGCCGAAAGTCAAAACACAGGAACGGACAACAGCTTCGCTCTGTCGACCATAACTAATGGAGGAATAATTACAAAAGGATTTGTAGATAGTGAGATCGGTTATGCAATTAGGGTAAATACTACCGGTAATGGAGCATTGAGACTAGTAGATGCTACTACTCAGATACCTCTACCTGGTCCTGTTGCAGGTGGAGCAAGGTCTTATGCATTTTGGGTTAAACCTGAACAAGCAATATTTCAAACTTTGCTATATAGTGGAGGGCCTGCACAAGGAGAGGTCTTTTCAATTCAAATGCAGGCCAATGGTGTCGTAAGGGTTACTGATAATGATCAGAATACGATAAGTATGGCAGATATGCCACTTGATATAGGGCAATGGAATCATATCACAATTACGGTTCCAGAAGATATTTCTTTATCTAAGATTTCACTCTTCAAAAACGGAGTTCCTTCAAATGAGACTCTATCAGGCGATAATGCCCTTGTCAATACAGCAAGCAACGTAGTTGATTTTTTTCCTAGATTCACTGGGGTAATAAGCGATATCCGATTTTTTGATTACGATTTATGTGTAGGAGATGTAGAGAGAATATATAACAACAGACAGACGACTTTATCCATTCAAGAGACTTTAGAGCCAGACTCATCCAAAATCAAAATCTTTCCAACCGTCGTGGATGAAATTTTGTCTTTTGACAGACCAGTTCAGTCCTTTGAAATTTACAGTCTTGCTGGTAAAAGATTATTATCTAGCAACGGCGAAGGTCAATTCAAAGTTGATGTCTCTGAGCTATCCACTGGACTTTATTTCATACAGATAAATAATATTCAAACTGAAAAGTTTACTAAAAAATAATTCATGATCAGAAACTGTTTTCTTATCGTTGCTTTGCTTTGCTCAGTAGTATCGGCAAATGCTCAAAGTCCTTTCTCGCTTCCTGATCATTTTAGGACAGAGCGAGCATTACCTTTATTAGATTTCGCTACGGATTTAGATGTAAAACTATCTGATTTTGGAGCAATTCCAGACGATGGCAAGGATGACACTCAAAAAATAATCAAAGCACTCAATTTTTGCAAGAAAATCACATCTGCCGGATCTACTGTAAAGTTGGTTTTTGAAAAAGGAACTTATGATCTTTTCTCTACAACCATTAAAAACAAGAATAAGACACATATTCTTTCGCTAAATCAGGCAAAAAATATTATAGTCGATGGAAATGGGTCGGACATCATAGTCCACGATCCTGGAATGGGTTTCTTCAGTATTTTCAAGTCAGAAAATGTAATTGTGAAGAATCTAGTTATAGATTATGATCCGTTGCCATTTACTCAGGGAACGATCGTAAATGTCAACATGGATGATCGTTACTTTGAACTTAAGATTGATGAAGGATTCCCCCAGTTGAGCCACCCTATGTTTCAAGAGGCAAATCGTGTTTGGGGGATGGTAATGGATAAAGAAATACCCGGCAAACTCAAAGACGGCGCACGCAGCCTTTTCGGATCTCAGGATTTCGAGGAAATAGCACCAAACCTTTTCAAAGTAAAATTTAAAGGAAAGAAATTGCTGGAAGATTTAGAAGTGGGTGATCCATACGTCCACCTCGCACGTACTAATGGACGTACAATTTTTAAAACATCGTTAAGTAAAAACATCACCTATCTCAGTAACACCAGCTATACCAGCCCTGCAGGAAGTTATGCGGCTGGAAATATGGAAGAATGGAGTGTAATCAATTGTAGAGTGTTGATGAAAGAGGGTAGGATTCACAGCGCAAATGCAGACTGTTTTCACATAAACGGAGGCAAATTTGGTCCATGGATAGAGAACTCACTATTTGAAGGGTATAGTGATGATGCAGTCAATTTCAAATCTTCCAAAAGACAGATTTTAAAACAGCTGTCACCCACCGAGCTGATTGTGAAATTTCATGTGGAAAAGGACGATATTATCAGGATCTACAATCCCAGAGACGGGATTTATATAGGAGCTTTTACTGTGGTGGATAATAAGTTTCAAGGCGACAATAAAATGAAAATCACATTGGACAAGCCCATTGATATTGAATTGAACACGGGCGAAACCAAGAAAAATGACATCGCCTATCTCGACACAGAGTCAAATGAATCTTTCGTAATTAGAAACAACACTTTTAGAAACGCCCGCAGGTTTGGTTTGCTGTTGCAGAGCAGCTATGGCTTAGTAGAACGCAACATGTTCCAGAACCTCAGCCAGTGTGCCATTTCCATGAACAATGGCGTGGACTGGGGCGAGGGATTTATTGCCCATGATATCGTTATCAATCAAAACGTATTTGATAATTGTGGTTACGATGCCACTTATTTTAAGGATTATAATGCCGCTGCTATACGCTTGAGAGTAACAAAACTAAAGGATCCAAATAACGGTAAAAAATGGTCGGGCGTTGCGACTGCTGACTGGCAAGGTCTTGAAAATATTGTCATTACAAACAATACGTTCCGCTATAATAAGCGAGCGCTGTCTATTGAATGCACTGTAAACACCGTCATCAAGGGAAATCAGTTTATTATGAATCCAAATGACCCTAGTGAGCAAAGTGAGTTGATCCTCAAGAATAACAATACGAACTTAGTGTTTGATAAATGATGCTTTCGCGAAAGCGTACTCTATGAAAAGAATTAAAACCTTATTCTTGCTTTGTGCTGTATTTTTCATTTGTTGCAAGACCACTTCAAAAGCTCAAGAACAATCAAAACCAAACATTGTTCTCTTCTTTGTAGATGATCTGGGCTGGTCTGATTTAGGATTCAGAAATCCTGTTTTTGAAACACCTAATATTGATGAGTTGGCAAAGTCAGGCGTGAGCTTTGATCAAGCTTATATCGCAAGTCCCACGTGCAGCCCCAGCAGGGCCACATTGCTCACGGGAAAACATCCCGCACGTTTAAAAATGGTGCGTCATATACCTGGAGGTAAGAAAAACGGTTTTGATAAACTGGGAAGAGCGAGCAGGGAGTTTCACACTTTGGAAAGGGATCCGGCGCAATTCCCCAGTAGAAACTGGTTGCCCTTAGAAAATGTAACTTTTGCCGAAGCCCTTGCTGAACAAGGTTATTATAATTTATTCCTCGGAAAGTGGCATCTCGGTCATGAAGATTTTCACCCTATTCATCAAGGTTTTGATCAACAGGTAGGAACCACAAATGCAGGACACCCTAAATCTTATTATCCCCCTTATTTTAGACAGGACAGTCTTTTTACTGACCAGAATGAAACCTATCTCACTGATAAACTGACAGATTCAGCAGTCAATTTCATAGCAGACTATGATCGTGAGAACCCTTTCATGCTCACCTTTTCCTACTATTCAGTACACACGCCACACGAGGGCAGAAAGGATCTCGTAAAATATTTTGAAAGCCAAGGCCTTGAAGGACGGTTTGCCCATTATGCGGCGATGGTAAAGGCTACTGATGAGTCAGTAGGAAGAGTGGTGGACGCTATTGCGAAAAAGGGTATAGAAGAAGAGACCATCGTCATTTTCTTGTCTGATCAAGGAGGATTTTTTGAGAATGCCCCATTTAGGGGTGCAAAAATGAAAGAGACCCTTTTTGAAGGAGGTGCACGTGTTCCCTTTTTCTTCAAATGGCCTAGTGTTACAAAAGAAAATTCTACTAATAACTCCATCGTCCAGTCTACAGATCTCTTTCCCACACTGGTGGAAATAGCAGGAGGTGATGTAGATAACTATAAAAATATTGATGGTATTTCCCTAGTTCCAGCAATAAAGAATAACAATAAATTAGATCGAGAGGCGGTTTATGGCTATCGCGCCTATGAAGATCTTTATGTCTCTGTAAGAGATGAGGATTGGAAATTACTGGCTTACCGCTCAGGAAAACTGCAGCTATTCAATATTGCGGAAGATATTAAGGAACAAGAGGATCTATCTGAGAAATATCCGGAGAAAGTCAAAGAACTGGTAGGGAAACTCAAAGTTTGGGAAAAAGAAATGGGAGTTGTATCGTTCTCGGGCGTCCAATAAAATTTGCTTATGAAAAAAACAATCCTATTTTTAGCAGTTATTGTTACTCTGGCAATCGCTGGATTATACTCTTTTATAAGTTTACAGCCTAAGGAAAAAACTTCTGAAAAGAAACCAAACATCCTTTTCTGTATTGCTGACGACGCCACATGGAAACACATGAGTGCGTATGGTAATACATGGGTTGACACGCCTAATTTTGACTACATCGCTGAAAACGGTTTGCTTTTTAATAATGCGTATACCCCAAATGCCAAATGCGGGCCGTCCAGATCAATTGTATTAACGGGTCGCAATACATGGCAACTGGAAGAGGCAGCAAACCACCTGGCTTATTTCCCCACAAAATTCAAAACCTATCCCGAGGCGCTTGCTGAGCAGGGTCATCATGTAGGCTATACCGGTAAAGGCTGGTCTCCAGGAACTGCTCTGAATGAAGATGGTTCTAAAAGAGAATTATTGGTAAAAAGATACAACAGAATTAAAACGACTCCACCTACAAAAGGAATTGCTAAGGTAGACTACTCAGCAAATTTCAAGGATTTTCTAAAAAAGAGAAAAGATGATGAACCGTTTTGCTTTTGGTACGGCGGGCACGAGCCACACCGTTCCTATGAATATGGTACGGGAGTAAGTGTAGGTAAAAAGAAACTGGAACAAATAGACAGCGTTTTTTCTTACTGGCCCGATTCTGAGACCATTAGAAATGACATGTTGGATTATGCTTTTGAATTGGAGTATTTTGATAAGCATCTAGGAGAAATGTTAGATGTTTTAAGAGAGACTGGTGAGCTGGACAATACGATAATTGTGGTTACTTCAGATAACGGTATGCCTTTCCCTCGCGTTAAGGGTTTGAGTTACGAGCATGCAAATCATTTACCTTTAGCTGTTATGTGGAAAGGCGGTATCAAAAAGCCTAACAGGAAAATCAATGATTACGTAAGTTTTATAGATTTTGCTGCAACTTTTATGGACGTGTCGGGCTATAATGCCAAAGAAGTAGGTATGCACCCTATGCAAGGTGAAAGTCTAGTTCCGTTTTTTTCTACATCAAAGGAGAACATTAAATCAGACGATCAAGATTATGTGCTTCTAGGTCAAGAGCGCCACGATGTAGGTCGTCCTAACGATGTAGGTTACCCTGTAAGAGGTATTGTTAAGGATGACTTTATGTATCTAATTAATTTTGAGGAAGACAGATGGCCTGCAGGTAATCCAGAAACTGGTTATACCAATACTGACGGAAGTCCTACCAAAACTGAGATTCTGGAGATGAACAGACAGGGAAAGGATCAAAAATTCTGGCAGCTCAATTTTGGCAAAAAACCACATGAAGAATTGTATAATGTTGTGAAAGATGAAGATTGTACTAATAATCTGGCCCAAGAAGAATATTATCAATCCAGAAAAAAGAAAATGAAAGAAATTCTTTTAACCGAGCTCAAAAAACAGAAAGATCCCAGAATGTTTGGTAATGGAGAGGTCTTCGACAACTATCCGCCCGATCGCAACGAAGGATTCTATGAACGATACATGAATGGAGAAAAGGTAAAATCTGGATGGATCAATGATACTGACTTTGAAAAGAAGAGTGATTGATTGAACGTACATAGCAAAGTGATTCCAAGATCTAAATTTTGAGCATGATGAATAAAACTGTATTTATCTTAATTATTGCCACTTTTTCCATATTCTGCTCATCACAAGAACTAAAAGGCAAACATCTTTTTATTTTGTCCGGTCAATCGAATATGGAACTTTTGAGAGTCAACGAATCTTTTAGGCCAAGATTGATTGAAAGATTTGGGGAAAAGAATGTGTTCATCGCTAAATATGCCAAAGGGTCACAATCCATTAGAAAATGGTACAAAGACTGGGTTCCAGCAATTGAAAATGAATCCAAAGCAGAACCATATTTGTATGACTCATTAATGATAGAAGTCAGAAAAATAATCCGTAAAAAAAATATTGCTTCTGTAACTTTTATTTGGATGCAAGGAGAGCGAGATGCGAGAAAATCACGCGGAGATGTATACAAAAAAAGTCTTTTGGGTTTGTACCAACAACTCTCAGATGACTTAGGTAGGAACGATGTGAATTTTGTAATAGGTAGGTTAAGCGATTTTGGTATTGTTAAGAAAGGGTGGCCGGATTGGATGAAAATCAGGAATATTCAAGTAGAGGTGGCAGAATCAAATCCAAGATTCGATTGGGTTGACACTGATGATCTTAATACAGGGATTAATAGAAACGGTCAGGATATCATTGACGGCATTCACATGACTGCAACTGGTTATATAATCATGGGTGAGCGTTTTGCTGAAAAAGCCATACAACTGATTGAAGAAAACAAATAAAATTATTTTATTGTTCATCATATTGAGCGGTGTGCAACAATACACTATCAAATAAGAATTTAAAATTTGACAGCTAGAGCGATAATAAGAATAGCGGTTGTATGGTGTATACTTTTTCAATTTATTGGATTAAATTCTTGTAGGTCACAAAAAAGTAAACCGAATGTCATCTTTATTCTAGTGGATGACCTAGGCTGGACGGATTTGGGTGTTTATGGTTCGGATTTCTATCAATCCTCTAATGTCGATAAGCTTGCCAGTCAAGGTATATTGTTCACGAATGCCTATACCGCTAGCAATGTGTGTTCTCCTACACGTGCCAGCATTATGACAGGAAAGTACCCAGCCACGCTTGATCTTACCGATTATATTCCCGGACGAAATTTCCCAGAAGCAAAATTAGCACCGCCTGATTGGAAAAAATATCTGGATACAAAAGAACTGACGATTGCTGAAGTTTTCAAAGCTAACAACTACAAAACGGCTCATATAGGCAAATGGCACTTGGGGGAAGAGGAATTTTACTGGCCAGAGCATCAAGGCTTTGATATGAATGTGGGTGGCTATTCAAGAGGAGCACCTATAAAGAATAAGGCCAAAGGTAAAAACGGCTATTTCAGTCCTTACGGCAATCCTAGGTTAGAAGATGGTGCTGATGGTGAGTATTTAACTCATCGACTGGCTTCTGAAGCGGTTACCTTCATAAACAAGAACAAAGACAGTCCGTTTTTCCTGAATCTTTGGTTTTATTCCGTACATATGCCTTTACAAGCTAGACAAGATAAAATCAACAAATACCAATCATTGTTGAAAGAAGGGCAAAAACACAATAATCCTACTTATGCCGCGATGGTGGAACATATGGATGATGCCGTGGGAACCATTTTGAAAACACTTAAATCTCTTGATTTAGATAAAAATACCATCATAGTTTTTACCTCTGACAATGGCGGTCTGGTTGGGAATCACAAGAGGTTCAAAGAGAAAATAACTTCTAATTTCCCACTAAGATCAGGTAAAGGAGATAGGTACGAAGGTGGTGTGAGAGTGCCTTGCATACTTTACTTTCCTGAAAAATTGAAACCCAGGGTTGAAGAAACACCCATCACATCTCCTGACTTCTTTCCTACTCTCATTGATTTGGCAGGTCTAATTGTCGAAAAGGAACCTGAAATTGATGGCGTTTCTTTAAGTGATTTGCTTTTAGAGAATAAAAAACTTGAAAAAAGAGCTTTGTATTGGCACTATCCCCATTACCATCTGGAAGGAGCGGTTCCTTATAGCGCAGTTCAATTTGACAATTATAAATTAATCCACAACTTGGAAACGGATAGCCTCGAACTTTATAATTTGAAGAAGGACATCAGTGAAACCACTGACTTGAGTGCAGTAGAGACTGGTAAAACCGATAGTTTGTTTACTCGATTGAGGAAGTGGAAAGAAGCTGTGAAAGCTCAAAGTCCTACTATGAATCATAATTGAACTATAATCGTCAGGTTTTGTACTTAGTAAAACTTAAGCTGAGTCTCTTTTAATCATGTACTAATTTTGAATTAGAAACTCTCAAATCAACTCTTTCAATCTGCTAGCGGCAATTTCAGCAGTGATATCGCGCTGAGGCGTTCCGAACATTTCATATCCGACCATAAACTTTTTAACTGTTGCGCTCCGCAATAAAGGCGGGTAAAAACTCATGTGCCAGTGCCAGTGTTCATTGTCCATGTTATTGGTTGGCGCTTGATGAATACCGCTAGAATAAGGAAAGGAGGTGTTGAACAATTTGTCATAAGCCCTTGTAATGGCTGAAATTGCCTCAGCGTAGTTTCTCGATCCTTTATCCATAAGCGCTGATATGCTTTTCTGGTGTTGTTTAGGTGCAATCATCACTTCAAACGGCCATACCGCCCAGAAAGGAACCAGTACTACAAAGTCGTCATTTTCATAAATGATACGTTCTTTAGCATCTAATTCTTGTTTCAGATAATCCCCTAAAAGGCTGGACTTGTTCTTTTCCCAATAATTGAACTGTTGCAGATCCTTTTTTGCAACCTCATTGGGCAGAGTGGATTGACTCCATATTTGACCATGCGGGTGCGGATTGCTACAGCCCATCACTGCTCCTTTGTTTTCAAATATTTGAACGTAATTGATGTTGGCTACTTCACCAAGATCTTTATATTCTTTTTGCCATGCCTGAACGACTTTCTGAATGTCTTCTACTTCCATATCTGCCAAACTTTTGGAATGATCGGGACTGAAACATACTACCTTACAGATACCGGTTTCGCTTTGAGCTTTAAATAGCCCATCATTAAACTCAAAAGAAGGTGAATCCTTTTGCAGCGCGGCAAAATCGTTAGTAAAGATGAAAACATCTTTATAGTCTGGATTGATCTCACCGTTAATTCTAGTATTAGTAGCACATAAGTAGCATTGAGGATCGTAGGTAGGTCTTATTTCTCTTGCAACCTCTTCATTTTGACCTTGCCATGGGCGTTTTGCACGGTGCGGAGAAACGAGCACCCATTCACCAGTCAGAATATTGAAGCGTTTATGTGAGTAGTCTTGCAGGTCTTGATTTTTCATGGATAATGATATTACAGGTTGTTGACGATATGGGTTCCGTCAGAAAGCTCGACCAGATATATAGAGCATTCATGACCAAATTTCTTTTCGTAAGCGGTTGAAGTAGATTCAGTAAAAGATTTGACGTGGTCACGGGCTATTAGATTGATCGTGCAACCACCGAAACCTCCTCCCATCATTCTAGCACCCAACACATTTTTGTTCTTTTTGGCCTGATTGACGAGAAAATCCAGTTCCTGACAACTTACTTTGTACTGATGCTGCAACCCATTGTGAGAAGCATAAAGCAATGATCCTAAAGTGGTGAGATCGTTGTTTGAAATAGCATGTGCAGCTTTTTGGGTTCGCTCGATTTCTTGGATTACATAGAGCGCTTTCAGAAAATTTTCAGGCGTGATCTCATTTATGATTTTTTCAAGGTCTGATTCCTTAACATCTCTCAGACTTTCTACGCCCAGTAGTTCTGAAATACTTTCACAAGCTGAGCGTCGATCGTTGTAGGCACTGTCAGACAGGCTGTGTTTTACATTAGTATTAATCAATATTAATTGGTAGTCTTTAAAATCAATTTTGTAAGGCGTCGATTTTACTGTACGGCAATCCAGTAGCAAGGCGTGATCCGCGATTCCAAACATACTCGCATATTGATCCATGATGCCGCATTTCACTCCTACGTAGTTATGTTCCGCTTTTTGCGAAATGAGAATCATATCGTGCTTGGATAACCCCAGTTCAAACAACTCGTTAAGACCATAAACCACACTGTTCTCTAGCGCCGCAGAAGAAGACATTCCTGCGCCACCTGGTATATTGCCTTTAAAAACAATGTTGAAATCCCCTATGATTTTATTGCGGTTTTGGATTTCTGCAACCACTCCTAATACATAGTTCTCCCAACTTCCCATTCTTGACGGCTTGATCTGATCCAGTTCAAACTCGATACTGCTATCCAGATCCAAGGCAATGGCCGTACAGCTACCGGAATCACTTTTTTGCAATGCTGCCGCAATGCCTTTGTCAACGGCTGCTGGAAATACAAATCCGCCGTTGTAGTCTGTGTGCTCGCCTATGATATTTATTCTACCTGGAGAAAAAACAAGTATGGGGTCAAGCGAAAAGCGATTCAGAAATTCTTCTTGAACATCCTTTATTAAAGTATAACTCATTGTATTTTTTTATTAAAGGTGAGGCTCCAAGTGACCGTGTTTGAGGCTCCAGCTTCCAAGGTTTTCAAACCGATCTTGTTGTTGAAGTTGTTAGGAGTACCAGTCATGGGTTCCACCGCAATCATGGAACGCCCGGGTGGGGTGTACAATTGCAAGTAATTCTCTGCTGATGATGCTTTGATATTAATGCTATAATTTGGGGTGTCTAGTTCTACCCGGTTACCCTTTAAAACAAAGCAATCATCCAGTGGCTCGTCATTGACTTCAAAATATTCTGGTGATTGATAACCTATCAGTTCTTGAGCAATCATTTCGTCGTTGAAGTTCAGCTTTTGATGGGCGCCAAATCGCAAACGAGTGTGTTTTAAGTCTGAAGTATTGAAGTAAGGATGCCAACCCACGGAAAATGGAAATTCTTCCCCATCCCTATTTTTGATAGTTATTTCAACTTCAAGTGAATCCTCGCCAAGAGTGTATGTCACCCAGGTTTGGAATAAAAAGGGAAAACCGCTGTTTCTGTGGTATTGCTCAAAGGAAATAGTTACGGAGCTTGAATCATTATCATTAAAGCTATCCACGACCGAGAAACTTTTATAATACAACAAGCCGTGCAAGGCGTGTACGTATTGATCATTTTTATCCAGCTGATGTTCTTTATTGTTAAAAGAATATTTTCCGTTATCCATTCGGCCTACAAAAGGAAACAAAATAGCTGAGGCGTAGCTGTTTTTATAATCAAAACCTTCTGCATCGCTGATGATTTTTAAGTCTTGAAATTGAAGTTCAGAAAGCCGTCCACCTTCTTTTAGTGAAACTTTCGCGAAAGCGGAACCATCATCATTCTCTAAATGAACAAATTGCTGGTCGTATGTAGTAAATGATGTAACCTGAAACATTAGAGTGAATTTCTGGATATAAAATGTGAGGGGTTGTGCAAGCGAGCAACCTCCTGGTTGAGAATCATGGAGGCTAGGGTGGTGCCCATGAGCTCAAAATCTGTAGAGATGGTTGTGATACCGTCAGCAACGACTTCTTTAAGCATGGTGTCGTTATAGGAAATAATGCCTATGTCGCGGGCTATTTCCAAGCTCGATTCTTTGATGGATTTAATGAGGTAGATGAGATCTTGATCGTCGAGAGTTAGATAAACAGTTCCCATTTTAAGGCTGATGTCAGCTACTGAATTACATATCTCAAAGGAAAAACCATGTTGCTGGCAGAATCTTTTACAGCCATTAACAAACGCTAGCGGTTGCTTTTTATCAGTATGTAAAAGAATGATTTCCTGATAGTTATACAAGCTTTCAAGTCCTGCCGAGAGTCCGTTAAAAATATCGATTTCAAAATTTTGATAGACCGAAGGAAATGGTCTCAACGCATCAGGTACTTGATCAAGTATGTAGACCTTATCGGCAGGAATGGTGTTGATAATCTCTTCGGGCTGATCAAAGTTGGCTGGCATGATCACATAATGCGAGTAATTGCCTTGAGCATCTGTTATGAGTCGCTCAAATAGTTTTTTGTTGAAATGGTGGAAGTAAACATCTACCTGTGCATCTGTAAATTGGCTCAAAAAAGAATTGTATAATACTTCTTTAAATGAATTCATCTCGTCAAAAAGCAAAAAAATCTTCATTTGCACAGCGACAGATTCACTGGTTACGTAATAGCCCTTTCCCACTACAGATTTGATCACGCCTCTATGTTTGAGTTCATTAAATCCCATCAAAACGGTATCTCTTGAGATAGAGTGTTTTTCTCTTAGCTCATTCAGAGAAGGGAGTCGGTCCCCTCTTTTTAAGCGCCCGTTGATAATCATATCTTCAATGGACTGTACGATTTTCTTGTACTTGGGAGTACTCAATGTTTTAATCTTTGGGCTAAAGATAGCACAATAGTTTAAAAAACCTACCAGTACCTACCGGTATGTTTATTATCAAAGCTTTTGACTTTATTCCGTATCGGACAAATATGCTCGATATTTTCTTTCTATCGTATAAATTTCTCTGTTATTGTTTGTCTTATAGCAACTTATCTTAAAAACTTCAGCCTCAGTTTCAATTTATTTAAAGATTCAATTTGCTCACTGAAAATTCCTACTTTGTCATAAAATTAATATAGAATAATTTGAGAAATTACTAGTTTAGTCAATTATCAATAATGTTAGAAGCTGTCATATAGCTGCATTAATCTTTGAAAGATTTTAAAACTAATCTATGCCTCCTATTAAAATTGTAATTTTTGGTGAAAACCAGCTCGCCAGCCTAGCCCATTTTTATTTTACTCATGATAGCCCCCACGAGGTCGTTGCTTTTACTGCTGATAGGGATTATCTCACTGGCGATTCCTTTTTAGGACTTCCATTAATTGCTTTTGAAGACATAGCAGAGAAATATCCCCCTTCAGAATTTCAAATGTTTTTACCTATCAGTTTTAAACAAATGAATCATTTGCGTCGTCGTAAATATGAAGCCGCCAAAGAAATGGGTTATTCCTGTCCCAGTTATGTAAGTTCTAAAGCTACGACGTGGCCCGATTTAGATATAGGAGACAATTGTTTCATTTTTGAGGATAATACTATTCAGCCCTATACTAAAATTGGTAACAACTGCATTCTTTGGAGCGGTAATCATATAGGTCATCATACCGTAATTAAAGATCACGTGTTTATTACAAGTCATGTAGTAATAAGTGGAGTTTGTACCATTGAAAACTATTGTTTTCTCGGTGTTAATAGTACAATTAGAGATGAAACAGTCATTGCGGAAGCAACCCTCGTTGGGATGGGGGCAAATATTGTAAAAGATACGGAGGCTAATGGCATTTACCTAGGCGCTAAATCTAAAAAACAACCTATGAGTAGTCTTGATGTTAAAAGTATATCGCATAAATCTAAAGGTTAATGAGCTGGATAAAAAAAGGCAATATTTTTAAATTAGAAAATACTGATATTCCATGGGCAAAATCGCACGCTTGTGTGCCTACAGCGCATTTGATTGATACAGAGCGTATTCGAATCTATTATGCTCCTAGAAACAAAAAAGGACAGAGCGTTCCAACTTATTTTGATGTAGAAGCCTCAAATCCTAATAACATTTTATACGTTCATAAAAAACCTATCATGTCTTTAGGCGAGTTGGGCACTTTTGACGATGGTGGAATTATGCCTTGTTGTACTGTTCAGGTAGGCACACTCATCTATCTCTATTACGTGGGTTGGAATCCAAGCGTATCTGTAGATTATCGCAACAGCATTGGTCTCGCGGTTAGTAAGGATGGTGGGGAGACATTTGAACGAATGTTTCAAGGTGCTATTGTAGATCGCAATAGGGATGAACCTTTTTTTACTGCATCTCCATATGTAATGCGCGAGCAAGAAAACTTATGGCATATGTGGTATGCGAGTAGTACGGGATTTATAAATGTGGGTGAAAAAGTGGAGCCATTATATGTTATCAAATACGCTTCATCTACAAATGGAATTGATTGGAAACGCGATAATATAACTTGCATCCACCCGCTACATAAAGAAGAATCCAACGCAAGATGTACCGTTTTTAAAGATGAAAACGAAAGGTATAAAATGTGGTTTTGCTATCGAGATAGCCGTGATTTTAGAGATGGAAAAGGCTCCTATCGCTTAGGTTATGCAGAATCTGAAGATGCGGTTCATTGGGAACGTAAGGATCAAGACGTTGGGATTTCGCCTAGTCAAGCAGGATGGGATAGTCGCATGCAAACCTATCCAGATACGATATTAGCTCAGGGCAAACGCTATCTTTTTTATAATGGGAATGGATTTGGAGCTACTGGAATTGGTTATGCTGTCTGGAAAGATGAACTTTCTGTATGAGAACAGAAATACTTAATTATAAAACCGAAGATTATCCATTTCACATAGTAATCTCTGAACTTATTGGTGAAAGCTTGTCGCTTGCCACAACGGGAGAGAATAATTTTGTGGAAGCAAACTCTTTTTATAAGAATATGGAATCTGTGCCGCTGTTTGAAAAAATGTATTCTGGTCTCGGTAGTGAGCAAGGAAAGTCTTTTTATCTGCTTTATGAGAAGTTCATAAAAAATATTATAAGACCACAATTTGATGAATCTATTTATTACCAAAAAAAACCTTCACACCGTATTCTATTCAGAGACTTGAAAGGTGAGGCACGATTTCATAGGGATAGTGATTATGGACATGAAAAACATGAGATAAATTACTGGGTGCCACAAACCAGAGCATTTGAAAGTAACTCCATCTGGATTGAGAGCAAAAAGGGCAAACTGGACTACTCTCCAGTAAATTTAGAGGTAGGAGAGTACCTTAAATTTCATGGTGCAGTTTTAAGTCACGGTGCTGTAGATAATAAAACTGATCGCACTCGAGTATCATTTGATTTTAGAGTAATAAGAGAGTCTGACTTTTTAGAATCGCTCACGGCGAAAGGTGCTAACCAATACACCGCAGACAATAATCCAGTAAGATCAAATGCACACACATTTGTGAAATGTAAGTAGAACACTCTTTCAAATCTCAATAAAAAATCTTTAGAGCTGTTATTTTTTTTAAAGGTCTTTTTCTGCCATCATTTTTTTGAGGTCAGTCGCAAATTCTAGCGCAATTCTGGAATAATCGTAGTTTTCAGAAATGAATTTATGGCCAGCCGCAGCAATTTCTTCACGTTCTTTATCAGCTTTCAGGTAGTATTGTATTTTGTCCAGACAATCATCAATGTTTTTATAGGTGGCAAAGATCCCTTTTGGAAAATCTTTTTCAAAATTTGGAGCCTCTCTGGTAAGCATAAAACCACCTACACCCATAATCTCAAACATGCGCTGGTTGAACCCGATACCATTTGACGTGTCCACATAATCATTAAGGCAAATTCTACTATCACTGCAGTGCTGATACATTTCTAGACCACTCGTAGGACCTTGAAATGTTTTCTTTAAAGCTTCAAAATCTTCAAATGTGCGGCCATCACTTCCAAAATTCCACCAGTAGCCCCACCACTTAAAATCAACTTTTTTTGCAATTTCATTAATGAATTCAGTGCGTTTTTTAAAGTTTTGAGTTCCTAGACCTCCTATAAAGGTCAGGTTGTGTTTTTTTTCTCTTTTTTGGATCTCGTTATAAACCCGCTGGTCAAAACCTTGATCATTAATGATAGTTTTGACCCCATGTAAATCAAAAAAAGTCTTAAAATCTGGTTGATCGGTATATATAATGTCAAAATCTTCTGGGTGCCAGTTATGAGGCATTCTTGCTGATAGCCTAGCAACTATAAGAGCTTTTTTTCTAAATTTTTTCCAGAACTTAGAAGGAAGCGGCTGCGAGCGCGCAAAGATGACATCAGGCTTAAACCTTTTGATGTAGTCGTGGATGATTTTATGATCTTGAGCTTTTTTGTCCAGTGGCGGCTTTTTTAAAACATAGTCTTTAATCTTCTTTGTGATTTTCTGTTTTTGAGATTTAGGTGGGTATAATTCTTTTGCTACTTTTTGAAGAAAAACATCATCATGAAGAAAGAATTCCTCTGCTTCCCATTCTCCTGTTTCGTTAAGGTGATGTGTATAGTAATCTGAATAATTCGATCGCAAGGAAATCAATCTCTCGCGATATTCTTTTAAAGAGAGCTCATCTAGATCAGCCCATTCTTTTTGTTTTTTGAGTAAAAACTCAGAGGGGTGCATGATATCAAATTTCAAAAGCTTTTTCATTGTCTAAAAAATGATTTGATTCTATCAACTACATAATCTAGTTCCTCTTGTTTCAATTCAGCAAATATGGGAATGGAAAGGGTTTCCTTCTGTATTTCAAAAGCTCCTGGAAAATCATCAGACTCATGTTTCCAGTCGGCATAACAGGGCTGGAAAGGTAAGGCAGTGGGGTAATGGATGTTAGTTTCTACACCATTTGACTCCAAAAATTTCATCAATTCGTCCCTTTTTGATGTTCTCACTACAAACAAGTGCCAGCTTATTCGTGCCTCATATTTGGTAGGTACTGGTAGTTTCAATTCTGGAATTCCTGCTAATTCATTCAAATAAAAGCGAGCATGTTTATTTTTCTGGTCAATCCATTTTTCTAGATGTGGTAATTTGACTGATAACACACGAGCTTGCAAACTATCTAGTCTACTATTTCGGCCATTGATAAGATGCACGTGTTTGGTTTCCTGTCCGTGTCTGGCAATTAGCCTAATTTTAGTAGCAAGATCTTTGTCCTTAGTGAAAACGGCCCCACCATCTCCAAAACATCCCAAATTCTTACTTGGGAAAAAGCTAAAGCTTCCTGCAACTCCCCAAGTTCCCATTTTACAATCGGATATGCTGGATCCATGAGCTTGTGCACAGTCTTCAATCACTTTAATTTTATGTGCACCGGCAATTTCCATTAGTCGAGGCATGTCTGTTACGTGTCCATATAGATGGACGGCAATAATTATTTTGGTGTTCTCCGTTATTTTCTGCTGGACGTCTTGTAGATTGAGACATCCAGTACTTGCTTCTACATCTGCAAAAACTAATTTTGCACCACGCGTAACCACCACTTCCCCTGTAGATATCCAGGTCATCGCCGGTACGATTACTTCATCTCCCTTACCTATATCAAGTGCAGACAGTATCATTTCTAGGCTGTCAGTACCATTACCGCAACTTATAACTTCTCCACCGCCTAAATATTCAGCAAATTCATTTTCAAAATTTGTAACAGCTGGTCCACCTATGAACGCTGCATTTTCGATCGTGTTATTAACGGCGTAATCAAGATCCTCTTTGAGGCTCAGGTATTGAGCCTTAAGATTCATAAGTGGTACTTTAATACTCATATCAGTATAATTATCAAGATGATTTCATTTTAACGGAAATCAATTTTCGTATTTGGTTTGAGGTCATGATTATCTAATTTCAATATTAATGATAAACCACTTTTTGTAGCCACGTAAATATGCTTTTTATCAACCTTGTAAATTGTTGGGGTTGATACGCCTTCAAACTGTTTTTTTTCAAATCTGGCAGATTTTACTTCATACCTCTTTTCTTTGATCATCAAGTAAGCTGCATTGGATTCAGAACTTAGAGCCCATATTTTACGATAAATTCGTTCTGGTTCATCCCATTCTTTCAACTGACTGTCCTCAGGAAACCTTCGCAGGACATAAGTCGCTTCAGAAATATCATTAATTTTAAAATCGTGAGTTGGATCGATTAGGAGTTTAGGCAAAGTGTGTAGCTTGGTTTCCATATCACAAATCAGTAGTTCTCTTAAGTTTTGAACACTACATCTATCGGGTACGTTTAAAGTACTTTCCAGAACTATTGCTCCATCATCAATTTTTTCATTCATAAAATGAACAGTAGAACCAAAAGTTTTCTCACCGTTGATCAACGCCCAGTGCATGGGGTGTCTACCTCGATATCTTGGCAAAGGCGACAAATGATAATTAAGTATAGTATAGTAAAGAAGACTCTTTTTAAAGATAAAGTTACAAAAGATGTTTATGATGATATCTGGCTCAATATTTAATAGGTCTTCAAGCATTTTTTGCTCGTCTATGTCATAAGAAACGGGTACATCTAAACCTTTGTAAGAGTTTTCAAGTGAAGTATCTTCTGGACGATTTTGTAAGCCTACATAAAGAATTTGCACTTCTGTTTTTACCAGTTGATTATAGAACCTCAATGGGCCATCATTGTTCCCAACTAGTGCGATTTTCATGCGAAGTAGGGATATATGATTTCACTAAGAGCTGAAGTTTCTTTCAGGCTCAAGTTTTGATCAACCATCGTTGACGTAATGGTATTGATAAGGTTGCTATTTTTCTCGGTAGGAGAGGGATTCTGATGATTTTTAACTCCTATGAACGTAATGGGATAGGCCGTTCCTCCACAGCTTTCCTTATATTTTCTAAGCCCTTCATGTTCATCTGATAGCCCAGATGATCCTAGATCAACAGCTTGAAAGTTGTTTTTCATAGCATGGTTGGTAAGTTCATGCATTAAAAAGTTATTAGGAGCCATGTTCAAGCTATTGGGGTCAGAACAACTGTATTTATAATAAAGTATATTATTATGTTCGAGAATTATTGCACTTGCAATGACGTGGTTGTTATGTAAAACTTCCAGCGTAAATCCTTTTTTGTTTTTTATAAAGCTTTCCCAGAGATTTAGGAAAAATGATAGAGGTTGTGGTATGCTCTTAAATTTACTAAACCGTAGATTCTTGTACATTTCATAAAAATCAGCAATGGCTGTTCTTTCATAGTTGCATCTTGAGTGTAGATCAAATTTTTTGCGCGCCTTATTGATTTTAGACCTAAAAGATGCTTTTGTTTTGACTTCATGACCGGCATCAAGTTCAATCCTGTGATAAATGGAGTGATGTAGAATTTTTACATCTGCTGGCAATTCGGTTTTGTCAAAGGTTGATTTTAGTATTATATCATAATTGGGATAACGATTGCCCAAAAGATTTACAACAGGCTGAACATAATCACTTTTGAGTCTCTCAAAATCCACATAATCACAAAAGGGTAGCAAGCTTATTTTATGGGAAAACTCGTGCTCAATGACACAGAAATAAGCAACGATTTCATTTTCAGAATTTACAATCTTCTGGTAGGTCAGTCCATAAGACTCCACAAACAATCGGTTCCATTGAGTGCTGCAAAAAAGTGAGGTGCCTAACGATTTGTTGTTCCAATCCTCATCCGTCATTTCAGCAATCCCAAATTCCTCATTCATAATTGATCATTGTAGATTTTCTCGATTGCGGTAATACTTAACTTTCCTTCCTCACCTTCTACCACTCCTCTGCGATCGTCAATGATCTGGGCAACAAGGTCGTGAACAAGTTTGTCATGATTGGAACTGGTGCCTTGATAATGGCTGTATGTATTGGGAGCATCATTAAAATCTTCACCTTCTGGAAGGGGATAGGACTGTACATCCCAATAATCAATTTTATTGAGATATTTACCACCTATTTTTATCGTCCCCAGTTCGCCTATTATGGTAATACTACCTTCATAATTGGCATTGTAAACGCAAGTAGTCCAGTTTAGGGAACCTATGGCACCATTTTTAAAGCGTAAGGCTGCTACACCGGCATCTTCAACCTCGATATCATGATTGAGCGTATCATAAATGGACTTTGCCTGTTCCACTTCCCCAAACCACCATATCATCAAATCTATAAAATGACTCACCTGTGTGTGAAGCGCACCACCTTCAGTAGCCTTTTTTCCTCTCCAAGGCGATTCTTCATAATACCGCTGGTGTCTATTCCAGAGGACATTGGTCTGTACCATGAATATTTTGCCCAATCTCTGCTCGTCCATCACTCTTTTGACCAGCATTATAGGCTTATTGTACCTATTTTGTTTAACGACCCATAATTTTACTTGTTTCGCTTTCGCGAAAGCGATCATATCATCAGCCTCTCGAGAAGAAAGAGCCATGGGTTTTTCCACAAGAATGTGCTTGCCGTGTTCTGCTGCCATTTTAGACATGGGTGCATGATCAGCATGAGGTGTGCAAATGCAGACAATGTCAAAGTCTGCCTGTCCCAGCATTTCCTTATAGCTTTCAAATCTATTTTCAACATTATAGGTTTCTCCCAGATGATCCAATTTATCTCGGTCGGTATCACAAATTGCGGTAAGGATGGTGTTTGGATCCTTGTCAATGACTGCAAGGTGTCGTTTTCCTATGTTGCCGCAGCCTACTACCGCAAACTTGATTATGCTCATAAGGCTTGATCTATATACGAGACGCGTTATGACAGAAGCCTGCTCCTCGATTTTTACGAAAATAGCTATTTAAAAACTACTGGCAAATCTTGGGTTTGTTAACAGATGTATGAAGTTTTGCTTTCGCGCAAGCAGACTCATCTACAGCAATTTTCTAGCTCTACATTATATTGATGATGATTGCTTCAAAGCTGCAATCGCTAAAAATTGTGGTCAAGTCTTATCAACGAAGGCCTTTTACTATACTAGCTAACTTTTAATTATTAAACATAAAAAATCCGCATGCGTCGCATGCGGATTTTCTATAATATCAGCTTAGGGAACTAAGGCCTGTTGGAAACAACAGATCCTTTACTGACCCACTTACTTACGCTTACGATAGCATTGTTATCATAATCTACCTCAGTAAGTTGGTCTCCTTTCCAGAAAAACCATTTGCCAGATTTTTGATCATTGGTATATTCTGCCTCAGCTATTTTGTTTCCTTGGGTGTCATAACTTGTCCATTCACCATGTCGCTTGTTGTTTAAAAACGTTCCTATTTGGGCTATTGATCCATCTTCATGAAAAAAAGTAACTTTGGTCAGACCGTCTTCCATCATTTCTAGTTTTGGCGCGATCTTCTGTGCAAAGGCAAAGCATCCCAAAAACATTACTGTACATACAATTACTAAATTCTTCATAATCCAATTTTTAAGATTAAACAAAGTTAACATTAAAAACACATTGAAACAACATTTAGATAACGTTAAGTTTACATTGAAGATTTAAAAGTCTAATTATCAATGAGTAATATAATGTTAATTGTGAAGATTGTAGTGCTGTGACAACTCATACGTTGTTTTTATCCAAGAAATTAGATTCCACTTACATGAATTCTAGTCTTAAACGGGTGCTATTAATTTTCTGGCTTTTATCCTTAAATCTTGAGCAGTGCCGTTAAATCGTTTTATTTTTGCAAACTAATTCAAAGGTATATTATGTATAGGTCACACGACTGTGGAAGCTTGAGGCAAAGTGATATAGGTAAAGAGGTTACGCTCGCAGGATGGGTTCAAAAAAGTCGCGACAAGGGATTTGTTGTTTGGGTAGATTTGAGAGATCGCTACGGAATAACACAACTCGTTTTTGACGAGGACCGTACAGATCCAGAGTTGATCAAGCAGGCACAGCAGTTGGGCCGTGAATTTGTGGTGCAGGCCACTGGTAAAGTCATCGAGAGGGAATCTAAAAACCCCAAAATGTCTACAGGCGATGTCGAGATTCTCGTTACAGAATTGAAGATTTTAAGCCATTCCAAAACACCACCCTTTACCATAGAAGACGACACTGATGGGGGAGAGGAGCTTCGTATGAAATACCGCTATCTGGATATACGCCGCAATCCCGTGCGCGAGAACCTGATCTTCAGGTCTAAAGTTGCCATGGAAGTGCGTAATTTTCTGGCAGGTAAGGACTTTGTGGAAGTAGAAACTCCCGTGTTGATCAAGTCAACTCCAGAGGGTGCGCGCGACTTTGTCGTACCATCCAGAATGAACGAGGGTCAATTTTATGCGCTGCCACAATCACCCCAAACTTTTAAGCAATTGCTCATGGTAGGAGGTCTTGATAAGTATTTCCAGATTGTAAAATGCTTTCGTGACGAGGATTTGCGTGCCGATAGACAGCCAGAATTTACCCAGATCGACTGCGAGATGTCTTTTGTAGAGCAAGAAGATGTCTTAAACGTCTTTGAGGAAATGACAAGACATCTGCTGAAAAAAGTGAAGAATGTTGAGGTGGAAAAATTCCCTCGCATGACCTATCAAGAGGCGATGGAGAAATACGGTAATGATAAACCAGACATTCGTTTTGGGATGGAATTTGCTGATTTGTCCGCTTTCGCGAAAGCGAGAGACTTTAAAATCTTCAACGAGGCGGAGCTCGTGGTGGGAATCGCCGTTCCCGGAGGTGCAGGCATGACCAGAAAGGAAATCGATAAATTGATCGACTGGGTGCGTCGCCCGCAAGTAGGCGCGATGGGAATGGTGTATGTAAAATGCAATGAAGATGGAAGTTATAAGTCCAGCGTAGATAAATTCTACGATCAAGAAGACCTCGCACAATGGGCAGAGGCAACGGGAGCAACACCAGGCGATTTAATATGTGTCCTAAGCGGACAGGCCGATAAAACCAGAGGTCAACTGAGCGCTTTGAGAATGGAAATGGCAGAGCGATTGAACCTGCGTAATCCTGAAGTATTTGCTCCGCTATGGGTGGTGGATTTCCCACTATTGGAATGGGATGAGGATACGGAACGCTACCACGCCATGCACCATCCATTTACATCGCCCAAACCAGAAGATATCGATAAACTTTCCAGTGATCCAGGAAACGTGCGCGCAAATGCCTACGATCTCGTGCTCAATGGGAACGAGATAGGAGGAGGATCCGTGCGGATCTTTTATAAGGAATTGCAGGCATTGATGTTTGATCATTTAGGTTTTACTCCAGAGGAGGCTCGGGCGCAGTTTGGTTTCTTAATGGACGCTTTTGAATATGGAGCACCGCCGCACGCGGGACTGGCATTTGGTTTTGATAGATTGGTTTCTATTTTGGGAGGCCAGGAAACAATAAGGGATTTCATTGCATTCCCTAAAAATAACAGCGGCCGCGATGTGATGATCGACGCGCCATCTAGAATTGATGAGGATCAATTGCAGGAGTTGAATTTGAAAGTTACGGTGTAGATTCAGATCAAATACTTTAATACTGATTGACGTAAATAAGATGTCATGTCGAGCGCAGTCGAGACAGATTAGGTCGGTGTAAATTCGTTCTCGACTGCGCTCGAACTGACAATAGAGTCCATAGAATGAAATAATTACGATTATGAACTTTCTCAAATTTCTTTTAATCTTATTGCTTGCAGCGATTGCCACCATCACCTACGGTTTTTATATCATCGATCAGGGCGACGCGGCTCAGGGACATAAATATATAGGAATGTCAACACTGTTCATTTTTTTTGTGATCATGCCACTATTTATTTGGACTCGCTATCGAAAAAAGGACTTAAGCAAATTCAATTTCAATCAGAATAAAAAGGAGGATGAGGAAGATGATTGGTAAGTATGTTGAATTGAATTGGTGTTTAGTTTATACGTATCTTAACCGTATAATTATAGGTCATGATTAACGAAAAACAACGTAAAGAAGTTTCTCTCGATCGCAATACGATTGCGATCTTATCTGTTCAAGCAGAAAGGGAGGGAAGAAAGCTCAAAAATTACATGGAGAATATTCTTCGAGAGCAGGCAAATAGTTTTGAACTTACAGATGACTACAAATTGATGATGGACGAGAAATTGAACAATTACAATAAAGGTAGGGTCAAGACTATTTCTGAAGAAAATTTTAGAAAGCAGGTCGAGAGATAATGGCATTTGAACTCCGTTTTGATCAAGAGGCTTTGATAGATTTTAAGGAAGCCATTGATTACTATGACTTGATATCTGCATCCCTTGCCGATGAGTTTTATAAAGAGTTTTGGATGAGTGTCGATTATTTGAAGTCTGATCCTCTCCATTTTCAATTAAGGTATCGAGATACGAATAGCTCATTTGAAAAGATTTCCATATTCCTTGCACTTCATTATGGATAAAGACTCAGTAATTATTCTTAGGGTACTGCATCACAAACAATTTTATAAGTAATTCACTGTAGTTTCAAAATGTAACTATCATGAAATTTGAAAAGGAATTTAAAGAAGCCATAAGCCATTTGCCGTCTAAAGAGAAAGACCGCTTGATCCTGCGATTACTCAAAAAAGACCTGGCTCTGGCAAATCGGTTGCATTTTGAACTACTCGACGGCGATTCGGCAGACGATCGCAGGGAGAAGATGCGCGAGCGCATAGACCGGTTTTTCTCAGAACGATACTCTTTTTACTCTCCTGGCTATTTGATGATGGACCTACGCTACAGGAGCGGCGATATCAATGAACACGTAAATATTACAAAAGACAAATATGGCGAGGTGGATCTGTCGCTTCATCTGCTTATCACAGCCCTAAAAAAGGATAATGAGTATCTCGCTCAGGCAGGTTTTTCAAAATCCAGAAAATGCTTGATCTATATCATCGCAAAGGTGTTTAAGATCATGATGCTGTCCAGAAAACTTCACGAAGACATCCAGTACGATTTCCGGGAAAAATTTGAAGAACTCGGTACCCTTATCGGCATGAATCCCAGGCTTATGGAAATGGCGATCCACCATGGTCTGGATGTGAACTGGCTGCTCGATGCCGATATTCCAGATGATATTGAGGCGATCCATAAAGATTTGAGGCAGAGGGGCTTTTTGAAGTCCACGGGTAGATGATAAGGTTTGCAATATGCTTTTTGTGTTACCGCTTTCGCGAAAGCGAGACAACAATCCTAATATATCATGGGATAGAAACTAATCTAGCGTAATCTACCTGATTTATTTCCGACCTTTGATACATCACTAAATAATTATGAGCAAAGGAGTTTTATTAGTAAATCTGGGATCGCCAGATAGTCCAAATCCGAAAGATGTAAAAAAGTATCTCGATGAGTTCTTGATGGATGAGCGGGTTATTGATCTACCGTACATTCTAAGAGCTATTTTAGTCAAGGGAATAGTGCTCAACACGCGTCCAAAGAAAAGTGCAGAGGCCTATTCAAAGATCTGGTGGGACAAGGGTAGTCCTTTGATCGTACTTTCAGAACGCTTGCAGGAAAAGATTGATGGTTTTACCAGTGTACCGATTGCTTTGGCGATGAGGTACGGCAGCATGTCGATTCAAGATGGAATGGAGGAATTGCATAAAAAAGGAGTGGATGAGGTACTGTTGATACCCTTGTACCCACAATTTGCAATGGCAACTACAGAAACCATTCAGGTGCTCGCCGAGGAGATCAGAGCGGAACACTACCCGCATATGTCATTTACCCATATGCCACCATTCTATAATCATCCCGATTATATAAGAGTGCTTTCTGAGTCCATTAAAGAGTCTCTGGAGGGTAAGGAGTACGAACATCTATTATTCTCATATCACGGAGTTCCCAAACGCCACATTAGAAAAAGCGATATTACAAATGGTCATTGCAAAATGGACGGGAAGTGCTGTTCCACACCTTCGCCCGCTCATCAGTATTGCTACAGCCATCAATGCAAGGAAGTAACCCGACTCGTAGGCGAATATTTAGAATTGGAGGAGGGAACCTATTCCACAAGTTTCCAGTCACGTCTGGGCTTTGACCCATGGTTAACTCCGTATACCGATCGCACTATTGAAAAAATGGGAATAGGCGGCACAAAGAAAATGGCCATTGCAACTCCTGCATTTGTAAGTGACTGTTTAGAAACGCTGGAAGAAATCGCCATGGAGGGCGAGGAGATTTTTCACGAGGTAGGAGGTAAGGAATTTCATGTCATTCCTTGTTTGAATGATAGGGAAGATTGGGTAAAGGTACTGAGCCGCTGGATTGATGAATGGGCGATGACGCCGGAGCCGGTTTCTGTTTAGCAGTTTAGATTAAAAACGGGCTTCGAGTCCCTCAGCCCTCTGTATTGAGTTTCAACCGAGCCCTGAGGTACTCGAAGGGCGATAAATGTTTTTGAAGTCTGGCTTCGAGTGCTTCGCCCTCAGCCCTCGGTATCGTGTTTACGTCGAGCCCTGAGGTTCTCGAAGGGCGGTGTGGTTTTTTGAAGTCGGGCTTCGAGTGCTTCGCCCTCAGCCCTCTGTATTGAGTTTCAACCGAGTCCTGAGGTACTCGAAGGGCGATAAATGTTTTGGAAGTCTGGCTTCGAGTGCTTCGCTCTCAGCTCTCGGTATCGTGTTTACGTCAAGCCCTGAGGTTATCGAAGGGCGGAAAGCGTTTTTGGAAATTGGGCTTCGAGTACTGCGCTCTCAGCCCTCGAAATCGAGTTTACGTCGAGCCCTGAGGTACTCGAAGCGCGGTGTGGGTTTTTTTGAATTCTGGCTTCGAGTGCTGCGCCCTCAGCCCTCAATGTTAAGTTTAGAACGAGCCCTGAGGTTCTCGAAGGGCGGTATAGATATGAAGAACAGACTTCAAAAAAAGCCATCAAATAAAAATGCCCGTGAGAATTCACGGGCATTTTTATATTTCAGATATTATACGAATTATAGATTTGAATTTCGCATTTAATTCTTTTGCAAAACAATTAGATCTGAGTCTCCCTCTCCCTTTAGGGAGGGGCTTCTAATAAATGCGAAATCATAAGTTTAAAACCATATTATCTTAATGCTTCATTGCCTCACTCTTTACGACTTCAGGCATTTTGCTAGCAAAACGCTTGAATCGTGGGATGCTTACACCTTGAATATACCTGTTGTTGGGGTTTAGTTTTGCGTAGTCTTGGTGGTATTCCTCTGCTTTGTAAAATTTTTGAAAAGGTTTTACCTCAGCGGCAACGTCATATCCGTCTTTGGTTAATTCGGCAATTTTATTATCGATAATTTCTTTTTGAGCATCATTTTGATAAAAAATGATGGATCTATAGCTGTGCCCTCTATCAGGCCCTTGACCGTTCACTTGCTCAATATTTTGTGAGGCAAAATAAACATCAACTAAGGTTTTAAATGATACTTTATTAGGATTATAGATTACTTCATTTGCCTCTGCGTGGTCAGCATGATTTCGGTAGGTAGGATTATCTGAGTTTCCTCCAGAATATCCTGAAATCACCTCGTCCACACCTTTTACGCTCTCGTAAATCTCTTCAACACACCAGAAACAACCACTCGCGAAATAAGCGCGTTCCATATCATCTTGCGTAGTTACTTCTACTGGTTCCATATTTTGTGCGACTTCTTTTTCTTTAGGGGCTTCTGCGCAATTTGTCGCTAGCGCCATAGCCATAAATAAGGATATCAATTTCATGTTTTCAATATTTCTTACAAACTTATAGTTCATAAAGAAACAACCGTACCAAAAGCTAGTTAAGATATTTTGTTCACAGTCTAGATAAGCTTGTACAAATGCTTAAGCCATCAAAAAGAGCTTTTTAAATCTAAATTGAATTGTGTAGATTTATCAAAGATTTAATTAGCAATAACTTAAGTCGTCGAACAAATCATATTTATCTCATGAAATATTTATATCCAAGAATTTCAGTACCCACATTTCTTATTTTAACAACCGCACTGCTTTACAGTACTACAGTTCTATCACAAACTGTACAATATAGTTTCGATGGTAAATCCCGCAGCTATAAATCATTGTTTAAAGCTGAATTGACCAAATCCAAAGAAGAAATAAATATTTACTTGCTTGAAAGTAAAATGCCTGACCTTGACAAAATTCAGGATAATGAACTTATAGATCATCCTGAGGCAATGAATATTTCGCTAGTCGGTATTTTAAATCAGTTTCCAATTTCACGAAAAAATAGCACGGTGTTGAGTACGACCAGTTTTGAAAGAACTACCTCAGAGTATGAGCAAAATTTGGAATTAGCAGGACAAACTTCTAAAGCATTAGAAACATCGAAGCTTAAACTAGAAGAAGAAATTAAAAAGCGCGAGAGCAAAATACAGAAGCTAACTAAACGAGTCCAAGAAGGTGATATGACTGCCGTTGAAGAGCTTGAAAAAGTGGCCGAAGAAATGAACGCTATAATCAATGGCGAATTGCAAAAGATTCCTGATAGTGATGTAGAACTAACTACGACTTTTTTTGATATACTCATCAATATGCCTTCAGAAGATGCGAGCCGATGGCAGAAAGTCATTCCAGTTTCTGGTGCCTTGACTATTAAACAGTTGGATAACAAGAGATTTGTCGCCAGTTTTGATGGAATGGCTGTTTATGAGTCGGGAGATATGGAGGAGGCGCATTCACTCAGTGTAATCTGGGATATTCCGTTCACATCAGTAGAGTAGTTCAAAAAATCAATTAATGCTTAAGTGCAGTTTTTAAAAGCCGGGCTTAGATTGATTTATCAATTATTCATCTCAAACGAAAACTTATATAAACTAAAAAACCACCGCATCGCGGTGGTTGAATTGAATTTTCTAATTTAGCTAACAGCTAACTATAACTTAGCAAAAGTCTTATCCATCGCTTCATGTTGCTCGGCAGCAAGAGCTGCGTCTACTAGAATTCTTCCAGAATGCTCATCAGTGATGATTTTCTTGCGGCTTGCGATCTCTACCTGTACCTGTGGTGGTATGGTAAAATAAGATCCACCTGAGGCTCCACGTTCTATAGGTACTACAGCAAGACCATTCTTGACACTACCTCTTATGCGAGAATAAGCCTTTACGAGACGCTCCTCAATAGATTTTGCGTAGTCATCAGACATTTTCATCAAAGCTTTTTCTTCCTTTTCAGTCTCTTTAAGAATTTCCTGAAGCTCAGATTTTTTGTGCTTCAAGTGCTCCTTGCGCTCTTCAAGTCTTTCTTTGTGCTCAGAAATAACTTCTTCTTGCTGCTCGATCTGTGCTTTAAATTCTTTGATGTGCTTTTCAGCCAATTGAATTTCCAACTCTTGGAATTCCACCTCTTTGCTTAAAGAGTTGAATTCACGATTGTTACGCACGTTTTTCTGTTGCTCAGAATACTTAGTGATGAGGGCTTTGGACTCCTCAATCAAATTCTTTTTTTCTGTGATGTTGCTACCTAGCTCTTCTAGGTGTGCATCCAGTTTGGCTAATCTTGTAGTCAGGCCTTCCACTTCATCTTCAAGATCTTCTACTTCAAGAGGAAGTTCTCCACGCACGTTGCGTATTTCGTCTATTCTTGAGTCGATCAATTGTAGGTTATAAAGCTCTCTTAACTTGTCTTCTACGGTTGCCTCAGTCTTTTTTGCCATCTATGAATAATAATTTACTGGGTTTGTTTGCGCTTGTGCACAAAGGATTGCAAAACTACTAAATTTATCGCTAAGATATTCATATAAAAGCGTTTTTGTAAACTGCTCACTTTCATAGTGTCCTACATCACAAAGCAGTGTTTCAGTACCTTGAAAAAAGTCGTGGTATTTTAGGTCTGCCGTGACATAGGCATCAGCTCCTGCAGCAATGGCATTATTGATTGCAAAAGCTCCTGAACCTCCCAGTAGGGCTACTTTTTTGATTTCTCGCTTTCGCGAAAGCGAGGTACGCACTAAACCACAACCAAAAGCAGACTTCAATTTTGATAAAAAGGCCTCTTTTTCCAGCGGTTCTTCCAGCTCTCCAACAACTCCCAAACCTATGTTCTGATAAACATTATCCAGAGTCGTGATCTCATAGGCGACCTCCTCGTAGGGATGGCTAAGGTGCAAAGCGGCAATGACTTTGTACTCTAAATGAGGTAAAAAGGTCATCTGAATCTGGTTTTCTCTTACCGTTTCGGTGGTTTCCCGTTCGCCTATTGTAGGATTACTTTCACTATTTCCTTGAAAAGATCCATAACCTTCAGACACAAAACTGCATTCTGAATAATTTCCCAGTGCTCCAGCTCCTACTTCAAACAATGCCGCCTTGACCTCGTCCAGATTTTGAGTGGGTACATAGGTGGTCAGTTTCTTGAGTATTCCCTTTTTGGGAACCAAAGTCAATACATTTTTCAATGCTAACTCTTGAGCCATGCGATAGCTTACTCCTCCCTTGATCAAATCTAGATTGGTATGAATGGCATAAATCGCAATATCATTTTTAATAGCCTTCACAACGGTTTTGCGCACATAATCAGTAGGGCGCAAGTGTTTTAACCCTTTAAAGATGATAGGGTGAAAAGTAACGATGAGGTTGCAGTTTTTTTCAATAGCTTCATCCACTACGTTTTCTAGGCAATCTAGAGTTACTAAGATTCCTTTTACTGAATCACTTGTATTTCCCGTCAATAATCCTATGTTGTCAAAATCTTCGGCATAATAGGGAGGTGCGAGTTGTTCTAGGTAATCGGTTACTTGTTTTATTTGCATTTATATTCTAATTATTACAGTAAATATAACTTGATCACTTTAAAATGGCACATTTTAACATTTGAAGCGCTGGGACTTTATTTGGTACATTGTAATGTTAATGAGTGAATACTCTTTATGACTTTTGATTAGGACGACTGCGCTTAAATGACAAAAAACGGATAGACAACTGTATTTGAAAGGTTATCGACACGAGATAGGTTTTCTCATGCAAAAATGGAAGTGATTGAATTAACAATAACTACCATGCGTGTAGTATGAAAATTCATACATTCTATTGTTTACATTACTTTAACAATATTAGTAATATTACATTACGTAGGAAATACAGGTATTTCCTAATCAAGGCCTTTCAAGCTTATATATTATCCTCTAAATATGAATATTTTTGGTAGCAAGCAATTTACCCGCCTTAATAATGTGGTTGCCACCTGCCTCATTCTATTCTCGGTTCACACTACGTTTTCCCAGAATTTTAAAATAGATAGTCTGACATCGGTACTCACTACTCTCAAGAAAAAAAATAGCCACAGGGTAGATGTGCTTAATGATTTGGGATATTCATTCTGGATAATAGACCCTGATAAATCCATCGAGTACGGAATGGACGCTATCTCCATTTCATCAGGCATCTCTTATAAAGCAGGATTTGCAAGGGCTAACCGTATAGTGGGTGTGGCGTTCTGGTCTCAAGGGAACTGGAATAAGGCGCTTCAATATTTGAATAGGTCGCAAATTGCTTACGAGAACTTCAATGATATGCGAGGTGTGGCAAATACTACTTTAAATATTGGGATGGTCTATGCAGATCTTAGTGAAAATGATAAAGCGATAAAGTTCTTTGAAGATGCCATCGAAGGTTTTGAAAAACTGAATCTTGATGGTAGAATTGCAACTTCCTACACAAAAATGGGAACCGTTCTTTTAAAACAGCAAAACTATAAAGACGCAAAGCAGTACTTCTTGAATGCTTTAACCATCCATTCTAAGAATGATTTCATCTATGGTATTTCTGAAGTTCATAACAGGTTAGCCTTACTGTTTTTAGAATCAAATGAGAAGGAGCAAGCCTTTTACCATGTTAAAAAATCCATGGAATTAGGTAAGCAGGTAAACGATACTCACGGGTTGACCAGTAACCTATTGATTTATGGGAGTTTGCTTATGAAGCTAGACCGTAAGAAAGAGGCTGAAATCAAACTAGACTCAGCTTTAGAGCTTGCCGCGTCCAACAACTTAAAACAATTTGAACTCAAGGGCTACAAACTGTTGATTGAGCTCTACCGTGATGAGAATAGACCTTATGAGACCATCAAGTTCTATGATAAATACATTAGTTTAAAAGACTCTTTGTTCAATTCAAAGAAATCCAAGCAGATTGCATTTTTAGAAATAGAAAATGAAATAGAGAAGAAAGATCGTGATTTATTGGAATCGCGTCTCAACGAGCGCCGAGGAAAGCTTATTACCTTGATGTTAGGTATCGTCATAGCGATTATTTTAATCGCAAGCACATTCATTTTCATCATAGCCCGCAGTAGAGCGAGAAAATCTCAAGAGCTGGCGCAGAAAAAAGAAGAACACTTATCATCATTGAATGAACTTACCCAAACCGAGCTGGAAAATTCCAAACTAAAAAGGGACAAACTTCAAGAACAGCTTGCTTATAGAAATAAGGAACTGACCTCATTTACTTTAAACTTTATCCAAAAAAATGAAATTGTCAAACAGCTTGAGAAGATGATAAACAATATCAAAAAGGAGAGAGCTGTAAACCATACCATTCTAATTAATGACTTAAAAAAACTGATAAGAAAGAACATCAGTATAGATAGAGATTGGGAAAACTTCAATTTGTTCTTTGACGGTTTACATACCGATTTTCAAGATTTGGTTACAGAAAGACACCCTTCACTAACTAAAAATGATTTAAAACTCTGTTCCCTTATAAGACTTAATTTGAGTATAAAGGAGATTGCAGGCATTATGAATATTAGTCCTGAAAGTGTAAAAACGGCTCGATATCGTCTCAAAAAGAAACTTGATTTACAAATGGATACTGAGCTGGATGATTATCTCTCTAAAATCTAAGGATCAGTGAAATACGAAATCTGATAACAAAAACTTACTAACAAAATGTATTTCAGCACTTTGTAAACTTCATGTATACCGTTTGTCTATCAGATTTTAGTTGTTGTACACTTCAAATCGTTGAAAAATCACGTTTTTAACTTGGGTAAGACTTTATTTTTGACCCAGCATTATTTAGCGATATATTATAAGTCATTTCAATTTCAATCCATCAAAAAAGTCATGAAAACACACACGCTACTCAGTATCCTTATCATGATACTATTTACCCTATCGTGCACAAACTATAGTGAAGATGACCTCATAGCAGATGAGCCAGTTTCTGGAGAACCTACAGATCCTGATGACCCTGTTAATACCACCTTCGTCACTTTTGATCAAGATGTACAGCCTATTATTTCCAGTGCCTGTGTAAGGTGTCATGCTTCCACACCACGCAATGGAGCATCTTCATCGTTAGTTACATACCAACAGGTAAATCAGAGAGCATCAAATATTTTGAGTCGCATGAGTAGACAGAGCGGAGGTGGCGGAGCCATGCCGCCCTCAGGAAGATTGCCTCAAGCTTCCATAGATGTAGTCATGCAGTGGATTGAAGACGGAAAACTAGAAAATTAGCAATATGAAATATTTACATAACTCGATAATAGCCATTGTGCTAATTGCTGTTGTAAACAACATGTGTTTAGCTCAATCTAAATTTATAGATAAAAAGGGCATTGTTTCTTTTGAAGCCTCTGAAGAAACCTTTGAGCCAGTCAAGGCCACTAACAATGTCGTTACAGCTATTTTTAATAGCGCAAATGGAGAAATAGCATCTTTGGTTTTAATGAAGGGATTTAGGTTCAAGAATTCATTAATGGAGGAACATTTTAATGAAAATTATATTGAATCCGATAAATACCCAAAGGCGATATTGAGGGGAGTTTTGCAGGAGTTTGATCTTTCAAGTTTAAAAGAAGAATCTAGATCGTTTATTCTCGATGGTACAATTGAAATGCGCGGTAAGTCTAAAGTTGTTAAAGTTCCCCTTAGTCTTGAGATGGAGGGTGGTTCAATAACTGTTAATGGCTCGTTTACTGTTTCGGCTTCCGATTTTGATATTGAAATCCCTTCCATCGTTCGCAAAAAGATTTCTGAGGAAATTAAAGTGGTCGTAAACTTTAACATGAAGAAAAAATGAAGAAATGGATAGTTCTTTTCACGGCTTTGGTTACTATATGTGCAACTGTGTACTTTTTTATACTTAATCCTTCACATAGAGAGATAGCAGAAGAATCTGTTGATTATTCTATGTCGGCGGTGGAATTACATTGGCAATTTGTTACAGATGAGAAAAATGCTACTGAAATATATTTGGATAAAGTCCTAGAGGTAAAAGGTTCCATTACTTCCATGAACGCTAGAGAATACGAGTTGAACGCTAAAATTCAGGTAATGACCATGGATTCACTGTCAGACCTGCGTAAAGGTCAAGAGGCATCATTCAAGGGAAGGTGCATTGGCTACGATGAGCTGCTTGAAGTTGTCAAAATAGATCAAGCCACACTAATCAAAGAATAAAATGAAACAAATTTACTTACTACTTATATTGTTCCCCTTATTTTCTTTTGGGCAGGATGATCTCCTTTCTGAAATAGATGTAGAGGTTGAAGAGGATTATAAAAGTGCGGCTTTTAAGGGTCTTAAGATCGTAAATTTTGAATCTACTAAAATGGTTTCCAAGAAAGAGCTGTATTTTGTGGTTTCGCATAGATTTGGTACTATAAAGACTGGTTTTGAAGATTTTTTTGGTCTTGATCAAGCAGTGACTAGACTTAATTTGATTTATGGAATTTCAGATGGGATTAATGTAGGTGTTTCAAGAAGTTCATTCAGGAAAATGTATGAATCCTCACTCAAACTGAGGTTGTTTAGGGAAAAAAAAGGCGGTTTTCCCTTTACTATCGTGAGCTCCAGCAACATTCTAATCAACACCTCTCTAGATAAAGATATCTTACCAAAGCTTGAATTTGTCAACCGTTTGGGATATACCACACAATTATTGATCTCAAAAAAGTTCAACAACAATTTCTCATTGCAGCTCATGCCTACTTTCTTCAATGATAATTATGTGGATATTAATGAACAGGAAAATTCTCAATATGTGATAGGTTTAGGTGGAAGGCATAAACTTACCAACAGATGGAGTATTAATTTTGATTACGGTCTTCACCTTAATAGAGCTGACTCTTCTCCTTTCAAAAATCCATTAAGTATAGGTTTTGATCTGGAAACCGGAGGGCATGTATTTCAATTGCATTTTACCAATGCACAACCTATGAATACTAATGGCTTTTTAGGCCAAGGCACAGGAGACTGGAGCGAAGGAGATATCTTTTTCGGCTTCAATCTTTCTAGAGTTTTCTAAAAACCACACTCGGTTACTTTTTTTTAGCCAATTAAAAAGAATCACTATGATTAATACTGCAAGGATAAATATTCAAGGTCATATAACAGACTCCTGTTCTCAGGTTATAAGTATGCATTTAAACGGAATAGAAAACATCCTGAACGTGCGGGTCATTAAGGAGGAGTCTGTCGTGATTTTTAGTTTTGACAGGCTGCATAAGCTGTCCGACGCGCTTAACCTGCTTACTTCTATAGGTTTCCCAGAAGTAGGCGATAACTATCCATTGCAGGCATCTGCATAGGGAAATTTGTTGTTGAACCTAATCATTTAAATACAAGTGGTGTGATTGAAGTTGCGTGATGATTGTTTGTACTACTTTTGAGCATGCGCACATTAAGACTCTTGCTTTTGCCATTTGCGGTAATCTACGATTTGATAACGGCATTGCGCAACTTCTGTTATGATGTGGGTATTTTCAATCAGTACCATTCTAAGGTTCACACTATAGCAATAGGTAATTTAAGTACTGGAGGAACGGGAAAAACCCCTGCGATAGAGCATTTGATACGCGTCCATGCCGGCAAAAGGATAGGTGTGGTAAGTCGAGGCTACGGCCGTAAGACTAAGGGTTTTATTGAGGTAGAGACCTCACACTTGCCTAGCGAGGTAGGGGATGAGCCGCTACAGGTCAAATGCAAGTTCGGAGATATAATCCATTTTGCGGTTTGTGAAAAACGTGCGGTCGGTATCAAGAAACTTACTGAAAAATACGATCTAGACCTTATTTTACTAGACGATGCCTACCAGCATCGCAGTGTAAAAGCGCATACTTATATATTACTGACTTCTTACGATCGTCCTTATTACGCCGACTTTGTACTGCCAGCTGGAGATTTACGGGAATCAAGAGCGGGTGCAAAACGAGCTGATCATGTTGTAGTTACCAAGTGTCCCGAGGAGTTGTCTGCTCAGGAGCGATCCAAAATCATTAAAAACCTTCGACCAGAAAAATACCAACAAGTACATTTTGCCACCATTTCCTATTCTGATGAATTGAAAGGAGCGAGACACATTAATATCCATGACATAGAACAGAAAAAAATCACTTTAGTAACTGGAATTGCAAAGCCTGAGCCTGTAGTAGATTATTTAGAGCAATATTTTGAAGTGGAACATCTCAAATATGAAGATCACCACGTTTTCGCTTTAAGCGAAATAGAAAGAATAAAAGTATACGATATAATCATCACAACCGAAAAGGATTACATGCGACTCAAGCAGTATGAGATCCCTAATTTGTACTATCTAGAAATGAGGACGGCATTTTTGAGTGAAGAAAACCCTAGTTTTTATAATTGATCCAGTTTAAGTACAAGGTCTTTCAAACGATTGGAATAGCCGCTTTCGTTGTCGTACCAGCCTATCAATTTGACCATTTTGCCAATTACGGAAGTCATCCCGCTGTCTAATATACAGGAGTAGGGACTCCCGACGATATCCCTTGAGACAAGCGGTATTGTGGTGTAGTTGCAGATGTTGGGGTTCGCTTTCGCGAAAGCGAAAAAAGCCTCATTTACCTCATCAATACTGGTATCTCGTTTCACATTAATGGTCATATCGGTAAGGCTGCCGTTGGGAACGGGAACCCTGATCCCGCAGCCTCCAATGACCTCGCTGAGATGGGGAAAAACTTTAGTGAGTGCTTTGGCGGCTCCGGTAGTAGTGGGAACGATGGATTGTCCAGCGGCTCTCGCCCTGCGCAAGTCCTTATGGGGGTGATCGTGCAATCCCTGATCGGTCGTGTAGCTATGAACGGTCGTAATGTAGGCTTGTTCCACTCCACACAACTCATCCAAAACTTTGATCAGCGGTGCAGCATTATTTGTAGTACAACTAGCGTTTGAAACTATAAGGTCATCAGAATCCAATAAATCATCATTAACCCCTATAATGACCGTTTTAATATCATCCTCTAACGGCGGAGCACTAAGAATGACCTTTTTAGCACCAGCGACAATATGTTTTTGAAGATCAGCTTTAAACTTAAATTTTCCAGTAGATTCTAGAACCATATCCACACCAGACCAGTTCAATGCATTCAGGTCGGAAATCTGACTGTAAGCGATTTTTTTACCATCAATAGAAATAAAATCTGCACCGTAGTCCACATCAATATCCAGCACGCCATGGATGGAGTCGTATTTAAAAAGGTGCGACATGATCTCTGGACTGGCAAGATCATTTATCGCAACTACATCGATCTTAGAATGATCAAGAACAGTTCTTAAAAACACACGACCTATACGGCCAAATCCGTTGATGGCGACCTTCACCATAAATCTTCAAGATTTGTTTTGAGATAGCGATATCTGGAACGCACATAGTAGATACCACAAAGTCCTGCTGCAAATCCTATCAGCAAGCCTTTCAAAATGCTTAAAGAAGTAATTAATGCCAAAATTGCTCCTAGTAAAAGTCCGTAAAATAAAATTTTATTACCAGATTTAATTTTAAGATTTTGATCCAGAAAGGAAAGAAACCCCTCTAAGGTTTTTTTTAAATTCCTGCGGGTAGGATTTTCTAAAACCTTATAGATATGCACGTCTAGCTCGCTCTCTATTTGTTGTTCCTCGCTGTGACTTAATTGAAAACCCTGTAATTCATACAAGGTTTGATTCCATCGCTCGAGTACTTTTAAGGATGAGGCGTTGAAATCCTCTTTTCTCAATTCATTGATTTTCAGAAGTGCGTCTTGGATCGTCATATCTTTTAATTTTACCACTTTCATAATATGTGGCTTAAAAATGAAAAAAGTTACAAAAACAACTTATAGTGTGTTGCTTAAAAATACGATTTACTATCCATTATATGTACGTGAATGCATCCTAATTTCAAACCATTCGCTAGGTTACGAAGTTAAATAAGAGTCACTGCTATCAAGATATTCTTCGTCCGTCGTCAGTTGTCGCTGCGGTCGGTTGTCACTTAAAGAATATGCTTATGAGCCTTATAAGATGACCTTACCAAAGCACCACTCTCCACATGTCTAAAACCTAGATCCTTACCGATGGCCTCATACTTTTTAAACTGCTCTGGAGTAATGAATTCCTGAACGGGTAGGTGTTTTTTACTGGGTTGTAGGTACTGACCAAGAGTAACGACATCCACATCATTTTTTCTAAGATCATATAGCGTTTCAATTACTTCATCCTCACGTTCTCCCAGCCCAAGCATGATCCCAGACTTCGTACGATTGATTCCCTCTTGTTTTAAGTAGCGCAGTACTTCAAGGCTGCGTTCATATTTGGCCTGGATGCGTACCTCACGAGTCAATCGCTTTACGGTTTCCATATTGTGCGAAACTACTTCGGGATTTGCCTCAACGATTCGGTCGATGTTTCTCTCGTTGCCCTGAAAATCTGGAATCAATGTTTCTAAAGTAGTTTCTGGATTCATGCGTCGTATAGCGGCAACGGTTTCTTTCCAGATGATACTGCCCATATCCTTGAGGTCATCGCGATCCACACTAGTAATGACGGCGTGCTTGATTCCCATCAATTTTATGGAACGCGCCACTTTTTCTGGCTCCGCCCAGTCCACATCTTCTGGCCTACCTGTTTTTACTCCACAAAAACCACAAGATCGAGTACAAGTATTTCCCAAAATCATGAAAGTCGCAGTTCCTTCTGTCCAGCATTCCCCCATGTTGGGACAGCTACCGCTGGTACAAATGGTGTGCAGTTCGTACTTATCTACCACACCGCGCAACTCCTTGTATTTTTTCCCCACCGGCAGTTTAACTCTCAACCATTTAGGCTTAGCTTTTGGTTTAGGCGGTGCTACAGATTTTGTTACGGTTTCCATGGTACAAATTTAGTAATTATTTAGTCGTTTAACTTAGAGAAACTAACTAATCCCAATGCCTTGGTTTATGGGTCAGATTGCTTGTGAATAGACTGCCTAAACTCAATAGCAGCAATAGTTCTAAAAAGGGATACAGAATAATGAGCTTGCTTTCTTTGAGTATGTTTAAAGATTTTCCCACTACGCTCCAGGTTATCAGATACCTGAAAACAACTACTCCTAAAACAATCATCCAAGACTGGCTTATCAGAGCAGCAACAACAGCCATAATGAAAAACAGCATTTGGGACGTAAAAAATAAACCCAGCGCGATTTTATGTTTCCATTTATAATGGGAAGAGGTGTTGATATGACGTCTTTTTTGTTTCCACCAGCTAGAGATACTTTCTTTAGGAATGCTGTAGGTAAAAGAATTGGGATTTAGACTTACTGCGGTGTTTGATCTGGTCGCGGCCTCATTTACAAAGAGATCATCATCACCGCCCAAAATATTCATGTGACTCATAAAACCGCTGGTTTCGTAAAACTGGGTAGCTGTATACCCCAAATTACGACCCACGCCCATATAGGCATTTCCGTGCATACCAAAAGAAAGATATTGCATGGCAGCAACTGCGGTTTCAAAACGGATCAAAGCATTGAGTAGTGAACCTTTTTTCCTGATGTAACCTCCGTAGCCCAGAACAATGGACTTTTCAAAACCATAATGTGAAGCCATTTCAGAAATCCATGAATTGCTTGCAGGTATACAATCGGCATCAGTAAATAGTAATTTATCGTGAACTGCTTTTTTGATCCCTAGAGTAAGTGCATATTTCTTATTTCCCCAAAAAGATTCATTGGGGATAACGTTTACCAGCTTTATCCTTTTGTCCTTTTCTTGAAATTCTTCAATTACTTCTAGCGTGTCGTCTCTACTGTAATCATTGACTAAAACGACTTCAAAATCTGGATGATCTTGAGTCAGTAGTTTTGGAACTAGATTTTTTAGATTTTCCGCTTCATTTTTTGCGCAAACGATAACTGAAACTGGATCAGAGTTGTTTGTCGGAGATTCTGCTTTCGCGACTTGTGCTGAGCTAGGTCGGAATAAAGCGAGCTTGGCAAAATATATGTAGTAGAAAATATTAAGCAATACTACACCAGCAAGGATCCAGATAATTAAATCTATGCCCATTACCAGTTATCTAGACGCCTGCTCGGGATTCTTACAATCTTGCTCATCTGGTAACTTGCCACACATGCTACAAGCTTCACCCTCTTTGTTTAAAAAAGGACTTTGACTTGCGCAAGTTCCAGCAAACTTACCGTCTTTCTTTCCCCAAATTTTTATGGCGATACCGGCAAAGCAAAGCGCTAGCAATATAAATGTGATTAAAAGAAGTTTTAAATCCATAATGCAAAGATAATATTTAGGTGGATGACTGTCTTATGTAGGGGGTAGATTAAATCAATCCAAAAATTTAATCGGGTTATTATTTAATTCTCAATGAGATTGACTTCCATTTCAATGTCAATCCCAAACTTGATTTTCACGGTATCTTGAACGGTATGCGCCACATTCAGGATTTCTTCTCCGCTAGCGTTACCATGATTGACCAGAACTAAAGCTTGTTTGTCATGAATTCCCGCGTCTCCAAACCTTTTGCCTTTTAATCCACTTTTATCGATCAACCAGCCCGCTGGAATCTTAACGTGGCTTTTGTCTACTTTGTAGCAGGGAAAATCTTCATGGGATTTTTTGAGTTCTTCGTAAAAGGATTTCGCAATCACAGGATTTTTAAAAAAGCTACCACTATTCCCTAAAACGACGGGATCTGGCAACTTGCTGCTTCTAATATTTATAACAGCTTGAGAAACCTTTGCGATCGAGTCGTCACCTTCCAGTCGATCCATTTCTTCCTGAATTGCTCCATAACCTAATTTGAGATTATAGTCGTGGTTTTGATTCAGGTCAATTAACTCAAAAGTGACAGATGTAATTACATATTTACCAAGTGCCTCGTTCTTAAATATAGAATCCCTGTAACCAAATTTACAATCGGTTTTTGATAGCGTGGAAGATTTAAGAGTTTCAATATTGATCACCTCACAAGAATGAAAAACATCTTTGAGTTCCACACCATAAGCTCCTATATTTTGAATTGGAGCCGTTCCTACATTTCCCGGAATAAGTGATAGGTTCTCAAGCCCAGCGAGATTGTTCTCGATACAGTAAAGAACGGTTTGGTGCCAGTTCTCACCTGCCATGACTTTCAGGAATACCTTATTACCCTCTCTGTCTGTAATTTCCTTGCCCGTAAGTAATACATGGATTACCGTGCGCTGTATGTCATTTTTTATCAGCATATTACTTCCACCGCCCAGCAAGAATAGATCGGTACTGTTGCAGTAAGCGATCGCTTCCCTCAATTGCTGTTGAGAAGTTGTTTTAATGTACGCTTTCGCGAAAGCGGATACCCCAAATGTATTGTGCTTCTTAAGAGAAAAATGTTCCTGAACGTGAATCACGCTTTATAGGCTTTGAGCGCTTCTTTCAAAATTTTAATTGAGCTGGAAATCGCTTCTTTTTCCAAAACGTAGGCTATTCTAATCTGGTTTTTACCTTCTCCCGGTGTGCTATAGAATCCAGCAGCTGGGGCGACCATTATCGTTTTGTTATCGAGTTCAAAGGATTCTAGCAGCCATTGCGCAAAAATGTCAGTATCTTTTACCGGTAATTGTGCGACACAGTAAAATGCACCTCCTGGATTTGCAACTTCAACACCGTCAATATCTTTAAGGCCGTTAATAAGTAGGTCACGACGCTCTATATATTCCTGAATTACATCATCAAAATACTCTTGAGGAGTGTCCAGTGCGGCCTCTGCTGCGATCTGTGCAAAAGTAGGAGGGCTCAATCTTGCTTGAGCAAACTTCATGGCAGCTGCCATTACCTCTTTGTTTTTAGAAACCATGCAGCCTATGCGAGCACCACACATGCTGTATCTTTTAGAGACTGAATCCACCATGATGGCATGTTCAGCAAGACCTTCCATACTAAGCACAGAATGGTGTGTTCTCCCATCGTAGGCAAACTCACGATAAACTTCGTCTGCCACTAGGAATAAGTCATGTTTAATAACCAGCTCGGCTAGTTGCTGCATCTCGTCTTGAGTGTATAAATAACCAGTAGGATTTCCTGGGTTGCAAATAAGAATCGCCTTGGTCCTTTCAGTAATTAGTTTTTCAAATTCTGAAATAGAGGGCAAAGCAAAATTGTCTTCTATTTTAGTTTGAATGGGCACTACATTTACACCACTAGCACTAGCAAAACCATTATAATTGGCATAAAATGGTTCAGGAATAATGATCTCATCGCCATTATCGCATATAGATCCCATTGTAAAAGAGAGCGCTTCACTACCACCGGTAGTGATAATGATATCATTCACGCCTACGTCAAAACCTGCCTTCTTGTAATAAAGTGCTAGTTTTTCTCTGTAAGTGACATTACCTGCACTGTGGCTATATTCAAGAATATCCATATTAGTATTCTTGACGGCTTGAATGGCTTGTTCAGGAGTTTTTATATCGGGCTGCCCTATGTTGAGCTGATAGATCTGGCGACCTTTTGCCATGGCGGCTTCTGCAAATGGGACTAATTTTCTAACTGGAGAGGACGGCATCGCCTGTCCTTTCTGAGAGATTTTTGGCATTTTTTAAATTTATTGCGACAAAGGTAATGTATGGTACGGTGAGTGCCATATTTTGATACTATCTTAGTGTGAATGATGAGAAAATTTATCATCTTATTAGCATTTTTTGTAAGTGTGCAACACTTACGATGCCAGATCTTTCAAATGCCTGAAGGAGTAGATGAGGTTGAGATACCAGTAGAGTCTATCTCTAGTCTTTTACTAATAAAGGCTCAGGTTAATGGGGTCACTATGAAATTTATCCTAGATACAGGAGCAACTACATCTACAGTTTTTAACTTACATAATGTGGATAGTCTCATCGTGGGGGAGGGGAAAAGGACAACGATAAGGGGCTACGGCAGTTTAAAACCTTTTGAGGCAATAGAAAGCTATCATAATGAAATCAAGATAGGCGAGTTGCAATCTCTCGATGCGACACTCAATATACTGACTGAAACACAAATTAGTTTTTTACCTATTTTGGGTACTGAAGTTAATGGATTATTGGGAAATGATTTTTTTAAAAATTATTTTGTTGAGCTTAATTATCGAAAGAACAAGGTTGTTGTTCATAGGAGTTCTCAAAGACTAAGGTTGCATCGCTATGATGCGATGGAAATTGATGTGAAAGGAGGTAAAATGTTTATTTCTGGAATGGCTTCCCATAATTCATCAGAGATTGATCTTTCCATTCTTTTAGATACGGGTAGTGGCGACGCATTATGGATTTTTGAAAAGCATAAAAACTTTAAATTACCCAAGAAAGGTTTCAGGGATTATTTAGGTTTTGGGATCAGTGGAGACGTGTATGGCTTTAGGTCAAAATTGAACCAATTACAGTTTGGAAACTTTCTTTTTGAAAAAATAACCTTTGCCTTTCCAGAATTGAATCAATATCGAGACATTGTCGGCAAAAAACCTCGTGGATCATTGGGAGGAGAGGTTTTCAGACGCTTTAATGTAATTATAGATTATCAAAATCAAGTGGCGTATTTTAAAAAGAATCGAGCATTTAAAGATGGTTTCTATTATAATATGGCAGGGTTAAAGCTGAGGGAAGGAGAAAAGGAGCTTATCACCAAAGTGAAATACAATTATGATAAGGATGCCGATTCTGAGAGCAGGTCGATCGTCAAGACTCGATTGAATGATAACAAAACCTATCTTGTCAGCTACGCTCCCAAAATCTTGGTTTCTTATGTTGCACCAGATTCACCTGCTGATGAAGCTGGAATAATGAAGGGAGATCAAATAGTTGGGTTTTTCAAAAAAGATCTTGGGGAATTTAGTATGGGGGACGTTTCTGAAAACTTTTATCGCAACCCCTATAGAAAACTATACCTGCGACTGAAAAGACAAGACAAGTTTTACGAAGCCAACTTGTTTTTGAAACCAATTATAGAGTAATCAATCTACCCGCCCAGTGATTTTAATAGGAACTATTTTTTCCTTTACATTCATGTGTAAAGTGATCGTTTTTACGATCGGTCCAGATTTATTGGTGTCATAAAGAATCTCCACGACTGCAATCTCACCGGGAGCAACAGTATCTCTTGGATATTCCAAGACTTTAATATGACTAGAACTAAATATCTGCGAGATTTTTAAAGGTTGAGAGCCTGTATTTTTAATGGTAAAACTTTTCTTACCCTCACTACCCTTATACACCACGCCATAATCTATAGTCTTGCTTTCAAATTCTACGGTAGTTATAGGTAGTTGATTAATTTCTTGAGCGTAAATTGAAGTACTCACGAAGAAAAAGAGCGTTGCCAGTGTGTAAGGTGAAAACTTTAAAGTGCTCATAATTTTTAAAAGTAAGCTATTTATTAAGATACCTAAACCTTATGGGTGGTATAATTTATCTAAATGGTATTTTTGCCCATTGATTGTCAAAAATTGAGCCAATATGTCCCTAGCATCAAATTACGATTCCCAAACGGTAGAACAAAAATGGTACGACTACTGGATGGAGCACGACTTTTTCAAGTCGGTTCCTGATGATAGGGAGAGTTACACTATTGTAATCCCACCACCCAATGTAACGGGAGTGCTGCACATGGGTCACATGCTCAATAATACCATTCAAGATGTACTGATAAGACGAGCCCGATTAAAAGGTTTCAATGCGTGCTGGGTGCCAGGAACAGATCATGCCAGCATTGCCACAGAAGCTAAAGTAGTTAAAAAACTCAAGGATCAAGGAATCGATAAGAATGACTTGACACGCGATGAGTTTTTGCAACATGCGTGGGACTGGACCCATGAATATGGCGGAATCATACTGGAGCAACTCAAGAAACTAGGCGCAAGTTGTGACTGGTCACGAACCAAGTTTACCCTCGACGATGACATGAGTGCCAGCGTCATTAATGTGTTTATAGACCTTTACCATAAAGGTATGATCTACCGCGGTTACCGCATGGTCAACTGGGACCCTGAAGCCCAAACTACGCTTAGTGATGAAGAGGTGAATTTTGAGGAACGCAATGGTCATCTCTATTATTTAAAGTACCCTATAAAGGATAGCAGCGATCATATTATCATCGCTACCACAAGACCAGAAACCATTCTAGGAGATACAGCCGTCTGTGTCAATCCAGAAGATGACCGCTTTAAGTCATTAGTGGGAAAAACGGCAATCGTTCCCTTGGTAAATCGTGAGATACCGATTATAGCAGATCCATACGTGGATGTGGAATTTGGAACCGGAGCCTTAAAAATTACTCCCGCTCACGATGAGAACGATAAAAAGATAGGAGAAACCCATAATCTAGAAGTAGTTGATATCTTCAACGCAAATGGAACACTTAATAGTAATGGTTTACACTACGAGGGAAAAGATCGTTTTGAGGTAAGAAAATTGATTGCCCAAGAGCTTGAAGATAAGGGGTTTTTAATCAAAAAAGAAAAGCATGTCCACAAAGTAGGAACGAGTGAACGCACGGGAGCCGTTATAGAACCGCGACTTTCAGACCAGTGGTTCCTTAAGATGGAAGAACTTGCCCAGCCTGCTATAAAGGCCGTTAAAGAAGATATTGTAAAGCTTTTACCTTCTAAATTCAAGAGCACCTACTTCCACTGGATGGAAAATGTGCGCGACTGGAACATTTCACGCCAGCTGGTTTGGGGACAGCGCATTCCAGCCTATTACTACGGTGACGGAAAAGAGGATTTTGTCGTTGCTGAGAGTGTGGAGGAAGCGGTTACGCTTTCGCGAAAGCGAACCAATAACAACTCCCTACAGGCTAATGATCTACGCCAGGAAACAGACGTTCTCGATACCTGGTTTTCCAGCTGGTTGTGGCCCATAAGCGTTTTCAACGGTGTTCTGGAACCGGAAAACGAGGAAATCAATTATTATTATCCTACTAGGGATCTAGTCACTGGTCCGGATATTCTATTTTTCTGGGTGGCGCGTATGATTGTTGCAGGATATGAACTGCGCGATGAGAAACCGTTTGATAAAGTCTACCTCACGGGATTAGTACGCGATAAGCGGCGTCGCAAGATGTCCAAGTCTGTTGGAAACAGTCCGGACGCTTTAAAACTGATTCAAGAATACAGTGCAGACGGCGTGCGCGTGGGATTGTTACTAAGCAGTGCAGCAGGGAATGATCTCATGTTTGATGAAGCTTTATGCCAGCAAGGAAAGGGATTTATCAAGAAAAATTTGAGTGCTTATGATCTTATCAATGGATGGGAGGTAGATGACTCTCTCGACCAGCCTGAGCATTCTGCGCAAGGTATCGCTTGGTACAAGAGCAAATTCAATCAAGTACTTGGCGAGATAGAAGATCATTATTCAAAATACCGAATTAGTGATGCGCTTATGGCGGTTTACAAACTCGTATATGATGATTTTTGCGGTTGGCTGCTAGAAATTATAAAGCCAGAGTATCAAAAGCCGATTGATTCAAAAACTTTAGCTCAGGTCAAGGCTTTGTTTGAAGACAATCTAAGAATTCTGCACCCTTTTACGCCATTTGCAACTGAAGAGTTATGGCATTCTTTACGCGATCGTGAGGCTAAAGACTCCCTTTGCGTGAACCAATGGCCTGAAGTTCATAAACAGACTGAAACCTTGTTAGCCGATTTTGAAATGGTTCAAGACGTGATTTCAGGAATCAGAAAAGTGCGTAAGGAAAAGCAGATCGCTTTTAAAAATGAGATTGAGCTTAAAGTCATCAATAAGGAAAACGCAAGCGATGACTATAATAGCCTGATCATGAAGATGGGTAATGTCTCTGGTATCGAAAATGTAATTAAGCAACTGGATGGAGCGGCTAGTTTTAGGGTAAAGTCAAATGAATATTTTGTTCCACTAGCTGGAGCCATAGATACAGAAGTAGAACTTGAAAAACTACAAGCCGAATTACAGCGTGCACAAGGATTTTTAAAAGGCGTGGAAAAGAAACTGGGCAATGAGCGTTTTGTCAAATATGCACCCGATCAGGTGGTAGCGCTAGAGAAGAAAAAACAAGCCGATGCCGTTGCAAAAATTGAAACCTTAGAACGCAGTATTGCTGCTCTTAAATCATAGGCTATGAATCCGCTTTCTGGAATTACCGTATTTTTTATTTCGCTTATATTGTGTGTGGTTGCTCTAGCGATTTATATCATAAGGAAGAAAAAATAAAAGCGCCCTGACTCCCGCTTTTTTTGCCAGGACGCTTATATGCCATTGAAATGGCGGTGTACTATTTTTTAATTACACGTCTAATGGAAGTGAAACCATTAATATCTTGAAGCCTAATGAGGTATACTCCCGTATTAAAATTTTTGAGATTGATAGTTGCTAGATCTTGATTTGACTGAAATAGTAGCTTCCCTGATAAGGAATATAATTCTACGATCTCCAAATCGCTGCTAGATTCAATATTTAAAAGTCCATCCGTTGGATTCGGGTAGAGGTCAACTTTTAATTTTTCATCAACAATTTCAATTCCTAAAGTAGAATCTACAACAGTGACCTGATTGAGACTCGTGTCGCTATTTCCAGAAGCGTCGGTGGCTGTCAGGATAACATCATAGACGCCTCTAGCTGTAAACGTAACTTGATCGAGGCTGAGGGTCACTGTACTACAATTGTCATTTGAACCGTTGTCAAGGTCATTAGCTTGAATCGTAATGGAATTCATGCCATTTAGGTCAACAGAAAAAGGTTGGGATATGGCTACCGGATCTGTTACATCGTTGATAATCACATTTTGCGTTTGGAAGACTGTGTTTCCATTGCCATCATCATACACCCAATTTATCGCGGTGGAGGCGGTTATAGGAAATGTTTGAGAAGTTGTTCCCATAACCTGCAGGCCCGTGCACGCATCTGTAGCGGTAGGTGCTGTGATAGTCATTACTTCACACTGATTATTAACATCTGGCAAGGTGGCAACATCTGCTACGGGAGCTTCAAAATCCAAAAGCAGCGCTGGGTCATGATCATACATCGACCATACGCCGTCAGCATCTTGTACTCTTAGGTGGAACGTGGTGGTCGTGCAAGAGGCAAAACCCGAGAAATCTATATCGATCATGAACTGGTCGCCATTTCCTGTGGGAGTCAAGGACACGGGAGTTGCATTGCCAAATCCTGGATCTGCGCCCAGAAAGTATTCTGCAGCAACAATGGCAGGCAGAGTAGGGTTGGAAATAGGTGTTGAGTCTGACAAATAGAAAACAAATTTGTCATAGAGACTCCACGTACCATTATCATCTTGTACTCTTACATACAGTCTGTGAAATCCTACGGTCAAAGCTGCTACGTTTATTGCAAATTGGTCTGTAATATCTGACCCAGTGTTGTTAGTGCTTATGCTAATCGCTTGGCCTACTCCAGGATCACTATCTATGAAGTATTCAATAGTTGTGATATTTTGCGCTTTCGCGGTAGCAAAACCAAAAACCATTATCGCTATAAGTATATAATTTTTCATGATTTTCAGTCTTAGTGAGATCTAGCCTCGATGTCAAAGGTGATAGTGCCATTTTGAGACCCAAGAGATTGATAATTTGTAACCTTTACAGTTGGAAAGCCTTTGGGTGTTCCAAGATATTTATAGACAAAATTGTTTTGGAACCCTATGTTTTCACCTCCAATACCTGCATTTATAGCGGGAGAACCAGCTTGTAGGGTAAAATTGAAGATTTGTTGGGGGATTGATGTGTCAATTGGAATAGTAAACTGAGGTGACTGACCCAGGATCAAACCAGAGGTGTTTTGTACTGTGGCGCTAGAAGTTATACCTACATTTTGGGCAGGGTTTGACCTATTATATATGAGGCAGTTATTTAGTTGAAAATTTCCTGGTATTATCAGTTCATCACTTGGTGTAGATATAATCGAATTGGAAACATTGAGAACGGCATTATTATTCGAATTACGATTAACGAAATTACCATTGAAATTGAGTAGGAAAATATTTTGTGTTAGTAGAACTTCAGAAGGATTATCAATATCTGGTCCAGGACTAGTCATATTAAAAAAATTGTTAGAAAAAATTATATTAGCAACTCCTAGTCCAGTCCCCACCACAGAAAGTTCGTTACCTTCAATAATCCAATCTGATGCAGTTATATTTGATGCACCGAATGCTATACTGAGAAAAGAGAGTTTACATTCTGATATATTTATATTATTTACATCTGAACCAACAGATCTTATCTCAGTTCTCAAACCTTTAAGCGTTGAGCCTGAACCTGCTTGATTAATACCAAATGTCAAAACATTAGTATTATATAACTCATCCTCATGACCTCTGCCGATTACATGTAATTCTTTATCTAGCGTCACAGCGGCATATCTTATTTCCGACTGCTGCACATAAATGGTATCACCATCACTGGCTGCATCTATCGCGCTTTGAATGTCTGAAAATTGAGCTCCGCTGTTGGGATTGTTATCTACGACATAAGTAGTCTGAGCATTAATTGTGTAAATATTTGCGATCAATGCGCAAATAATGGATAAAGTAAGTTTGTTTTTCATGACCTGAGAATTTGAAGATTGAATGTATCAGGAAGATAGGTGGTTTATTGAGTTGATTTACTACCTATTAGCAGGTATTCTTCATTCCAAAATGTAGTATGATCCTTACATTTATCACGAAAAGTAACCCCTCAATATTCCATTGTCTTCAAAAAGCTTGAAGCATCTTTTAGCTTCCTGTTAAAAATTCCTTGCTGGTCCTTAAACGATTTTGTTTTTAATTCCTGAAAGGCTGAGTTTAAAACATACTTCTTAAGGTGTTTTGCATCACTTGAAGGTAATAAAAATGGTTTCCACGCTTTCGCGAAAGCGATAACTTGTAAGTAGTAAAATTTCAGATCTGAGAATAAGTAGCAAATTTTATGAAAGGAGAAATTATTTCCAGGGCTTTGGATAGAGATCGTTGACTAACTCGATATACTTTCTTTTTGCCTCAGACTTTGAAATACTCTGGACCTGAATGAGTGCATTCATTTTAAACGCACTGCGTAAATCGTTTGACTCAAAGCTGCGGTTACTTACATAGGGCTCGTCTATGGCTCGCTTGTAATAAGCATAAAGGTGTAATTGCATATCGGGCGGAACGAGTGACTGTTCCTCTTGAGATGCCTTTTCAAAAGCTTGATCAAATAATATGTTCAGCTCTTTTTTATCCATTAAAATTTAGCAAGGATCGAAGATGATCCAGTAACTTTTTGGTTGAGATCGACTTCTATTTTAGCATCCGTGGGTAGGTACACATCTACACGAGAGCCAAATTTGATAAATCCACTTTCTTCTCCCTGAAGGGCTTGCTCGCCTTCTTTTGCATAATTCATGATACGTTTTGCAAGAGCCCCTGCGATCTGTCGGTACATGACTTTTTTGCCATTTTTATGATCGATTACCACAGTGGTTCGTTCATTTTCTTCACTGGCTTTAGGATGCCAGGCTACTAGATATTTACCAGGATGATATTTGCTATATGATATTTTCCCAGCTATGGGATACCGGGTCGCGTGAACATTTATAGGTGACATGAAAACCGAGATCATCATACGTTCCTCGTCAAAAAATTCTTTAACATGAACCTTCTCTATTACTACGACCTTTCCATCTACTGGAGAAACAATCGTCATATCATTTGCTACCGATTTTCTTGTTGGGTTTCTGAAAAACTGGAGAATGATACACAAAAAGGCTACTCCTATGCTTATCAAAACTATAGATAGCCATGCAGGCATATTGACTAGCCCAGCGATGGCTACGAGCGCACCTAAAACAACTAAACCTATAATTATGGTTGCTTTTCCTTCTTTATGAAACATAATTGATAATTGTAAAGGTTAGATATGCAAATGGTGCTGCAAAAATAATACTGTCCATTCTGTCAAAAATACCACCATGACCTGGCATGATACTGCCACTATCTTTTACCTCTGCTTGGCGCTTGATCTTAGATTGTATTAGATCTCCTATGGTACCGAAAAAAGCGACGACAAAAGCAATGATCATCCAGTCCCAGACCCTGTAACTTGTATAACCGAGGTGACTCAGGTAAAAATAAATTCCCACACCTCCCATCATTGCCATGACCAAGCCTCCTACAAAACCTTCCACTGTTTTCTTGGGAGAGATGCGTTTCATCAATTTATGCTTTCCAAAGTTTTTACCAAAAACGTAGGCAAAACTATCGTTGATCCAAATTATAGCAAAAATACTGATGATGAGTTCTGGTTCATGCCACTCTGGATCGTTAGCTACGTTAGGAATCATCGCCAGAAATAAGCTACTGCCTATGAGGTAGAGCAAGGCGATAACGTGTTTTTTTGTATTGAATAAGGCAATACGGTTAACAAGCACCAAGTCTCTTATTAAATAGACATTGACTAAAAGTACAGATACCAGCAAAACCCTGACCGCTAATTGCGAGATGCCTTTATAAACAACAAAATAATAAGCAATGGGCAAAATGGGATAAATAATCCATTGCCTAAGTCTTATCATGGGCATGAGTTCTATCAAGCAAAACAATGCAAAGAGACAAAAAAGTCCTATGAAAGCTTCTTTAGAATACAACGCGCTTAGCATCACTAGTGATACATACACCACTCCAGATATGGATCTAACCAGAAGTTCCCTCATATTATAAGTCTTCTAGTAAAAGCAGGTAGACAGTTTTATGTGCAGCCCCATAATGCATTAAGTCTTTATCCTCATTTTGTTCCTGCACCTTGAAATGTTTCAAGGTGGTAATGTTAGAAGGTATATTGGTTTGGTTTTTAATTTTTATTCCCCTTAAACCTTCTCCAATAGACTGCACAATCTGACTTGTACTTGCTACAATAATATAGGTGTCAGGCAACTCGGCAGTTTTAAATTGCCTCACTTGATTTGAGGAAAACAAAATGGCTCCAGAATCTGCAATGATATATTCACAATGGGCGATGAGCATGTCGGAATTCTCATTAGAGCCATATAGATTCAGATTAAAATCGGCAAGTCTTTCCTTCAATACATCATTTGGACAAAAGGCAGTTGATCCTAACCATTGATGTTCTTCTAAAATTTGTTGAAGATTTTTATCAACTTCATCTTGATTGAGGCAATATAAAAAGCGCCCTCCTTGCTGCGTGAAATGATGTATAAACAGTTCATCTATGGGTAGATTTAGCTTTTCAGGCATGTACTTGGAACGATGTTGCGATTCAAGTTCTTTCTTTGCCTCATTGCTTTTTTTGGATAGATTAAATAGCTTCTTAAATAAACTCATTGGCGATCGCCTGCTGGTTTTAGACTTAAATGTAAAGATACTTTTTTATAAGCGATATACCAATTATGCTTTAGGCTCTTTGGCTAATTAGCGAAGATTTATCTTACAAGTCTTTTTTCACTAATTTTTATTAGTTAATCGATGAATAGAAAAGGTGTAAAAGTAAAAACGCCCGCTTGTGCGGGCGTCAGTAGAGTTCTTAAGTGACATTGATTATTCATCTTTAGGTAATGGACTTTCTTCTTTTGTCTCACTCTCATTTACTTCAGGTTCCATAGGTATGGAACGTGTTGAGGATTTAAGAGCTATAGGTTGCTCTTTAATAAATGGACGTTTTCCAAAAATCTTCTCTAAATCATCTTTAAAGATGACCTCTTTCTCAAGCAATAACTCGGCAAGCTCTGTAAGCTTATCCTTATTGTCCTCTAGAATTTTAATAGAACGTTGATACTGTTCCTCTATAATCTTTGAAATTTCTTGATCTATTGTAATTGCCGTTTCTTCACTATAGGGCTTGGTCATGTTATATTCCTGCTGGCCGCTTGAATCGTAGTAAGTGACATTTCCTACTTTTTCATTCAATCCATATATCGTGACCATTGCTCGAGCTTGCTTAGTGACTTTTTCAAGGTCACTCAATGCTCCTGTAGAGATATTATTGAATATTACCTTTTCTGCAGCTCTACCACCCATAGTGGCACACATCTCATCCAGCATTTGTTCTGGGCGTACGATTTGTCTTTCTTCAGGCAAATACCAAGCTGCTCCTAGTGACTGGCCTCTCGGCACAATAGTTACTTTTATTAAAGGAGCTGCATGTTCTGTCATCCAGCTCACCGTTGCGTGACCTGCCTCATGATAAGCAATCGTTTTCTTTTCAGAAGGAGTGATGAGCTTATTCTTTTTTTCAAGACCTCCAACGATACGATCTACTGCATCAAGAAAATCTTGCTTATCAACTGCTTTTTTTTCATTTCGTGCAGCAATTAAAGCCGCTTCGTTACAAACATTTGCGATATCTGCTCCAGAGAATCCTGGAGTTTGTTTTGCCAAAAATGCAGTGTCTAATTCATTGTCCACTTTTTTAAGAGGTCTCAAGTGAACTTCAAAAATCTGCTCACGTTCTCTAACGTCAGGTAGATCCACATAGATTTGACGGTCAAATCGTCCTGCGCGCATCAATGCTTTATCCAGAATGTCTCCACGGTTAGTGGCAGCAAGAACAATCACGTTTGTATTAGTTCCAAAACCATCCATTTCAGTAAGTAGCTGGTTCAGGGTGTTTTCTCTCTCGTCGTTAGAACCTGAGAAGTTTGATTTTCCTCTCGCACGCCCTATGGCATCAATCTCGTCTATGAATATAATCGCTGGAGATTTTTCTTTAGCTTGCTTGAACAGATCCCTTACACGGCTGGCCCCTACACCCACAAACATCTCGACAAAGTCTGATCCGCTCAAAGAGAAGAAAGGGACTTTAGCCTCGCCTGCAACTGCTTTTGCAAGTAAGGTTTTACCTGTACCTGGCGAGCCAATTAGTAAAGCGCCTTTAGGAATTTTTCCACCTAGTGAAGTGTATTTATCTGGATTTTTCAAGAAATCTACAATTTCTTGCACCTCTTCTTTTGCTCCCTCTAATCCTGCCACATCTTTGAAAGTCGTTTTGATGTCTGTTTTCTGGTCGAAGAGTTTTGCTTTGGATTTCCCAATGTTAAAAATCTGTCCTCCAGCTCCGCCGGCTCCACCGCCACTCATACGTCGCATCAAGAAGATCCATATTCCTATAATGATAACAAAAGGTAGTATGGTTCCCAGTAAATTCCATAAGCTCTCGTCCTCAGAGTCAAAAACGTATTCTGTTTTGAGATTGTTTTCTTCAATCTCTTCTTTGAGTTCACGTTCAAAAGTTTCTTGATCACCATACTCAAAGGTATATTGAGGCAAAGGCACATTGTTGATGCCTTTATCCTGACGAGCTTTTGAGTGCTTTTGAAGTTTTTGGGCTTCATCAGTAAGAAAAACGCGAGCGACTCTCTTGTTGCTAACAATTACTACTTTCTCTACTTCACCATCTTCTAGGTATTCAAAAAACTGATTGTAGTTTGTCTTTTTGGGAGCATTAAAAGTATTATTGAATAAACTGTACCCTAAAAAGAGAACAATGATGGGAACTACAACCCACCAAATATTGAACTTAGGCTTACCACCGCTGGGCATGACTGGGCGTTTTCCACCTGTATTTTTTTTATCTGTAGACATGTAATATTTTCTTTAGTAAGTGCTGTTTATGGTTGTGACTTTAGCGTCTCCCCAGAGGCTTTCTAAATCGTAGTATTCTCTTATGTGTTTTTGGAAAACATGTACAACCACATTAACATAATCCATTAAAACCCATTCCGCTTGATCAGAACCTTCTGTATGCCATGGATTTTCTTGGATCGTTTTACTGACCGTACGTTGTACGGAATTTACGATCGCATTTACTTGTGTGTTAGAAGTACCGTTGCAGATAATAAAGTAACTGGTAACGGTATTTTCAATATCTCTGAGGTCGAGTATGGTGATATCATTTCCCTTGACTTCCTCGATACCGTCTATGATATGTGAGATGAGGATGTCTGTAGAAATTTTTTCTTTAGTCATTAAAAATTTTTTGCTTTAACAAATTTATTCTTTTTTTGAAGTCTAAGTACTAAATGTGTACTAAACGCGCCCAAATTGTTTAAAAATGTAGTCAAATTACATGCCATTGAATCTACTAATGATTTTTTGAAGTCTCGCTTTCGCGAAAGCGAACTCCCCAACCTACATTGCGTCTATACTCAAAATCAAACCCATGGAAAGGGGCAAAGAGGTACCCGCTGGCAATCTGAAGCGGGTAAAAACCTGTTATTTAGCGTATTGTATAGAAATGATGATGAGCTGAATCCTTTTGAAGTCAGTCAATTTATTAGTGTGGTTCTTACAGAATTTATCAAAAGCAAAACAGATCTTCAAGTTGCGATAAAATGGCCTAACGACATTCTGGCAGGTGGCAAAAAAATAGCTGGGATCCTGATAGAAAATATCTTTAGAAAGGGAGTTTTGACTCACTCTATAATAGGCGTAGGTCTCAATGTGAACCAAAAGGTATTTGATAGCTTGCCTAGAGCAGGTTCTTTGAAATCTCTAACAGGTAGAACCTTTGATATAGATTTACTTTTGAATACTTTCATTGATTTTTTGCATAATTCTATAGCATCAACTTATGAAAAAATAAACTGCTTTGATAAGTATTTTTATAAATATCAAAAAACAGCTCTATTTAAAATTCAAGACACAACAGTGCAAGCAAAGATTCTCGGGACTGATGCGTCCGGGAGATTATTGCTTGAATTTGATGGATATGTAAAAAGCTACGACTTGAAAGAAGTGGTTTGGATCTATTAAAGTTTTTCTATACCAGTGGCCAGCGTTTCCAAGAACTTTTTGAGTGGTCCTTTGATCATCATCGCCATCATGGCATTAAAATCACCGTCAAAATACAACTGAGCTTGTGAATCTTCACCATACTGCTCAATCTCACAAGTTAACGTGAACTGCAGTTTTTCACTGGCTGATCCCAGTACAACTTTGGAAAAAGGTATTTTTTCCTTGATGATCAGTTTGATTTCTGGCATTCCCTTAAGTCCAAAAAGGAATTTTTCACTATCGTAAGCCTCAAATTTTGTATTCTCTGGCATTAATTGCTTATAATTTTCTGCTGACGTGAGAAAATTAAACAATTCCTCTGGTGATTTTGAGGTGGATACCTTGCGGCTTTCTAAATTCATACGGTTGTAACTTTATTCCAGTTTACGGGATCTTTTCTCCAGCTGGATAATAGATTTTTTTCGTCATCAGTAAGATGACCTATTTTATTTGCAGTTTCTATGAGATGATCGTAGTCACTTAAAGTATGCAGGTCAAAGTTTTCAGATTCAAACCGACTATTTGTTGCCTCAAAACTATAACTAAAAAGTGCCACCATTCCCTTTACTTGAGCTCCGGCGTTTTTGAGGGCTGCAACAGCGTTGAGACTACTTTTCCCAGTACTGATCAAATCTTCAACGACAACTACACTGGAGCCTTTTTCCATATGACCTTCAATCTGATTCTGGCGGCCGTGTTTTTTTGCCTCCGGTCTTACATATATAAAAGGCAGGTTCAGATAGTCTGCAACGAGCATTCCTATACCTATCGCACCAGTGGCTACACCAGCAATCACATCTGGTTTTCCATAAAGGACTTCTATAGTACCGGCGACATGTTCTCTCAAGAAATTTCTGATTCTTGGGTATGATAATGTGATTCTATTATCACAATAAATGGGAGATTTTAAACCACTTGCCCAAGTGAAAGGTTCTTGTGGTTGCAATTTTATTGCTTTAATTTGCAATAATAATTCTGCAGTTTTTATTGCTATTTCCTTATCTCTTACCATGGTTCAAATGTATAAAGTTTTTGTCAAAGAAGTCCCTATTATCGTGACCTCAGATAAGGATTCATTTCCCGATCATAAGATACTAAAGATCAAGAATGTCAATCTCAAAAAATTAGTTAAAGATATTGATAATAAGAAGCTGGATAAGGTTGTGCTCTATTCCAAAAGCGAAAAGAAGCTTCTCAAAAGGCTTCATAAATTATTACCTGTAGTGCTGGCTGGTGGCGGGCTCGTGTCTAACCAAGCTGGTGAATACCTCTTTATTCACCGCAATGGAAAATGGGATTTGCCTAAGGGTAAAATTGAAATAGGAGAGACTTTTGAAGACGGTGCCATCAGAGAGGTTGAAGAAGAAACGAGAGTCAAAAACCTTAAAATTGATGACTACCTGGGAAGAACCTACCACATTTTTTCATGGAAAAAGGAGATGCGCCTTAAGCTTACTCACTGGTACGTCATGAGCACAGATTTTAAGGGTAAATTGAAGCCTCAAAAAAAGGAAGGAATTGACAAAGCGGTTTGGCTTGATAAAGAAAAGGCTCAAGAAGCTTTGAAAAACAGCTATGCAAACATCAAACAGCTATTTCCAGATTCATAACCACTTCTTTTCATACTTAGAAAATTACTTTCACACCCAAATAATCTTTTAGACTGTGCACAACTCAATACGCCTATTTTCTGTAGCTTTCAGAAGTAAACGTATCTGATTTAAAATCTCTTATTCAAAAAGCCTATAAATGGGATAGGTTAAATGTGCCGCCTCATAATTAGGTGATCTTTTGTGAAGCCAGTCCAGCTGGCGGTTGTTACTTTTTGAGAATTCCTCATCAGCATTTTTAATACTGTCAAATTCTTTTTTAAGATCAGCGTTTTCAGCAATCAATTCTTTTGCTGTAGCTTCAAAGACGTAACTGGAAAAACCTTCTTTTTGTTGAAGAATCGTGTCAAAGAAATTCCACTTGAAAAAAGAATCTGCCATTTCGGGCTCTAGAGTTTCAATGATATACTTTATGCCTGGCTGTGAAGTTGGGATTAGGATATCGCTTTCGCGAAAGCGTACATTTGCTAACTCTTCTTTAACCTCAACATTTGAATGTGGGTAATGTCCCTCATAAGGGGAATCACTTGTGTTGTATTTTGAAATTTTATAGCGGCTTACCTTTAAAACAGTGTCTTTGGGAACTAGATCCATCTGGATGTCGTTTGCTCGCAGCCGATCAATGATTTCCCACTGACCGGAAGGAATGATGTAATGGCTAGGTATCTTAATGCTATCAGTAGCCTTGAAATAATTACTATAAGGGATGTTTTTTTCAAATGGAGCCTTGCGATTGTAGGTGAGCAAATTGTTTCCTGTGATCTCACTTTTTGCCTGGACTCCTTTATACCCCTTGAAGGTTAAGGTGTCTGCTCTGGTGGTATCTACAACATAGTTAAATGGATAATACTTGAGTCTTTTATTCTCCTCAAGTGAGGCCAGGCGTACTTTTTTAATGTCATTTATGTTTTCTGATCCTATAGAAATCATTTCTTCCATAAGAACCTTAGTTCCCTTAACCCGATCTTCATAAGGTTTAAGCATATGGGTCTCTACCATCATCCCTAGCGTGTTCCATAAGGCTGTGTAACCTGTGGAGTATCGTGGGTGATCCATAAATTGTGAAAAGCCTTGATCTGGTGTGCGGCCCCAAACATTTACATATGGTGTAATGTCCCAACCACGTTTTTTAAGTCTGGATTCTAATTCAGGTTGTAATTCTTGATGAAGGTAATCACCAGCTTGATTTGCCATTTTAGAATGTTGGGAAAATAAGTGCGTAAGGGTGTATTGATAGTCAGCACCATTGCTTACATGATTATCAATAAAAATATCAGGATGAATTTTGTGAAACACTTCGTAAAAAGCAAATGCATTGTAAGTATCTGATTTTATGAAATCTCTATTTAAGTCATAGTTACGTGCATTCCCTCTAAAGCCGTAATCTTCGGGTCCATTCTGATTGGTTCTTGTGGTAGAATTGCGATTAAGGGAACCGCCTACATTGTAAACTGCAATGGCGTTCAAAATTAGGTTTTCGGGAGCTTCTATGTTCCCAACTGCCAAATCTCTGAATAACATCATCGTCGCGTCTATACCATCACTCTCGCCAGGGTGAATGCCATTGTTGATTAATATCTTGATATAATCAGAGTTAGGTATGTTCCAATCAATTTTTGATTGAGAAAAACTGATAAGATGCAGTGGCTCTCCACTGTCTGTTAAGCCAATTTCATCAATGGTAATCGTCGAGAATTCGTCAGCGAGCTTTTGATAGTAATCGATGACTTCTTGATAAGTAGCCGTTTGATTCCCGTTACCTTTTTCAAAGGGCGTGTCGTAGTTAATTTCAGAATTAAGATCTGAAGGTTTTTTTTCAGTACGGTCTTGACAAGACAAAACTAAAAATATCAATAAAATGAATACAGACCTCATAGTTATATTTGTACAGTTGATGGAACCAAGCCCGTATAATCGCCATTGTTCCTGATCACATCTCTTACAATGGAAGATGAAATGTAGCTTTTACCAGAGCTGGTAAGTAGAAAAACCGTCTCAATGCTGGACAGCTTTCTGTTAGTATGCGCAATCGCTTTCTCAAATTCAAAATCAGCCGGGTTGCGCAAACCTCTTAAAATAAATTGAGCATCGTTTTGCTGGCAGAAATCTATTGTGAGGCCCTTATAGGTCATCACCTTGATCTTAGGTTCATCTTTAAACGCATCTTCTATGAAAGATTTTCTTTGTTCCAAAGAGAACATATATTTTTTATCTGCATTGACCCCTATTGCAATAATTATTTCATCAAAAAGCCCGAGTCCTCTTTCAATGATATCATAGTGTCCCAAGGTTATGGGGTCAAAACTTCCTGGAAAAACGGCTTTTTTCATATTATTTGCGATTGATGGCGTCTTCAATTACCTCAGTTAATATTTTTGTGAGCGATGAGCCTGATGCTGTAATTTGTTGCGGTACAATACTTTCTTTACTCATACCTGGATTTGTGTTCATCTCAATAAAATGGGGTATTCCCTTATGATAAATAAAATCTGCGCGGGCGATGCCGTCTAATTGTAGAACACGATAGATTTTAATGCTTATTTGCTGTAATTCTTTCAATTCGTCTTCTGAGATGCGAGCAGGCGTGATTTCGGTTGATTTGCCTTCGTACTTGGCCTCGTAATCAAAAAAATCATTATCAGTTACAATTTCAGTAGGAGGGAAGCTTTTGATCTCTCCGTGGGAACGATAGACTGCCACAGATACCTCCATGCCCTCAAGATATGATTCTACAATAACCTGATGGTCTACTTTAAAAGCAAAATCCAGTGCTGCTGGCATTTCTTCCTTAGAATAAACTTTAGAAACTCCATAACTACTGCCGCTGCGATTTGCTTTCACAAAAAAAGGCAATCCTACACGCGCAATAATTTTGTCAAGATCTATATCGTCATGCTCATTAAGATAGATATGTTCTCCAGTTGTGATTTCCCAGGGCTGTAATACTGCGAGGCAATCCCTCTTGTTAAATGTGATTGCACTTTCATAGGAGCCGCAAGAAGTTTGGGGTATTCCTAAAAGTTCAAGATAAGCCTGTATCTTACCGTCTTCACCGGGAGTACCGTGTATGGTGTTGTAGCAGCAATCAAATGTTACCTTTTCTCCACCTACATTTATACTGAAATCATTCTTGTCGATGATATATTTATTGCCATCATTATCTGTGTAAAACCAGCCATTTTCTAATATAGAAATGGGGTAACAGCGGTAAAGAGATTTGTCTAGCGCGTTAGTGACTACGGCACCACTTCTAAGACTTATTTCACACTCACTGGAATAACCACCCATGAGTACGGCAATATTTTTCATGCAACCCGAGTTTATGGACTAGGACAAAGTTAGTGAACTTGTTCACATGGGCTCATTTACTATTCTTATCTTTGAAAATTAATCAACAACCCATAGGTTTAAAAGATCGCTCGGCTTATGAATTTCTTTAAATTCATGTTTACTAAGACATTTTGGATTCAAGTACTGCTCGCTATATTTCTAGTTGTAGCTCTTTGTTTTGTTTATCTTTTTTGGCTGGACTGGTACACTAATCATGATCAACGTATAGAGGTACCTAGCCTAGAACGCAAGACACTCTCCGTGGCAGATCAAGAACTTGAAGAACTGGAACTGAGGCGCAAAATCATAGATAGCTCTAGTTATAATCCAGATTTTCCACCACGCACTATTATTGAACAAGATCCTAGAGCTGGTTCTTTTGTCAAAGAAGATCGACAAATCTATATTAAACTCAACGCCAGTGGTTATGGTTTGGTAACGGTTCCCAATCTTGTTTTTAAAACAAAACGCCAGGCCGTTCCCACACTTGAGGCCTTAGGCTTTAAAGTAGGTGAACTCACATATAAGCCCGATGTTTCTCTAGACATGGTTCTGGAAATGAATTATAAAGGCAGGGAAGTAAAACTTGGTGAGCGACTAAAAAAGACTTCAGTGATCGATTTGGTTCTGGGAGATGGGAATCGCGAGGAGGATATTGATGAGGATAGCGGAATAGGAATGGATAATGAGTAACATAGAGCCTAAAAACACAAATGATCGTGATGACCTGCACGAGCATTATCAATTTGAAGCAAGTGAGAGTCAGAAACCACTTCGTGTAGATAAATTTTTAATGAACTTTATTGAGAATGCTACACGTAGCAAGATTCAACAAAACATCAAGAAAGGATTTGTTTGGGTAAACGGTGAGGTTGTAAAGTCCAATCATAAAGTAAAGGGCGGTGATCGCGTGAGGGTAATGCTGGACCATCCTCCACATGAGAACTTGCTTGTCGCAGAGAATATCCCTTTGGATATAATTTATGAGGACGATTACCTAGTTCTTGTAAACAAGCCTGCGGGAATGGTCGTGCATCCTGGCCATGGTAATTATTCAGGGACTCTTATAAATGCATTGATACACCATTTTGAGAATCTGCCCAACAATAGCAGCGAGCGCCCTGGTCTCGTGCATCGCATTGATAAGGATACCAGCGGCTTACTGGTAGTCGCAAAGACAGAACACGCTATGGCGCATCTTTCTGATCAATTTGCAAATAAAACAAGTGAACGCGATTACATAGCCATTGTGTGGGGTTCATTTGATGAAAGACAAGGTACTGTTGAGGGAAATATAGGTAGACACCCCAAAAATAGGCTTCAGAATTACGTGTGGAGTGGTGACGATGCAGATAAGGGAAAGCCAGCGGTAACACATTACGAGGTTATTGAAGATTTAGGTTATGTGTCCTTGCTCAAATGCAAACTTGAAACAGGTCGTACTCATCAGATTAGGGTACACATGAAACATATAGGTCACACTCTATTTAATGATGAGCGCTATGGAGGCAACAATATTTTAAAAGGCACTAATTTCACTAAGTACAAGCAGTTTGTAGATAATTGTTTCAAGATTTTGCCTAGACAAGCGCTTCATGCCAGAACCTTGGGTTTTGAACATCCGCACACTGGTGAGCGCATGTATTTTGATTCTCCAGTGCCTGATGATATGCAGCAATGTATTGATAAATGGAGGTCTTATGCTACAAGTTCACAACTGGGCATGTAGGTAGCTGCTGTTTTTTGCAATCTCGCTTTCGCGAAAGCGAAATTCTTATAGAGAACTCAGTTAAATTATAATTATCCAATTAGATACCTTAACTACATTTTAAAACCTTAGAGCTAGCTCACCATCTATTTTTGTCAAAATCCTTTATATGAAAATCTTGCTTTCTCCCGCAAAATCACTGGATTATACTACAGCTCTGCCTACCGCAGACTCTACGATGCCTCAGTTTCTGGATAAAACCCTAGAAATTAGTCGTGTCATGAAAAAGAAATCTGAGCGGGATCTCGCATCTCTCATGGGAATAAGTAGCAATCTCGCGGCTTTGAACTATGCGCGTTTTGAGAGTTTTAGCGAGAAATTTACGAGTTTAAATTCACGACCTGCCTTATTTGCTTTTGCAGGTGATGTCTATACTGGACTTGATGCTTACACTCTTAAGGAAGAAGAAATAAATCGCACTCAGAATCGTGTAAGGATACTTTCAGGCATGTACGGTATGTTAAGGCCTCTGGATTTATTGCAGCCTTATCGCCTTGAGATGGGAACAAAAGTTGCGATAGGTGAGAAAAAAAATTTATACGACTTCTGGAAAGAACAAGTAACAGGAGCATTGAATGAAGAACTATCACCAAAAACACTTGTAGTCAATCTTGCAAGTAATGAATATTTTAAAGCCGTCGACAAACGGAAATTGAAAGGTGAATTGATCCATCCTGTATTTAAAGATTACAAAAACGGTAAGCTGAAAACCATCTCCTTTTATGCTAAAAAGGCAAGAGGAATGATGACGCGGTATCTCATAGAAAAGGATCAAGTGACCATGGATACCATCTTGCAATTTGCAGAAGATGGTTACTCGTATTCAGAAAAAAACAGTAAAGACGCCCAGCATCCCACTTTTACACGCTAATCTTTAAATCACTTTAACTTATCTTGCTCTCATGTCGCAAGAGTCACATTATTTTTCTATTAAGGACTGGTCCGAGAGCGATCGTCCAAGAGAAAAACTATTGCAAAAAGGGAGTGCCGCATTGAGCGATGCTGAGCTTATAGCTATACTCATAGGGAGCGGTACGCGAAAAATGAGTGCTGTGGAATTAAGTCGGCTTATCTTAAATTCAGTGAATAATTCATTAGATCGACTGGGGAAATCAACCCTTAAAAACCTGATGTCTTTTAAAGGAATAGGGGAAGCAAAGGCAATAACTATTGCAGCGGCTATGGAACTGGGTAGGAGAAGGGCTATGGAAATGCCGTTAATCACTTCAAAAATCACTTGTAGTAAAGATGGTTTTTCTGTATTGCAACCTATATTGGGGGATTTGGCACACGAGGAGTTCTGGGTATTGCTAATGGATAATTCTCATAAAATCCTTGCAAAAAAACAAATAAGTAAAGGTGGTTTTACGGGCACACTAGTTGATGTACGCATTATTTTTCAGGAAGCTTTGATGTTAGGAGCTGTCTCAATTATGCTCGCACATAACCATCCTTCCGGAACTCTCAAGCCAAGTGTTCAAGACCGTCAGATAACCGATAAGATTCTTACAGCTTCCAAAACTATGGATATTAGGATTTTAGATCATTTAATCATCACGCAACGCGATTATTACAGCTTTGCAGACAATGGAATGTTATGATTCTAATCTATATTTCAAAATTATCTGCGCGCAAGGATTACATCTTCAAGCATATTTTTAAGCGTTTGCTCAACCAACCCTATGATCTCACCACCGATATTCAAAAATTTGTAAGTCATGACGGTGCAAAAATGTCATACGGCATGAAGCCCTTGGGAAACGAGATGTTTGTTTGGTCGCATGGATTGCTCGATGAGCAAGGTATTGAATCACATGATGTCAATACATGTAAATGGAATGGTTTGCCAGCAATCTTTCCAGCTCCCAAGAGTAGTAGTGTCCCTTTTGATATATTTTCGGCCTGTTTTTACCTAATTACAAGATATGAGGAATACTTGCCTCAGGTAAAGGATGAATACCGCCGGTATGATGCTACGGAGTCCATCGCGGCAAAAGCCAGCTTCTTGCAATTACCTATAGTTGACCTGTGGTGCCGTGATCTGCTGGGGGAGATAATGAGAAAGTATGAGCTGAAAACCAGCGAAGTTAGTAAACCACAAATTGCCGCAGCGGTTGAGGTCAAAAGCTTAAGAAAATACAGAGGTCGTGGGTTTGCTGCTAATTTAAGCCTCGCTCTTGAAGCCATTAAAAACTTTAAATGGGCAACGCTCTTAAGACAAATTTACGCTCTTACAGGTCTAATACCAGATCCCTATAAAAACGAAGAGCGTCTCATAAAGATTTTTAATAAAAATTCTTCTAGTAGGGAAGCCAAGCTAGGTAGCAAGAGGTTGATATTTTTTATCAATGTATCTGATAAGCACCGCAATAATTTTATTAGGAACAGGCAGTTCATAGAATTAGCAAAATATATTGCAGACTATTTAAGAGTTGGAATAAGATATTCTCAAAGATCTGATAGCGATTCCATTAAAATGGAGACCAAACTTTTTGAGAGTCATTTCAATCAGCCTTTGAATAAAGTCATTATTGCTCGATCCAGTATTGATATGCCTAATTTTTACAAACACCTGGTGGATGTTGATCGTATTGAAGATTACAGTATGGGTTATGACACTATGCCGGGTTTTCGTGCGGGTACCTGTAAGCCTTTTTATTTTTATGATCTGGATTATGAAATTCAAACACCTCTGGTGGTAAATCCATACGCGTTACATTATAAAAGCATTGACGGAAGAACACTGAATGGACAGAATCAAATCATTCAGCAAATGTTAGATAGGGTAATGGAAGTGCAGGGGAATTTTGTGGTGATGTTTAATTACGGGCAGTTTGACAATGGTAAATCCACTCATGTCACTGCTATTCTAGAAAAAATATTAAGTTGTGAGATATAAAGGAGTAGAACATATTTTTTTTGACCTTGATCATACACTTTGGGACTTTGACCTGAACAGTAAACTTGCCTATAATCAGATTTTCAAGGAGCAAAAGTTGGATTTGGAACTTGATAGATTTATAAAAATCTATGAACCGCTTAATCTAGAATTTTGGAGGAAATACAGAAATAATGAGATCAGCAAGGAAGAACTTAGATACCAGCGTTTAAAAACTGCATTTGACGCATGTGAATATTATGTGGATGATGATAAAATTGATTTGTTTGCCAATCTTTATATAGAATACCTGCCTAATAATAACCACTTGTTTGAAGGGTGTCACGAGTTACTCAATAATCTTAAATCCAGATATAAACTTCATTGTATTACGAATGGTTTCAAAGAGGTTCAAAAACTGAAAATGGATCAATCCAACCTTACCCAGTATTTTGATATAATCCTTACGGCCGAAGAGGCTAAAGTCAAGAAGCCAGATCCTAAGATTTTTCACATGGCTCTGGAAAGGGCAGGAGCTACCGCCCAAAATAGTCTTATGGTAGGTGACAGTCACGAAGCAGATATTCTAGGAGCTCAAAATCTAGGAATGCGGACTATTTACCTAAAGATAGATAAGCCAGCCCAGTTTGAAACGGGTCGGGTTCAGAAACTATCTGAAATTCAATCCTTACTTTCCTTATAGTCGTAGTGATCTTTCCAGCGTCGCTGTAGAAACTCCCTTTGTGATTGCTCTCTGGGATTTTTGCCAGGTTCGTATAGGACGGTTTTGCTTATTTCTGAAGGTAAAAAATCGTAAGAAGCAAAATTACCTGGATAATCGTGCGCGTACTTGTAGGTATCGCCGTAACCTAATTCTTTCATGAGTTTTGTAGGAGCATTGCGCAGTCCCAATGGTACTGAAAGATCACCCGTTTGCTTGACAATTTGTTGCGCTTTACCTATGGCCAGATAGCTGCTATTACTTTTGAGTGAGGTTGCCAGATAAATGGCACATTGGCTTAAGATTATTCTAGACTCTGGATAGCCTATCGTAGAAACCGCTTGGAATGTACTCGTCGCCATAATTAGGGCGGTAGGATTTGCGTTTCCTATGTCCTCACTTGCTAGAATGAGCATTCTGCGTGCGATAAACTTGAGATCTTCACCACCTTCAATCATCCTTGCCAGCCAGTACACCGCCGCATTAGGATCGCTTCCTCTTATGGATTTAATAAAGGCGCTTATAATGTCATAATGCTGTTCTCCAGTCTTGTCATACCTTGCAGGATTGGAGCTCACCATCTTATTGATCAGATCATCGGTGATAATGATTGGTTCATCTTCGATACCATTCACCACCAGCTCAAAAGTGTTGAGCAATTTTCGTGCATCCCCACCACTAATTCTTAACAGTAGGTCTGTTTCTTTAAGAATGATCTTCTTTTTAGAAAGTATGGCATCTTTCTCAATGGCGTTCTTGAGTAGTTTTACAAGGTCCGCTTTCGCGAAAGCGTCAAGAATATAAACCTGACACCTAGATAATAAGGCAGGTATGACCTCAAAACTCGGATTTTCTGTAGTGGCACCAATAAGCGTAACCCAGCCTCGCTCTACCGCACCCAGCAAAGAATCTTGTTGAGATTTGCTAAATCTGTGAATCTCATCAATAAAAAGTATCGGACTTTTTGCGGTAAATAGACCACTTGAGCTTTTTGCTTTATCTATGACTTCTCTGATGTCCTTAACGCCACTATTAATAGCGCTTAATGAAAAGAAAGGCCTGTTGCTGTGATTGGCGATAATCTGGGCCAGAGTAGTTTTGCCCGTTCCCGGTGGTCCCCATAATATCAAGGAAGGGATAGTGCCATTAATGATATGGTTTTTTAATGTGCCCTCATCACCCACAAGGTGATGCTGACTCAAATAATCTGCCAATTTTTGCGGCCTTAATCTTTCTGCAAGAGGGGTGTTTTCCATATTGAGCAGGCAAAAGTAGAAGTTTTGTCAGTTAAATAGCGTTAATTTATGAATGGCTTTTGTTTTGAGTAGAGGAGTACGTGGGGAATACTATCTTTCAAAATATCAAAATAATCATCAAGCCTGCGCTGATTTTTATCCTGATCATGTGGGTGGTATTTCTAATAGAGCAATTGTTTCATTTAAGATTAAACCGCTACGGGATATTACCCAGAGACTTGAATGGGTTGATAGGCATTATAACATCACCATTCTTACATGGTGGCTTGTCTCATATATGGAACAATACACTTCCCTCATTCTTTTTAATAACCGCTTTACGTACTTTTTATCAAAAAGAAGCCTTTAAAATTTTCTTTTTAGGTATGCTGTCCACGGGTTTGTTGACATGGTTGATTGGGCGCACTTCCTATCACATAGGAGCTAGTGGAATTATTTACATGCTAGCTTCATTTCTCATTTTCAAAGGATTATTTACCAAAAGGTTCAAGCTTGTTGCCTTGAGTTTTGTGATCCTATTTTTTTATGGAAGTCTGGTATGGTATGTTTTTCCAATCGTTAAAGGCATGTCTTGGGAAGGGCACCTATCTGGACTGATTTCCGGACTTGTTCTGGCATTGTTTATTAACGTGGAAAGCGCCCCAAACAAAAAATATCCTTGGGAATCATCAAATTATAAAACGGAAGACGATCCATTCATGAGACAATTTGATGCCCAGGGAAATTTTATAGAATTGAATGAGGAGGAATAGGGCTTTTAAGCAAGTTCTTGTTGTCTAACGATCTCGTATAACATGGCGCCACAGGCCACTGATACGTTAAGGGATGCAATGCTCCCACGCATAGGTAATTTAATATGATGATCCGCTATTTTAAGCGTAGAGGGATTCACTCCCTTATCTTCACTACCCATAATCAGGGCTATTGATTTATTGAGATCCGTATCATATATGTATTGGTCGGCTTTTTCATCGGCTGCGGCGGTGGCTATACCGTAGGATTGTAAAATATAAACCGCATCCTTAATGTGATTCACTTTACAAATTGGAATATTGAACGCTGCACCGGCGCTGGTTTTCACAGTATCCGCATTTACTGGAGCTGATCCACTTTCTGCGATCACTACAGCTTTCACTCCAGTACATTCTGCCGTCCTGAGTATGGCGCCAAAGTTTCTTACATCAGTAATACCATCTAGAAGTAGATAAATGGCTTTACCGTTGTCACTATTTTGTTCAAGAACTTCTTCTAAATCTTCAAATTCTACGGGAGATATGCTCGCGACTGCTCCTTGATGGTTGCCTTTGGCAAGGTGGTTAAGTTTCTCTACTGGAACGTAAGATGTACTAATGTTTTGTTTACTGCAGAGCTTTTTAAGCTGCTGGTAGAGCACGCCATCTCCTTCTTTGAGCAAATATACTTTTGCGATCTCTTTACCTGCCTCGATAGCTTCAATAATTGCGCGTATCCCGTAAATATATTCTGTTTTCATACTTGCAAAGGTAAATGATGTATATACAGCTGGCTGAAAATATTAGGCATAAAAAAACCCAAATCGTAAGATTTGGGCTTTCAAGATAATACTCAATCTTATTCCTTAAGAAGAAAAATTTCCGCAGTATTACTTGTGGGTAGTGAAAAAGCATTATTAGGATTAGCAACCATAGGAATAGATATTTGGCTGTCATCTGAAAACGTTTCGTCATACGAAGTAAAATCGCGAGGTATATATATTAAATCAGTGAAACCAGTTTCTATTGTTCTAGCTAGTGAAGCATTTCCACAAATAAAGTTTATCGGTATATCCACGACATCACCTGTATTTCCAGGAAGAGTTGGAACTCCTTGTAAAGTACGACGAGTACTTGAAGTCACAACCATATTATAAGTACCATCTTGAAAATTAGGATCTCCAAAGAAATTACCTAAGCTAAATAGGTTATAAGTTCCAGTAAAAAACGTGTCAGGCAAGGGGCATATTTTAAAAACACTTACCGTAGTACGTTCATTGGTAGTTAATAGATTCTCAGTATTCAATAAATCAAATACAATAGTACTAGGAAAAATTGGTAAGTCTGGCAAATCATTACCAATTACTTCTAGAACACCTTCATAAGATCCAGCAGGAATCGTAATCGTACTTTCATTGACTACGAAATAGGTATCTAAAGCGGTGGATTCATCTTCATTAATTTCTACTGAATAAGTTCTATCAACATCCGATAGTGTTGAAACTTCCAATACAACGTCGATAACTTCTCCACCACCAGAATCTATAACAGCAAGATCATATGCTGAACTTTCGAAACTAACAAGTTGATCACTTGCACGGCTGCTATCATTATTGAAGATTACTCCTTCTTCATCTGGTTGACAGGCAATTAATGCAAATATTGCAAATGCCCCTAATATTATTTGTTTTTTCATTTCGTGTTTTTTTTTGTTAATAACCAGGATTTTGTTGGCCGCTTATTGCTGGATTACCTGCAAATTCAGCCTGAGGTATGGGCCAAGCTTGAGTTCTAATATCTGATCTAGGTAGATCACAAAGCGGAAGAACAGGAATTGAACAATCAGTTTCATCACGATCATAAGCTGTTACGTTCGCCTTTTCTGCCAATCTATTAAAATCAATATATCTATGACCTTCCAAAAATAATTCGACTCTCCTTTCTAATAAAATATCTCTCCAAGCTTCTTGGGCATCGGAATATGTGGGTTGAGGTTGCACACTCCCGAATCTGTTGTCCCTAATACTTTGTACAGTAAGAGCGGCTCCCGAAAAATCACCATTATTAACTTGTACTTCGGCTTTTACCAGAGCCATCTCGGCCGCTCTGAAAATCTTTTGATCATTTATTAAAATACTGTTCAGATTAGGATCACCAGGGTACTTATCAATAACCAATATATCTGTTTCCTGAGGATCAGTTGAATTTTGATAATCTGGGTCAATTACAGATGTTGGATCAATGTATACGGATTCTCTTATATCATTAGGATTGGATTCGATTATATTATAAACACTTCTGCTTACTTCGTATAAAACCCCTCCCGCAGCATTTGTAGCGTTCGTATTCCAAATACTCGCTAGACCACCATTATTGTCTGTTCTATCTGCCTTAAAAATAACTCCTTCAGTAGATTGATCTGTCCACACTAGCGGAAACTCAGATCTATCTGAAATTTGATAAACACTCAATAATTCATCGGCCATTGCTCCCGCGGTTGAGAAGTCTTCTGTATACAGCGCCATTCTGGCTCTTAATGCTTTGACAAAATCAACATCAATGAAGATTCGATTACCATTAGGAACCATTGTTGTTCCTGAAAAAAGCCTCTGAGCTTCATCAAGATCATTATTAATAAATGTCATAGTTTCGCCTACTGTACTTCTTGGAAGGAAGGTGTCTGATGTAGGAACAAAATCTATAGTAATCACGCCTAGACTATTATCGTTAGTCAAGTCCTCTGCAAAAACTGATAACAGTTGCGAATGACCGAAAGCTCTGATCGCAAAGGCTTGAGCTAAAACTCTATCATAGGCTTCTTGCTCAATATCGTCAACTGGTTCAATACTTCTTGCTGCTTGAATTAGGATATTAGCTCTAAAAATTAGGCTATAGTTACCATTCCACAATCCTAACACCGTTCCATTATTCGAATTAAGTGTGTAGGTGTGAAGAGCGTCATTAGTTAACCCTTGTCCTCCGTTTGAAACGCCAATTGAAACCTCATCCGTAAAAATAGAGGTAAAGCTAACAAGGTTAGCGATTGATAAACTTGAATATACTCCAAATATTCCTTGTTCCAAATCATCAACATTCTGAAATGCCGCGTCTGCACTAAACTCTCCTGGCTGTATGCCATCTGTTGCATCATCACATGAAACGACAACTGCCAGTAGCATCGTTATTAAAATTAAACTATATTTTTTCATAATTATTGCTTTTTTAAAATGTTAAATCAAGTCCTACACTAAATATGCTTGGAGTTGGATAATCAGTTTGAGAAGACCCATTTGAGCTTTCTGGATCAAATCCACGCCATTTCGTAAATGTCGCTAAATTTTCTCCACTTACCCATATTCTAGCTTTAGAAATAAAAAGGTCGTCCAAAACCGTATCAGGGAAATTGTATCCAAACTGTAGAAAGCGGAGTCTTAAAAAGCTTGAGTCATATAAGAATCTATCTGATGTTGCCGTAAAAGCATTCAAATTTGAAGCGCTTAAACTGGGTATATCTGTAATTCTATTAGTAGGTGTCCAAGCCCTGTCAAGATCAGAAGACAATTGAGTATTTCCTATTGATTGAGGATCATAAAGACTAGACAAATCAAAATCAAACCTCTCGATTCCTGTTATAAAACTCCATTGATTTGACAAAAAGAAATTCTTATAACTTATATCAAAACCAAAACCACCTTGCCATGATGGTATGTCGTTACCTCCGGTAGCCCTTCTATCATCATTTGTTGGGTTCTCAGTAACATTACCATTTATATCAAGGTACAAAGCCTGACCGTTAGAAGGATTCACACCTACGTATGGAATTACAAAAAATTCGTTTAACGGTCTTCCCTCCTCAATCACGCTGTTAGTGTTATCGACAATTCCTCCTTCTGCATTGATCTCAGTAACTTCATTTTGATTATAAGAAACATTACCGAAAAATTCTAGATTTACCTTATTAGGATCCCGATCGTCCCTTAATAAATCATATCGTAATTCAAGTTCTACCCCTTTATTTACCATATTTCCAAAATTACTATTTTGGCTGTTAAGACCATTATTTACGGCAGAAATCTGGTTGGGTAGAAATAAATCTTCTGATTCCTTATTATAAAGCTCTACTGAACCCCTTAGTCTACTGTAGAATAAACTAAAATCAATTCCAATGTTACTTGTTGTAATTGTTTCCCAAAATAGATTCACTCCAATTTGTCCCAAGACGAAAGTCTGATTATCGGAATAACCTTGTCCTGTCGCAAACAAGTTCCTACTTGTATTTAATCCACCGTAATAACCTCCAGCTACTCTATCATTACCTATGCTTCCATGGGAAACTCGAAGCTTCAAAACATCTACCGTTCTAGATTCCTTCAAGCTTGACATGAATCCCTCTGAGTCAATGTTCCAAAAAGCTGCTGCTGACCAGAAAGTACCCCATTTATTTTCCTCCGAAAACCGAGAAGAGGCATCTCTTCTGATCGTACCAGAAACACCGTATTTTTCATTATAGTTATAATCTAACGTACCAAAATATGAGAATAAACCTAATTGATTTTTACCAGAACCTACGACTGGAACAAAAAAATCATCATTCGCATTATCACCGATGTAAGACGATCCATCACCAGGTGCAAAAGTTCTAGGGTCTAGACCTTCGGCAGTATAATTAAAAGTTTTAAGGTGTGCTTTAATGTATTCGATGTATGCGGCTGCTGTTACCGAATGTTGATTTCCTGTTTCACCAAATACATTGTTGTAAGTAAGATTTGCCTTAGAATTAAATCTAAAGTCTCGTGTATATGATTCTGTTTGGTTACCATCTACAACTCTTGCATCTAAAGTAGTCCTTACTCTCGATAATGCTGATCTAGGATCTTCATAGCTTAACAAAACATCATTTGAGTAATCAAGGCCTGCTTGATAATTTGCGGTCAATTCTGGAGTTATTTTATAGCTGGCACTAATACCGCCAACGATTTTTAACTGATCAATTCTCCTTCCTGCAAAAATATTGTTATCCATTAAAACATATGGTGCGCTTTGAACGTTAAACGCATTAATACCTACCAATGCAGCAGGATCATAATCAGCAGGATCAAGATAGGGCAACCCATTATACGCTCCCCATGCGGGATCAAAGAAAATTAGGCTGGTACCTAGATTATTCGGCGTGTTGTTCTTGGAATAGCCAATTGTTAGGTTAGTAGAGTAATTTAATTTGTTGTCTTTAGTTCTACCAGATACGTTGTTACGAAGATTGAATCTTTGTAAATCACTTCTTTTTAAAATTCCTTCTTGGTCTGTGTAGTTTAAGGAAGTAAAGACTTTAGTGTTCTGTCCTCCAGCAGATAGGGATAAATTATGACTATTAGTTATACCTGTTCTGAAAAACTCATCCACCCAAGTGCTTGACGGGTTATTGAAATTATCTATTTCCGCAGGTGTTAGTCCAGCTCCAGTACCAACGCCTCTTCTATTTTCTAACCTAAGGTAACCTTTTGCACCATATCTATCGTAATTATCTTCATTTATAATTGAAAATCCAGTTTGCGCCGAGTAGGACACTTCTAGTGGCTGCTCAAATTTCGCAGTTCTAGTTGTTATAACTATTACTCCATTTGCTCCACGATTTCCATAAATAGCTGTAGCAGAAGCATCCCTAAGAGTTGTCAGTGATTCTATATCATTGGGATTTAACGATCTAAAATCATCTTCATCCACTGGTATACCATCTATTACAAATAACGGTTCTGAATTACCATTGATAGAGCTTTGACCTCGAAGTCTAACAAAGCTATTTGCTCCTGGTTGTCCGCTGGCGGTTTGAATTGCTAAACCCGGAACTTGTCCTTGTAACCTTTGGACTAAAGATGCATTCGGTCGATTTTCAATCGTTTCACTAGTCGTGGTTGTAGAGGCGATAGCAGAGGTTCTAGGTTTGATGTCCCTATACCCATCGGAAATAATAACCACTTCGTCTAAAACCGTCGATAGTTGGACGTTTATAATGGATTGACTTCCAACAAGTACTGTTTTTGAGTCATATCCTGTAAAAGAAACTACTAAAGACTGCTCAGGTGAAGCTTCTATGGTGTATTTGCCGTCAAAGTCAGTTGTTGCAAACACTTGAGTGTCCTTTACTAAAATAGTGGCGCCAAGAATTGGCAACCCGTCGGGATCCGTTACCGTTCCGGAAACGGTTTGCTGTGCAAAAGCTACTTGCACAACTAACGCTAGTAAAAGCGTCAAAATTCCATTTAATTTTGTTTTCATGTTTAGATTTATTTGAATTAGCCAGCGTCAAAAGTCTCAAAAAGAAGTTAATAAAACAACCTTTTTTTTGGATTATTGATCATTTTCCTAATCCTTGCTTAACATTTGCGTAACATTTCAAAAGTTAATTTTCATATTTATATGAGCTATAGCGCTGGATAGCTCAAAGTTAGCCTTGTCAAAATTTCCATTTGCAACGCTCAAAGTCAATATTCCTGATTTTGTTAAAATTGCAATTCCAGCCCCTATTCCGTAAACATTTCGCATTTCTGACTGCGTGAAGTCTTGAAATCTTCCTACATCAAAGATGCCATAAGCGTATAATCCGTCGTTTAATCTTCTTCTGTATTCAGTAATCAGCGTGATATAATTGGAACTGTCAATCACATTTTCAGCAAATCCTCTTATAGTATCAATTCCTCCCAACTGTTTCAATTCTGAAAACAGGATATCATCTGATTCTAATACATACATGTTTACGCGATTATAAACTTCATTCTTACTGTTTAGATGCCAAACTTTTGAAATGGTTGCGTCAATAATAAATTGATTTGAATTTTGGTCATCTTTTTCTCTGATATAATAACCAATGTCTGTATCTACCAAGAAGGATGAGGTTCCATCAAAAGTATCTTGATTATAATGTTTAAAACTCACTGCGGTGCTTATTCCAGATCTTTTAAATGTACCTATATTACCATTAACGCTTAAATCGGTGCTGGTGGTGGAGGAGTAATTCAAGCCAAATTGACTCGCTAAGCTATACTGATAAAATAATCCTGTTTCGATTTTTTCATTTTGATAGGTACTGTCGCGTCTAGTTATATTTAGTCGCCCTGAAACGCCTACAGAATTGAGTATAACGAAAGGAACTGAGAGGCCAGCGTCCAGAGTTGAAATCTCATTTCCGTCATTTCTATATTTTAAATTGATCTCTTCGGTGGCATTGAGTATATTTAGTAGTGCTACATCGGCAAAACCATTAATCTGTGTTTTTTCATTTTCTGGATTGTTCAGCCCAACCATTCCTTCAATCGAGTTTTTTCTTGCTTTCTCTAAATAAACATAAAGCTTGGTGCTGTCCTGCTTGAATAAGGCTTCACTTGATTTTACAATTTTCGCTATTTGAGAATCATTTATTTCCTTTTCTATATAGCTGATGTTTTCCTTATTGTAAGTTAGTTTCTTTCTGCCCAAGAAGCCTTTTAGGTTTTTTGGAATTTTTTTCATCCCCTTGTATACAATCTTGTCGATCGTTCTATTTTTTTCGATTTGAATAGTTATGGTTGTGAAAATAGAATCATTAGAAATAGTGGATTCAGACAGTTTGAGTTTGGTGAATGGGATGCCTTGAGTTTCAAGACTGTCTTGTATTGTTCTTATTCTTGAATCAATTTTGCTGAATGGTATTGAATAAGTCCGCTTTCGCGAAAGCGAGTTCATACTCATGCCCCATGCTTCATTTTTAATCTTCTCTGTTATTATTGCAGTTGTAATTTCCTGCCCCAGATTAAGAAAGATTGTATCCTTTGGGTTTCGTAAATTGTGTGATAAGCTAACCATGGGAAAGCCTTTGCGTTGATAGATCTGGATCAAGCTATCTTTTACATTATTGATGTTTTGACCCTGTCCTATATATATGCTATCTATGAGTTTTGTTACTGACTCGCTATTTGTTTTGACCTTTAATATAACCTTATCTTGCTGTGCGCATAGGGTTCGCGGTATTATCCATATGGTGATACAAATGAAAATCTTTTTCAGCATAAGATATTCCTAAGCCCCTTTGTTTGTCCTTTAATCATGGTAATATAACGACGTTTAGAAAATAAATTGTAAATAATTGAAAGTGAGGTTTGAATAAGCTTATTTTATTTATACCTTTGCCGACCCTAAAATAGGGGATTAATTTATTAGCGTAAAACAATATGCCAACGATTTCACAATTAGTACGTAAAGGAAGGTCCAAGATAACCAAGAAGAGCAAATCGGCTGCTTTAGATTCTTGTCCGCAACGTCGTGGAGTTTGTACTCGTGTTTACACTACTACGCCTAAGAAGCCTAATTCTGCAATGAGAAAAGTTGCAAGGGTAAGGTTGACAAACGGTAAGGAGGTAAACGCATACATTCCCGGCGAAGGTCATAATCTACAAGAACACTCGATAGTATTGGTTAGAGGAGGAAGGGTAAAAGATTTGCCAGGTGTGAGGTATCATATCGTAAGAGGTGCTCTGGATACAGCAGGTGTCGCAGACAGGACTCAACGTAGATCCAAATACGGTGCAAAGCGCCCTAAGAAGTAATTAGTTATGGAGTGACTCTCGTAGTCGCTCTTTATTATTTAACAGTTTCAACAAGAAGAAATGAGAAAAAGACAGGCAAAAAAACGCCCGATCCTTCCGGATCCGCGTTTCAATGACCAGCTGGTAACGAGATTTGTGAACATGATGATGTTGCACGGTAAAAAATCGGTGGCCTTCAAATTATTCTATGATGCAATGGATATCGTAGAGGAAAAAAATCAAGACGAAGAAAAAACGGCTCTTGAACTTTGGAAAGATGCTCTTTCTAATGTGATGCCTCACGTAGAGGTGAGAAGTCGTCGTGTAGGTGGGGCAACGTTCCAGATTCCTATGCAAATACGTCCAGATCGTAAGATATCTACTGCTATGAAGTGGTTGATCAGTTATTCACGTAAGAGAAATGAAAAATCATTCTCCTTAAGACTTGCGTCTGAAGTTCTTGCTGCGGCTAAAGAAGAAGGTGCTGCAGTCAAGAAAAAAGTGGATACTCACAAAATGGCAGAAGCTAACAAAGCATTCTCTCACTTTAGATTCTAAAAGATGGCACAAAGAGATTTAAAATTTACTAGAAATATTGGTATTGCTGCTCATATTGATGCAGGAAAAACCACTACTACCGAGCGTGTATTGTATTACACAGGTGTTTCTCACAAGATAGGTGAGGTTCATGATGGTGCTGCTACAATGGACTGGATGGAGCAAGAGCAGGAAAGAGGTATTACCATTACTTCTGCTGCTACTACTTGTACCTGGAAGTTCCCTATGGAGAACGCTCAGCCTACCCCTGAAACTAAGGATTACAACTTTAATATCATTGACACACCGGGTCACGTTGATTTTACCGTAGAGGTGAACCGTTCATTGCGTGTTCTTGATGGGCTGGTATTTTTGTTTAGTGCAGTAGATGGTGTAGAGCCGCAATCTGAAACTAACTGGAGGCTTGCAGATAACTACAAAGTGCCTCGGATAGGTTTTGTGAATAAAATGGACCGTCAGGGTTCTAACTTTCTTGCTGTTTGTCAGCAGGTAAAAGATATGTTGAAGTCTAATGCAGTGCCGATTGTTTTGAATATTGGTGATGAAGGAGACTTTAAAGGAATTGTGGATCTTGTTAAGAACAGAGCTATTATCTGGCATGATGATACCCAAGGGGCGACCTTTGATGTAATTGATATTCCAGAGGATATGAAAGATGAAGCTCGTAAGTACCGCGCACTTCTTATTGAAGAGGTAGCAGCTTATGACGAGAACTTGCTTGAAAAGTTCATGGAAGATGAGGATTCTATTACTGAAGACGAAGTGCATGCTGCACTGCGCGCTGCGGTTATGGATATGTCCATCATTCCTATGATATGCGGTTCTGCTTTTAAAAATAAAGGCGTGCAGTTTCTTTTAGATGCGGTATGCCGTTATTTGCCTTCTCCTGTAGATAAAGAAGGAATTGTAGGTATTAATCCTGATACTGAGAAAGAAGAGTTGAGAAAGCCAGATGTAACTGAGCCGTTTGCTGCTCTTGCATTTAAGATTGCAACAGATCCTTTCGTGGGTCGTCTAGCTTTCTTCCGTGCTTACTCTGGAAGGTTGGATGCTGGTTCTTATATATTAAATAACCGATCTGGTAAGAAAGAGCGTATTTCTCGTATCTATCAGATGCACTCTAATAAACAGAACGCCATCGATTATATCGAAGCAGGAGATATAGGTGCTGCCGTAGGATTTAAGGATATCAAGACTGGGGATACCATGTCTGATGAAAAACACCCTATCGTTCTTGAGTCAATGGACTTTCCTGATCCCGTGATCGGTATAGCCGTTGAGCCAAAAACTAAGGCAGATGTTGATAAACTAGGTATGGCATTGGCTAAACTAGCTGAAGAGGATCCTACATTCCAAGCTAGAACAGATGAGGCCTCTGGTCAAACGATTATATCTGGAATGGGTGAGCTTCACCTAGATATTATTGTAGACCGTTTACGTAGAGAATTTAAAGTAGAAGTGAATCAAGGTGCTCCACAAGTGGAGTACAAGGAAGCCATTACTGCTGCTGCTGATCACCGCGAAGTGTACAAAAAGCAATCAGGTGGTCGTGGAAAATTTGGAGATATTGTCTTTACGATGGAACCGGCTCATGAAAATGAAGATGGAAAGATAGAAGAGGGTCTTCAGTTTATCAATACTATCAAAGGTGGTAATATACCAAAGGAATTTATTCCTTCTATTGAGAAAGGCTTTAAAGAGGCTATGAGAAATGGTCCATTGGCTGGTTTTGAGATGGACAGTATGAGAGTGACTCTCAAGGATGGTTCTTTCCACCCTGTGGATTCTGATCAACTATCATTTGAGCTAGCGGCAAAAATGGGTTACAAAGCGGCAAGTAAAGCTGCGGGAGCTGTAATTCTTGAGCCTATAATGAAACTAGAAGTTATTACTCCTGAAGAGAATATGGGTGATATCGTAGGAGATCTAAACCGTCGTCGTGGTCAGGTAAATGACATGAGTGATCGCAATGGTGCAAAGGTTGTTAAGGCAGATGTGCCACTTTCAGAAATGTTTGGTTACGTGACTACGTTAAGAACGCTTTCTTCTGGTCGTGCAACTTCTACAATGGAATTTTCACACTATGCAGAAACACCTTCAAATATAAGTGAAGAGGTAATTGCCGCTTCAAAAGGAAACAATTAATTTTCAATAGATGAGTCAAAAAATCAGAATCAAATTAAAATCTTACGATTACATGCTGGTAGATAAGTCTGCTGAAAAAATCGTAAAAACAGTGAAGAGTACTGGAGCAGTGGTAACTGGCCCAATTCCTCTTCCTACACACAAAAAGATCTTTACAGTTTTACGTTCACCACACGTGAACAAGAAATCAAGAGAGCAATTTCAACTGAGTTCTTACAAGAGGTTGCTGGATATCTACAGTTCATCATCAAAAACGATTGATGCGCTTATGAAGCTTGAGCTTCCTAGTGGAGTAGAGGTAGAGATTAAAGTGTAATTATATAGTATTTTATATGTCCGCTTTCGCGAAAGCGGACACTTATTAAATTTAAATAAATAAATAAATATGTCTGGGTTAATAGGAAAAAAAATAGGTATGACCAGTATTTATGATGAGAATGGTAAGAATATGCCATGTACCATCATACAGGCTGGGCCTTGTGTAGTTACCCAAGTCAGAACTAAAGATACGGATGGCTATGAAGCCCTTCAACTTGGTTTCGATGACAAATCAGACAAAAATGCTTCTAAAGCGGCTCAAGGTCACTTTAAGAAAGCTGGTACTGCTGTCAAGAGAAAAGTTGCTGAATTCAAAAGTTTTGATGAGGAGTACAAATTAGGTGATGCAATCACTGTTGATATGTTTACTGAAGGAGAGTTTGTCGATGTATCGGGAACTTCAAAAGGTAAAGGTTTTCAAGGGGTTGTTAAGCGTCACGGTTTTGGAGGAGTAGGTCAAGCGACTCATGGTCAGCACAACCGTTTGCGTGCACCAGGCTCGATTGGAGCCGCTTCATATCCAGCTCGTGTATTCAAAGGAATGCGTATGGGCGGTCAAATGGGTAATGAAAAAGTAAAAGTTCAAAATTTAAGAGTCCTCAAGGTGGTAGCAGACAAAAATCTACTTGTCGTCAAAGGATGTGTTCCAGGACACAAAAACTCTTATGTAATCGTACAGAAATAATGAAAGTAGCAGTTAAAGATATTAAAGGAAAAGACACAGGGCGTCAGGTAGAGCTTTCTGCAGATGTTTTTGGTGTAGAGCCTAGTCAGCACGCTATTTATCTTGATGTGAAGCAATATCTTGCTAATCAACGTCAAGGTACTCACAAAGCTAAGCAGAGAGCTGAGATCGTTGGTAGTACGAGAAAGATAAAGAAGCAAAAAGGTACGGGTACTGCGAGAGCAGGATCTATCAAATCTCCAATTTTTAGGGGTGGTGGTAGAATTTTTGGTCCAGTTCCAAGAAGTTATTCGTTCAAGCTCAATAAAAACCAGAAGAGACTAGCTCGTAAGAGTGCTCTTAGCTTGAAGGCTCAAGAAGGAAATATTACCGTATTAGATACATTTAATATGGATGCTCCTAAAACAAAGGATTTTACTACAGTTTTAAATGATTTGGGACTTGTAAATAAAAAATCTCTCTTTGTGTTGGGTGGTTCAAATAATAATGTATATTTGTCTTCGCGAAATTTGAAGGGTGTAGAGGTGTTAACCACTTCAGAATTAAACACTTACAAAATCGTTAACGCTACAAGTCTAGTTGTGATGGAAGATGCATTAGAGGCTGTAGTTCAAAATTTAACAAATTAGTCATGAGTATTCTTATAAAACCCATAATTACGGAGAAGGCGACTAGAGATAGTGAGCTGTTCAACAGATACGGTTTTGAGGTTTCTCCCAAGGCTAATAAAGTTGAAATTAAAAAAGAGGTGGAGCGCGTGTATAGTGTAAACGTAGTTAAAGTTTTGACTATGAATACTCGTATAGATCGCAATACTAAGTATACAAAATCAGGGATTCAAGTTGGTAAAACAAGTGCTATTAAGAAGGCTTTTGTACAACTTAAAGATGGTGATACCATTGATCTTTATAGTAATTTATAAAACAGACAATAATGTCAGTTAGAAAATTAAAACCAGTTACTCCTGGGCAGCGTTTTAGAGTTGTGAATGGTTTCGACGCCATCACTACTGATAAGCCGGAGAAGAGTCTTCTCGCTCCGAATAAACGTTCAGGTGGTCGAAATGCTTCTGGTCGTATGACCATGAGGTATAAAGGTGGCGGTCATAAGCGTCGTTACCGCATCGTAGATTTCAAAAGGGATCGTCACGGTGTTCCAGCAACTATTGCGACAATTGAGTATGACCCTAATAGGACGGCTTTTATCGCTCTAGTTAATTATCAAGATGGTGAAAAGCGTTATGTGATTGCTCAAAATGGTATGAAGGTAGGTCAGAATATAGTTTCTGGCGAGTCAGTTGCTCCTGAAGTAGGAAATGCTATGAAGCTTGCTAATATTCCTTTAGGATCAATAATTAGTTGTATTGAGTTGAGACCTGGGCAAGGAGCTATTATTGCTCGTAGTGCTGGTGCTTTTGCCCAAATAATGGCTAGGGATGGAAAGTATGCTACTGTTAAGATGCCTTCTGGTGAAACCCGTATGATTTTGCAAGAATGTCTTGCTACCATAGGTGCTGTTTCAAATAGCGATCATCAACTTATTGTAGGTGGTAAGGCTGGTAGATCTAGATGGCTTGGTAGAAGACCTCGAACTAGGCCAGTAGCTATGAACCCAGTAGATCACCCAATGGGAGGAGGTGAAGGTAGGGCTTCAGGTGGACATCCACGCTCACGTAATGGTATACCTGCAAAAGGTTTCCGTACTAGAGATACAAATAAGTCGAGTACTCAATATATAATAGAACGTAGAAAGAAATAAGATATGGCTCGTTCACTGAAAAAAGGACCTTATGTATTTCATAAGTTGGAATCTAAGGTGGCTCAAAATGTTGAGTCTGGTAAAAAATCTGTAATCAAAACGTGGTCTCGTGCCTCTATGATTACTCCAGATTTTGTAGGTCAAACAATTGCTGTGCATAATGGTCGTCAATTCGTACCTGTATATGTAACTGAGAATATGGTGGGTCACAAGCTTGGAGAGTTTTCTCCAACAAGATCCTATCGTGGACACGGTGGTGCAAAAAATAAAGGAAAAAGGTAGTTTTTGTTATGGGAGTTCGTAAGAAAGAGTCTGCGTTAAAGCGCAAAGAGGAGAACAAAGACCTAGTTATTGCTAAATTGATTAACTGTCCTACTTCACCACGAAAAATGAGATTAGTTGCTGATATCATTCGTGGGAAGAAGGTAGAGGATGCCTTGAATATTTTGAAGTTTAGTTCAAAAGAAGCGGCAAGGAAATTGGACAAATTAGTATTGTCTGCAATCGCAAATTGGCAATCTAAAAATGAAGATGCAGATGTATCCGATGCAAACCTTTTTATTAAGGAAATCAGAGTAGATGGTGGGACGATGTTGAAGAGATTGCGTCCGGCTCCTCAAGGTCGTGCACATAGAATTAGAAAAAGGTCTAACCACGTGACGCTTATTTTAGGCGAAGCAAAATCAGTAACTGCTAACTAATAGAACATGGGACAAAAAACAAATCCAATAGGAAATCGTCTTGGTATCATTAGAGGTTGGGAGTCCAACTGGTATGGTGGTAATGACTATGGTGACAAGCTTGCCGAGGATGATAAGTTAAGAAAATATATTCATGCTCGTCTTGCAAAGGCTAGCGTGTCTAGAATAATTATTGAGCGTACTCTCAAGTTAGTAACTATTACCATAACAACTGCCAGACCTGGTATTATTATCGGTAAAGGTGGTCAGGAAGTAGACCGACTCAAGGAGGAGCTCAAAAAGATTTCGGGTAAAGAGGTTCAGATTAACATTTTTGAAATCAAAAGACCTGAACTGGATGCTCACTTAGTAGGTGCTAGTATTGCACGTCAGATTGAGAATAGAATTTCTTATCGTCGTGCCATTAAGATGGCTATCGCGGCTGCAATGCGTATGAATGCTGAAGGAATAAAGGTTCAGATTTCAGGACGTTTGAATGGAGCTGAGATGGCTCGTTCAGAATCTTTTAAAGATGGTCGTATTCCATTATCAACTTTTAGAGCTGATATTGATTATGCTTTAGTTGAAGCTCATACCACATATGGACGAATCGGAGTAAAGGTTTGGATCATGAAGGGTGAGGTATATGGTAAGAGAGATCTTTCGCCTTTAGTGGGGATGTCTAAAAAACAAGGTAAGTCTAATACTGGTCGCGGTGGTAATAATCGTAGACGTAGAAAATAACAGATAGTAAAGATGTTACAACCTAGAAAGACAAAGTTTAGAAAGCAACAAAAGGGTCGCATGAAAGGTGATTCTGGTAGAGGGAATCAATTGGCTTATGGAACTTTTGGTATAAAATCCTTGGATTCTGAGTTCATAAATTCACGTCAGATTGAAGCCGCTCGTATTGCTGCGACGAGATTTATGAAAAGGGAGGGTTCATTATGGATTAAGATATTTCCAGATAAGCCTATTACTAAGAAGCCTCTCGAGGTACGTATGGGTAAAGGAAAGGGTAATGTAGAGTATTGGGCTGCTGTTGTTAAACCAGGTCGTATTTTATTTGAAGTGTCGGGTGTTCCTTTAGAAACCGCTAAAGAAGCTTTAAGATTAGCTGCTCAGAAACTTCCGGTAAAAACGAAGTTTATTGTTGCAAGAGATTACCAAGAATAGGAACAAAATGAAACAATCAGAAATTAAAGGTCTATCCTCAGAAGAACTGAAGCAAAAGCTTGTTGGATATAAAGCAAGTTATGCTGAAATGAAGAGAATGCATGCCATGTCTCCATTGGACAATCCTTCGCAGATTACAAAATCAAGAAAGACTATAGCGCGTTTGAACACTGCGTTAAATAACGATCAAGTTTAGTAAGATATGGAAACTAGAAGTTTACGTAAAGAACGCATCGGTGTTGTGAGTAGCAACAAAATGGATAAAAGTATCGTCGTTGCTGAGGTTAAGAGACAAAAGCACCCTATGTATGGGAAGTTTGTTTTGAAAACTAAAAAGTATGTGGCTCATGATGAAAATAATGACTGCAACGAAGGGGATACTGTAAAAATAATGGAAACTCGTCCGCTTAGTAAATCTAAGAATTGGAGACTTGTTGAAATAATTGAAAGAGCTAAATAATGTTACAACAGGAATCAAGATTAAAGGTAGCGGATAACACTGGAGCTAAGGAAGTTTTGTGTATTCGTGTTCTCGGAGGAACAAAGCGTCGTTATGCTTCTGTAGGCGACAAAATTGTTGTCTCCGTAAAAGAGGCTACGCCTAATGGTAATATAAAGAAAGGAGCTGTATCTACCGCGGTAGTCGTAAGAACTAAAAAAGAAGTTCGCAGATCTGACGGTTCTTATATCAGATTTGATGATAATGCGTGTGTTTTATTGAATCCTACGTCAGAAATGAGAGGGACCCGAGTTTTCGGACCCGTGGCACGCGAATTGCGTGATAAACAGTTCATGAAAATTGTTTCACTTGCACCGGAGGTGCTTTAAAATTAAGTTATGTCTAAGATAAAACTGAAAACTGGAGATACCGTTAAGGTAATCGCAGGTGAAAATAAGAATCAACAAGGAACCATCACGAGAATTTTCCGTGATAAGAATAAAGCGATTGTAGAAGGTGTTAATATGGTGTCTAAGCATCAAAAGCCTAGCGCTTCTAATCCTCAAGGTGGGATTGTTAAAATGGAAGCTCCTTTGCATATTTCTAACCTTTCACTTATGGATAGTGACGGTAAAACAACTAAAGTTGGTTACCGCACTGAAGATGGTAAAAAAGTTAGGTTTAGTAAAACTAATAACGAAGTAATTTAATTATGTCATACGTACCAAGACTCAAAAAGGAGTACAAGGAAAGAATTTCGGCTTCATTGAAAGAGGAGTTTGAGTACTCCAATGTTATGGAAATTCCAAAACTTGATAAAATTGTATTAAGTCGTGGTGTAGGTGCTGCTGTAGCTGATAAGAAACTAATTGATTACTCATTAGAAGAATTTACGGCGATAACAGGTCAAAAAGCCGTTGCTACACTATCCAAAAAAGATGTTGCCTCTTTCAAATTAAGGAAAGGAATGCCTATTGGTGTTAAGGTAACGCTCAGAGGCGAAAGAATGTACGAGTTTCTTGATCGTCTCGTAACTGTTGCTTTGCCACGAGTTCGTGATTTTCAAGGGATTAAGGCAAATGGTTTTGATGGTAGAGGTAATTACAATTTAGGAATTACTGAGCAAATCATCTTTCCAGAGATTAACATAGATAAGGTAAATAAGATTTCTGGGATGGATATTACTTTTGTAACATCTGCTGATACAGATAATGAAGCAAAATCGCTTCTTAAGGAACTAGGTTTACCTTTTAAAAAGAATTAATAGATGGCTAAAGAATCAATGAAAGCGCGAGAGCGCAAACGTGAAGCTCTTGTAGATAAATATGCTGAAAAACGTAAAGCTCTGAAGGAAGCTGGTGATTACGAAGCTCTTCAAAAGTTACCCAAAAACTCATCAAAAGTACGTTTGCATAATCGTTGTAAATTAACAGGGAGACCAAAGGGGTACATGAGACAATTTGGTATTTCTCGTGTAATGTTTAGAGAAATGGCAAATAAAGGTTTAATACCAGGTGTTAAAAAAGCTAGTTGGTAACTAGTTAAAATATAGAATTATGAATACAGATCCAATCGCAGACTATCTTACTAGGATAAGAAACGCTGTTAGAGCTAATCATAGAGTCGTGGAAATTCCTGCCTCAAACCTAAAGAAAGAGATTACAAAGATCTTGTTTGATCAGGGATACGTCCTGAGTTACAAGTTTGAAAGTGGGCAGTCGCAAGAAATCATCAAAATAGCACTTAAGTATCATAAAGAAACTAAAGAGTCAGTTATAAAAGATTTGCAGCGTTTGTCTAAGCCTGGTTTACGTAAGTATGCTGGTGCAGGCGATCTTCCCCGTATCCTTAATGGTCTAGGTATTGCTATTGTTTCTACAAGTAAAGGTGTGATGACCGACAAGCAGGCTCGTTCTGAAAATGTTGGTGGTGAAGTTCTTTGTTACGTATATTAATAGAATAAATTATGTCTAGAATAGGAAATAATCCAATTGAGCTTCCTGCAGGTGTTGAAGTGAAGGTTAATGGTGGAGAAATAGAGGTAAAAGGTAAATTGGGTACTTTAACTCAGCCGTTTGAAGATGTCGAGATTGCTGTGGAGGATAATTCGGTTCTTGTTAAAAGACCTTCTGATTCAAAGGATCATCGTGCTAAGCACGGTTTGTACCGTTCACTAGTAAACAATATGGTTCATGGTGTGTCTACCGGATGGACTAAAAATTTGGAACTCGTTGGTGTAGGTTATAGAGCATCTAACCAGGGTCAAGTATTGGATCTAGCTTTAGGTTTTTCTCATAACATCGTTTTGGATATTGCACCAGAGGTCAAGGTTGAAACTGTGTCGGAAAAGGGTAAGAACCCTTTGGTAAAGTTAACATCTTTTGATAAACAATTAGTTGGGCAGGTAGCTGCAAAAATTAGAGCATTTCGTAAACCTGAACCTTACAAAGGTAAAGGGATAAGATTTGTAGGAGAAATTATAAGAAGAAAGGCTGGTAAATCAGCTTAAATATAGAATTATGGCATTTTCAAAGTCTGATAGGCGTAATAAAATTCGATCAAGAATTCGTAGAACCGTTTCTGGAACTTCGATTCGACCACGTCTCGCTGTGTTTAGAAGTAATAAAGAGATTTATGCTCAGGTCATTAATGATGTTGATGGTTTGACTATGGCCTCAGCTTCCTCGCGTGATTTGAAGTCATCAGCACCTAAAGTTGAGCAAGCTAAAGAGGTTGGTAAATTAGTGGCGGAAAAGGCGCAAAAAGCAGGTGTTGATTCAGTATCATTTGACCGTGGCGGTTATTTGTACCATGGAAGAGTTAAGGCATTAGCAGAAGGTGCCCGTGAATCAGGCCTCAAGTTTTAATTATTAAAAGGATATTTGATGTATCAAAAGTATAAGAGTGTTGAAACAGTGAAGCCAGGTGGTCTTGATCTCAAAGATCGTCTAGTAGGTGTTCAACGTGTTACTAAGGTAACCAAGGGAGGTCGTGCGTTCGGTTTTTCCGCTATTACTGTCGTAGGAGATGAAAACGGTGTAGTAGGCCATGGTTTAGGTAAATCTAAAGAGGTTTCTGAAGCCATATCTAAAGCGGTTGAAGATGCTAAAAAGAATTTAGTTCGTATCCCTCTTCATAAGGGCACAATTCCTCATGAGCAAAAAGGTAAATTTGGTGGTGCGCGCGTTTTGTTGATGCCAGCTGCTGAAGGTACTGGAGTTATTGCAGGTGGTGCGATAAGAGCTGTTCTTGAAGCAGTTGGTGTTCATGATGTGCTTAGTAAAAATCAGGGGTCTTCAAACCCTCACAATGTTGTGAAAGCTACTTTTGATGCCTTACTTCAATTAAGAAGCCCTGAGACTGTTGCAAAGCAACGTGGTATATCACTTCAAAAAGTTTTTAACGGTTAACATTTCACTCATGGCAAAATTAAAAGTAAAGAAAGTCAAAAGTGCAATTAATCGCACTGCTAGACAGAAAAAGACACTTGAAGCTTTGGGGCTTCATAAGATAAATCAAGTAAAAGTGCATGAAGATACTTCTGCCGTACTTGGAATGATAGCAAAAGTTGAACACCTCGTCTCTGTGGAGAAGGCTTAATAAAGAAAAGATGGGTTTAAGTAATTTACAACCGGCAAAAGGTTCGGTCAAAAAAGCTGGTAAGGTAATTGGTAGAGGACAAGGTTCTGGTAAGGGTGGAACTGCAACTCGTGGTCACAAAGGAGCTAAATCTCGTTCTGGTTATTCTAAGAAAGTCGGTTTTGAAGGTGGTCAAATGCCTTTACAACGTCGAGTGCCCAAATTTGGTTTCACAAATATTAATAGAAAAGAATTTCAGGGAATAAATCTAGGTACTCTTCAGTCTTATGTAGAGGAAAATAGACTTGAATCTAAGTTTACTGTTGAGGATCTTGTGAACGTAGGATTAGCGAAGAAGAATGATATGGTTAAAATTCTTGGTGGAGGGGAAATTACTTCTGCTATAGATGTTACTGCGCATAAATTTACGGCATCCGCATCCAAAGCTATCGAAGCTGCTGGTGGTACTGTTAATACATTATAATCCGATAGGATGAAGTTGATAGAAACAATAAAAAATATTTGGAAAATCGAGGAGTTAAGGAATAGGGTTATTATGACTTTTTCCTTACTTCTCGTTTACCGTTTTGGAGCTCAAGTGGTTCTTCCCGGAATCGATTCTACCCAATTAGGCAGTTTCTCTTCAAACTTTGAAGGAGGTGGAATAGGTAGTATTCTGAATGCATTCACAGGCGGCGCTTTTGCAAACGCCTCTGTTTTCGCATTGGGAATTATGCCTTATATCTCTGCAAGTATTGTTGTCCAGCTTATGGGAATTGCTATTCCTTATTTACAGAAGCTCCAAAAAGAAGGTGAGTCAGGGCGTAGACGTATCAATCAAATAACCAGGTGGTTAACCATTGGTATTTGTTTAATTCAGGCACCAAGTTATTTATTGAGTTTAGAAACCTTAGGCGTACCGCAATCTGCCTACATGATGCAGGATAATATGACTCTATTTATTGTTATAAGTACAATCATTCTTGTTACAGGTTGTGTTTTTGCAATGTGGCTAGGAGAGAAAATAACAGATAAAGGTATTGGTAATGGTATCTCCCTTTTGATTATGGTAGGGATTATCGCTACACTTCCTCAGGCGGTTATACAAGAAACTTTGTCCCGTGTTGACGGAATTGGTGGTCCTTTTGTGATTATTATAGAGTTTGTAATATGGCTACTTGTCATTCTCGCATGTATAATGTTGGTTATGGCTACTCGCAGAATACCTGTTCAGTATGCTAGAAGAACCGCAACTGGAGGTTATGAAAAAAATGCATTTGGAGCGCGGCAGTATATTCCGTTAAAGTTAAATGCGTCGGGTGTTATGCCTATTATTTTCGCGCAAGCGATCATGTTTGTGCCTGCTGCCTTAGGTTCTTTAGAATCGGCCTGGGCAAAAAGTATAGCTACTACCTTTTCTGATATTTTTGGTTTCTGGTACAATTTGGTTTTTGCTTTGTTGATTATCGTATTTACTTATTTCTATACGGCTATCACAGTTCCTACGAACAAAATGGCTGATGATTTGAAGCGTAATGGTGGTTTTATTCCGGGTATCAGACCTGGGACTGAAACTTCCGAGTACCTTGATCGAATCATGTCTCAAATTACTCTACCAGGATCCATATTTTTGGCTTTAGTTGCCGTGTTTCCAGCAGTAGTTTCACTCATGGGTGTAACTCAAGCTTGGGCTCTTTTCTATGGTGGCACCTCGCTTCTTATTATGGTAGGTGTGGCTATAGATACAATGCAACAAATAAACTCATACCTGCTAAATCGTCACTATGATGGTTTGATCAAGTCAGGTAAAAATAGAAAACAGGTAGCATAATGGCTAAACAATCAGCAATCGAACAAGATGGATCAATTATTGAAGCGCTCTCTAATGCAATGTTTAGGGTAGAGCTAGAAAACGGTCATGTTGTTACTGCGCATATTTCAGGTAAAATGCGCATGCACTATATAAAATTATTACCTGGGGATAAAGTTAAATTAGAAATGAGTCCTTACGATTTAACGAAAGCAAGGATCACTTATAGATACTAATTATGAAAGTAAGAGCATCAATTAAAAAAAGAAGCGCTGACTGTAAGATCGTACGCAGAAAAGGACGTCTTTATGTCATCAACAAAAAGAACCCAAAATTTAAACAAAGACAAGGTTAAGCTATGGCTAGAATTGCAGGGGTAGACATACCTAAAAACAAACGAGGCGAGATTGCTTTGACATATATCTACGGTGTAGGTAGAAGTCGTGCAAAAAACATACTTATTTCTACAGGTGTAGGTGTTGAGAAGAAAGTGAATGAGTGGAATGATGACGAAATAGGTAAAATTCGTAATGCTATAGGTGAGTTTACTATAGAGGGTGAATTGAGATCTGAAACGCAAATGAACATCAAGCGTTTGATGGACATAGGATGTTATAGAGGTATACGTCACAGATCAGGTTTGCCTTTGAGAGGCCAGCGCACTAAAAATAATTCACGTACTCGTAAAGGAAAACGTAAGACTGTTGCTAACAAGAAGAAAGCAACTAAATAATAATATCTAAGCATTATGGCAAAGTCTAAAACAGTTGCTAAAAAACGTAAAGTTGTTATCGATAGCGTAGGTGAAGCACACATTTCATCATCTTTCAATAATATACTCATCTCTCTTACCAATAAAAAAGGGGAGGTTATATCATGGTCTTCTGCTGGGAAAATGGGGTTCAGAGGCTCTAAGAAAAATACTCCTTATGCGGCGCAGCTTGCAGCTGAAGATTGTTCTAAAGTAGCTCATGAAGCCGGTTTGAGAAAAGTGAAAGCATATGTTAAGGGGCCCGGTAATGGTCGTGAGAGTGCGATAAGATCCATACACAATTCAGGTATTGAGGTTACTGAGATCATCGATGTAACTCCGCTACCTCACAATGGATGTCGCCCTCCGAAAAGAAGAAGAGTTTAATAATTAATAATCAATCTTAGCGATTAAGAGGCTATCGAAGGATATAGACCTGAATTCATAGTACATCGCTTATAAATTTTTAGAAATGGCAAGATATAGAGGTCCTAAGGCAAAAATTGCTCGTAGATTTAGAGAACCAATTTTTGGCCCTAGCAAAGCTTTGGAGAAGAAAAATTATCCTCCAGGTATGCATGGTAATGCTCGTCGCCGAGGTAAGGAGTCGGAGTATGCTGTACAGTTGAAAGAAAAGCAAAAAGCAAAATATACTTATGGTATATTGGAACGTCAGTTTAGATTGATGTTTGAAAAAGCGGTACGTAGTACTGGTATTACTGGTGAAGTATTGCTTAGTCTAGCTGAATCTCGTTTGGATAATGTAGTTTATAGAATGGGACTTGCAAGAACAAGAAGAGGTGCAAGACAATTGGTTTCACACCGTCACATTACGGTAAATGGGCAGTTGGTAAACATTCCTTCTTACCAGTTAAAACCTGGTGATGAAGTAGCTGTGCGCGAGAAGTCAAAGTCTCTTACTGCTATTGAAGATGCATTATCATCTACAGATAAGGTTTATGACTTTATCACATTCAATAAAGCGTCAATGTCTGGTGTTTTTGTATCTGTGCCAGAGCGCATCCAGATCCCTGAAAACATTAAAGAGCAGTTGATCGTAGAATTGTATTCTAAATAATAACCTACAAGAAAGTAATCACATGGCAATATTAAATTTCCAAAAACCGGACAAGGTAATCATGATTGATTCCACGGAATTTGAAGGTAAATTCGAATTCAGACCTCTTGAACCTGGTTATGGACTTACAGTTGGTAACGCGCTTAGAAGAGTTCTGCTTTCGTCACTTGAAGGTTTTGCAATCACTTCAATACGCATTGAGGGTGTAGATCATGAATTCACGACTATTGAAGGTGTTGTAGAAGATGTTACTGAGATAATTCTTAACTTCAAACAAGTTCGCTTTAGAAGACAGATCGATGAAGTCGATAGTGAAGTTGTTAATGTTTCTTTTTCTGGTAAGAATCAGTTTACTGCTGGTGACCTTCAAAGATATATTTCTGGTTTTCAAGTTTTAAATCCTGAGATGGTAATTTGTAACACTGAATCTTCTGTGAATCTTAACCTTGAGCTTACTATTGAGAAGGGTAGAGGTTATGTTCCTGCTGAAGAGAATAAAAACAGTAGTTCTGCTTTAGGTACTATCGCAATTGATAGCATATTTACTCCTATCAAAAACGTAAAGTACAGCATAGAGAATTATCGTGTTGAGCAAAAGACTGACTACGAAAAATTGGTATTTGAAATAAGTACTGATGGAAGTATTCATCCTAAACAAGCTCTTACTGAGGCTGCTAAGACTTTGATTCATCATTTTATGTTATTTTCTGATGAGAGAATAACACTCGAGGCAGATGAAATAGCACAAACTGAAACTTATGATGAAGAAAGTCTTCATATGCGCCAGTTGCTTAAAACAAAGCTTGTAGATATGGAACTTTCCGTACGTGCATTGAATTGTTTGAAGGCTGCGGAAGTTGAAACTTTAGGCGACTTGGTTTCATTCAATAAGAATGATCTAATGAAATTTAGAAACTTCGGGAAAAAATCACTTACAGAGTTGGAAGAGCTTGTAAATGTTAAAGGACTTAACTTCGGTATGGACTTGACAAAATATAAATTAGACCGTGACTAGGTTCAACCTGGTTAAGAAATAGATAGCAATGAGACACGGAAAGAAAGTAAATCATTTAAGTAGAAAGACGGCGCATCGTAAGGCTATGTTATCAAACATGGCGTGTTCTTTAATTGAACATAAGCGTATTAATACAACGGTAGCTAAGGCGAAAGCTTTAAAGCAATTTGTTGAGCCTTTGATCACTAAATCAAAAGAAGATACTACTCACAATAGACGTTTAACCTTCTCTAAATTGAGAAGTAAAGAAGCGGTAACTACACTATTTAGAGAAGTAGCATCTAAGGTAGGTGATCGTCCAGGTGGATATACTCGTATTATAAAGTTAGGTAATCGATTGGGAGATAATGCTGATATGGCAATGATCGAGTTGGTAGATTACAATGAACTGTATAATACATCAGATTCTAAGAAATCAGGATCTACTCGTAGAAGTCGTAGAAGTAAGTCTAAAAAGGCGGTAGATACCACCTCAGAAGCTTCCAATGAAGAAGAGTAGATTTTAGTCATCAATTTATTATAAAGGATCAATGAATATTCATTGATCCTTTTTTTATGTTTATTTTTGAAAAACACTGTTTATGGGATATATAGAAAAGCAGGATGCCGTCATAATTTTAGAAGATGGTGCTATTTTTTATGGTAAAAGTATAGGTGCAGGAGGCAGTGCCTCTGGTGAAATTTGCTTCAATACGGGTACTACCGGTTACCAAGAAATTTTTACAGATCCATCCTACTATGGACAGATTATGGTTACTACCAATGCTCATATTGGAAACTATGGCACATTTTTAAAGGAAAGTGAATCTTCCGGAGTGAAGATTTCAGCCTTGGTATGTAAAAATTTCTCAGAAAATTATTCGAGATCCCTTGCAGACTCAGACTTGCTCGGGTATTTGTCTGCCAAAAATTTGGTTATAATTACTGATGTGGATACCCGTGCCCTTGTGGCATACATCAGGGATCATGGTTCTCAGAACGCTATCGTTTCAACTCAGGTTAATGATGTCGATGAACTTAGAAATAAGCTGAAGAATGTCCCAAACATGAAGGGGTTGGAGTTGGCTTCCAAAGTTAGTTGCACAGAGCCCTATTATTTTGGTAATCCAGATGCACCGATCAAGGTGTCTGCCTTGGATCTCGGCATTAAAACAAACATACTTGAGAATCTCGCCAGCCGAAATGTTTATATTAAGGTCTTTCCTTATGATTCGACCTATGAGCAAATGGATACCTTCTCGCCTGATGGTTTTTTTATATCAAACGGTCCTGGAGATCCACAACCTTTAAAAAACGCCATTCAGGCAGCTAAAGATATCATTGCCGCAGGAGAACCCCTTTTTGGCATTTGCTTAGGACATCAAGTGATTTCACTGGCAAACGATATTCCTACTTACAAAATGCACAATGGGCATAGAGGTATTAATCATCCCATTAAAAATATTGAAACTGGCAAAGGAGAGATAACCTCTCAAAACCATGGTTTCGCTATCGATCGTTCAGAGGCTGAAAAAAACGAAAACGTTACGATCACCCATATTCATTTAAATGATAATACAGTTGCAGGGATAAAATTAAACAATGCACCATGCTTCTCTGTGCAATATCATCCAGAAGCAGGTCCAGGTCCTAATGATGCTACTTATTTATTTGACCAATTTATTTCATTAATCAAAACTACTAAAGAACATATATTATGAGTACAATTATAGAAATTCACGCTCGTCAAATTTTTGACAGTCGCGGTAATCCCACAGTTGAAGTTGACGTAACTACCTCTAACGGAATCGTAGGTCGTGCGGCAGTTCCTTCTGGAGCTTCCACTGGAGAACATGAAGCAGTTGAGTTGAGGGATGGAGGTTCAGCCTACATGGGCAAAGGTGTTCTCAACGCGGTTAAAAACGTGAATGAAGATATAGCAGAAGAACTATTGGGCGTTTCTGTTTTTGATCAAGCGTACATTGATCAGTCCATGATAGAACTTGACGGAACCTCAAATAAGGCAAAGTTAGGTGCAAATGCTATTTTAGGCGTTTCATTAGCCTGCGCAAAAGCTGCAGCTGCTGAGTTGGGACAGCCTTTATATAAATACATCGGTGGGATGAGCGCAGCTACCCTTCCGGTTCCCATGATGAACATCATAAATGGTGGATCTCATTCTGATGCACCTATCGCATTTCAAGAATTCATGGTGATGCCAGTGGAAGCAGAAAGTTTTTCTCATGCCCTACAAATGGGAACTGAAATTTTTCACCATTTGAAAAAAGTACTTCATGACCGTGGATTGAGCACCGCAGTAGGTGATGAAGGAGGTTTTGCACCTACATTAGATGGGACTGAAGATGCTTTGGAAACGATCTTGCTTGCCGTAAAAAATGCCGGTTACACACCAGGTAAAGATGTAATGATCGCACTAGATTGTGCAGCAGCAGAGTTTTTTGTTGATGGTAAATACGATTATAAGAAGTTTGAAGGCGATAATGGAGTCATACGATCTTCTGAAGAGCAGGCACAATATCTTGCAGACTTAGCATGTAAGTATCCTATCATATCTATTGAAGATGGTATGGATGAAAATGACTGGGACGGTTGGAAAAAACTTACTGAACTAGCGGGTGACAAAGTACAACTTGTAGGTGATGACCTTTTTGTGACTAACGTAGAACGTCTATCTAAGGGAATTGATGAAAATATTGCAAATAGCATCTTGATAAAAGTGAACCAGATAGGAACTCTATCTGAGACGATCGCAGCTGTAAGCATGGCTCACAAAGCGGGATACACTTCAGTAATGTCTCACCGTAGTGGAGAGACTGAGGATAATACCATAGCAGACCTAGCAGTAGCATTGGGAACTGGTCAGATCAAGACTGGATCTGCTTCCAGATCAGACCGCATGGCAAAATACAATCAACTGCTTCGTATTGAAGAAGAATTGAATGAGTCTGCCTATTATCCAGGAAGAAAGGCTTTCCAGCTCTTATAAGTATTAAATTTTTAAATTGATTTCGCTTTCGCGAAAGCGAGAACGCATCAAAACTTCACAAAACCATCTCACTTTTGAGATGGTTTTTTTATAAAACCTCATGGAAGTCCACCAATCTTAACGATAAACCTAAATATTATGCTAAACCTATTAATATATAATGGGCAAAATTATTAAATGAAATTCCTGTGGCTTATTTTCGTAGGACTCACAAAACTTAAGAAAAAACTATGGCAGATAAGGCTACTTTAGAATTTGACGGAAAAAAATATGACTTTCCTGTTGTTACTGGTTCAGAAAATGAAAAGGGGATTGATATAAAAACACTTAGAGGTGCCACTGGAGGATTGGTGACACTGGATCCAGGTTTTAAAAATACGGGTAGCTGTACAAGTGCAATTACATTTTTGAATGGAGAAGAAGGTATATTGAGGTATCGTGGTTATTCTATTGAAGACCTTGCAGACAAAGCAGATTTTCTTGAGGTAGCTTACTTATTGATCTTTGGTGAATTACCTACGCAAGAGCAGCTCAAGAAGTTTCATGATGACATAAAAGATCACTCTCATGTAGATGAAGATGTAAAGAAAATACTCGATGGCTTTCCTAAGTCTGCGCATCCCATGGGTGTTTTGTCATCGCTTACAAGTGCATTGATCGCTTTCAGTCCATCTTCTGTGAATGTGGAAAGTGATGAAGATATGTATAAAGCCATTGTGAATATACTAGGTAAGTTTCCAGTATTAGTCGCTTGGGCTTTGAGAAAGCGTACGGGTCAGCCATTAGATTATGGTGATGATAACTTAGGCTACGTGGAGAACATCTTGAAAATGATGTTCAAAAAAGCCAATAAAGATTACGACCTCAACCCAGTTGTCGTTAACGCTTTAGATAAATTATTGATTCTTCACGCAGATCATGAGCAGAACTGTTCCACCAGTACGGTTCGTATCGTAGGTTCATCGCACGCTGGTCTTTTTGCTAGTTTAAGTGCCGGAATTAATGCTTTGTGGGGTCCACTTCACGGTGGAGCTAATCAAGCCGTACTTGAAATGCTGGAAGCAATTAAGGAAGATGGTGGAGATACTAAGAAATTTATGGCAAAGGCAAAGGATAAAGAAGATCCTTTCCGTTTGATGGGCTTTGGTCACAGAGTATATAAAAACTTTGATCCACGAGCTAGAATCATTAAAAAAGCAGCTGACGAAGTATTGAGCGACTTAGGGGTAGAAGATCCTATTCTAGACATCGCTAAGGGATTAGAGCAAGAAGCTCTTAAAGATCCTTATTTTGTAGATAGAAAGCTTTATCCAAACGTAGATTTCTATTCAGGAATCATCTATCGAGCAATGGGAATCCCAGTAGAGATGTTTACAGTAATGTTTGCTTTGGGAAGATTGCCGGGCTGGATTGCACAATGGAAAGAGATGCGTGAAAATAAGGAGCCTATAGGTCGTCCACGTCAAATTTACACTGGAGAAAACCACAGAGCTTTTAAAGAAGTTTCAGACAGGTAGATGTACTTTATAAATTTTCAAAAACTCCCACTATGCTGGGAGTTTTTTTATTAATGCAATTTTTCTTTTTAAAGTCATAATATCTATTTTCCATCAAACATTTTAGTTAGGCGATATCGTTATCGTTACCTTTGAAATATGAAAAAAATTGATCTTCTTGTGAACGATGAGACCTCTCGTTTGCGCCAAGTCATACTGGGAACTGCTACAAGTAATGGGCCTGCGCCCAGTATTGATCAAATATATGACCCTAAAAGTAAGCTGCACCTGCTTAGAGGTACTTATCCCAAAAATGTGGACATGGTGGAAGAACTTAGTAAGGTCGTGGGCATATTAGATAAATATGATGTGGATGTTTTGCGTCCAGATGCAATTGAAAATTGCAACCAAATATTTACCCGAGATATAGGATTTGTGATTGATGATGTATTTGTAAAGTCAAATATTTTGCCTGATCGAGAGAATGAACTCGATGCCATTCAATATATTATAGACCGCATAAAGCCTAAAAATGTTTTGCGGCCACCAGACAATGTGCATGTAGAAGGAGGTGATATAATGCTGTACAAAGATTATTTGTTTGTGGGTACCTATAGAGGTGAGGATTACTCAGATTATATAATAGCCCGCACTAATACTAAAGCGGTTGAATGGCTAGAGCAAACTTTTCCAAATAAAAAAGTAGTTTCGTTCAATTTGCGCAAGGATAATAATGATCCATATAATAACGCACTACATCTGGACTGCTGCTTTCAGCCAGTGGGAGAAAAGTCGTGTATTATTCATAAAAACGGATTCTTGGAAGAAGGGGAGTACCAGTTTCTTATCGATCTTTTTGGACAGCAAAACTGTTTTGAAATCACGTGGGAAGAGATGTACCATATGAACTCAAATATATTTTCCATCGCGCCAGATGTAGTCATTAGTGAACGCAGCTTTTTTAGACTCAACGAGTGGTTGCGCTCAAGAGGAATTACTGTAGAAGAAGTGAAGTTTTCAGAAATCGCAAAGCAAGAAGGCTTGTTGAGATGTTCAACATTACCATTAGTAAGAGATTAAATGAGACAGATTACAGATACGGTTTTTATGATAAGGCCGGTTCAGTTTCGCCTAAATGAACAAACGGCGGTTAATAATTTTTATCAGGATGAGGATGCGTCGATAGTAAATGAAAATGAGAAGGCGCAGGAGGAGTTTGACGCTTTCGCGAAAGCGTTACAAGTGAAAGGCATCAACGTTATTATAGTTGATGATGATAACAAACACGATACTCCAGACTCTATTTTTCCCAACAACTGGATTTCTACCCATGAAAATGGCGATGTAGTTCTATACCCAATGTTTGCAGAAAACCGCAGGTATGAGCGACGTCCAGAAGTTTTGGACACTATCGAGCAGCACGGTTTCAAAATTGAAAACATAGTTGATTACACCAGCGCAGAAGATCAGGGCGTGTTTCTCGAAGGTACAGGCAGCCTGTTACTGGACAGGGCAAATGAGATTGCCTATTGTTCCCTATCCGATCGTGCGCATGAAGAATTACTGATCGAGTTTTGTGAGGATCTGGAGTTTACTCCCGTAATATTTACGGCGTACCAAAGCGTAAATGGAGAACGCAAGCCCATTTATCATACAAACGTGATGATGGCACTGGGCGAGCGGTATGCCGTGGTCTGCCTGGATGCGATAGATGATAAAAAAGAGCGTAAAAACCTATTGCAACATCTTAAAAAGAGCGAAAAGGAAGTCATCGCTATTACGGAGCGGCAGGTAAATTCCTTTGCAGGAAATATGATGCAGGTGCTTAATGATGCCGGAGAGCGCTTCTTGATCATGAGCAATACGGCGTATAAATCTCTTACTAAGGAACAGGTGAGCAAGCTTGAAAAATACAATGAGATCATACACCCAGATATTACCACGATAGAAACCCTGGGCGGAGGTTCCGTACGTTGTATGATGGCAGAGATTTTTCTGCCAAAATCCAATTAATTAGTAACTTTTGAGACTTTTAAAAGTCCTACCTAAAAATAAATCCGGGTTGTTCATTGACCCATTTAAATATAATTGAATGAAGTATATATATTCTGCAGCGATGGCTGTGTTTTTATTAGCTAGTTGTAGCTCCCTAAAACAGAAGAACGACCTGGCAACACAAAATCCCATTGAAACTTCAATGGATCTAACTACAGTGGTAGAAGACAAACTTCCCGTAACCATCAATCCAGGCCGTTTTGTGACTGAAAGCGTTACCTATAGGCTCCCACGTGTGGTTCAAGGCACCTATTCAGTAAGTGATTTTGGTAAGTATATCGATGACCTCAAGGCCTTTGATTATAAAGGCAATGAGCTTATGGCTACAAAAGCTGATGATAATACCTGGACTATCGACAATGCGATGGAGTTGGATTACATCACCTATTTGGTAAATGATACCTTTGACATTGAGCAAACTGGTGGCATAGGAAATGAGCAACCGTTTTCCCCTTCGGGTACTAACATTGAAGAGTCTAATTATGTATTGAATCTTCACGGGTTTATCGGTTACTTTGATTCACTTAAGAACAATGCTTATAACCTAGACGTTACCGCTCCTGCTGATTTTGTAAGAACTTCTGCTTTGCAAGAAGTGGCTACCACAATGTCAGAAGATGGCTCTACTATGACTACAAGTTACAGAGCTGATCGTTATTTTGATATTACAGATAACCCAATGATGTACGGGAAACTGGATGTGGAAGAATTTATGGTGGGCGATATAAAAATTGTTTTAAGCGTATATTCTCCTAACGGTACACACACCGCTGAAAGTCAGAAGGACAATATGTACAAAACCATGCAGGCTCAAAAAGCTTATCTAGGTGATATCAACAGTACAAGTCGTTACGACATCTATTTGTATTTGTCAGATGGTTCAGAGACTGCTCCTAAAGGGTTTGGAGCGCTGGAACACCACACTTCAACAGTAGTGGTTCTTCCCGAGGCAATGCAGTCAGAGAGATTGGCTTCTTCCATGAGGGATGTGGTGGCGCATGAGTTTTTTCATATTGTGACTCCGCTTTCTGTTCATTCAGAGGACGTGCACTACTTTGACTATGATCAGCCAACTTTTTCCAAGCATTTATGGATGTACGAAGGCGTGACTGAATATTTTGCACAGCATTTTCAAGTAGCTGAAGGTCTGGTAACTCCTGATGAATTCTATGCAGAAATTATGGGTAAGATCTCTAGTTCCATGAACTACGACGACTCAATGAGTTTCACAACAATGAGTGAAAATATTCTTGATGAACCTTATAAAGACAATTACATCAATGTTTATTCAAAGGGAGCCTTAATAGGTATGTGTATCGACATTATGATGCGAGCAGAAAGCGATGGAAACCGCAGTATGTTAAGTCTCATGAAAGAGCTTTCTACTAAATATGGTAAGAACAAGCCTTTTGAAGATAATGCTCTGATTGCTGAAATATCTCAAATGACTTATCCAAGTGTTGCTACTTTTTTAAATACACATGTAAAGGGGACCACGCCTATCAACTATGAAGACTTCTTCAATATGGCTGGTTTAATGCTCGAAGAGTCTGAGGTAGCAACTAACTATATTTTCGCAGGTGGCCAAAACATCATCTTTGACGCAGATTCTGAAAGGAAATTGATCAAGTTTACCGCAACTGCTCTAGAAAACTCATTCTGGAAGGAGCAAAAAATACAGGCTGATGATGTTTTGTTAAAGATCAACGGTGCTGAGCTGACGCTTGCCAATGCCCAGCAAATGATGGGACAGGTTTTTGCATGGCAACCTGGTCAAGAGATCACTTATACGATCGAGCGCGATGGAGAGACAATGGAGATGAAAGCGACGCTTACCCCAGCTATGGCAACTCAAAAGAAACTTGTGGAGGATTCAGAAGCTACTGATGAGCAAATAATGGTAAGAAAGGCCTGGTTAAATATTTAAACTGATTCTAATTTTTAATACAAAGACTCAAGCCTCATATAGGCTTGAGTCTTTTTTTTGCCTTTATCCAACCCCTCTCTAATTCGACTTACAAATCAGAATTTCGTGTCTTATAGTTTTCAAAAATGAATAATCTGAGTATCCCTCTCCCTACTGCATCCTACGAGCGATTTATGAGCGAGAGGAATGCAAAAGGTTGGGGAGGGGCTGTCATTATACGCGAAACTATTATTCTAAAACCGTATAATTTAAATCGAAGTGATAGTCGCCATTACCATTATGCAAGTCCGATTTTCCTGTACGCCTAGGCCTTAAAATTTTGTGGTAGGATTTATTCTATTGGCCTCCACTTCTTTCATGTGATTTCTAAAGGCTGAAAATTCTTCGTGTCCCAAGTACATAGACAATAACTCGATCACATGTGTTTGTTTGATCACAACTGTTCTATTTTCAGCCTTCGCGTCATTGTATAAGTTAATAAGCGATCTGGTACCGTAAGAGAACCCGTTTGTGGTTAGAAAGCGAGATACACGTTCGGCCATTTTGCTCTTGGAGATATAGGTAACTTTTTCTGCTCTAAGCTCGGTTTTCGCTTTCGCGAAAGCGTTAAAAATCAATAGCCTATGTGATTCCAGTACTGAATTTTTCATCGACTAAAAAATACGGAAAATATCTTCCAACTAGTTTCCGGTCTATTTCTTTCAATATTGTCAAAACACTTGTTTCTTTGTCAACACAATCTCGTTTATCTGCGCAAATCATAGATAATCTGTAAATGAGGTTCGGGCCGTAAGGCGTCTAGGAAGGAGAACCGCTGGTTGAGAAGTGGCGTTTATTCTTTCTTATGACCCTTACCACTTCTCAAGATTGAGGGATGCGTCTCTTTATCTCTTTTAAATGTCAATTTTAAAAAATCTGATTATCAATCGGACAGCCACTGGTTTGTCCATTTAAAACTCAAATTATGAAAAAATCCCTAACAGTTATACTGTGTGGTCTATTTATGGCAACATTATTTTCCTGTACTCCAGAAAGCATCAAGGAAGAAATGAATGAGCCTCAGGCTTGTTGTGATGAAGGTACGATAATTTTTATACCACCACCGCCACCTGAAGATGATATTGAATCAGAAGATGATATTCAATTATAAGAGTAGAGAAATAGTACTTCACATTGTATTTTAGGGGAATGTTTACATTGAGATTTACATTCCCCTTTGTTTTGTTGCTGATTTATAATTATAGCTTCGCTCAAAACAGCATAAATTATATTTCCAAAATCGAAATAGCGGTCAAATCAACCTCAGAACGTACTACAATCTTGGAACAGTATAGTTTATTATTGGAAAGTCTGGATTCTCTGGAACAACGACCAGTAAAAAAAATTAATACTAAAATCTATGTATGGACTGTAAAAGGATTTACTGAATTTAAAATAGGTGAACTTCGGGAAAGTGAGGCCAGCTTGATTGAGGCTTTAAAAGTTTTGGATGCGAATAAAGAATCAGAATGGCGTCGGCTGGCAAAAATAAAAACCTATAATCTACTGGGACTCTTAAAAAATAGTATGGTGGACTATCGCAAGTCTATCGACTATTATGAAAAAGTTGTTTCATTAACAGATGATCCAGCATATTTAGCTGGAGTCTATGGCAATATAGGGCTGGCATATAAGAATCTGGAACAATATGATTTAGCACAATCATATTATGAGAAAGCTTTAGGTCTTTCAAGGGATTCTCAAAATAATAAGCTTAAGGCCAGGCTCCTTGACAACGTAGGTCAGATACACTCTATTCTCAATTTAGCAGAAGCAGAAGCCTATCTTAGAAAATCTTTAAAAATAAGAGATAGTATTAATTTTCCCCAAGGTCAAATAACCAGTCATCTGCATCTTTCAGAGCATTATTTAAAAAATGACAACAAACCCTTGGCGCGTTTTCATTCTGAAACTGCTTTAAAAATATCAAAGCAGAGTAAACTGATTCCATTGGAATTATCTGCACTTGAAAACCTGCTGGGCCTTGAAGATGAAAAGGCCACCCGTAGATTTGCATTTCTCAGTGATAGTTTGAAACATGTTGAGCAAAGCAGTTCTAATAAGTTTGCTGAAATACGATATGGGGTGACTTTGAAAGATCGGGAAGCTGAGCAGTTAAGAATTCAAAACCGTTATAACATTCTCATATTCGTAACTATTTTCTTGTCATTTCTGCTCATTGCGTTGTTAATATATAATCGCGTTAAACAACGTAATAAGATCGCGGTAATCAATGAAAGTATAAGTACTGAAAAACGTATATCTTCAAGAATGCACGATGAGATCGCAAATGATCTGTACCAAACCATGGTTAAGTTGCAAAATGTGATTCCAGAGAACGAGAATCTTTTAAGGAATCTAGATCATATCTACAATCGTGTACGAGATGTTTCCCGTGATAATAGTCCGCTGGATCCAGACAGTAATTTCAATACGGATCTGGAAGACCTTTTTGCGGCTTATAAGAATGCTGAAGTGAATATTTTGACTCTGAATTTGAGTAAAATGGACTGGTCTTCATTCAAGACTCATGAAAAAACAAATCTATTCCGTGTTCTTCAAGAATTGCTGACAAACATGAAAAAGCATAGTGGTGCGTCTCATGTAATTTTCATGTTTTCCCAAAATGAAGAAAGCATCAAGATTTCCTATCAAGATAATGGGATGGGTGCTGATATTTTAAAGGGAAATGGATTGCTAAACATTAAAAACCGGATCAATTCCATCAATGGTTCAGTTACCTTTGAATCTGAAAAAGGTCATGGCTTCAAAGCTGCGATCATTTTATAAATTTTTATGTTTCAAAAAGTTCTGGTCGCAGAGGATTTAGGTAGTATAGGCTTCAGTGTCGTGGAGATGTTAGGTCAAATGGGAGCATCTCAAGTGGATCATGTTCTGTATTGTGATGATGCTTATCAAAAACTCATGCATGCTCAACAAAACCAAAAACCCTATGATCTTTTTATTTCAGACCTGAGTTTTGGTCCCGATTTTAAGAGTGATGATATCCAAAATGGTATGCACTTGATAAAAAGGATTCGAGCACATATAGAAATAAAAACCATCGTTTATTCAATTGACAATAATTTACAGAAGGTGCGATTGTTAGTGGATAAATACGAGATTGACGCTTATGTTTCAAAAGGTAGGAAAGGCCCAGAAGAACTAAAGAAGGCGATAAGAATGGTAGAAGAAGATGATGTTTATTACTCAGAGGATGTGCTGTCAGCGTTCATAGACCATAAGGAAAGGGATATCAATGACTACGACATGATTGTATTACGATTAATGTCAGAGGGGAACTCTAAACAAGAAATTAGCAGCATTTTAAAAAGTCAAAATATTGAACCCAATAGTGTAAGTGCAATTGATAGATGTCAGCGTAGACTTCTCATGATTTTTGATGCAAAAAATGATGCACATCTTATCGGTATCGTAAAAGATCTTGGATTAATTTGAAATCTCCTTGAATCCTAACTTCTAGGTAAAAAAATAATTTTTTTGAGTAATTAACTGCAGTTTTCCCTACTACATCATATAGTTTTATCCTTTTAAATCAGCTATTTACCCATCGCAATATGCCTGATCATTCCGTTAAAGATAAAGTAGTGAAACGGCAGCATGGAATACCAGTACAAACGCCCAGTTAAGCCACGTGGTCTAAAAGTCGCAGTTTGATGGATCACATTGTCATCGTCGATCTCAAATTCTAGCCAGGCCTCGCCTGGGACTTTCATTTCGGCAAATAGGAGCAACCGTTTTTCATCTTTATCGGCGACGAGAACCCGCCAAAAGTCCAGTGCGTCCCCAGCAAAAATAGAATCAGGGTTGGTACGGCCACGTCGCAGTCCCACACCGCCAGAGAACTTGTCCAAAACGCCTCGTATGCGCCATAGAAAATCTGCGTAGTAATAGCCATTTTTACCTCCTATGGACCAGATGCGTTCCAAGGCTTTTTCTGGTTCATCTGTTTTTTTTGTCTGCGCGTCAGTAAGGGTTCCGTATCTGGGGACGGTCTTGTATTTGTTGAGGTTTTTTCTGAACCTACCGCTTACCATGGAGTCTTTCCAGCTGCTGGCGACTTGGTTCTGCTCGATTTTGGCAAAAGCCATATCCAGCGCTTCCTGATAGGAATATAGTTCTATATCAAGGCGTTCTGCCAGGTCATTATTTTCAGCGACTACCTCGACTTTCATACTGTTGACCAGGTTCATGGCGAGCTTGTAGCTGGTACTGGTCACAAAATACAACCAATAAGAACTCAACTTAGGCGTCATCACGGGAACGGTAAAAATCGACAGCCGCAACTTCCTGTTTTTGGCATACCCCAGCATCATTTCCTTATAGGTAAGCACACTTTTACCGCCTATGTCATAACCTTCATTATAGCAATCCTCACGTCCCAGCACGCCTATCAAAAAGCTCATCACGTTTCTGATGGCTATGGGATGCGTTTTTGTATTGACCCATTTTGGTGTGATCATCACGGGCAGTTTCTCGCACAGGTCCCTAATGATCTCAAAACTGGAACTTCCGCTGCCCACGATGATCCCAGCCCGTAAAACCGTAAGACTATAATTTCCAGATTGCAGTATTTCTTCTACCCGCTTTCGCGAAAACAAATGCTTGCTAAGTTCCTCCTCATTTACAATTCCCGATAGGTAAATGACTTGTTTGCACTGGGTATCGTTTACCAGCTTCACAAAGTTTGTGGCACTTTCAGACTCCATCTCGTCAAACTTCTCCGTGCTGGAAGACATGGAATGGATGAGGTAATAGGCGGCATCGATATCTTGGGGAATGGGATTATGCTCTTTGAGCTTGAGAAAATCAATCTCAATAACTTCCACTTGATCCTTGATTTCCTGAGGCACGGAGAGACGCGCGGCACTGCGTACGGCACAGACTACCTCGTGGTCCTGTTTTAAAAGTTCGTAAAGCAAGCGTACGCCTATGTAACCGTTTGCACCTGTGAGTAAGACTTTCATATTTTTTAAAAGTACTTTATTTGAGCGGTATCTTCTAGGGACTTAACATTCCATAAAACCAATTCAAAAAGGCTTGAATTAATTGCGCGCCCACTTTCCCTTTTTTCGACCTAGTTTGCGGCCTTTCCTGAAACGTATCGGGATTGAGGTATTAAAATTGCGAACAACAAAATGCAAGTGTGGCGTAGTGCTGTAACCCGTCCAGCCCGAGATGCCTATCGCCTGTCCCGCTTCCACGCGATCGCCTAATTCAACCAGCACTCCCTCGTAATCAAAATGAACGTAAAAAGCCATAGTCCCATCGTCATGGTAGATGATGATCTGATTTGCCTTATTCCTAAACGATTTGCCGCCATGTTCTTTAAACTGGTCTTTGGTATTAATTACTATTCCAGGTCTGGCAGCGCTGATAGTATCCCCTACCGCGATTTTAAAATCCACGGCATAGCGTGAGGAGGCCTTATTGTGGGTAAACGTGCCGTTGAAACCTTGGATGATTTTATATTTCTTCTTTTTGGGAAAGGGCAGCTCGTAAGGAAAGTCTCTAATTGAATCAAGATCCAGCTCCCGACCGTATTTCATATTAATCTTAACATATTGACTAATGTCAAAATCGTCTTCCTTATTTGCACTAACATCGGGAATCTGAATGATATTAGTGAGTGAGTCCTGAGGCATGACAACTAATTTTGCTTTTGGAACCTTTACGCGCTCTTTCTTTATATTTTCCAGAAAAACTGTGACCGGTGCTGCTAGGTAGTTTTTATAATAGAAGTTGAGCGTATCTGATTTTTTGACGTAGTCAAATTTATAGACTTGAGCTTCCATTCCATTGAAAAAAATAGAACCGAATAAAAATATCCAAATCAATAAATATCTAGAAGACATCAAAACTTTTATGAAAAACACGATCAAAAATAACGCAAACCTTTTTTTTATTGAAATTTACCCATTTAAATACTCATTACACTTAAAATCAATCCCCTTTCTAATCAGATAGGCGTGATAGGTGCTGGGAATATCGTGCGTCCATTTGGGCAGAATGAGCGTAATCAGAATCCGATCAATGTGGGAAATCAAGCCTAAAATAATCGCAATTTGAAAGGGAACACCGGAATGGTTAAAACCTATGAGCGAAGTAAAAGCTACCAGCAACGCAATTCCCCACATCTTTGATAGAAAGGCGTGGGTACAGGTTTCTTTCTTGAATTTAATCAGGCTTATAACGTAACATGCCACTTCCATTCCCAGTATGGCGATGATCGCAGCTATATTTGCTTTGATCAAAGCTGGATAAAGAAAATAAGTGGCAAAACCTATCGATAGCCAAAACAGCATATCTACCTGACTGTCCATTCTGCGTAATTTTGCTGATGATATATTTTGTTTGCGAGCGATAATCCCATCCAGAATATCTGAAATCAAACCCAAAAACATTAATGTTACAATGATGGGCTCGCAATGCGCGGTTTCATGATATGCTAGGAGTAAGATGATCGGTGCGAGTAGCAGTCGAAATAATATGAGTAAGGTGGGAATATTGAGTTTCATAGTTGAATTATTAATTTGTTTATAGCCCGTAAGAAATACCCAAGCTTATAGCCTGATTTCCTATTGAACTAATGAATCGTTTACCAAACAGGTTGTACGGTGTGAAGTAATAATTGAATTCCAGCCCTATATAGCTGTATCTAAAAGCAAAGAATTTAATGCCTAAACCACCTTGTAGATAAATGGTTTCGCTGCCGTAGAATTTGTCGTTGGACTCTTTAGGTACATTTTCTTTTTCGGCATCTGTTTGAAGAAAACTAAAACCAATTCCCATTCTAGGCTCCATTAATATTTTTGGACTCAAGTTTAGAATACGATTTATGGAGGCTCCCAGATGACCGCTAAGGCTGTTGATCCTGCCGCTTTTGGGCCCGTCATCTCCGTTTACCGTAAGTGGTTTTCTGCTCTGCGGTATAAAAAGCTGTAAACCTGGATCAAGGCGCCACGCATCACTAAGTGGAATTCCTGCGATGATATTGAATGCGGGACTTGGATCGATATATTTCTCAAAATCTCCTAATGGATAGTAAATCCCAGTTTCCAGACGCAGTGTAGGACCCATTTTTTGGTCTGAGGCACGCTGATTTTGACCGAGCATTACGTTGGAGATCAGGCCAAACGCTAGAATAAGAGAAATTCTAATCATTTTGAAACGCATGAGTGGTTCTGTCAAAGGTGTAAGCATTATTATAACCACGGGCATCTCCAAAAATGAGTAGAAAGGCTCCGCCATTGAAATAAGCATATTCTATAAATAAGTTTCCATCCTTATTCAGTCCCATTCTCGTTTTACTGTCAGAACAACCTCCTATCAAGTAGGGAATACCCTTGCAATCCACGGGATTATCCTTGAAATGAAACATTCCGTTTTTCTTTAATTTTCCACTGATAATCATTTTATCAATAATTAGGTCTTGACGTTTGAGTTCACAATGAATGGTGGTCGCATCTACGACTTCGACCTTGACGTAATAATCTGTGGACAGTGTATCTTCTCTTATGGACATCAACCGCAAATATTCTGGCAGAATTGAATAATCTGGAATCGTATTATTGACAAGCTCTCCTTGATAATCATATTTGTTTTGTGGTTTTACCTCGTAATAACCATTGAGGTTCGTGAGAGATTTTTCGTTGAGAATAAGAACATTATCTTTTATCATCTTCTTCTCATAAGTGGCACAGTTGTATAAAGTCATGATCATGGCTATTGAGATTAGATATTTCATTGAATTTCTTTTGATACTCCAAATAAACTGCGATAAACACAGAGTCGACACCCATGAATTACAAATAATCATTTATCTTTTGCGAAAATCACAAAATCATGTCTGCAGAAATTTTCGGAATTATATCGAGAATGCTGCCTCAGAGCGTCTCACTCAACGAGGCCATTGCAGGAGCCTTAAATATTAGTTATGATGCAGCACATAGAAGAACGAGTGGTAAAAGCAAAATTTCCCTAAGCGAGGGGCTGCGACTGGCCGCCCACTTTAATTTCTCACTAGACGCGCTGCAAAAAGATCAGATCAATAGGGTAGCGGTGGAAAAAACGCCCATCATTTCTACGGCAAAGGAACTGGAGTATTATTTCAAGCAATCAGCGATTTCAGTCAGGCAGTTGACGCAGCTGGAAGATGTAATGATGTATTATTCAGCCAAGGACATCCCCATATTTTATTTGTTGGAGGGTAACATGTTGACTCGGTTTAAGATCTATGTGTGGCTGCGATTGCTATCCCACGACGCGGAAAACGTAGCTTTTGATAATTTCAACTTGCCTTTGAGCACCTTGGAGGCTGCAAAGGAACTGGGCAAACTATACGCACCTATTTCCAAAACCGAGATATGGGACACCACTACATTTAACAGTACGCTAAAACAAATCCACTTTTACTTTGAGGCGGGTTTGCTCAATGCTGCAGCGGCCAAATCACTATGCGATGAGTTGATGCATTTGGTCAATTCCGTAAAAACGGCATCCGTAGCCAGTGAGAAATTCAAGCTTTACCACAACGAACTCTTGCTAATGAATAACACGGTCCTCATAACCAGCAAACATAGAAATGCTTTTTATGTGCCGTTTACTTTTCTTTCCTATTTCCTGGCAATCGATCCCATAACCTGCAAACAAGCCGATTCCTACTTGCAACGCCAGCTTAGCAAATCGGTTTTAATTAATACCACCGGAGAGCGAGCAAGGAACATTTTTTTTGACAGGATTGAAAAACGCATCAATGCACTAAAGCAACTGGTTTCTGCGGCTGAGGTCTTGGATTTTGAATGAAAAAGCCCTATTGCGAGAAGCAATAAGGCTTAAAAATAAATTCAATAATAAAAACTAATCCTTAACAGCAGTGTTTTCATTATCCGCTTTTTTTAGATTCACTTTCTTCCGGTTATCGTTTGATTTGCGATCAATCAATTTGTTATAAGGATCAATTCCAGCCTCAACCGGCTCCTCATCTACTAAGATTTGAAAGTCGTTTTCAATATCAGATATTTTGACCTTGCGCAGGCTTAATACCTTGTTCTCGCCAGTTTCATCATCTTCTTCACCAAAAACACCCACTTCGATATAGTCTGCAAGAGGTAGCGATGATAGTGTATCCTTTTCCTGGATAAAGGTCAGACTATCACCAGCCTTACCGCTGTATTGCTTCTTTCCTTTATTATCAGTGCGATATTTACGTACAAGGGCTTCAATATTCACTAAGTATTTACCTTCCTCAGTTTCTTGATAGGTAACTTCCTCCACGCTGTTGTCATAGAGCGTAATAGTCTCAAACATATCTTTGATTAAGTATTGCAGCGAGTCAGGAGTGACTTCTCTTAGGTCTTCTACAAATTCTACTGAAGTAGGATAAGGTGCGCCTTTAAACTGGTATTTCTCAGCAAATCTTTTTGCCACACCATTAAACTTATCCTCTCCTATATAATCACTCATGGCATACAATACTACAGATCCTTTCCGGTAATGGATATAGGGCTGATTCTCATTAAACATAAGCGGATTCTCTTTGATCCTCTCACCACTTCGTCCTGACAAATATTGATCCAAAGCATCTTTTAAGAAAACGCGCATTTGGTTCTTACCATAAACATTTTCCAGTACCTTAAGAGAGCTGTATTCAGACATACTTTCTGATAGTAGCGTGGCACCCTTTGCATTAGCTCCTATCACTTGATGCGCCCACCACTGGTGCGCGAGCTCATGAGCCGTTATGGCTAGAGCATAGTCCACTGCTTCTTTATCTTCATCGTCCACATCTGCAATAAAACCTACTCCTTCGCTAAATGGTATGGTATTAGCAAACGCCTGGGCAAAGCTCCCATAATCTTTAGGGAATTCTATAATACGTGCCTGCCTGTGCTGATAAGGTGTATAATTTGCTCCATAATAATCCAGTCCTTCCTTAAGGCCTTTCATCATGCGATCTAAATTGTATGTATGATCGGGATGGTGGTAAATTTCAAGATTTATACCATTGTGAACTTCTTTTTTAACATCATATCTCGCACTCATAAATGAGTAGAAATTCAACATTTTACTGTCCATTTTGTAGTTAAAATACCTGCGGCCGTCTTCTTCCCATTCTTTAATTAAATATCCTGGAGCAATGGCGATTTGGTCTGGACTAGTACTCATCGTCGCCTCAAAATCGATCCAATCACTGGCACCACCTATATAATTATTGTCTGTCGCTCCGGGTGCAAATGGGCTAGGCATGCGGTCCTTGAGCGGTAGGTCATATTTCTTACGCAACTTGGGATCTCTAATCTCAGCAGCATCGCTGTAACCTATAGAAGGGAACATAGAATTGTTCAAAAAGGTTCCATTGCTATTGACAGGAGAGTTGTTGTCTAGAAATTTATTCGGCTTATTGCGCATGTCAAATTTGAAGATTAAAGTATCCCCAGGCATTAATGATTCATCAAACGCATACATAGAATAATCATAGTCCTCATTTTCATAAACTATTTGATATTCCCGATCCATTGTTATCTCGATGGGATAGTCATTCAAGTTTACGTGAAGCGTATCTATAGCAACACCAGTCTGATTGACCATGGTATAGGTAGCACCAGCCTTAAAATTGCGATCCTCTGGATAGAGATCCATATAAGTATTTACAGCTACCAAACGTGGTTGTGGGACGCCATTATACTTCCCCAGCTCGCGCTCAAAGTTGACCCTCAATTCCTCACGTTCCTTACCGGTCAGGCGCTCATTATCTATATTATTTATTTTCCAGATATAACCTCCCAAGGATAGGAAAGTCACAAGACAAACTCCTGCCGTAATGAGAAGTGGGGTTGATGTTCTCGCTTTCGCGAAAGCGAATCTCTCCATAAATCCTTTCCCCATACCACGTCTGTAAAAAAGAAGGGCAATACAGAGTAGGATAATCCCAAACAGCACCCAGTACACGCGGTAAGTATAGTAGGCAGTAAGCGCATTTCCATAGCCATTAAAGTCTGAGGCACTGGGCTCACCTATGGAATTGAAGTCATAAATCGCCTGAGTAAAACCTATGGCGCCCGTCAACAAGGGAATCGCAATTCCTATGATTAGCAACACGGCAAGACCCAGCCATTTGTTCTTGATAAGGGTGTGGATGAGCAGAGCCATAAAAATCCAAGGAACGTATTTCCAAGTATTTACAAGATATCCTTGAAACAAATAAAGGTCAAACTGATAATCGTAGAAGGAGCTGATGGTCTGAAAGCTTATTCCGCATAAAATTAAAAGTGTCTGCATTACGGCAACCATAATAATGAGCGCCAAAAGTTTTGAGACCAGAAACACCCAGTTTTTTGTAGGCGTCACGTCCACAATCTGATTGATATGGGCCGCACGTGAGCGATCCATCAAAAATCCAGAGTAGAGAAAAATGAGTAAATAGGTGAATAATAGAATATAAGCCGATCCCTGTGTACTCATCATAACCCAAGTTTTGGGCAGAATTGCCGTCCCAAAAATCAAACCTGAATTAAATAAAATAACGAGGGTCAACACAATGGAGAGAAAGCTGATGATGATGAACGGCCAGCCAAAAATGATGTAACGTACATCACTTTTAGTTAAGCTCCACAAAGTTTTGAGCTGACCGCTGAGGGAGAAATCAGTTGCAACTTTGGGTAGAACAACGCGTTGTATACTGCTAAAGTTTTCCTTAAAAATACTGCTGGATTTCTTTTTTCTGAATAAACTAACGGCATTCTGGGCAAAGTCAAATCGCCATACCACTAAGGAAATAATCAGGATTGAAATTCCAGCCCAAACTACTCGGTTCCATAATATCATGCCACTAAATGGCAACATGCGCTCGTTCTGCTCTGCTGGAGTCCAATATTCCAAACTTTCAGAAATGGCAATGTTACCCAATGGATCTGCAAGTGCGAGCCAGAAAGGATCGTCTACCTGATCTACAAAAGAGGTTGTAACAAGCTGAATAATGATAAGAGTAAGCACCGCCATAAAGCCGATGTTCATATTACGCGTGAAAACGGTGATCGCAAAAACAATGGCGCTGTAAAAAACTAAGTTGGGAATGGTTATAAGTACAAAAGGCTGCAGGTAATTCCAGATTTTGAAAGGCCCAAAAAGTTCTGGATTGTTACCTGGCAGGTAGCCACCTATGAGTAATCCCAAAATGAGCATCAATATCATCAAGATGTTTACGGAGAGACCAGCAGTAAACTTGGCAAGCAAATATTCCAGCTTTTTAATAGGATAGGAATAAAGAACATTATGCATGTTGTTCTTGAAGTCCCTATGAATAGTAGATCCCGTAAAGGTGGGAATCATCAGGTAACAGAACAGCGCCAGTTGCGAAATAAGTGCTGAAATGGAATAGGCGCTATTGAGGTAACTATTGCTGGTAACTGTAACGTTATCGCTATCAAAAACACCTGCAGCAATGGACATGACCAGCCCTCCAAGTAAAAAGAATATGACTAGAAAAACGTAAAAGATAGGTTTCTTTAACCACGTTTTAAATTCGTGTGTAAATATGGTTGTGAACATGAATTAGGCTATTTCTAGATATTCAACTGGCTTGTTTTGGTTGAGTGTCGTGAAATAAACATCCTCCAGTGTGGCAGGAGCTGCAACAAAACCATCTCCTGGATTAGCATCGCCGTAGACACGAATAACAAGATCATTATCCTCATTATAGCTTGAGGAAATCACGTTGTACTGGGACTGTATACTTTCTGCCTGCTCTCTGTTTACGGTAATCGACCAGACTTTATGGTCAAGTATTTTTACCATTTGTTTGGGCGTGCTCTGTGCCAGGATCCTGCCACCATTCAATATCGCCATGTCTGTACAAAGTTCCTTAACATCATCTACGATATGCGTTGAAAAGATCACGATATGGTTAGTTCCTATTTCTCTCAAAACATTTAGGAACCTATGTCGCTCAGCAGGATCGAGACCTGCGGTAGGTTCATCCACGATGATGAGTTTGGGGTTGTTGAGCAACAGCTGTGCAATACCAAAACGCTGTTTCATACCACCAGAGTAACCGGCTACATGTTTGTCGCGCACATCACTGAGATTAGTCACTTCTAGAGCTTTATCCACAATGGCATTACGATCTGATTTTTTGCTGATCCCTTTGAGACTTGCAAAATAGTGTAGTAAATCATGAGCACTCATTTTGGGATAGACTCCAAACTCTTGAGGTAGGTATCCCAAGTTTTTACGGAATTCGATTTTATCGTTTAACACGTCAATCTCGTTGAATTGGATGGTTCCAGAATCAGGTGCTTGCAAGGTGGCGATGGTTCTCATAAGTGAGGATTTTCCTGCTCCATTAGGACCTAGCAAACCGAACATCCCTGCTTGTATATCTATAGTTACATCGTCAAGTGCCTTAACTCCGTTTGAGTATGTTTTTGAGACGTTTTTGAGACTTAAAATCATGGTTCTGCATCATTTTAGAGATTAGTGATGTATCTACCGCAATTGTTACATAAATCTGTAGATTTTTGAAATTGCAGTCAATGCTACACGAAATCACCTAGTACGTTACTAAATTCTAGAGCTTTTATAGTTTGGGGAGAGATCAAATATTTTAAATTAGTTTAGCAGTATGATCCTTGTCGCATTATATTTTATTCTGTGCATGCTAATTGCCTATGGTCATGGCATCATTTTCAAAAAAATCATTGGGGCTTCTGGCGTCGGCCTGGCTTTGACTGTATTTCTTGGATTTTTCAATATCCAGATATTGAGTGCGATTTGGGTTTTTTTCTATGGCCTTGGCATTGAGTGGACTGTGGTGATGCTTTTACTTTCTCTAATAGGACTTACTTTAAATTCGAGAGAGATTCGTGTTGATTTCTTAAAGCTTTTTAGAAAAAAACAGGGTCTAAATTCACCTAGCACTGCTAGTTACGATCAAGATAAAAATTTAACACAAGGACTTTACAATAAAATTGATCAGGAGATAGCAGATAATCAAGATCAAAAATCCTTTAGCGGAGTCGAAGTGACCGCTATGATTTTAGTATTTCTCTCAATAGCTTACGTGGCCTCTGGGTCACCCTATTTTATTGATAATGAAAGCTACTACATACAGACTATTAAATGGCTGGATCAATATGGATTGGTTACTGGATTATCCAATCTTCATATATTTCTATCACAACAGAGCGGTTTTCATATCCTACAATCTGCGATGAATTTTGATTATTTCTATAATAGATTCAATGATCTTTCTGGAGTTTATCTGTTTTTAGGTTTTGTATGGAGTCTGGGTTCCAGCTCCCGCATAATTGATTTGACTACTATTTTTAGAAGACTTTTTGCTGTGTGGTTTGCACTTGGATATTTATTTAGCTCGGCACCCAGTCCAGATCTAGCGGTCTATGTTATTTCCTATATGGCCATTTATTATTTTCTTGTTCTTTATGAAAAAATAGATGAAAAGATTTTATGTGTCATCACGCTGCTGGTAATTCAAGCCATATTTATTAAGGTTACCTGTGCATTGATGATCATCTTACCGGTTGTATTGGTTGTTAAACATAAATTGCTGAGGTCAACATCCATGAAGATAATTGCTTCCTTAAGTTTCTTATTCGCGGTTTTTTATGTTGCTAAATCTTTTATCGTAAGCGGTATGCCTTTATACCCTCTTACCACTTGGGCGCCCATTCAGACAGACTGGTTGCTTCCTGTTGAAATAGCTGATTTTTACTCCCAACTTACCTACGATCAGTCCTTTGGAATTAGTTATTTGGATGCCAATAAATACAGTTTTCTGGAAAAGTTAGGGTTTTGGTTATACCACTCTGGAGTCGAAGGTTATTTCAATAAAATCACTGCTGCCTGTCTGGTAGCGACGCTTGTTTACATTCTATTTTTTAAAATAACTTTCAAGTTCAAGATAGTCTTAGGTGTTTTTATTTTGCAGAGCCTTTTGTTATTGATAACCTCTCCGCAATTCAGGTTTTTTTTGAATTTGATGATACCAGTAGGATTGCTTCTTTTTTTGATTCCTCTTTTTAGATTCATTAAAATCAATCAAAAATACATCACTGTAATAACACTCTTTTCAGGAATCGTAGTTGTATCTGGATTCCTTCTGGCGTCTTTAGCCTCTATAAAAGATGGATTGACTGATAATCCACTCATGAAATCTAAAGGGGCTTCAGACGGTCATTTTATTACACCTTTGAAAAATAGTAATGGAGATTATGAATACGTTTTACGCTTTCGCGAAAGCGAGAACTCTCAACCCACGTCTACCTTTCAATTTTATGATACACCTACAAGTAATTTTCTTTTTGGAACCTATGACGCTCCACTGCCCTCTGTACAACAAGATATGCTTGAATTAATTGAAAGCGAAAGCGGTATGATGACGGTTCTTAGGTCATCTCAATTGGAAGATGGGTTCAAATCAGTCCCGCTCCAACCGTATAGAATTGATTGAATCATTAGAATTTCAGTACCAGAAATTCAGGAGAACTTATCCTAAAGATCGTCCACATATTCAAATCCCTGATCACCTTTGCGAGTAAGCACTTTTTCAATAAAGGAGTGAATGTTCTGTTTGTCTGCCCTGATTTTGACGAAATAGTTGTCTTTGTAAATACTGTATTCTTGAGCACGGCCCTTATATATAGTCAATTTGTAAAAGGGAATAGGTAAGGCATAGGTCTCCAGCAATGATCTGAACCTCACAATAATTCCTTTTTCGCGTATCTCAATATTACAGGTGTTTGCATTGATATCCAGTACGAGAAGATTATGAATCTGGATACTTGCAGAACTGATGTGAAGTTTAGGCGATCCCGATCCTTTAATTTTCCATCGCTCTCTTAAAGTAAGGTGGCCGCCTACTAATTCTTTGATCTTGCGATCCACTTTGCGATCGTTATAGGAAACATTATATAACATAAGACGTAATTAGGTTCTTAGTACGTATTTAGGCAGCTGCCTTTCATATAATGTATCTTTGCAAGCTAAATTTTATACCATGCGATTGCTACAAGAACTGGAAAATGCGACAATTAATGCGGTTGAGAGACTCTACAAAGTAAGTTTGCCGCAGGTTGAGATTTCCCAAACTCGCAAGGATCAGAATGGAGATTATACCATCATGGTTTTTCCCATGTTGCGCCACATTAAAGGGAATCCTGCTGTTATAGGAACAGCGATAGGTGAGGAGTTGCAAAAAAGCACTGATTTGCTTTCAGAAATAGAGGTTATTAAAGGTTTTTTAAACGTTACGATTAGCGATGCTTCCATCCTGAAGGATTTTAATTCTATGCTAGCTGATGAAAGTTTTGGCCGTCAACAAATAGACGAGAACAGAGCTGGTGTAATGGTAGAGTATAGTTCGCCGAATACCAATAAACCACTGCACTTAGGTCATGTGCGTAACAATTTACTGGGTTACTCGGTTGCTAATATTATTGAAGCGACGGGTAGAAAAGTGAATAAGACCCAGATCGTCAACGACCGTGGTATTCACATTTGTAAATCGATGGTGGCTTGGGAACAATTCGGTAATGGAGAAACGCCAGAAAATACGAGTTTAAAAGGTGATAAGCTTGTGGGGAATTACTATGTGAAATTTGATCAAGAGTGCAAGAAACAGGTTGCGGAACTTGTAGCAAAAGGAAGCTCCATAGAAACTGCCGAAAAACAAGCGCCAATATTTGTCGAAGCTCAGGAAATGCTTCGCCAATGGGAGAAAGGTGATGATGAGGTAGTCAGTCTATGGAAAAAGATGAATGGCTGGGTGTATGATGGTTTTCATGTAACCTATAAAAATCTAGGGGTTGATTTTGACAGTCTGTATTATGAAAGTAATACTTATTTATTAGGAAAAGACGTAGTCGCTGATGGTCTAGAGAAAGGAGTTTTTGAAAAAGACCCTGATGGATCCGTTTGGATTGATCTGACTGATGAGGGATTGGATCGTAAGATCGTTTTACGTAGCGATGGAACGGCAGTTTATATGACTCAGGATATAGGTACTGCTATTCAAAGGGTTAAGGATCATGATATTGATGCTATGGTCTACACGGTAGGTAACGAGCAGGACTACCATTTTAAAGTATTGTTCTTGATATTGAAAAAACTCGGTTTTGACTGGGCAGCAAATCTATTTCACCTGAGTTATGGAATGGTAGAGTTGCCTTCTGGAAAAATGAAATCTAGAGAAGGAACTGTGGTTGATGCAGATGAATTGATGGAAGAGATGACGGCTACCGCAAAGAATATTGCGCAAGAACAAGGCAAACTGGACGGTCTTGATGATCAAGAGAAAGAGCGACTGTATAAAATGATTGGACTGGGAGCACTTAAATATTTTATGCTCAAAGTGGATCCCAAAAAGAGTATGATGTTTGATCCTGAAGAATCTGTCGATTTTCAAGGAAATACAGGACCTTTCATTCAATACACTCACGCAAGAATCAAATCTGTTTTAAAGAAGTCAGGTTTTGACAGTAGCGAGCTAAAAACCGCAGAGGATATTTCAATCACTGAAAAAGATACCGCAGTCATCAAATCGCTGCAATCTTATCCTGAGATCATACAAAACGCAGCCGATAAATACAGCCCAGCACTCATAGCCAATTATGTATATGATCTGGTCAAGGAGTTCAACAGCTTTTATCAAAATGTGCCGAAAATCGTCGAGGAGGAGAATGAAGACCTTAAACAATTTAGATTGCTCTTATGCTACAAGACAGCTGAGGTTATAAAAAGCGCTTGTGGGTTACTGGGTATTGAGGTTCCAGAGCAGATGTGATTAAAACAATTTGATTAGAAGAAATTCTAAAGCATCCTTACATTCATGATTGAGTGCAAAATCAAGCATTCATTAATGACTAGCTAATTTTGATCGATAAATTCAAGCATTTTGGTGATCGCAGAGTTCATGATCTTTTTTGAAAGCATCTGCCTGTGATAGCATTTGTTGCAGATTTCAATATCCACATTTTTTGATTTTAAGAATTTCATTTCTGAAGAATTCAAACGACCTACGGTACCATCTTTTTTACCGTATTGATAGACAACGAGGTTAGAAAGATCTTTGCTGCTCAATGATTGTGTATATCGCTCCTCATCGACAGCGGCAAGAAGATAAGATAAAGGTTTAGTATAGGTAAAACCCATTTCTGTATAGATTCTCTTACCTCTCTTATAGGTAATGTCATAGACTTTTTGATTCAACTTTCCTTCTTTCCAGATTTCTTTCTCTAGATCTAACCTACCAGCCGCTATGCTCATAGCATCAACGTCAATACCGTATTCTGTTATGTATTTTTGTATGACCCAAGCTCCGTACGAAACACCCCAGACAAGGATTTTTTTATTTTGTTGCTTGAAATGTTGTATGACCCGATGAAGAATATCGACGGTAATTTTAGTTTCGTATCGGGCGTCCATCAAGCTCAGGTTGTTTTCAGGAGGAAGTATCGTCGGATTTAAAATTTGCGTCTGTTTTACAAGAGCAATGTGCAGCTTATCAGTCCACGATTCAAATTGCTGTGGAGAATACTGTATTTCATCAAACGGTCCTCCTTGCACTATTAACAAGACAATGCTGGAACTGGTTTTTCCCTTACTTTCAAAAAGATCTATGTCTTTGCTCGGTAATTTAGTTTTTTGATAATTGCTATACTCTTTAATGTTTACAGGAGGAGAGTCCTTCTTCAGTCCCGATATTTTATAAGTATTTCCCTGACTGGAAACAGTTCCACTTAATTTGTTGTCAGTTAAAGTCAAAACAAACAAATTATTATTTCTCATGTGACTTGAAAATATCAACAAGCTTGTTTCAGGATTGAAGTTGATACTATCTAATGTCGTGGTAATACTACGAGATTTGACATTTCCAAAATATCGTTTATGTCTATTTGAGTATTTAATGTTAAGCGTGATCGTTTTTTTTAATTTGGAAGAAATGACCTGCTCCAGCTGCCATGAGCCTTGCAGTAAATCAACTTTTAGATCTTGTCCTGTGACAGTTATTGTAAACACAAGCACGATCGATAAAACGAGAGATTTTCTCCAAATAAAATAAGAACGCTTAATTTTTTTGATAACTATTATTTTATTTACTCAAATGAATCATTGCAAATACGGCATAATTTACCATGTCTTGATAGTTGGCATCAAGTCCTTCTGAGACCAAAGTTTTTCCTTGATTATCTTCTATTTGCTTGACGCGCAAAAGTTTCTGCAATATTAAATCGGTCAAGGAACTCACACGCATTTCTCGCCATGCCTCACCATAATCGTGGTTTTTATCCTGCATCAATTTTTTTGTTGCTGCGACTTCGAGGTCATAAAGATCAACAGCCTCTTCAAGAGAAAGATCGGGTTGATCTACGACACCTTTTTCCATCTGGATCAAAGCCATGATGGAGTAGTTAATTATACCTATGAATTCACTTTCTTGGCCTTCGTTCACTTTGGTTTCAGCGAGCGTCTGTAAACCGCGTATCCGCTGGGCTTTTATAAATATTTGATCTGTAAGTGATGGTAGTCTCAAGATGCGCCATGCGCTACCGTAGTCTTTCATTTTTTTATAGAATAGATCTCTACACTTTGCAATTACAGCATCATACTGTGCATCTGTATTGGACATACGGCGATTAATTTTGTGTAAATTTCGCATTTCTTATTCAAACTGCATAATACATGAGTACCCTAAATTGTAATGGTAGGTTGATCGACCTGTCAACGCCCATCGTTATGGGTATTGTTAATTGCACACCCGATTCTTTTTACGACGGCGGCAAGGCGATCAAGGTAGACGATGCACTACGACAGGCGGAGCGCATGATTCATGAAGGCGCAAAGATCATAGATGTGGGCGGTTACAGTTCCCGTCCATCTGGCCAGCACATCTCGGTAGGGGAGGAGACTGCTAGAATAGTGCCCGTTATTGAGGCTATTTCTCAAAGATTTGATGTGGCTTTGAGTTGTGATAGCTTTCGCGAAAGCGTTATAAGAAAAGCACTATCGCACGGTGCTAACATCGTGAATGATATAAGTGCGGGAAAGCTGGATGCCGAAATGCTTAAAACTGTGGGTAAGGCAAATGTACCTTACATCATGATACACATGAGGGGAATGCCACAAACCATGAAGTCGCTAACCGATTACGACGACTTGATGATAGAAATCAATCTGTACTTCTCAAAACGTATAGCTGCCGCACGCGCTTGTGGAGTAAATGATATTGTTATTGATCCTGGTTTTGGTTTTGCTAAAACAAGAGAGCAAAACTTTGAACTATTGAAGAACCTGAATTTGTTAAAGGCTCAAGATGTTCCCATTCTTGCAGGCCTTTCCCGAAAATCCATGATCTATAAAACACTAGATATCGACGCAAATGACGCCTTAAATGGTACCACGGCACTACACATGGTTGCACTACAAAATGGAGCTTCTATACTGAGGGTGCATGATGTTAAGGAAGCTGTTCAAGCAATTAAACTTTTTCAAGCCTTGAATTAAGAGCTGATTTCTATAAGTCTTTTGATAAATAGAAGTCTTTTGTGCCGTCACTCTTATTTTTAAGTTTATTTTTATTTTAAGTTTATATCAATGGAATTGCCCTCGTTTAGGATTTACGACTTAATAGATATTGTTCTTTTTGCGGCACTGATCTATTACCTCTACCGTTTGGTTAAGGGTACGGCGGCAATAAATATCTTTATTGGAATCGTTATCATATATCTCATTTATGAGATCACCATCTTTCTGGAAATGGAGATGTTGAGCAAGGCACTGGGAGCTTTTACAGGTGCTGGAGTTTTTGCCCTAATAGTAGTGTTCCAGCAAGAGATACGTAGGTTTTTATTGATGCTTGGATCTACAAACTTCACATCTAGGCGTAGGTTATTGAGCCAACTCAAATTTTTTAAACAAGAATCTGATACCGATCACAAGGTCGTGGATGAAATAGTCAAGGCATGCAAAAAGATGAGCGCTACAAAAACAGGAGCGCTCATAGGCATTAAACGGGATACATCTCTGGATTTTGTGAAGAACACAGGGGATCCTATGGATATTAAAATTAATGCACCAATTATACTCAGCATTTTTTATAAAAACAGCACTCTTCATGATGGTGCGATGATCGTAGAGGGTAATAGAATCACTGCGACTCGAGTCATACTACCTGTTTCAGAAAGTCAGGATATTCCCCAAAGGTTTGGATTAAGGCACCGGGCTGCTCTTGGGCTCACGGAAAGAAGTGGAGCGATTGCAGTGATCGTAAGTGAAGAAACCGGAGCTATTTCTCTAGTCCATGATGGCGCATTTGAAAGTTTTACAGATCATGACCAGCTTGCAACTAAAATCAAAAAACTACTCGCCTAATGGATCGCCACTGTAAAAATTGTGACCAGTTGCTGTATGCAGGCCATAACTTCTGCTGCAATTGTGGTTCTAAATACGTGGATTTTAGATTGACACCCAGATCGGTACTCAACGAAGTGTCTGAAAGATATATTGGTTTTGACAATAGGTTTTTGAGAACAATGGTGGGCTTGGTGCGATTTCCGGAAGATGTAATCAATGGGTACATTTATGGGTTGCGCAAGCGATATATGAACCCCATTAATTTCTATGTTTTGAGTCTAACTTTTGTAGGGGTTCAGATATTTATTTTCAAAAACTTTGGAAATGACAGTAGTACAAGTGGCTTATTCGTTCCTAATGAGGCACAAACAAAGATGTTTGAAGCAATATTAGATTATACAGGTTTGTTGAGCACGCTCAATTTGCCGCTTTATGCGTTAGTAGGGTACTGGGTCTATAAAAATCTTAGAATTTATAATTTTACGGAGCATTTTATTTTTCACACGTACATCTGGGGCTTTTATAACATTGTCACGACGATATTAGTAGTACCAATAATTGTCCTACCTGCAGAATGGGCTATGCTGTCTTTTCTAGCGTTTCCTCTAAGTGTGATCCATGTTTTCTATGCCTACCATCGAGTTCTAAAAACCTCTCTTGACCGTACGATGGTCAAGGCAGTTGTGTACATCTTGGTTTTTAGCGTTGTCCTAATAATTTTATTGCTAGTTGCTATTGTCTTAGGGACTATTGTAGTAGTGAAATTCTTTCCAGAATTAATAGAGTCTTTTAAAGCAACAGCCTAATGGACCGTCACTATAAGAATTGCGATAAAATGCTTTATGCGGGCGATGATTTTTGCTCTAAGTGTGGTTCCAGATGGGTGGATTACCGATTGACTCCAAGGGAAATTTCCAGGGAATTCTCAAATAAATACTTGGGTGCCGATAACAAGTTTTTAGCGACCATGCTCGCACTGATTACCATGCCAGAAGATGTGATCAATGGATATATCACAGGCCAGCGCAAAAGGTATGTCAATCCCGCCAACTTTTATTTGATAGGTTTGACCTTGATCGGTATTCAACTGTTTATTCTCAAAAACTTTTCTCCCGAGCTGTTGGGATACAATACGGAAACTACCGATACTTTTGCCATATCTGTATTCAATTATCTCTATGACTATTTTGGACTATGGACCACCGTCCTAATGCCTGCATATATCATCACGGGTTATTTAGTATTTATGAATTTGAAGAAGTACAATTTTTCAGAACACCTCATTTTCTATGTTTATGCATTCGGATTTTCCAATATATTATTTGCACTATGCACGCCTCTACTTCTCATATTTGATATAGAATTCTTAATCTTATTTGCGATGACAACGGTTTTTAACCTTGTACAGATCACGTACTACTATAAACGCGTATTTAATTTAAACTGGAGCAGATTAATCTTAAAAATGATTATAGCATTACATCTTTATGCTGTGGTCAATCTTATATATTCCGCGTTACTGGCCTTACTTATTTTTGGAATTGTAAAACTGTTTATTCCTGATATGAGTTTCCCTACCGTCAAAATTTCTTAGAACATGGAGCGTCACTGTAAAAACTGTAATTCCCAGATCTACGCAAATAAAAACTACTGTGCAGATTGTGGTGCAAAGTGGATTGATAATAGGATTACCATGAAGCAGGTCGCGGCAGATTTTGGAGATCTCTACATAGGTTTTGATACAAAATTCATACGCACTTTTGTGGATTTATGCGTTAGGCCAGAAAGAGTGATTTTGGGGTATATATCTGGCAGACGGGCAAATTACATGGATGCCATTAGGTATTTATTGTTGGTCTTATTTGTTGTAAGTATCTACACTTTTGTGATAAAAAAGACTGACGCGTTAGAACATATCGTGCCCGATATGAGTTCTTTTATGGCTGTCGACCTCCCTCCTGAAAAATTGGAAGAATTGAAACAACAAAACCAACAAATTCAAGATGCAGTTTTTGATTATCAGGGATTATTTTACTTTATAACAATCCCACTATTTGCATTTATAGGACGAATCGTATTCTGGGGAAAACGTTACTTCAATTTTCCGGAGCAAATGGTATTCTTCATGTATACATTGAGCCATGTGACCTTAATATCGACGATTTTCTCAATAATTATCGTTCTTCTTCATCCAGAGACTATGCTGTCATGGTCGGTTTTCACATATTTCTTCATGTCGGTTTACAATATTGCGAGCTATAAGAGGTGTTTTAATCTATCTTGGGGAAAGGCTGTTTTGAAATTTTTTCAGTCACTTCTTTATTTATTCTTATTCTTTTTATTGATAGGAATTCTAATCGCCGTATTTACCATAATCACCGTAGTTGTGGCCAAAAAATTTTAAGCCACCTCCTGCTGTAAAAACTGCACTTCATAAAGATTGCGATAATAGCCGTTTTCTTTTTCCAATAATTCACTGTGCGTTCCAATTTCCATTATACGACCCGCATCCATCACGATGATCTTATCTGCTTTTTTAATGGTGGCGAGACGGTGGGCAATAATTATGGAAGTTCTTCCTTTGGTAATAATATCAGTCGCCTCTTGAATCAACTGCTCACTATGTGCATCTATTGAACTCGTCGCTTCATCAAGAATCAAGATGCTGGGATTGGAAACATAGGCGCGTAAGAAAGCGATGAGTTGACGCTGCCCGGAACTGAGCATCACACCTCGTTCTTTAACATTATACTGGTAACCATTGGGCAGTGTGGAGATAAATCGGTCCACACCTATTTTCTTTGCCGCTGCGATCACGTCCTGCTCTGTGATACTCTCGTCTTGAAGTGTAATATTGTTTGAAATGGTATCTGCAAACAAGAATACATCCTGAAGTACCACAGCTATTTGTGAACGTAGGGATTTAAGGTCGTACGCTTTCGCGGAAGCGGAATCTATCAAAATCTCTCCTGCATTAATTTCATAGAATCGAGATAGCAAATTAATGATCGTAGATTTACCAGCACCCGTAGCACCCACTATCGCAACAGTTTCTCCAGCATTTACCTTAAAACTAAGATCTTTAAGAACCAGTTCATTCTCTACGTATCCGAAATCGACATTTTTAAACTCGATATCTCCTTTAAGATCTTGCGCAATTTTCTCTCCTGCATCTTCAATCTGGGAGTCTGTATCTAATATTTTAAACACGCGATTTGCTGCAACCATACCCATCTGAAGCGTATTGAACTTGTCAGCTATTTGCCGCAGTGGGCGGAATAGCTTTTGAGAAAGATCGATAAACATAACAATGGTACCGATCTCAACCATATTAATCTCGGCACCTATATTCATTACAACACCTATGTAAACAATAAGCCCTATAGTGATGCTTGAAGACATTTCTGCAATTGGGAAAAAAATGGAGTTGTACCAAACCGTTTTAACCCATGCATTGCGGTGCTTATTATTGATTTCTTTGAATTGTTCGTATTCTATTTTTTCGCGATTGAAGATCTGAACGATCTTCATACCGGTTACCCGTTCCTGTACAAAAGAGTTGAGGTTGGATACCTGGCTGCGTACTTCTTCAAATGCTTTTTTCATGGCCTTTTGGAAGACCCGGGTAGCATAAAGAATAAATGGCATTACGATTAATGCAATAAGTGTGAGTTTCCAGCTGCTATACGCCATAAATCCTAAAACCACCACCATTTTAAGTAGATCTGAAATAATAACAAATAAGCCTTGTGAGAATATACTGGCAATTGTTTCAATATCGCTCACGGCCCGAGTAACTAATTTGCCGACTGCGCTGGTGTCAAAATATTTCATTTTAAAACTCAGCATATGATCAAATAACTTCAATCGTAAATCACGGATCACTTGTTGTCCCAACCAGTTTGCGTAATAGATAAAACTGAGTTGAAGCAAAACGTCTGCGATTAAAACACCTACCATCATAAGAATGACGTTCAAAAAACCATCATATTCTTTAGGGACGATGTGTTGATCTATGGCTACCTTAATTAGGTAAGGCATTCCTATAGCGACTACTGCTATGAGAATGGCGCTTATAGCTACAAAATAAAACGTGCCGCGGTAGGGCTTTGTGAATGAAATAAGCCTTTTGAATAGACCTATGTCAAATGCATTTCCAGTTTTGGATTCTGCCATTAGTTGTTTTTTATTTTTTGCAAGACTTCTTGCAGTTCTTCAGGCCGCTGGGTGCCGATGGTATATTCTTTAGGTTTGCCCTTTTGGGTGGTTTTAAAATTCAAACCTTTGCTGCCTTTTGTATTGTATACCGTACCGTAGCCCGTCCAGATTCTAATTCCCCAGCCTCCCACGAAGCCGTAATCGATGACTTGCGGCTCCATAATATCTTTCCAGTACCATTTTTTCTTCACGAGCGGAAAATATCTCATCTCAATATAGTCCTCGGTAATGTAGGTTTCTTGCCTGAGTACAAACATAAACACGGCAATGGCTATAGGTAAGCTACTTAGCAGAAGTTTAATAGCTAGATTATCGGTGTACTCATCGGTACTCATGAAAGTCGTAGGAAATACAGCCACAAGCATCAGCACGGCCAGTGAAACTGTAATCCATTTTGAAAAATGTTGTGTTTCTTTAAAAAGTCTCATTTCTATTTTTTAAAACTGATTCTGGATAAGTGACCTTGGTAAGGTAAAGACCTCGAGCTGGTGCACTTGCTCCTGCTGCCGATCTATTTTTTGATTTTATGATAGTGTGCATACCTTCAATCGTATTTTTCCTGTAGCCTATTTCTAAAAGGGTTCCCACGATGGCCCTGACCATATTACGCAAAAAACGATCGGCTGTAATATGAAAGACTACATGGTATCCATCAAATTCAAAACGAGCTTCAGTGATATCGCAGATGTACGTTATTACCTGAGTTTTAGACCGCGAGAAACATTGGAAATTTGAATAATCCAAAAGTACCTTGGCGGCTTTATCCATGAGCTTAAAATCTGGTTTTCGGTGCAGTATGTAGCTGGTTTTGTTGTGAAAAGGATCAGGCCTCAAATGAAAGTGATATTCATAGGACCTGGAAACTGCATGAAAACGTGTGTGGTCTTCTTCTGCTACTGAGAAAACTGAGAATATGCTGATATCCTGTGGTAACCACCGATTCAATCTAAAGGTGATATTTTTAAGATGGATCTTAGAATCGAGGTCAAAGTGTGCGTACATCTGTTTTGCGTGAACTCCAGCGTCAGTTCTTCCAGCGCCAGTGGTCACAATTTTCTGACGGAGTAGCAGGGAAAGTCCTTCTTCCAGTTTTTCTTGCACCGTAACAGCATCTGGTTGTTTTTGCCAGCCGTGGTAGTTTAATCCATCATAAGCAAATTCAATAAAATACCGTTGTGCGAAGTTCATATTTCAAAGATAGCAACCATCAATTCACATTATGGTTTTTTAAATGAAGAATTGAGAACCTATAATTTATTTTAGAAAATAGCTTATGGAAGGCATCGCACGTGGCTACCCAAACATGAAGTTCTTTATGTCAAGAAAATGTCATGTATTTTAATGAGGATCCTGGCAAAAGAAGGCAAATTTTTCAGAATTTTGAGCGCTAAGCACTGTTCGCATATTTATTTTTTAATTCACCCATACCCACAATATGAAAATTCTCCTTCTTTCAGATACCCACAGCCATATTGACGACTGGATCATGAAGCACGTCGCTTGGGCAGATGAGGTGTGGCATGCAGGCGATATAGGCGACTTAAAAGTAACTGATCAGATCACGGCAAAAAAAACCTTGCGTGCCGTTTCGGGAAATATCGATGATGCAAAAGCAAGACAGCAATTCCCTGAGAATAATCGGTTCAATTGTGAGGGCGTTGATGTATGGATTACTCATATTGGAGGTTATCCCAATCGCTACAATATTAGGGTACGAGAGGAGATCAAAAACAATCCACCCGATCTATTCATTTGCGGTCACAGCCATATTCTCAAAGTGATGCGAGATAAGAAACTGGATCTCTTGCACATGAATCCCGGTGCCGTAGGCATTCATGGATTTCATAAAAAACGCACGATGTTGCGGTTTGAAATCAATAGCGGGAAAATCGCAAATCTTGAGGTGGTAGAGAAGGAGCGGTAGGAAAATTGTATTGGGCTGAATAATCTCGCTTTCGCGAAAGCGAGACAGCTATCCATAATAGGATAAAATGGCAGAATAAGATGTTGTGCTTAATAAAACATATACGATCAACGCAAAATGTAAAACAAAAAAACCCACAAGGTGGCGCCTCGCAGGTTTCATTAATATACTAAGATTAAAGTGTCTATCGCAATCGATCTACAGATTTTACAAGCTGTTCATCCTTTCTTATTGCCTTGTTTGCCAAGACGAGTAAAACGATAGATAGGATAGGAATAAACATCCCAATGCCTTTCTCAGCAACCGCCGTCGCTCCAGACATAGTTAGCGCTCGATAAACGAAGACTCCCAGTAAAATTAAATTCAATAATATGTTTAAACGATTAAAAACCGTTTGCAGCTGTCTATTTTTGTACAAAAATATGGCAAAAATGGACAATACGGCACTTACAACAAAAGAGCCAAAATAAACATTCTCATCCATGGCAACCACCTCGTTACCCTCACCATCTACCCAAAGGCTTACGATAAATATCAAACCACCAGAGGTAGCTGCGGCAAGTAGGAGATAGATCGTCTGTATGCGTTGTATCATGTTTAAGGTCAACTTTTATTATAAAGCTTCGCAAAAATATGACATATGACGGGAAAAGGATAAGCCTATTAAAATAAAAACTGTATTATTGCAACACTATTATGTTAACCCACTCTTTTAAGGTTAACTAGCGAGTTAAAATTTTTCTGATAGATTTTATCTACATCATTCTTATCTAACAATACTTTTTACATTTTTACATGTTTCAAATCGCTGATTTAAAATCAAAAAAATTACCTGAATTACACGTAATTGCCAAAGAACTCAACGTCCCCAAATACAAACAACTTAGAAAACTTGATCTAGTTTATAAGATTCTAGATCTTCAGGCAGCAAATCCAGATGCGGTCAAAAAACTAGATACAGAAGACGTGAAGCCAGCTGAAAAATCTACACAGGCATCTGAGGGCTCAAAGCCTATTGAAACTAAGGATAAACCAGCTCCTAAACCACGTACCCGCAAACCTAGGACGGTAAAAAAAGCAGACTCTCAAAAAGGGGGCGATAACTCTCCAGACGATAAGAGTAATCAAGACACTAAAAAGACCCGTAAGCCTAATCCAAGAGCTAAAAAAGATGATTCTAGCTCTAGCGATAACAAGCAGAGCAACCAGTCTCGTCGCAATAATGACAGTAAAGATTCAAATGCTGGCGACCGTCAAAAATCGGCTGATAACTCAAACGATCAGAAAAACGATTCCAAAAACGATAATCGCAGAAATCAAAAATCGGACAATAGCAATCAGAATAATCCACGCCACAAAAACCAGCGCAACAACAACCAGAATAATGTTCCAAAAGGAAATAAGGACACCCGCAATAGATACCGCGACCCAGATTTTGAATTTGACGGTATAATTGAAAGTGAGGGTGTGCTAGACATGATGCCAGATGGTTACGGCTTCTTGCGTAGTAGTGACTATAACTACCTGGCAAGTCCAGATGATATTTACGTGTCACAATCACAAATCAGGTTGTTTGGCCTTAAAACGGGAGATACAGTGCTTGGAATGGTACGACCACCCAAAGAAGGTGAGAAGTATTTTCCGTTAATCAAGATTTCCCAGATCAATGGTCTAGACCCTAAGGTAGTGCGTGATCGTGTTTCATTTGAGCATTTGACTCCGTTGTTTCCAGATGAGAAGTTCAACCTCGCAGAACGCAGAGCATCCGTTTCGACACGAGTGATGGATCTATTTGCCCCCATAGGAAAAGGACAGCGTGGAATGATCGTTGCCCAGCCTAAAACAGGTAAAACCATGTTGTTGAAGGACATTGCAAACGCAATAGCGGCAAATCATCCAGAGGTTTACCAGTTGGTTTTGTTGATTGATGAGCGTCCTGAAGAGGTCACTGATATGCAACGTAATGTAGACGGAGAGGTAATCGCATCCACTTTTGATAAAGAGGCCCACGATCACGTGCGAGTTGCAAACATAGTTTTGGAAAAAGCAAAACGAATGGTAGAATGTGGCCATGATGTCGTGATCTTGTTAGACTCAATAACCAGGCTTGCTAGAGCTTATAATACGGTGCAGCCAGCTAGTGGAAAGGTTCTCTCAGGTGGTGTAGATGCAAATGCATTACACAAGCCCAAAAGATTTTTTGGAGCAGCACGTAATATAGAAGGAGGTGGCTCATTATCCATTATAGCTACGGCACTTACTGAAACTGGCTCTAAAATGGATGAGGTAATCTTTGAAGAGTTTAAGGGAACAGGTAATATGGAGCTTCAGTTAGACCGTAATATCTCCAACCGTAGAATTTTCCCTGCAATTGATTTGACATCATCCTCAACACGTAGAGATGACTTATTGCTTGACAAAGAAGCGGTTCAGCGCATGTGGATTCTTAGAAAGTATCTTGCAGATATGAACTCAGTGGAAGCTATGGAGTTTATATCCCAGCGCATAAAGCAAACTCGCAATAATGAAGAGTTTCTTGCAACCATGAATAATTAGAAGATCTGTTATAATAATTATTGAAGAATAGGACTGTGAAGGCTAATTCCATATTTTTAAGTGTATTATGTTCGGTACTTTTTTGTTTTGCCGCGACATCACAAATAGAATCACAAAGTACTCTCGATTCAAATTTTGAAAATGTAATTGATGGTTCCAATAACTTTAAGGAGTATAAGGTTATTAAGAAGACAGAACTTTCAAAACTTCGTAAAGAAGTGAATACATATGCCAGCTCCTTAAATGAGAAGATTGCAGAATTGAATGATACGATTGCCCAACAAAGCAGTACGATTAATGCTCTCCAATCTCAAGTTAAAAAGACTGATGAAGAATTACTCAATGTAAATGCAGAGAAAGATGCAATGACATTTATGGGGATTCAGACTAGTAAGAGCGCCTATCATACCTTCGTTTGGGGTGTGATTGCAATTTTGGCTTTATTGCTTATCGTCTTCATTTTGAAATTTAAAACCAGTAATAGTTCTACGAGGTCATCCATAAAGCAGCTCCAGACCACAGAAGCTGAACTGGAAGATCTAAGAAGACGTAGTATTGAAAAAGAACAAAAGCTAGGTAGGCAGCTGCAGGATGAACGCAACAAAAACGCTCGTTTAAAATCTGAGTAAATTAGTACAGCCAATTAAAATCTAATGCCTTGAAACTATTCGAGGCATTTTTTATTAGTCAAAAGTCTAGATTCAGCAATTTTTTTGATAATGGCGATTCCCTAATAAAAGCTCTGCTTTTTTTAGGGTCGGGCTTTACGCTACAATCTTTTATAACTTTGTGGTAAAGCTATAAAAGGATTTCTGCTTCAATCCCTATCGCAAAAATACTTTTGGGTTATTAAGGATGATTCTTTTAAATTATACAATTCAAGCTTAGAGTGACAATTAATGTGATATAACGTTTTTGCAATATTATTACTTTTGACCTTGAGAGTGCTATCGTATCTTAGATTTTCATCTGAATTAAAATTTTCAACTAAGCAAGCTTATTTCTTTCAATTATGAATAACAAAACTACCATCAAATGTCCTGATTGTGGCAGCGAGATCGATGTGAATGATATACTAAAACACCAGATTGAAGACGGTTTGCGTAAACAGTTTCAAAAGGAAAAGAATGAAATGCTTAAAGCCCAAAACTTAAAAGAGGTGGAGCTAGACCGTGCAAAAGCAGACTTTGAATCTAAAAAGAAACGAGAAAATGAGCTTTTTCAGGAACGACTCGCCAAGCAAAGCAAAGAGGCCGAAAAGCAAATAGAAATCCGCCTCAAGGCAAAACTAGAAGAGGATAATTATGATAGGCTTAAATCCATGCAGGACGAGCTTGCTGAAAAATCTGAGCGTGTCAAGGATCTGTTAAAAAAAGAAGCTGAGATTGAACGACTCAAACGTGAAAAAGATGAAGCTGCAGAAGCTGCAAAACTTGAGGCTCAAAAAGAATTGAGCAAGCGTATTCTTGAAGAACGTGAAAAAATCAAAAGACAAGCAGATGAAAACAGTGAGCTGAAAATGAAAGAACTCCAAAAACAATTGGACGACCAGAAAAAGCTCACCGAAGAGATGAAGCGTAAACAAGAGCAAGGTTCTATGCAATTGCAGGGAGAAGTGATGGAGCTCGCAATAGAAGAGTGGCTCGAGGCACATTTTCCTTTAGACACCATCGATGAAATTAAAAAAGGTGCCAACGGTGCAGATTGCCTACAAATTGTGAACACAAGAGAGCAAGCAAACTGCGGAACGATCTATTATGAAAGTAAAAGAACAAAGCATTTTCAACCCGTTTGGATTGAAAAGTTTAAAAATGACATTAGGGAAAAAGGAGCTGATATAGGAGTATTGGTTACTGAAGCCATGCCTGCAGAAATGGATCGTATGACCATGAAAGAAGGGATATGGATCTGCTCGTATGAAGAATTCAAGGGGTTATGTTCAGTATTAAGACAATCTGTTGTGCAATGGAGTAGAGCAAGGCAAAACCAAGAAAATAAAGGAGACAAGATGGGAATGCTGTACGATTTTCTAACCAGTAATGAGTTTAGACTTCAAATGGAAGGAATTGTGGAAGGATTTACTCAAATGCAGACAGATCTGCTTTCAGAAAAAAACGCCATGAAACGTATCTGGAAAAAGCGGGAGAAGCAAATTGATAAAGTTGTGGATAACGCTATTGGAATGCACGCATCTATTAGGGGAATCGCTGGTAATGAGATTAAAAGTATACCAGCCCTAGAATTAGGATCTGGAAGTGATGATGAGATTTAAAACTGAATTGGTGAGAATGACCAGAGCTTAAACTTCACCGCTATTCGTGCCTCAAGTTGGTTTACTGATTTGACATAAATGTTTTATACAAACTGGTTTAAATCAAATTAATCTGAACAGCTTTTAGCTTCAACCGAAAGCACTTAAAAATCAAAGCATAAAAAAAGCCTTTCCGGAGAAAGGCTTTAAATATAAAAATATTTTAGAATTATGCCATTGCATTTACATGCTGTGCAAGCTTTGATTTTAAATTTGCAGCTTTATTGTCGTGAATGACATTTTTCTTTGCAAGCTTATCAATCATGGAAGTTACTTCAACAAAAAGCTTTTCAGCTTCTGACTTGTCTTCAGTCTCTTTCAATTTCTTAATCGCATTACGCGTAGTTTTATGCTGGTATTTATTTCTAATCCTAGCAACTTCGTTTCTACGTATTCTTTTTAAAGCACTTTTGTGATTTGCCATATCTATTCAAAATGGTTCTTTCAAACCGATTATATTGTAGCCCGTAGGGGAATCGAACCCCTCTTACATGGATGAAAACCATGCGTCCTAGCCGATAGACGAACGGGCCAAGATGTTTTGCTTAATTAAGCGGTTGCAAAAATACATACTTTTTTAATTTGAGCAAGTATTATTGAAAAAAAATATTCTAATATGCTTTTGCAAACAATACTCTGCGCTGAGACTGTTGTCCAGTTAAGATGCATGAGCCATTTTCCTTTTTCGCTTCAAGCGGTATACAACGTATTGTAGCTTTAGTAAGTTCTTTTATTTTATTTTCAGTCTCCGAAGTTCCATCCCAATGAGCAGAGATAAATCCACCTTTCTCTTTCAGGACTTTTTTAAATTCATCAAAACTGTTAACCTCTGTAATGTGTGAATCCCTATAAGATGCGGCTTTGTGAAAAAGTGATGACTGTATTTCTTCTAGAAGGTTTGAAATGGTATCAGTGAGAGTATCCATGGCAATAACCTGTTTGCTCAGGGTATCTCTACGTGCTAGTTCAACAGTGCCATTTGCAAGGTCTCGTGCACCTATCGCAATGCGTAGAGGGACTCCCTGTAGTTCGTGCTGCGCAAATTTAGCTCCGGGTCTTAGTGTATCGCGATCGTCATATTTCACCGAGATGCCCTTTTCTCTTAGCGACTTGATTATTTCTCTTGCTTTTACCGAGACTTCTTCAAGTTGGTCAAGTCCTTTATATATAGGAACGATAACCACTTGATTTGGAGCAAGATTTGGAGGTAGTACAAGTCCTTTGTCATCACTGTGAGTCATTATCAATGCACCCATCAATCTAGTTGAAACCCCCCATGATGTAGCCCATACATGTTCTTGGGTACCTTCTTTAGTAGCAAACTTTACGTCAAATGCTTCGGCAAAATTCTGACCTAAGAAGTGACTAGTTCCCGCCTGTAATGCTTTTCCATCTTGCATAAGTGCTTCTATACAATAGGTTTCTACTGCTCCTGCAAAGCGTTCACTCTCACTTTTTACACCTTGAATGACGGGTATAGCCATAAAGTTTTCTGCAAACTCTGCATAAATACCATTCATTTGAATAGCTTCGTCCAGCGCTTCTTGTTTAGTAGCATGTGCTGTATGTCCTTCCTGCCAGAGAAATTCTGCAGTTCTTAGAAATAATCTGGTTCTCATTTCCCAGCGTACGACATTTGCCCATTGATTCACCAGTATGGGTAAATCGCGATAGGATTGGATCCACCCTTTATATGTATTCCAGATAATGGCTTCACTGGTAGGTCTTACTACAAGTTCTTCCTCTAGCTTCGCATTGGGATCTACCCTCAGTTTACCTGGCTTATCAGGATCATTCTCTAGTCTGTAATGAGTGACGACGGCACATTCCTTAGCAAAACCTTCAGCGTTTTTTTCCTCAGCTTCAAACAAGCTCTTAGGTACAAATAGAGGGAAATAGGCGTTTTGATGGCCCGTTTCTTTAAACATACGATCCAGCTCTGCCTGCATTTTTTCCCATATTGCATAACCATACGGTTTGATGACCATACAGCCTCTTACGGCACTATTTTCCGCAAGATCTGCTTGAACCACTAGTTCATTATACCATTTTGAATAGTCTTCTTTTCTACTTGTTAGGTTTTTCGCCATGCGCTTTGGCACAAATGTTGTACCTTATTTAGAGGTTTGTTAAATGCTCCTTAGAGCTCAGCAAAACTACTTATTTTTATAGAATGCTACTTAAAAGAAACGCCATGATTCACCTTACAGATATAAAATCTCGATTTACTCTAATATTTGCATCTGCATTTGTGTTGATACTTACATCCTGTGGGAGCTATCAATCAGCTAGTTACAATGACGGGATTTACGGTGATTCTAGCGGGTCTGTTGCTACAACTCAAGAACAACAAGAGCCAGAAACTGAGGTGGATTATAAATCTGATAGTTCTGGTTATTATGAATCATTATTTGCCGAAGGAGCAGAAACTTATGGTAACAACTTTGGTCAGGATAGCGTCTTTACTGATGTAGAATCCTATTCAAACAGTAGCTATTCGCAAGATAATCCTGATGGAACGGCATCTTATGGTGGTGTTGCCGCTTGGGGAGAGAACCCTTCACAAATAAATATCAATTATTATGATAACGGTTTTGGTTGGAACAATGGTTTCGGTTGGGGTCCTGGATGGGGTTGGAATAATGGATTTGGCTGGGGCGGTGGTTTTGGCTACGGCTGGAACAGAGGTTTTGGTTGGGGTCCTGGCTGGGGCGGTGGCTTTGGCTGGTATAATGGCTGGGGCTGGAATCGTGGCTTTGGCTGGGGTGGAGGCTTCGGATGGAACTCAGGTTGGGGTTACGGCTATAACAATTGGGGATGGAATAATGGATTTTATAGTCCATATTATAGAAATGGTCTTGCTTTCAATAGCGGATACAGGTTGTCAAGGTCCAATAGGGTAGGATTGAGTCGCAGATCTGCAATATCTAACAGACTTAATAGTGTAAGTCGCAGATCACGATCTGCTTTAGATCGCACAAGAGCGCGTAATTCTCGTAGATCTAACGCCACATCTCGCAGCAGATCATATAACAATAGACGTTCTACCATCAATAATAGGTCAAGAAGTTCTAACTCTAGAGCAAGATCCAGTTCAACTCGATCAAGATCAAGTTCAGCTCGTAGATCCTCTTCCAGTAGAAGAAGTTCTAGTGCTAGATCCTCTAGTTCACGAAGTTCTAGAAGTAGTAGTGCGAGATCGTCTAGATCAAGTAGTTCAAGAAGTAGTGGATCTCGTTCCAGCAGTAGATCTTCTGGTAGAAGAGGTTAAAAGAAATCAATTATGTTTAGAAATATTTTTATGGGCTGCGCCTTAGTTTGCTGCGGCCTTTCTCTTAGTGCGCAATCAGTATCAGAAGGATTGCTTTATGGAATGGATCAAAGCTATGGTACTGCTAGATACCGTGGTTTGAGCGGAGCTTTTGGAGCCTTAGGTGGTGATTTGAGTGCAATGGGAGTCAATCCAGCAGGGTCTACTGTTTTTGCCAATCATTACGCATCATTTTCAGCCGCTTTTGATTATAACAATAATGAATCTCTGTATGAAAATACATTGACTGGTGCAGATGATTTGGATTTGAGCATAAACCAAGTAGGTGCCGTGTTTGTTTTTGAAGATTCCAGTGCGCCATTGAATAAGTTTTCTATTGGTTTAAATTATGACAGTACTAGAAATTTTTCTGATGAGAGACATTTAAGAGGGGTTTCTGATACTTCCATTTCTCAGTACTTTGTAGCAAATGCCAACTCAGTTCCATTAATTGATTTAATATTACTTCCAGAAGATTTTGTTTCAGATCGATTTATCGCTTTGGGAGAGACTCCAGGCTTTGGACTACCAGCCCAAATAGGTTTTTTAGGATTAAATTCTGACTTGATAACCCCATTAGATTCAGCTGATGATAACATTGAGTATTTATCCAACACTGGAACAGGTAATTTCAATCAAACTCAAAGAATACTTTCTGATGGTTACAATGGCAAATTTACCATCAATGGCGCCATTGAATTGCACGAGAGATTCAGTTTTGGACTTAACCTGAATATTCACTCATTAAGACGGGATCGCCTAACAGATTTTTCCGAATCAAACTCAAATACAGATGCGTTTATACAAGATGTAAGATACAGGGATTCAGTTACTTCTGAAGGTAGTGGGTTCTCTTTGAATTTAGGAACATTGATAAAAATCACTAACAGTCTGCGAGTGGGCTTAGCTTACCAATCTCCTACTTGGTATTCTATAGAGGACAGCCAGTCCTTGCGTATCAGAACTGATGATGGAGTGGAAGCTGTAACGATCGCACCAGACGTGTTGACCTTGTATCCAGCCTACAACTTAAGAATACCTGGAAATTGGACTGGTAGTTTAGCCTACGTCTTTGGATCCAAAGGTTTGATCAGTTTTGATGTGGAATCAAAAGATTACAGCAAATTGCAGTTTGAGCAGAATACAGATGCGCTATTCACTTTGAACAATCAATTTATTGATGATAATCTACAAAATGCGCTTACCTATCGTTTGGGAGCAGAGTATCGCATCAAGAATTTTTCTCTCCGTGGAGGTTATATGATGTCAGAATCACCGTATGAAAATGAAGATTTCATGAGTGAATTGACTGGGTATAGTTTAGGGTTGGGTTACAATTTGGGTCGTACAGTTTTTGATATTTCCTACGCAACATCTGAGCGTGATTATGCCTCTCAATTGTTCAATTCTGACTTTCTGGGTACCAGCACGGTCACCAATCGTTTTACAAATGTGGTATTTACAGTAGGTTTTAATTTTTAATAGTATTTCGCTTTCGCGAAAGCGAGAACCAGTACTACTTATCCACAAGCATTTAACACCATCTTTTTAATGTAATCTTTATTAAGGCGGTAAGTTTGATCACAAAAGTCAAAACCATGAATAAAGTATCAAATCTATTTTTTGTAGCATTCATTGCTCTAAGTGTCAATGTATTTGCTCAAAATGATATCAAACTCAACCTTGAAGTAGGCTCTACCTACACATTGAGTCAAGAAACCAAAAGCATTGTGAACCAGATGATAAATGGGATGCCCCAGGACGTAGAGATGACCATCAATGCCGTAACAGATTATAAGGTGACTGGTATGAATGGCAAAAACTTTTTGATTGATATAGAGCCAAAAAGCATGAAAACCACCCAAAATGCTGGTGGAATGAATTTGGTTATGGATTCTGAAGGAGATCTTTCAGATCCAATGAATAAAATTATGAGTAACCTCGTGGGCAAGGTAATGAAGATGGAAGTTACTCCTTATGGCGAAATTACCATGTTTAATGCTAATGATTTTGTCAAAGGGATGATGGATGGTGTTGACATGCCAGCTATGGCTCTGTCACAACTGGAAGGTCAACTTGCCAGTGAATATGATGATGCATCTTTGAAGGATACTTACTTGGGACTTTTAAATATTTATCCAAACAAAAAAGTAGCTATAGGTGATTCTTGGACCACCGATCTATCTGCAGATGTTGTGATGCCTATGACTTCTACAGCTACAAACACACTTATGGAGATTAAAGACGGTATGTACGTAATCGAGTCTAAAGCTGATATCTCCTCTGATGAAAGCGAGAAAACTGAAATGATGGGTATGCAGGCAACTAGTGACATAGAAGGAACTTCAAACACGACTTACAGTATTGATAGAAAAACGGGTTGGATAAAAAAGATGTCCATGACACAAGACCTCGATGGAACGGTGACGCTACCTGCGTCTGAACAAATGCCTCAAGAAATGAAAATTAAGATGAAGATAAAAAACACTACAACTATTAAATGAATAGAATAGTAGTTCAAATAAAAAATGGCTCCCGATCGGGAGCCATTTTTATTTACTTACGATTTCTTCGATTATAATTCTTATCGCCTCGGGTTTTCGGTTTCTTGTATTTTTTTGCTATTTCCCTACGGTAGCTGCCACCTTGATTTGTCTTTTTATTCTTTTCCTTCTTTTCATGGAATGAAGCTCCTCGCTCTTCTTCCACAATTTTATGAGGATTGTTGGTTTCTCTCAATACAGTTTCTTCTTCGGGAATTTTTTGCTGTGATATTTCCACTTCATTAGGAAACTCAGCGATAGGGATTTGATAATCCATCAACTCTTCAATGGCCGCTTTATATTCTTTTTCCTTTTCGGTAAACATTAGCACGGCACTACCTTTATTTTCTGCTCTACCTGTACGTCCTATACGGTGCATATAATTTTCGGGAAATTGTGGTGTATTGAGGTTAATTACGTGAGAGACGTTATCTAGATCAAGACCACGCGCCATGACATCTGTACTTATGATGATGCGCGATTGACCTGAGTTGAAGGACTCAATAGATCGAAGGCGATAATTTTGTGTTTTATTGGAATGTATAACGCTCACCTGTGGGCCCATTTCGATAGGAAGCGCCTCGTGAAGTCGATCTACATTGCGTTTATTATCCACAAATATTAAAACCTTCTTGAACACATCTTTGTCTTCTAAAAGATGGGCGATGAGATTTACCTTGGTATAGAAATTAGCTACTGGATAGGCGATCTGGTCTATGTTTTCCAATCGGGTTCCAGACACCGCTATAGAAATATTGATTGGATTACTAAAATAAGCTGAAATAAAAGCTTCAATCTGATCAGTCATCGTAGCAGAAAACATAATATTTTGTCTACGTCTAGGTAAATGGTCAAAAATATTAGTCAGTTGGAACCTAAAACCAAGATCCAGCATGACATCTACTTCATCAATGACTACTTTTTTACATTGTTTCAAACTAACCGATTGGTGAACGATGAGGTCATACAATCGTCCCGGAGTCGCAACAAGAATATCGACTCCCTCTGCCACAGCTTTTTTTTGAGTGTTTATATTAGTGCCTCCATAAATTCCTACCACGGGATGGTTGAGGTATTGCGCATAAGAATTAATGTTATCTACTACTTGAACCACAAGTTCACGTGTAGGGACCAGTATAAGAATGCGTGGGTCCTTAGGCTGGGCATAAGACAAGCCTTGCAGCAACGGGAGCATGTAAGCTAGGGTTTTCCCAGTTCCAGTTTGTGCAATTCCCATTAGATCTCGTCCAGATAATACGGCAGAATATGCTTTTTCTTGAATAGGAGTAAGTTGCTCAAAATTCATTTCTTCCAGCCCTTGCAAGAGCTGCTTCTTAAGTCCTAAATCACTAAACTGTTTCATATTCAAAAAGTAAGGTGCAAAGATAGTTGTATTGTTCAAGCATATTCAAGCTTGAATTACTTAGTTCCAGAAAATGGGACATCCATTTTTCAGGTAAGTGATTTTGCTTTAAACTTAAACTCAAATAAGGTAAGAGACTTCCTTTCCTTGTGAAGGGCATTGGAAGAGTTCTCAAATATTTTCAACGTGAATAATCTCGCTTCATTTCCATAAGCTCATTCCAATCATAAAGATCGAAGTTGGGTGATGAAAAACATGAGGTCTAAAGCGATAAAAGTCTGCGTCTCCAGTAATCGAGGTATCTTTGTGATATGCATCATAGAAATCTCCACCGTTACGGTTATGACTTCGCTAAGCTGGCAGAAGTTTTTCCTGAATTATCTAATCACATTATCCTTACAACAGACGAAAGTAAGAGCATAGATTTCTCAAACTTTGAATCTGTGCGCGTTTTTAACCAAGCGTTAATGGCTCATCATTACGGAATCAAACACTGGCGACTGCCTCAAGACGCTTTAATTCCAGCCGTGCCGGGAAGAGCAGAATATTTGCACCAGCTTTCTGATTTGATTGGCAAAGGGGGTAAGAAAGGGCTTGATGTAGGTTGTGGCGCTAGTGCTGTATACTGCCTGCTGGGAAGTGCCATATACGATTACAAAATGGTGGGAGTGGACGTAGATGATGAAAGTATCGCTTTTGCTAAAAAGAATACCTCAACCTACAACGGTATAGAAATACGCCATCAAATAGACCGCGGCCAGATTTTAGAAGGAGTGATGAGAGAGGGAGAATTTTTTGACTTTACAATGTGCAACCCTCCATTTTATGAAAGCGAAGAAAAGGCAATAAAAGCAAATCGGAAGAAAAACAGTAACCTAGGGATCAAAAGTTCTGATCGCAATTTTGGAGGTTTGGCTCATGAGCTTTGGTGTAATGGCGGTGAGTCTCTTTTTATCAAAAGGATGATTAAAGAATCTGTTGCTGTAAAAGATCAAGTGGGGTGGTTTACGTGTCTGCTTTCGCGAAAGCAACATCTAGACAAACCTGTTAAGCAACTTAAGAAATTGAAGGCGGAACATAAAACAGCGAGTATAGAAGTAGGAAATAAAGAAATGCATCTTTTAGCGTGGAAATTCCAGAGTTGAACATGCTCAGATGAAATAATTTTTTACTCAATACAACTTTTCACTAAAAAAAGTCCATTGAAAAACTCCGATGGACTTTTGTTTTTAAGAATGTCCCTGAGTTACATCTTTGTAATATCGCCACTACCTATGACTGATTTCTTTAAACTGCTCGCTGATCCCTTATAGCGCAAATCTCCAGATCCCACGATGGAAGCTTTCATGGAGCCTCCATTGCAAAAAACGGAGACATCACCGCTACCGGCAACGCTGGCTTCGACATTATTTGCTTTGACTCCGTAGGCCTCAATATCTCCGCTACCCGCTAAACTCGCATCCATATATTCCGCACGTCCCTTTAAAGTAATGTCTCCACTACCTGCAAGCGACACTTTAAGATTTTTTGACTCTGTATGTAGATTGATATCTCCACTACCTGAGAGTGAAAGGTCAAAATCGTTATTGCGCAAAACCATATCGCTAAAGACATCGCCACTTCCAGCAAGGCTAACACCACTTATTTTCTCAACGGGAACCCAAACACGTATTCCCTTTCTAGTGGAAATATTAACCCCATTCTTTACCCCTACGATTAATTTATCACCTTTTGTATAAACTTCAAGCTCCTCCATTATGTTGGACTCGGCTTCTACTTTAATAGTTCCTTCAGTTCCTTCTATAAGTTCTACGTCCAGGCTATTGTTTACTGCTATGCGATCGTAATCGCTAGTTTCAAAGGTTTTGGTAATTACCTCGCCGTTGCCTTTAACACGTTTATTGCTAAACCATTGTGCGGTAGCTATTTGTGTTCCCATTGTGAGAACTAGGATTGTGATAATTGATTTCATGATATTGGGATTAAGGGTTTTTATGTTCTTTTAAACTTAAACTTAAACTTAAACTTGAGTTTAGATTCAATTCATCTTCAACGACACACCGCCAAATTCGCTTTTGATATTAATGGTGTTGCCGCTATTTTGGTTTTTGGCAAAGCCAGAAAGGCGTTTCTCAGTATGATCATTTTCTGATCTGCGTATCTCTAAATCTTCACTTACTTTTATGCTCGCAAATTCAGTATCTATGTCAAAATTGAAACTTGCTTGCGAGTTGTAACCCAGTGTGATTCCTGTATAGTCCGATCTGATTAAAACACTTTTAATCTCTGGACCTAGTTCATCTACTTTAATAGTACCAAAGTCTGTGGTAAGTTCTAGAATTTCCGCTACATTTCCAAAGCGGATCGTTGAATAATCACCTCTTCCCGTTATGCGACTGCTTTCATCGCTTATTACAGTGCTAAAGTCTGAATTGAAATCAAGCAGTGTCGTCTTATGAAGTCGTGCTTTTGTGTAATCTCCTCTAAACTCCAGCTTGTCGCAGCCATAAAGATCAAAGTCACTAAAATCTGCTTTAATAAGGCCAGACTTCATGTAGTCAATGTTTGAATTTTTAGTGTAATCAAAGCTAAGTTCATTATCCTGAGCAAGTAACTGCCCTATATCCAACCTCCCAAAATCGCAACTGATATCTGCCTTGCCCTCGAGCTTGTCCAGAATAATGGCTCCATAGTCATTTGTAATGTCCAGTCTTGCCGTAACTGGCATTCTCACAACATAGTTGATCTTAAGATTACCGCTGGAAGAATTATTACTGTTGCTTTTGAAGAGATCCCAAAAACTCCAGCTATCATTACTGTAATTGTTATCATCAGTTTTGGTACGAGCTTCAACATATCCATCTGATGTAGAAAAACGTATGTCTATATTTCTCAAACGATCATCTACTTTATCTTCATTATCGCCGCTTACCTCGACGGTAATATCAAAAGTAACCTGCGGTTGATCCCAAGTTGCTATGGTGACATTTCCAAAGCTATTGCTTATTTTCAGCAAGCCATCGGCGGCGAGTGCATATTCTTGAGAAAGCTTTTTAGATTTGGTGTATTTGCCTTTTCCATTTCCCGCGAGTGCGAGAGCAGGCACCAAGAATAATAGAAAGGATAGATTATATAGTAATTTCATTGTCTTGTTCTTTAAATTTTTTGAGTTGTTCAATTTGATCCAGAGCTTCCTGCAGTAGATCGATCCTGCTTTGAAAGTTCTCAATCATGGCCGCGATCACAGCCTTATTGTCTTGGTTGATTCTAAAGTCTTTTTTTATTTTTTGATATTCTTTTTCCAGCTGGGACAGGCCACTTTTTGCATCGGCAATGATGCGTTCTGTTTGCGGTGACTGTTCCTTGTTAAGTCGTTGTAGTTCATAGGTGATGGTACTGGTAAAAAAATCTTGCGCCTGCGCCATCTCTGGAGATACGCTTTCCAGACCATCATTAAACTCGTCCAGATTCTGAGTGTAATTATAACCGCCCAGACCTATGAGCAAGGCAAAACCGGCAACCAGCGCCCATTTTGTCCAACTTACGAGCGGAATTACTCGCCCTTTTTTACTTATTTCCTTTTTTGAATCTATAGTTTTTTCCCTCTGAGCCTCACATGCTGCATCCAGCTTGTCCAAAAATCTATTTCTATGGCCCTGAGGCAATTCTTCTGTATTGAAGTCTTGATCTGCAAACCACTCTTCCATGTTTTTCATATTGCTTGCAATTTTTTTCTTAAACTATCTTTTGCCCGTGATATCGTTGTTCTGCACGCGCCGTTTGATATTCCCAGAATCTCACTGATTTCCTCGTTGTCCATTCCTTCAATAAGACTCAACGTAAGCACTTCTCTGTACCTATCCTTTAACGATTTCATTGCCCTTATTACTGTTTTTGCAGTCATACCGGCACTTTCCATATCTATCTGTTCCTGGTTTTCAGCTTCCATTTCATAGGCTACGTCATCATAATCTACCTTCTGGATCTTACCATTTTTCCTTACATAAGTCAAGCTATTGTTGATTACGATACGTTTTAACCATGCGCCAAAGGTCGCCGTCCTGTTCCATTGCTTAATTTTGGTAAATGCGGTAATCATACTTTCCTGCATTACGTCTTCTGCTTCTTGAGGATCTTCTACTATACGCAGTGCAACGTGAAACATACCTCTTGAATAACGATCATAGATGATCATCTGTGACTTGCGATCTCCTTTTTCACATAGATCAAATAATTCTATTTCAGTTTCGGTTAGTGTCACTTGGTTAGGGTTACTTATTAAAGATGTATCATTTGTAAACTTGTTACACTAGCGTGGCAAGGAATTTGAAAAATCTTAGAACGAATTAAAAGATAAGGATTAGCAACCAACTCTTTTTCATTTATAGAGGTTTGAAAGTGTGTGAGTTGGGTGTTTTTATCTCGCTTTCGCGAAAGCGAGACCACCACGATCCCACAAAACCTAAAAATAATAAATATAAAGAGCCAGTCCACTACTGACATACTGGCGAAAGGAAAATATATGTTTGACTCTAAGAAATTGAAAATGGACACTTTGTCACTACAGGAATTTGAGCAAGATGCCGAATTCATACCGTTGTTGAGCAGCGAGGACGAAGAGGAAATGAATAACGAAAGCGTACCCGAGACGCTACCAATTTTACCATTGCGTAATATGGTGCTTTTCCCAGGCGTCGTAATACCGATAACAGCCGGCCGCGATAAATCTATCAAGTTACTCCAAGACGCTAATAAGTCCAAAAACGTGATAGGTGTAGTTGCACAAATAGATGAAGAGAAGGAAGATCCTGCATTTAAGGACTTACATGAAGTAGGAGTTGTCGCAAAAATCCTTAAGGTGTTTAAAATGCCCGATGGGAATACCACTGTAATCATACAAGGTAAAAAGCGTTTCCAGCTGGGAGAAATCGTAAGCGAAGAGCCATATTTGAGAGCAAATGCTATAGATGTTGCCGAAGCAAGACCTGCAAAAGACAATGAGGAGTTCAACGCGATTATTGAAAAAATCAAGGAACTGTCTCTAGATATCATTAAGCAGAGTCCAAATATCCCAAGTGAGGCTTCATTTGCGATTAAGAATATTGAGTCCAATAGCTTTCTCGTGAATTTTGTATCTTCAAATATGAATCTTAAGGTTGAGGACAAGCAAAAACTGCTGCAGATCAACGATCTGAAAGAGAGAGCGCTGGAAACTTTGAGGTTCATGAATTTGGAACTTCAAAAACTGGAACTCAAGAACGACATTCAATCTCGAGTTCAAACTGATATCAACAAGCAACAACGCGAGTACTTTTTGCACCAGCAAATGAAAACCATTCAAGAAGAGTTGGGTGGCGGTGTGTCTTCACACGAGGAGCTGGACGAGATGCGTCAGCGTGCTAAAAAGAAAAAGTGGGACGATAAGGTCAAAGAGCATTTTGAAAAAGAGCTTTCAAAAATGCAACGTATGAATCCGCAAGTTGCTGAGTATAGTATACAACGCAATTATCTGGATCTTTTTTTAGACTTGCCTTGGAATGAATTTTCAAAGGATAATTTTGACCTTAAGCGTGCGATGAAGATCTTGGATCGCGATCATTACGGTCTGGACGAAGTCAAAAAAAGAATCATTGAATATCTCGCGGTATTGAAGCTGCGTAACGATATGAAATCACCTATTTTATGTTTGTACGGACCTCCAGGAGTAGGCAAGACTTCGCTAGGTAAATCCATGGCAGAAGCATTAGGTAGAGAATATGTGCGCATTTCGTTAGGAGGTTTACGCGATGAGGCAGAGATCCGTGGACACCGTAAGACTTATATAGGAGCGATGCCGGGACGTATTATTCAGAGTATTAAAAAGGCAAAGACGAGCAATCCAGTTTTTGTACTTGATGAGATCGATAAGTTGAGCAGTTCGCATAACGGAGATCCATCCAGTGCAATGTTAGAAGTTCTAGATCCAGAACAGAACAGTGCTTTTTATGATAATTTCCTAGAAATGGGATTTGATTTAAGTAAGGTGATGTTTGTAGCGACATGTAATAGTCTACAGACCATACAGCCGGCGTTGCGTGATCGTATGGAGATTATCAATGTTACTGGTTACACCATCGAGGAGAAAGTAGAGATCGGAAAAAGACACTTGCTGCCCAAGCAACTCAAAGAACATGGTTTGGATAAATCCCATCTTAAGATCGCAAAGCCTCAAATCGAAAAAATAGTAGAAGGCTATACCCGGGAAAGTGGTGTGCGAGCCTTGGACAAGCAAATTGCCAAAATGGTGCGTTATGCGGCCAAAAGTATCGCCATGGAAGATGATTATGATTTAAAAGTGACCAATGATACTGTTGTTGAAGTATTGGGCGCACCTAAAATGGAGCGTGACAAATATGAAAACAACGAGGTTGCTGGAGTTGTAACTGGACTGGCTTGGACGCGAGTAGGAGGAGACATTCTTTTCATTGAATCTATTTTGAGTAAAGGAAAAGGGAATCTTACCATTACTGGAAATCTAGGTAAAGTGATGAAAGAAAGCGCGACCATCGCGATGGAATACATAAAGTCCAACGCTGATATCCTAGGAATCAATCCTGAAGTGTTTGCTAAATACAACGTTCATATTCACGTGCCGGAAGGCGCAACACCTAAGGATGGCCCCAGCGCGGGAGTTACTATGTTAACTTCGCTCGTAAGTTTGTTTACCCAGCGTAAGGTTAAGAAAAGCCTTGCCATGACCGGAGAGATCACGTTAAGAGGTAAAGTACTTCCCGTAGGCGGAATAAAAGAGAAAATTCTCGCTGCAAAACGCGCAAGAATTAAGGAGATTTTACTCTGCGACCAGAACAAACGCGACATAGAAGAGATTAAAGCTGAGTACCTGAAAGGTCTGACTTTTCATTATGTAAGTGATATGAGTAATGTGTTGGAATTAGCCTTGACTAATCAAAAGGTCAAGAACCCAAAGAAGCTGGATGATTTTAAATAAAATCGGTATTTTGTTGACACACTGGTTCTCATAATTTATTGAGATCAAAAAAAAATGGAGGCGGTAGCCTCCATTTTTTCTCAAAATGATTTTACGATTCAATTTTTAATTAGTTTTTTAGTTATTCTATTGCCAGTTTGATCTGTTATTCTTACTAAATAGATACCAACTGGGAATTTTGAAACATTTAATTCTCTGCTATTAAAAGTAACAAGTTTTTTACCCGTTGTATCAAATACCTCAGCGGTCAGATTAATGTCAATGGTATCAGTGAAGATATTAACTATGTCCTTAGCTGGGTTTGGGTATAAAATCAGTTCTAAAGACTTTGCTAAAATTTTCTCATTATTCAAAACTCCATTATTATAATTAAAAGTGGTAATTGATTCTGTATCTTCATAAGATGAGGTATTAACATTATAATCTTGCCCTTCAATACGCAACGGTTTATTGACATAGGGTAAACTCCCGTCGTAATAATCTAAGCCTGTTTTATCTTTGAATGGATGATCAATATTATTGATACTTACGGCGGTATCATAGAAAGTAATTTCTTGATCATTGGGGTCTGGTAGATTTGTATTTAAATATACCTCATTGATAAGGTTGCCCGTTTGGTCAAAACTAAATTCTATTCTTTCATCTCCTGTAAAGGTAGTACCATCCCAGTCTTGAAATTCATCAACTATAATCTTACCAGTACTGTTATAGGTAAAAACCTCCCGTCCATATAACTCATAATTACCATTAATAAGTTCTTCAAAATTCAAAACAGACAATTGATTGTTTGAATTGTAATTAGCGAGGTCACGAGCTTCTTCGACCCAAGAAGTACCATTCCAATCGTCAAAAACAAAACTGGATAACCTACCGTTGTTATAGGTAACCCTTGATCTGGCATATGGTTGGAACTGACCATTGATAGGTTCAGTACTTATTACTTCGATAATCTTCCCGCTAGAATCGTAATTATGAAGTGTTCGATCAATTGCTTCGTAACTGCCTGTTGAAGAATTGTATAATTGATACTCATTTAAGACAACTTGATTGTTGTTATTGTAGGTATATAATTCCCTATCTACTTGAATCCATTGAGAGTTGAATTGATCCCATCTATAATAAATTGATTCAACTAGATTCCCGTTACTGTCATAAGAATAATCGCGTGCATCGTTGTTCACAAATGTACTTGTTGATGAGTCTAAGAACTGTCCTTTTGATGAAAGTAATTGACTCTGTCCATAACCATGGACTGCGAAAAAAAGAATAATTAAGAGTTGTATAATTTGTTTCATAACCGAGAAGTTTATAAAACAAACTTGATTCTATTTAGTAACGAAATCAATACCCATTACTGGGTATTTTTCAATCCAACTTAATCCCAAACCTCCTCAACATCTTCTTTTCAAATGCCCAGAAAAAATCAAACTGTCCAAAAAGCCAGCCGATAATGACTAAAAGAATCTGGTAAACAGGAAAAATGATGAGCAATCTAATTGGCCAGAATACCCACGGCGACAAATGATCCAGATCAATATCAAACATCTCTAAAAACGGACCAGAAAGTCGTGCAGAAGCTGAACCTGTAATAGCAAACACAATGAAAATAGCAATAAGTTCCCAGCGGTATTCTACTTCCCATTTATTTTTCAGCTTTGAGAAAAGCCACATACATAAGCGATAGAAGATGCAAGCGAGGATCAGTGTGACGATGGTCACAAAAGTATATTCATAGGCAACATCTTCAAATATATTGGGTATCAATCGCACGGCGATAAAATATCCGCATGCGAGAAGTCCTATAATTCCTAAGACTATATAGATGAATTGCCAGTTCTTAGTGATTTCCCAGTTCTCTTTAATCTTTTGCATTTTGCAAAAATAGGCTACATCAATTTCTGATTGTAACGTTTCTCAAAGAAAAGAAAGTAATTGTAAAGAAGGTAGTTCACCTCATAACCATAGTCGATATTGTTGTTATAGTCTATTCTAAACGGATACAAATTAGGATCAAATCTGCCTGGATTGATTACCCTAAGGTTATAAATATTTACTTTGAAATTATTCCTGATTTCCATAGTACTTTGCGCATAAAATCCTCGAGGTGGTTGTGTCGCCAGCCAACTATAAAAACCAGGTTCTATGATGATGATCTCATATTCCAGACTGTCGTTTTCAATGCGTATGGTGTCATTTTCAACCTTCGAAATTCCATCTGTGGGTTTTGACGATCGGTTGTTGCCACTTGAACATGAAGCAATAATGATGATACTTAAAAAAAGTACGAGGGTGTAGATTATATTTTTCATGATTCAAAAGTATGTGAGTACCCAGCCTAAATAAAGGAGCTATGATTGATAGCGGGTTTTGAATGAGTCAACCGTCCTTTTCAGCTAGGTGAGATATTAAGAACAAAAAAGCCATGCAAAGCTGAAATTTCAGAAATGCATGGCGATTTAAAAAGATAATTTACACTTACCCTAAAAGTCCTCCCAGCAGGCCACCGCCGCCTTTTTTGTTTTTGTCTCCGCCTAGAAACATTCCAGCGACGTCATCCAGGGCGCTACCATCGCCATCCTTATCCAGTACCGAGTTGAGCATTCCCATGGCACCGCCACTCTCGCCATCGCCACTCATACTTCCCAGAGCTGAACCTAGCAAGCCGCTAATATCATTGGTTTGCGGATTATCATTATGTTTTTTCTTGTTGAGGTATCCCATTACGATGGGAGCAGCAAAAGCGATAATTTTACCTACCGTTCCTGAATCCAGACCGTTTTTTTGCGAGATCGCACTCTCAACGTTTGATTTATTGGAGCCAAATACATGACCCAAAATACTGTTTCCTTCGCTCAAGAGGCCTTCAGGACTCCCAGCACCATCGCCAAAAATACTTCCCACCATCTCCATCATACCACCGCCGGTATGTTTGGGATTGTCCAGAGCTTTATCCAGAGATGCTCTTCCCTCTGGTGTTTGTGCATTTTTCTGCATACCTCCCAGTATTAGGGGTAAAGCTTGGGTAAGGACGTTTTGGGTTTGTGTCTCGTTTGCTCCCGAGTTTTTTGCAGCTCCGCTGATCAATTGCTGTCCTGCTGGTGATTTTAATAAGTCTAAAATATCGTTCATTGTTTTTGATTTGAGCTAAAGATAAGGTTCGTAACTTTTATCTTGTTAGAAAATGTTATTAAGATGGATCGTGCTGGAATGATATCGCTTTCGCGAAAGCTAAAAAATCAGAGGCCAACTTTTTGAGATTAAACTTTCAATAAATACTGAAAGTTTAAAAACCTGTCGTATATTTGACCTATGAAATTGGAACACGGACGACATAAATTTATTCAAGCCTGGGGATCGCTGGGGAGTGCCTGGGGCATTTCCAAGTCCATGGCGCAGATTCATGCGTTGTTGCTTTCGTCTAATGCTGGTATGAGTACTGATGAAATCATGGAGGAGATCAAACTAAGCCGCGGGAATGTGAATACAAACGTACGCGAACTCATCAACTGGCGACTCGTGCGCAAAGAAACCATGATAGGGGAGCGCAAGGAGTTTTTTGTTGCTGAACACGATGTACACAGTATCGCTCAACACATTATGGAAGAGCGCAAAAGACGTGAGATTGAACCCGTACGTAGATTGCTCGTCGAGTTGAAGTCCACCGATTTTGACGGAGATCAGGAAGAAATAAAGCACTTCAAGCAGCTGCTCACAGACCTAGCCGATTTTGTAAGCCAAATGGAAAACCTCATGAATCTTATGACACGTATAAACAGTAATAACTACCTCAAAAAAATGATCAAGGCGATATCATAGCCTTTTTTATTTAATACAAACTTTCAGAAAATATTGAAACTTCTAAAATATAAATTATGAAAACTCTATTTCTTCTCAACAAATGGCTCATTATCATTCTTTCAGTACTCTTCCTAACTGTTTATTTTGGAGTACTCTTCATGATTCCGGTAGGCTTTCTTCAAATCCTTTGTTTTCTATACTTATTGGGTAAATGGGACGCTTTGAACCCAAAAATTAAAAGCTATCTGAAAACCTATGGTCTCCTTGCTGCAACAGCTTTAGTAGGATTAGCAATAGATCAATTTTCATCTGAGTGGACTTTTGCCATTCTCCTATTAAGTGGAGTGCTCGCCTATTTCTTTTCCTATATAACCTATAGATGTTATAAGATAGATCGACAGGAAAACTATGTAAAGCTTGAAAGTCATGTTTAACGTCACGGCCTATATCATTTATATCACATTTGTATCTACCGTTATACTCGCCGTAGGTCATTATCTCTATCGCAGTGGAGAGGTACTGGTTGCCAAAGCATTTATAAATGATGCATCCCTGGGGCTTACCATCAATAAGCTGCTATTGATAGGTTTCTATTTACTCAATCTGGGAGCAGCAGTGCTGGTGGTGGCGATCTGGCCAGATCTAGAGAACAGCGTGCAGCTGTTGTCATCGCTATTCTACTTCATCTCGCGCTTGCTACTGGTGCTGGGCGCGATGCATTATATCAACGTATTTACTATTCAAATTTTAACCCGTAAACACTTAAATATCTAAATTATGGAAACTTCAAAAATTGTCATTGGTTATCTGGTTTATGTGCCTGTCATGCTCGCACTTACCTTTTTCGTATCAAGATCGCTCTTCAAAAACGGTAAGGTCTATATGCTGAAAATCTTCAAGGGCGAGGAGGTCATCGCCCTCTCCACAAACCGCTTATTTGAGGTAGGATTTTACCTGCTCAATATAGGCTTTGGGCTCTGGATCCTTGAGGTCAATGCCTATGGTTTTAGTGAAACCTACCGCGAGCTTATCGAGATTTTCAGCTCAAAAATAGGCGGTTTTGCCATCTATCTGGGCATCATGCTGTTCCTCAATATGTTCCTGTTCTTCAGGGGAATGAGAAAGAGTAAAAAGTCACAAACCGTTGTGAAAACCCCTATTCCCAATCCCAATATTTAATTCTAAAAATCCATGCCATGATCGCAAACCACAAATTACTCATCGACAAGAACTGTCCCATGTGCAACATGTATGGGAAGACATTTAAAAAATTCAATATGCTGGATCAAGACTCCATAACTCCATATCAGGTAGTAGGAGCAGAGCTGACAGAAAAAATCGATATGCACCGCGCTCAGAACGAGGTCGCATTTCACGACTCCGTAACTGGTAAGACTGTTTATGGGTTGGATTCCATGATCGAGATATTCTCCCAAGGCAACAACTGGATCAAAAAACCGCTCCTATTTCCGCTGGTCTACCATCCTTTACTACAGCTATATAAGTTCATAACCTATAACCGTAAAGTGATCGCGGGAAACAAGAAGAGTCCGCCGGCAGATCGTGTTTGCGAGCCAGATTTCAACTATTTCTATCGCAGTATGTTCATCCTGCTTGCAGCGCTGTTTACAGGATTTGTACTGAATAGTTACACGATTCATATTTCGAGCTATTTTGGTCTCAAGATGCCCTGGTTTGTGGAGTATATGATCTGTTTTGGACAGGTGGTGTGGCAGGGATCCATGATTTTATTATGGTCTCGCAAAAATTGCTGGGACTATCTGGGAAATATGAGTGCCGTCTCCACACTGGGCGGTTTGCTGCTCTTGCCATTGTTGTTCTTGAACTGGTTTGTACATTTTGGTGCCATTGTGTTCTTGATTTATTTTGTATTTGTTGTTTGCGTCATGCTCATGGAACACCTGCGTCGTTACGCAAATATGGACTTGGGTTATCTACCTACCCTTTCTTGGGTTACATTTAGAGCCGTCGTTTTAACCATCATATTGATCACATTCTCATGAAAAAAATAATCATCATAGGATCTACCGGATTTTTGGGTATCTCACTCACTCGTTTTTTAAAAGAGAAAGGGTTTGAAGTGGTATCGCTTTCGCGGAAGCGTAACAAGCACGCACATCGCAACCTTATATGGAATGCAACCGAAATAGGCTCATGGATCGATGAAATGGAGAATGCGTATGCCTGGATAAATCTTGCCGGAAGATCAGTGGATTGCCGATATACGGAGAAGAACAAAAGCCAAATCCTCAACTCGCGCGTGGACAGCACAAGAGTATTGAACGAGGCTTTGGAACAGATAATTACAAAGCCACAGGTGTTCCTCAATTCCAGCACGGCAACCATTTACGACCATTCAGAAAACCGCCCCAATACAGAGGCCGACGGAATCATAGGAGACGATTTTTCCATGAATGTGGCAAAGGCTTGGGAAAAGGAATTCTTCAGCTTTCAAATTCCAGAAACGCGTAAAGTCGCCATGCGCACCTCGATCGTTTTGGGAAATGGTGGAGGTGCGTTTCCCAAATTGAAGCAGATCACAGCTCTGGGTCTAGGCGGCAAACAAGGTAAGGGTAACCAAATGGTAAGCTGGATTCACGTCAAGGATTTTTGCAGGGTGGTACTGTTTATTTTGGAAAGTGAACTGGCTGGTCCGGTAAATGTAACGGCACCAAATCCTTTAAAAAACGCTGTGTTTGCAAAAACGCTCTCGGAAGTCATGAATAAATCCATTGCGATCCCCCAACCTGCCTGGCTTTTAAAATTGGGAGCCATGATCATAGGTACTGAAACTGAACTTTTACTCAAAAGTCGTTTTGTGATGCCTGAAAAATTACAAAAAGCTGGGTATGAGTGGGAGTTTGAAACGGTACGGGAGTGTTTTTGAGGATTTGGTTTAAATTGCTTGGAAATTCTTAAAAGCCGCGATAATTTCATAAGATCATATCGGAATTAATATTGACAAAAACCAACTCAGAATTTAAATTGTGAAAACCAACCTAAAAGTCACTCTAGCCACAATAGCGATTCTAGTCGCTGGATCAACAGTTTATTTATCAATCACATCATCAATAAGCTCATCCGAGTGTCTTGAGATTGCTCAACGCAAATGTCCCGATGGAATTAAAACTTATAAGCATATATCCAGCACATGGTCAGATGATGTTTGTGAGTGTGAGTGCAAACAGTTTTTCTTTTATCTTGACTACGCTTCGACTATGCTCAGTGACCACCGACAGGCAGGTTTGGAAGCGATCGTGATAAATTGTTCAAGTCTTCTCAAGGTTTTTTATGATGGTTTTATATTTACGCGTCGATCCATGCAATATTGAACTTATGCTTCTCAGTGATATTTACAATGATCTGTTTTTTAAAATAACAGAAGCTCTAATGGTATCTTTTAAAGTCTCCAAACCTCGGAGGTCTGAATGAGTCTATTTTTATTAAAGGATCATCATTATGGATCGCTAGGTTTTTTCTAAGTCGTAGGACCTCTGAGGTTTCGCAGTAAAAGTATACTTGTCATTCTAAAAGCCACGATGGGAGCTATCCAATAGCTATCGGAAGGGAGTCTCCTAAAGCTAATCGCGAAAATGTAATCAAGCACCTATCGATCCATGAGATGCTGAATCTTGCTACACAGTTAAGCATAACATAATCAAATCTAATTTTAAACTTAAATTTTTACCTTCCTACTGATACCCAGCCGCCTGTAAATTAAACAAGCGCTCATAGGTTTCGCCATTAGTCATTAGCTCCTCATGCGTTCCTATCTCAGCGATTTTGCCATCCTCCAAAACTAATATACGATCTGCCATACGCACGGTGGAGAACCTGTGGGAGATGATGATGCTGGTTTTGCCTTTAGTCAATCCTATAAAGCGTTCAAAAACATCAAATTCGGCTTGTGCGTCCAGCGCGCTGGTGGGTTCATCCAGTACGATCACGTCTGCGTCTTTCATGTAAGCGCGGGCGAGAGCTACTTTTTGCCACTGGCCACCGCTCAGTTCTTGACCGCGCACGAAGCGTCTGCCCAGTTGCTGGTCGATACCATCCTTAAGAATGGCAACTACCTGATCTGCAAGACTGCGCTCCGCGGCATCGGTTATGATTTGGTCATTATTGAGTTCTGCGATGTTTCCTACGGCTATGTTTTCGCGCAAGCGAAATTCATACTTAAAAAAATCCTGAAAAATCACTCCAAAACGCTGTCGGTAAGCTGCCTTGTCAAACTTGTTGATGTTTACTCCGTCCAAGAGAATTTCTCCTTGAGTAGGTTCATAGAATCTAAGGATCAGCTTTATGAGTGTGGTTTTTCCAGCGCCGTTTTGACCGACGAAAGCCATTTTCTCGCCGGCCTGAATCTTAAAATTGACGCCACTCAATACTTCCGTATCGCTGCCCGAATAGGCAAAATGGACGTCTTTCAATTCAAAACCGGTCACGATTGAATTGGGTAGGGGTAAATGGTTTTTTGAGGGTCGCTCCACGCTAATGTCGAGAAAGTCAAAGTAGTCCCGCAAATACAGCGAGCTCTCAGAAATCGCTGCAAATCTTGAAAAGACGTTTTGCAAATTGTTACGCAAGCGGTTGAAGGAACCAGATAAAAAAGTCAATTCTCCAATAGTTAGAACTCCCGTAATTACTTTAAAAATGATAAAGATATAGGCCCCATAGTAGGAGGCGATCCCCAAAATATTAAAGAGCGATCCGTAAAGGCTTTGCTTAAGCGACAGGCGTTTATTGATCTCATAATAATCGGTAGAGAGCTTGCTGAACCGCTGCGCGATGAAATCGGTTAGCCCAAAGAGTTTGACCTCTTTGGCGGTCTGATAATTGGCACCGATATATCTTAAATAGTCGAGCTCTCGACGCTCTGCCGTCCAGCTGCGAGCCACTGAATACCGGTGGGAGCTGTATTTTGCCTCATTAATAAACGAGGGAATGATGCTGAGAACCAATAAAATGATAAGCAAGGGCTCAAAATAGATCAAACCTGCGATAAGCGATATGATCGATATGATACTTTGAATCTGGCTCAGGGACATACTCATGAGTCCCACGCGGCTGCTGGTTTGCTGGCGGGCTCGCTCCAGCTTGTCGTAAAATTCTGGATCCTCCAGTTGTTCCAGCGTGAGTTCATTAGTCTTGCGTATGATGCGTTCTGAACTCGCGTTTGAGTACAGGTCGCCTATAAGGCCGTCAGTTAGATTGATCGCTCTATTGAGCAGATCTGCTGTAATGGCAACGCCCAGCTCAATTCCAATGTAAGTCCATAATTGAGTTAGGTCTTGATCTTCCAGCGAGATTTGTAAAATCACCTCGTCGATGATCAATTTCCCAACCCACAAAAGCACCACGGGACTGAATGCAACAAGTATCCGGGCAAAACTATTTGTAATAAACAACTTAGGGCTCGCGTGCCAAATCTCTTTGAAAAACCTGGGAATACTTTTCAGGGCATCAAAAGAAAAGGTCTTTTGCTTCTGTTTTTCGGTTATGGATTTGGGGATGTTAGGTGGCACAATATTGCTTTTTGCAAAGGTAGCTTTCGCGAAAGCGATATAACATGCAAACTAGAAGTTTACTTTAGGTCTTCGTTTTTAAATAGAGACTTTAAAACAGAAACAGCTACACATTACGTGCAGCTGCCTCCCATCAATCAACTCATCATGAAAATTGAAGTTGTGTTTTAAAATATTAGTTTTTAATGAATTTCTTGGAGATTGAGGTTTCTCCAGTGACCACATTCACGATATATATACCTGAATCAAGAGAGGAAACATCAATGGTTACCGAGTCTAAATTGTCACTGACGTCTGCCTGCTGAACGAGTTGTCCCAGCACATCATAGATTCCATAACTTTCAATTTTAGTTCCATTTGAATCGATTTGTAAGATGTTTTCAGCAGGATTGGGGTACAACACTACATCGTTTATTTGACCAAATTGTTCATCTTCATTAGATAAAGCAGCTTGGTTTAAGGTATAAAGTTCTTGCCCTGTAGTGCCATTATCTGCCGAGAAATACATCGTGTCATTTATCGTTGTAAAGTTCATGGGACGACTGCCAGGGTTAGAGGTTGCTGTAGCTGGGTTGATCTCTTCAAAGATATAAGTTCCCGTATCTGTGCCGTCTGATATCCACAGTTCAATATCTCCATTACCTTCTCCAGCACTCAGAAATGCAAAGCCACCTAGACTTCCTATATCTACTATGCTTGAACCTGAGCTGCCAGGATCTATATCCTTGACCAGTTGCGCGCTAGATGTGTTGTCTGTTGTCCACAACTCCTCTCCATGAGTCGTTTCATAAGCAGTGAAAAACAGTCTTCCATCTACGTTCGTCAATTTAGAAGGGAAACTACCTGCCCGGTTATCTGTATTGATGTTCAATACTTCAGAAACACTACCATTGTAATCTATTGCCCATAGCTCATCGCCATTATTGAAAGTTCTTTGCGAGATACCTCTAAAGTACATTTCGGTTCCTGTTTGAATATCAGGATTATTGCTGGTTCCCACATCTCTGGTGCCTGATAATTCAAATTGCTGTGTCCTACCTACAAGTTGAGCGAAAGTATTAGTGCCATCAGTTTGCCATAATCTTGTTTCATTACCATCGTTTGCAGAAAAGTAGAGCTTATTTGTATGTGGATGAACCACTAAATTCTTGATGGCAGAATCTCCGCTCGTATTTACGTCTCTTACTAAACTTGTTCCCGCAGGCGTGCCATCCGTGCTGTATAACTCGAGACCAGTGGTGCCGTCATCTCCAGGAAAGTATATTAGATTATTGAGGACTACAAGCTCTGGTTGGTTTGTACTAGCTTCTGGAATGCCGTTCAAGTCAATAACCATATTTGTTCCAGCAGCACTGCCGTCACTTTCCCATAACTCTAGGCCATCATTTCCATTATCAGCAAAGAAATACATCTTGTTGTTCATGATCACGATAGCATCAGTGTCCACACCATCTGCATTGCCTGGATTAATATCAGTTACAATACTGGTACCGCCAGGGGTTCCGTCAGTTTTCCATAATTCCCTACCTTCTAGTTTACTGGTCGCAGTGAAGTACAACGTATTGTTGAATATGGTCAAATTTGAGGGGTTGCTCGGGAAAACACCAGGGTTTATGTCTTTTAAAAGAGTTGGATTCCCATTTGAAAATGTGAATAGTTCACTACCATTCTCACCATTGTCAGCAGTAAAGAAAACCTCTCCATTGAACTCAAAAAAATTGTTTGAGTTAGAACTGTTGTTTCCCTGCTGGTTGATGTCTTTGACCAAGAAGGTTCCTGCTTCACTTCCGTCAGATATATACAATTCATCTTTCAACCAGTTGCCATCACTTACTGTAAATAGGGCGCTGCCGTAAAAATCGATGATGTCTTCTACATTGTTATCATCTCCAAAGGCATTAATATCTTTTACTAAAACGGTTCCTGCGGCAGTTCCATCGGTTTTCCATAGTTCATAACCTTCACGGAAGGTATAGCCTTGAAAATATAATTCGTTCCCGACTACTTTTTTAGCGCCATTGTGAGAAAACTCTGCATAGCCTGTAACAATACTAGTCGTACCAGCTGATGTTCCATCACTTACCCATATAGGTTCATTCTCAATGGAAGAAGAGCTAAAAGGAAAAAATAACATCATATTGTTTACCACGTCGGCATTTCTAATGTTTCCCATGTTATTGTAGATCTCGACGGTTCCTGCTGCACTGCCATCACTTTTCCACAAAGAGTTGTTGGTTATAAAAAACAGTTCACTGTTGTAGGTCAATAAAATGGAATTAGTACTAAAAGAACCTCCATTTCCTGGAGTGAGATCTGATACGAGTGTAGTCCCAGCATCAGTACCATCTGTTTTCCACAGCTCGGTTCCATTGGTAAAATCGTCTGCGATGAAATAAACAATTCCATTTATAACATTAAAGAAATTTGGGAAGGAGTTGCCATTGGTTCTTATATCTTTTATTATCGAAGTCCCTGCTGTAGTTCCATCAGTCTTGTAAAGTTCATTACCCAATCCATTAGGGGTTGAACCCGAAAAATAAATTTCATTACCAGATTTAATGAATCGGTCACCAAATATTGCTCCATTAGAAATTTGTGTGGTGCCCGCAATTGTACCATCTGTTTTCCATAAACGGTTTTCTGCACTGAATATTAATTGACCGTTGATCTCGTCTGCAAAACTTGGTTCTGCACCACCAAATGTTTTCAACTTTATCGTGTTAGCGAGCGTACCATCGGTTTTATAAAGAGCGTGGTTCTGAATATTGTCCTTGGCTATAAAAAAGAGTTGGTTTAGGGCTGCAATTGCCTTAAAGTTGAAGGATATACCAGAGTCTGATCCAGGGAAAACATCCATGAATAAAGTTGTTCCTGCCTCGGTTCCGTCAGTGACCCAGACTTCGTTGCCGTGGACTCCATCATCTGCTGCGAAGTATGCCTTTTGATCAAAAGCTGTTTTTCCCTTGGGATCGCTTCCATCATTACCAGGATTTATATCTGCAATGAAGTTAGTTTGTGCACTTGCGGTATAGTAGGTGCAAATAATAATAAAGAGTAATATTCTTTTCATGATGTGATTTTTAGATCCGTCCAGAATTATTCTGGACGGAAGGTTATAGGTTTTTAGAATAGAGCTTTATTCAATTTCGCCAGCTTCTTCAGCGGCGTCTATAAGGATGGCCACTTTGCCGCCTTTACCCTTGGCAATCGCATGAACGATTTGCTCCCCTGTTTCTTCATCAGTATATATTTTGAAAGACCTGATCTTGTAGGTGTTTCCATTGCTTGAAGAATCCAGTTTGTTTTCTTCGCGATATTTTTCTGATACTGCTTTACTCTGCATGGATCTTACAGAAGTTTTGAGTATCTCATCTGAGGATAGGTTTTTTGCAGTTCTTACGGCGTTTGTGAGCCCTTGCGTGTTCTTGAGATTCATATTCTTTACATCTCGGGCTGTGTTGAGAGTCTTTCTGATATTTCCCAGCGACATGCTAGATTTGTAGGTGTATGCATATACAAATGCATCTTCACCGCTTGGTTCTTTAAGTGTGATAACATCCTTCTTTTCATAGACTTTTCCATTTGAAGAAGTGTACGGTTCTTTGGAGCTTTTTCCCTTGATTTGTGCTGTTGCAACTGCCGTTGTGATGAACAGTAAACATAGAATTAGATTTTTCATAATAAATGAGTTTGATTATCTCAGGTTTTGATAATGAATCAGCTCAAAAAAATGATATCGAGACCTGAATTGTTTATAGTTTTATCTATTACTGATTCACCTTCCAAAATTACTGGAAGGGGGTCTTGATTTATATAGGGTAATGTACTTAGATCTCTAGGGTGATTACCTTAATTTGATGGTTTTTAGGCGTTTGTAGAGGTGTAAATAGGCTTTATATAGAATAAAAAGACGTAGTTCGACAGCAGGATAGCCGTTTATCTTTTATTGTGATTGCTAAGATGTGCTTTTGGATAATTTGCTTTCGCGAAAGCGTGCAACTAAAAACTTCCTAGTTTATAAAAGAGAATAATTCTTGATTTACTGGCTAGAGAAATGGCTTCATAATTACCTAAAAACCTTACTATTTCCTTTTAAATAGCTTGGTGATAATTGATTTTAAACCGTAAAAATTCTGACAACGGAATTTATTTTTTCAAATCACTGTTAACGTAGAAATTGCGATCTACCTCTACAGACTCAATGGCTTGGTTGTAATCAAGTGTCTGCTTTTGATTGCTGGGAGTGATCCATTTTTCACTTCCATTAATTAAGACTTTCACGGGCATCTCAAAACTCTCTATTACATCAGTCCATCGATAATGGATCATTGAACCATCGATGTTGTAAGTGAATACCGGGATTTTAATATCTCGCAAATATTGGTCAAAAACAGGTTTTAAATCTGCTACAATTTGCGAGTCAAGATAATCCTCAATTTGTGTGGTCGTAACTGTTTGATGATAAAAGGTCTTGTTCATTCCACGCAGAATTTCCCGCCACTTTTCATCATCGTCAACAATCTGACGCAGCGTGTGTAATAGATTTGCTCCCTTATAATATATATCGCCACTGCCCTCATTATTAACTCCATATATTCCGATAAGTGGACTGTCATTTCTTATCCTCCTACGTGTACCAATGACGTACTCATTTGCGGCACGAGTTCCATAGTGGTAGTCCAGAAACAAGCTTTCTGAATATGCGGTGAAACTCTCATGTATCCACATGTCTGCCATATCCTTGTTAGTGATATTATTGGCAAACCATTCATGACCTGCTTCATGAATTATAATGAAGTCAAATTTCAAACCCCATCCCGTGCTTGAAAGATCATTTCCCAAATACCCTTTTACGTATTTATTCCCATAGGTAACAGAGCTTTGATGTTCCATTCCCAAGTAGGGAACTTCAACCAGTTTAAAGCTGTCTTCGTAAAATGGATAAGGACCAAACCAGTGCTCAAAAGCCTTCATCATTTTGGGAGCATCCTTGAAATGTTCTCTGGCTTTTTCCAGGTTTTCTTCAAGAACCCAATAATCCATGTCTAGGGTTCCCTTTTCACCGTCGTATTCTTCACTAAAATTTGTATAGTTCCCTATATTGAGATTGACGCCATAATTATTGATGGGGTTTTTCACCTCCCATACATAAGTTGATTTGCCGTTTTTAGTTGATTGATTAATCATTCTACCATTTGCGACACAGGTCAATCCTTCTGGAACGGTAGCGGTGATAGTCATTCCCTCCGGCTCCTGATACATATGATCCTTACACGGCCACCAGACGCTGGCGCCTAGACCTTGATTTGAGGTGGCAATGAAATGATTGCCTTGAGTATCTTTTGACCAAGAAAAACCTCCATCCCACGGAGCTTTTTTTGCAGTTCTAGGGTTTCCTTCATAGTACACTGTGATTTTGTACTCTTTGCCTTTCTTTTGTTTTTTTTTCAGTTTGATGAAATGGGCGTTACCCTCATCTTTAACCAATAATACTTTACCATTTTGAGTGACCTTAGTAATCTTCATAGGCACTTGAAGGTCGATTTGCATGAGCTGATAGGGATCGTTTACAATGTAAGTAATTGTATTTGACCCTTTAATGAATTGATGTTCCGGATCCACTTCTACCTTAAGATCGTAATACTTTAAATCCCACCATGCACGTTCTGTAGTGATCGATCCACGCAAGGTGTCTTGACGGGTAAAATTTTGTTTGTTTTGAAGTAATTGTGCACCAGCAATCTGAAAACTAAGTGATAATATTAAAATTAAAAAAAAGCGCAGTGTGAATGTATATTTCAATTTCGTTATTCGTTATTCGTTATTCGTTTCTCGCCCTGAGCGGCTTCGAAGGGTTCGTTACTTGCCCTACAGATAATCATCCAATGGACGATTACGAAGCAGTTTTATTTTTCAAGTTCAAGTTCAAGTTCAAGTTCAAGTTCAAGTTCTTTTCACTTTTTTCGCCAATCGCCAATCGCCAATCGCCAATCGCTAATCGCCACCAGCATACACCTTTTTAACCACTTCAGCGGCCTCTTTTTCCTGCACATTAAAGAGTCTTTCAAACCCTCGCTTGCGGTCACCTTGAAAGAATTGCTCTGGAAAATGCTTCCATAGAAATCCGCCAGCGAGCCATTTTTCTTGCCACAAATTATCATACAATCCCTGTAACAGCATTTTTTGTGCCTTTTCATTAATTTCCTGATCAGAACCTGCGCTTTGCCATGGTTCTTTGCCGGCATAATCTGCACTTTTATAGCCGTATTCTGTGAGAAGTATGGGTTTGTCGTGCTTTCGCGAAAGCGAACTCATTTCCAACTTCCACTCTTTCCACCCATTATTAATAGTCTCAAGATCTGGAGTCTTTTGATCTGAAACTGGAAAATAGGCGTCCACTCCTATATAATCGAGTTGCCCCCAAAATCCAGCGCGTTTGTAACTGTCCCAATTACCTGCATAAGTCAATTTCCCAGTGTAAACGGATCTCAATTCTTGGATCAATTCTTGCCAAAACAGAGGTCGTTCTTGAATGAATGAGTCCATTTCAGTGGCGATACAGAGCAGTGCGATATTGCTCTTTTGAGCAATTTGTGCGTAGTCTAGAATAAAGCTGCGATAACTCGCTTCCAGCTGTTTCCACTGTTCTTCTGTTTCTTGATCAATGTGTCCGGTATATTGCCCTCGACCTATCCAGATCTGTGGTTTCAGCATGATATTGATACCATTATCATGAAACTGATTTATGGTAGATAAAACACCTTTGTGTTGCTCGCCCCACCATTGCCGTTCTGTATTGTATTTGATATCAATTGAGTTGAGGTCGCGCATAAACCCATAAGGGATGACCGCAACATAATTGGCATTAAAATTTATGACATCACTAATGTCTTTTTGTGAAATCTCATCTCTGGAAGCCACAAATGAAAGTCCGTTGATTTTTTCTGTTTTTTGAGCACAGGATTGAACTATAAATAATGCTAATAAAAATGCGGGCTTCCACCTTTTCAGATTAATCATGTTGTTGGTTAGCTATCTAGTTTAATTACATTTAAAAGTAACAATTTTATAATTGTCCTATTTAATATGATTCATGCTCCAGTTAAAGTTTCTAGAGTTGATGCCGAAATGTTTGAAATTTAATTCTTGAGAGACACACAAAAATCTAGTAAGCTGAGCCTCAAAAATTATCAATTACAAGTTTACGTATTTAAAACTTTCTGTTTGCAAATAGAAAACATCCCCTGATAAATTATGAAACATGAAAAATTTTTTTAGAGCATAATAAGTATTAATTTGAACCGATTATAAAAAAAAACACCATTGCATGGAGCACGTTGTGATTATAGGTAACGGGATAGCAGGCGTAACCGCCGCCAGGCATATTAGAAAACTTTCTGACAAAAGGATAACGATCATTTCCAGTGAGACAGAATTTTTCTTTTCTCGCACAGCGCTCATGTATGTTTATATGGGACACATGAAGTTTGAACATACGCAACCCTATGAGAACTGGTTTTGGGCAAAAAATAGGATAGAGCTGGTTCAGGATTATGTCCATACCATTTTACCGTCTGATCGCAATTTGCAACTGAATTCTGGGCGTGTGATCAAGTACGATAAATTAATTTTAGCTACAGGAAGTGTCACTAATAAATTCGGCTGGCCGGGTCAGGATCTTGAAGGGGTACAGGGATTAGTTTCAAAACAGGACCTAGATCAGCTTGAGATAACTGCACCCAACAATGAGGTATGCAAGCGAGCTGTATTGATTGGAGGCGGTTTGATAGGGGTAGAGCTTGCTGAAATGCTACACACCCGCAAAATCCCAGTCACGTTTTTAGTCCGTGAAAAAGCATTTTGGAGCGGAGTGCTCCCGGATCCAGACGCTCGCTTGATTTCACGACATATAAAAAAGCACCATATCGATCTGCGACACGAGGAAGAGCTCGCCGAGATTATAGGCAATGATCACGGTCGTGTTAAAGCCGTTAAAACTAAAAAAGGCGAAACCATAGAATGCAACTTTGTAGGTCTTTGCGCCGGTGTGCGTCCACGTATTTCATTTCTTGAAAATTCCGGAATTGAATTAGATCGTGGTATTTTAGTGGATCGATATCTCGAGACCAATGTTAAAAATATTTATGCCATAGGCGATTGCGCTCAGCAGCGCGAGCCGGTGGGAGAACGCAAGCCGGTGGAGGCCGTCTGGTACACGGGTCGCATGATGGGCGAAGCACTCGCTCAAACCATTTGCGGGAACCCCACCCAGTGGAACCCGGGTCACTGGTTCAATAGCGCAAAATTCATGGATATAGAGTATCAAACCTATGGCTGGGTCTGGAACAAGCCTAAGGATGGACACGCCCATTACCACTGGGAAGATGTAGAAACAGAACGCGCGATAACCATTGAATACAATCTTACCTGCAGGAAATTTATCGGGATCAATACCTTTGGCATACGCATGAAGCATGAGGTATTTGATCAATGGCTTACTGAAAATGCAAGTGTTGACGAGGTTGTTTCCAATCTTGAGCGGTCTTGTTTCAATCCAGAATTCTACTCAAAACCTTTTAAAGTCATAAAAGCCGATTTTAAAACGCAACAACAACCTGCCTGAGCGCACAATCTATAAAATATGAGCACGTACCAAAGAAACATGTCACTCACGGGAGAACCACCCAAGGCGCTCGACACGCAGGAAAAAATCTCCAGTGCCGTGGGAATGCTGGGTCTTTTTATAATGGTTCTAGCCTTGTTCAACGTGAATTTTCCCATGAAGGGACTCTGGCTTACCATTTCTCTGGCAATGGTCGTTGGTGGGATTATCGCTTTCGCGAAAGCGCAATACGCAAACAAGACCGCAGGCATCAAAAACGACGGTGCCTGGTTTAAAAGTATTTCCAGCAGGGGACTCTGGGCGTGGGTGCTCGCCATTTTTCTTACCAGCTTCTATATCGTTCTTTATTTTTATGCAGGCTTGCTGGGGCAAGGGTCAGATGGTGCCACAAATACGGGACTAATAGGATTCTTTGATCCTTTATCCTATGCATTGAAGGGAGAGCCAGCGAGCCAGTGGTTTGTTTATGGCGTCCTGTACACGGTGGCGATCCTATCCTTTGGAATCAAGTTTATCTGGAAATACCGTCACAACAGTTACGAGGTCATAAGGACGGGTAGCGTGATGTTTTTCCAGACTGCATTTGCTTTTCTGATTCCCGAGATTATGGCTGGTCTCAACAGCGATATGCCTTATTATGATCTTAAGAACTTATGGCCACTTAATTATTATTTATTCGATAAATGGAATGTAGACGGCCTTCTGGCAAATGGAAGCTTAGGGCTTACCATGTTGTTGTTTGGTATTGCTTCCATTTTTATTATCACTCCCATCCTCACATACAGGTATGGCAAACGATGGTATTGCAGCTGGGTTTGTGGATGTGGTGGTCTTGCTGAAACAGCTGGAGATAGTTTCAGACATTTGTCCGATAAATCACAAAAAGCCTGGAAGATTGAACGCTGGTTGGTTCATACAGTTTTGGTCTTTGCGGTAGTTTCCACGACTGGGGTCATTCATTCTTACCTGGGCAACGGGACGGAATACTGGTTAAGTAGAGACACTTTTCTGATAGGAGTGGGTAGTTTTCTTAGCATTCTTTTTGCGCTGATATGGATTTTTAGGAAAGACCAGTTGCAGGAAGATGCTCGTTATGGCGCCATAGGTTTTTTTGTGGTAGTGGTAGGTTTTATTGCCATCCATTTCATGGCGCAGACAGAAGCTTTATTCTTTTTTAAACAAAGTTCAGTGCGTTCAATTTATGGTTTCTTGATAGGCTCCATTTTTTCTGGCGTCATAGGTACTGGTTTTTATCCAATAATGGGGAGTCGCGTTTGGTGCCGTTTTGGTTGCCCTATGGCGGCGATACTGGGTTTGCAGCAACGGTTGTTCTCTAAGTTTAGAATTACAACTAATGGCGGTCAGTGTATTTCCTGTGGCAATTGTTCCATCTATTGCGAGATGGGAATCGACGTGCGGGCATATGCTCAGAAAGGTGAAAATATCATACGCGCCAGCTGTGTAGGATGCGGTATTTGTAGCGCTGTCTGTCCTCGCGGCGTTCTCAAATTAGAAAACGGACCATTGGAAGGGCGCATCAACAGCGATGCGGTGCTTTTGGGACAGGATCCTGATTTGATGGAATTGTTGAGTGACCGGAAAGTTTGATTTTGATGTTTTCGCTTTCGCGAAAGCGTGTTTTTTTAAATACCTAATGTTGGGTATGTCAACAAACTGATTAATATCTTATCATTGTTTAAAATTAATCCCTTTCCTACTATATCAGACTTTAACATTCTAAAGTGTTGAAATTGGCATAGTTTATTTTTTAAAGCAGTATATTGTAGGTAAATTCGCGTTTTACGGACAATTATGAGAATTTTTATAACACTTTTAGTGACCCTGACTTTAGGGTGCATGGCAAATGCCCAAGTAGGTATCAATACTGAGACCCCTAGAGCATTGTTGGATATTAAGGCCGCAAATGAAATTGCAGATAATGCGGGTGTGATGGTCACCGATGATGGCGTCTTGATACCAAGGGTAACTACCCTTTTAGTCAATGCTGATCAGCCTATTGAAGGATTACTTATTTATTTGACAGAGACCTTTGAGGACACCTCTTCAGATCCTTCTACTTTCTATGAGCCTGGTTTTTATGTTTCTTACGGATCTACTTGGGAGACTTTTGGTAATGGGAGTGGTGACAGTCTTGGTCAACTTAGATTAGTGGATGAAGGAAATGGAGATGGTTTCAGACTTGCGCCTGCAGACCCTTTAAATTATGGCGACTTAGGTCAAAATGCAGTAGATCTGTCCATTCAGAATTCAGCGTCATCAATTAATGGGGCGACTGGGCAAAATGCTTTTGCGGTAGGTTTGAATACTAGAGCCTCTGCTATTAACTCTGTTGCCATAGGTTCGGTTGCTAACGCCACCGGGAATGGTTCCATCGCTTTTGGATCCACGGTTGCTAGATCTGCTGCCGAGACTTCTTTAGGTACCTTTAATACAGACTATACTCCTGATAGTGCAACTAGTATCGATACTGATGACCGTCTGCTTGTTGTAGGTAATGGAACCTCTGACTTATTTCGATCAGATGCTTTCGTTATATTAAAAGATGGGGTTGTGACCGCACCCAGCATGGGGAATGCTGAAATTGAAGCAGCAGGAAATGATGTTTTAGTCACAAAAGGTTATTTATCTGAAAATAGTGGTTCAGGTCAGCTTGAAGCCGTCAACGAGGGTAATACTTTAGATGGTTATAGAATTTTAGGTGCTGATCCTAATAATTACGGAGACATAGGTTCTTATGCAACAGACCTTAGTTTTCAACAATCGGCCTCTACTACAACAGGATCAACTGGAGAATTTTCTTTTGCTGCAAACGTAGATAACACTGCGGCGGGCGATGCTTCTTCAGTCTTTGGAATATCTAACGCTGCCCTAGGAACAAGTTCTTTTGCCACCGGACAGGACAATACTGCAACTGGTGATAATTCTGCTGCATTTGGAGCGGAAAACTCGGTTTTGTCTACACGAGGTTTTGTGGCGGGATTTGAAAATAATGTAACCGCGGTAAATGCTGTGGCTTTTGGTCGTGGCAACGTTGCTAGTGGTGAGAACTCTGCAGCTCTAGGAGAGGGAACTCTAGCTAGTGCAAATAAATCTACGGTCGTAGGTGAGTACAATACAGATTATTCAGTAGAAGGTAACGGTACGGATCGTTTGTTTGTTGTGGGTAATGGAGGTACGGAACTTAGTAGACAGGATGCTCTAATCGTCAGAAAGGATGGATTAGTCACCGCACCCTCCATGGATAACACAGATATTGATAATGCTGGTGATGAGGTTTTAATTACAAAAGGGTATCTTGGTGAAGTGGTAAATAATGATGTCTTTACTGGAATTGAGCAAGTCACCGAAGGTGGAAATACAGGTCTTAGAAGATCAGATGCAGATGCAGCAAATTTCGGAGATATTGGTTCTAGCGCATTGGATTTAAGTGTGAGTTTTGCACCTAGTACTACCCGAGGTGCTACCGGTGATTTATCAATTGCGCTAGGAGCAGGAACTATTGCTTCTGGAAGAGGGGCTACTGCAATGGGGCGCAGAACGGAGGCTTCAGGTAGGTTTGCAACTGCAATTGGTGAGTTCAGTACGGCATCTGGAGTTGCCTCAGCTGCCATTGGATTAGGTCTCATATCAAAATCAAATGGTGAAGTTGCACTGGGCGCTTATAACACAGATTATACCGTCGCTGATAATGATACAGATAGGGTTTTGGTAATAGGTAATGGAGCAGATAACAGCTCAAGGGCAGATGCGTTAATCGTACAAAAAAATGGTCTTGTTCTTTCCCCATCTTTAAGTGTTACGCAAATAGAAAATGCTGATGAGAAGGCACTGACCACAAAAGAATTTACCAATGAAAATTATATTGGAAAGTTAGAAAGCGGTGACACAGCTAGCAGACCTTCATCTGCATCATTTGGAACGATTCGTTATAATACACAAACCGGGAGACCTGAAGTTTATGTGGAAAATTCTACCAATCTTCCAGAAGGAAGCACATATATTCCTGGCTGGATCGATTTTGGGAATTAATTAAATTTTTAATTCTGCTACACATGCTCTTTGATTATCATCCTCAAACTTTATTGTCAAATTGATCTGGATGATTTTTGTGGTGGGCTGTAATCAATTTTGAAGATTTTGGTCTCAAAGAGTTATCGATAAGAACTTGTTGATCTGGGTGAAATCAATGCTTAATTAAAAATTTTGGCCGTCTAACCAAATTCAATCGAACAATCACAATTAATTGTGGTAATTAATCGGTAAAATTATCGCTTGATCTAAAATATTTGGAAAATTATTTATAGAATCAAAATGGGTTTGTCATTTAGGTATTTTAGCTGTTAGTCTCAACACGCACTAAATGAAAAACTTATATTTTGTTCTAGTAGTTTTTTCCTCCATCACTATATCTGCACAGGTAGGTATTAATACCGAAACGCCTCGAGCACTACTGGAAATTAAAGCTGCAAATGAGATTGCTGACACCGCAGGGGTTATGGTAACTGAAGATGGTCTTCTCATACCTCGGGTCACAACCCTATTGGCAAATACAGACCAGCCCATTGAAGGATTGCTTATCTATCTCATGGCAACCTATGAAGACCCCTCTACTGACCCCTCCACCGTTTATGAGCCTGGTTTCTATGTTTCCTATGGCTCTGAATGGAAAACCTTTGAAAATGGAAGTGGAGAGAGTCTAGGACAGCTCAGATTGGTGGATGAGGGAAATACCAACCCAGGTTACAGATTGGTTTTGTCAGATCCAGCAAAATACGGAAATATTGGCTCACTTGCGACAGACTTAAGCCATCAGGAAAATGTCTCGACAACTGCTGGTGCCACTGGGGAGATATCATTTGCGGCAAACCTCAACAATACGGCATCTGGAGATCTATCAGCCGCATTTGGATTTCAAACAAACGCTGGTGGATCAACTTCTGTCACATTTGGCAACAATACTGCTGCCAAAGCAAATAGTTCAATGGCATTAGGAACATTTAATACGGATTATATGTTGGGAAGCAATGGCACAGACCGATTGTTAATAGTAGGTAATGGAGACTCAGACATTTCGCGATCAGATGCCTTGATAGTTCTAAAAAATGGAGTTGTTACTGCACCCTCAATGGATAATGCAGAAATAAATGCTGCTGGTAATGAAGTGCTCGTGACCAAAGGATATCTTGATGATTTTATCGATAATGATGCGTTTACCGGTATTGAGCAAGTTGTTGAAGGTGGAAATACGGGTCTGAGAAGGTCAGATGCAGATTCTGCAAATTACGGAAATATTGGTGCTAGTGCCCTGGACCTGAGTGTAAGTCTCGCATCAAGTACGACTCGAGGGGCAACTGGTGATCTATCGCTTGCACTGGGAGCGGGAACCACCGCCTCAGGAAGGGGAGCCACGACTATGGGGCGCAGAACGGAGGCTTCTGGTAGGTTTTCCACCGCAATTGGTGAGTTGAGTACGGCCTCTGGAGATGCCTCTGCCGCAATTGGACTAGGTCTTCTTTCACAATCCAATGGAGAGGTGGCGCTAGGTACATACAATACGGATTATACAATAGCCAATGACAATACCGATAGAGTATTGTCCATAGGTAACGGAACAAGCGATACTACTCGATCAGACGCTTTGATCGTGCAGAAAAATGGTCTGGTTACCTCTCCCTCGTTGAGTCTTACAGAGCTTCAAAATGCTGGCAACAAAGCATTGATCACAAAAGAATATTTTGATGCAAATAACACGGGAGGCAATGCTGGTCTTGAAGAAATTACGGAAGATGGCAATACCGGTTACCGCCGTGTTGATGCGATAGCAAATAATCATGGAGACATAGGAAGTTTTGCTGTTGACTTGAGTTCTAGCGACGTTTTAAGCGCCACTTTTGGCGCAACTGGAGGCGACAGTTTTGCGACTGGTTTTCGCACCACGGCGTCAGGCCCAGGTTCTACCGCGCTGGGCGCCAGCACCACAGCATCTGGAATCAACTCTACCTCATTGAATGTTGGTACTACAGCCTCTGGAACAGGTTCCATTGCAATGGGCGTAGGCACTACGGCCATTGGAAATATTTCGACCGCCATAGGCCATAATACTACGGCAAGATCAATAAATGAAATAGCCATGGGATCGTTCAATACGGATTATACTTTAAGTAATAACGATACCGACCGTTTGCTAGTGATAGGTAATGGATCAAGTGGATCAAACTCTGACGCTCTAATTATTCAAAAAAACGGAACCATAACAGCTCCATCATTAGATAGTGCTGAAATCACTGCCGCTGGTAATAAGGCACTGATCACAAAAGAATATTTTGATGCCAACAACACCGCTGGAACTGCGGGCCTAGAGGAAATTACTGAAGGAAGCAATACGGGTTACCGTCGTGCAGACGCGGATCCTGTAAATTATGGCAATATCGGAAGTTTTGCAGTTGATTTGAGTTATAGTGATTCAGCAAGTTCGACTCAAGGGGCGACTGGTAATTTTGCTTCTTTTGCAGCAGGGTCAGAAACGACGGCGTCAGGTAATTTCTCGGCAGCTATTGGAGCACGTACGACGGCAAGTGGCGCTGGCTCCACAGCCATGGGATCCAACTCGATAGCTAGCGGTGGAGTGTCCACAGCAATGGGAAATAACACAACAGCTTCAGGATTATTTTCTACTGCTATGGGAGATACCTCAATAGCAAGCGGTGACGTGTCCACAGCTTTAGGCAGTTCAACTGCAAGCGGTGACTACTCAACAGCTATGGGGATAGAAACTTTAGCGAGTGGTAGAGGTTCTAACACAATGGGAATTGCCACAATCGCTTCAAATGATTCTGAAACAGCCTTAGGTAAATTTAATATTGAAGATATACAGAACGACAATCTCTTTGTAGTGGGGAACGGTACGGCTACCAATTCCCGGAGCGATGCATTTTTAGTAACAGAAAATGGTGCTGTATCTGCGCCTACATTTAGTACGGCAGAGATTGATGCGCTCGGCAATACAGCTTTAATCACAAAAGAATATTTTGATGCAAATGCTGTAGTTGAAAATCCAGGTTTAGAAGAAATTACAGAAAGTGGCAACACCGGTTACCGGCGTGCAGATGCAATAGCAGATAATCATGGAGATATAGGAGGATTTGCAGTTGATTTAAGTTCAGGCATTGTTTTGAGTACAACGCGAGGAGCAACTGGTGGCGACAGTTTTGCTACAGGTTTTCAAACCACAGCTTCGGGAGATTCTTCAACTGCAATGGGTTCTGGTACCACGGCATCTTCATTTGCAGCGACTGCAATTGGCAGAGCGACTACTGCATCTGCAATTTCCTCTACTGCGATAGGTAGCAATACTATTGCTGCAAATGAAGCCGAGACAGCTTTGGGAAAATATAATATAGTGGACATACAGGGAGATAATTTATTCGTGGTAGGTAATGGAAATAGCGTGATACGAAGCGATGCATTTTTAGTAACAGAAAATGGTGCTGTATCTGCACCGACATTTAGTACGGAAGAGATTGATGCATTGGGTAATACTGCCTTGGTAACTAAACAATATGCCGATGCCAATTATGCTGCTGCCGTTCCAAGTGGGAACACGGCTAGTAGACCGGCAGCTCCTCCATTTGGAACCATCAGATATAATACAGAAACGGGTAGGCCAGAAATCTATGTTGAGAATTCGACTGATCTACCTACAGATTCCTCTGGGGCGACTTATATTCCAGGCTGGATTAGATTATAAATGAGGAATAATCAATTTTCAAATTTGTGAAAGCGGTTTATAATGACAGTTTCAAATGCGTCTTTTGTAAAATTCCTGAACTGAACTGTTTAAATTCCTTTCTTCTTGAGCATACTTTGATAACAAAACCAGATCCCTAGGTAACGATTGTCTTAATGTCTAATATCAAAACCCCTTTTCTTTAATGGATGCGATCGCTTTGAAGTATACGCTTTCGCGAAAGCGCAATTAGGAATTGAAGCATGTACGAATCTTAATGACCATCCCGGTTGTCTTATCACATTTAATGATTTACTAGGAGCAAGAGATTTTCAATTTTACGTTTTAGATATTTACAAGCATGAAAATCCATATTTAAAAATTAATACTTTTAGTAAAAAAAAATAGTGTTTGCGCGTTAGAGTTGAATCCAATTATTTGGCTGCTGATATTATCTATTTTAAATCTAAGAATTATTTTCCTATTAAAATCAGATTTGTAATTCAAAAAAAGGTGTTTCTTAATTCTCAAAATATGATTCCCAATCTGTTATTTCATTTTGAAACCTCTTTTACCCAGTTTATGATCAATTTAGATGAATTACCCTGCTCTGTGAATTACTCAACAGCATATATTTAGGACAATTCTTATTTGGCATGTCAAATGCAATATTCGTATTAAAAAACATTCCTGTACTAAATAACTCTCTATAAGGCACTTTCATTTAGCAATTTGAAACTTGGGAACTATCACTTCTGAAGAATTATTCAACAGCTATCACTGTAGTCGTTAATCAGATTAAATCACATGATATTGAGCTGATTAACCAATAAGTAGGTATTTAAACGATTTTATTTTTTATACTAGTGTGTGAGTTCTTTATTTCGTTTTTTTACCAGTCTTTAAAGCTTCATTATGAAAAAGTTAGTATTTCCTGTATTTATATTTATTTTCTATTTATCGAGTGCTCAAGTAGGTATAAATACAGAGACTCCCAGGGCCTTGCTTGATGTCAAGGCACAAAACGAGGTTGCCGCAACCAGTACAGCTGGTGTCATGACCACGGATGATGGTATACTCATACCTCGTGTCA
>JBATVD010000025.1:0-31644 GCA_049671565.1 Nonlabens sp.
TTTGATTATATAAAAATTTTCAAACACGGGTATACCTATTCTTGGAGTAATAATGAAACGACTGGTGTGGTACAGAACCTGCAACCTGGGAATTATACGGTTGTAGTCACCACTCCTGATGGATGTCAAGTTACTCGTAATGTAACCATAAGCGGTACACCTCTGGATGATGCAAGTTTTTCCTATGCTTCAACAGATTTTTGCGCAACAGATGCTCCGGCCACCCCAACGATTACTGGTCTGAGTGGAGGTTTTTTCTTTACTAATACATTCGGTCTTGATTTAAATAATGTTACTGGTGAAATCAATTTTGCTAATAGTCAACCTGGAAGGACTTATGACATAAATTATCAAACTAGCGGTCCTTGCCCTAACATCTCTACAGTCAGTATAACCATCAATTTCTCAGAAGATGCAAACTTTGGTTACAATGCAAACTCCTTTTCAACTTCAGACCCAATTCAATTTCCATTTTTTATTAATACAACTGGAGGAACCTTTAGCTCATCACCTAATGGACTATCAATAGACCCGGTGTCAGGAGGTATCGATCCGACTACCTCGGCGATAGGAAGTTATACGGTAACCTATATTACAGCTGGTGCTTGTCCAGGAACAAGTTCACAAACCTTTACAATTAATAATACTGATAATATCGCTCCTGTTGCAAGATGTCAGGATTTTTCTGGAAATTTAGATGCAAATGGTCTTTTAACAATACAAGCGTTTAATATTGATGCAGGTAGTTCTGATGATGTGGGTGTTGCTTCACTCACAGCTAGCCAGACCGTATTTAGTTGTGCTGATCTTGGAGACAATACAGTGACTCTTACCGTGACAGATACTAGTGGAAATCAAGATACGTGTACCGCAACCGTTACGGTTAATGACGTTGATGCACCAGTCATCAACTGTGCAGATGTAACTTTAGAACTTGATGCTAATGGTCAGGCATCGCTTGACAGTCTATATAATACGGGCGATACTTATGATGTGACTGCAACAAGTTTTAATCAAGAAGTACTTTCAACTCCAAATTTTATAAGTCTCGGTGATGATCAAGTTGCTATCGGTCAAAACCTTGGATTTGATTTTACATTTTTTGGTAACTCCTATAATACGTTCAATATTTCATCAAATGGTTTCATCACATTTGGAAGCAATACAAATAGTGGCTGTTGTAATGGATTACCGCTAGATAATGGAAATGTTAACCCTAATAATATGATAGCTTTAGGATGGACAGATCTAAATCCTGGTAGAATAAATAACATTAGCTATGAGACTCTGGGCGTTGCTCCCAATAGAAGATTAATTGTTGAATACAACAATGTGCCATTTTTCGGTGGTGGTACTTCGGTTACCGGACAAATCAAATTGTTCGAGATTTCTAATAGAGTTGAAATCCATACTTTAGATATAGTTAGTACTGGTAGATCTATTACTCAAGGTATTTCAAATGATGATGGATCAATAGGATATCCGGTACCAGGAAGAAATGGAGTATCATGGACTGCAACTAATGATGCCTGGTCTTTTACACCTGCGAGCGTTTATGCAATTGATAATTGTGCGGCGCCCACTGTAACTGTTTCCCAAACAGATTTCACATGTGCTGACCTCGGTCCTAACATAATTAACATTTCAGCGGTTGATGCATCTGGAAATAGTGCAAACTGTACTTTCTTTGTCACAGTTGTTGACAACCAAAATCCTGAACCTATTAATGCTGTTCTACCTGACATAATAGCAAATTGTAGCGTCACCTCGTTGACACCTCCATTAGTTTCAGATAACTGTGCTGATCCTGTCCAAATTACAAATAATGCATCTTTACCGATAACTACTCAAGGCACCACAGTTGTTACTTGGATCTATAATGATGGAAATGGAAATTTCAATTTCCAAAACCAAAATGTTATTATAACAGATACTACTCCACCAGTTCCAGATAGTGCAATCTTGCCAGATGTTATTGCTGAATGTTCTATTACTAGTCTTACACCTCCTACCGCGACAGAAGCTAGCTGTAATAACGGAGATGTTACGATTAATGGAACTACTACTCAAACACTTCCCATAACAACCTCGGGCACCACAGTGATTACTTGGACTTATGAAGATGCCAATGGAAACATTAGCACCCAGGATCAAAATGTTTTAATTAACGACACCGTTGCTCCGACTCCTGATATAGCAAATCTTCCAGATCTAGTGAGTCAGTGTGAAATCACCTCCATTACTCCACCTACGGCTACTGATAATTGTGCTGGTAATGTCTTGGTAACTGGAAACGCAAGCTTACCACTCACTACATCTGGCCAAATAACATGGACGTATGATGATGGTAGCGGAAATACGAGTAGTCAAACACAGAACGTTATAATAAGTGACACAACACCACCAGTTCCAGACTCTGCCACTTTAACTGATATAACATCTAACTGTGAAGTCACTAATTTAACTGCACCTACAGCAACTGATAATTGCGCAAGTGCTGTTCAAGTATCCAGTGATGCAGTTTTACCCATAACTGCTCAAGGGACTACAGTCGTAACTTGGACTTATACAGATGTAAATAACAACTCTGTAACACAATTGCAAAATGTGATTGTTGATGATAGCATCGCTCCAGTACCCGATGCAAACTCGCTTAGTGATCAAATTTCTGATTGTAGTGTTTCAAATATTACCCCACCCACTGCGACGGACAACTGTAACGGCTCAATTACCGGAGTCAGTGATGTTTCTTTCCCCTTATCTAGTCAAGGGACTACAGTTGTTACTTGGACTTACGATGATGGTAATGGAAATATTTCCACACAGACTCAAAATGTTATTATTTCTGACACCGAAGCACCTGTACCAGATGTCGTATCATTAATAGATATTACAGAGCAATGCGCAGTTTCTACACTTACAGCACCTACTGCATTAGACAATTGTACAGGAGCCTTAACGGCAACGACCGATGTGGTTTTACCAATTACCGGAGGTACAACTCAAGTTATCTGGACTTACGACGATGGAAATGGCAATGTGGCTACCCAGACTCAAAATGTAACAGTATCTGACAACACGGTTCCTGTGCCAGATGTTGCAAGCCTAAGCGATGTTAATAGCCAGTGTGAAGTTTCCACTCTTAACATTCCTACGGCAACTGATAACTGCTTGGGAGCAATTACGGCGACCAGTGACGCCAGTTTCCCGATAACCTCTGGAACTACTATAGTAACTTGGACTTATGACGACGGCAATGGAAATGTTGTGACACAAACGCAAAACGTGACGGTGGCAGATACTACGGCACCCGTGCCAGATTTAGCCACACTTCCAGACTTCAATGATTTCTGTGAAGCGACCAGTCTGCCGGCACCCACCGCGACTGATAATTGTATTGGTAGTGTAACAGCCACCAGCGACGCGACATTCCCAATAGGATTGGGCACCACGGTTGTTACTTGGACTTACGATGATGGTAATGGAAATACGGTAACTCAGACACAAAATGTAGTGGTTACAGATACAGATGCCCCAGTCGCAGATTGTCCTACAGACGTTCAGATTGCGGTTGCTTCTGGAACTACGACTTATGATCTTTTAGATTACACAACGGCTCTAAATGCTACTGATGGTTGTACTACGAGTACCAGCTCGCTTACAGTTATACAAACTCCTGCTGTTGGTACTACGGTTTCTGCGCCTAGTACGACTCCAGTAACCATAACGATTACTGATGATAGTGGAAATGATACCATTTGTACCTTTAACGTACAGGTGGATGTAACGGCTAGTATTGGAGGTCCTGAAAAAGTCGATATCAAAATAGATCTTTATCCTAACCCGACCTCGGATGTACTGAATATATCTGCGCCTGGCGAGGTAATCAAGTCAATCAGCTTGGTCGACCTGAGAGGCAGATTGGTCAATGAATGGAATGATACCAACTCAGACACCGCTAGGATCAACTTAGCAAGTTATGAGAGTGCGATTTATTTTGTTAGAGTAGAGACAGAGCGCGGAACGGTAAATAAGCGCATAGTTAAGAACTAATATTTAAGAATCTTTAAAATAAAAGCCCCAGAAATGGGGCTTTTTTGATTTTGATAGTGATCGTTTCGCTTTCGCGAAAGCGAAAACCTTTCAAAGCCCCTCTGCAATATTTTTCAACCTATTACGCTCAACAAGCTTTATCTTTTTCCCAGAAGTTTCCACCAAACCTTCTTTTTTAAACTTGGTCAACGTACGGATCAAAAGTTCTGTAGCAGTACCGATTATATCTGCAATATCTGCACGGGTAAGTTGTAGCTTTAGAAAATCATCTTCTGTTTTACCGTAATTTTCCTCCAGATAGATCAACACTTCTGCAAGTCGCTGGCGTACCGATTTCTGAGCCATATTTACAATAGTATCGTCGGCATATTTGAGGTCTTGCGCCATTTGGTTGAGAATGGCTTTGGTGAAATGTACGTTTTCACTTAGGGGATCTGTGATCGACACTTTTGGAATGAAGCATACCTCCATATCTTCCAAAGCAATGGCAGAGAGATTGGTTTGCTCATCAGTAATTACGGAACGTTGTCCTAGCACCTCTCCTTTAGAAACCAATTTTACAACTTGATCGCGCCCATTATCGCTCAGTTTGCTGAGTTTAGACACGCCACTACGCACACAAAAAACCCCTTTTAAGCGCTCTCCTTCTTCAAATATGGAGTCACCCTTTTTTATACGACGTGATTCTTTGGTGTCAGACATGCGCTTAAGTTCTTCTTTGCGAAGTGCATTGAAAGAATTCATCTGACGGATGATGCAGTTTTCACATCGGGAATGTTCATGCTCTGACATATCCCAAAAATAAGAATACAGATTAATATAATGCGTTAGGAAGCTTTCTACTTTCCTAAATCAGGACGATCTTCATAAAAATCGTCAAAGGTTTTTTCGGTCGTATAATCATCTTTTAAAACCTTTATTACCGAAATAACTAAGAAAGCCTGACCTATGCACGTCAAATAAAATACCCAGCTGAACGATAGGTTCATTAATGCAAATACGGTCACGGTAAGTAGAATCAGTGTCGTGATCGCAAGCCAAGTGGTTCCAGAAATTTTCATAATATTTTTTTTAAGTTAATAATCAATGGATTACTCTTCTATTTGTGTCCTAGAAAGTATTGAAACTGACAAAAGTCATGTTTAAAATTCTCACAATACTTCAATTTTGCAATTGATAAGGTCATAAAAGACCATCAAGAATATGGAGAATTGTTATCATTGTGGCGACTTGTGCCAGACAAAGATCATCAAGCATGATGATAAGAACTTCTGTTGTCATGGCTGTAAGACGGTTTACGATATACTTAATGATAATGACCTCGCTTATTACTACGAGATAGAAAAAGCAGCTGGGAAGACACCGAGGGATTTTAATCCAGAGCGCTATGATTTTCTCAATAATGATGAGGTAAAATCCAAGCTCCTTGAATTTGACGAGCAATCCACCCAGATTGTTTCCTTTGTCATTCCTCATATACATTGTAGTTCATGTATATGGGTACTGGAAAACCTCAACAAGATCCATCATGATATTACTACCGCTCAAGTCGATTTTCCTAGAAAGAAAGTCCGTATCTCTTACAATTCAGATACCATAAGCCTAAAGGAAGTGGTGGTCCTACTCTCAAGAATAGGATACGAACCTACCATCTCTTTACAGGAACTGGAAGCTGAAAAAAGCACCACAGACTGGTCACTGATCTACAAGCTGGGAGTTGCTGGATTTGCTTTTGGAAACATCATGTTTTTATCGTTTCCAGAGTATTTTGAAGTAGAAGAGTTCTGGTTGGATCAATTTAAAAGTTTGTTCAGATGGTTGATGTTTGCCTTTTCCGTGCCTGTGGTGTTCTATTCAGGAAGGGATTATTTCGTTTCGGCATACAAAGGCTTGCGGTCAGGGCTGCTTAATATAGATGTGCCTATTGCCCTAGGTATAAGTGTGTTGTTCATAAGATCCAGTGTAGAGATTGGTTTTGGTTTGGGAACAGGTTTTTTTGATAGCTTGGCCGGTCTTGTTTTTTTCTTGTTGTTGGGAAAGTTTTTTCAGCAAAAGACCTATGCATTTCTTTCGTTTGAACGAGATTATAAGAGCTATTTCCCGATTGCTGTGACTCAAATCATTGAGGATGATGGAGGTGATCCCGCTTTCGCGAAAGCGGACCCCATAAAAAACCTCTCGAATGCTAGGACAAAAGAGTTGCAGACACCAGTCTATGAATTGAAAAAAGGAGATCGTATTTTAATAAGGAGTGGTGAACTCATTCCCACAGACGGCATCATTCTTAAGGGTGACGCACTTATAGACTACAGTTTTGTTACTGGAGAGGCTGTACCTATCTCGAAGCAAGCAGGTGATAAAATTTTTGCTGGTGGGAAGCAACTTGAGGGAGCTATTGAGATCGAGGTGTTGAAGAAAGTTGAACAAAGTTATCTGACCCAATTGTGGAATAACGAGGTGTTTGATAAATCCAAGGAGACGCCTTTCAAAAACCTAACTGATAAAATCAGTAAAAGATTTACGATAGCTATAAGTGCTGTTGCTATAGTTGCGACGATCATTTGGTTGTTTATAGATGTCTCGATAGCACTTAATGTGTTCACGGCAGTCTTAATAGTTGCTTGTCCTTGCGCCATAGCCCTAGCGGCCCCATTTACACTGGGGAACATGTTGCGTATCTACGGCAAGCTTAAGGTTTACCTCAAGGAAAGTCATGTCATAGAACAGTTGGCAGAAATAGATATGATCGTATTTGATAAAACAGGTACGCTCACTACTCAGAATAAAGATTTAATCACTTATAAGGGGATCCAACTGAATGAAGAAGAAATTCAATTATTGAAAACGACCTTAAGAGCTTCCAACCACCCTTTAAGTCGAGCGTTATATGATCTTTTGAGAGCTAATGACATATGCGAGCTCGAATCATTTGAGGAGCATACTGGAAAGGGAATAATAGGAACCTACGGCAATAAGTCTGTAAAAGTGGGTGGCAAAGACTTTGTGGGAGCTCTTCCCGTCCTTGAAGATGAAGCCACAACCAAAGTTCATATCAGCTCAAATGACTGTTATAAAGGCTGCTATGTATTCTACAACAATTATCGTGAGGGGATTGAAGATTTGTTGAATGGTTTTTCAAATGACATCGAGGTTGCTGTTCTTTCTGGAGATAACGATGGGGAAGAAGCATATCTAAAGTCTAAGTTACCCTATAATTCAAAGCTATTGTTCAATCAAAAACCAGATGATAAACTCCAGTTTATAAAAGACCTACAAAACAAAGGCAAAAAAGTCATGATGGTAGGAGACGGTTTGAATGATGCAGGTGCGCTAGCACAAAGCGATGTGGGCATTGCTGTCTCTGAGGATGTAAATGTATTTTCTCCCGCTTGCGATGGTATTATCGATGCCTCAAAATTAAAGAACCTAGATGTCTTTTTACGACTGTCTAAAAAATCGGTACGTGTTATCAAATATGCTTTTGTTTTTTCGCTATTCTATAACCTTGTGGGACTAGCCTTTGCGGTAACTGGCAATCTTGCCCCTGTGGTTGCTGCGATTTTAATGCCGTTGAGTTCTATCAGCATCGTGGTATTTACTACGGTGTATACTTATTTTATGGGTAGGCATTTAAAATAGAGTTTTTAACCTGACAAATTTTTGGTAAAAAGGGACTTCTAGTCTAGTAATGATAAAACAATTTCAAAATGACAGAATCTATTTTTTTTAATCTATTTCCCTCTACCTGACAAAAGTCATGTTTTCCCCTAAGCACAGCTTATAATTTTGTGGTATTAATTAGGAATCCATGAGCATCATTTATGTTTTGATTACGGTAAGTGTCATCGTTGCGCTGGTCTTTTTTGTCGCATTCATCATGTCGGTAAAAAGAGGGCAGTACGAGGATACCTATACGCCATCAGTAAGGATGCTTTTTGACGATGAGATTGTCAAAGACGCTTCAACCTCCCAATTAGAAACCAAAAAAAATAAAACCAAGTAATCAAGTCTACTATGCAAACAGAACAATTTTACTACGACAATAAAATCGTAAGGAAATTTATGAATGCCACCATATTTTGGGGCATCATAGGGATGACCGTGGGACTGCTGCTCGCGTTCATGTTTTTATTTCCCAACGTTACAGATGGTATCTCATGGCTCAGTTTCGGTCGTTTGAGACCTTTACACACAAATGCCGTGATATTTGCATTTGTCGGTAACGCCATATTTGCAGGGGTTTACTATTCCACACAGCGACTGCTCAAGGCGCGTATGTGGAAAGACTGGCTCAGCAATCTCAATTTCTGGGGATGGCAGGCAATCATAGTGGGAGCTGCGATTACGTTGCCGTTAGGCTATACTACTTCAAAAGAATATGCAGAGCTGGAATGGCCTTTTGATATTGCTATCGCTTTGATTTGGGTAGCCTTTGGAGCCAACTTGATAGGTACGATTTTAAAGAGAAGACAGCGACACTTATATGTGGCGATTTGGTTTTATTTAGGAACATTTGTAACTGTTGCCGTTTTGCATATTGTCAATAGTATTGAGCTGCCCATTAGTGCCTTAAAAAGTTATTCGGCCTATGCTGGAGTTCAGGATGCTTTGGTACAGTGGTGGTATGGTCACAACGCGGTGGCATTTTTCTTGACAACACCATTCCTGGGTTTGATGTACTATTTCGTGCCCAAAGCAGCAAATAGACCCGTTTACTCTTATAGACTGTCTATCGTCCACTTTTGGTCTTTAATTTTTATATATATCTGGGCAGGACCGCACCACTTGTTATACTCAGCATTACCAGACTGGGCGCAGAATTTGGGAGTTGCATTTTCAGTCATGTTGATTGCACCGTCTTGGGGTGGTATGATCAATGGTTTGCTAACCCTGCGTGGAGCTTGGGACAAGGTGCGTACGGATCCAGTTCTTAAGTTTATGGTCGTGGCGATTACTTGTTATGGTATGGCAACTTTTGAAGGGCCCATGCTATCGCTTAAAAATGTAAACGCCATCGCTCACTTTAGTGATTGGATCATTGCCCACGTACACGTAGGAGCATTGGGTTGGAACGGTTTTCTAACTTTTGGTATGATCTATTGGTTGGCTCCTAAATTATTCAAAACCACTCTGTGGTCTACAAAATTAGCAAATGCACACTTCTGGATTGGTACACTGGGTATTATCATGTATGCCTTACCCATGTATGTAGCAGGTTTTGTACAAGCTTCTATGTGGAAGCAGTTCAATCCAGACGGTACACTTACCTACGGTAATTTTATCGAGACGCTCAACGAGATCATTCCCATGTATTGGATGAGGGCAATAGGAGGGTCTCTTTACATTGTAGGATCTTTTGTAATGCTTTACAATATTATTCAAACAGCCCGTCAAGGTAAAAAAGTTACTGATGAGCTGGCTGAAGCAGCCCCTCTTACTAAAGTAACTAGCAAGCGCACGGCAAAAGAAGGCTACCACACATGGTTGGAACGTCGTCCAGTAAAACTCACCCTTTTTGCTACAGTAGCTATTTTAATTGGCGGAATGGTGCAAATCATACCTTCTCTCATGGTGGATGATTATGTTCCCGTGATAAGCACGGTAAAACCCTATACGCCATTAGAACTAGAAGGTCGTGACATTTATATTAGGGAAGGTTGTGTAGGCTGCCACTCACAAATGGTGAGACCCTTCCGTAGTGAGGTGGAGCGATACGGTCCCTATTCTAAATCTGGCGAGTATGTGTACGACCATCCCTTTTTATGGGGAAGTAAACGTACGGGTCCCGACTTGATGCGCGTAGGTGGAAAGTACAGTGATAACTGGCACTTGAATCACTTCTATGACCCTCAGAGCACCAGTTCTGGTTCTATAATGCCGTCCTATAAATGGCTTATTAAGAATAAGCTGGACAAGTCTCAGACTGAAGATAAGATGAATGCAATGATCACGCTAGATGTACCTTATACGCAAGAAGATATAGATCGCGCACAAGAATGGATGCTGGAGCAGGGAACACAAATAGAAGAGAACCTGTTCAACGATCCAGACTTTGCAAAAAGCTATGCAGCAGACAAGGCCTATGCTCAAGAAAACAACGAGGATTTTGTAGAAATGCATAACCGTGAGGTCGTGGCCTTGATAGCCTATTTACAGCGATTAGGGACAGATATCCAGATCAAAACGGCTGATAACGTATCCATTAACCTAAACAACTAATCATGCTTAAATACATCAAAGGAAACCTAGAAAACATAGATGGTGTGGAAATATATCCCATGATCTCCTTGCTCATATTTTTCTTCTTCTTTGTCGCCCTTTTCTGGTGGGTATTTACCGCAAAAAAGGAACATATTGAAGAAGTGAGCAATATACCCCTAGACCAATCTTTAAATAATAACGAGTTATGAAATTAGAGACATTTATAAGAGCAGCTGTTCTCGCCGTTGTGGGATATTTCACCTTTTATTGGGTAGGTGCCACGGGTGGGGAGTCAGTGTTTGTGGAGCAGCCATGGCTATGGGTCGTGCTGGGTGTGATCGTATTATTCTATATTGCTGGAGAGGCGTGTGTAAATGCATTGGAGAGTGTATTGTATCGATCACTGCCGCCTGATAGGCAACGGGTATATGATGAGAATCTCGCTTCCGCGAAAGCGAGAAAAGCCAAATACTTCTCAAAACTTTACAAAAAAGTAGAGGGTAGTAAACCTATTGAAGAAGAGGACGAGATCATATTGGACCACAATTATGACGGGATCAGAGAACTGGATAACAAATTACCGCCATGGTGGGTCTACAGCTTCTACGCGACCATCATTTTTGCAGTGGTATATATGGCGCGATTCCATGTATTTGATGGAGTAGATCAAGATCAGGAGTATGAAGCGGCGGTGGCTCAAGCACAAATAGAGATTGAAGAATATAAGCGCACCGCAAAGGATCTGGTAGACGTCAATACCGTGACCTTTCTTGCCGATGTGAGCGACCTGACCGCTGGAGAAAAAATATTTCAGGGCAACTGCGTGGCGTGTCATAAAGTAACCGGAGGTGGAGGTATAGGACCCAATTTAACCGACGATCACTGGATACTAGGCGGTGGTATCAAAAATGTATTCAACACCATCTCAGAAGGAGGCCGCTCCGGTAAGGGAATGGTAGCCTGGAAAACCGACCTCAAACCAGCCGAAATGGCTCAAGTGGCCAGTTATGTCCTGACCCTCCACGGCACTAATCCGCCAGATGGAAAGGCACCAGAGGGAGAGATATGGCTGGATCCAGATGCTCCCGTAGAGGAAGTGCAGGTACAGGTAATCGACAGTACCACGGTAGAAGTCTTGATCGAAGACCAACCCGTCACGGGAGATGTCATAAAAGATAACCCGTAGGGACGCATCGCATGCGTCCGCCATATCGCGTCGGTAGGCCAGATTACACCGGTAATGGTCAACGACAACAGACAGATTGACGATGGACTGATGATGAACAAATTAAGTAGGGACGCATCGCATGCGCCATAAAAAGAAAAATTATGATGACAGAAGTAGCAAAACAACTAAAGACGAGTAGCGCTCCTATCATAAAAAAAATCCACGAGGAGAACGGAACTACCATAACGGCCATAGGTTTGAGACGTGGCGTGGAATTGCCAGAACATGAGGCGTTGCGTCCCTCCAGATTGTTAGTGATCAAGGGAGAAGTGGATTTCAATACCTCGACGGAAAGCAGGAGATATGCCTGTTATGAGAGTTACGACATTCCCCTTTTTACCAAGCACAGCGTAGTCGCCTGGGACGACGCAATTTTCCTATTATTTCAGAAAAAGTGATGGCAGATATTCAAAACAGAGCAGACATTGAGCTACTGGTCAACAGCTTTTACGATAAGGTACGTGATGATGATATGATCGGGCACATTTTTACAGAAGTTGCTGCGGTCAGTTGGATAGAGCACCTTCCTAAAATGTACCAGTTTTGGGAGACTCTATTACTGGATAGAATAGGTTATAAAGGCAGTCCCGTGGCAGAGCATGTTAAGCTTAGTCGTAAAACATCTATGGAGCAAAAACATTTTGACCGCTGGTTGCAATTGTGGAAGACGACCGTAGATGAATTGTTTAATGGTCCTATAGCAGAAGAAGCAAAAAAGCGAGCGGATTATATGGCGATGTTGATGCGTTATAAAATCGATGCCCCAGAATAATTAGGGCGATAGACATCATGGCAAACAAAACGACAAGATCCGATTTTTTAGATTTTTAAGGCAAGAAATGTAGGGGCGGATCGCATCCGCCCGGAATATTGAAGAAACAACACGTAGGGGCCGATCGCATCCGCCCTAAATGGGCGGAAGAATTCATTAAAGCCCGAAGGAATAAAAAAATAAAAATGGCAGAACAGACACAGGACAATTTTAGAGATACCATCGGCACGCTGGATGCTGAGGGGAAACGCTCCTGGATCTTTCCCAAAATGCCCGACGGAAAATGGTACGAGTACCGCAAATACGTGAGCTATGTGTTGCTTTTATTTTTATTCAGCGCTCCGTTTATCAAGGTGCAGGGCAACCAGTTTTTGATGTTCAATGTGCTGGAAAGGCGTTTTAATATTTTTGGATTTCCATTCTGGCCGCAAGATTTCTACATCTTTGTTATCATGATGATCACAGGAGTGGTGTTTGTAATACTCTTTACGGTAGCTTTTGGTAGACTGTTCTGTGGATGGGTGTGTCCCCAGACCATATTTATGGAGATGGTTTTTAGGCGTATTGAGTACGCTATTGATGGGGATCGTGGCAAACAGATCAGGCTTTCTAAAATGCCGTGGAATCGTGAAAAGATTACCAAGAGGTTACTCAAATGGTTCATATTTTTTGTGATTTCATTCTTGATTGCAAATGTTTTTCTGGCCTACCTGATCGGGAGCGATCGCCTGATACGTTACATTACCGATGGCCCCACGGAACACTGGAGTACCCTGATATCCCTTACCATTTTTACTGGGGTGTTCTATTTTATTTTTGCCTGGTTCCGCGAGCAGGTCTGTATAATCGTTTGTCCTTATGGAAGGTTGCAAGGAGCTTTACTTGATGACAAATCCATGATCGTGGCTTATGATCACAAACGAGGAGAAAAAGAAGAGGGTCGTGCTAAATTTAAAAAGAAAGAAGATCGGGAGGCTACCGGAAAAGGTGATTGCATTGAGTGTTTTCAATGCGTTCATGTATGTCCTACTGGGATCGATATACGTAACGGTACTCAAATGGAATGCATCAATTGTACCGCCTGTATAGATGCCTGTAACACTATGATGGAAGCGGTGAACCTGCCCAAGAATCTGATACGCTACGCCAGTGAGGAAAATATCGAGAAAAAGACATCTTTTAAATTCACGGCCAGGATGAAAGGCTATACAATAGTTCTGGGAATCCTGACCACCGTACTGATCGGAATGCTGTTTTTACGCAACGACGTGGAGGCAGATGTCAACAGGCTTCCAGGACAGCTTTATGAGCGCAAGGAAAACAATATGATCAGTAACGTGTACACCTTCAAGCTGGTTAATAAAACCAATAGAGATATCAACGATGTCACCTTCAAGCTTCTATCCCATAAGGGAACTATAACAACCGTAAGCCACGACCGCTTTGATGTACCGGCCGCCCAGCTTGCAGAAGGTACGCTGTTTATCGAGATAAGCGCATTTGCATTGAGTGGAGATAAGGATAAGGTGACCATAGGCGTCTACAGCGATGACGAGCAGATCGAGACCACGAGAACGGCATTTTTAGGACCTAGATCGTTTAATTGATGATGGAAATAATCTCGCTTTCGCGAAAGCGTAAACCATAAAAATTAAAACCATCGTTTCATGGAAAAAACGATAATCAAAGATTGCTGTAGAGGTTGCCTCCACGGAAAACCTGGCAAAAACAAAAGCTGCCATGCAAAATTAAGGGCTGATGAACTCAAGCCTGCAAATAAAACAGAGACATTATGAAAATCAATTGGGGAACTGGACTGGTCATAGGAATGGCGCTTTTTATAGCATTCATACTATATTTTGTCATACGTATAAGTACGGATCATGACCAAAACCATGATTTGGTAACCGAGGGTTACTACCAGAAGGAAATGGAATTGCAGGAAGATATCTATGCAGAGCAAAATACGGCAGGAATGACAGAGAAAATCACAGGACGATCAACTCCCAAGGGTTACGTTCTCACCTTTCCAGAAGCCTTTGAGCCAGCTAAAATTAAAGGAAAAGTAGCCATGTATCGTCCCTCTAACAAGGTGCTGGATTTTGAGATTCCGCTAGAGATGAGCACATCTCGATTAATAATTCCAGCTTCACAACTCCCACAAGGCCGGTGGAATATCACCATGGACTGGAGCTACGAGGGCAAGAAGTATAAATTTAAAAAGCAAATCGTGTACTAGATGTTGTGGACGGCACTCATATTTGGTCTGTTGGGAAGTTTTCACTGTGTAGGAATGTGCGGGCCTATTGCTTTTTTACTGCCACTGGATAGAAAAAACAGGTTCATGGCAAGTTTGCAGCTTACCAGCTATCATGTGGGTAGATTACTCACGTATGCGGTTCTGGGATTGCTATTTGGGTTTTTGGGAAGAAGATTGGATCTCTTTGGGTGGCAGCAGTATATTTCTATCGCTATAGGTGTCATGATGATTGCGTTTGTCCTGTTCCCTAGCAAAGCTCTTTCACGATATAACGGCAGCATCTTTATGTATACGTGGGTGGGCAGGGTCAAATCTGCGTTGGGAAAACAACTCAAGAAAAAGAGCAACGATAGTTTCTTTATCATAGGTTTTTTGAACGGGTTTTTACCTTGTGGGCTGGTGTATATGGCACTTTTTAGCAGCGTTGCAGCTGGTGGATCATTCGAAGGAAGTCTGTATATGGTGTTTTTTGGTCTGGGGACAGTACCGCTGATGGCCACTGCATCTTATTTAGGTAATTTTTTAACTAACAGCGTTCGTCAAAAAGTTCTTAAAGCCATACCTGTAGTGGTGGTAATCGTAGGGCTTTGGTTTATCGTGCGCGGCTTAGGTCTGGGAATTCCATACCTATCACCTGCTGATAGTGTGGCGATCGTGAGAGTTAGTGCGGGATATAACTGTCATTGAGATGCGTAAAACTACAAACATCGGTGTCACTTGTTGAATAGATTATATAGGTGTTAAAATTATTGATTTTGTAATTGAGGATTACCTCCATTTCACAAACAGAACAGAGAAGAAACTTAAAAATTAAAATATGGAATGCATAAACCTTCCCTTAGTTAATTGGGGCAACGGAACCATTATGATCGGTGTATTTGCTCTCGTGTGTATTGTTCTAGTGACCGTGATCTACAACATGGTAAATTCAAAACCAGCTGATCAAAAGGATCACAGTAAAACCGATCAGGATCAAAACTCTAAAAACTTATAGATATGATTTATCAACCACTTGTTCAAAACCTCAATCGCTGGGATGATTTTGCTTTGAGTTACGGAATCTACATTTTGATAATTCTAGCGATTATTATTTACCTAATCATCAAAATTAAGAGAGGAAAAAAGAAGAAGAAACGCAACGAAAAATTGAGGAAAAAGTGATTTTACCTATTCCGAAAAGTTCTTATTTTGATTCTTTTTTGTTCAATTATGCATTTTACATTACATTGATAGAATAGGTGGATCAATCACTTTTCAGTAGAAAAAATTCAAAACTTAGAGTTAGATATGAACTGGAGAAGATATAGTAAATCACAAATCAATCAGAATATTGAGAAAGCACTTGCTCAAAACGTAAATTTTTATGAAGACATGGCAATGGGCGTGCCTGCATCGCATTTAGATGGTGAGGAGTTTGCCTCAAACTCTCAAATACTTGACGGTAGTACCTATCTCAAAACTCTTGTTGCAAACCCAAATCACATAGGTGTTCATACAGATGGCTCAGAATCGGAGAACTTCTTTTCAGGTACTCAAAAGCTAGAAGCTGAAGTAATAAGGGTTATCGGTGAAGATATCTTACGCGCAGAAACTGATAGTGTAGACGGTTACGTGTCATCTGGAGGTACAGAGGGGAATATTCAAGCCCTGTGGACGTACCGTAATTATTTCAGGAAAGAGTATAGTTTAGGAAAAGACTACAGTTCTATTGCAGTGATCTGCTCTACAGACTCCCATTATTCTTTTGATAAGGGAGCCGATTTACTCAACCTTCATATATTCAAAGTAGAAGTAGAGCAAGATACACGGCGTATTAAACAAGATAGTCTAGCTAAGCAAGTTGAAAATTGTATGAACCATGGTGTAGATAAAATCATACTTATCTGCAACATGATGACCACCATGTTTGGGTCTGTAGATGATCTAGATGATTATTGGGAAAGGTTGAGTAGTGAGAATTTTGAAATAAAAGTTCATGTAGACGGTGCTTATGGTGGGTTCCTTTATCCGTTTACGGTTACGGATCAAAAACTCAATTTTAAAGATGGGCGCATTACCTCATTTTCTCTAGATGCTCACAAAATGCTTCAAGCTCCGTATGGCACGGGCTTATTTTTAATCCGCAAGGGGAACCTGCATTACACATTAACTGATACCGCACAGTATGTATCGGGTATGGATTGCACGCTTATAGGCAGCCGTTCTGGAGCAAACGCTATTGCGGTCTATAAAATCCTGTTCAACTATGGTCCATTTGACTGGAAGGAGAAGGTAGATAGGCTTTCCTACCGTACTAATATGCTGGCGACACATTTGTCAAATTTAAAAGCGAAATTCATTCATTTTGAGGGTAGTAACATTATCACCATTCACAAAAATTACATAACATCTGAGATCAGTAGTAAATATGGTCTAGTTCCAGATAATCACCACGATCCCAGCTGGTATAAAATCGTCGTTATGGATCATGTAAGGGGAGATAAAATCAGGAAATTTCTGGAGGATTTATACGATCACCACGGCGTAGATTTTCAACCACTTGTTTTTCCATAATATTTGTAGTTAAGTGCTTTAAATTATTGCGTTAAAGAACCGATCATAGGCTTGAAAAAACCGTAGTTCTTATCTGCTATGCAGAGAAGATTTGCCAGCTGATATGATGAAGCATTATTTAAACCCAAAAGGAGAGCCCTTAAAGCTCTCCTTTTTTCAAATCAAATCTAATAAATCAGAATCCTAATTTCTCTAGTTACTATTCTTAAGGTTTTGAATTCACACAGTCATAGAAAACAACTTTACTTTAGGCAATTTCCGTTGCAGTCTTAAATCAAAAGGCATGCAAATATTTCTAATGAAAGGTTTGCCGCTATCGGTAACTATTATGCGATTGTGGTACAATTCCACTAATCCATCTTTTTCTAGTTCTTTCAATTGAATCAGGACATCAGGGATTTCGGGAAAACGATTCTTCCTATCGTCCCAAGAAGTTTCAAACCTGCACATGAGGTTTAAGATATGTTTGCGTATGATTAGATCTTCCTTGTTTAGCAAATGACCGCGCATTAAAGGGATCTGATCGTTCCGCACAAGTTCATAGTACTCTTTCAAAGTCTTTACATTTTGGGCAAAACCATACCAGCTATCGCCTATGGCAGAGACTCCAAGACCTAACATCACATCGGTTTTTGAAGAGGTGTAGCCCATAAAGTTACGGTGCAAAGTAGCTTTTGTCATAGAGTTGTAAAGCTCATCCGTAGGCAAGGCAAAATGATCCATTCCTATCTCTACATAGCCAGCTTCAAGAAGCAGCTGTTTCCCTATCTCATACTGCTTTCTTTTAATTTTTGCGGTTGGGAGGTCCTTCTCATCATAACCGCGCTGACCATTTCCTTTGATCCATGGCACGTGGGCGTAACTGTAAAAAGCAATGCGATCTGGCCGTAATGTGATGGTCTGGTTGATCGTGTGAATAACGTGTTCCAAATTCTGAAACGGTAGTCCGTAGATCACATCATGACCTACGGACTCATAACCGGCATCACGAGCCATTTGTGTCGCCTGCTGCACGTGTTCAAAGGGTTGAATACGGTTGATTGCTTTTTGAACGGTTTCATTATAATCCTGAACACCGTAGCATACTCTGTTAAAACCATAAGATTTCAGAAGCTCCAAATGTTCTTTACTTGTACTGTTAGGATGTCCTTCAAAACTGAAGGACTTTTTTGATGTCGCTTCCGCGAAAGCGAATACACCATCAAGTAATTTGCCTAGATTATATGGAGAAAAGAAGGTAGGAGTTCCACCTCCCAAATGAATTTGTTTAATAACTGGCTGAAAACTGAGCTGGTCTAAATAAAGTTGCAGTTCCTTGAGCACCGCGTTGATATAAGGGATTTCCAGCGTATGGTTTTTTGTAATGCGTTTTGTACAGCCGCAAAAAGTGCAAATACTTTCGCAAAATGGGAGGTGAATATAGAGACTGATCTCATTAGGTGAAGCCTTGTCAGCATGAATGTTCAGGCTATCCAGCCACCCATCAGTTGAAAAAGTAGCTTTGTCCCAATAAGGAACCGTGGGATAACTGGTGTATCTGGGTCCAGCGACATTATATTTTGCAACCAGCTGCGGATCAAATACTTTCATAATAGTCCTTTGTAAACTGAATCACAAAACTAGATGAAGTGCGAGGGCGTATTTCATGACTTTTGTCAGTTCTGTCTAATTAAGATCTCCGAGGTTTCAAAAACCTCGGAGGTTTTAATTAAAACTACTAATCCCAGTTGAAAAAAAAGTTTGTTCGAAAGCCTTCCCCCAACCCTAAAGGGTGGGCTTTCTTTTCTCGATAATCTAGCTTCCCTCCTTTGGAGGGATCGAGGGAGGATTGCGGTTGAGTCAGTCTTCCACAATATGAAGTTTTCAGTATTTCGCACCCTTCAGGGCTGGGGAACGAAATACTCTCTCGTAAGCCTTCCCCCAACCCTAAAGGGTAGGCTTTCTGGGCCGTGAATGTAACCTTCACTAACTTCAAGGCTGGGGAAATGCAGGTTCGAATACTATAGCGCTGAGGAAATGATGATGCGCACTCTTCAAAACATAAGGTCTATTTTATTCACGATTTAAAAAAGAATTCTCCCAAACCACCTTCTTCCTCTTAAAATAAAAACTCCCCACAAAACCGACCAGTCCAGCCGATAACCCTACTAAAATATAAAACATACCGTAGGTATTTGGAATATCAAGAATAACAGGCAATCGAGTAAAAACTTCTGCTGCAAAAGCGCAATACAATCCGATTACCGACCAATACATCCATGACAAATGCTCAACTATATAATTTGCAGAGTATTTGAAATACATCGGCAACATTCCCAAAAACAAAGTTACTGTACTGATGACCGCAAACACATGCAACACCCCAAAACTCCCTTGAACTTTGTAAATCATAAACGCTGTACCGCAGACGATCAGCATGCTTGACGCATAGATATACCCAAGGATTTTGTGTTTTTGGTTTCCTTTAGTATGAGCGAGCACGAGACTACCAGTATTAAGAGCAATTAGAGCGGTGATGGTATGCAGCCATCCTATGAAATCGTGTGGCATTGTTAAATTTTAATTGAAAGATGCTTCGATCAGCGGTAGTTATAAAATTGTACCTACCCAATTGCCGAATAGCCTTTCTCAATTGTAAGAATCTTATTTTTGCATTAAACTATAGACATGATACCATCTTGGTTTTGGCGGTTGTTGATAATAATGTGTGTGATCTGTCTGGGGGTTATCGGCTACAAAATCGCGATGGGTGAACGCAATCGTGCCTTCATCTGGTATTCTTTTCTATTTTTGATGGCGATCTGGTTTGCGATACGGCAAAAAAAGTCACCTAATAAATAGTTAAGCCACCTAAGCTCTGATATGGGTAATTAAATTATGAATTACTTTTAGAGCATATGGGAATTTTTGAACGTGATCCGTGGATTTTAGATATCTATCGCACCTACAGTGGTAAACATCATTTGTATATTAGAGGTCGCGCGCTGGAGGATCAGCCGCTTAAACATTTTGAGCAACAAACGCTGTATCAAACCATACGCAATACCTGGCGTACTTTTAAAACTGACGAGATACGCAACGCACTGGTAGTGCTTACCCTTTCAAATGGCAATAAATTTGAGACAAAAGCAGATCATGAGGGCTATTTTTTATTTGACGTTCCCGTAGATCAGGACCTTCTCAAGCAGACTGATGATGAGGGGTATTTATCGTTTCATGTGGGGTTTGATGAAGATAATTCCGCTTTCGCGAAAGCGAAAAAACAAAAACGCATCTCCCTAAATAAATTCCCTGGAGAATCACTCATACCGCCCGATACTGCAGAATACGGAGTGATAAGCGACATAGACGATACGATCATGCATACCGGCGTGACGAGTTTTCTCAAACTGCGGGTGGCGTTCAATACATTTTTTAAAAATTACGACCGCAGACTCCCGCTCAAAGGAGCAGCGAGCTTTTACCAGTTGTTACACAGAGGAAAGTCTAGCGAGGCGCAAAATCCCATGTTTTATTTGAGCAACAGTCCTTGGAATTTGTATAAGTACCTAGAGAAGTTTCTCGATTTTCATGGATTCCCCAAAGGGCCTATTTTATTGCGGGACTTTCCCACGCCATGGGACCGCACGCCCAAACTCAAAAAGCCGCATAAAGAAAAACAACTGCTCAACATAATCAAGCATTATACCGAGATGAAGTTCATTTTGATAGGCGACAGCGGCGAGCACGATGCCGATTACTACATGGATGTTGCAAAGCAGTATCCCGACCGCATCATGGCCATCTACTTACGTTCTGTAAAACACAAAAAGAAAATGCTGCGCATCAAATCCCTCGCCGATGGCTTCACCATTTGCCCGATGTTACTGATAGAGGAGTCAAAATTTGCCGTGGATCACGCGCGAAAGAATGGGTGGATTATTTAGTGTGGCAAGGAGAATAAGTTTAAAGACAACTTGAGTTGTGTTGTACTCAGTTTATCTATTTTTAGATATTAGATATTAGATATTAGATATTAGATATTAGATATATAATGAAATGAGCGAAGTTTTTTCAAATATTGGTTTTCTTCAGGTCAATTTTATCACGAAAATTAAACCTTCAAGGTTCCCATCACTGCTGCACTCGCGAAACCTTGTAGGTTAGACCCCATCACTTTTATTTTACCACATACCACTTATAATCAGCATTTAATTTTCCACTAATCCACTAATCCACTAATCCACTAATCCACTAATCCCTAATCAAAGTATCCCTTTCTGCTTCTCGTAAAACGCATCGGCTTGTTGCTGCATGAGTTCACGGGCGATCTTACGTTTGTAATTGTAGAGTTCCTGTTCCTCGGCAATGTCTGCGTAGACGCGGTTGTTATCTTCACGATCTGTTGTCAATAATACCTCGCGTTGTGATTTTTGTTGTTCTACCCAAGTGCGCACGCGACCTTCACGCTCAGCCAATTTCAAATCGTATTCTCCAGCGGGAGCGATGAGTTTGGCAAGAATAGGGGAGGTTTCAATGGCGAGAAAAAGCAAGAAAATAAAAAACGAAGTAAAAAACGGCAGCTTATTAAGCGCCGTGATACGTGCCATCAAACCGTCAAAATTATCAATGATGGGCTGGCTGCTAGCGATTTGCTGGTCTTGATCGGTTTTTGATTGGGCGATTTGAGCTTCTAAGGCAGCGATTTTCTCGGCGTTGGTCGTTTTTAGGGTTTGGAGTTCGGTGAGAGCGGCGTCGTGTTTTTCTCGTTTTTCTTGGTAGACAGGTCCTTTGCCCAATTTTTTCGTTCCTGCCGTGCCTTCTGCTTCTGCAATGTAGGTATCATAAAGTGAATTAACTTCAGATTCCTTGGTGGTGACCTCGTCTTTTAGTTCTTGTATCGCTTTCGCGAAAGCGGACTGATCACCAGCATACAGCGCCGCTACCTGCTCCTGATTATCGAGCGTCATGGCATTTTTCTCCTCCAGTAAAACTTGATCGATCTCTTTTTCAAAAATCTTGAGCTCCAAAGGTTTTGAGATCACTACAGCAATGATGATGGCCAGTAGCAATCTGGGAACAGCCTGAAGAATCTGACGCCAGCGGCTGCCACTTTTCTTGAGCGTGCTCACGATATACCGATCCAGATTGAAAATCAACAGGCCCCAAACCAAACCAAAAGCAACAGCCGTCCAGACGTTGTCAAAAACTGTATATAACGCATAAGCCGCTGCGATAAACGCCATGAGCGCTGTAAAAAAAACAGTGGCGCCTATGCCGGCGTGCTTATGGCGCTCGCTGGCACCGCACTCCTTGAGTAGGGAGGCATCTGCACCGCTGCACATGATAAAAAAGGACTGCATAACGTGGATTTTACTACTAACGCAGAATTACGTATTATGTTATGCAAAGTACTGAAGTTATATCAAATCTTATCGGAGTCAACCAAATATTTCACCGATCAGTACGGGCAAAGCATATTACTTCTCTATTGATCCAGCAGCGTCAAAGATGATATATTCTTTTTGATTCACTTCCTCTTCAATGCCAGCAACCAGTTTACCGTACATGGGTTGTAATTTTTCCATAGTGTTGGGAAGATTTTTGGCGGCATATAGAGCTGGGCGACCATCGCTGGTGATTCCCGTTTCAAAACCTATGGTTAGATCTTGAGCTGCTTCCAGCATGACCGTTTCTGGTAAGGTTTCCACACCCTCTACAAAGTAGGCGGCATTAGTACCATACCTCAATTTCATAGCTCGCAGGATTGTCGCTGCAACAGGATTTTTTCGCATTTGATCAACGTAATCTCTTGTGAGCTTGACAACTGGAATTTCTTTTTTTTGTTTATTGAAATTATGAACGTAAGTGACAGTATCTGCGTACTTTTCATTTTTTACAATTACACTATCAGGATTTTGCAGGAAATACGTTACATCTTTCCAATTGTCTTTATCGCTACTTCTCAATCCATGAAAATAATAATGGTTTACGCCGTTCTCTCTTTTTATTCGCAATGAATCTGAAATGTAGTCTACCATTTCCCGATATTCCTCGGCAGTTATTTCCTGACCATTATTGTAGATTTTTGAGCCGTTTTTAAGAGCCTGATTAATATTCAAGTTCTCCATATCTTTTTTATTAGGGACTACTAGCCTTTCCCTTATATCCCATCCTTTCTCGTACCAATTGATTTCTTGGTCATTTTGATCAAAAATTTTTATACCAGCCTCTCCATTTGTATAGCGATATGTTTTATCATCTATTTCTATGTTGCCATTGGGGCTGTTGTTATCTATGTAGATTATATCATCCTTAAAGGTGGCTGAGAATGAAATGATGTCCATAATATTGATATACTCGACGCCATTTTCAAAATATTTGGACAATATGATTTTTTCGGGATCGATTTTTTTCAACTGATCCAAGTTCATAGGGCCGTTGGTGGTAATCCTAAATGTATTACCCGTGGTGTCCTTGGCTCTTACAGACTGTTGTACGATAAGCTTTTTATCATAGATCGCATTTTTAGTCTTTTCTGGATTTTCAAGAAGTTGATTAAGCTCTTTTTTTGGATCCCACTTCATGAAAGCTTCCATTTTATTCAATTTTTGATCAATCTCCTTTCCTTCTATTGTAAATAGGCGTACAGTAAAATCATCTTGAATTTCATATTTATACTTCACTTGATTATAAGTTGTAAGACCTTCTTTTTTGTAAGGATTAACATCATAGCCAAACACATGATCTTCTTGATCTTCAGGAGCAATTTTAATGGAATGGTCTATGAGAACCGCTTCTTCTTTTTCCTTTCCGCAAGAGTACACAAGTGCGGCGATTATGGGTATCAGTACCATGGTTTTTAAAAATCCTATTACGGGTTGAGTGGTGGTTTTCATAATGGTAAATCTTTTTTTAATGATGGGAAAATTATAGGTATGAGCAAGTGCGCTACCCTTAGAAGTCTGAGCAAAATTGAGCAGACTTTCCTGATAGCGTTTCAAAGAATAACCCTGACTGAGGACTGCTTGATCTGCCATGAACTCATGGTTGAGTTTTATGGAATACTTGTACAGATACAATAATGGGTGAAACCATAAGACAGTTAATAATGATTCTATCAGTAAAATATCCCAACTATGTTTCTGGTCTATGTGGGCTTTCTCGTGGTGCAGTACATGATCAGGCGTCATAAGATGTGCAGGAATGTAAATCCTACTTAAAAATGAGCAGGGAACTTGGAAATCGGCTTTTTCTATGACCTCATAACCCTTCCAATTACTTACAGTATCTGTGGAATTAATTCTCAAAATCCATAGGTTTTTAACAAACCTATATCCCATAAACAGCACCCCAAGTCCGTATATAATCCATAATAGATGCATCCACTTCAATTGGAAACCAGTAGCTTCAATCGGTTCTGTCAGGGTTGGGTTCCCTAAACTTACCGGCAAGCTTGAAACCTCACTGTAATCCACAAATGATTGCGGTTCAATTTCGACGTAAGCAATCTTTACAATTATCAATGGTGTGATCGCCGCAAGAAAAAGGCTGCCCAGCAAAAAGAATCTTTTAAATCTGTGCCACGAAATATTCTCTAGTAATAGTTTATAGCTGAGCCAGAGGCACATTAGTACGACAGATGAAGATATTAGATGATCAACCATAATTTTGGCTTATTTGTTAGAAACATCAGAATTCTCATAGAATAAGTATAACATACCATCGATTTCTTTTGTTCTGAAAGAAGTGCGTTTGAGTTGTTTCGGGATTTCTAATACATCTTTTTCGTTAGCAAGCTCTCCGTTGATGTAAACCACCATGGTACCATCTTTAATACGTTCTGCCATTTGTTGAGCATTAGGAATTAGATTAGTAGATAGCTCAGTTACTTCTATTAGGTCTGCTGCCGGCGGTGGCGGCGGTGGCAGCTCACTTTTAGCTTTTACTGGAGTAGGTGGTGGCGGTGGTGGTGGAGCGATCTCTCCAGCTTTGTTGCCGTCTATTCCTGTATAAGGCCAAGGTTCAGCATTTCTTCTCTGTTCCGGAGACATGTTTTTCCAGATAGTCTGCATCAATTTTGTATCATCCTTAAGATAAACAGAGCGACCTTTATTTTTCAGCAATCGGCTGTGCTTGCGAGCGAGTTCATTATATCTTTTGATATCGGCCTCATCAATTATCATTAGAGTTTCAGGCTTTTCTACAACTTCGATGATTTCTTCTATTTCATCAACCTCTAGGATTTCAAATCCTTGATTTTCAAAATCAATAATTTCTCCTTGTTTATCATAAAACTTGATGTTGCCGTTAACTCGCTCGTATCGATATTCAGAACCATTTACCCAAGCATTGCCTTGTTTGCTATCAGCTTCTATGGCAATGGTTTTGGAACTTAGAACTTGCGGTTCCTCCGCAACTTCTATGATCACTGGTTCTTCAACGATTTCTTCTTGTCCACAACTGATGATTAGAACTGTCAGTAATGGAATTAAGGCTAGACTTCTAAGTAAGCCGCTGGTATTTGTGGTTCGTGTATTCATGATGGTAAATCTTTTTTTGATTATTGGAAAATTAAAGGTGCTGGCAATGGTTCTTGTTTGATGATTTGCCGTGTAGGATAAAAGTGTTTTTTGATAGGATTGAGTATCTTGATATTGTTCAAGTACCGCACGATCTGCTAAAAATTCATGATTAAGTCTGATGGAATATTTAAACAGGTAGATCAGTGGGTTGAACCATAAAATGATCGTTATTATCTCAATAAATAAAATATCAAGACTGTGCTTTTGCTCGAGATGGGCTTTCTCGTGTTTTAAAACAATCTCGGGAAGATCGCCCGACTCATAATGATCTATCGATGCATAAATACTTTTGAAAAAGGAATGGGGCACGATTCCCATTTTTCTCAACACCAGTTGAAAAGGAGGGAAAGCAACGACTTGATCAGACGGCTTGATATGCAATTCATATAGATTGCGCAAAAACCGAATACTCATTAGTAATGCTCCCACACAATAAATAGTCCACAGCACTATTGACCAATTCATTTCAAACCTTTCATCGATCGCTGCTCCCTCGACAAGCTGAAACTCTGAAAAAGCTTGAACGCCCACATTATCTAATGAAATCACTACGGTACGTACCACTAGCAATGGGATGATAGCTGCAATCGTTACTGAGAAGAGCAAGTAAACACGCTTAAAATTGTGCCAGCTTGTATTCTCTAAAAGGAGTTTGTAAAATACCCAGAGCGAGAATAGGATTATGGAGAATTTTGATAGATAATCCATGCCTACATTTTTTCTATTTGCTTGCTTGCTTCAAGAATCTGACTGAGTTGATTCTTGTTCAAAGTTTCGTCAATAATTACATTGATAACAGGTAGTCCGTTCTTGTTTTTCAGTTCTACTTTAGCATACGGCGCGTCAGCTAGTTTGGTTAAGACTTCCCTGTAGGTAAATGGCTCACCTTTCAGTAAGACTTTAGTTTTACCATTAGTCCGTAGAACAGCATGACTTAAAATCTGTTGAGGTAAATTGAGGCTCTCATCGACAGTTCGGTTATAGTAGCCACCCACTTTGACGTAATTTTCAAACGACGTCATATCGTAGTCGCCGTAAAATTTTCTTTGTTTCCCCATATTGCTTTTTTCAAAGTGACCAGTGCTATAAAACATGACATTGAACGCTTGAGGATGGGTTTTACGACCTGTTTGGTGAACAAACATGCGGCCAGAATAATGCTTGAAGTCTGAGGGTTTATAATCTTTCAATTCCTTATTTTCAATCTCTCTGCCATCGATCCAGACCCTAAATACGGTATCATTTAAGAATTCATCCAATTCTTTTTGGGTGGGTTGTTGAGGTTGGGTAGGCCTTGGCACATAATTCATCATAGAACCCCTGATGCCCGACCTTTCCTCCTCCGTGAAGTCCGTGTATTTCTTGTTATAGATCAAGTCTTCTCCTATGACCGTATCGATGTACTGATAACCAGTCTTATAACGTTTGAAAGAGGTGTATTTATGGTAGATTTCGGGAGTGATTTTTTCTCCAGGCTCCGCATAGATCCGTTCCTGTTGTCCCTTAGCTTTTTGGGTCATGGTTTGAGAATTTGTAACAGATTCTTCATTAGAAATCTGTTGTTGTTCCGTCTGTGACAGGGACGCATCGGCTATTTTAATCTCCGTCTTTTTTTCTCCACATGACCAAAGGGTCACGGCGATTATAGGAATTAAGATGGTTTGTCTAATGAGGCCTTGTGTAAGTGTGGTTTGCTTTTTCATGATAAGTAGGCGTTTTTTAAGGTGTTTAAATCTGGATATGCTGTGCGCTATGGAATGATGCGATGATTTTTGTGCAAACCTCATGAGAACCTGCTGGTAGGTACTTTTATCGTAGGAGGACAACACGTGCCGGTCAGCAAGAAATTCATGGTTGGATCTCACGGAATCACGATATAGGTATAGCAAGGGATTGAACCAAAACGCGGAGATAATCAACTCAACAATAATCGTGTCTAGGGAGTGCTTTTGATCCAAGTGTGACTTTTCATGGTCTAGGATTGCCTTTGGAAAACCTTGCTTTTCATAATCCTTGCGCGAAATAAAAATACGGTTCCAGAAAGAGTGGGGACTGATTTTTTGATCTCTCAGCACTACATCATAACCGTGGTATTTGATGATTTGATCTTTTCGCTTCAAGCGGAAACCAAACAGGTTATAGCCAAAACGACTAAGAAAAAAAGCCACACCTATTAAATAAGAAAACCAGAGCATATCCCGATATTCAATTATAGGGTTTGATTGTGGGATAGATGGAGCCTCTTGTTCAGCATCTGACGTTAATCGTGGGGCAAAATGGACAGTTGCCATTTCTTGAACAGGTTCAACCATAATCATTTCTGTTTGAACGGTAATCAATGGAATCGATAGGGATACTGCCAGAGCACCTATAAGATAGAAGCGTTTGTAAGCATGCCAGCTGGTGTTTTCCAAGATCACTTTATAAGCAACCCAGAACACGAGCAGCGCAATGCTGGAATACATGAGATAATCCATCATGACTCTTTCTTTTTGATCTCGCCATCTATGATTTTCCTGAGCTCGAGCAATTCACTCTCGCTCAACTCTGTCTCGCGTGTGAAAAATGAGGCAAACTGGCTCGCACTGTCATTAAAGAAATTTTTGATCAGGCCGTTCACATGTTTTGAGAAATAAGAGCTTTTTTCCACCAGCGGGTAATATTCACGACTCTTTCCGTAGGTTTTGTAAGCGACAAATCCCTTGTCGATCATGCGCTTGAGCAAGGTGGCGATGGTGGTGGAAGCCGGTTTAGGTTCTGGATAGCAATCGAGAAGGTCTTTCATAAAAGCACGCTTTTTGCTCCAGAGGTGGTTCATGAGTTCTTCTTCGGTTTTGGACAGTTTCATTTCTACAAGATTAGATTAACGACTACAAATGTAGAATAAAAATTGAATTCTACAAGTGTAGAGTCTTTTTAGTTAGTTTTTGGCTCTTGCAATAGTAGGTTTTGCTATTAGTTATTCGCTTTCGCGAAAGCGGAAAACTCGTTCAAATTACTTAAAAAAACAGATTATATACATAAATAATCGTTTAAGTACACTTTTTATATTTTATTTTGTATTTTAGCCACTTGTTAGAAATCATTAATAGATGCATATAAATGATGAAATACATTCTTTTCCTAATAATCATCTTGCCTTTGAGTTTATTTGCTCAGGTAGGGATCAATACTGAAACACCTGATACCAGTTCCATTCTAGATGTCACCGCTACAGATGCTGGAGTTCTAGTGCCGAGACTTAGTACTACGCAAATGAATGCGATCGCTACTCCAGCCACTGGCCTTTATATCTTTAATACCACTGAAAATGATTTTTATTTCTATGATGGAACGAGCTGGGTTACCATAGGTTCTAAGCAGTTGCCTTCTGAAAGAACAAATTTTAAACTGGTGCAATCTGTAGCAGATCTTGCTGATGAGGATACGGGTTCTAACTACGTGTTAAATACGAATACACTCTATGAAGTTAATGGCACAGTTGTTATTGACAAGCCTATTGATCTGAATGGAGCATATATCACTGGAGTGGATACAACAGAAGATATCCTCGCAAATGGTACTGGATCAGCACTATTTGCAGGATCTGAAGGAGGAAGTATACGAAGTCTGACAATCAGTAGTACGGGATTCCCGGTATTTGATATCAATGATACTACGGGTGACCAGATTCTTTTGTTTACTAACAGTATAATTACTGGAGCTTCAAGCGTAGGCACTTTGAATGGCTTGAATCTTGTTTTCTTAAGTATCAATCAATTTTTAGGCAATACGAATGGATTAACGATCACTGACATTAGTACACTTTTGATATCCAATGTATTTTGGACAGCAACAAATAATGGGACTTTTCTGAATGCAACAGGAACATTTGATAATTTTCAGATTGCTAATGGTAGAATTGAGGTAGATAGTGGCGAAACAGGACTAAATGTTTCTTCAAATCCTACTATTGTTAACACTGCTCTTTTAGGCGGACTGAGTTTTGTAGGAGATGGCGATTTTGTAGATGGTTATACTACAGGTACCTACCCGGGTTTTAATTTTGATAATAATTGGAACGTGCGCTGCGCAGGAATACCTAATGAAACAGATGAAAATGCGTCTGCAAATTTCTATTCTGACTCTGGTTTGACGACTGGATTTACACAATTGATCGCCTCGGGAACATCTCGAGAAGTACAAGGTAATGGCTCTTTTACAGCAACTAATTTATTTCGGTTTTCTGCAGTTGGTGGGAACAACGATTTAATTTATGAGGGTCGTGAGGCCAGATCTGTTCAGGTTAATGCTTCTTTATCCGTAAGGGTTTCTGGAGCTGTTGGTGAATTTTACGCATTTGCTATTGCTCGCAATGGTACAATCGTTACTGAAACAAACTCTGTAGTTCAGATCTCTAGCAATACACAAATTCAAAACATAGCTTTAAATGGAGTATTGCAATTAGAACCAAATGACAGGGTAGAATTGTTTGTACAGCGCCTTACTGATGATGGTTCAGGTTCAGATACAGATACGTTGGGCGTATTCTCAGAAAACCTTAGTATCCGATAAGTCATCTATTAAATGGCGTTTCATTTACCCATCTAAATCCGGTAGAAATCAAAGGGAATTTATCAAGATCCATCTGTTTCATTTTAAAGCTGATGCTGTCATTTTCAATCGTTCCATCGAGCTTGTAGATACGGTCTGAAACTTTAGAGATCCTAAAATTGGGTGCGATGGAATCTGCATCTTTTTTATACACTGTCGCCGCCTCTTCTTCAAGATTTATTATAAAATGGTATGCATGCAAACTGTCTTTAGTTTTAATATTTGCTTTTGCAATGCGCTCCATGATGATATACTTCCATGTATCGCCGTTAAGAGTATCTAGTGTGGTGCTGCTGGTTCTAGTAAAATCTTCAATTTCATAGATTCCATAGTGTTCATCCCGTAGATTCTGATCCTTGCGGTATTCTCTTTGAATTACAAAACCAAAAAAACAGATGCCTAATAATATAAAACCTATTGCAAAAGCTTTGATTTTATTTATTGTTTTACGAATTGGGATCGCAATAGGATGATATTCAGGCTCAATGGCCACCTTATTCAAACGACCTATCAATCCAGCTATACGCTTGCGATCTGCAACGAGCAAAATAAGTCCCATGAGAACAAGATGTAACGAAAAGATTTTTACAGGAATGTCAAAACACAGGTTCATCATTGCCACATGTCCCATGACACCCACGGTAAGAATTGCTCCCAGTGTTTTGCTAGGTCTAAAAATCAAAAGGAGACCGGCAACAACCTCAAGTAATCCAGTAAAAATGGTATAGATAGGGTTAAAACCCATAAAAGTCCATGCAAGACCCATGGGCGACATCTCGCCCACGGTCTGAACCATTTTTGTCAAAGAAGGTGTGCGGAACTGGATCAAAAATACTTTTGCAAAACCATACAACAGCATAAAAATCGCTACCAGAACTCTGAGAGTGCTCAGAAACCAGAACTGGAGTTTCACATAATTTGATCTTGCTTGATCCACTATGCTCCAAATTAGTGTAGCTAAAAGTGAAACGAGCAATCCCAGAAATAAAGACAGATAAGCCATGACTCCATCTCCACTTCCCGTGGAAACCGTATCCAGATTTTCGCTTAATCCAAATACGCTTTCTCCCAACATAGCTAATACAGGATCTATTAACCTGCGCGCAACCATAAATAGCCAGTAGAGACTTACGTATATAAAGAAGAATCTAAACACGACTTTCTGCCAAAGAGGCCACTTATTTAATTTATTAGAGGTCATCACTTAGGTACTCATTAATTCTGAGTGTTGTACATTTTCCTTAAGCACCATTTTTGTAATAATATTGTTGAATATGGTGCTCTTGCTTTGTAATCGGTTTATTCTAAAACAGAACTCATTGAAATAACGATTTAGGTTAAAGTCACTTACCCACGAGTATGTGGTTCTTATCCATGATTTTACCTGATGAATCATAGTATGTAAAGCTTTAAGGTTAAG
>JBATVD010000026.1:0-159703 GCA_049671565.1 Nonlabens sp.
ATCGGTTTATTCTAAAACAGAACTCATTGAAATAACGATTTAGGTTAAAGTCACTTACCCACGAGTATGTGGTTCTTATCCATGATTTTACCTGATGAATCATAGTATGTAAAGCTTTAAGGTTAAGACCATCATTGCTATTGATCTGGTTGATATTGAATGCTTTTGAGATAGGTCGATATCCTTTCCATTTGTCTGTTGTTACAGTTGCTGTGCGACTGATGTGGTTCACAAATATGTATTGTAGCGATCGTGCTGAAAAATCGTTTATTTTCATGGCATACATTCTTTTTACCTTTCCATCATCAGTCAATTGTACCGCCACAACCGCTTTCTTTTTCTTTGCATCATAACTCCTACCTGTTTTCCCTTCTTCTTTTCCACCTATAACAAATTCATCTACGTGAACATCTCCGTCCATGGGATTGTTACCGGATGGCCCCATCGCCACACGAACCTTCATCATGAATAATCGTGCTGTCCTTTCAGTAACACCAAAACGCACGGCCATATAACTCGCAGAGAGACTCTTTGTGGTGGTTGCCATTTCAAAACATATGAAAAAAGCTTTTCTTACACCAAATTTCACCTTGTGAAACAAGGTATTTGCAGTAGCAGATTCTCTGTGGTTACAGATGTTGCACTGTCTGGAATGATCGGATTTAGCCTGATAGGCATTGTGACCGCATTTTAAACATTTATAATCCGTCCTATCCTTGATTGAGGCAAGATATTCCTTACAATCCAGATCGGTTTTGAAGCGTTCAGAGAACTCTATAAGATTTTGACCTTTAAAAACATCCATAAATGACAGTGTTTGTTGACTTTAAAGATAAGTATTTAAATGATGACCTCTATCTGTCCAAATAGATTTCCAATTTTCAGTATTTACTTTTATCACTTTAGTCTCAGCAACAAAATCCCCTATTCTACGACTGGGATTAATGAATGCTACTACAACTTCAATTGGCCATGCAAAAGGAATAGTAAGGTTGCGAATAAAGCATTGAAATCGTGTTGCAGGTAGATTAGTGTTAATATCCACAATTTCATAGCCCATAATTCTTTTACCAAGACTTTTACCTCTATAAAAGTCTTTATTTAAGTAGACAAAAATAATAATGAAAAAACCAAAGATGCCAATCTCGTCTATCCCAGCATAGTCCAATCGTATTAATATGAAAATGATCATAGCCGTAAAAGGGATCGTGGCTGCGCAAACAATCATATGATCCAGCAGCATTGCTAAAATCCTGTGAAACCGGGAACTTCTATTTGATAAATTATCAAAAAATGAATTTCCAGTTGTTCTTGATACCTCTTCCAAACTACAAAATAATTTCGCTTAAAACAAAACTCACGGTTTCACTCCACCTCCACCCCACGCACCTTCTTAGTCCCTTTATACATCTCATACTTCACAAGCCGCGCCTCCAGTTTCCCGTTATAGAGTTTGATCTTTTTACTGGGACGTAAACCTACGTGTTTTAAGGCCTCCAGATTTCCCGTGATCAACCAGGCAGTAGATCCTGAATAGCGCTGTTTAAGCGTGTCTCCTATGTTTGCATAAAACTCCTCAATGTCTATGGAAATCCGCTCGTCATAGGGCGGGTTAAACATCAAAAAGGCCTCCGCATTTTGATTGTCCCTGAAGAAATCGCCTTTTTCCAATTCAATGAACTCTTGGAGGTTGGCATTCTTTACATTTTCCTTGGCTTTTTCCAGCGTGTAGCCATCGGCATCGCGGGCGATGATCTTGCCCTCATACTCGCGCATCTTTTTTAGACAGCTTTCCTGAATCATCTCAAATAACGAGTTGTCATAATCTGGCCATTTTTCAAAACCAAATTCCATCCTATTGATATTAGGAGCAATATTTGCTGCGATCATGGCTGCTTCAATAGCAATAGTTCCACTACCACACATAGGGTCGATAAAAGTGGAACGCTGGTCCCAATTGCTCAACAGGATTATCCCAGCCGCCAAAACTTCATTGATGGGAGCGATATTGGTCTTGTCGCGATAACCGCGCTTGTACAATGGCTCTCCACTGGTATCCAGTGACACATCTACGGTCTGATCATTGATATGGATTGATATGCGCAAGTCCGGATGTTTCGTATCCACATCGGGACGGCGGCCGGTCTTGCGGCGTATCTGGTCTACGATGGCATCCTTGGTTTTGAGCGCGACATACTGGCTGTGGTTAAAATATTTTGAGGCGATGGTCCCGTGAACCGCCAGCGTATCGTGGGGCGTTAGGTATTTAGACCAGTCAAATTGATAGACACCGTCGTAAAGATCCACCTCATTGCGCGCCTTAAAGCTGTAGATGGGTTTCAGGATCCTGATCGCGGTACGCAGCATCATGTTTGCCTTATACATAAACCCCTGATCTCCTTGAAACTCCACCATGCGCACACCCTTTTTAATGTGCATCGCGCCCAGCTGCCGCAGTTCCCGTTCCAGTACATCTTCAAGGCCAAAAAGTGTTTTGGCGATCATCTTAAAATTTTGGGACATACTTTGCAGATTTGAGGGGCAAAATTACGGTATTTTTGCCGACTATGAGAACTCACGACGCACAAGATCTATGGTACGCAAACTGGTTTGACACGCCCTACTACCACATTCTCTACAGGGATCGCGATCATGAGGAGGCGGCGCAGTTCATGCGCAATCTTACCGAGTCGTTAAACCTTGATCAGAACGCACACATCCTGGATCTCGCCTGCGGTCGCGGCCGTCACAGCATGTATTTGAACCAGCTGGGTTATCGGGTTACCGGTGTGGATTTGAGTGGGAATAGTATCGCTTTCGCGAAAGCGCAATTATCAAAAGCCACTTCGCCACAAATCGATCCATCAAGAATAAATTTTGAAGTGCATGACATGACTTTGCCCATGGATCAAAGCTTTGATGCCGTTTTCAATCTGTTTACCAGTTTTGGATATTTTGAAGACGAGGCCGATAATTTGAAAACCATTCAAGCCATCAAGCAAAACCTTAAGCCCGGCGCGAGTGCGGTCATTGATTTCTTGAACGTGCCCTACGTGCTGCGCAACCTGGTGGTGAGCAATGAAAAAACCGAGAAAGGCATAACATTCCATCAACAGCGTAGGTTTGAAAATGGCTACATCTATAAGGACATCAGATTTACCGATCAGGGAACCGACTTCCATTTTACCGAGCGTGTAAGAGCCTTGATACTTTCAGACTTCCAAAGCTATTTTAATAAAGCAGGATTGGAACTCGTAGATCTTTATGGCAATTACGCATTAGAGGATTATGATCGTTTCAATTCTGAACGATTGATTATGGTAATACGCAATACCGATTAATACCCTGTTTATTTTAGGGTATCTTCACAGTTATTAAAACTATTTTATAAAAACACCCCTTAATTATTAGGGGTAAACAATATTATTTGTTTATTTGAACAATCATACCCCCTAAAACCTGTTCAGATGATTGTAGGCATCCCCAAAGAAATTAAAAATAACGAAAGCCGAGTAGGAATGACTCCAGCCGGTGTATTTGAATTGGTCAAAAACAAGCATACCGTTTATGTTCAAAAAGACGCCGGCGAGGGAAGTGGTTGCTATGACAAGGATTACATCAAAGCCGGAGCTACGATCCTAGAATCTATTGAGGAGGTGTATGCAAAAAGTGATATGATCGTTAAGGTTAAGGAGCCTATTGAGCAGGAATATGACCTGATCAAAGAGGGTCAAGTGGTTTTTACCTATTTCCATTTCGCTTCAAGCGAAAAACTAACCAAAGCCATGATCAAGGCAAAAGCGATATGCATCGCCTACGAAACCGTAGAAGATGCAGATGGCACGCTTCCCCTACTCACTCCCATGTCTGAAGTTGCGGGAAGACTCGCTATTCAACAAGGCGCAAAATATCTGGAAAAACCAGTAAAGGGACGAGGAGTCTTATTGGGCGGTGTGCCAGGAGTTGCTCCAGGAAAGGTTTTGGTTTTAGGCGCTGGAGTAGTCGGAATTCAAGCCGCAAAAATGGCCGCTGGACTAGGTGCTCACGTGACCATCATGGACATTAATATGAAAAGACTGCGATATGTAAATGATGTCATGCCACCGCACGTGGTTACCGAATTCTCAAACGAATTCAACATCAGAAAGCACATCAAAACCCACGATCTAATTATAGGCGGAGTCTTACTCAAAGGAGCCAAAGCACCCAATCTTATCAAACGCGACATGCTTAAAGAAATGCGACCGGGAACAGTAATCGTGGATGTAGCGGTGGATCAAGGCGGTTGCGTGGAAACCACTCGCCCTACGACCCATGAAGATCCTATCTACATCATCGACGACGTGGTGCATTACACGGTGGCAAATATGCCAGGTGCTGTTCCCTATACTTCTACCGTTGCGCTGACTAACGTAACTCTTCCCTACGCGTTACGATTAGCAAATCTAGGTTGGAAAAATGCATGCGCTCAGGATCCCATGCTTGGAAAAGGGTTAAATATTAATAATGGCCATGTAATTCTTGAAGAGATTAATGAGGCATTCGGATGGTAATTAATGAATGTTGAGATCGGCTTAATTTGCGCGAACACAATTCTCAACTCCCAAATATTTAGGATCTCCGTATTCCTCAGACCAAAAACCTTCCAAAACGTCTATCGTAAGACATTTATAAACCACTACTCCGTTATAGGTAGCAGCATCTACTCCCTGATAACGGAAATTGATAACTAAAATATCGTCTTTATAAAATCCTACGCCTTCTTGCACTTGGTCCTGAGCTATGTTCCATAGCGCTACTATGCGATTATTATGATTAAGAGAAAGTTTCAACATTCCAGAATATTTACTGCCTTCTTTATCTTGATTCTGTCCTTTAATCTGAAATGTACCCATCAGGTCATCAATGTGCATAAATCTTGATTTCAACTAATTCATATATTATTACTATTCTAATCAAAAAAATGAACATACATACAAATACGATCTTCTTTAACTTTCCACAGATATACCTCACTGAAAGTCCTATCTAAAAAATCCGTTTTTACATAAACATCGGATTCACGATCGTATCGAAACCAATTAGGAGCATCCACACGCGTAAATGCACCACGAGCACCATCATATAACTTCAGGTCAGGATTAGAGGTTTTAATTTCCTCCCATATAGCTTCTTCGTACGGTATGGAGATCCAGCGAACTTCAGTATCATAGGATCCCTCAAAACGAATTTTGACATGATCGTGGTACGTTTGGCTCAGTTCTAAATTTAGGTACTCTTTTAATTCTTCGTTGACTCTCTTCAATTCATCTGTTTCATGCGAACTGTAACAACCGCTTAACGATACCATTAAAATAAGACTTATAAAACGTAATGTGTAATTCATTTTATCTGGTTACCGACTGTTATCCACTTTAAGATTTAACATTGTTATAATGGATATTTCGACAAGTTTAGCACGGGCCAGCGCAGCGTGATTTAGAATCCTTTCGATAGTAATATGCAACGTTTAGGTATCGAGACACCGTTAAGGAGACTCTGAATAGCTCCTATCGTCGTTTTCAGACCTGCCTGCACTTCGACTTCGCTCAACGACCGCCGGCAGGCAGGGTAACAATTACTCTACCCTCTCCTACGCTCCAGTAAAATCATCATCATAAGCGATAACATGACTCGTTCCTTATCGTCTTGATCAATTTCGGCAGTTTTTTCAAGATCAAACTTTCTACCAAAAAATGACGGACTTTTCTTCAATTTGACGACAGTCTGACCTTGATTATCGGTCACGTTATAGGTCGGGTTAAAAAGATATCCCGTAAAGAATCCTAGTACGGGTATTTCTCCCAAAACAGAATCTGCCATTCTCGTAAAAGCACTTTCTTCCTGTATTTTATATTGCTGCTTCTCGTGCTGATCAATAATTAAATACTCAGCCTTCCACATGGACTTCCAGCCTTTACGTGCAACTTTACCTATGTGATTTCCCGCAGCATCGTTAATAGCATAAGCAGCGCTCCAGTCCAGCCATTTATTTGCTTTGATCGTAAAAAGTTCCGTGCTTTTACTTTCATCGCTATAAACATTTACCGCTTCCTTGAGCTTGAACATTTTTTGGCGTACATAAGCAATAGTCTGTCCTTTAGCATCAGTAGCAACAAAGTCGTTGCTGAGCGTGCTGATCTTAAAACTAAAATGTACCGGAAACTGAATGTTTTGCATGACTTTAAATTAATTGTTGTGGTAAATGTAGGTGATTATTTCGCTTTCGCGAAAGCGAAATCCCCATAAAAAAACCACTTAACCAGTTATATGATATCCACCGTCTACATGACGTATCTCTCCAGTTATGCGGCACTCCGGTCTAAATAAATGAACGATTTCAAAGGCAAGGTCCTCTGGTCTTGCATTCCCCAGCGGACTCATTTTGTTGGAGGTGTGAACATCTTCAGGTCGCAATGTGGCATTACCAGCCTTACTTCCCATAAACGGTGAAAATCGCAACGCATTACAACGTATCTGATGCTTGCGGCCCAGCTCATCGGCCAGTTCAATCGTGATTCTCTCTAGAGCAGCTTTAGCAATACTCATATTCCTATAGGGGTGAAAAGTTACTTTTGCGGCAGCGATATAACTCAAGGAACAAATAGATGCCCCTTTTTGCAGAACATTTTTATCCAAGAGATGTCTTGTCACGCTTATCAATGAGTAAGCACTTACGTCCATCGTGTCGCAAAACTCTTGTAATGTTACTTCAATCAGTGGTTTCACCTCTTTATTCCTGATGGTCTTATCCATCGCGATGGCGTGTAGCCAGCCGTCAAGCTTTATATCTTTATCGGCTAATTCTTGAGCAAATGAGGCAATATTGTCATCAAGAGTCACATCCAGAATTGCAGTGAGGCTATCACCAAGTTCTTTTTTTACAGAAGCTTGAAAGTCTTTATAATTCTTATTGAGAAAGGCTTGGGCTTTTTCTGATAAAGATTTGTGGTGTTTACTTACACCTAGTCCCGTACATACGACTTTACCTCCATTTTTAACAATCTCTCTAGCGGTGTACATCGCCAGTGAATGTTCATCTGCTATACCGGTGATTAGAAATGTTTTTCCTTGTAACATATTTTTTTGAGTTAGTTGATTTACCATTTATAGAGAGCTGTTCCCCAAGTCCATCCTGCGCCTACAGCAGCAAATAGAATTAGATCTCCTTTTTTGAGCAACCCCTTCTTGTTAGTTTCATCGAGCATTATAGGGATGGTTCCTCCAGAGGTGTTAGCATACCGATCCATATTTGTATGTACTTTTTCCCAAGGCAAACCTATAGTTTCAGCTATGTTTTGCAAGATGCGCACGCTGGGTTGATGTGGTATCATGTGGTTGATTTGCTCTATTGAAACATTATTTTTTTTCATAAGCTTCTTGATGGACTTGGGCACCACATCAATAGCAGTTTGAAATACGGCCTGACCATCCATTTGAAAATAATGTTCTTTATTCTCAATCGTTTCCTTAGAAGCTGGCATCTCTGATCCTCCCGCAGGGATGTGCCAGGCCTCTTTACCACGACCGTCTGTATGAAGTAAAAAATCTTGAAAGCCTTTATCTTCTGTCGTACGCGATATAACCATGGCACCAGCACCATCGCCAAAAAATACAGAGTCGCGCCTTTCCCAATCTGTAATATTTGAAAAGGTGTCTGCACCTATAACCAATACGTTTTTATACATCCCAGATTTTATAAACTGTACTGCAGTAGCGGTGGCAAAAACAGCTCCAGAGCATACTGCAGAAATGTCGAATGCGACCGCGTTAAAAGCTCCTAATTTTTCTTGAACAAAGCACGCACACGAGGGAGCCAATCGATCTGGTGTAGCGGTGGCAAGAATGATCAGATCGAGATCTTCTATGGACAGCTCGGCATTTTCGAGTGCATTTTGAGCGGCTTTGGCGGCTAGGTCACTGGTAGTCTCACCCGTGCTAATACGTCGTTCTTTGATCCCGAGGTTTTTCTGAATCCAGGCATCGTTAGATCCTACTTTTTCAAAGTAATCGTTGGGAACAATATTTTCTGGTGTGTAAGATCCTGTTCCCCTTATGTAAGCGTTATTCATGCACTAAGTTTAAGCAGGTAAATCTCTAAAACTTTACAAGACCAACTTGATGTTTTTGCTCAAAAGTCCCAATTTTAGGTTAAAATGAATAAATGCAATCATTTTCATTGAGAATTTGATAAGAATAAAACAGTTTCACTGCATTTTCATCAATTCAAAAGTCGTATTTTACCGATTCAATGAATTTCAAAATATGATTTTCGCTACATTTCAGATTGATTTTGCTTCATAAGGCAATTTCGAGAGTAGCTTTACTCCACGACTTCTAACTTGGCAAAACGGAGCAATAGTTTTTTTAATCCGCCCACTTGAAAATTGATTTCTGCCTTGCGCTCACCTCCCACTCCTTCAAAATTCACAACCTTACCCTGTCCAAAACGGGCATGTGCAACCGTCATTCCTACTTCTAGCTTCCCTTCAAATCCTGCAGGTGCCGCCTTACTTGCAGCACTTGATACCGGTCGCATTTTGCGCAATTTCCTGATCTGCTCCTCATTAGGTCTATTGACACTGGGCGGTGTACCGCTTTTCGGTTTGTTTTGGCGCAATTTAGATTTGTCCGGTTCATCCCAAAGATGATCGGTCAGTGCGCTTTTGTAGCGGTAATCATCTGGTGGTGTGGTGTATTCTAAATACTGATCATCGATTTCAGTGATAAATCGACTGGGTTCTGCATCTACCAGTTTCCCCCAGCGGTAACGGCTTAAGGTGTAGGTAATGTAGGCCTGATGCTCAGCTCGGGTTAACGCCACATAAAATAAACGCCGTTCTTCCTCCAGCTCCTCTCTTGTATTCATGCTCATCGCACTGGGGAACAGATCTTCTTCCATTCCTACGATATATAAATAGGGAAATTCGAGACCTTTAGACAAGTGAATAGTCATTAATGAAACTCGATCATCATCGCCTTTATCATTGTCCAGATCTGTAGCTAGCGCGACATCCTCTAAAAACTCAGCAAGGGAACCACGAGCATCGGCCACCTCTTTCTGTCCTTCGACAAAATCACGCATACCGTTTAACAGTTCTTCAATGTTTTCAATACGTGAAATCCCTTCTTGGGTACCATCTTTTTTGAGTTCGGTGAGAAGCGCACTTTTCTTGATGACGTACTCCGTAAGTTCAAATACATTTTGCTGTTCTTCCAGCGCCTGAAAGCTTTTGATCATCGTGACAAAGTTCCTCAGCTTTGTTTTGGTTCCGCTCTGAATCTTTATTTCTACCCGATCAATATTCTCAATCACCTCAAAAATGCTGCGATCATATTGTTTTGCTGCAACGATAAGTCGATCCATGGTTGTTGCACCTATCCCACGAGCGGGATAATTGATAACTCGTTTAATCGCCTCTTCATCCTTGGGATTTACAATGAGCCTTAAATAAGAAAGTACATCTTTAACTTCCTTACGCTGGTAAAAACTCAAGCCTCCATAGATACGGTAGGGAATATCACGCTTGCGCAGCGCGTCTTCCATGGCACGAGACTGCGCATTTGTTCTATAAAGTATCGCAAACTTACCGTTATCCAGCTGATGCTGCATCTTATTCTCAAAAATAGAACTGGCTACGTAACGGCCTTCTTCTGCATCACTCATAAGCCGGTGAACGATGATCTTGGGGCCGTCAGTGTTTGCCGTCCAGACTACCTTGTCCAGTTTGGTTTTGTTGTGCTCGATAATAGAGTTTGCCGCCTCTACTATGTTTTTGGTAGAGCGATAGTTCTGCTCCAAACGATAGGCTTTCACATCGTCATAATCGCGCTGGAAATTGAGAATGTTGTTGATGTTTGCACCTCTAAAGGCATAAATAGACTGTGCATCATCCCCTACAACACAAATATTTTGAAATTTATCTGACAATGCTTTTACAATTAAATACTGCGAGTGGTTGGTATCTTGGTACTCATCCACCAGAATATATTGAAACCTGTGTTGGTATTTTGCGAGTACATCCGGGAATCTATTGATCAGTTCATTGGTCTTCAATAAAAGATCATCAAAGTCCATGGCTCCTGCCTTGAAACAGCGTTCCACATATTCCTTATAAATCTGACCAAAACGCGGTCGCCTCGCCATATTATCAGCCTCCTGAAGATCAGGATCTGCAAAATAGGCACGTACCGTGATCAGGCTATTTTTCATGGAAGATATACGCGAGAAGATCTGTTTATATTTATAAACATCCTTATCCAGCCCCATCTCTTTAATGATCGCACTTACGAGCCGCTGGGAATCTTGGGAATCGTAAATTGTAAAATTTGAAGGGTAGCCCAATTTATCAGCTTCCATACGTAACAAACGGGCAAAAACTGAGTGAAAGGTACCCATCCATAAATTCTTTGCCTCGCTGTTACCCACAATATCTGCGATACGTTTTTTCATTTCTCGCGCGGCCTTATTAGTAAAGGTAAGTGCGAGTATATTAAAGGCATCCACCCCCTGTTGCATAAGATAGGCAATGCGCAAAGTAAGAACCCTTGTCTTTCCGGAACCTGCGCCAGCAATAACAATCATGGGTCCTTCCTTCTGTAGAACGGGTTCTTTTTGTGCGTCGTTAAGTTGAGCTATAAAATCTTGCAAATCATCATCTTTTTCAACTTATAAAGATAGGGTTTGTGGAGAATCTCGCTTTCGCGAAAGCGGTATTAAATACAGCTTTTTTTCAACAATAAATACCTATAAATCATTTAAATATTTAGAAAATTACTTTAGAAGCCCTTTCCGTTTGCATTCAATAACTCCATCTCAATGTTTATTTTAGCATTTTTTAAATCAAGTATTTTGCAAAAATCGACCAGTCTACTCCTCTTTTTATTTACAATCTGTGCCATTTGCCAGAATAAGGTCCACACGGAAAAAGTGCCCAACTGGGTGCAAATACAAGATTATCAGACAGATCCAGAAGTAGATAGTAACGAGATTACTAATGGCTCCATTACTCTCCTTGCCGATTATCAAACACACATTCCAAAACAAACTTCATATACGCGTTTTGTAAATAAAATTACTGATAATGTAGGGATTCAATCCAATTCATCAATCAGTGCTGTTTACGACCCGACCTATCAGAAATTGGTTTTTCACACGATCGATCTCATTAGAAATGGTGAACGCATCGATAAATTGGATCCAGGTAATTTTCAAGTAATTAGGCGCGAGCTCAATGCCGACAATTATCTATACGATGGATCACTTACCGCCATGATCAATCTTTCTGATGTGCGCCGTGGTGACATAATAGACCTCAGCTATTCCATAACTGGATTTAACCCAATTCAAAGCGACAAATACGGCAGCAGCTACGTTCTAACTGACTATTCGCCAATCGGGAAAATCAACATTAACATTTACGCTGCAGAACCGCTGAATTATAAGTTGTTTAGTACTGATCTCCAACCTAAGGAGACCGTGATAGGTGGGCTTACTGTCTATAACTGGAACGTTGAAAATCCAGAACCTTTTGAATTTGAAGATAACATACCACCCTGGCAGTACATTATGCCCACTGTTTTTGTAAGCAATACCAATTCTTGGGCAAAGGTTGCAAATTGGGCAACTAGCGTTTTTCACCTAGACCGTCCCGTTAAAGCTTCACTTTCCAAAAAAGTAGACGAGATCACTGCAAATCAAGAAACGGAAGGAGAAAAAATCAAAAGTATTTTAGATTTCGTACAAAACGAGGTACGATATCTAGGCTTGGAATATGGTATAAGTGGTTATAAGCCTCATGAACCCAGCGAGGTATTGGAACAACGTTTTGGAGACTGTAAGGATAAAAGCCTGTTGATGGTAGAGATGTTGAGACTTTTAGACATTGAAGCATATCCCGTACTCATAAGCACCACACTCAAAGAGACAATTACTGAAATTCCAGCCAGTTATAACTTCTTTGATCATTGTGTGGTAAAGGTTGTTGACGAGAATCAAAAAGCACATTTTTATGATCCCACCATCCAGAACCAAGGTGGCACCTTTGACAAAGTTCACTTTCCCGATTACCGCTATGGACTTGTGGTAAAAAAAGGAACTGAAAGTCTGGAAAAGATCACTTCCCATTCCAAAAACAAGATCACAACCCTCGAAGAGTTTACCGTGGACAGAATAGGTGGTAGCGCTTTGCTAGAAGTAACCACAACCTATACCGATACAGACGCTGATCGCATGCGCAACTTTTTCAAGAACAACAGCCTGAGCGGTATCTCTAAAGATTATGAAAATTATTATGCCAATTATTACCCTTACATAAAAATAGAAGACAGCCCCAGCACAGAAGATAAAATTGATAAAAATGAATTTATCGTACGAGAATCCTATAAAGTAGACAGTATATGGACTCCTATGGCATCCATGCCAGGAAACATCGCCATGGAATTTACAGCTACCACGATTTTAGACCTGCTCTACACTGATAATTTAGAAAGTCGTAAACATGATATCTATTTGCCCTATCCATATTCTAGAGAACATGTCACGTTAGTTCACCTGCCAGAAAAATGGACCATAATCAATGATAATGATGTTGTAAGTAACGATCACTTTTATTATAATTATAAAGTAGATTATAATAACTTCAAAAACGACCTGAAACTAACTACAGATCTCAAATTGAAAAAGGGATCCGTATCGGCTCAAGAAATCGATGCGTACCGACAAGGCATTAGAGAGCTAGAAGAAACCTTTGGATACTCTGTTTTTGTCCCAGATGATATTAATGGCGATGCATTCATGAACAGCGGTACTTTTTCCAGTTTCGGGAACATTCTAAGCTATGTACTGCTGGTTGTGATTATTGTAGTAGGTTTAGTTTTATTCATTATGGCAAGGAACAACAAACAAAATTATAATTAAATTAATCTGTTTAGACAGAAGATCGTTCTAGCAAGTCGCTCTGTGAGAACAAGTTTCATAATTATTTTCACAAATTAGAATGAGAAAAATCCTAATTGAATTTTAATCATTGGGGCTGCCAAATACCAGAATCAAAAATCGGTTTTGTATATGGCTCGTAGCGTGCAAATTATGAAATTATTTTCGGATGAAGCACGAGCCGAATTTTTTAATTTTTCTTAATATCTTTTCTCAATAAGCCAAATTAAAAAATTTGGCGGACTAGCAAATATACCTTAACTTCGATTAATCAACTCACTAGCTATGAGCTATATACGTTGTTGTAAAACGTCATTATTCCGTAATCTTGAAGTCAAAATCAGGTCTTCCTTCAAGATTATTTTCGATAAACATAAAATCTCCGCTACCCATTCTTCCAGCATCACTTTCAGTTTTAATTATCTCTCTTATTTCATTCCAGTACTCTTTTGGTGAATGCCTAAAAATTACGACAGGTGCCATATATTTTTTACATTTTAATTCAGCTTTGCTAACCCAACCTCGTTTTTTTGTTATGTCAATTAGCAATTCAGTATTTTTTTTATCGATTGAATTTTGGATTTCCCATAATGAGTCTTTTTGTTTTTCGCTACCGTTATTTAGCAGTTCCATATTTCTGATTCTTTGGTCATCAGTTGTCATTTTAGACATTATTTCGCATAATTCAGCATCATTATCATAGTTGTTCTCTTTTTTACAGCTAATTAATGTCAGCGATATTATTAATGTTAGCAGGATTTTTTTCATAATGTTTTACAACAATCAACAATAGCACAAACTAATTTGTAAAGAGCTCCTTGTGTGAACTAAAAATGCGATTTGAAAATCAGGCAAGATGTTTTCGGAAAAATTCAATAGTTCTAGACCAGGCGAGATCAGCGGCTTCTTTATCGTATCGCGGTGTTGAGTAATTATGGAATCCATGATTTGCTTCTTCATAAAAATATGGTTCATGTTCTATATCGTTTTGCTCGAGTATTTTTTTATATTCTGGCCAGCCCAAATTAACTCGTTCATCTAGACCTGCGTATTGTAGCATTAACGGAGCTTGGATTTCTTTTGCTTGTTCGGCACTCGGTTGCCTCCCATAAAAAGGCACCGCGGCACCCAAATCTGGTAACTGTACAGCCATCATATTTGCCACCCAGCCACCAAAACAAAAACCGACTACTCCCACGTTGCCATTACAACTTTCATGATTTTTCAGATAGTGATAAGCAGCTATAAAGTCTTCAAGCATTTCTAATCGATCACGTTTGCGTTGCATAGCCCTGCCGTCGTCATCATTACCTGGATATCCTCCCAGCGGGCTCAACGCATCTGGGGCAAGTGTTATAAAACCATCTATAGCGCCACGTCTTCCCACATCTTTTACATATGGATTTAAACCTCTATTTTCATGAACTACAACAATTCCGGGAACTTGTTTCTCAAAGTTGCTAGGTTTAGAAAGGAGTCCGGTGATCTCACCGCCACCTTCTGGAGAATCGTAGGTGATATATTTACTAGTAAACCGGTCGTCGGCACTATTTACAGTAGCATTTTCATAATCAGGAGTTAGGAAACTGAGTAAACTAGGCAGGGTCAATGTTCCTACGGCAAAAAGAGATAGCCGTTCCACAAAGACACGCCGATTGATTTTGTTGTGAGCATAATCATCGTAGAGGTCTAAAACCTCTTGAGAAATATCTTCTCTATTTATAAGGGCCATAATTTTCTTTTGAGACTTTAAATGTATCAAATAAAACTCTAAAGAACAGGCAACAAATCTTCCTAGCTCAATTTGGACTTACTATAAAACTTGTCCTTTTAATTATTGTTTTTAAGTAGCTCGCTTTCGCGAAAGCGTAATTCTCATAAAAGAATCAAATAACAGTCTATTACTACAATCCTAAGCCATAGCGGTCTGTGGGATATAGAATGCCCTTTTTGAGCTTGAAAAGTTCACGGTAAGGATCTGCCATCAAATCAAGATGCCCATCTAGATCAGCATAAATGACGTTTGATTGTGAAAGCGCAAAATGCAAACCAGCGGCAATTCCTAATCCACATTCATCTATACAACCCACCATGGCGGCCATTCCAGCAGATTTAGCCACAGAGTTGATGTGCCTTCCCTCAGTAATACCACCTACTTTCATAAGCTTTATATTTATCAGGTTGATGTGATTGTTCTTAGCTAAATTGAACATGTCTGAAAGGTTTTTCAAACTCTCGTCTGCCATAACCGCGAGATCTGAGTGTTCTGTAACCTCTCCCATTCTTGTTTCCTCACCAACTACAATGGGCTGCTCAAAAACTTCAATATCTATATGTTCAGTAGCTTTTGAAAATTCCAAAGATTGCTTGACGCTGTACCCTTGATTGCCATCAAATCTAAGTGTCAACTCTGGAAACTCTTTGTGAATGTGTAGCATTTTTGCGATATCCTCTTCTACGTCCAAGCCTCCTTTTATTTTAAGAATTGAGAAGTCCTGTGCAACAAATTCCCGAGCCAATCTGAGTGTTTCTTCCATGGTTTCTATTCCTATGGTAATACTTGTAGGTATGCTTTTTCTAAAACCGCCCAGAAATTTATAAAGAGGTACCTGCATCTTTTTGGCGGCTAGATCCATTAAAGCCATATCCACCATTGCTAGAATGGAAGATTTTCTCAATAACAAAGGTTTGAGATGAAAAAGAATTGCTGCAGACATCAATGGATCTTTGCCAACAAGAAAAGGGATCACCACATTTTTGATGTCATTTTCGGCTTGTGCTGGCGTTTCCAGGGTGACTTCAGCATCTGGAGCGGCACAACCGTAACCTACGATATGACCATCTGTCTCGATTTTCAGAATAAAATTAGAAGTCTTATCTACAGTCTCATAAGCGATGGTATAGGGTTGTGAGAGTTTGAGGTCAAGTCGCTCATAGGAGACATGAGTAATTTTCATATTTGGATTTAAATAGTATTAATTGATTTTAGGCTGTCAAAAAAGTCATCATCAAACTAAATTGTCGCATTGAGCTTATCGAAATGCTTTTGAAATTCAGCGCATTATGACTTCGACAGGTGGTCACTGAGCGAGGCCAAAGTGCTCCGTCTGATAGATTAAGTCGACTTTTTAAACGGCTTCATTTGACAATTTTTGGACAATCACATCAATGAGTCCATCAGCGCCATGAGCGAGAACATCAAATGCTGGCACACCAGTTTCCATTTTGAGCTTATCGCAGGCTGGCTGTATTTCTTCAGCGGTCATATCCTCATGATTTACAGTGATAGCTATTACCTTTTTACCCGAAATTGTTTCAATGGCGTTGATCTGTTCTTGGATACTATGCAATCTATAACCTGGGAAGCCATCATATTCTTTTCTCATGGGAGCATGTTGCAATATCACATAATCAGGACGACCAGCTGCAAGAATTTCAAAGCCACCTGGATAAGCAGGGTTCATCAAACTTCCCTGACCTTCAATAACGATGACATCTGGCTTTTCATTATTGTAAGCAGAAACTACCGCATGCTCAATCTCACCAGACACAAAATCGTTTATGCAACTGTCCATGATCATGCTATATTTCGCCCCTTGCATCCAAGCCGTCTGGCCAGTTCCTATCATTTCTGCCTTTTTACCTACATTTCTCAACGCATGAACTATAATCCAAGCGGTGGTACGCTTTCCTATTGCAGAATCTGTCCCCAAAATTGCTAACTTGAGACTGTCCACCTTTTCAATTTCACCGGTAAAAAAATGCAGCTTATCGCGGTCTGGCGTTTTTCTTACGTCTCTTATGCGATTTCCCTGTTGTTTAGCGAGCGCAACAATTTCTGTGTCATTGGTTAAAAAATCGTGGAGTCCACTATCTATGTTCAATCCAGCGCGTAGTGCTTCTTTTAGAGTATCCTTAGCAGTTTTAGGCAATCTACCACCATCGGGTGCAAGTCCCACTACCAGGTTTTTTACCGCATGCCCACTTTCCTGAGCGGCTTTCAAAGCTTCATGCAATGAAGGAAAAATCATGATGCCGTTTGCTCTGCCATCCAAAACTTCGCCGGCGTCCCTTCCGCTGTATTTTGATTCAATAACTCCCAATACATTATATCGTTCCGTAAAACGCACGAGGCCATGAGCTGTTTTCCCATTAGGCGTATTGAACGCACCCTCGCAATAGACAATGGCGTTGCCATCTATAGAATTCTTCATATTATTTATTTACTAATTAATCTTTGGCTGTCAGAACGGTGACATAACGATCAGCCTCCAGATTTTCTTTTGAGTGTAATTCCAACAGGCCGATTAGTCCAGCGGTTGAAGCGGGTAAGATTTTAAGACTTTCAATTTTTGCCAACAATGATTTCATTTTTTTTAATTTTGAATCGCTAACATGAAACGCACTCCCCTTACTTTTGTAGATAGCATCCAGAGCTTCATTGCCATCAAAGCTATGCCAATTTATTAGTGGCTCGTTAAAAACGGTTTCTTTAATAACTTCTTTATCCAGATCTTCACACTCCGTTAATCCTGAAATAAATGAACTGATTATTGGATTCTGATTTGTAGAAGAAGCTGCAATCATCTTGGGAATACGTGATGTTTTCCCTCTCTTGTGCAAGGAAACAAACCCGCGATAGATACCAGCAAATAAAGTTCCGTTTGAAACGGGAGCGGCACAATATTTAGGCGCATCTCCAAGATCGCTCACAATCTCGTGGGCTATTTGTGAGTAGGCCGTGATCTGAATGGGCGTGTTACTCCCTCCAGGATTTGCATCGTACCAATCATTCTGGACAGATTCCTTAATACTCTCATTTACGACATCTTCATAACTTCCTGGAAAGCGTTGTATTTCGGCACCTAATTCTTGCATTTCTTCAACCCTATCTGTGTGGTAGGATTCTGGAATAAAAACAATGCACTTAAGTCCAGCAAGTTGAGCTGCAAGAGCCACCGCCACACCATAATTTCCGCAGGTCGCTACTGAAATTGTATGATAGCTCCTTCTCAGGGCGTCGTAGACTTGAGCAAAAGCAATACGGTCTTTTTGGGTTCCCGTGGGATTATCGCCCTCATATTTTATATAAAGTTGACGTAGGTCAAATTCTCGCTCCAGAGCCTTGGCACGGTGCAGACCCGTATCTCCTACTTCAAGATTTATCAAATCTTCATAAGCCGCCAGCCTATCTACAAGACTTTGATGAACATCTCGAGTTATCTCGCTCGAAAGTCTAGCTTCTCTAGAAACCTTATTATTTGAGGAGGTGACTCCGTCTTTGAGTATCATTGATTTATATTGACTATCACCATCCAAATGTAAATGTATTGATTGCCAATAAATTGTTAACAAAAGTGAGTCCTGCGATTTATTTCAAAATATTATTTATCAGCGCAACTACATCCCTTGTTTACGTGATATGCATAAAATCAATTATCCAGAATGATGAGTTTACATTAGGATCATGTAAAGAGCGAGTCGTATATATGAGATCTTTTAATGAGTACGCTTTCGCGAAAGCGAGAACCTTAAACCACCTATTTGACAATTCTCTAACGACTTTACCAGTAGTTCAGCGTACTTTTATCTCAAATCAATTTTATGGAATCTATTTTTGAGTTTTTGGGTAGCATTGCCTGGTATTGGTACCTGATCCTTTTTGTAGTTATCGTAGCGCTATTTGATATTTTCAATCGCAAACATATCATCTTGCGTAATTTTCCAGTGGTGGGTCATTTCAGGTATTGGCTAGAAAGTATAGGACCCGAACTGCGGCAATATATAGTCGCCAATAATAGAGAGGAATTGCCGTTTAATCGCATAGAACGAGGCTGGATTTATGCCAGTGCCAAGGATGAAAATAACTACGAAGGTTTTGGGACAGATCGTGATATTTACTCCCATCAATATATCTTTATCAATAATGCGATGATGCCCTACAAAGTCGCAGATGATCATGTAACCTCACGAGAACCAAATTTCCTGCCCAGCGCAAAGGTGATGGGGAAGAATAGAAGGCGACCGTATAGACCCGCAAGTGTCATTAATATTTCTGCGATGAGTTATGGTAGCCTTTCCAGCAAGGCGATTGATGCCATGAACAACGGTGCTAAAAAAGTGAATGCGTATCATAATACAGGTGAGGGAGGTCTATCTCCCTATCACAAACGCGGTGCAGATGTAGTTTTTCATTTTGGGACAGGATATTTTGGAGTAAGGGATGATGATGGAAATTTCTCAATGGACAAACTCAAAAAACTTGTTCAAGAGCATCCACAAATACGAGCCATAGAAGTAAAATTATCACAAGGTGCCAAGCCAGGTAAAGGAGGTGTCTTACCAGGCTCAAAGATTTCTAAAGAAATTAGCAAGATTAGAAATGTCCCCATGGGCAAAGATGTTCTTTCTCCACCATCGCACTCAGCATTTAGCGGTATCGACGGTCTGGTTGATTTTGTTGAAGAAATCGCTTCTGAAACAGGCCTGCCCGTAGGCATCAAAGCCGCTATAGGTAAATTGGAACAATGGGAAGAGTTGGCAGATATTATGAACAAAACGGGTCGAGGACCAGACTTTATAACCGTAGACGGTGGAGAGGGAGGCACCGGAGCTGCACCACCCAGTTTTGCCGATCATGTTTCCCTGCCATGGGTTTATGGATTCAGCAATCTCTACCAGCTCTTTCAAACCAAAAGACTTACAGAAAACCTGGTTTTCGTCGCCAGTGGAAAATTAGGTTTTCCTGCCAAGGCAGCAATGGCTTTTGCCATGGGTGCAGATGTTATAAACGTAGCTAGAGAAGCTATGATTTCCATAGGCTGTATACAGGCGCAAGCCTGTCACAACAACACCTGCCCCACGGGTGTCGCAACTATGAATAAATGGCTACAGCGTGGGATCGTAGTTCCAGAAAAAGCGGAGAGACTTGCGAGTTACTTTAAAAAATTCAATAAAGAACTCTTAGAAATAACGCATGCAGCTGGATATGAGCATCCGTGCCAGTTTGATATGCGCGATGTAGATGTAAGTATAGGAGATCAAAACATGACACAAACTTTAGAATACAGCTATAAATATCAAAAAACACCTGTTCCTTTTAATGGAATGCAGGAATTAAAGGATTGCATGCATCTAGGCGGTGCATCAAAATAACTATTGATTAGAAGAGGCGCCGGTTGGATTTAATTAATTGTGCAAAAGTTAATAATCCTGAAATATGATATCACAATATGCTCGTTAAAAATACAGCTTTCATAAAATACAGATTGATTAACCGCGTTCCTCTAACTACATTTGACTCTTCAAAACAAACCTGATGGAAGAAACCATATTAAACATCTTCACAACACTCCTGCCCACGTTTATTGTTGCCCTACTCGCCTATTATTTCTTCAATTCTTTCATGGCCAATGAGGAGAAAAGAAGGCGATTTTTAACGGTAAAGGAATCTCAGGCAAAAACATTACCTACGAGAATGCAAGCCTATGAACGAATGACCTTGTTTCTAGAACGTATTAAGCCAGAAAATTTAGTTGTGAGAGTAAAGCCAGGCGAGATGGACAAATCGGGTTATGAAAATGTACTTATAGCTTCAATAGAACAAGAGTTTGAACACAACATCGCTCAGCAAATTTATATAAGTGAGGAGGCTTGGAATGTCGTGCGGTCTGCTAAAAACTCTACCATTAGGTTAATGCGTCAAGTCTCTATGGCAGAGAAATCAAACACTGCCGATGGCTTGAGAGCAGCAATTCTCAATGAGGTAATGGAAAAGAGAGCTCCCAGTGCAACTGCATTAAGCTACATACGTGAGGAGGTAAGCAATTTATTTTAGGAAAAGCACCAGCTTTATGGACTTTAAAATTTTAGAAGAAGATGTAGTTCTTGACGACTTTTTTCAAATACATAAAGCAAATGTCATTCACGACTCCTATCAGGGTGACAAGCAGATTAGAGCTACGAGACTGGCTCTGGACCGAGGAGATTCTGCCGCCATCCTCATTTATGAGAAAGACACTGGACAGTTTCTATTTACAGAACAATTTAGGTATCCCAGCTCTCGTCGTAACATTCCTTTTATTCTAGAACTAGTTGCTGGAGCTGTGGATAAAGGAGAAAAACCTATTGAAGCTGCCAGACGAGAGGTTTTGGAAGAAATAGGTTACGATGTAGATGATTTAGAACTCATACACACCTACTTTCCATCACCTGGCATGTCTGCCGAAGTCGTATATCTTTATTATACCGAAGTTACTACTGCAAATCAAACTAGAAAAGGTGGCGGTTCTAAAAGTGAAAAAGAGGATATTAAACTGGTAAAGCTTTCGCGAAAGCAAATTCAAAACAAGCTAAGTGAGCAAGTTTTCAATAATTCGATAACTATTATAGGGTTGCAATGGTTTCTTTTGAATAAATGACTAATCACCTACTTTACCTAATTCTATCAAATCGTCAAAGTAATTGAACAGGTCACCTTTGGTGATGACCGCCCCAGTTTCAATAAGTTTAAACTTATCGGCATTAGGATCTGCTCCATATTCCTTTTTGGCCGTAAAAATTTTCACCTGCTCATCCATCAGGTTTTTTTGTAACCACTGGTAACCTTGTGTGGTAGTGATATCTATAAGCTCATCTCCTACCATAATTGAAATTAATTCCATCTCTTCCTTTCCTAATTTAAAAAGATTCATGGTACGTGGAGATATATGTTCAAAGAATTCTGCATTAGATAACACGCCTTCCCAGACCAAATCAGAAAAAACATCTATTTCTTCTTCTGCAATATCAGGCTTGTTTTCTTTTATGTCCTTCCACTCTTCTGCGGTAATGGATTGGCTAGCCAAGAAATTGATAAATTCCTGATGCATTTCTTCTAGCTGTTCTTTTGTGAGTCTGCGATATTTCATAATCTGATTTCAATAAAAAAGCCGTTTCATTTTCATGAAACGGCTTTCAAAATACATTTTAAAATTAGTTACCTCCGTCAACAACATCAAAGTTGAAAACAGTAGTTACTTCTCTATGAAAACGGATCGTAGCTTCGTACTGACCCAATCTCTTAATATTCCCACCTGCTACTGAAATAAATTTCTTGTCTACTTCAATACCTTCCTTAGCAAGAGCATCAGAAACATCTGCGGTTGTAACAGATCCAAATAATTTATCTCCATCGCCAGTTTTTGCTGGAATAGATAATTCAAGTCCATTAAGTTTATCGGCTTGTGATTGAGCTGCCTTTACATTTGAAGCTTCTTTATGAGCTCTCTGCTTCAATGTTTCTTCTAGCTGCTTTTTTGCACCTTTGGTAGCCATTACGCCAAGACCGTTAGGTATAAGGTAATTACGACCATAACCTGGTTTTACCGTTACTACATCATCAGTAAATCCTAGATTGTCAACATCTTTTTTTAATATAAGTTCCATAATCTTAGTACCGGTTTTTATTTAAGTAAATCACCTACGTAAGGCATGATTGCGATATGACGTGCACGTTTAACCGCTACAGCCACCTTTCTTTGGTATTTCAAAGAAGTTCCAGTGAGACGTCTAGGTAACAATTTACCTTGCTCATTTACAAAGCCCATCAACCAGTCTGCATCTTTATAATCTACATACTTGATACCGCTTCTTTTGAAACGACAGTATTTCTTTCTTTCTTGAGTTTCAATTTTCAGAGGCGACAAGTAACGTATATCGCCATCCTTTTTCCCTTTAGCCTGTTGTTGTAAAGTTGCCATAATTAAGCTTTAGTTTTTTTAGACATTCTACTTCTTCTCTTCTCTGCCCACTCTACAGCGTACTTATCAAGCTTCACGGTAAGGTAGCGCATGATACGCTCATCACGACGGAATTCTACCTCATACTCACCTATGATCTCTCCAGGAGCTTCAAATTGAAAAAGGTGGTAAAAACCACTTTTTTTGTTTTCGATTGTGTAGGCAAGTTTTTTCAAGCCCCAATCTTCTTTGGCTACCATTTTGGCTCCTCGACTGGTAAGGAAATTTTCAAATTTCTTTACTGTTTCCTTTATCTGTTCATCAGATAAAACGGGATTCAAAATGAAAACAGTTTCGTATTGATTCATAATTGTTATTTAAACGGCTGCAAAAGTAAAGTTTTTATTTATGTTTTCAAACTTAAAAATCACTAAACATGAGAACAGTAATGTTTAGAGTTGATATGGAGATCGGTAAGTAACAAGATTAAAATACGTCTTACCCTTAATAGTTTGAACATTATAACAATTAAACAAAATTTTATAGCTAATTTATTTCTTACAACACACAAAAATGCCTTTCTTTGTAACACTCTTATTTGAAAGCAGTTAACTTACTAACCATTATTAATGAAAGAAACTTTACTCATATGTTACATAGTTGATCCACTAGGAGAGTGCAGAGAGACGTTCACTTCTTTGATCGATGAACATCCAAATTTGACTTTAAATGGTTGTACTGAGGATCCCTTTGAGGCAGCCCACTATTTGGAATCCAATAATGTGGATTTACTCATCGCTTCTATTAAAATGGACAAAATGAATGGTTTTGAACTTGTGGATTCCTTGGAGAACAAACCTGCGGTAATCTTTACGTCTTTTGATACTAACGATGCTTTCAAAGCATTTGAATATGACGCCGTAGACTATCTAAAGCAACCTTTCAAAAAGGATCGCTTTTTGTATGCAGTGGAAAAAGCAATTTTGAAACAACGATTTGAAAAAGAACCTGAAAAAGATTTAGGCGATTTTATTTTTGTGAAAAGTAATTTAAAGAAGCGTAAAGTTTATCTAAATACTCTGAGATATGTTCAAGCATTGGGAGACTATGTTAAGTTAATCACTAATAATGATACTCTGGTAGTTCTATCAACTATGAAAGCCTTTGAAAAATTGCTTCCAAAAGATCAATTCCAGCGTATTCATAAATCTTACATCGTGAATGTAGATAAAGTTCAAAAATACAGCTCAACTGCCATTGAACTAGATAATGAAGTATTACCCTTAAGTAGAAATAAAAAATTGAATTTTATCGAGGTAATCAAAACAAAGGAAAAAGTCAACGTTTGATCTAATTCTCAAAAATCAACTGTGCCTCCGTGCCGGCTACCTCACGATTACGCAGCAATATTTTACCGTGATGCAAGGTCATAATTTGTTTACTCAAGCTCAGCCCTATCCCACTGCCGCGTTTCTTGGTACTGAAAAATGGCACAAAAATATTATCCTTGATTTCTTCTGAAATACCAGGTCCATTATCAATTACACCTATTACTGGTTTACCGCGTAAATTTTTGAAAGCTTTTACTTCTACCATTCGGTTTTCTTTCCCCTCGGTAGCTTCAACAGCATTGATAATGAGGTTAATCAAAACTTGTTCTATCAAATAACTATCAATTTCAAGAGACATTTTGCGATCTACGATAGTAAAATTTATAGCAACACCTTGTGGAACTGTAGAGATCATTAATTGCTGTAAACCCTCCACAAAATCTTCAATGTATATTTTTGAAGTATTGATCTGGCTCACATTATTGAGACTACGATACGTTTTAGCAAATTTCATGAGTCCTTCACTACGTCTTTTGATACTTGAAATACCTGAGAGGATATCTTCGGCTTCTAACCCCTGTTTTTTTTCTCGTTCTAGATTCTCCCTTAAATTCATCTCTAGAGTTTCTGCCAAAGAAGTTATAGGAGCTATACTATTCATGATTTCATGAGTCATGACACTTAAAAGCTTTTTCCACGAGTCATTTTCATTTTTATTGAGAGTATTTTCAATGTTTTGAACCACCACAAGCCTGAAACTGCTTTGCTCTACTTCAAAAACGGTCTCTGATATAAGCACTTGTTGAGGATCATGGGATGAGGGTAATGTGACTGGGGATGTACCTATATGCCTTTGGTCAAACAAGACTTCATGCAGGGCAGGTTTTCGGTCTTCTACAAAACCAATATTCTTAAAATATGGAAAATTTAAAGTCTCCAGTAAGCTGTCGTTAATCCACAAAACTTTTCCATTTTCCAGATCATAGGCTACTATCCCAACATCTACCATTTCAAGTATTTTTTGCAGGTAAACCAGTTGCGCCTGTCTCTCGCTATTAATAGACTTAATCGTTTTATTAATCAAATTAAAACCCGCGTGCAACTCCCGCATATCCTTAGGACCTTTGCTTTCTACAAACCATCTGGAAAAATCTCTATACTTTATCGACTCAAAGTAATCGCTTATTTCCACAAAACGTCGCTTTACGTAACTATAGAGATAATAAATCGCAAACAGTGAACTCAGAGAGCCCATAACAATAAGATAATACTCAACCTCAACAATACCAAAAGCCAGAGCTATAAGCGTACCTAGCAATACCCCTATCCTGAAAGTGAGCGGTAAAGTGTAACTTTTAAAGGTCATATTTCTGAAGTCTTCGGTAAAGCGCAGTGCGGGTAAGTCCTAATTCCTTAGCCGATTTGGTAATATTTCCATCATTCTTCTCAATCACCTGAACAATGGTTTGTTTTTCCACGGCTTCCAGATTCGTGGTAGCAAGCTCTGCCGCTTGCGATGAAGAGATGTTTTCAATATTTGAGAAAGAAAGATCAGCAGCGGTAAGTGTATCTCCTTCTCCCATAATCACCGCTTTTTCCATCGCATATTGCAATTCTCTCACATTACCTGGAAAGCTATGCTTATGCAGTTTACGCTCAAAATCGGTTGAGAAAGAAAGGATTCCTTTTGTGTACTTAGAAGCATATTGATCTGTAAAGTACCGAGCCAATTCAAGAATATCGCCATCGCGCCGTCTTAGCGGAGGCACTACAATATCAAGGGTATTAATGCGATATATGAGATCTTTTCTAAATTTGCTTTCATCGCTCAACTCTCTAATGCTTAAGTTAGTAGCGCAAACTAACCTGATATCAATAGAAACAGGTTTATTGGAACCTAGCGGTATCACCGCTCTATTTTGCAAAACGCTTAGTAAGCGAGCTTGCTGTCTCAACGTGATGTTTCCTATCTCGTCGAGAAACAAGGTACCGCCTTGAGCCGCTTCAAACCTTCCTTTGCGATCCTCTCGGGCATCAGTAAAAGCTCCTTTTTTGTACCCAAATAATTCACTTTCAAACAACGTTTCCGTTAGTGCGCCCACATCCACTTTTATAAATGGTTTGTCCTTGCGATGGGAATTGTTATGAATAGCTTGAGCAACAAGTTCCTTACCAGTTCCATTTTCACCTAGTATAAGAACATTTGCATCAGTTGGTGCGACCTTACATAGTTTAACAAACACATCCTGCATGACTTCACTGCTGCCTACGATTTCATTAGACACGCTTTCAGGTTGACCCTTTTTGTGCTCTCGCTTATCCAACAACTCGCCCAGCGTCTCAATCATCTTATTGTTATTCCAAGGCTTCACCATAAAATCTGAAGCTCCCATTTTCAGGGATTTGATGGCTAGGTCAATATCTGCATAGGCTGTAATCAGAACGATATCCATCGCCTGCTTCTTTTTACGTATGTGGTTGAGCCAGTAAATACCTTCATTACCAGTATTTACCATACCGTTAAAATTCATATCCAGTATAACGATGTCAAAAGCAGTTTCCCGCATGAGTTGATCGATCGTATTGGGATTTTTAGAGGTCACCACTTTATTTGCCCGCGACTTGAGCAATAATCGCAACGCAGTCAGCACGTCTTCATCATCGTCTACTATAAGAATATTGGCTGATTTTAGGAGCATATGATAGAATTACATTTGACTTTCCTTGTGGAGAAGTTATGGTAAAAATATAAAGGTCTGCCTTTAATCCAGTATAATTTGTTGGGATATTTCGCTTTCGCGAAAGCGGAATAAAAGTCCACATCAAGGTATTTTATATAAAGTCGGTAATATTTTCCCAATGTACAAGTACAAATAATGAATAAAAAATGACTTTACTTTAATTGGTAAATTGATTGTTAATTACTATACCATAGAACACACGCTGTAAAGGGTGTAGTTTGAATAAAGAAAATTGTAGTGATCCTATTTAGGGTTTGCACTTAAAAGAATCAAGTAATTACTCAGGTTCATATAATTGAACACTTCCTAGGTGAATGAGTCAAGTACACATTCATTTGAGTTTTGAAGTACTAGCAAATAAAATAACGACTATATAATGTCTTACTATCAAAATATAAAATATAATCTTACGATCTTCTAATTTTTTACAAAACGACCAGTGTAACTTTTACCATTTTTTATCACTTTCACGAAATATAAACCTTGTTTTAACTTTGAAACATTAACAAATCTACCGTCCCAACTCTGACTTAATACTTCTTTGCCGCTTAGGTCTAATATGGCAAAATCTGAACCACTAAGATTTACAGATGCAGTGATGAATAGGTTATCACCAGTAGGGTTTGGAAACAAACTGAGTTTTATATCATTTATAGAGCTAGAGCTGGCTGTTCCGTCTTCAACAACGGTCAGCGTTTGATTGACTGAAACACCATTGAGATTTGATGTGTTTCCAGATGGCCAATGGATTGTGATATCCACGGCAGTTTCTTGAGCAAGACCAAAGTGAGCCATTAAACTGCTCATAAATTCAAAACCTTCTCCGCTTCTAACCTCTCTGATTTGATTTCCAAGCGTAGGGCTTGAAACCTCTATACGAGCGCCTATACCATGAGCGTTGCTTTGTTCTCCTTCTAATCGTATTTTGAGCCAATTATTTCCTGTATTTTGATTGTAAAACAGCCCATCGTTGCTATAAACATCTATATAACCGTCGTTATTCACATCACCTAAGGCTCCGCTGTTAGGTATCAAATTTCCAGAATAAACAGAAAAGGTCATGTCTCCATTGTTCTTTAAGATCGATCCACTAGAGAAAATATCTACATAACCATCATTATCGAAGTCTACCGGAGCATTTTCACGACCACTACCCAAGTTACCAATATCCGACCCCACGAAATTTGTAATATCCGTAAAGGTGCCGTCACCATTATTCTCCATCATTTTGTGGCCTCCATCAGCATAACTACTGACTCCTATGAAAACATCCAGATCGCCGTCATTGTCATAATCTGCCCACGCCGTAGACCATGTTTGAACAGGATCGGCCAGATTGACTCCTGAGTCCCCAGCTACATTTGTAAAGGTACCATCTCCATTATTTCTATGAAGTTCGTTTATTTTGGCGTCAGAATTTCCGCCTCTACATTTAGCTATAAAAAGATCCATATCTCGATCATTATCGTAATCTATCCATACAGTTCCATAATTACCGCCGTTCACAACGGTGCCTAGTCCTGAAGGCACTCCATTAGGATCTGGTCCTTGGAAAAATTGCAAATTTCCATTACCGTCATTTAAATAATAGACATTAGGCTGTACATCATGGCAGACAAATGCATCCAAATGACCATCGTTATTGATATCTATAAAATTTGATCTTTGAGAAAAAACGTACTGGCTACCCGAAATTTCTGTGAATCCTGTTCCCGTGTTATTGGCTTTCATAAATGTCACTCCTCTACTCCCACCGTAAAGAAGATCTGTATAACCGTTTTTATCAAAGTCTGCAGCTGCTAGGCTCCAGAAGGGTAAGTGATTAGCATTTGAAGTTGGAATAGTAATATTTCTAAGACTCCCATCTGCATTTTGGTACTTAACATATACTGAATTAGAGGCGACACTTACCAGATCATCCATTCCATCATTATCCATATCGACTATAGCAAGATTATTACCTGAGAGAGATATATTTGCTCTACTAAAGGAGAATGCTGGCGGTGGTGGAGTACTTGTATCTATGATTTTAAAAGAAAATGAACCGCTCTGCCAATAATTATCCCAAGCGATAAGATAGGACTGTCCTGCAACCACTGGTAAGTTTAAATAAGAACCAAGGTTATTATTTGAAATATCATCATTCCCAGCTATGCAAATCAATTGAGTACAATCATCATTAAATACATGAAGCCTGGTGTCAATTTCTGGAACATTGGGTAAGTCTGATGTAATCTCGATGTTTTCAGTGGCTAGCGCAGTGTATCTAAACCATATGGTATTGGGTCCATTTGGTGTGGTACCTGAAATGCAATTTGATGTCAATTCAGGTCCGCTAAATCCGATGACATTAAAAACCCCTTGACCTATATTATAAGCTTCTGTACACGTTTGACCATTTTGTGCACAGGTCACATAGCTCAAAAATAAAAACAAATAAAAGTAAAATTTTTTCATAGAACTAAAATTAATTGCATGATATATCAAGAGAGTTGATCCAATCTTCCACAAGTTGAACCGCTGCCTCATCTACTGTGCTTCTACCTAGAAGGGGCATACGCTCCGCAGGATTGTTTGTTGAGATTCTATAAAATAAGGCAGATCGCCTAGCGACCCCTGGTCTTACTACATGAGTCTGACCTGAACCTACAAGCTCTTCAGGCTCAACACAGACTCCTAGATTTTGGTTTTCAGAGCTGTTCATATAGTCAAATCTTATCTCCCTATAAGAGCAATGCCCAAGATCATTATGGCAATGCGCACAATTAATTTCTGTATAACTACGTACACGCTCTTGAAGGTCCAAGGTTGGATCTTTCCAGTCTGGCAATCGATTCACAGCATTTGGCAAATCAGTCAAATACCCTAGGGAAGACCATTTTTCTAATTGATTTTGAATACCATCAACAAAAGTATAATCTGAGTTGAGATTGAAAGGTTTAGGTCCTATAGGACTGGCTTCATCTACTTTTTTATGACAGGTCAAACATTCAGTTCTGCTAGGAATTCTATAATTGATAGAACGGTTAGACCCCTCATCAATAAAGTCTACTTGAGTATCTGAACCGTTTAAATCAAGAACGGCTTCAGTTTGTTCATCATTCCATTTATAGTCTGCAAACTCCCATCCAGAGTTTGTACGATAAATCAATCGGGTTTCAATTATTCTCCGATCGTTAGCTGGTAAAACATTTTCATAATAGAAGTTTTTTACCATAACCGCTCCCACGGGAAATTCTAGGATTTGATCATCTACCACATACATGGCTGATGTTCCTTCTGGCATCCATACAAAGCGCTTTTTTTTAGCGTAATCTGTAAATAGCTGGTTGATAAGTTGGTAGGGCAAAACTCCTTTTGAAGGTTGTAAATCTTTTAAGTCACCTTCATAAAAGTTGTATTCAGAAAGTGTTGCAAAAGGCACTTGCGATAAATCAAAATTTACTGGGGATTCTTCAATTATAATAGGAGCATAATCATCATTTTCTTCACAGCTGTAAATAAAACTTAGGCCTAAAATAAATAAAAAATACCTTCGCATCATGTAAATTTCGATAAGTAAATATATTACAATATTCACAAACTTTTATGATTTCTACAATCCTTATGCATTGTATGTCAGTTGGAACTCTGTTTATAATGTCTTATTTCATCTCTTGAATTTAAAGGTCATCAAGATCTAAATCAATCTCGCTTTCGCGAAAGCGAGATCTTTTCAAACCAATTTAAAATCGTACACAGGTGTATCAAAACCGAACAACTAGATTTTATTAATTAAAAGACAAACACCTGTTAATCAATTACTTTAACTTTTGGCACGTTTATCACAAACAATAAGGCAAGAATAAAACTATAATGGACATACCCTTAGAAAAAAAGAGATTTAACCTAAAGACGATACTAATGATTCTCGGTGCACTTGCCTTGACCGCTCTGATTGTTTTTGTCTTGCTTTCCTCCACGGGAGCATCAAAATTAAATGTGGAGCAAGAGCGTCTTTCCATCAATACCGTGACACAAGATGTTTTTCAAGAAAACATTCCCGTAAACGGCGTCGTACTTCCCATCACCACCATTTATCTAGATGCACTGGAAGGTGGTCGCGTAGAAGAAAAGTTTGTGGAAGATGGAGCCATCATGAAGAAAGGAGAACCTATCATGAGATTGTCAAACACCGACTTAGAATTAAGCCTAGTCAACCAAGAAACGTCGGTGTACAATCTCTTAACCCAAATGCAGATCTCGCAAAATCAGGCGCGCCAAAACACGATCAACCGCATTAACCAGAATACAGATGTAGAAAACAGCTTGATCGAGGCAAAGCGAGTATATGACCTGAACAAAAGACTCTATGAAAAAGGGGTTATTGCCCGACAGGAATTCATTCAATCTGAAAACGATTACAACTACCAGAAAGAACGCATGCAATTGTCGAATCAGGTTTTAGAACAAGACTCACTAGCGGTAAAACTGGAAAACAATCAGGCCGCCAGTTCATATGCTCGTACCCAGAATGCGCTCGAATTGATGAGACGCAAGGTTGCAGATCTTGTGGTACGCGCTCCTGTAGATGGTCAGCTGACCTCACTGGATGCAGAAATAGGACAGTCCATTAATAAAGGAGTACGACTGGGACAGATCGATGTTTTAAGTGGCTTCAAAATACGCGCAGATATCGACGAGCATTATATCTCCAGAATATACGCCGGTCAGCGTGGAAGTTTTACACTGGCTAACCAATCCTATGACCTAGAAATCAAAAAAGTATATACACAGGTAAACAATGGTCGCTTTCAGGTGGACATGCAGTTTGTAGGCGATGTTCCAGAAGATATACGCAGAGGTCAGACTTTGCAAATCAGATTGGCGCTGAGCCAAGAAAAAGAAGCTTTACTGGTTTCAAAAGGAGGTTTCTTTCAGGAGACCGGAGGGAACTGGATCTTTAAAGTGAGTCAGGATGGTTCAAGAGCGTATAAAGTCCCAATCAAACTAGGCAGCCAAAACACAAAATATTACGAAGTACTCGAGGGGCTTGAACCAGGAGACCGAGTAATTACCAATAGTTACGACAGCTATGGAGAAGTTGAAGAATTAGTATTGAATTAGCTGCCTGCCCTGAGCTCTGTCGAAGGGTTAGCCAAAATATAAAGTAAGGGCGGATCGCATCCGCCTAAATAAAAACCTAAAAACAAAAATCATGAAATCAATAGACCAACCTTTAAGATTACAAAGAACATGGAAATCAAAAGCTTTTGCCAGAGATATCTCCAACAACACGAACCGATTTAAACAACCTCAATTTTAACTAGCGATAGGCTTCTAACCAACCAAACGGAAGCGTCAACCTAGCGTAAGGGTGCTTCGCAGGCGCCCCATAACCGAAAAGGCGCAAGCAATGCACCTCAACTAAAAATAATAAAATGATCAAAATAACCGATTTAGAAAAGTACTACGCCACTGAAGAAGTACGTACCGTAGCCTTGAACAAACTATCCTTCCATGTAAACGAGGGGGAATTTGTGGCCATCATGGGACCCTCCGGTTGTGGAAAATCCACCTTGCTTAATATTTTGGGCCTGCTGGATGATCCCGATGGAGGAAGTTTTATCTTCAATGGAACTGAAGTAGCTGGCTACAATGAGCGCAAGCGTTCTCAATTGCGTAAGCATAACATAGGGTTTGTATTCCAGAGTTTTAATCTCATCGACGAGCTAACCGTATTTGAAAACGTGGAACTTCCATTAATCTATACCGGAGTAAAATCGGCAGAGCGGAAACAACGTGTGGATGAAGTACTTGAAAAGATGCAGATCATGCACCGTCGCAACCACTTTCCGCAACAGTTATCGGGTGGACAGCAACAACGTGTCGCCGTAGCCCGTGCCGTGATCAATAAACCCAAGCTGATCCTGGCTGATGAACCTACGGGAAACCTGGACAGCAGCAATGGTAACGAAGTTATGGACTTACTTACTGAGCTCAACGCTGCTGGAACCACGATCATCATGGTAACGCACAGTGAGCATGACGCAAAATACAGCCACCGCATCATAAGAATGCTGGATGGACAAAAAGTGACTGAAAACGTGCTTTCTGAGTATAAGGCAAAGCCTAAGGTGGAGACCGCGCCAGCAGAGTAGATAGTTCTTTTTGAGATATATTTTTATCTCGCCTGCCTGCCTGCCTGCCTGCCGGCAAAAACAGGCTTTTGCGAGCCTACTGCGACGAAGTGGTTATCAAGGCTGCAAAGCAGAATAACAATCAACCGTCAACTATAAAAACCAAGTCATGTTCAAAAACCATATCATACTGTCGCTCCGCAATTTGTGGAATAACAAACTGCTTTCTTCCCTAAATCTTTTGGGGCTAAGCATAGGAATAGGTAGCGTGCTGACTTTGATTTTTTCTGTCTATGCCTACTATAGTGCAGATTCAGCTGTTGATAATCAAGAGAATATCTATTACCTAAAGACCACGACCTTGAATGGAGACTCCTATTTTGAGACTCCTTTTCCCTTTTTAGAGACCATTAATGAGACTTCTCCAGAGGTCGTTGCGTCTACTCACCTGCAAGGTTGGAGCCAATTGTGGTTGGAAAATGCAGGTCGTGAGTTTCAAGAGCGTACGGACTATGTGGAACCCTCCTTTTTTAAGGTGTTTTCATTGCCTCTGAAACATGGTGATCCAGAAACAGCACTAAATGATAAATACTCGGTTGTTTTGACCCATAAGGTCAGTGAAAAGATATTTGGAGACAAAAATCCCGTAGGTCAGTCCTTAATAGCTAACGACAGTCTTAGCTTAACAATAACAGGTGTCCTGGAACCTATAAGTCCATATTCTACATTCAGAATGGGTGTTGTCTTACCTGTTGACCTTTTAAAGGATAATCCTGCATTTGCAAGTCGAGCCAACTGGAGTGATAGTTTTTCTATGAATTATCTATCCATAAGGCCTCAAACAGACATCGCCCAGCTTGAAAGCCGTATTGAGAAATTGGCAAAAATGAATTATGCTGACCCCAGCACTATTGCCAGCATTAAACTCAAACCATTTGGTGGTCTGAGAACAGATAGTATTCCGGTAGTCAAGACTATTATCAATGGTTCCATAGCAGCATCAATATTTGTATTGCTTATTGTGCTCATTAATTTGCTCAACCTCAATACTTCTGCCATGTATCGACGCACTAAAGACATTGCCGTGCGCAGGATATTGGGTGGTGGTAAGAAACAAATATTAGTCCAGTACTGCGTAGAAAACGGCATACTGGTATTTACATCCATTATTATTTCGGCATTGTTATTCTTAGGTTTTTTACTGCCTAAATTGAATAATATCTATGGGGCTGATTTTGGAAAAATATCTTTTACCGTTGAGAATGACTATCCAGTCATCTTATTTGCAATTGCCTTAGGTTTCATCGTGACCTTGGTTGTGAGCATAATTCCCACACTGCGGTTCATCACAATTCCTATTTCTACGGGAATAAAGGGAAAACTCAATAGAGCCAAAAGTAATTTCTTCTTGCGCAACTCCTTTGTGGTGTTCCAGTTTTCTATCGCAATTCTTTTTATCTGTGTGGCGATGGTGCTCAATAGCCAGATCAGTTTTATGAAAGATGCTCCGCTGGGCTTTAATAAAAAGAATGTCATGGTCGGTAATATCGATATCGACTTTAAAAATGAAGAAAAAGCTGAGTCCGACTTTGCTGTTTTGTTACAAAAACTCAGAGCTAATCCACATGTTAAAAATTTTACGGTAAGCGATGTGGTACCATCAGATTATCATTTCAATTATTCGGGATTCTATGATCCTGAAACAGATAATGAGGTGCGCATAAGATATGCTCATACAGATGATCAGTTTTTGAATACGTTAGAAGTACCGTTGATTATAGGAAGAGACTTTGACAAGAACCTAGACCAATCCAATGATCAGTCTGTTATAATAAATAGAACCGCTTTCAATGCCTTGGGATGGAAGACTATAGAAGGTAAACGATTAAAGGGAAGAAGCAATACTTCTGCAGGCTATCCTGTGGTAGGTGTCATGGAGGATTTCCATTATCAAGACATGCAAAGCGCCGTCGAGCCTCTCGCCCACTTTTACCTGGAGAAAGAGGCACTTATCCAGCAACGATTTCTTTCAATTAAGGTAGTCGATGGCTATGAAAACTCAATCAATAATCTTTTGACCAATAGTTTCAACACTATGGATTCTAGAAGAGATTATAAGCAGGAGTATCTAACTGATATGGTAAGCGCACAATATCGCTTGATTGAGGGAATGCTTAAAACAGTTAATGTCGTCGCTCTATTGACCATTTTTATTTCCTGTCTGGGAATGTTCGGGCTTATCTCTTTTATGGCAAAAAGAAGGATAAAAGAGATAGGGATCAGAAAGGTTCTGGGAGCAGGCGTTCTTAAAATCATCATACTACTATCTCGAGATTACATAGTTCTTGTAGGGATCGCAGCGATCATCGCATTCCCTATCGCCTATTATATCATGAATGCATGGTTGATGGACTTTGCCTATAGCATCACCATTCAATGGTGGATGTTTGCACTAAGCGGATTAATGGCACTACTCATCACTTCATTTACCGTAGGTATTCAGGCGATAAAGTCTGCTATTGCTAATCCTGTACATAGCTTAAGATCTGAATGATGATAATAAAGATGTTGCTATTACGCTTTCGCGAAAGCCTGCCTTTGCCGGCAGGCAGGCGAACTAACAATCAATTATAAAACACGACACCATGATCAAGAACTATATCAAAATCGCCTTTAGAAACCTCTGGAAATACAGAGGGTATTCTGCATTGAACATCGTGGGACTTGCCGTGGGCATTGCCTGTGCCGGATTGATCTTTCTGTGGATTGAGAATGAAATGAGTTACAACGACTCCATTGCAGATAAGGAACTGGTTTACGCCATCCCGACCAACCAAAAATATGAGGGCGAGTGGCGCACCTTTTTTGAGGCTACGCCAGGCCCACTGGCGCAAGCCTTGCTAGACGATGTGCCAGAAGTCGCTCAAGCGGCTCGCCTGCGTAATGCAGATCTGCTGTTTAGTGTAGGAGACAATTCTATTCAAAGCAACACCGCTTATGCCGATCATGACATATTTGAGATTTTCAGTCATGATTTTGTGCTAGGAGAAAGAACTAATGCTTTTAAGAACCAAAAATCAATCGTAATTACTAAAGAAGTTGCTGCTAACTTATTTGGAAATTATAAAAGTGCACTCGGTCAAGACATTCTCATCAATAAAAATGAGACTTTTAAAGTGACTGGGGTCATAGAAGACATCCCCTCTACCTCCACTTATGGTTATACTTCTTTTGTGCCTTTTACAAACTTTACCGATGGTAAGGAATGGACACAAGGATACGATAGTAATTTTACCGACACTTTTGTCAAATTAAAGCCTAATGCCCACTATCAGTCTGTTAACGACAAGGTAAGAGCCGTACTTCCCAGCAAAACCGATGATGCAGAAACAGAGGCCATTCTCTTCTCTGCAAATGACTGGCATTTGAGAAACGAATTTGGTAATGGTAAGATCGTAGGTGGTCAGATAGAATACGTTCAGCTATTTGGCTTTATCGCGCTTATCATACTCGTCATCGCTTGTATCAATTTCATGAATATCTCTACGGCACGAAGCGAGAAAAGAGCCAACGAGGTAGGCATGCGCAAAGCATTGGGATCCAGCAAAAGACAACTTATTTTTCAATTCTTGACGGAGTCTGTAATGACGGCCGCGATTGCTGGAGCTGTGAGCGTATTAATCCTTTTCCTAGTCATCCCTGAATTTAATGCGTTGCTCGATGCACAAATCAGCTTGGACCTAGCAAGCCCTGCGCATTTATCTGCCCTGATCGGAGTTGTTTTAATCTGCGGTCTTTTTGCGGGAGTTTATCCAGCATTTTATCTCTCTTCCTTTAAACCTGTATCTGTATTAAAAGGAGCCTTTTCCAGTAAGGGAAGCGCGGCATTGATACGCAAGGGACTAGTTGTGGCTCAGTTTTCTGTATCCATCATATTTATCATAAGCACCATACTCGTCTATCAACAAATACAACACATAAAAGATAGGGATCTGGGAATAGACAAGGACAACTTGATGGAGGTGCCTTACAGCGGTAATATCATTGAAAACTTTGAGTTGATCCAGCAAGATTTGATCAATGAAGGGATTATAGAAAGTGCTGGTCTGAGTAATTCCCAAATCCTATCTGGTGGTAACAATACCTCTGGGATTACATGGGATGGAAAGCCAGAAAGCGCCGACGTACTCATTTCTTTTCGCACGATAACTAAGGACCTGTTCAATACTACTGGAATGAAAATCATTGAAGGTAAAGGCTTTAGTCCTACTGAGGAGCAAGACAGCTCCAGTATCTTGATTTCCAAATCCTTTGCAAAACTTCTGGACACTGATCAGGTCGTGGGCAGCACGGTTATGTGGAGCGACTGGCAGCTTACCGTTAAAGGCGTTGTAGATGATTTTGTCTATGGCGATATGAACCGAGCCAGCGATCCTGTATTGTTCTATCATCAGGCAGAGGGTGCCAATTTCCTATACCTAAAACCGGTGGAGGATATAGATACAAAGCTGGTAATCAGCAAGATTGAGGAAGTGTTGAAAGTCCACAACGAGGGTTACCCGTTTGAGTACCGCTTTGTGGACGACGCATTCAATGCTCGTTTCCAGAGTGAAAACCTCATCGGTAAACTATCCAGAATATTTGCGTTGCTCGCCATCATCATTTCGTGTTTGGGACTATTTGGACTTTCTGCCTACACTGCGCAACAACGCCGTAAAGAAATAGGCGTGCGTAAAGTCCTGGGATCCAGCGTCGCAAACATTGTAAAGCTCCTTTCTCTAGACTTTATCAAACTCATCGGTATTGCCGTAATCATTGCGATACCTGTAGGATATTATGTAATGGAGAGCTGGCTGCAAGACTATTCCTATCGTATTGAGATCAACTATTGGATTTTTGTGCTCGCCGCGGTCGCTGCACTGGCCATTGCGATAATCACGGTAAGTTTTCAGGCCATCAAAGCAGCCATCGCAAATCCTGTAAACAGCTTAAGATCTGAATGAAGAATTGATAGGGATATTGTTCTAGCTTTCGCGAAAGCGAAATGATTTTTGAAAAATAGTACACACGTGAGATGCGTCTCAATAAAACCGGCCATTACAATGCGCCGCAACGAACTGTAAATCTAATAACTAATAACTGTCAACAGTTAACTGACAACTAATAACTGACACCATGATTAAGAATTATATCAAAATTGCCTTTAGGAACCTCTGGAAACACAAGGGTTATTCGGCTTTAAATATCGCCGGACTGGCGATAGGAATGTCTGCGGGATTTCTTATTATCCTGTACCTGAACTTCAAGAACAGTTACGACGATTTTCATCCTAACGGCGATCGCACCTATCGTGTGGTCACAGACATCAAAACACCATCTGATAGTTTTGAGACCCCAGTGGTGGACTGGAACCAGCTTAATGAATTGGAGGCCGAGTTTCCCGAAATTGAGTATCAAACTCTGATCCAGGGCGAGACCGCAGACTTTAAAGTAGGTAACGAGAACTACCGTGAAGATTTTATGGCAGCAAATGAAAACTTCTTTGACATTTTTGGGTTTGAGTTACTTCAAGGAAATCCCGCAAGTGCTCTTAAGGAGCCATTGAGTGTGGTATTGACTCAAGAAACCGCACAACGCTACTTTCCCAATGAAAATGCTGTGGGCAAATCCATCAAGTTCCAAAGTGGTCAGTACACCGTTACCGTTACCGGGATCATTGAAAACATGCCTGAGAACACCATGCTCAATGGAGAAATGATCTTATCCATTTCCAGCTATTTTGAGGTTATTGATCCAGAAATCAAAGAGTCCTGGGCAAATTTTTCAAATCTAGGTTTTGTAGTGCTTGCACCAGGCACCGATCCTGATGCCTTTGAGAGCAAGATTAAGGAATACAACACTCGAGTGCACGGCGACAAGATGGAGGGATCTGGGTTGACCCTTACCTACTACCTCGAGCCTATCGAGGACGTACATTTGTATTCCAATCGTGGTCAAAGCGCACAGATCAGTAATGTTTACATTTTTGGTATCGTCGCATTGTTTATCATCCTGATTGCCTCCATCAATTTTATCAATCTTACAACCGCAAGATCTGTGGAACGGGCCAAAGAAGTAGGAATACGCAAAGTAGTTGGCGCTCAAAGAAATCAGCTAGCATTCCAATTCCTAAGCGAAAGCATCGTGGTTTGTATGATTGCTTTTCTTTTAAGCGTCGGCATAACCATGGCTGCGCTCCCCTATTTTAATCAGATGGCGGGACACGTGGTTGCCGATGGTATTTTGAGCAACCCTCAATACATAATGGGACTCTTTATCCTCTCTATTTTAATTGCGCTCACTGCAGGAATATATCCGGCGCTGGTTCTCTCCTCTTTTGCGCCCATAAAGGTGCTTAAGGGCGTTTTTTCTACCAGCACGTCAGGTGGACTTTTGAGAAAAGGTTTGGTCATAAGCCAGTTTACCATTTCGCTCGTCATGATCATCAGCACGATTATTGTCTATAATCAAACCGATTTTATGCGCAATCAAGACCTCGGTTTTGACAAGGAGCAAATGCTCGTGATTGAAACGGATCGCACCGATAAAGCCGAACTCTTTGTTCAGAAAATAAGCGGCAACAGCAAGATCCAGTCCATCAGTACGGCCAGTGCGGTACCAGGTGGCGGTGGCGATGAAAGCGAGGCATTATCAACCATAGTGAACGCTCAGGGTCAGGAACAAACGATGACGCTTACCAGATATACCGTGAATGAGGATTACATCAACCAGCTGGGAATGAAAGTGATTGCCGGCAGAAACTTTTCCAAACAATTTGCCACAGACAGTACAAACGCCATGATCATCAATGAGAAAACCGTGAACCTTTTAGGCTTTGCCACGCCGCAAGAGGCGATAGGAACCCGTTTTGACCAATGGGGCCGACAAGGATCTATCGTTGGAGTAATTGCAGACTTTCACTTGGACTCACTTCAGGAAGAAATCGCTCCACTTTCCTTTGTATATCAAGATGAGGCTAACGTTTTGGTAAACATCAAGATTGCGAGTGCAGACGTGGCGTCCATCCTACCCTTTATCGAGAGTACCTTTAAGGAAGTTTTCTCTGATAAGTACTTTGACTATTTCTTTCTCGATGAGTCCTTTGACGAGCAGTATCGAGAAGAAGACCAGTTTGCACAATTATTCTTGAATTTTGCCATTCTCGCCATTTTTATATCCTGTCTGGGGCTACTGGGACTCGCCTCCTACAGCACACTACAGCGCAAGAGGGAAATAGGAATTCGCAAGGTACTGGGTGCCAGCGCGGCCGGTATCGTGAACCTGATATCCATCAATTTTTTAAAACTCGTAGGTATTGCGATTTTGATCTCGGTTCCCATATCCTGGTACATCATGAACGAGTGGCTGTCAGACTTTGCCTATCGCATCGATATCAGCATCTGGGTATTTGTCGTAGCGGGACTTTTAGCGATGACCATTGCCGTCATTACGGTCGCTGGACAGGCGATTAAAGCAGCAGTAGCAAATCCAGTGGATAGTATTAAGACAGATTGATAGTGTTCACACCTGTTGCAAAAACAAACAGTAATGTATCATAACCGAACAGATTTCCTATTTTCAAAACCATTCAAGTTATTGCAAATCAGCTGCTTACTGTTTTGGCACTGTTATCTCACTATATCATGCAGAATTAAAGAGCATATTGATTGATAATTGATACAGTCTTGTTTTAAGTTCCGCTTTCGCGGAAGCGAAATTATATCAAAGTGTAACAACGACCACAAGGCAAATTGCAACCATCAAAATAAAAGCTTACCCATAACCGAAAACTGACAACCAATAACTATTAACTGACAACTGATCCCATGATTAAGAATTATATCAAAATTGCCTGGAGAAGTCTCTGGAAGAATAAAGTTTCTTCAGTGATCAATATTATTAGTCTCGCTATAGGCCTAAGCGCGTCCATGGTCATAGGGATGATGGTCTACTACGACTTTACTTTTGATCAATTTCATCCTGACGGCGATCGCACCTATAGAATTACCAGTAAATTTCAAGATCCAGAAGATATTTCTTATTTCCCAGCTGTACCCCTGCCACTGGTGGAAGAAATTAAACAAAATTATACCGGCGTAGAAACTGTAGCCTTTCTTAAAACCGCAAGACCTTTTAATGTCATCATAAACAAAGAAAATGCGCCTGTCCTTGAACCTGAGCATGTGGTCTATGCAGATAAGGACTACTTTGATATTTTTGAGTATCAATGGCTGGCCGGATCAGGCCTTAAACCGCTATCCGAACCCAATGAAGTCATATTGACCGCCTCTCGTGCACGTGCATACTTTCCCAATAAAAAGCCTGACCAAATTTTAGGTAGAACTTTAATATACAACGACTCAATCAATGTCACAGTTTCAGGAGTTGTCGCAGACTTTGAGGAACGTAGCGATCTAGTTTTTCAAGAATTTATTTCCTTGAATACCCAGCCCGTAAGTAAAAATCAAATGGAAGCCAACTGGACCAACATCAGTTCTTCAAATCAACTTTTAGTCAAATTAAAGGAGGACACCTCTGCCACAAACTTTCAGAAGCAACTGGATCAAACGTCTTTGGACCATGAAGACGCAGAAGATAAGCGAAACGGCGAAACCCGAGAGTTTTACGCACAACCCTTTCTTGACATGCATTTTGACCAAAATTACACCGGCTTTGATCGCACTTCCACGACTGCAGATAAAACAATCTTGACCATGCTGGGTGTCATCGCCGCATTCTTACTTCTTCTGGGATGTGTGAATTTCATCAATATCAATACCGCACAGGCATCTCAACGTTCCAAAGAAATCGGCATCCGTAAGACCTTGGGTAGTTCTAAGTCCCAACTGATCAATCAATTTTTGAGCGAGACCTTTATATTGACTCTGGCAGCGGCAATCTTATCGCTGGTATTGTCAGTATGGCTTATTCATGTTTTTGATGATTTTATTGCTGACGGTGTGAATTTCTCACTTCTCGCAGATCCATATTTGATCTTGTCAATAGTCACTTTGATCATACTTGTGACTCTTATCGCCGGTTTTTATCCTGGATTTGTTTTGGCACGATTCAAACCTACCAAAGTCTTAAAAGGCAATCACAATCAAGATGGAGGAAAAAACGGACTACGTAAATTTCTGACTATTTTCCAGTTTACCGTGGCCTACGTTTTTGTCATTGCAACCCTGCTGGTAGGCAAGCAAATCCAATTCATGATGGATCAGGATCTAGGTTTTAAGAGTGAGTCCATTGTTTATATCGACACTCCCGGAAACATAGACGGAGTGGAAAGCCGACAACTTCTCGCCCAAAAACTTCAGACCATTCCGCAAGTTTCAAAGGTCAGCCTAGGTGGAGGAACACCGGTAAGCGTGAATTATAAGACTGTTTTCACGCATCAGGGTAAAGATGGGGAACGGGAAATCGATATTGATATCGTTTTCGGCGACTCAAAATTCCTAGACCTTTATGAGATACCTCTAGTAGCAGGAAGATTACCACTTAATGACACCATAAAAGAGGTAGTCATTAATAGAACCGCAGTCAAAAAACTTGGGTTCAATTCGCCCGAAGAGGCTTTGAACGAGACTGTAAACCCAGATCAAAACCCCATGCTCATTACAGGCGTGATGGAAGATTTCCAGAACGGTTCCCTCAAAAATGAAATCAGCGCTATGGGATTGACGGGCGATATCTATCGTAAATTTTGGTTGCAATTTAATACAGTTCATGCGTCAATCAACACCTCATCAGGAGAAACAATGGCCGCTGCAATTACAAATATTGAAGAGCGCTTTGACGAGGTATATCCCGACTCAAACATGAAAATCAATTTTATGGATGAAACTGTGGCAAACTTCTACGTGAAGGAGCGCAGCATGTTAAAACTCCTCAACTGGGCCATGGGACTGTCGGTTCTTATAAGCTGTTTGGGATTATTGGGACTGGTTGTCTTTACTACAGAGCGCAGGATCAAGGAAATAGGAATACGTAAGGTTTTGGGAGCAACCGTAACCCAGATCAATCTGTTATTGTGCAAAGACTTTGTGTGGCTTGTGGGGATTTCATTTTTAATCGCGGCACCCATCGCCTACTGGAGCGTGAACGACTGGCTGCAGGACTTTGTTACGCGCACTGAATTGAGCTGGTGGGTCTTTGCTGGAAGTGGTTTGGGAATGCTCGCACTGGCCGTAACGATCATGAGTTTTAAAACGATAAAGGCGGCTATGGAGAATCCGGTAGATAATTTGAAAGTAGAGTAGGCGCGCAAGGCTTGCGCGTTGAAGGAGATAGTATGTAGTAGTTAGTATATAGATTGGTAGAGGTTAGAAATAAGAGAAAAGAAGAAAGAGGAGAAACGAAAGATGATAGAAAATGTGAAGAATTATGCTGCTGTATATTTTGCTCGCTTTCGCGAAAGCGTAATTATTTAAGTTAAAAAAACGATAGAAAAGCGAAGAGGTGGCAATCGAGTAAAAACGAATGATTATTAACTGACTACCATTAACCAATAAAGAATAACCAAAAATATGATGCGCAACGATATAAGAATAGCCTGGAGGTCTCTAAAGAAAAACAAATTGTTCACGTTGATCAACGTATTGGGGCTTTCAGTGGGGCTTTGTGCCTGTCTTTGTGTGGCTACAGTCGTCATTGATGATCTTTCCTACGATACTCACTGGGAGAAGAAAGAGGATATATATCGCGTGCTGTCCAAAACGCCCATGGGCGAGGGCAATTATGAAAAGATGGCCTCTTCTTTTGCGGGAATGGAATTTGCCCTGACTGAAAATTTTCCAGAGGTGGAGACCGTGGTCAATCTCTACTCTGGCGATACAAACTTTAAAATAGATAAAGACCAAGAGAACACAATTCCCACCACAATTTTGTCAACCAGTAATAAGATCTGGGAAGTGTTTGATTTTGAAATATTGCTGGGCGATCCAAAAAAGTTTATTGATGGTACTAGGAATTTAGTCATCACGCAGAGCTATAAGGAAACCTATTTTGGCAATGCTGATCCCGTAGGTAAAATCATTCAAGATGTGCCTACTTACGGAGAAACGCCATCAGAATTTTTGATTACGGGAGTGATTGAGGATATTCCGTCAAACACCCATATACGAGCACAGGCTATCGTGATTACTAAACCTAGAGTGGAGGCGCTGGCAAAGGAACAGTACGGCACATTCAGGCAATATTATATGACGGTCAAACCGTCTACAGATATCGCATCGCTTACTGACAAAGTAAACACCTGGTACGCTGATTTTGTAACCGCTGAAAATCCATATCAGTATGAATTTCAGCCTATTGCTGATGTTTATCTACATTCGGAATTTGAGCCTTGGCAAGAGGTCAAAGGGAGTTTGAATACCATTTATATACTTTCTGGAATAGCATTTTTGCTGTTGATAATCGCCTGTATCAATTTTGTAAATCTCAGTGCATCGCGCAGTTTACAACGCATCAAAGAAATAGGGGTACGCAAGGTCATGGGAGCGGGTAATCTTGCCATAACCAGACAGTTTCTGGTAGAGTCCCTACTCTACTTTGTCATCAGTACGGTACTGGCTACGGGAGCTTACTATCTGGTTCTGTCTAAGCTAGAGTCGTTTAAAGGTCATCCGCTAGAAATGACCTTTTTAAGCAATCTATCCTTACTGGCTAGTGCTTATGGTTTTGTGCTTTTAGTGAGTGTTGCAGTGGGACTTTATCCAGCAATTTTGATGTCCAGACTCAAAACCTCATCGAGCCTTAAAGGATCTGTCAAATCGAGTAGTACCAAGCTCCAACCGGCACTTCAAAAAGGATTGATTACATTTCAATTTGTCCTTTCCATGGTCGTACTCATAGGATTGATCGTGGTAAATGACCAGGTGAATTTTATGAAAGAAAAAGACCTGGGTTATAATACCCAAAACCTCTTGAGTATATCCAATATCTCTTGGGATGGCAAGGGAGGCGTATTTAAACAGAAACTTTTGCAATTACCTGGTGTTCAAAATGCCACGATTACCTCTTTTCTTCCAGGATCAGGTTCAAATTATATGGGAACGAAAATAGATGATCCCTACAATCCTGAACAATCTATTGATATAGGATACATAAGAGGAGATGTAGATCTTGCAAAGACTCTCGAGCTAAAGCTCAGCAAGGGCCGATTGTTAAATAAAGATTTTGCTACCGATGTGCTACCTCCAGGCTATCGTTTGAATTTAAGCGATACCGCTACTAATCAGAAGTCGGCACTAATATCTGAATTCACGGCTAAGGCATTAAAAATAAATCAGCTCAACAAAGCTATTCCTGAACTGGGAACCAATCCAGTGGGCATTTTAGAAGATTTTCACAGCAAGTCGCTGCACAACCCACTGACCCCAACCATTATTATCGCAGAGTCACGACCTGATTATGGCGGAATGCTCATAAGAATAGATCCTAAATCCGCGCAAACGACGCTCCTAGAGTTACAAAAGTTATGGAAAGAAATCTATCCCGTAAAATTATTGGATTTGAACTGGATAGATGAAAAAATCGAGCAGCAGTATATCGCCGAAACCAGATTGCAGCAATTTTTCAGCTTTTTCAGCTCGCTGAGCATGTTACTGGCTGCTTTGGGTGTGTTTGGTTTAATTGCTCAGGCCACAACCTTACGCATCAAGGAGATAGGCATACGTAAGGTTCTGGGCGCATCGGTTAGCAGTATCGTCGTTCTATTTTCTAAGGATTTTGCAAAGTTGATCATCATTGCCGGCCTTATCGCAGCTCCAGTATCTTGGTATTTATTAAGTGATTGGCTTCAGGATTTTGCCTATCATATCGATATATCGTTTTGGGTGTTTATCGTTGCCGCGGTGGTCACGTTGATGATCGCACTTGCCACGATCGGTATTCAAACTGTTAAAGCGGCGATCGCAAATCCGGTGGATAGTTTGAGGTCGGAGTGAAAATTAGTATGCAGTAATTTAGTATTTAGTACAAAGTTTTTAGTACAAAGTATTAAGACTGGTAGAGAAAAGAGGAAAGAAAATAGACTAGAGTAGCAGTGAAATGTTTGAAGTGATCTCGCTTTCGCGAAAGCGATATAAAAATAAATGTCAGTTCGAGGGAGAGTCGAGAACATATTGAGGTCACGATAGCTAATCAGTCTCGACTGCCGCTCGACTAGACAACTGAAAACCATTAACTAACAAAATAACCCATGATCAAGAACTATTTCAAAATCGCCTGGAGAAATCTTTATAAAAATAAAGTGTACTCTGCCATTAACATTCTAGGCCTGGCTCTTGGGATGGCCGTTACTATCATGATCGGACTATGGATCATGGATGAGTTTGCCTATAATGATGCATACAATAATAAATCTAAAATCGCGCAAATCTATCAGAGCCAGACGTTCAATGGGGTCACTGGGACGGGAAATGCGATACCGCTGCCGCTGGAATTTGAGATGAAGGAAAAGCACTCAGATCTCTTTGAACATGTGGTCATGTCCAGCTGGAATAATGCCCAGTATTTTGGTTATGATGATAAAACGATATCGCTCAACGGCTTTCATATGAGCAAGGAAGTGCTCGATATGCTGGAGGTTGAAATCGTCAAAGGTTCGTCACATGGTCTGGATGATCCCAGCAATATCATGATTTCAGAACAATCTGCAGCCGCGTTGTTTGGTAAGGAAGATCCTATAGGGAAACTGGTTGACCTCAGGGAAACCACGCTTAAAGTAAGCGCCGTTTATAAAAATCCGCCGACTAACGGATCGTTTGAATTCATGCATTATTTGATCTCGTGGGAATGGTACACCTCTTCTCGTGAATGGATCTCAGAAAATACGGACAACTGGGATAATAATTCCTTTCAGATGTTTGTACAGCTTAAGGATGGAATCACGATGGATGCTGCCGATGCCGCCATTAGAGACACCAAGCAAAAAGCCCAACCCGATAATTCCCACAATCCGACCCTACACGTCAACCCGATGGAGGATTGGTACCTGAGAGGGAATTATGAAAACGGAAAGAAAGCGGGAGGTCGCATCGAGAATGTATGGCTGTTTGGGATCATAGGTCTGTTTGTGCTGATCCTTGCTTGTATCAATTTCATGAATTTAAGCACCGCCAGATCAGAAAAACGTTCCATGGAAGTGGGTATTAGAAAATCCATCGGCTCTACGCGTGGCCAGCTGATCAAGCAATTCTTAAGCGAGTCGTTTCTTGTGGTGTCCATTGCTTTTGCGTTATCCCTAATTTTTGTAGTTTCCAGTTTAGAATATTTTAATGAGATCGCGAGCAAATCCATTGAGTTCCCGTTTGCCAACTTAGGTTTTTGGGGATTATCGGCGTTATTTATTGTCATTACAGCTATGCTTGCCGGTAGTTATCCGGCGCTTTACCTTAGTTCATTCAAGCCAGTCAAGGTTCTGAAAGGTACTTTTAAGGCAGGACGTTTCTCTGCATTGCCGCGCAAGGTTTTGGTAGTTTCTCAATTTACAGTTTCCATTGCTTTGATTATTGGAACGCTGGTAGTCATGAGTCAAATAGACTATTCCAAAAACAGACCGACGGGCTATAACAATGATGGCCTGATCCAAGTACCTATTTTTAGTATGGATTTTAATGGTCGTTATGAATTCAGTCGTGACAAATTCTTGAACAGCGGTGCGGTAGTTGATTTTGCGAGTTCGCTAAGTCCAGTGACGGAGGTATGGTCTAATATGACGGGATATGTATGGGATGGGAAATCGGAGGGATTTCAAGAAGATTTTGCAATGACTCACGTATCTTTTGATTACATGAAAACCATGCAAATGGAGATTATCGAGGGCAGGGATTTCTCTCGCAACTTTGCCAGTGACTCAAATGCTGTGATACTTAACGAGACCGCGGTAAAATACATGCAGCTTAAAGACCCTATAGGTCAACTTATTAATCATGAAGATAACACAGATAATGAGCCTCCTATGAAGATAGTAGGAATTGTAAAAGATGCGATTATTCAGTCGCCTTACGAGCCGGTTAAGCAGCATATGTACTCTTTCGACAAATACGATAACTCCGCCTACTACCAGATGAGGCTGAACCCTGAAAAACCGATCAGTGAAAACCTCATGATAGTAGAAAGAGTTTTCAAAGAGCATTACCCTAATGTTCCCTTTGAGTACGAATTTATTGACAAGAACTTTGCTGCTAAATTTGAAAGTGAAGAACGTGTCGCGGGCATCGCAAAGATCTTTACCATTCTTGCCATTATCATCAGTTGTCTGGGACTATTCGGTCTGGCATCTTTTGTTGCCGAGCAGCGTACCAAGGAAATAGGTGTACGCAAGGTTCTGGGGGCAAGTATTGCAAACCTTTGGTTACTGCTTTCAAGGGATTTTATCATTCTTGTTGGAATATCCATATTGATCTCAGCGCCTATCGCCTATTATTTTATGAGCGGATGGATCGAGAGGTTTACATACCGCACGGATATATCGGCAGCTATTTTTATCGCAGCTGGACTGGGTGCTATTTTGATCACGATTATTACGGTCAGTTTTCAGAGTGTGAAAGCTGCACTGTCAAATCCGGTGGATAGTTTGAGGTCGGAATAGTTATATGCGCAAGGCTTGCGCGTTTCGAGAAGTTAGAAGTTAAAGATTAGAAGAAAGAGGAAAGAGGAAAGACCGGTGTAGATGCGCAACGCTTGCGCGTTTAAATATTTAGTATTTAGATTAGTTGAATTAGAGATTAGAAATCAGATATTAGATATTAGATATTAGATATTAGATATTAGATATTAGAAAAAATATACATGTAGATACGCAACGCTTGCGCGTTTAGGCGTTGTGTGTTTAAACGAATAGATAATACCATCATATTCTCAGTATTCCTCTTATAGTATTAATCCACAATAATCATCAAATTCTAACTCCTAACGGCTAACGACTAAAAGCTAATAGCCAAGTGCTAATACCTCCTGTACCAAAACCGTACCTCAGTGTATCAAAAACGAACGGTTACAACTTAAAATAAATTGGCAAATCACTGTTTTTAAGCAGATTAATATTTTGGCATCGTATTGACTCTAATGTTTGTAAGCAGTAATGAACTATATAATAATCACGCTTTCGCAAAAGCCGACTTAACCAAAACCATGAAAAACCTACTCATCTTAATTATTTTATTAGCAACCCTACAAATCGCGGGTGCTCAGGAAACCAAATACTACGGCATCGAGTCCAGAAGTTGGAGCAGCAAGGAAATCAACGATAGCTCGTTCAACGTACAATTTAAAAAAGCAGACGGTGTCATGACGAGGGAATATACCGTGGATCAGGATGGCGTTTTCAAACTGCAGGGCTCCTCCACCCTGAAGAAAGGTTCCATGACCATTACCGTTACGGCTGGAGATGAGACATTGTACAGACGTACCATTACCAAAAAAGATCGCACCATAGAAATTGACCGGATATTTGAAGATCTAGCTACTCAAAAAATTACGATAACCACGACCATGAGCAATGCCAGTGGCCGGTATCAGATCACGTGGAGTTGAAATAAGCTATTGATTTTTCCGCTTTCGCGAAAGCGGTACCATTTTATGCACCATCAATCAAAAAGAGAAACCTCATGCTAAGGAACTATATAAAAATCGCGTTTCGTAATCTTTGGAAAAAACGCACGTTTACGGGATTGAACATCATAGGACTGACCGTTGCCTTTGCCGCGGCCTTTTTACTGGGAACCTACGCCCTATTTGAGCTGTCCAGCAATTCCTACCACGAGAACGCAGACCGTTTGTTCCAGCTCTACACTAACGAGCAGACGCCTGACGGAACCGTTTCAGGAGACGCACATCCTATCCCGTTAGCAGAAACGATTAAAGAAGAAGTTGCCGGAATTAAACATATTACCCGATTTAGGCAAAATTCGATATCCACCAAAACAGGCGATAAAACCATGGGACTGGGAGGTGTGTATGCAGATGCAGATTACCTCAAGATGTTTACCGTGCCCATGACCAAGGGAAATGATCGGTCTCTTGAAAACCAAGATGCCGTGGTATTGAGTGAGAATGGAGCTCAAAAATTGTTTGGTACGACTGATGTGCTGGGGAAAGCCATTGAAATTCTGAAAAACGGCAGCTACATACCAGCCGTGGTTACTGGCGTTGCCGAAAATGTTCCCTCCACCAGTACGATACGTTATGACATCATCGCCAGATTTGAAAATCTAGACGACAACGCCTATCTAGAAAACATCGATCGTTGGGACAATTCAAACCATACCGTGTTCTTACAACTCGAAGATCAAGTAAGTATTGCAGAATTTGAGGATCGAACCCATGATTTTTCTGCTAAATACTTTGATCAGGATATTAAGAATGCCCAGCGTGATGGTATTCCCAAAAATGCGGACGGAATGTATAGGCAATTAAAATTACTGCCTTTTACTGATATTCATTTTGTCACTACCGCAAACCGCATTATTGAAGTAAGTAAGACGCTGCAATATGTGATTTTGGGCATTGCGTTGCTCATCATTTTTATCGCCAGTGTCAACTTTATCAACATGAGTATAGGCCAAGGCACCAAAAGGCTTAAGGAAGTGGGCATGCGTAAAACACTGGGAGCCAACAAAAAACAGCTCTTTCTGCAACTATGGGGAGAAAGTGTGGTGGTATTTTTAGTAGCACTAATATTTGGAAGTCTTACCGCTTGGTTTCTGCTGGAGGATTTTCAGCAACTTTTTAATACGAGGGCCGGTTTTGAGATCTTGGCAACGCCAGTGGTCATCTCGCTGATGATACTCGTTTTGTTTTCTGTGACCCTAGTGGCTGGTGGATATCCTGCCCTACTTATGAGCACCCAGAATACCTTGCAAGCTTTAAAAGGCAAACTTCAAATGAGCAAGCAAAATCGTGTGCGCAACGTCCTGATGGTTGTTCAGTTTTGTATCTCTATTATATTGATCAGTGGTACATTGGTGCTTTATAATCAATTGGATTTTATGCGTACCCAAGATCTGGGATTTAATAAAAATCAAGTGATTTCCCTGCCCCTAAGTACTAATCAGGATCGAACTCAGGTGGTGGAACGATTGCGCAATGAACTCAAAGGCAATCCAAACGTATTGAGTGTGACCGCCTCCAACTTTAATCTGGGAATGGGAAAAGACAACTCCAGCCGCCGCAGTGTGATGGGTTTTGAACACGAGGGAAGAGAAGTAAAGACTCATCTTTTCATGACCGATTATGATTATACGCAGACCTTAGATATCAAAATCATCGCAGGACGTGACTTTGATCCCACCCGCGCAGACAGCACCTCGCTCATCATCAACGAAACCATGGCGGCGCAGTTCATTGTGGAAAATCCGCTGGAGCTGGTTTTTGATCTGGACGGAGATAAATTTAATGTTATAGGCGTCATAGAAGATTTTCATTTTGAAAAGGCAGATCGTGCTATTCAACCTCTAACACTTTTCCCTGCCTCCTACAGCACCATGGGCTACGCCTATATCAAGGTAAAACCAGAAAATCTGGCCGATACCTATGCAGCGGTAGGAACCGTTTGGAAAGAAATCGAACCTAAAAGCGATTACTTGGGTTCCTACCTGGATGAAAATATAGATCGCATCCTGAAAAAAGAACAGACCATGACTACTATTATTTCGGGTGGTGCCATACTAGCGATCGTGCTTAGCTGTATTGGTTTGTTTGCCATTTCGTTACTGGTCGTTGCGCAACGCAGGAAAGAAATAGGAATTCGCAAAGTGGTAGGTGCCAGTATTTCAAACATTACCATTCTGTTGACTAAGGATTTTGTAAAGTTGGTCGGTATCGCCTTTCTAATTGCTGCGCCCGTTTCTTATTACGCAGCTCAGGAGTGGCTGCAAAATTATACCTATCATATGGAATTGACCGTTTGGCTATTTGGACTTGCGGGCATTCTAGCGCTTACCATCGCCGTGCTTACTATAAGTGCGCGTACCATAGGTGCGGCTATAGCAAATCCTGTGGATAGTTTGAAGTCTGAATAGGTAGACGCGCAAGGTATGCGTGCTTCGATCATGTCTGAAAGATTTTGGTATAATCTAAGATACCATTTATCAAAAAATAATAAGGAGTTTACGCTTTCGCGAAAGCGGTTCAAAACATCTCGTAGATAAAGTCCCTCACTTTTTTTTCATCTTCTTGAAATAGTTGTTCTTCATCAAAGGAACTGAACCAATCTTTTAAAATAGGGCCGTATTTTTTCTTTTCCTCATCGCTTGATTGTTCAAACTCAAGCAACAGGTTAGAAACCAGTGACTCCACTTTATCAGTCTCGAGAGGCTTTACTGATCGGGTAAAATTTTTATTATTTGTAGGTATTATATAAAATGACATAATTCTTATTTAGTCGAGGGCAAAAGTTTCTTTCCAATTAGTATCTTCTTCAAAAACGGGTTGTTCTTCTTTGTAAAGAATATAATTACCCAATACGAGAACATCCATCTCCGTGCGCATAAAACATCTATATGCATCCTCAGGCGTGCAAACTATAGGTTCTCCCCTCACATTAAATGAGGTGTTGATCAGAATACCCTTACCGGCAAGTTTTTCAAACTCGCTCAATATATCGTGGATACGTTTATTTTGAGAGGGGCTGACAGATTGTAATCTAGCAGAATTGTCCACGTGCGTTATTGCAGGTATATCGCTTCGTACCTGATTTATGATTTTGAGCAAATCTTCCTCTCCCTCATTATCGGGTTGTGTGTGCAACAATTTTTCATTTACTTGTCGCACCACGAGCATATATGGGCTGGGACGATCAAAATCAAAATAGTCTGAAGTACGCTCTTCAAGGTATATAGGTGCAAATGGTCTGAACGACTCTCTGTATTTTATCTTAAGGTTGAGTTTTGATTGCATTTCAGAATTAAGGGGATTACCCATAATAGACCTGGCTCCTAATGCTCGTGGTCCAAATTCCATCCTGCCGTCAAAGTGTCCAATAATTAAATTATTATTTAAAATTTCAGCAATGTTTTTTCCTCGTTCCGTATCGCTCACTTTTTTATAGGGATACCCCATTGAATCAAGAAATGCCGAGATCTCAAACTCGTTAAATTCAGGGCCTAGGTATGCAGATGACTCTTCGGCAACCGTCTTGTCGGCCTGTGGATGGTCTTCAAAATAGCTCATAAGTGCACAACCTACGGCACCACCGGCATCTCCAGAAGCGGGTTGAAAGTAAAATTCCTTAAAAGGTGTTTTTTCATACAAAATACCATTTGATACACAGTTGAGAGCAACGCCTCCCGACATCACGAGATTATCACAACCCGTAAGCTCATGCGCATGGTTTGCCATCTTGACCACAATCTCCTCAGTAACCACCTGGATACTGGAAGCAAGATGCATTTCCCTCATTGTTATCTCGGTTTCTGCATCCCTCGCCGGGCCTCCAAAAAGATCGTCAAATTTTGAATTGGTCATCGCTTCCCCTTTTTGAAAAGAGAAGTAACTCATGTCTAATTTTATCGAGCCATCTTCAGAAACATCAATTAATTTTTCTTTAATCAAATCGGCATAAATAGGCTTGCCATAAGGAGCGAGACCCATAAGCTTATATTCTCCCGAGTTCACTTTAAAACCTGTATAATAAGTGAACGCTGAATAAAGTAAGCCTAGTGAGTGGGGATAATGTTGCTGTTTAAGAATCTCAATCCTGTTCCCCTTTGCCCTAGCAATCGTAGTACACGCCCACTCTCCCACTCCATCGATCACTAAAATTGCCGCTTCCTTATACGGAGAGGGATAGTATGCGCCAGCTGCATGGGATACATGGTGTTGACACTTGAATATTTCTCCCTTGAAACCTGTACGATGTCTAATGATTTTTGAAAGAAAGAGCTTTTTACTCAACGACTGCTTTGCACCATCCAGAAACTTTTTAGAATCGTCCGCAATGTTTAACGCATTCCAAAGCGTACGCTCTATAGTCCAAGATTCATAATCGTAATAAACTATTTTAGAGACCTCATGAATGCTTATCTTTTCTTCTTCCAGACAATAGTTGATTGCATTGATGGGAAAGGACTTATCGTGTTTTACTCTTGTAAATCGCTCTTCTTGAGCAGCAGCCTTTACCTTTCCATCCACTATAATACTGGCGGCAGAATCATGATACAGACAAGATATTCCTAGTATGCGGTTGGGACGTTTATCAGAATCGGCTATTTTATTTCTAGTCTCTAAACCGTATCTTGATTTTAAAACGTTCCCTATTTCCTGAGCTGTTAATTTATGGCCTGAGTGAGACAAATGCCAGCAAATATTTAGAAATACAGTTTCATCTGCGGGAACATTGTGCTTTTTGAAAATGGGGTTGATATCTATAACGGTAGTAGAATCATCCTCAAACTTTTTGAAAATGGAAATATAATGGTTGGTGTTTTCGTTGAAATCAATCATTTTCCTTTGGGGAAGCGGTAGTATAATGACGGGTCTGTTACCAGCACTTTTTTTGAGTCTTTCTATTATCGGAATGGTAATCTTCCAAGCGGGAGAATCGATATTATCTGTAGATGGATATGATGTCGTGTCGTGGATGTTTCTTCTTAAAAAAGCCTTGTAATTTTTTTTTAAATCCCTGGACTTTTTTACTACCGCTTTGAGCGTGTCATTTTTAGATAACTTACCTCTAATGGATTTGAGCGGAAGTTCATTTTCAGTAGCAGACCTATCTATGACTTCTTTCTCGCGTGGGACGGGAACATTTTTCAATTCCAAATTGCCGTCTTCTAGACTAAAATATGGCTTGGGAATCAATATGGAGCCACCCGTCTTACGATCTTTTCCTTCTCGTGCTGACAATAAATTACGCTGAACATCGCCTAAAAAAGGACAAAACAATAGTAAATCATGCTCAAAATTCTTCGAATACTCTTCATAAACAAGCAACTGCTGATCAATACCATAACCAGAAACGCCTAAGTTAAGCACCTCACAATCGTATTCTTTCTCGAGTAGATCAGTAAAGCGATATTTGTTACTAACACCATCTCCTGCTACATAGGAATCACCGATACATATAATTTTCAGCTTACCGCCTTTATTTTTATTCAGGGAATTTCTAAAACCGTTTTCATCAGTTTCGACCAGATAAGTTCCCTTACCGTATTTTAAACAAGCTGTTTGATTGGGAACATATTTGTGACCTAATTTTTTATCGTATTGGATGGTTTGTCTAAATGTTGATTTCATCTTGCTTTTTTGGTGTGGTAATGATATGGTGGATTTGTTTTCTACAAAGCCCTAATTTATCTCAATCTAACAAATGTATGTGAACTTGGAGAGTCCCACAAAAGTATAAATGATTAAAGGTTTTTTTGTTAATCAGATCACACATTTGAATCGATGCTAGAAAAATTTTTTTAAATAAATCATGGGAGTTTCTTTGATCACATTTAATGGCATTTTTAGAAATTAAGGTGTATTGCATACGCACGCCACTGTATCAAAAGCGAACACTTAATCAAAATATAAATTAAATAACTAATTGATATACAGATATTTTCAACCTTGGCATAAATAAAGCCTACTCATATTCAGGAAATTGATTAATCCGACCTTATGATACGCAACTACCTTAAAATCGCTTGGAGAAGTTTATGGAAACGCAAGTTTTTTTCATTCATCAATATCGTCAGTCTTTCAATAGGCCTGAGTGCGTCATTCATTATCGGGATGATGGTGTATTATGATTTTAGCTTTGATAAGTTCCATGAAGACGGAGATCAAATCTATCGGGTAGTTACGGACTTTAGAACCAGTACTGACGAGTTTTCTAATTCTGGAACTCCCGTACCGCTGGGCGATGATATGCTGGAGCTTTTTCCCGAGGTAGAGCTTAAGGTTCATTTCTATAATTATGGAACCGATAAAGTCATCGAGCCCACAACCCAAAAGGTCTCCACGATCAATGACCGCATCATCATGACCGATCCATCTTATTTTGATCTTTTTGAATATCAATGGCTGGCAGGGAACGAAAAATCGGCTCTGGATCAACCTAATCAAGTAGTGCTTACTGAACAACGAGCGGCTTACTTTTTCCCTGATCTGGAACCTCAGGAGATCATCGGGCAGATTTTAGATTACAAAGAGTTTCAGGCAGAGGTTACGGGCATTGTCGCAGACTTTGAGGAAAATAGCGACTTGGTCTTTACAGAATTCATGGCCTACTCCACCATTAGCCAGACTAAAATGTCGCGCATGGCTAAAGCTGGTTACGACACCGTCAGCTCTTCTTCACAGCTTTTTGTACGCTTACGGGAAGACGCCGATCTTAATTCCCTAAGAACCCGATTAAGCGATCTTGCCGTTTCCAAATGGACGGATGATAACAAGGAATACGGTTTTAAAACCTACTACAATATTCAACCGCTATCTGATCTGCATTTTAATCCTGAATACGGTATCTACGATTATTCCCGCAGTCAGGCGGACAAGTCCGTGCTAACTTCATTAGGTTTCGTGGCTTTGTTTCTATTGATATTGGGTGTCATCAATTTTATCAATCTCAACACGGCAAGTGCCACGCAACGTGCCAAAGAAATAGGCGTACGCAAAACCTTGGGCAGTTCTAGAGCACAGTTGATCAAGCAGTTTCTTGGGGAAACGTTTTTGTTGACATTATTGGCTGGTATACTTTCCATCGGTCTTACGTACTGGCTTATCCATGTGTTTTCTGATTTTATCGCCGCTGGAGTAGATCTTTCACTGCTCGCGCAACCTTTGGTACTTTTTGGGGTAATTGCACTTATTATTTTGGTAACAACGCTCTCTGGTTTTTATCCGGCAATGATTTTATCCGGTTTTAAACCTAGTAAGGTGCTCAAAGGAGATCGTTTATCAAGTTCTGGGAACACAAACGTCCGCAAGGGACTGACCGTATTTCAATTTGCTATCGCTCAGATCTTCATTATAGGAACCTTGCTCGTAGGAAAACAGATCCATTTTGTGATGAATAAAGATATGGGCTTTTCCAAAGAAAACCGACTCTACCTGAACACGCCATGGATGGAAAAGAAATTTTCAGATAAGGAAACCTTAAAATCCCTAATCTCTAAAATACCCAGCGTGGAAAGCGTCAGTTTGGGCGGCGCTCCACCAGCGAGCAACAGTATTTATTCTGATAACATTTCAATGAACAATGGTTCTCAGGAAGTCAAAACCGACATTCAATTGCTTTATGGAGATACTAAATTCTTAGACCTGTACGATATACCATTATTAGCGGGTCGAAAACCCATGAACGATACACTCATTGAATTTGTCGTTAATGAGGCAGCGGTAACCGCTATGGGCTTTACCAGTCCAGAAGATGTATTGAACAAATCGCTGACCTTTCAAGATGAACAAGTCACAATCGTAGGCGTAATGCGGGATTTCAACCAGCGATCGCTTAAAAACGGAATTGATCCCATGGTCTATCTGGGAGATACCGCGCGCAAACAGTTCTCGCAGTTCAATACGGTTCATATTAAAATGAACGATCAAGCAGATCTTTCTGAGACTATGTCAAAAATCGAGACTGCCTATGCTCAGGTCTATCCAGATAACGAGGTTAATATCCAGTTTACCGATGAAACCGTTGCTGCATTTTACAGGGAAGACCAGCAACTCGCCAAATTGCTCAATTGGGCAACCGGATTATCTATTTTAATCAGCTGTCTGGGATTGTTGGGACTGGTGGTTCACACCACGGAACGCCGCAATAAGGAAATAGGCATACGCAAGGTACTGGGCGCAACCGTCATGCAGATCAACACGCTGCTTTGCAAGGATTTTGTAATTCTCATCATTATTGCCTTTATCATCGCCGCGCCCATCTCCTATTATTTCCTCAATGATTACCTGCAGGACTATGCCTACCGCACGGACATCAGCCTCTGGATCTTTGCTGCCAGTATGCTGGGAATGTTGTTTATAGCCCTAGGCATCATGAGTTTAAGGACTATAGCAACCGCATTGAAAAATCCTGTGGAAAGTTTGAAAACGGAGTGAGTTTCTTTTTTACGCTTTCGCGAAAGCTTAAAATGTAAAAACACTAATTTCAGTTCGAGCGGCAGTCGAGAACGATTATAAATCTTGATTACCTAACCAGTCTCGACTGTCGCTCGACTTGACAACTAACGCCAACAACAATCAATTAATAGAAAAATTTTGTAGAAAGCTAAAAAATCGAATAAAATCAAGAGTTCTAGTATAAGTATCTCGCTTTCGCGAAAGCGAGATTATGACAAACTATTTACTATTAACTGACAACAGTTAACTAATAACTACACCATGATCAAAAACCACCTTAAAATTGCCTGGAGAAATCTAAAGAAGAACGCGCTGTTCTCGAGCATCAATATCTTTGGACTTACCGTAAGTCTGGCGGTAACCATACTGCTCTTTCTTTTTATAAGCCACGAGACCAGTTTTGATCAGAGTTATACCGCTAAGGATAGGATGTATCGCGTCCTTACCAATACCACGAGTTCCAGCAGCCCAATGACCTATGCCAATGCTCCGGCGATGGTTGCTCCTACCGCGATTACAGAAATCCCTGAAGTTGAGAATGCGACCCGATTTTTAAAACACGGTTTTGGTAAACCTGCCTATCTCAATACGGAGGAAGAAGATTTTATCGAGACCTCCTTGTATTATGCCGACCCATCCATGGTGGAGATGTTTGAACTTGATCTCATTCAGGGCAATAAAAAATCAGTGCTGAAAGAGCCTCAGACTGCGGTTGTTTCGGTTAGCACGGCAGAAAAGCTATTTGGAACCACAAACGTGATCGGGAAACGATTTAAAATAGATAATCGAGACGAAATTACGATCAATGGTGTGTTCAACAACCTACCAAAAAACACGACCATGGATGGGAACATTTACGTTTCCTTTTCTACTACTTTTTTCTCTAAAAACCCCACTTGGAGTAATGCCAGCTTAGAAACTTTTATCCTGACCAGTGGGAAAAGCTCTGAAAAGGTCTTGAACGAGAAACTCAAGCAGATGCACGAGAAAAACGTACCCGAAGAAAACCGATGGTACACACTCTCCATTCAACCCCTGACGGACGTCCATTTATTCAGCGCTGATGTGACTAACAGTTTTAGCGAGCGTACTGGGTCTATCGATCAGGTAAAACGCCTTTCGTGGCTTGCGTTGCTGATCTTAATCATTGCGTGTATCAATTATATGAACCTAACCACCGCACGTTCACAGAAACGCTCTCGGGAAGTGGGTGTTAGCAAGACCTTAGGTGCCACTAATGGAAACCTAATCAGCCGATTTTATACGGAAACCGGATTAATCACTGCCATAGCGATACTACTGGGATTGGGTCTGGCTGCGCTTTGTCTGCCGTATTTCAATAGTTTATCCAGCAAAGAGATCCCGATAAGCCTCATCTTCAATCTGGAATTTCTAGCCATGTTGATTGGTGTATGGTTTGTTGCCACAGTATTGGCAGGTTCTTATCCGGCGATTTACATGTCCAGTTTTAACGCTAAAAAGATCATGAACTCAGGATCAGAACGTTCTTTATGGACTTCTGGAATTCGCAAAGGTCTGGTAGTAATGCAATTTGCGGCAAGTGCGCTGCTTATCGTAAGTGTTTTTATCATACACGATCAGCTCAACTTTATTAAAAACAAGGAACTGGGCTTTGACCCCAACCAAGTAATGGCTATTTCCACCAAAGGGATTAACGACGATCAAAAAATCAAATTATTGACCAACCAACTCTCTGCCTTGCCGGAAGTTCAGAATGCGGGTTTGGCTCAGGGGTATCCCAGCAAATCGGTAAGTGGTAGGATGGTTCATAATCCGCTAGTGGATGATGGTGGGCTTTCCGTCCAAACAAATCGCAGTCAGACAGAAGCCATAAAAGTTCTGGATCTGCAGTTTCTAGCGGGAACCTCCTTGCCAAAAAACAAGGCAGCTGGAGATACCTTGGTCGATGTGGTTATCAATAAAAAAATCGCAGATTATCTGGGGTACACGCCAGAAGAGGCCATAGGTCAGCAAATTTACATGCTCCCTACTAACCATACTCAAATTATAGGAGTTGTAGAAGACTTCCACCATACCAGTCTGCGGGAGCCCATCGAGGCCTATGCTTTTCATAATTATTCCAGCGAATACATGGAATACCTCCTACTCGATGTCAATGTGGGGGAAATGGGATCTGTTCTTAGCAAACTTGAAGCTACATTCAACAAAGTAGCCCCAGCCGTACCTTTTGATTACAGTTTTATGGATGAGAATGTGGAGAGCCTTTATGCAGAGGAAGAACGCACCGCAACCATAGGATTGTTCTTTTCGGCGTTAGCTATTTTAGTAGCTTGCTTGGGACTGTTTGGACTGGCCTCCTATATGGCAGAACAGCGGGACAAGGAAATAGGCGTGCGCAAGGTGCTGGGAGCCTCTATTCTAAACATTACCAACCTGTTAAGTAGGGAATTTGTGGTTTTGGTAGGTATCGCGCTGTTGATCGCATTCCCCCTGTCCTACTGGATCATGGATGGATGGCTACAGGATTTTGCTTACAGGACTGAGATCAGCTGGACACCTTTTGTTTGGACGGCCATTGCGGCCTTAACCATTGCAATTATCACCGTAAGTTCTCAAGCGATCAAGGCAGCGACTAAAAACCCAATCAATGCGCTGAGGAAAGAATAGTACTTCGGCTACGTGGTCATTGAGTACCTCGACTACGCTCGGTAACCACGAGGTCGAAATGCTCAGCAACCTTGTATTGAGTGTTGAAGTTAAAGTTGAAAAAATATTTAGAGAAAAGGAGATAGAGAAAAGATGTTTAAAGCTTTAAAATTTGAGCGCTTTCGCGAAAGCGTAAAACACTAAATAACAACGTCAATAATAACGAGATCGATGTAATGAGCGAATTTATATTTTTCTGATCGATTATAAATCACATTGATCTAACAAGTCTCGATTTCCGCTCGATGTGACTAAATCACGGTCATTGATCAACTAATAACTATTAACCAAATAAAACCATGTTTAAAAACCAACTTAAAATAGCCTGGAGATCGTTTAAAAACAATCTGTTTTTCTCCAGCCTCAACATATTGAACATTACCGTGGGGCTGCTGGTGTGTATTCTCGCAGGAAGCTACATTTATCACGAGACCAGTTACGACCAGTTTCACACAGATTCTAAGAATATCTATCGGATAGGTCGTACAATAAGAACTCAGGATTATGCCGTGGTCGGCTTTCCAAACTGGAACAATGAAACCGGCGAGGACCAGAAAAAACAGGCAAAAGGACTAAGAGAAACGGCCGGTGTAGAGCTGTACACGCAATTCATGATTGAGAACCCGCCTCAGTTTTTAAAGTATGACAACAAAGACTTTAGTGTAGAAGAAGTACTAACTACAAACACCGCTGCCGATTTTACCGAAATGTTCTCTTGGGATCTGGTGTTAGGATCCTTTGAAACTTTTGCTGAACAGGAAAATAGCATCATCCTGACAAGATCTCTTGCCGAACGTATTCACGGAACATCAAACCTCAACCAACTTATAGGAAAAACCACAGTAATCGATGACCAGAACATACAGGTAGCTGCCATAATAGAAGATGTTCCCGCGACTTCCCACTTCAACTTTACAGCCGCGGTACACAGAGATCGCATTAATTACTGGGGCGCACATTTATACGTAAAAAAAGCAGATGCAGTCGATCCCGCAACTCTGGAAAGTAACCTCTCTGAACGTTTTTTTCATGTCAATCCAGATTTGGCCACAAACGATACTTTTAAAGGTCATTTTATACAGCCCATTTTAGATATTCATTTAAAATCTGATATTCTTTATGAACTTAAAGAACCAGGTAATAATGATTATCTGGCTCTTTTGGGAGGTTTTGCCATCATTGTTTTACTCATTACGATTTTTAATTATACCAACTTGACACTGGCTTTAAAGGCCAAAGCATCAAAAAGTATAGGAGTTAATCAAGTATTGGGAGCATCTACCCCACAAATGCTTACACAATTTGTAATTGAGGGCGTTTTAAAAGCCTTTATCGCGTTACCCTTGCTCATCATTCTGTTGCAATTGAGTTTACCGGTTTTCAACAAGTTTATGGGAGTGGAAATCAAAAATTATTTGATAGAAAGTCCATGGTATATCGCGGGAGTTCTGGTCGGAGCGGTGCTTTATGGTGTTTTATTGAGCATTATTCCAGCGGTTATCACATTGAATAAAAGCACCAGAAACCTACTCAATACCTCGATCCTTTCTAAAAATTATGAGAAAATCAGTTTACGTAAATATTTGATGATCAGCCAGATTGCGATTTTGATCGGTGTTTCTTCGGTATCGATTTTCATGTATCAGCAAATGGATTTTATCAATAATAAGGATCTGGGTTTTAAAAAGGATGGAGTTCTTTTTACCTATACAGATCCTGAAAGTATTGAAGTATTCCAGACAGAGTTGGCTAAAAGTTCCAACATAAGCCATGTGGGAAATGGAAGTGCATTTGCCATCGATAATTTCAACAACATCAATTACAAATTACAGGGCGTTGAAGACAAATTTTCCGACTCCAATACGTTCTACCTTGACTTTGAGGGTGTTCAAGCCTACGAACTCAAAACGACCCTCACGCAACAACAGCTGAACCCAGAAACCCGATCCCGTAAAAACCTCATCAACAGATCTGCCGCAGAGCGATTTGCTAAAATCTTGGATATTTCTACCGAAGAAGTAATCGGAACGACCATCATCACAGAACCCGATTTTGCAAATGAGGATGGGACAATGGGAATTCCCATGGTGGTGGACGGGATTTTTGAGGACATCAACGCCTTTAGTTTAAAGAATAAAGTAGCCACCTATTTTTTGATTGTTTCTGATCAGGTGCGATTTGGTGGAGGAAGTATCGTCTCCTTTCCGCCAGAAAGTACGGCTCAGGTCATGCAAGACATAAGAGACATTTATAAAAGCATGGGCAGCACGGTTCCTCTTGACACAAAACTGCTTTCTGACAACTATGCAGAACTGCATAAACAGGAAAAACGCATGGCAACCTTGATTTATATACTCAATGCGTTTGCGATAATACTGGCATCTCTGGGAATTGTGGGAACAACGGTTTTGCTGCTCATAGGTCGCAAGCGTGAAATAGGGATTCGCAAGTTGCTGGGTGCCACGGTTCCGCAAATATTGAATATTTCCATTAAGGAATATCTGATATTCATGGCGGTAGCAGTAGTGATCAGTACCCCTATCTCCTATTACATTGCCAGCCAGTGGTTGGATAATTTTGCCTATCGTGTAGATATAAATCCGCTGATTTATGTAGGAATCATTATATTGATAACAATTCTAGTAGTGTCACTGGTTGCGTTGAGTACCTATCGATCAGCAATGGACAATCCGGTAAACTCTTTGCAAACGGAATAGTACTTCGGCTATGTGGCCGTTGAGTACCTTGACTACGCTCGGCAACCACGCAGTCGAAATGCTCGGCAACCACGCGCTCAAAAAGTGTAGTCACAGTGCAACTAATTTAAATAGGAATTGAAAATAATATCGCTTTCGCGAAAGCGGAACAACATTTAAAACAAGAGCTAATAACCAATAACAAAATAATGATACTAGAACTCAACAACATCTATAAATGGGTAAAACAGGGTGGAAAACGTACTTTTTTGCTGAATGACATGAACCTGAAAGTCGAAGAGGGGGAATTCATCTCCCTCATGGGACCCTCGGGATCTGGGAAATCCACATTGCTTAACGTGATCGGGATGCTGGATGGGTTTCAGGAGGGAACTTATGAATTTTTGGGCGAGCCGGTCCATAACATGAAAGAAAAACAACTTGCCAAACTCTACAAGGAATACATAGGCTTTGTGTTCCAGGCGTACCATTTGATCGATGAGCTCACGGTCTATGAAAACATCGAGACTCCCCTACTCTACAAAAATGTGAAGACGGCTGAGCGTAAGGCGCTGGTGGGAGATATCCTCGACCGTTTTAATATCGTGGGTAAAAAAGACCTGTTCCCGAGCCAGTTGAGCGGTGGTCAACAACAACTCGTAGGCGTCGCCCGCGCGCTGATCGCAAAACCCAAACTTATACTCGCCGATGAACCCACTGGAAACCTGAATTCGGCTCAAAGCACGGAGATCATGGAGCTTTTTAAAGAACTGAATAACGATGGCGTTACCATCATACAAGCCACGCACTCCGAGTCCAACGCTTCTTACGGCACTAGAACTGTTCACTTACTGGATGGGATGCGGAATAGGAAGCTGGAGAAATGAGAATTAAATATTGGATATTAGATATTGGATATTGGATATGGATATTGGATATTGGATATTGGAAGTTTACGATAATTTCTTGTGGTCTGAACCTAATAAAGATGGTTCAGAGATATGATATCTTGCATTAGACCTAGGATATCCGCTTCATGGCGAATTTGAGACAACTTTATAATTATTAAGTAGCCAAACCTCAGAGGTCTCATAAAATCTTTCAATAGCAAAATGATATATGACTTAACAGCAAATTAAATAATCCAATTAGACCTCTGAGGTTTAGATTCCTAATAGGATTCTGAATACTTCGAAGAGCTCTGCACAGTCAAGTGCAGCGGATCCCGTACAGCTGTCGGGACAGTATCTCATGGATAGGGACGTAAACACCTTTTAACACTGAGACATCGTAACGCGGACTCTGTCCCGATAGCTATCAAGAGCCTCCTAAGGTCGGCCTCAGAGTGATAGGAATTTTTAGAGTGACAACTTTTATTTTTGATTTTATTTTTGATTTTATTTTTCTCCCCCTGTTAACAATCCTGTTCAAAAGCCAATGCGGTCGTGGCGGTAAACTGCAAAATCACATACTACCTTAGTCAAAACCGCAATCATGAAAAACAGAGACGAATACCTAGTAGCGCTGAGACCAGAGATACCCAATATGCGCATTCATGATAACATGAGCGATGAGGAGCGTTTTCAAAACGTCACCCTGCGCCCTATTGCTAAGCTGCAGAATGATCTTTTGGTCATGGTTTTTAGAAATTATATCAAGAAACATAAAAACGTTTTTCATGGGCTCACTGCCGACAAGCGAGTGGATTATATTGAAAACGCGGTCAATCGCGACCAGAAATTCAGGAACAGTTTGAAAGGGATATTGATTGGTATGTTTACCAGTGAAGAATACGCAACCTACATTGCCAACTCCAGCGCACTCAACAAACGTATGATGAACCTGGTACGCGAGCGATTGATCAGTAATATCCAAATCTTAGAACAGAAAGCGATTAATCTCTAAATTTACTATCTATAAATCGCTAGTGCTGGCTCTAAATTTAGAGAATTAAAATGCTAGACTTTTCCTGTGCTAAAACAACAATTTTAATTGAACTGATTTTACTAAATTAGAAGATCAGACAAACCAGTTGACTACTACTAGGCATAGGCAGCTAAATCGTAATTTTCGTAGATGGCAAAAATATACGGAACAATTGAGTCATTAAAATCTTTAAAAACTGTATTGGACGATAATGATATCACCCAATTTAGCTCAGTAAAGGAGATTAAAAATTTTTTATCTACATATGACATAGTCAAACAATCTATCCTCGCAAAAGAATCCAAAAAATTGGATGATGAATACGTTAACACTCGTAAAAATTTAGAGGTCAAGGTTCATCAAAAGGCAAATATTCTAGAGAAAAAGACTGTTGAAATAAACGACAAGCTATCAAGTTTACAATCAAAAATTGACGTTTTACACCAAACTGAACAAACATTTCTAAAACACCTCATCTCTAGAATTAAATTATACTCCTATAAAAGACGAGCAGCTTACTTGACGAAGAATCGCTACGCAATAATCCATAATCCTGTTTCAGATCTTGAAAATCTTATTGAGAATGATGAAGTTTTTATACGTCTTTACGAGGGGAAAAAGCATGATTTGATCAAAAATCGATCATCTACAAAAATTAAGCAGTTGGATAACACAAGACTCGTTCTAGAAGATGCTAAAAACCTTATTGCTGGTGCTATTGGCGAAAATCTCGTGGTAAAAGAAGTCAGAAAACTATCTGATGATTATGTTTTAATCAATGATTTCAATTTGCATTTTTCTAAACCTATTTATTATAAAAAATTAAACCAGAGAATTAGTTCCATACAGATCGACCATCTGTTAATATCGAAAGCTGGTGTTTTTATAATTGAAACAAAAAACTGGAGTAAAATATCGGTGAATTCGCTGAGTTTACGATCGCCTATTGAGCAAATACAAAGGTCAAATTTTGCTTTACGTGTTTATCTATCAAATCACATAAGCCTACTTGACCATCATTGGGGAGAACAGGAAGTACCTGTTCGTAATCTTATCGTAATGATCAATAATAAACCTAAAGGTAAATTCAAGTATGTAACCATTAAATTATTAAGCGAATTAAATAACTACATTACCTATTTTGAGCCAGTTTTATCAGATCGACAGTTTAATAGAATTGTTAAGAGGTTCGAGTAGTTACTTCGACTAACAAAATTTTAGAATAAATATGAATTATAAATTCTTCATTATCATAATCATACTTACATCAAGCTTTGGAATTTCTCAAAATATTTACGATACAAAAATAGGTGATTGTGAAACGTCCCGTTTTAGTTTAGAAAGTGAAAAAGAAACAGCTAAAATAGATGATTCACAATTATTTAAGGTCATTCATAACGCGCTGGATGAAGATGTACATAATAAGTTAAGAGGATTATTGAAACTTCAGATCATTGTATATACTGATGGATCTTCTTGTTTACTCAGTTACGAAAATGATACTAATATTGACAAAAAAGATCTGAACTTAAATCAGCTTAAATCTTTAATCGGATCCGAACTCGAATGGAATCAACTAGAAGAAAGTGTTTCCGTTTTGCTAGAAGTAAAATTCAAAAAGAAGAAAACTAAGTTGTTTAGATACGGGATGCAAGGTAGTCTTGGCTGGCATAGACTCAAGAAGTGAAAATTAATTATTAAAGAGTTTAGCTAAATTGTAATTAGATTGAATGCTGCAAGAGAAAAATCTCATAAAAATCTATTTACTCAGTTGAAATTGTATTTTAGAGAAAGTGGCGAACTTGAAATCAATCCTTCAGATTCGTAAAAAATAAAAGAAGTGAGCCGGTATTTCTATATCTAGTTTGCTCTCTAGTTTCATCCCAAAATCAGCTCAAGTCAAAACGCAAAACCCATCCCAACAAAAACACAATTTCAATTTCTCAATCGATTTAAAATCTACATTTACAGCGTTTTTTAACTGCTAAAATGATCGATAAAACTACCGCAATTACCGTTTGTAAAAATGTGCTTCAAGAGCGCATCGCTCGCAACAAATCACGCATCGAAGAACTCAAGGAATCTCTTGAAGACAACGACTCCAGCAAAAATGCAGATGATGATGACGGTTCAGGAGAACTCATGGCAGACTTTGAGCGCGCAAACAAAATGCTAGATGAGGCCCAAAAAGCATATAAGGATTTTGAAGCTACCAACTGGTCCCGTAAATCGATGGTTTGCCAGGGTGCTCTAGTTCTTACAGATTCACTTCAATTTCTAGTCAGTATTTCATTAGGTGAATTATCAGTGAATAGCGATGAAAAATATTATGTGATTTCTCAAAAAGCGCCATTGTTTCTTGCTATGGAAGGCAAAACAGAGGGCGAGGTTTTTGAATTCAATAAAAAGAGCTACAAAATTATGGCGGTGAGTTAATAGGTTTGAATTTCGGACACTCATTTTCCTTGCTCAGCCTGCCCTTCTTATTATTAGCTCCAGTGTTACGATCACGGGCTTTTTTATTTGGCTGTAACCAAATTTATAATTCAGCCTTAGAGAAGAGATATTGTACTGGAATTGGATATACCGCTACATCAATAAATAGTAATCAAATCTTATCGTTCTCGAAAAAGTCGAGGTATAATGCAAGAAAAGCTCTGTTACAAGAAATTAATAGCGTTTTTGATTTCTCACGGGAAAATGCCTCCCTAAGAAACGCCGAAATTTGATCAGGTATTTTGCACCTATCTTAGCGCAGAAATCAATCTTTCAAAAACCTCTTGCCATTAAATTGTAAGTTTTGCCTTTTAGAAAATTTTAGACCCAATGAATAAAAAGAGTATTAAGAAACTACTCAAAATCGCTTTACTCCTAGGGACGGTTATCTCTTTATATTTTGTTCCCTGGCCTATTATTACTGCTTGGATCATGCCTCTTCCAGACACCGTTCAAGAACAGGTCGATAAATCCTCAGATTATGGGTTTAACGGAATTATTGTTTGTGTAAATAAAGGCGGCAACCAATTAGAATTTTATACATCAGGTTATAAGAACAAAGAGCATAAGATCCCAGCAGATCCCAATGCATTATTCAAAATTGCAAGTGTAAGTAAATTGTATAATGCGGTAGCAGTTGCTAAATTGGTTCACGATGGACAGTTATCATTGGACCAGACACTAGCAGAATACCTTCCCGAGTTAAAAAATCGCATAGAAAATGCTGACAAGATCACTTTGAGAATGATGGTGCAGCACAGAAGCGGTATTCCTAATTATACCAGTACGCATTTATATTGGGTAGCACCCAAAGAAACTGCAGATGAAAACCTTGCTTTAATCTTAGACAAGCCTGCTAGCTTTGAGCCAAATCAAGATTACGAATATTCTAATACCAATTATTTACTACTCGATAGGATCATGCAGCGGACTTTAGGTTATTCAACCTTCAAATACATTCAAAATGAAATTTTAGACCCGCTTGAGCTTAAAAATACATACGGTTCTATTAAAGAGGTAAATATTGACGATGTAATGAGCGGATATTATGTAGGCTATCCTTCCGACCTAAAAAAGGATAACATTGATTCGATACTATCAACTGCCGAAGATTTGAGTAGGTTTATCAGAGCATTGAATGATGGGTCTGTTTTCAGAAACAAAGAAGAGCAAGAAATTTATAAATCCATCTATAAACTGGGCCATACTGGTCTGATTCCTGGTTACCAAACCATTGCTAAATACCATGAAGATATTGATACCGTAGTTATCCAGTTTACAAATACGGTCGATTTTGACGGTTATAATTGGAGCTTATCTGAAATCATGTACAGCCGTATCGTGAAAATATTGAGCAACTAAGGTTAATAAAGTTTATCTGTTTTCAAAACTTACATAGTTCAACCCTCCACCAGCCTGTACTCAGGATAAGTTTCTTCCAGATAGGTCTTAGCGTGTCTCGGCACTACTTTAGTCATCACGTACATAGTCACGCAAAGCGTTACAAAACTAAAACTGATTACTCCCAACCAGATGGGATGTGCATCGCTAACCAGTCGCTGGCCGTCAAATTGCACTGTAAAATGCAACAAATAAAACGGTAACCAAGAAATGCCTAATCCTGTACCGTTGGACTGAATGATTTCCTCCAGCATCCACAGGCGTTCTTTTTTTTGTTTTTGAGCTTTTCGCTTGCGCTTAAAATCGATGACTACAGCAATAAAGTAGGCCAAAAACAGTACAAAGGTTACTATGAGAACAGCATCTGTACTAAAATCCAGAGCTCGCAAAAAGAAAAACATAAGCGCAGATCCTGCAAGCACCAAAAAAATCTTCGGTATTGAAAAAAACTCCTTCACGTGATCCCATATAAATCGCCGGTAGCGTTTACTCATCGCCACCTGTCGCTTTTCTACAATTTCCGAAAATCCAAAAACGCCAAATTTCTTAAACTCACGTTGCAAAGCTGTATCAAAAGTACGGTCGGGATCTTCCTGCCATTGCTGCTCTATGCCCATGGCAAGATGGTCTACCAGCTCCGTCTGCAGATCATAGTGCACCACATAATGCTTGCGGGTAAATTCGTAAAGCTCCTCTATTTGTTCCTGGGATACGTTCATTTTAATAACTCAATTTGGGATTGATAACAAGTTGCATATCTTCAATATATTGGCGCAGTTCCTGCAGTTTATTGGCAGTTTCCTTCTCGCCGCTTTCGGTAAGTTTATAGTATTTTCTCACGCGGTTGTTTACGCGCTCCGCCTCTACGCTTAGGTAACCTTCTGCCTGTAGTTTATGCAATGCAGGGTATAGCGCACCTTCTTTTATGTTGAGGCTTTCCTTGGTCACCTCCTTTACTTTTTGCGTGATTTCATAGCCATACATCCTTTCCTCCTGCTCCAGCAGCCGCATGATAATAGTCGTGAGACTTCCACGATATAGATTTTGGTTTGACATACCTAAGATTCTTGGGTATAAATATACCTAAGAAAGTGATGTATTCAAAATTTTGATTACTATTTGATATGATTTTAAATCAATACCTCTGGGGTTAAAAACATAATTATCAACGTTGTTTGCTGCAGATTATCCGATCAATTATGGAATAAGGATAGAACATTTTACCGCTTTCGCGAAAGCGTAACAACCATCATAACTCATAAATCCAAACTGAATAATTTAGTATCAAAAAAACTTGAAAAATCAGTCACTATAACGTTATAGTATTCCTACTTTTGCAAAAAATTCAAACACAACTTAAAAACAAATATGGATACCTACGAAAAAGAGCTCGCCTTTCAAACCGACAGACGCCGCGCCGCGGTAGCATTTATAAAAGCTGTCAGTGATTTGTGGTACGACCGTAGTATTGAATTGGTCTTGTTTAGAAATCAATTGATCGACCGCAACGTGAGTGAGATCATCAACCTGCATGAATATGCAGGCGAGTTTGTACAAAAACCCATATCGGTTTTTGACAGTGTTGAGATCGCACAAGCCTTGCTTTCACTGGATCTGCCACCCGCAAAACTTGACATAGGAAAATTGACCTATGAGTATCATCTTGAGGAAAATGAGGTGCAGGACGTCATGAGTTTTGTGATCAAGAAACTAGGCAATGCCAAAAAAAGTGAGCCCGTGGTGCCTAAAGATGTGGTGTTGTACGGTTTCGGACGTATAGGAAGACTGCTGGCACGCGAGCTCATGTCCAAAGCGGGCAAGGGAAGTCAGTTGCGACTAAGAGCCATCGTAACTCGTGGCGAGATCACGGAGTCGGTACTTGAAAAAAGAGCCTCACTCCTAGCTCAGGACAGCGTTCATGGAGATTTTTCTGGTACGGTCTCCTACGATTTAAAGAGCAAGGCCTTGATCGTAAACGGAACTACCGTTTCCATAATCAGCGCAAACGCTCCTGAAGATATTGATTACACGGCATATGGGATAAAAGACGCCTTAATTATCGACAATACGGGCGCCTTCCGTGATGAGAAGGCACTATCAAGGCACCTCAAGGCTAAAGGTGCCCACAAAGTTTTGCTCACTGCTCCAGGAAAAGGCGTCCCAAACATCGTCCATGGGGTCAACCAGTTGGAAAATGATCCCGATAAAGTAGATATTTTTAGTGCAGCAAGTTGTACGACAAATGCGATCACACCAGTGCTCAAGGCAATCGAAGATAGTTATGGAGTCATACGTGGACATTTGGAAACGATTCACGCCTATACAAACGACCAGAATCTTGTGGATAACATGCACAGCAAATACCGTCGCGGTCGTGCAGCGGCGCTGAATATGGTCATAACCGAGACCGGAGCGGGACAAGCCGTGAGCAAAGCCCTGCCCTCGTTTGAAGGTAAATTGACCTCAAGTGCCATACGCGTGCCGGTTCCCAATGGATCGCTCGCTATTTTAAATCTGGAGCTGGAAACTGCTACGAGCAAGGATTCATTAAATGCTACCATGAAAAAGTATGCGCTGGAAGGAGATCTCGTAGAGCAGATTCAATACTCCATTGATAACGAGCTTGTATCCAGTGATATTGTGGGATCTAACGCTCCTTCCATTTACGACTCAAACGCAACAATAGTTGACAAGGATGGCAAAAACATCGTACTGTATGTTTGGTATGATAATGAATACGGCTATAGCCACCAAGTAATAAGACTGGCAAAATACATCGCCAAAGTAAGACGCTTCACGTATTATTAGAAAAGCCGCTTTTATAAATTTAGATGATGCCAAACTGAAAGCTATATGACTTTCGGTTTGGCATTTCTTATTTAAGTCTATTAATTAAAGAATTTGTTTTCGCTTCTGACATCGGTTATGTTTGAATCATGAATGAATACAAAAAAGTCTTCCATTTTGTCCTTTTCTTGCTAATGATGAAGCTAAGTTTTGGTCAGGATTATTATTCCAATTTCAAAAAACACTTTAGCAGCGGCGATAAGCAAAAACAACTGGAGACCTTGGAGGCATGGGAAATTTCAGAGCCTGAAAACGCAGAGTTGTTTACCAGTTATTTTAATTATTATTATTTCCTTTCTAAGAAAGAGGTGTTATCGCTTGGGACTTCAGAACCAAAATCAGAAGCTGCGCTTGAAATTAAAGATGATCAGAACAATACTGCTGGTTATTTAGGAAGCGATATAAAGTATAATCCTGACATTCTTGAGAAAGCCTTTGCCTGGATTGATCGCGGTATAACGTTACATCCCAAAAGATTGGATATGCGTTTCGGAAAGATCCATGCTCTAGGAGAAGCCGAACTTTGGGAACGATTTAACTCAAATATTGTACAAACGATCCATCATGCAGAAAATATAGATTATCAATGGCTCTGGACAAACAATGAACCGTATCAAGGAAACAAACAGAATTTCTTTTCCTCTATTCAAGACTATCAGCTTAAACTTTATAATACAGGAAACGATATGCTTCTCAAACATATGAGAACAATCGCAATGGTTATACTAGAGAAAAAAAGTGATCACGTAGAAAGTCTATCCAACCTTTCGATAACCTATTTGCTTGAAAAAAAATACGAAAAGGCGCTGGAACCGTTGTTAACCGCTGAAAAGATTGATCCAAAAGATCCCATCATACTCTTCAATATTGCACATGCATATAAATTAATGGGTGATAAAGAAAACTCTATTGCGTATTATGAAAAGATCATCAAACTAGATGATCAAAAAGCTGCCGAATATGCAAAAGAACAAATCACAGCTTTAAAAAAGGATTAAACCAACTTCACCGCCTCAATCACCACTGCCCCTACTCCTTTTACACTAGTAAAGAACAAATAATCCATCTCGTTTTCTGTAAACTGAAATTTGTCACGTAAATGCTTGACCGTATTCTTAAAATTGCGGGTCACGACGCCGCGAGCGGTTTTGCCGTATTTTTTCTTTACTGATTTTGGTTTATAAACTGAAAATTCTTGAATTTCAAAAACCCTTCCTGGGAAATCCATTAATGAATCACTGGTGAATAAATGGGCATTGATGTCCAGCTTTTCCAAATTATAGGATTCGGCTAGAGATTGAAATCCCTGACTTTTCATTATGCTGGCATTGGGCTCGTAGAGGTACTTTTTAGGTGCAGAAAAGGAGTCGCAATTTTGATCTTTTTCAGTATTAAATCTTAGAGGTGGTTGTTTTGATTCTAAATTCAAGCAAAGCACTTCGGTAGTTTCCGACTGCTTTTTCAACAGCCATAAAAGTTCCTTGACCTCATTTTTAACCGCAACAATATGAATTTCATAAACCTGTTTTAATTGTTCCATGCCTCGATGTAGGTCTAGCATGGGAGAGGTTTTGATTATAAGCGTGTCGCATTTTTGCAATAATAAATCAAGATGCTGCAATACGTCAGGCTCATAATCTTCCAGCAGCACAGCTTTGGGACTCGCACTGGTCTTGCGACCTGGATCCATGTAGATAACATTTACAAAATCCAGTTCTTGATAGGCATAATTGATCCCGTCTGTACAAAAGCTTAGGACATTCAGATCAAGTGCTTTGAACAGCTGCTCAGAATAGGCCTGCAACCCTGGATTTCTTTCTATATGTGTGGTTGAAAATCCCGCTTTCGCGAAAGCGAGAACGTCAACACCCCACCCACCAGTAAGATCTACCATGGTTTTACCTGAAACTAGAGACGCCTTGTAGACTGAGGTGCTGAAAGAACTGGTCTGCTCCAGATTAACCTTGAGCGGATAAATAACCTGTTCATTTGAAAAAAGCTCGGGTAATTTGAATCGAGCTTTTTGTAAACCTACAAGTTGCTGCGCAAGCTCTTTGGGATCTATTTTAAAAGGGTGGGACATCAATATGAAATCCGCTGGATTTGCGTGGATGTGTTTCAATAAATATTCTCGCACTTCAGGCAAGAGTATATTATAGTTCATTACAAGTTACGGGTCAATTTTTTAACGATTTTGTACTCGCTCAAAAACTCTTTGGAAATAACCTTGATCGCCGTGTAGGTGGGAATCGCAAGCACGAGTCCCAAAACTCCAAATAATAGTCCTGCCAGTAAAATAACGATAAAAATCTCTAATGGATGTGATTTTACACTTTTACCAAAAATAAGCGGCTGATTGATAAAATTATCGATAGTTTGAACAATTCCATAGCCTACAAAAACGATGATCAATTTAGGGAGAATCAAATCGGTAAAATTCATTCCTAGATTATCACTGATCACAAAAGCTGACATGAGAAGGTAGCCTATTGCCGGTCCCAAATAGGGTATCAAATTTAGCAATGCACAGAAAAAGGCGATAATCAGCGCGTGTTCAACGCCTACGATCAAAAGCAAGATGGTATATAAGGTAAAGAGAATGAGTACTTGAAACAACAAGCCTATAAAGTAGCGCGACAATAATTGTTTGATTTTTGTAAAGGCTCTCAAAAACTGTCCTTCGTTGCCTTTTTTACTAAAAACCAACACGCCTTCCAGTAAAAGACGACTGTCCTTCAATAGAAAAAACGAGATGAAAAGAATGGAAAACAGTCCTATAGTAAAATTTCCTAGTGTTCCAAAGATCGAGTTGATAAAAGTAGATAAGATATCTAGATCAAAATCTCTAAAAAACTCGAGTTGTTCCACCCGTTCAATTAAATTAACTCGTTTGATATTGAAATATTCACTGAATTCAATGTTGAGCACCTCGAGATTGGTTTTCACCTCATCGATATTGATTCTACTTAAATTATCGCTTTGCTCGATGACCACAGGAATAATAAGTGATATGGCTCCTATTATGAAACAAAACAGAAGGATTAGCGTGAGAACCACTGATATGGTGTTGGGAATTTTGAGCGTATCTCTCAAAAACAGCACAACCGGCCTTCCTATCAATGAGAGAACGGCTGCAATACCGATGTATGCAAGAACTGCCTGAATTTCCCACAAAAACAGCATCATGATCACGATGCCTAGGATAATACCCACGGATCTTAATATTCCAAAAGAAATGGCCTTTGAAGTCTCTTTTACCGTCATTTAGTTTTGAAAAACATATTTCATGATATTGGCTCCCATATCCAGAGCCTTCTTACGCACTGCCGGCGGGTCGTTGTGCACTTCAGGGCTTTCCCAGCCATCGCCCAAATCACTCTCAAAGGTAAATAGTAAAATGAGACGACCCTCATGAAAAATTCCCTTAGCTTGGGGTCGAGCACCTTCATGTTCATGAATTTTGGGTAAGCCTTTTGGAAATGAGGTATAAATATTAAAGATGGGGTGCTCGAGAGGCAATTCTACAAACGCCTTTTCCGGAAAGAGCTTAATTATTTCTTTGTTGAGATAAGGTTCCATTCCATAATTATCATCTATATGCAAAAAGCCACCGCTTAGAAGATAATTGCGTAGATTTTGGATTTCAATTTCATCAAAAACTACATTTCCATGACCCGTCATATGAACATAGGGAAATTGAAAAATGTCTGAGCTACCTGGTTCTACAGTTGCTACATCACTACTTAAAGCGGTATTTAAGTTAGTATTGCAATAAGCTATAAGATTGGGCAAAGATGATGGATTGGAATACCAGTCTCCACCACCACCATACTTAAGAACAGCAATTTGTTGCGCCGAGGCACCCCACATTACAAACCATAACAATAAAACAATAGCCTGTTTCATAGTGGGGCAATTTACAACTATCCCAAAATATACTTCCCTAATAGTTTCATTAAATATCAAACCTGTAATAGCGATTGTCCACCTTTGATATTTTGATTTAACCTTAATTATGGGATAAAGATTTTAATTTGATTCTTAGTCAAGATGCTCTACCTCTGCTCGCATTAATGAGAATTTAAATCATTCTCAAAAACTCAATCTTGTTTTCTTTGAAGGGCTTGAAAGACCGTTGCTCCATACACACCGGCGGTTTCAGTGCGCAGTCTGTTACTGCCCAATGATACGGGCTCATAGTTTTTAGATACCGCCTCTTCAACCTCTTGAGATGTAAAATCCCCTTCGGGTCCTATGAGAAGAATGGTGTCGCGGTTGCTATCGATAAGATCGGCATAAAATTTTTGATCGGCATCCATACAATGCGCTATAAATTTAAGTTCTGCATTTTGATTTTCTAAAAACTGGAATAGGGTTTCTTTTTGTCTCAATCGTGGTAACCATAATTGAGCACTTTGCTGCATCGCACTTATCAAGATACGTTCAAAACGCTCATGGTTGATTTTTTTGCGCTCACTTCTTTGACAAATAATTGGAGTTATGGTGCTTATTCCTATCTCGGTGGCTTTTTCTAAAAACCACTCCATACGGTCGTTCATTTTAGTGGGAGCGATTGCTATGTGTAAAGAGGGTTTTTGTTGTGGTTCCGCTTTCGCGAAAGCGAGATCTATCTCACACCTATTGCTTGTTACAAGCCCCAAAGTAGCTTCATACAGATTCCCTTTACCATCGGTAATATGGAAGCGGTCGCCGTTTTTTTTGCGCAAGACCTTAGTCAGGTGCCGGCTGTCTTGCTTTTCAAGTTCAAGCAGCGTGGTTTGCGGACTCTCTATATTGTAATAAAATACTTGCATCTACATGGCGATTCTAGGTGAGGCGGTCACCTCAAAGGTTGCAAAATCCTTCTCAAGGTATTTGAAATACCCTGAAATACCAATCATTGCAGCGTTATCAGTCGTAAATTCAAATGGAGGTATAAATACCTTCCAGCCTTTTTTCTCGTAAGAAATCAGGCGTTTTCTTATTCCAGAGTTTGCACTCACGCCACCTCCTATTGCTACTTCTTTGATCCCAGTTTCCTTAACGGCAAGTTCCAGTTTTTTGAATAGAATATTGATCAAGGTGTACTGAACGCTAGCGCAAATATCAGCTAGATTTTCTTCTATAAATTGACTGTTTTTCTTAGTTTCTCGCTGGATAAAATAAAGAACGGCAGTCTTAAAACCACTGAAACTATAATTAAGTCCTGGAGCCTTGGGAATGGGAAATTTGAATCTCTCGGGATCGCCTTGCTGCGCTAATTTATCTAATTGTGGACCGGCTGGATAGCCCAGTCCGAGTAATTTACCCGTTTTATCAAAAGCCTCTCCTACCGCATCGTCTTGAGTTGTACCTATAACTTCCATTTTATGATAATCCGTGACTTTTACGATCTGTGTGTGGCCACCGCTTATCGTCAAACCTAAAAAAGGAAAACTGGGCTTATCCTTACCAGTTTCAATAAAGTGAGCCAAAATATGACCTTGCATGTGATGTACCTCTATCAATGGGATATCCAGACCCAGCGCAATTGATTTTGCAAAACTGGTTCCTACCAGCAAACTTCCCATAAGTCCAGGTCCCTTTGTAAATGCAATTGCAGATAGTTCTGTTTTATGGATTCCGGCTTGTTTGAGCGCCATATCTACAGCGGGAACAATATTGGACTGATGTGCGCGAGAAGCGAGCTCTGGCACCACACCGCCATACTGCTCGTGGATCTTTTGATTAGTAATGACATTTGCCAGAACCTTGTCGTTTCTTAGGATTGCACAGGCTGTATCATCGCATGAGGATTCAATAGCAAGAATGTAGCAACTTTGTTTGTCCATAAAGCAATAAGGGCATATATTTTGGTAATATTTGCAAAGTTAAATGATCTCCCATTAAAAGGCTCTTGAAAATATTAGTTAGAACGGTGCTGGTACTTATTGTACTTTTCTTTGTACTGGTCTTTGTGTTCTCCTTTCCCAGCGTCCAAACGTGGACGGGTGAAAAAGCGACCAACTATCTCAACGAGACTTATGATGTAGATATTTCCATAAATAAGTTGCATATATCCTACGACGGCGAGGTCATTATTCAGGATGCTCTTGCCCTGGACCATCGTGGAGATAGCCTGATTTACTTAAAAAAACTGGAAACTTCCATTTTGGGTTTTGGAGCTCTTATGGCTGGAAAACCCAGTCTAGGCGATACAGAAATCGATAACCTTTACCTTAATATTTATAGGTATAAAGATGAACCTTCTGACAATCTCAATATGTTTATTGAGCAGTTTAGGAGCGATCAGCCTACGAGTCCCAGCAAGCCCTTTGAACTTCAGACTGGGGAGCTAACCATTAATAACGCCACCGTCAAGGTCATTGATGAGAACTTACGATACCCTAAATCTTTTGTAGGTAGAGAGATGAACGTCACTACAGACGGGCTACACATTCTAGGTTCTGTAATTGAAAGCAATATCAGTCACGCCGATTTTATCCTTGAAAACGGTGCAATGCTGGATCTTGATGGTGAGCAACAGGATATTCCAATCAAAAACCTCACGGCAGATTTTAGATATACCCCTTCACAAATCACCGCTGCAGATCTGGAGATTACAACCGCGGCATCCAGCCTAAGTGGGGATTTAGAACTTAACTATAAACGTGAGGATCTCTCAGATTTTGTCACTAAAGTAGACTGGAACTTTAAAATCGATACTGCTCAAATCGCAACCAATGAGATTAGAAAGTTCTATGATGAACTCATCGCAAATGAAGTAGTTTATGTTTCTGGAACCATGCGTGGAACGCTCAACGATTTTAGGATGGACTCCATGCGTGCAAGCGCTCTTAACGACATCGCGATAGATGGAGACATGTATTTCAAAAACCTGATTGATGATCGTGAAAATTTCTTCATAGAAGGAGATTTTAATAACTTACAACTGAGCAACCGCGACTTAAAAGCCTTTTTACCCAATATTTTAGGCAATCAAATGCCACGACAACTGGATGAGTTGGGTACTATAAAAGCTGCTGGATACGCGAGTGTAGATTCCAACCGTCTGGTCAGTCGGTTGAGAGGTAGTTCGCGCGAAGGAAATTTTGATACCGACCTTGTACTTACTGAAATACAAAGTGGGAATATAGGTTATAATGGTAATGTACAGCTTAAAGGAGTGGATTTAGGTGCTATTACAGGCGATGACAAATTTGGAAAAACAACCCTTAACCTAAACGTAAGCGGTAGAGGGTTTACTCCTGATAATGCAAACTCTGCTTTACGAGGGAGCGCCATTGAATTTACCTACAACGGTTACCGGTACAGAAATATCATTATAAACGGCGACCTTAAAAAGCCCATCTTTAATGGACGTATCAGTGTCAACGATCCCAACTTAAAAATGAAATTTGACGGCCTAGTTGACATGTCAGAGGCCATAAATAAATACGATTTCAACGCTCAAATTGAGTATGCAAACCTCAAGGAAATCAAGTTATTCACCAGGGATTCCATCGCAGAGTTACGCGGAAATATTGTGATGAATATGGAAGGTACAAACCTAGATAATGTTGTAGGCGAAATCAATATTGAAAACACCAGTTACCACAATCAGAATGGGGATTATGTTTTTGATGATTTGAGCATCACCTCCTCGTTTAAAGATAAAGTGAGACTCATCACCGTCAACAGTACAGACGTAATTGAAGGTGAAATAAGTGGGGAATTTAACGTTCAAGAAATTCCAGAGCTTTTTAAAAACAGCATAGGAAATGTGTACACAAATTACAAATCCAACAGCATTACCAACGATCAGTACCTGAATTATGAATTTAAAATTTATGACAAGATCGTAGATCTGGTTTTTCCTGATATCGCTCTAGGCGAAAACACAATTATTAAAGGCCGTGTTGCCAGTAATGAGTCTGAGTTCAAACTTACTTTTAGAACTCCAGAAATCGATGCTTACGGAGTCTACCTTGATAATGTCAATGTTCAAGTGGACAATAAAAATCCACTGTTCAACACTTACATAAAAGTGGATGAAGTAAAGAATGGAGTTTACGATGTGCGCGATTTTCAGCTGATTAATGTGACTAAAAATGACACGCTACTCTTCCGCACCGAGTTTGAAAATTCTGCGCGTGCTCAAGACAAGTACAATTTAAGCTTCTACCACACCGTAGATGAAACCAATCAATCCGTTATAGGAATTAGAAAGAGTAATTTGAAGTTTCAAGGTAAGAGATGGCAAATCAATAAAGAAAAAGACGACGTTCAATTTACTTTTGATCACGATTTTACCAAGTTTAGTTTGGACTCTCTTGTCGCCACTCACTCAGACGAGAAAATCATTCTTGCAGGCTTAGTGAATGAAGAGACGGCCAAGGAGGTATATCTTGATTTTGAGAATGTGAGAATATCCAGTCTGGTTGCTCCTATTGACAGTTTGAAGTTAAGGGGGCGCATAGACGGTTCTCTACTAGTGGAGCAAATCAACGGAAATTACGCGCCCACAAGTGATTTTACGGTCAAGTCATTTGAAGTAAATGAAACCCCTTTAGGAGATTTTGACCTCAAGGTAAAAGGTAATGAAGAGCTCACAGAATATATTGTACATGCTCAGCTTAATAATGATCAGAAAAACACCTTCATTGCAGATGGTGCTATAAATACCGATGGTGAATACTCTACTTATGATGTAGAAGCCTCTTTTAATGATTTCAATCTACTTGCCCTCAGTCCTCTTGGAGGTATTGTTTTAGATCGCATCAGGGGCTTTGCTAACGGGAAAGCCACGTTAACCGGTAAACTCTCAAAACCCGAATTTAATGGAACCTTGCGGCTTTCAGAGGCTGGATTGCGACTCCCTTACTTAAATACTGATTTTGACTTTGAAGATCAAGCTCTGGTGACCATTACCCCAGATGCCTTCGACTTTGAGGAAATAACCCTAACAGACACAAAATACAATACCAAGGGACAATTGGACGGAAGCATCATGCATAAGAATTTTGGCTTTTGGGAATTGGACCTAGCCCTGAATTCTGACCGGTTACTGGTTCTTGATACTGACCTAACTCCAGATGCTTTGTATTACGGGACCGCATTTATTGATGGAACAGCCACTATTACTGGACCTACCACTTCCCTTTTTATAGATGTCACCGCAACTACCAGCGAGGATACCTTATTTAAGATTCCCATAGACGATGGTGAGTCCTTAGGCGACACCAGCGCGATCTATTTCTTAAGCCCAGAAGAAAAAGCTGCTAGAGTTTCTGGTGAGCTAATTGAAATTGCAGATGTAAGTGGTTTGGAACTGAGGTTTGACCTAGAAGTCACACCAGTGGCAGAAGTAGAAATCACTGTTGACCCAACAAACGGAAGTTACCTACGCGGCAGTGGATACGGAAATTTACTGATTGAAATCAATACCAATGGGAAATTTATCATGAATGGTGATTTTATTGCAACTGAAGGAATCTATAATTTCAAATATGCAGGTATTGTAAATAAGGAATTCACCATTACCCCAGGAGGAACCGTTAACTGGAATGGTGATCCCACAAAAGCAAATATTGATGTAAGTGCGGTTTACAGTACAAGGGCAAACCCGTCTATTTTACTGGACAACCCTAACCTGAACGCACAAATTCCTGTTGAAGTAGTCACTTACCTAGAAGGAGATCTCACCTTTTTTGACCCAGAATTCAAAATTAGGTTTCCGAACACCAATAGCGTGGTAAGCTCAGAATTACAATACCGCCTAGATGATCGTGCCGAAAGACAATTGCAGGCACTGTCATTAATCACGGCAGGTTCTTTTTACAATCCTAACAGTATCGGGCAGAATGCGGTGACCGGTAATGTGGTAGAAAATGTGACGGGAATTATAAATGATCTTGTAAGTTCCCAAGACAGTCGTTTTGATTTTGGGGTGAGCTATGAGGCCAGCGAGCGTAATCCGAATTCAGATCTGCAGCGTTCCGATCGTTTTGGAATTACACTAAGTACTCAAATTTCTGATCGGGTGCTGATTAATGGTAAACTTGGGGTTCCCGTAGGAACGACTAATGCTACAGAAAGAGCTGTGATCGGTAATGTAGAAATTGAATTCTTACTGAATGATGATGGCACCTTACGCCTAAAGTTATTTAATAGGGAAAATACCCTTCAGCAATTTGGCCAGCAGGAAGATTATACTCAAGGTTTAGGATTGCAATATCAAGTGAATTTTGATTCTTTATCAGAACTCTACGAGAAGATCTTTAAAAAGAAAATGGGTCGAGAATCTATAGACACCAGTTCAGCCGATTCAGAGAGTGAATAGTTACCATGTTTAATCCAAAGTTAAAAAGACATTTCTCAATAAAAGAGATCGGAAAATTTCGGTTTTACTGGGGGATCATCGTAGGCTTAGGATTCAGTGTTTTGCTCAACTTCATTTTGAGGAAAACATTAAAGTTCAATAATATGGGTATCGTTTTGGACGAGAACAATGTTTTCAATGTTCTTAACTACGAGATTTCGCCCTACTACTATGCATTGTTTGCATTCTTATCAGTTTCGCTATCCTTTTGTTTTACGACCTTCATATGGATGAGTGCACCCTACGCAAGTATGAGAAATAAAACCAGGCGACTGCGCATGGCTCATTTCAATTCTGTTTGGATCTTTTATGCCTGTTCCGCTTTCTTACTTCGGATGTTTATGATCTTTATAGGAATGTTTAGTTTAATGGACGAGCTAAATTACAAACTAGAAGAAGACTATGCAGTGGCTGGCTTTCTACTTCCTGCATATTTTTACTTTTATTGCTGGAACCTAATTTCTCATGTTTATGTGAGTTGGAGAATGTTTGCCTTTACAACATTGTCGGTTTTCGCGTTCGGCGGTTTATTGTGTTTAATTTAAATATTGGGCAAACTTTAAGGCAATGTAGTTCAAGCAGTCTACCCTACCTCAAAACAATCTTCGTAACCAAATCCTGCTTCAAGTATTCATTAAGGTTTTCTATTATTTTTGATCTACCGTACATCAATTCCTCTCGCAATACAGATGATGAAAGGTTAACGATTAAAGTACCTGCAGTAAATTTCATTCCAGTCGTGTATTTTACGATTCCGGGTCCCATGACATCTTTCCACGCAGTTTCTATGTTTACTCTTTCAAATCCTCGTGCTAGTTTTTTTTGAGATTTAAAATCGTTAAGCGCCTCACTCATTTTTAAAAAATCCTCTTTCTTATTGTTCCTCATCGGTTTTGTATGATGTATAGGTGTAAGTAGTTCCGTTTTCATGAAGCAGTACTAGCTCTTCTTCTGTTACCGATTCCAGTGTTTGTTGATAGGCATTATCGCCTTCGGCAAAATTAAGGGTCAGCGTGCCATCAATGGCCTCCCATTTGAAGGGCACGGGACTCCCATAATTCACAAAGGTACCATCATAACGAGGACTTACCCTATGTTTCATTCCCTTATTACCGTTGATTTCAAAATAGTCCATATGGTTGGAAAACGGAAACTCTTTGGTATTACCATCAGGCAATTTTACTTCTTCAATATTCCAATAGCCTTCCAGTTGAGCAATTTGCTTGTTTGGATCCTTTTCACAAGAAGTAAGCATTAAAGCACCTATCAAAATGTACATCAATAGTTGGATAGTATTTTTCATAGATTGAATATTTTGTAAGATTGTTCAGTACGTTTGATTACTTCTTCTGTACGTTCTGGATGTGTATCGCTTATAAGCAGCTGGCCAAATTGTTCATCATTTACCATATCAATAATCTGTGCTACTCGTGACTCATCCAGTTTGTCAAATATATCATCCAAAAGCAAAATGGGAACCGTCCCGCTCTTTTGTTTGATGAACTCAAACTGAGCCAATTTTAAAGCTGTCAAAAAGCTTTTTTGCTGTCCCTGACTCCCAAATTTCTTTACTGGATAATTGTTAAGCAGCAATATCAAATCGTCCTTGTGGGTTCCCACACTGGTATATTGCAATTGCAGGTCTTTTTGTTGCGCCTTGTCAAAAACAACTTTAGGATCCTCATCGTTGAAATCAGATTTGTAATGAATGCTGACCTCTTCTTCGGTTTGTGATATTTTTTGATAGTATTTTTTAAAAATAGGTATGAACGTTTCCAAAAAAAGCGCCCTTTCTGAATGAATAAACGATCCCAAATTGATCAATTGCTGATCATAGACCTCAAGTGCCGTACTGTCAAATTTACGGTTGGAAACAAAATACTTAAGCAAAGCATTGCGCTGCTGCACCAGTTTATTGTAATCTATTAATTTGTTGAGGTAAGCATTACTCTCCAGCGAGATCACACCGTCCAGAAATTTACGTCGCGTATCACTACCCTCCGTAATCAGGTCACGATCAGCCGGCGAGATGATTACTAGGGGAATAAGACCTATGTGATCACTGATGCGATCATAGATTTTACCGTTGCGTTTAACAATACGTTTGGCTCCCTTTTTTGAGCTTACCACCACATTTTCCTCACGATTTTCCTTTTCAAAACGCCCATTTACCACAAAGAATTCTGTGCCGTGCCGTATATTTTGAGTGGCAATGGGATTAAAATAACTTTTTGCGTAGGCCAGGTGGTAAACCGCATCCAGAACATTGGTTTTCCCCACGCCATTATTCCCCACAAAACAGTTGATCTTTGCATCCAGTTCAAAATCTGCACTTTCAAAACTTTTATAGTTAATAAGACTCAAGGTTTTAATATGCATTTCAGCTCTTAGGTTTTGATTTGATGTTTATCGCTTGTGCGAAAGAATAAAATATAAACAGTTCTCAACTATATTTCAGGTCTATATATGGATGATTTGATTTAAGTTCCAGTTGAGGCTAGAATACCCGTTTCCCAATTTTTATGGAAGATTCCAAGTATCGTCTCACATATTTGTATCATTAGGATTCTCCGTATATCGAGACCCATAGCCAAAATGTTTTCTCTTGCTGGGAGTAATGGCAAAAAACAAACGTTTTAAGAATCACCTTAAAAACCTCCTTAGTTATTTAAAGCACAGTGCATTGTTGGAGATTCGCTTTCGCGAAAGCGTACTCCTATCCACTTTCCTATTCTATGATCAAATGTAGTGACAGAAACTACTAAGAATAAAGCTTTCACACATTTTTATATACCGATAAATATTCTATTTTTGCGCGCACAATTTAACAGAAGAAATGGCGACTTATAACAAGAGAGGATACAAACCCAAAACGAAGCCCGAAAAGGAAGAGGAAGAGCTTTTTGACGATTCAGACTCCACAACAGCAGAGGTGTTTGAATCGCTGGATGAAGGTGCAAACAAAACCGAAGAATGGGTAAGTAACAACCAGAACGTTATCATAGGTATTATTACCGCTATTGCTCTCGCAGCAGTGGGTTACTGGGCATATAATGAATTTATCCAAGAGCCGAAGCAAATGGAAGCGCTTGAGGAAGCCTCCAAAGCCAATGAATATTATGCAGCCGCCTTAAATGCAGCTGGACAAGAACAAGATTCCTTATATACCCTCGCTTTAGAAGGTGCTGATGGTAAATACGGGCTGCTTAAAATCGCCGAGGAATACGCTGGAACTGATGCTGGTAATCTTGCCAACTATCAAGCGGGTATGGCCTACCTTAATATTGGTGGGGATAAATATCAGAAGGCGATAGACCATTTAACGGCCTACGATGGTGAGGATCGTGTCATGGAATCTCTGGCACAGGCTGGAATAGGTGATGCTCTGGTACAGGTAAAACAATATCAAGACGCCATAAGCTATTACCTTGCCGCGGCAGATACTGAGGCCAATACCTTTTCTTCTCCAAAATATTTGCTGAAAGCTGCAAAAGCTGCTCTTATGGCAGGAGATGATGCAGCTGCGGTTAGTGCTCTGGAACGTATTGATACAGAGTACTCAGAAACTCCTGAAGCTGACAATGCCAAGGTTCTTTTGGGACAGGCAAAGGCAAAAAAGTAAATGGCTACCGCGGGTAAAGATCTATCGGCTTACGATAAGGAATCACTTCCTGATGCGAGAGATATGCGCATAGGCATAGTAGTTTCTGAATGGAACGATGATATTACCGAAAATCTTTACAAAGGCGCTCATGAGACCCTTATAGATTGTGGTGTGGATGCAGATGGTATTTTCCGCACAAATGTTCCTGGATCTTTTGAGTTGATTTACGGTTGTAAGAACATGCAATACGCCACCTATCCTATAAAAGACAGACGCCAGAAAAAAGGAATTGACGCGGTAATTGCAATCGGTAGCGTGATACGTGGAGAAACGGCTCATTTTGACTTTGTATGTCAGGGCGTTACTAATGGTATCGCAAGCCTCAATATGAATAAATCACGTGTACCCGTAATTTTTTGTGTACTCACAGATGACACTCATGCACAAAGTACAGCTCGCAGCGGTGGTATTCACGGCAACAAAGGCAGCGAGGCAGCGATAGCGGCGATTAAAATGGCTGCGCTCAAGCTAGATTTGTAGATTATATTATCGTTATGCTAATATGATAACGGTGTTTGGATACGCTTTTTTTAGTCGTTCAAAAATCGAAGAGTATTTTTCATTTGTATTTAGACCATATCCAGGAGTACTAAGTATTAGCTGATCTATCCTTTCAATTAACTCGTATAAATCCTTTTCCGACCTTTCAACTAATTGTATAGGAAGTTCTAGACTTTTCAAATCTGATAACATCTTAAATGATTCAATATCGATAAAAAATGACTGTGGTATCTTTAATCTTTCAAGTTTTTTCATGGTAGTCAAAGCATTTTGATTTGAAAATCCCATGTGACAATGCATAAAGCAAAGTTCTTTTATCGAATTGTTATTTTCAAAAACTCTACAATCTAATTGGTTCTTCGCCCATCCCAAGGTCAACCATTCTAAACTAGTTAGTTTTTTTATAAAATCTAAATTATGATGATCAATAAAATCCAAATCTAGACTTAAACCTTTTAACGTAGTTACATTTGCAAACAACTCTAATGAAAATTTACCCTTCAGGCGTAAGCTAGTAAAATTTGAAAAAATTTCCTCACCATACTTACTTGGCTGAATACAATATTTTGAGCTATGAATTAACTCTTCCTTTACCCCATGTCGATGATCATTTGAATATTCGCTCAGAATAGGGTAAACATTACTACCCATCATTGCTAATGTTCTAATAATCGGTCGTATGTGTTTCAGAGGTTTACGCTTATTTTTCTTATAAGTTAAATGTGTGACTACAAAATCACCCAATTTGGAGATTTCTTTAGCTTGTGTCATATTTTTAGGAGGTATAACCGTTGCAAGAGATTTCTTTACTGCTGATCTGGTCTCCGAAGGAAGATCAAGAACTAGTTCCGAACATGCTGTCGCCAAAAGCGTAAGGTATTCCGAATCTGAATTTATATCGGTTTTACTTGCTAATATGAATGTTATTATATCCTTTGATTCATGTGATCGTGCTAAGCCACAAGTCAATATTACCACTTCTCTCCATTGATAGTTATGAATATTTTTCTTTAAAAGACCATAATCTCCCTCATAAACTATTGCTACCGCAGCCAGATACTCTTCAAAAGTTCTATGAGGGAAATCAACTTTGTTTAAAGAAGGTTCTCTCAAAACACCACTTCTTTCCAAAAAGTATTTTACTAAATCGCTAGGTTTACAACTCAACGGTAAATTGTCCAAACTTCTTAGCTTAACTCTAACTCGATGGACTACATCTTTTTTATATGCTTCAGATTTGCCATTTCTAACGAACCAATATGCTAAGTCTGAAAGAATAAATTCTTTTTGACGAGTACCTATATCTACATAATCTGATAAATGAACATTTCTCTCTAAATCACGTCTATAAAACATATCCAGACAAGATTTATACAAACTGATTCGATCACTTGGTAATTTTGATAACCTCTCCTTATTGAGCGTACAAATCAATGCGCACATAAGAGGATTGATAGCTAACCGCAATAAATTTTTATTTTTCTGTAACTCAGCTTTCAAATTAATATTTAGTTCTTTTGACTCTTTCAATAAAGTTTTTGAATCGATTTTATCCTCATAGGCTGAGTGCCAATGATCAATGAAGTGATTTATATCGGAAATCATCATGTCTTGCATAATGAACTTGTTGTAGGTAGTTGGAATATTCAAATCTTCTAATGCGTATGGTCGCGATGTTATGACAAGCTTATTTCCTGAATTTTTCTGAATTAAATTTTGAATCCATTCAATTACTTTTATTCTAGTATCGAAATTAATTTCATCTAGACCATCAATTAATAGGCACACCTTTCCTAATTTCAGTTGATTGTTGACCCACCATTTTGGCATATTCTCCCCATAGGTAGCTGAAAACTTTTCTATGACATCATTAAGAACAGGTAATTCTCCATGATCAAAACTCCTAAGCTTTACCAGAATGGGAACATAACTGTTTAGTTCGGAATAATGGTGCTCTAATCTTTTACCAGCGATATTAACTGCCAGCCACTGAAGTAGGGTAGTTTTACCTGAGCCAGCATATCCAGTTACGACATTTAAATTAGAATCTTGCAGAATATTTATAATATCTATTGAATCTTCTGAAGCAGAATAATTTTCTAAACCGATGTTTATATAAGCTAGACTTAAACTATATCTTTTTATAGTATTTGATGCATCAAGTCCAAAAAGCTCTAAAATATCATATTTTCTAACAATAAGTCTTCGATAGTTTTCTTCAAATTTATTCTCAACCAAATCATTGTCTGGTATCGAAGATCTAATTTTTCTAATTTCTTCTAAAATCTCTGAACCAGTGTTAGTCAAAACCTTTTGATTTTGAATTATGCTTGCAGTTGTATGTTCTTTAAACGAAGGAAGTTGTGATGAGATATCAACTATTAATCTGGCAGACTCTTTCAATAAAAGATCAAATAAGTCATTTTGTCTTTTATTGAAATTAAATTTTCTACTTTCTTCATTAGGAGTAAATGAATTTTCTTGTAATAACTTATTGATGACGTTCACATCAAATCTATTTTTAATAAGCAACTTAGATGTTACCTTTAAATTATCAATTGAATTAGCAACTAGCTGAGCTACTTCAGTGTTTTCGTCCTTACTCAATTTATCATTGAAAAAATGAGCTAAGCTAAGTGATATCTTATCTGATAATTCATCTGATTGCCGCGCCAAATCTTTAATTTTATATCGATCTTTCAATTTGGACTCGATGAATTTAACCAGATCTTTTGATAAGTCTCTTTTAACTGGATCATCTTCTAACCATATTTTCAATATGCTTTTTGTTATACTCGATCCAAGAGTTATCAAGAGACTTGTAGCTATTTCCATGTTCACATATTTTGAGTCTTGAAAATAGCTAGTAATTTTAACAATTTTAGATTTTAGTCAATAACTTTTCAATAAAAATAATTACTCCCTCTACTCTATTTCATTGACAAGATTGATTTTTGTAATTCGCAACAATTAAGACATGAGCAACACCATCATTAAAACCGACTTTAATTTCCCAAATCAAAAAAGCGTCTACAAAGGGAAGGTGCGCGATGTATATGCTTTGGAAGACAACTCACTTGTTATGGTGGCTAGTGATAGACTGAGTGCCTTTGATGTGGTGATGCCCAAGGGAATTCCTTACAAAGGCCAGATTCTGAATCAAATCGCCACACAAATGATGCGCGATACGGAAGATCTGGTTCCCAACTGGTTGATTGCCACTCCAGATCCCAATGTTGCCATAGGTCACAATTGTGAGCCTTTTAAAGTGGAAATGGTTATACGCGGCTATTTATCTGGTCACGCGGCACGTGAGTATAAAGCTGGGAAACGTGAATTATGTGGTGTTACCATGCCCAATGGCATGAAGGAAAATGACAAATTCCCGCAACCCATCATCACTCCCGCCACCAAAGCAGAAATGGGCGATCACGATGAGGATATTTCCCGAGAAGATATCTTGGCTAAAAACATCGTCAGTGCAGAAGATTATGCCGTTCTTGAAAAATACACACGCGACCTCTTCCAGCGCGGGACAGAGATTGCGGCAAAACGAGGCTTGATACTGGTAGATACCAAATATGAATTTGGCAAAACTAAAGATGGCGAAATCGTGCTCATTGATGAGATCCACACTCCTGATTCCTCAAGATATTTTTACGCTGAGGGCTATCAAGATCGCCAGGATAATGATGAGCCACAGAAACAGTTGAGTAAAGAATTTGTACGCCAGTGGTTGATTGCTAATGAATTTCAGGGACTCAGTGGCCAGACCGTTCCGCACATGAGTGATGAATACATCGAGGGCGTGAGTGAGCGTTATCAAGAATTGTATGAGCAGATTACGGGTCTCGCTTTCGCGAAAGCGGATACCTCAAATATTCATAAGCGTATAGAGAAGAATGTCGTGGAGTGGATCGCAAACAAAACAAATTGATAGTTTGATTTTGAGATGCTTAATCTCAAAATTTGATTCAACGTAATCTAGAGTTACTAAGCCTTTGCCTTCAAACGAAAAGTAAATAGACCTAAAATTCATTTTGATCAAAAAGGTTTGACTTACTTTACGGTTCGAACCTTTAATCGATTTGATTCGTTAAACCCTTACAAAACTTCCCGCCCATGCTCCAAGTCGTTTTTATCTTTAAGCCAGAAGAGGAAACGACATGATCACGACAATAAACCCCTATAACGGAGAAGAATTAAAGCAATACAAGGAACTGACCAGCGACCAGATTCAGACTAAACTGGAAACAGCTCAGAAGACTTTTGAGCAATGGAAAACCACCACATTTAAAGTGCGCTCTGAAAAAATTATCAAGGTTGCAGAACTATTGGAACAGAATAAGGAAAAGTACGCTACACAGATGACCAAGGAGATGGGAAAGCCTATCTCTCAATCTAAGTCAGAATTAGAAAAATGCGCGTGGCTGTGCAGACATTATGCAGATCATGCAGAATCCTATCTGGAAAACGAATCTATAGAAACCGATTACCAAAAATCCTACGTGAGTTATGAGCCCATAGGTGTGGTGCTCGCAGTGATGCCGTGGAATTATCCGTTCTGGCAAGTCATGCGATTCATAGTCCCAGCACTTATGGCGGGCAATGTGGGAGTTCTTAAGCACGCAAGTTCTGTAATGGGCTGTGCAGAATTGATAGGTGCATTATTTACCGAGGCAGGTTTCCCAAAGGGTTGTTTACAAAACCTAGTTCTTTCCAGTGATCCAATAGAAAACATAGTCAAAAACGATATCATTAAAGCCGTAACCCTAACAGGATCAAAACCCGCTGGGAGCGCAGTTGCTTCAACCGCCGCAGCAGAAATTAAAAAAGCCGTTTTAGAATTGGGTGGTAATAACGCTTTGGTCATTCTTGCTGATGCTGATATTGATGCAGCCGTTGAAACCTGCATCACCGCCCGTTACCAAAATACGGGACAGAGCTGTATCGCAGGGAAACGTTTACTCCTTCATCAGGATATTTCAAACGAATTTCTCAAAAAATTTACTTCAAAGGTTAAGGAATTAGTTTCTGGAGATCCTTTGGATGAAGATACTTACATAGGAGTTATGGCTCGGGAAGATCTCGCCAAAGAGTTAGAAGAACAAATGCAAAAATCCATAGATCAAGGTGCGATCCTGCACTTGGGAGGTATAAGAAAGCAAGCTTATTTTGAGCCTACCATATTGACTCAAGTAACAGAGGATATGCCAGTATTCCAAGATGAAACATTTGGTCCTTTAATGGCGGTAACTACATTCAATACAGAAAACGAAGCTATAGATATGGTGAACAACAGCAAATTTGGTTTAGGTGCAAGTATATTTACTAAGGATACAGAAAAAGCAGAAAAACTATCTCTAAGAATTAAAGATGGCGGAGTGTTCATCAATGAAAAAGTAACTAGTCACCCAGCTTTACCTTTCGGTGGTACTGGAATTTCTGGTTTTGGACGGGAATTATCGCATTTTGGAATCCGAGAGTTTGTCAATATCAAAACGGTTGTGGTGGCGTGAGAGCTTGAACTTGAACCTGAACTCAAATTATAGGTTGAACCTCGAGTTCAAGTTCAATTTTATCTTTGGTCTTTTTTATCTATCATTTTCAGGTACTCCTCCTCCACCTTATCGCGTGCCCATGGCGTGCGTCGCAAAAATTTCAATGCCGATTTTATAGATGGATTTGTATTAAAGGCGTTTATTCGTACTCGCCCGCCTAATTCATACCAGCCGTAATGTTCTACCAGTTCTTCAACGATCTGGGCAAGTTTGATGCCGTGAAGTGGATTATTGGGTTGTTGTTGCATAATTTATGCTATTTTTCATTTACAAGTAATGCATCTTTAATCTGATAGTAGTAGTCTTCACCGTAATACTTATAAAAACTACCACTGGGTTTTAAAATAAAAAAGCCCTTGCAAATGTTGTGTTCGGTAAAAACGTTTTCATGGAAGAAACCATTATCGCCTATAAAAGTTAGGTTTTTAGAAAACTCATCCCGAAAAAAAACATTTTGGGAAAAAACATGGTAGCTTTTAGCATTATAAGTCGAATCAATTTTTGCATAAAATTCAACACTGTGATCTAAGGCTTTTTGGCTCGCAAAATCATATCCCATCATAACGCAATAAGGAGCTTTTTGATAAAAATGAATAACCAGTGGTTCGGTGAAATTCAGATCTTTGCTCAAATTTTCTTCTAATAGTTTACGCCATACTTTAAGGTCTTCTGGTGTTAACTTTTCCGAATACAATTTAGCAAATTTTCGATACTCTTCATCTACCTCTATGTTCAAATTGTATTCAACATCTCGATAATTTTTTTTGGATCTACAAGACCCCATTATTAACAAAACTATGCTTATAGTCGCAATGTAAAATTTCATTATTTAAGTTCTTTTAATTCCCAATTTAATATCCAGAAGCTCATCAAACGCCTTTTGAGTAGGTCTTACAAAATCTGCGCTCTCGATTGTGGCGTCTGGTGCTATTAGAATAAATCGTGGAATACTCTCAATATTATACTCATCTTTATATAATGAAATATCTAGAGGCCGCAACTGCATCATTTCTTTATTCATGTCCACCAGATCTTCATGCCACTTGTTTTCACGTGCGTCTGTATTGAGACTGATAAAAACAATATTTTCATTTTTGTACTTATTGAATTTTCTTACAAGAAACGGTTCTTGCTGCTTGCAGGGACCACACCAGCTCGCCCAGGTATCAATGAGAACATATTTGCCTTTAAAATCGCTAAGTCTGTATTGTTTCCCGCTTGAATCCTTCATTGCGATATCGATTATAGGTTTTCCTTTAGCAAGCTCATTTAATCTCACACGTCGCTGCTCTATCCTTTTTCTAAATTTTTCGTTATCAATACGCGTCACAAATTGATTGGAAATACTGTCTCGCTTGTCCACTATATCAACGGCTTCTAGCTCATCATTCAAAACATTGAACAAAAGCTTATCCCTGAAGGCTCCATTCTCAAAAGCAGCGATCACTTCAAGGTCCGTAGCATTATTTTTAATCTCCAGTCGTTTGGATTCAATCACATAATTGCGGTAATTATCATTATCCAGCAAAGCCTCATTGTTAAGGTCGATTTGCGAAATGATGGATTTAACCTCAGCGGGTGTGACAAAATCTATTTCTGGATGGTATAATTTTGATTTCTTGCGGTAATCGTTCCATTTTACAGCGTGATAAACGGTAATGAGCTGCTTGGTCAAATACATATAGTCCTCGCGAGGTGTAATATGATCTAAGGTTATAATTCCATTCAGGTCATTGATATCATCCTCATAGCTATTCACAATGCGTTTCCCAAACCACTCGGGCTCATCCAGCCGCTGGTTATTCTGGAGATAATAGTCAATCATATAAGAACCGTTGTATCCCAACTGGCTGGAATTTTCAGCAATTCTGGTTCCTTTTACATTGAAGGAACCATTGATTGGGTTGTTATTGAATTTGACAAATATGCTGTCATTGGCTCCCATGAAAAGTCGTTTACGAGCTATATTGTCATAAACTAAAAAATAATAATCTGCCGTGATTGGTTTTTTAATTTCTAATTTGAAATTGCCCTCCTGAACTTCTTTTGCAGCGATGGTATCTCGGCTTACCTCATCTATTAAATAAACATTTTTAATAGGAAATTCACTAGTTACCTCACCCTGAACCACAGTTTTGGTATAGGGAATCATGATTTGAGGCTTTAAAAGAAAATATCCCATGAGCACTAACGAGATAATGATTACTGAAGATAGAGCTGTTCTAGGTATCGCTTGCGCGAAAGCGTTATAAAAAGACTTGAACTTATACCTGAAGAAACCTATAAACAGCAGGCCAATTGTACAAACAATACTTAACAATTCTGCCATGATGAACCATCGTCCCAGCGGGCTACCCGATGGATTCTGACCAGTAACAAATAAGAAATTATAAGGATGCCAGCGCAAATCAATACCCGTCTCAACTAAAATGATCTGACTCAACAACAGGCCAAAACCCAGCACCAGAGACCAAATAAAACTGGGAATAAGAACTGCAATAACGTATTGCAAGGCTATAATTGCGAGTGATGCAATCAAAAGATGACAGCAGGTTTTGAACAACCTAACTATAGGCAAGGACATGTCATAGGATTCATGAACTTCCGTAAACTGTGAGAGCAAAAATGCACAGCAAAGACACGAAATCGTGTAAAATAAGAGAGCCCGAATCACATTATAAACCAATAGCACAAACTTGGAGAAAAAGATACTCCACTTTGTTACCGGTTGCGTTTCCATAAGGTGCCATCCCTTATTTTTATGGTCTATCTGGGTAATTTTACTGGCATTTATAATGATCAGTAGTGGAAGGAAAAATCCGGCTAGAGCCGGCTGCAGAAAATTGAAATAGTTGAAATAAAAATTGGTCGTATCAGCAACGGGTCGTTCAAACCCTGAGCCCTCAATAATCCTCACCACCATAAATAAGATAGGTAATCCCGCGCCTATAAGCAATGCCAAAATCAAGTTGCCCGATCTTTTGAGCTTGAGCGACTCTCCCTTTAGATTTATTAGTAATTGTCTCATATTATTTAGTCAGCTTTAAAAACCAGTCTTCCAGATCCTCTTTACTGCTCACTGAAAATAGTGGCATTTGTAATTCTACGCAATGAGCGATAAATGCCGGGATGTCTTCTTTCCTTTCCAGAGGTACGATTAATTCCGATTGGTTTTTAATTTCTATTTTAGAATACTTAAAATTTAAAAGATTATAAGCAGCACGAGCATCATTTGTTTCAATGATGACTTGGAATCCCTTTTTATTGAGTTGCTTGAGTTGCTCCATGGTACCCTCAAACTTTTTCTCTCCGTGATGGATGATCGCTATGTGGGTACACATTTTTTCAATCTCTGCCAGTAAGTGGCTGGAAATAAAAATGGTTGTTCCCAGTTCCTTGTTGATCCTAACCAGCAGCTCTCGTACCTCGGTCATTCCCATGGGATCCAGACCGTTCACAGGTTCATCTAAGAATAAGATGTCTGGATTCCCCAATAAAGTCATTCCTATGGCCAGTCGCTGCTTCATTCCCAAGGAATATTTCTTGACTTTTAAACCGCCCTTTCCCTCCAGACCGACCAATTTGAGAATGGGTTCAATCTCATTTTCTTCAAGCTGTTTAAGCCGAGTGATGTATTTAAGATTATCGTAACCCGAAAGGTGGAGATACAGCGATGGAGATTCCACAAGTGCACCTATGCGCTTAAATATCTCTGGAGTCTGGCTTTTCAGGGAGGCTCCAAAAACCTTTACCTCGCCTTCATATCCGGTTAAAATATCGGTAAGAATCTGCATGGTAGTGGATTTTCCGGCTCCGTTAGGTCCTAAAAATCCATAAATTGATCCCTCGGGAATGGACAGGTTCAAATTTTTGAGTGTGTGATCCTTTTTGGAATAACTAAAATTAAGGTTAGAGATTTCAATTATGGGATGCTCGGTCATGGCTGGAATTCTTTCAAACTGATTTTGTTTATTCTTAGCATATATGATTTCTGATGGAGTCGTAATCTCAAGCAAATGGTTGTAGGTAAATAATTTTGAACTTTAAAACTCCATAAAATCTGTTTCTTCCTTGCTCGCGTGGGCATTGCCATTTTTATCGATACGCACGATGTAAAAGTGATCGTAATCACTCTCCTCCAGCTCTTTAAATTTTTCATCTATTTGAAGGTCGTTTGCATAATTGCCGATCGTGTTTGAATGACCAAAAAGCACAACGGTCTTCCCTTTATAATCCTCAAGGAGCTGCTCGCCTGTCAGTGAGTTTACGTCATAGATCTCCGTTTCTAGTTTTTTGGATTTTGATAGCGGCTTTGCGGTGGAACGTGTGCGATTAAAATCTGATGACAACACGTGATCCACATCTTTTAAGAAAAAATAATCCACCCATTGCTCGGCCCGTCTCTGCCCCTTATCTGTAAGCTGGGGATCGCTACCCGACTGTTTTTCTGCATGTCTTATAAGGTATAAAGTTGTCAAATCGTTGGATTCTTTATCTGCTGGATCATTTTGGTTGCCATTACCGCACGCGATTACGATCAAAGCAAACAAACCGAAAAAACTATTTTTCATCTTAGTTATTGATTAGATTTTAAAAGTAAGGAATCTAAAGTTTGAGTAAGAGTAAAAACGAAATAAATCCCATTTTCAAACCGTACCTTTAACTCATAAAGTAAATATGTATGAACTTTGAGAAAATAGAATTTATAAATTCAAATGGCTATCAGTTGAGTGGTAGGCTTGAACTACCCGTAAACAGCAAGCCTCATAATTATGCAATTTTTGCACATTGTTTTACGTGCAGCAAGAATTTTAGCGCCACACGTAATATTTCCAGGGCATTAACCACAGCAGGTTATGGAGTTCTTCGGTTTGATTTTACTGGTTTGGGAGATTCTGAGGGTGACTTTTCTGATACTAATTTTTCTGGAAATGTGGAAGATCTTTTAGCGGCCATAGATTATCTCACAAAACACTACAAGGCGCCTACCTTACTGATAGGACATAGCTTAGGCGGTGCTGCTGTTATTTACGCTTCCGCGAAAGCGAGTTCCATTAAAGCCATTGCCACGATAGGAACACCAAGTGACACCAAGCATGTCAAGCATTTATTTAACGATCAATTAGAAACCATAAACACAGAAGGTGAGGCAACCGTTCAACTAAGTGGCAGATCCTTTCATATTAAAAGTCAATTTCTGGATGACTTGAATGAACAAAAAATAACTCAAACACTCAAAGATACTAAAAAGCCCATTCTTATAGCACACTCACCTCAAGATGGAACGGTAGGGATTTCCCATGCCGAAAAGCTGTACCACGCCGCCATGCACCCTAAAAGTTTTGTAAGCCTTAACGGTGCTGACCATTTGCTTATGGATAAGGCAGATTCAAATTATATAGGGAAAGTGATTGCACAATGGGCCTCTCGATACTTAGACATTCCAGAACCAGAAGATATTAAAACTAAGCATCAAGTTGCTGCAGGACTGGACAACACAGAAAAATTCACCACTCAAATCAAAGCTGGACGCCACTATTTCATCGCAGATGAACCTACCAACTATGGTGGCAATGATTTTGGTCCTACACCATATGATTTGATTTCAGCGGGACTCGCAGCCTGTACCGTAATGACCATTCAAATGTACGCGCGTCGCAAAAAATGGGTGGTTGAAAATGTGCAATGTGAGGTTTCTTACAACAAGCAACATAAAGAGGACTGTGAGGATTGCGAGGATAAGATGGCTAAGATAGATACTTTCACGAGAGAGATTTCTTTTGAGGGGGATTTGACTCAAGAGCAATTAGACAAATTGATGACCATTGCCGATAAATGTCCCGTTCATAAAACCCTGCATTCAACTGCTCAGATTTTAACTAAAATCGTATAATGGTTTTTGAATTTGAGGCCACTCTTGGCACAGATGGATTTATGGGAGCGCTTCTTATACCAGAAGACATTGTTTCTCAGCTCGCTCAAGATAAAATCAAACGAGTAGTTGCTCATGTAACATATAAGGAGAAGTCATTGAAATTACACGCAGGCATATTGAAAAAGAAAGGCGTGGTTTATCTTATGTTTTCAAAAGCTAAGAGAAAGCATCTTCAAGTGGGACATGGCGACACCTTATCTATCACAATGAGTGAAGATACCAGCAAATATCAAGCTCCTATGACCGAAGAACTGGAAGCTGTTTTATTGAGTGATTACGAAGCTTATGAGATATTTGAAAAACTACTCCCTGGCAAACAGCGTAATATTATTTTTAGCGTCTATAATATTACAGATTCTCAAAAAAGAGTGGATAAAGCTTTGAATGCCATGGAAAATTTGAAACTGGGGAATCGTGATCCTTTTAAATTTGACCGCTCACTTTAGGCTAGATTTGGTTCAAAGTTCCTATTTTTATCAAATAACTAAAACACTGACTTTTATGAAAAAGATTTTAATCGGTTTTATGGCATTAGGTTTAATACTAGGAACCCAGTCCTGTAAAGAAGCTAAAGAAGAGGAAGCTCACGAGCACGAACACTCCCACGATGGTGGGGAAATGCACAGTCATGAACACGACGATGATCATCATGGAGAAGAAGGCCATGAGCATGAGCATTCACACGATGGTGGAGAAATGCACAGCCACGAGCATGATGGTGATCACCATGATGATGAAAAGGAGATGCAGATCAAATCCCTAGTGGTAGCTATGGGATCCAAAAGTGGTAGCAATGTGACCGGAACCATAACTCTTACTCAGTCTGGCGATGAAGTAAATATGGTTGCAAATCTAGACGGTCTTGAACCTGGATCACATGCCATTCATGTACATGAAAATGGAGATTGCTCCAGCGATGATGGAAAAAGCGCTGGTGGACACTGGAATCCTACTGACGAGGATCATGGAAAATGGGGAGAAAACATGTATCATATGGGAGACATAGGTAACCTAGAAGCAGATGATAAAGGAAATGCTTCAATTTCTTTTTCTACCGACAAATGGTGTTTAGGATGTGATGATGAAAACAAAAATGTTATAGGAAAGTCTTTTATTGTTCATGCAAAAGCAGATGACTTTGAGTCACAGCCTAGTGGTGCCGCAGGTGCAAGGGTTGCTTGTGGAGTCATTGAAGAATAGTCCTATATTTAAATCATAATTAACCGTCTTCTTGAGGGTTCGTCTAGAGAATCTTTCGTAGCCCTTCATGAAGACGGTATTTTAATTCCCATACTTACATGAGCACACAACCAGATTTATTGATACTTAAAATGAAAAATGGTGACCGTACAGCTTTTGCTCGCGTCTATGACCGATATCAAGAGGCATTGCACGGTGTGATTTTCAATATTGTCAAAAATCGAGATGTCTCTGAGGAAATCTTGCAAGATGTATTCATGAAAATCTACAACAATGCAGATTCCTATGATTCGAAACAGGGACGGTTCTTTACATGGGCATTAAATATTTCACGAAATGCAGCTATAGATTACTTGAGATCGAAGAGGCACAAGGATAGCTTGAAAAACCTAAGTACTGATAATTTCGTAAATACGTTAGAGACTGCTCAAGATTTAGAAGAATCTTCAAACGCTATGTTTGTGAGAAAATGGGTCTCTAAATTAGAACCTATGTGCAGACAGATTATCGATATTATATTTTTCAAAGGATTCACGTTTCAAGATGGCGCTAAAGAATTAAACATTCCTTCAGGAACTTTAAAAACACGCCACAGAAAGTGTATGTCTTCACTTAGAACATTAATTCAGGACTAATGACAGATCAAGATTTAATACAGAGTGGGAATCTGGAGGCATATGTTTGTGGTGTCCTATCAGATGAGGAATCTACTGAAATTTCCTTGCAATTAAAGGGTAACAAAGTGCTCCGTGAAGAAGTTGAGAAAATCGAAAACTGTTACATAAAGCTTGCAGAAGGCGTTGCCCCTGAAACTGATGAGCACAAAATCTTTGATAAGTTATTAAAAACACTGGATGCAAACAAAAAAACTCACAATAAAGGAAGTTTTGTACCCTATCTCGGTTGGGCGGCAGCTATTGCTTTGTTATTGGTCTGTGGATATTTATACACTTCAGTAAATGAGTTTTCTGGAATCAATGACAATTTGGGCAAACAAATATCAAATATTGAGCAAGATAAAGAGTTCCTAGAGTCCGAAATCACTGATTTAGAAACTAAAAACTCTTCCTATCAAGAAGCAATTGCTTTTATCAGAGAACCTGAAACGGTGAAGGTAAACCTTGCTGGACAAGGTGATTTTTCCAGCACAAGTGCCGTAGCTTTTCACAATGCAAAGCAAAATGTTACATATTTAGACATTGACAATCTACCCGAAGCTCCTGTAGATAAAACTTATCAATTATGGTCTTTGACATTGAATCCACTTACTCCTACGAGTTTGGGGGTAATAGAAAAATCAGAATCATTATTAAGGATTGATAATCCCAACGCCACACAGGCTTTTGGAATAACATTAGAAAAAGCTGGCGGTAGCCCCTCCCCTAACTTAGAACAATTATACACTTTGGGAGTCATTGACAACAAAGGCTAATAGAACTTAACAAATGATTGAAATCCGGAGCAAAAACTTCGGATTTTTTTATGCTTTGTCTTTTAGGAGTGTAGTGATCAAAGATTACTTTTATTGATTATTTAATTCTTGAACTATGAAATTGATCGGAAAAACAGCATTTATTACAGGCTCCACCCGAGGTGTAGGTCAACAAATCGCACTGGGGTTGGCTAGGCTGGGCTGCAATATAATTGTACATGGTAGAGAGCCAGAGAACTGTAAAAAAACCTTAGCGATGCTGGATGAGTTTCAAATTGAAACCTATTCTGTTCATGGAGATCTCGCTAAAAATTCTGAAATAGAGGATATCATTCTACAAGTAAATCAACTAAATGTACCAGTTGACATTCTTTATAATAATGCCGCGATAATGTCGGAATATCGAGAGGATATTTGGTCTCACACCACTGATGACTGGATGCGTTCTTATCAAGTAAATGTCGTTGCAACTTATAAGTTCTGTGCTGCATTTGTGCCATCAATGATTGAACGTAATTACGGTCGCGTGATTAACATTACTTCCAGAATAGCAGATCAACCACAGCTTGCACCCTATGGTGCAACCAAATGGGCGGTAGACAAGCTTTCGCAAGACTTTGCATATGCTCTTAAAGACACAAATGTGCGTATGAATTACCTAGATCCCACTTGGCTTAAAACAGATTTAGGTGGCGAGCATGCAGATAACGAGGTACAAGCGGTACTGCCAGGAGCTTTGGAGCCTGCCTTAATTGGAAATGACGGGCCTAATGGTGATTATTTCTGTGCTGTTGAATAATTTTTTACTAGTCTATACCATTAATGCCAGCATTTTGGCTTGAGGCACAAATTTTAATTACGTTTTTTTGAATAAAAAGTCAAAGTGCTAAGAATTAGGTAGATTTTATATATTCCTTTAGATTTTCCTAACGCTAATTATTGTGAATTCAACTTAGCTAAAAGTATATTGTAAAATATACATTTAACATATGCGATTGAAAGTCACTTTAGTATTATTTATATTTAGTTTTTTAGGCTTCAGCCAATCACTTAATATCCAAATAGATTCAAAACATTTCTGTATTGATGATATGAATAATCTAATTCTGAGCCGAATAAATAATATTCAATCTTACGACAATCTATCCTCTATTTCAGATCTCTCTATATCTCTGAATACTGACACCTTCGATTTTATAAATGTTCCAGGCGATATAAGTTATACTCAAGCCTATGAGGTTGAAAAATCTTCAACTGCAGAAACCTATACACTGTATTTTACTGAGTTACCCATAATTCAATTAGATATACCTGATAATATTCCAGTAAACGACAAAGTTCCCGGGATTTTCACATATGCAGACGACCATCAAGTATTAATTTCAGATTTTGGTATTGAATTAAGAGGTGCAACTTCATTATTTTTTCCGAAACTTTCTTACGATATGGAATTTTGGGAGGATCCTACCGGTGACGATAATAAAGATGTACAGTTTGGAAACATGAGGGATGACGATGACTGGATTTTAGATGCGTTGTATAATGAACCTTTGAGAATGAGGAGCTTTCTCGCTAATAAATTATGGCTAGATCTTCATACACCGCATTACATCGCTGATGAGCCTGAGGCAAAAGCTGGATCTGATGTAATGTTTGTCGAGGTTTTTTTAAGAGGGCAATACAATGGTGTTTACAACCTTCAAGAACAGGTAGACCGAAAACAGCTAGAGATCAAAGACTTCAATGGCAACATGAGAGGAGAGTTATTCAAAGCTGAAATCACAAACAATGCTACTACCTACACTGATCTCCCACCAATTGACAACACTGTGAGGACTTGGAGCGGGTATGAGAAAAAACATCCTGATGAAGATGAACTAACAGAATGGAGTAATCTCTATGACTTTACTAATTTTGTTATGAATTCATCGCCTACTGATTTTGAAAACGATATTTGGAATCAATTCAATCAAGACAATTTTAATGATTATTTCATTTTTGTTAATCTCTTAAGGGGAACTGACAACACAGGCAAAAATGTATATATGGCTAGATATGATGTGGGAGAACCATATTTTTGGGCTCCATGGGATTTAGACGGAACATTTGGATTAAAATGGGACGGTACTTATGAAAATATCACCGATGACATTCTTACCAATGGATTTTTTACAAGAGTAACAAATGAAAATCCTGGCAACGCAACAATCGCTGCTGCAAATAGATGGAACTTTTTGAGAAATAACATTTTGGACTCTGTTGAGCTTACTAACTCCATGACCAATCTCTACAACGAATTTACAGCAAAGAAAATCTATGAAAGAGAAGCATTGATTTATCCCAACTATCAGTTTGATCAACAGGCTCTCGATTATGTGATTAACTGGACTAACGCGAGATTGATCTTTCTTGATGACTATTTCAACCAAGTATTATCGAGCAGCAGTCAATTAAGGACGGTTAATGAAATTATAGCTTATCCAAATCCGGTAAAAAACATATTGCTTATCAATGATGCGAAAAATTTACTGGGAGAAGACTTCCAGATCTACAATAAAATGGGACAACAAGTTCTAGATGGATCTGTTTCTACTAACGGTATAGATTTCTCCAATTTAAATTCTGGAAACTATATTTTGAAAATTGACAATTACACTACACAAATTATTAAACAATAATTTACATACAAACTGGATCAGATAGTTTTAAAAACAATAATTTAGGCTAAAATCTGCTCTCATCAAAAATAGACTATTTTTGATAGAGATTAAATTTTAAAAGTGCGATTTAAACTTTTCATTCTATTTACGATCAGCTTTGTAGTTGCTCATTCCCAGAACCTTAACATCATAAAGCACGTTGGGGAATTTGGCATTGATGAAACTAGGTCTTTAATTATTACTAGATGGGACGACAGTTTAAGTGCTACAGATTTATCTAATTATTCATCCGTAAGCCTTTCTTTAGATAACAGACCTTTTACTTTTTCAAGCGCGCCCTCAAATTTGGGTTTAAATCAAAACTATTTTATAGGAGATAATCTAACCGGAAACGTTTACACTCTTTACTTCACTAATTTACCCTTAGTTTCTATAAACTCCACCTCAACCATAATTGACGATCCAAAAGTCTTGGCAGATTTCACCTATGCGGATCAATTTCAAAATGTATCATCTCAGATAGGTATAGAATTGCGAGGAGCTAGCTCATTAAGCTTCCCTAAAAAAACCTATGATCTAGAACTATGGGCTGACGCTGCCGGTAATGACTCGCGAGATTTGAGTTTTGCTGGTATGCGCGACGATGATGATTGGGTCCTAGATGCACTTTATAACGAGCCTCTTCGCATTAGAAGTTTTTTAGCCAATAAGTTGTGGTTGGACTTGCACAGTCCTCATTATTTAAACGATGAACCTAATGCAAAAGCTGGCGCAGACGCGGCTTACGTTGAATTATTTGTGAATGGAGATTATAGGGGTATTTATAACCTTATGGAACAAGTTGATAAAAAGCAATTACAGCTTAAGAGCTATAATGGAAGTGTTAGAGGAGAGCTTTATAAAGGTGAAACTTGGGGAGCATCAACATTCTGGAACACTCCGGTAATTGATAATACCAGCCGATACTGGGGAGGGTTCGAAATGAAATACCCTGATGAAGATGACATCACCGACTGGACACCTGTTGAAAGCTTTGTAGATTTTGTGATAGATTCGAGCAATACTGATTTCAATTCACAAATTTTCACTCTTTTCAACAAAGAAAACTTTATAGATTATTTCATATTTCTCAATCTTTTGAGAGCCACTGACAATACTGGGAAGAATATTTATTTGGCAAAATACAGAAATGGATTCCCTTATTTCCATACTCCATGGGATTTAGATGGCTGTTTTGGCACTATATACAATGGGAACCAAGAAAACATTACAGATGATATTTTAAGCAACGGCTTAATCTCTAGAATCCTTAGACAAAATCCAGAAAATGTAAAGGAAACCATGGCTTTAAGATGGTTTGAGCTACGCAATGGATTGATCAACGACATCGAACTTGCAGATAGAATAAATACACTGTTTAATAAATTCACAAACGAAAAAATCTACGAAAGAGAGTCACTAGTTTATACCAATTATAATTACGATGCAAATGATCTGAACTATATTCAAAATTGGATCACGGCGCGCACACAGTTTTTAGATCAGTATTTTGGTCGTTTTCTATCAAGCGATCAATTAAATAAAACTGAATTTAAAATTTACCCGAATCCGGCTAGGGATTATCTAGAAATACAAGCTGAAAGTAATCTTGAAGGTTTAGAATATACAATCACAAACGCATTAGGTCAAATGCTGCGCAGCGGAACTATTTCAGAAAATGAAATTGATGTGAATGATCTTGTACCTGGAATATATCTGCTCAGTGTCGATGGTAATTCTGTTCGTTTTATCAAGCAATAAAAAAAGATGCCCGATTTGCTTTAAACAAATCAGGCATCTCAACTAATCAACCAAAAAACTATAACTACTTCTATACTATTATTTACGTATGATATCTAGTTACGGTTTTATATCATATGTTAAATTTCCCTCACTTCTTTCATTACGATCGGTCCTAGTTCATAATCAGCTTCTAAAAGTTCTTTTTTTAGCTCATCTGCCTTTTCATCCTGACCGTTAACTCTTAAAATTTCTGCTGTGTGCATTTGTGCTACGGGCTCGTATGTTTTACCTATAACAAAATTCTGATGATTTTCCAGCGCTTCTTTTTCCATACCGTTTTTGAGCATCGCATAGCCTAACAAATCATAAATTTCGGGAGTAGCTCGGTTTTTAATTTCCTTACGGGCAATTTCCAAGGCCTTTTTTTTCTGATTTTCATTACCGTGGCTCAATTCTTCAATTAAATACGCGTTGTACATCGCTCCGTATTTTTGTTGATCTACTTTAGTTATAAATTCATTTTGTAAATCAGCGGCTTTTTCTGAATTATTCAGGTATTCGACAATTTCTGCCTTGGAAAGAAGATAATCTGGACTTGGATGTCTTTTGAATAAGGTATCAATAATTTTTAGAGCCGTTTCAGGATCTTTATCGTGTGAAAAAGCAACCCAAGATATACCTTTCAGGGCGTAATCATTTCCTGGATCTAGTTCAAGGGTTTTAAGGTAGTGGTCATAGGATTTTTGGATCTGACCATCGTGACCATAATAATCTGCAATATTTGAATAGGTCCATAGCTTCCATGATGACCTGCCACTCGACTCAGCAAGTTCTTTAGCCTTTTCCATTGCTATGATGGTGTTATCCAACCTACCTATATAATCGTTCCACTTAGCCGATCTAATCAAGTAATTGTAATCAGATTCATTTTTAAGTTCGTCCAGTAGTTTTTCTGCTTCTTCATACCTTCCCACTTCCATTGCTATGTCAAATTGCACGTATTTACTTTCTCTACTTGCATAATCCAGAGTAAAAGATTTTATCAGACTATCGGCATCTTTGAATCTGTGTTGTTTGATGTAGGCTTGTGCCAGGGCACGTTTGGCATTTTCAGGTTTGATAGCTGTATTTTTTACTACGCTTTCGCGAAAGCGTACAGACTCATTGAGATCTTCCACATCTGCAAGTAAATCAAAACGCTTATCTAATAGATTTGCAATGCGAGCGAGATCGATGACATTATAAGGTTTTGCCTCAACAACATTCTTAAGGCTGTCAATTTCTTTGTCAATATTAGATAGATTTTCAGGACGATCCATTTCCAGGTCATTCTTGAAATCAGCTATGTCAACAATTGCTATAGTGGATTTGTCCAGATCTGCTGGTGTTTCTTTACTAGAATCATCTTTACAGGAAAGAAAAATAACTGCAAAGGATAATAAAATTATTTTCTTCATAGTATAAAATTAAAAAAGCCGATCCCTGTAAAAGAATCGGCATAAAATTAAAAAAAGATTTTTTAGAAAGTTGCCGGAGTGAGATATGGGAATGAATCACTTGCAGCACCTGACTCTAAACCAACGTTGTCACTAACTAGATTTGTAGGTGAAGTAAAACGCATTCCATCATTACCTCCAAAAAGTAGGATTAAAGAAACATCAATTACATCATCTTCTAAAGTTCTTCCAGTTAATGGTACACCTGCCGAACTAAAATATGAAGTTTCAGCATCTGGAGCTACCTGAAGTACATCTATCGCCAAAACTGTAGTTAATGTAGGCAAATCTATACCCAATAAATTATTTTCATACATTAAAGTTGTCCCAGCCGTCTGGCTATAAGCATTATAATAAGCTTCTACTCTACTTTGAAAAGTAGGTTGGAAACTTAATTGATTTGCAGGAGTAGTCACGTTAAAACTGTTCTCATCTGCATCAGTAGGTGTGAATACCGTATTAATACCAGGTCTTCCCATCTGATCTTCTTGAGCAAAAGTTCCAGAAAAATCAGTGTCTACTCCACCATCGGTAGGTAGATCGTCGTCGTTATTACAACTTATTGCAAAAATTGCAAGAGCCGCTATACTTAAATATTTTGTAAATTTCATTTTGTTATATTTTAAAGGTTAGTTTATCTTCTTTTAGTTTCTACCCAAACATTGTAAGAGTCAGGTAAATTGAATTGACTGAGTCCTACCGCAGTAGCTAATTGATCAACTAAATGCTCAGGTGCTGTTCCCAATAAACTGTTAGGTACTTCTAACACTATTGCGTTCACATTAGCTGGAGCAAAAGTATTTGTTCCGTCAGTACCAAATCCTTCAGCTGGGGCATTCATTATTACATTATTAAATGCTTGGAAATCAAAGAAAAATGCATCTTCTCTCTGTCCTGCAAACGCACGGATACCATCATTCATAGTACCTCCGGCAGAATTAATTTCAACAGATCCCACTGCCTCATCTACATTAATTGTACTTGTTAATGAAGTAGAAGTGCTTGCAAAAGGTCCAAAGAAATACATACGGTCTCCTTGTCTTAAAGCTTGGATTACAAGATCTTGATTAACACCTGCAGAAGGAACTCCATTAGGAGTATCTACACCAGTGTTATCAATGTTAATTTCAATTAGAACGTTTTCATCAAAATTGGATGCGGCATCACCTGCTGGTAATGTTACAATAAATACTGTGGAATCGTCGTTTTCTCCTTCAAAAGCATAGAAATCAGCTATATCTGAAGTTGTTCCAGCAACCGCTGGGGCGTCAAGGTGGTCAGCTGCTATTAAAGCACCTGCTACGACTGTTATCGCAGCTAAAGACCAAAGGGCAATTTTTTTCATTTTTTTGTTTATTGATTATTTATATACCCAATCTACGTGTAGAAAAGACCCTTGGTTTTAAATATTGTGTTAAAGCGACTTACTTCAATAATTTTTTGGCAAAAAATTTAGAACCCATTAACGATTTAACCAATTTTTGAAGTCTTTTACCTTCTCTCGACTCACTATAAGTGGAAATTCTTTAAAAGAGGTAATTTTAACTTGAAGACGGCTATTGGTATAGGATATGATATCCTTTATGGCATCTATATTAACGATAGCTTGTCGAGAAATACGATAAAATTGTTCTGGTGCGAGTTCTTCTATTAAACTTTCAAGCTTTGTGTCTAGCAGGTAATTGCGCCCATTTTCGAGATTAATATACGTACCTTTATTCTCAGAGTAGAACAATTGAATATCATCTACGGGAAACAGTTTTATATGCTCCCCCACTCTCGCGGTATATCTTTTTTTGTATTGCTTACCCACTGGGTTTGAAAGTAATTTGGCGATACTTTCAAGGTCAATATTTTGTACAGAAGCAGTGCTTTTGGATTTCTCGCTTTCGCGAAAGCGAGATCTAAACTTATCAATCGCCCCTTTAAGCTCATCCTCATCAATAGGCTTCAACAAATAATCGATGCTGTTATGCTTAAAAGCCTGTAGGGCATATTCATCATATGCCGTGGTAAAAATAATTGAGCTGTTCACATTTACCATATCAAATATTTCGAAGGAAAGACCGTCACTCAATTGAATATCCAGAAAGATCAGGTCTGGTTGCGGACTATTGGAAAGGTACTCAATGGAGTCGCTTACATTGTGTAACACCGCAACGGTTTCTATGTCTAGGCTGGAGATCATTCTATGCAACCTACGAGCGGCTGGCTTCTCGTCTTCAATGATGATACATTTCATAATTTACTATTTATTTGAATTCTTTTCCTTTTTGAGCATTTCTTGTATCTTTCTTTGTTCCCAGTCCTTATTAGTCAAGGGATTCAAATCAAAAGTTGCTATCGCATGACCCATCAGACCTATTCCCCAGCCACCCAGCGCAAATAAAAACCAAGGGGTGCGCCACTGGTCTATGTAGAAGTTGAAGACCGCAATGCCCATGTTAATGACTATATATAGGAGGAAGTGCTGGTAGAAAGCCCTTAGCTCCTCCACTCGGTCCTTTGCTTTTGTAAAACGTTGCTGATAGGTTTCCTGAGAAGCCTTACCCAAGGAATCTTCTTCTAACATTTTTTCAATCTTAGCTTCCTGCCACTTCCTGCCTAGAAACAGGTTCTGATCCGTGGTGCGCAAATATTCAAACAGTATGCCTATGCCCATACCCAGTGCTGGAAAGATCACCCATGGAAAATCGCTGGTAAAATAATTGATTACCGCAAGCAGACTCACGATCCCCACGGTCTTAAAAATGCTATCGTATAGGGTTTTTATCTCTCTTACACGTTGCTTGGCGTGCACCAGTTCAACATCTTCCACTGAATAATTTTCCATGACTCTTGATTTTTTATTGTTTATTACTTCTTCATCCAGTAATATGGGAATCTCTACTTTATAGGCATCGGCTCCCTTTTCCACGCCCATGACGCGATCTGTAAGCAAACCATAGCGAGAAGCTATATTCTTGAGTCCTACCCCACTTCCTTTTTTGACTACGGCTTTGGGTTGTAGGTTGTTTTCTACCACCAGTTGATTACCTTTTTCGTAGATGGAAATTTCTAGTGGTTTTGAATCACTCACGATATTGTGCTTAACGGCGTTCTCGAGCAGTAACTGTAGGGACAACGGCACGACTTTCATATCTGGATTAGAACTATGCTCTGGAATTTGAATTTCCAGACTATCCTCAAAGCGCATTTTTAAAAGGTGTACATAAGTCCGCGCAAACTGGAGTTCCTCATCTACTGCGATCAGGCTTTTGTTGCGCTGTTCCAGTACATATCTATATACTTTAGATAATGAGGTCGTAAACTTGGTCGCCGCTTTGGGATTTTCCTCGATCAATGAAACAAGAACATTAAGGCTATTGAATAAAAAGTGAGGATCGAGTTGGTTTTTAAGTGCGTCAAATTGGGCTTCGGCAGACCTTGCGATGGTGGTTTGCTCCTTTACCCTGCGCCGTTGCAGTTCCTTGTAAAAATAAATGGCGTGGAATATGACGGTAATCACAAGAGTAATGATCAGCCCAAACCAGTACCACTCCCATTCCTGATTTTCAAAGAAGCTAGAAACGCTCTCATCATAAATCATGACCCTGACCACAAAAAGCAGAATAAATAATACCAGCATCGTTACAATCACAGAACCCACGGCACCTATAATCAATCTCTTGAGTCCGTTTTCCTCCCAGGTAAGGAACCCATCCATTACATGAAACATCCAGTTATTGGCCAGGGTAAGACTGAAAGAAAACATGAGGTTGATGGCTAAATTTGTAGCGCATTCCTCGAGGCTCTGCCCATTGCTATCAAGAAAATAATTAATGATCGTTATGGCAATCGCTATAACCACTGAGGCATAACAGATCTCAAAAAAACGTTTGGTATTCATATCGCAACTTTCAAGTTCCTAAAATACATTTTATCCAGGAACGGGTCAAAGATGCTTCAATGCCCATCCCAACTATAAAAATCCTTGCCCAACTGTCGTATTTTTAAACTGAACTGCGGTCATAAACTGGCCGAAGAATCGATATCTAAAAGTGCAGGTGCACACTATTTGCTTTTATGTATTTTTGTCATAGAAACGTAAGACATGAATAGAGACGAGATACTTAGAAGTGCGCAGGCTTGGACGCAGAGGCCATTTGATGAGAAAACGGTAACACGTACCCTCGCCATGATTTCTGCAGACGATGATAATTTCAAGGAATCCTTTTATAAAGACTTGGAATTTGGTACTGGAGGCATGCGCGGTGTGATGGGTGTGGGAACTAATCGCATCAATAAATATACTCTTGGTAAAAACACACAAGGCTTATCTGATTACCTAAATAAAACTTTCAAAGACGAGCAGGTAAAAGTAGCGATAGCTTACGACTGTCGTCATAATTCTAAAGAACTCGCTCAAGTAGTCGCAGATGTTTTTAGTGCAAACGGAATACCGGTATATCTTTTTCAAGAATTGCGCCCTACTCCCGTGCTTTCTTATACGGTAAAGAAAAAAGGCTGTCACGCTGGTATTGTGCTTACCGCAAGCCACAACCCACCAGAGTATAATGGCTATAAGGTGTACTGGCAGGATGGAGGACAATTGGTGCCGCCTCAGGATAACGAAATTCTTGAGACCATAAGTGAACTTGATTTTGGCGACATTAATTTCAATGGTAATGAGGAACTTATAGAATTATGTGGACCAGAAGACGATAACAATTTTATAGTTGATAGTATTGAGGCAGGACGCGTTGCCGGCGATGTAGATAGAACAAGATTGAAAATAGTTTTTACCAGCCTACACGGTACCAGCATTACTATGGTTCCTGAGACTTTAAAAAGAGCAGGATACACCGATCTTCATGTAGTTAAGGAACAAGCATTTCCTGATGGAGACTTTCCTACGGTAAAATCGCCCAACCCAGAAGAGCCCGAGGCACTGAAAATGGCCGTGGATCTCGCAAATGAAATCCATGCAGACATCGTTATAGGAACCGATCCTGATTGTGATCGTCTGGGTGTTGCCGTGCGTGACAATGATGGTAACATGACACTCCTCAACGGGAACCAGACCATGGTCGCCATGACTGATTTCCTGCTGGAACAAACTGATCTTAAGTCTAAAAAGGATCCATTCATAGGTTCTACCATCGTGTCCACTCCCATGATGCACGACCTCGCATCAGCATATAACGTAGAATGTAAAGAGGGTTTGACCGGGTTCAAGTGGATCGCAAAAATGATTCTTGACAATCCCAAACAGGATTTCATCGGCGGTGGCGAGGAAAGTTTTGGTTATATGGTGGGCGATTTTGTGCGTGATAAAGATGCCGTAACTGCGAGCTTACTGGCTTGTGAGATGTACGCTTTCGCGAAAGCGAAAAATTCCACCGTCTACAAGGAATTGCTCAAACTCTATGTTAAGCACGGACTCTATCAGGAAAAGCTCGTTTCCCTTGTCAAAAAAGGAATTACCGGAGCAGCGGAGATCAAGCAAATGATGATCGACCTGAGGGAAAACCCACCGGCACAAATCGCGGGACAGGATGTGGTCATTGTAGAAGATTATGCTTCCAGCAAGAGAAACAACAAGAAACAAGGTACAACGGAGAGCATCGATCTCCCCAAGGCAAACGTATTGATCTTTTATCTGGCAGATGGGACTAAAATCGCCGCTCGACCCAGCGGTACGGAACCTAAAATCAAGTTCTACATTTCAGCCAAAACAGAACTTGACGCCGTTGAGAATTATGATAAAAAACAGCAAGAATTGTTCGATAAAATAGACGGAATACTAAAAGATCTACAGGTCAGCTAATGAACTATTTTAAGGAAGTTCTCCAGTATGCAAAGCCATATAAAGGTTATGCAGGCTTAAATATCGTTTTCAATATCTTCTACGCATTGTTTGGAGCACTTTCCTTTGCTTCCCTGATACCGATGCTGGATGTGCTATTTGATAAAACACAGGCAATCACTGAAAAACCAGAATGGGATGGCATAGGCAACGCGCTGGATTTCCTAACGGAATATTTGGGCTGGATAATTACCACCCAAGTCGATGGAGGCAAGGAAACGGCACTCGTGATCGTGATCGTAATGGTGCTGATACTATTTTTCCTTAAAAACATATCAGGCTACCTCGCTATGTATTTCATTGCCTTTCTAAGAGAGGGAATTTTAAGGGATCTAAGAAATGATATGTACGCCAAAATCATAAATCTACCCATCGCCTATTACTCTGAAAAACGCAAGGGCGATGTTATTGCAAGGATCAGCGCAGATGTATTTCAGATTAAAAATAGTTTCCTTTCCATCTTAGAACTATTGGTCAAGGAACCGCTCAACATACTATTCTCACTGGCTTTTATGCTCATGATCAGTGTAAAATTGACCGTGTTTATGCTCATATTCTTACCCATATCCGGTTTCTTGATTTCCCTGATTGGTAAAAAATTAAAGAGACAGAGCAGTAAAGTGCAAGCTGAACAAGGCTATTTCCTTTCGCTTTTGGAAGAAACCCTTTCTGGACTTAAGGTCATCAAAGGTTTCAATGCTGAAGACCGTCTGGAAGACACATTTCAGGAAAGTACCTCAAGATTTCATCGATTTTCCATCAAACTGAACCATAGAAAGGGGCTTGCCAGTCCCACCAGCGAATTTTTGGGAATCCTAGTTATAGGAATCCTTTTGTGGTTTGGTGGCCGTATGGTGCTTGTGGAAAACAGCATAGACGGCACAAAATTCATCACATTCATGCTCTTTGCATATGGAATCCTCACACCCGCAAAGGCATTATCAAAAGCCAGTTATGGAGTTAAAGAGGGTAACGCAAGTGCAGAGCGTGTTTTAGAAGTGCTGAAAACAGAAAATGAAATTGCAGACAAGCAAGGGGCTGTTGAACTTCCCGCTTTCGCGAAAGCAGTAGAACTTAAAAATGTAAACTTCGCCTATGAGGAAGAACTGGTTCTCAGAAATTTTTCACTAACGGTAGAAAAAGGGAAAAGCGTCGCCCTTGTAGGACAAAGCGGATCGGGAAAAAGCACCATTGCAAATCTCCTGACTCGTTTTTATGATGTTCATGACGGCACTATAGAAGTGGACGGTCACAACATTAAGAATGTATCCCTAAAAAGTTTACGGGATCAGATGGCACTGGTTACCCAAGACAGTATCCTTTTTAACGATACCGTCGCTACAAACGTAGCACTGAGTGATAAGAATGCGAGTGAGGAAAAAATCATTGATGCACTTAAAATCGCCAATGCCTGGGAGTTTGTAAAAGATCTTCCCAAGGGAATCCATACTAACATAGGCGACAGCGGTGGGAAACTCAGTGGTGGTCAGAAACAACGTTTAAGTATTGCCCGAGCGGTATTGAAAGATGCTCCCATTTTAATTCTGGACGAAGCTACCAGTGCGCTAGATACGGAAAGTGAAAGACTGGTGCAGGATGCTCTTGAGAGAATCATGAAAAATAGAACTTCCATCGTAATTGCCCATAGACTTTCCACTATTAAAAACGCAGATCTTATCGTGGTAATGGGTAAGGGGGAAATCGTGGAAAAGGGGACTCACGATGAATTGATGGCTGCTGGTGGGCATTACAATGCATTGGTCAATATGCAAAATGTGAGTTGAATTATTTATATTTATAACATGGATTTACACGCGACTAAACTTGAACTAATTCAAAAAATATTAGATACTCAAGAGCAAGATCTAATATCTAAAGTTCAAGATATTCTATCTACGCCGACTACTCGCAATTATGACGACAATGAATTGAATCCCATGAGCGTTGCAGAATACCAATCAAGGATAGAGAGATCCTTTGATGATCTAGACAGCAGCCGAACGATATCCCATCATGATTTTATGAAAAAAGTCAAAGTTTGGAAAGAAAGCTAATCTGGACCGTGTTTGCATTAAAAGCTGTGCAGGAAATCTACACTTTTTACAGAAATATAGCAGGAGTCAAAGTTGCAAATAAAGTAATAGACAAAATATCAGACGCTCCATTAAGACTACTACCTAATCCATATATTGGTAAAAAGGATGAAATATTTGTTGGAAAAAGAGAGGTTTTCATTCTGATTGAGAGTAATTATAAAATCATATACCATGTAGATTTGGTTGATGAATCTATAGTAATTTTAGATGTTTTCGATGCCCGCCAAAATCCCGTTAACATCGACCGATCAATTTCCAGAGATTGACAAGTAATAGCTTTTTCAAAAATTTTAAAGAAGATATTTCAGCAATTCCATTGCCTGAAAAATTTACGTTCCCGTTTTATTACGAACCGCATCTACTGGCAGAGATTGCAGCAAAGGAGCTGCGAGAATATCTAGACCGTCTGGACAACTGGTTTTACGATCTCAAATTAGGACCAGAGAATTATCAGCATCCGCTGGGCAAGATGTTTGGAGTGCTTGTGGTTGAAAACGAGCATGCTGAATTAGGTTATTTAACCGCATTTTCAGGAGTGCGAACGGGAAAACAGGAAGACGATTATTTTGTGCCTCTGGTCTTTGATATGTTTGGTAAGCATAGCCTTTATTACAAAAAAAGCGAGGAACTCAATGACCTGAATGACCTGAATGACCAGATTGATCAATTGCATCAAGATCCAGATTATCAAGAACTCAAAAATAAAGTCGCTCAAATCAAATTGGAGAATGATATCAAACTGACTAAAGAAAAAAAGAAACAGAAAAAGCATAGAGAGATGCGCCGCGCGGAGCGCGAGCAATCAAGCAAATCGCCCGATGATGCGTTGATAGCTATAAATGCAAAGCATAAACGCCAGAGTATGGCATCTAAATTTCTGCTAAAAGAATATGCGATATATCTCAACGATCAGCTAAAAATTAAAGAAGATCAACTCAATGCCTATTATGATCAACTCAAAAAACTAAAACACCAGCGAAAAGAGCTTTCCAACCACCTCCAAAAGTGGATCTTCAAACAATACAAATTTCTAAACGCTAACGGCGACACTCAAAATGCCTTAGAGCTTTTTAAAAATCGACCGCCATACATTCCTCCATCGGGAACTGGCGACTGCGCCGCACCCAAGCTCTTGCAATCTGCCTATAAAAACGATTTGAAACCCATTGCTCTGGCCGAGTTTTGGTACGGAGAGTCGTTGAGATCACAAATAAGGAAACACGGCCACTTCTACCCTAGTTGCCGTTCTAAATGTGAACCCGTACTAAATTTTATGATACAGGGTCTGGATGTAGATCCCAATCCCATGCTTGAAAATCCAGCAGCGGGTAAAGATTTGCCATTTATCTATGAGGATGAACATCTTTTTGCAGTTAACAAACCCGCCGAGTTCCTATCAGTCAAAGGAAAAGTAATTGAAGACTCCGTGGAAGCACGCGTCATCAAAAAGTTTCCTGAAGCCACTGGTCCACTCTTGGTGCATCGCCTGGACATGAGTACCAGCGGAATATTGGTAGGGACTAAATCCTTAAAAGCACATAAATTACTTCAGGAACAATTTGAGCGTAGAACGGTTTCAAAAAAGTATATCGCCATTTTAGAGGGTGTGGTTCCACAGGATGAGGGCTTTATTGACCTACCGCTTCGGGTGGATCTGGATAACCGCCCTTTTCAAATGGTAGATCATGAACATGGTAAAAACGCCCGTACCAGATTTCAGGTATTGGATCGTGAGAATGGTCAGACCAAAATTGCATTCTACCCGATTACCGGCCGTACGCATCAGCTGCGAGTTCATGCAGCGCATCCGTTCGGGTTGAACTGTCCTATAAAAGGCGATGATCTTTACGGCAAAAGAGCCGATCGACTTTATCTAAACGCCACTGAAATTGAATTTGTTCATCCCATTACTAAGGCAACAATTAATCTCAAGGTTCCCGCACCGTTTTAAAAACTGTGGACAATTCTGGATCATGTTGAGGCTGATCGTAGCTTTTCATCCATAACTTTACTTCAAAACTTCTTCACATGTTTGAAAACCTCAGCGTCCTATTATTTCTAATCGTGGGTGCGGTAATCGCCGCTATTATAACTTGGCTTTTTGCTAAAAACAAGTTTCAGGCAGAAAAACAAGTGGTTATAAATGAAAACCGACAACTTCAGGAGAAGCTCGATCTTCAAAAAAACACCTCGGAAGAAAGGGATCGATTGAGGCTGGAACGGGAACAACTGGCGACCCAGCTCCAATCAAAAATCGAAAATTATGAAGAGCTAAAGGACAGGCTGGAGAAACGTGAGCTGGAGTTGAGGGAAATCGGTCATGAGAAAGAGCATTTGAATGTAGCACTGGCTGAGCAGAGAACCGCTTTCGCGAAAGCGGAAGAAAAACACACAGAAGCACAGGCCGAAATTGAAAAACTCAACGAGAAATTCACGAAAGAATTTGAAAACCTAGCCAATAAGATCCTCGATGAAAAAAGCACCAAGTTCACAGATCAAAACAAGAAAAACATCGAGCAGATCCTAAGCCCACTGCAAGAAAAAATCAAAAGCTTCGAAAAACGCGTGGAGGACACCCACAAAGACACCATCGATCGACAAAGTGCTTTGAGGCAGCAAATCATAGGCTTGAAAGAACTCAACGAGCAAATGAGCAAAGAAACAAGCAACCTGACCAAAGCACTGAAAGGAGACGCAAAAATGCGAGGGAACTGGGGCGAACTAGTTCTGGAACGCGTACTGGAAAAATCAGGGTTGAGCAAGGATCAGGAATACCACGTACAACAGAGTTTTAAAACCGAGGAGGGAAAGACGGTATTTCCAGATGTCATCATCAATCTGCCTGCCGGAAAAAAGATGATCATCGACTCAAAAGTATCACTCAACGCTTACGAGCGTTACGTAAATGAAGAGGATGAAGAGCTACAAAAGCGTTTTCTCAAAGAACATGTGGCGGCACTTAAAAAACACGTATCGGATCTATCGGATAAAAACTACCACGATCTGTATCAAATCGAGAGCCCAGACTTTGTTCTGCTCTTTGTTCCCATCGAGCCTGCTTTTGCGATGGCGTTGAACCACGATGGTAACTTATATAGTGAAGCCTTTGACCGTAATATTGTGATCGTCACGCCTACTACCCTACTTGCTACCTTGAGAACCATCGACAGTATGTGGCAAACGGAAAAGCAGCAGCGTAATGCCATCGACATTGCAAACGCCGCTGGAGCACTTTATGACAAGTTTGTAGGACTTTCTGACGATCTGATCAAGGTAGGTTCCCAACTGGATACGGTCAAGAAGAGTTACTCTGCGAGTATGAATAAACTCACTGAGGGCTCCGGAAATCTAATAGGTCGCGTGGAGCGCTTGAAAAAATTGGGTGCAAAAGCAAACAAGTCCCTTAACGACAAGCTTGTACAACGTGCCCTTGAAAATGATCCGGATAGTCTGGAATTGGATAATGAACAGGAGAAGCTGCTTTAAATAATAAGACTGGTCGCGATCGTATTATAATATTACGTTTATATGTAATAATGTCAAGTTATTACGCTTTTAAGTACTAAACTAGCTTGTAATTTCATTGTCGAGCGCAGAAATATCTCGATAATATGAAAAAAGCCATCGCAATCGCGACGGCTTTTAGCAATTTGACAATTTTACAGTAATCACTTCCTCAACTCTGGCAAGTCTTCTCCTTCAGCAACGAAATCCAGAGCCACTCCATTAATACAGTGGCGTTTTCCGGTGGTTTCTCTCGGACCATCATCAAATTCATGACCTAAGTGACTGCCACAGGTATTACATTTTAATTCTGTTCTTGCGTAGCCGATTTTATAATCCGTATCGCGCTCTACCTGACCGTTGATTGCCTGATCATAGCTGGGCCATCCCGTTCCTGACTTGAATTTATTGGCGTTGTTATAAACTGGTGCATAGCAAGCTGCACAAATTAATGTTCCAGGGCTTTTCTCTTCATTCAAAGGGCTGGTAAAGGGACGCTCGGTTCCAGCTTTGCGCAAAACATCAAATTCTTCGGCTGTAAGAAGCTCTTTCCACTCCTTTTCTGTCTTTTGGATCTTATAGGTCTTTTGCTGTTCTGCGTCACCACCGTCGTTAACTGCAAGATTTTTATTGGAGCTGTTGCAGCTTACCAAAAATAATAATGCTAGAACTGAGGGAATAAATCGATTCATTGTTTTTGTATTTACACAAAGTTATGCAGCAACAGTGCCGTTTTCTGTTTTCATAGTGTTAATGCTTGATCGATTGGGAATAATGTAGATCCATAAGGGAAATATTTTATAGTCGGTGGGTTAAAGCTTAAATTTGGTTTATGAAGAAAAAAGTAGCCATAATCATGGGATCCACCAGCGATCTGCCCGTGATGCAAGATGCCATTGATATACTCAAAGAATTAAAAGTAGCCACTGAGGTTGACGTGGTCAGCGCCCATCGTACACCAGAGAAAATGATGGATTTTGGTCAAAATGCCCATAAAAATAATATAGGTGTCATTATCGCAGGAGCTGGTGGTGCTGCTCACTTGCCCGGTATGGTTGCCAGTCTTTCTCCATTGCCCGTGATAGGCGTGCCTGTAAAATCCAGCAATTCCATCGATGGCTGGGACAGCATTCTTTCCATACTTCAAATGCCGGGCGGAGTTCCCGTGGCGACCGTTGCCTTAAATGGAGCCAAGAATGCAGGAATCCTAGCTGCGCAAATCCTAGGTGCGACCGATGATGAGATGCAGAAACGCATCATTTCATACAAGGAAGGGTTAAAAGCTAAGGTTCTCAAGGCTGCGGAGCAGATGAAGAGCAATGTCTAAAACGATAAAGTTTATTTCCCTCTCCATTATTTTGGCGAGTATGATCTGGTTTGTTTATGAAGTTAATTTACGTCATGGCGTGAAGTGGCACTATATGACTGCTGGTGGACTTAACTTTATTATTTCAATCATTGTTAACAGGCAACTTATTGATAGGGAATACAACTATTTAGGTATTATTCATGTTGTTTTTGCCGTGGCATTTTTCGGCTACGGTTATTTTTTTATGTGATTTTGTTTAACATTTGTATCAAAAAGTTTAACAGTAAAATTCAAACCACTACTCCTTTGACATTTAATTTTACAATTCTATGAGTAAAAGTGACAATCCGTTATTAAACAATTTTGAAACCGTGCTGGATACGGCTCCGTTTTCTATCATAAAAGAAAAGCATTTCAAGCCTGCTATTGATGAGGCAATTTCGCTTGCGCGAAAAGAGATTGATTCTATCGTCAAAAATGATCAAGAGCCCTCTTTTAAAAATACGATCGTAGCGCTAGATTCCAGCGGAGAAACCCTAGGACGAATAACAAGTATTTTCTTTAACCTCAACAGCGCAGAAACAAACGATACGATTCAAGAAATCGCACGAGAGGTTAGTCCTAAACTGGCAGAATTCGGTAACGATATCGTTTTAAATGAGGAATTATTCAAACGCGTCAAAGCCGTTTATGATCAAAAAGATCATTTGGATCTTAACATTGAACAAACAACCTTACTGGAGAAGCAATACAAACGTTTTGCTAGAAATGGTGCCAACCTATCCGAGGAGAAAAAGGCAAAACTTAGAGAAATTGACGAGGAACTTTCAAAGCTTACCTTAAAATTTGGCGAGAATGTTCTTGCTGCGACTAATGCGTTTGAACTTCATCTGGATAACGATACCCGTTTAGCGGGTTTGCCAGAAAGTGCCAAAGAAGCTGCCGCCGAAGCTGCAAAAGCAAAAGACAGGGATGGATATCTATTTACGCTGGATTACCCCAGTTATATACCACTTATGACCTATGCAGACGATAGGGAATTGAGAAAAACCATGTCCATAGCTTTTGGTTCCAAAGCGTATAAAGACGAGCACGACAATCAAGAAAATGTTCTGCGTATTGCCCAACTACGATTTGAACGAGCCAATTTGCTAGGTTATAAAACCCACGCACATTTTGTGCTGGAAGAGCGCATGGCCAAAACACCAGAAATGGTTGCCTCTTTTTCAAACGATATTCTTGAAAAGGCAAAACCAGCGGCTCAAAGAGAGTTTGATGAGTTGACCGCTTTCGCGAAAGCGCATAGCAAAAAACACTTAAACCAAGAGATTGATCATTTGGAAAAATGGGATTCTGCCTACTATGCTGAGAAGTTGAAACAAGACAGATTTGATTTTGACGATGAACAACTCAAACCTTATTTCAAACTTGAGAACGTCATAAACGGTGTTTTTGAAATTGCACAGCGTTTATACGGGCTGACTTTTGAAAAAACAGACAAAATTGAGAAATACCATCCTGATGTTTTTACGTATATAGTAAAAAATGAGGATAACAGTTTAAACTCAGTCTTTTATGGGGATTTCTTTCCGAGAAAGGGAAAACGCAATGGTGCTTGGATGACTTCTTTTAAAAATCAGTGGCATGAAGACGGAGAAAATGTAAGACCGCACATATCAAACGTGTGTAATTTTACAAAACCTACCGCTACCCGGCCGTCCTTACTTACCTTTAATGAAGTCACGACCTTGTTTCATGAATTTGGTCACGCTCTTCACGGTATGCTCGCCGATACGAAGTATAGGGGTCTTTCTGGCACATCCGTTTATTGGGATTTTGTGGAACTTCCCAGTCAGGTTTTGGAAAATTGGTGTTATGAAAAGGAAGCTTTGGAATTGTTTGCACATCACTATCAGACAGGAGAAGTTATTCCGCAAGAATTTATTGATAAGATAAAAGCAGCGGCAAACTTTAATGAAGGTTTACAAACCTTGCGTCAGCTTAGTTTTGGTATGCTGGATATGAGCTGGCACGGTATAGACCCCAGCAATATTACAGATGTTAAAGCTCACGAAAGAAAGATATTTGATAAGACTGATTTATATCCAGATGTGGATAGCAGTTGCATGAGTACTTCTTTTGGACATATTTTCCAGGGAGGTTATAGCGCTGGATATTACAGTTATAAATGGGCTGAAGTACTGGACGCAGATGCATTTGAACTGTTTCAGGAAAAAGGAATTTTTGATAGGCAAACTGCTGATAAATTTAGGGAGCATGTCTTGAGTAAAGGAGGGACAGAAGATCCCATGTTGTTATATACTCGCTTTCGCGGAAGCGAGCCTAAAATAGACGCCCTGCTTAAAAGAGCTGGACTCGTCTCTTAAAAATAAATAAATTGCCAGAAGTTAAACTTGAACCGGAAAAATGGGTGGATCGTTACAGCGATTACCTTTTTAATTATACCATAACCCGTGTGAACGATGCTATCAAAGCGCAAGATCTGATATCAGAAACTTTTCTTGCTGGTTTGAAGAGTGCTCACCGCTTTAAGGGTAATTCTACCGAACGTACCTGGCTTATTTCTATTCTCAAGCGTAAAATCATCGATCATTATCGCAAGATAAATTCAAAGAAGGGAAAGGCCGAAGTACGCATGAGTTACATGAACACGGGACGGGATGAGGGCGACTGGCTAGAAGAACGAGCAGCAGATCTGCGCAACCCTACCATAGAAGATGATCTTGAGCAAAAGGAGTTGGGAGAAGCCATCAATGCTTGCATAGCAAACCTACCAGAACGCTACGCTACGATTTTTGTTCAAAAAACCATTGATAATATGGACACTGAAACAATCTGCAAGGAACATGATATCACGGCATCTAATCTTTGGGTGATTGTTCATAGAGCAAGGGTTCAGCTTATGGAATGTTTAAATTCCAAATGGTTTAAGGACTAGATATTTTTTATAACCACTGTAGCTATAGTTTATTCCAAAAAATCGGTTTATGGCTGATTCAAGATCTAATTCTTATTTGGAATAACTTTAGGAATTTAATTCTAAGCCATTTATGTTTAAAAATCAAATCAAGTTATCGAAATCCTTGTAGTACTTTTCAGTCTAGGTGAAGGTTATTATTTGTTGGACTATTTTTTTATAGAAGATTTCCAATGGGGTTTTCCATTAGCGTTGACTGGAAACTCGTTTTTTTTGGGGGCCATGGTTTATGAATTGGTAATTGCTTTAAGGTCTGAAGAGCGCATTGAGGGAAATTCAATAGACCATCGATTTTAATTCAAAATTTCAGCATTTCTCCAAAATATTGATATTTGCAGCAAAGAGCAGAATAAGATTCATTTATAATGTAAGGCACTTTCCTTAAAGGCGTCAAAACCCAAAGTAGTATTTATTACACATGAGTAATTTATCTGCTACCTAAATTCTAAATGATTTAAGCACGAGTAATTCATCATGGGAAGATTTTTCATTTCTTGCGACGACGCAAGTATATTAAGCACTAGAGCTCATTATAACGATCTCAATCCAAAGGAACGTTTTAGATACAATCTTCACAAATCACATTGTTATGGCTGTCGTGACTTTCATAAAAAACACGCGAGATTTCAAAGGAAATTAGACACGCTGCGCTGGGTCAAGTTGACAATTAAAGAAAAGCAAAAAATTCGCGAGCGATTATTAACCGCGATGAAGAAAGCTTAAGTCGATTTCTACATAAAAACCCACAAAGCAACCAACCAATAAATAGGCACAGCCTCCACCCAAAAACTTGCATAATAATCAGATCTATTCTTACTACTGCCTAAAATTAGAATCGCAGTAAGTACAAATGCAGAAATATTAATTACAGCAGCGCTGGGATGGATTTTTTCCCAGATTACAAGTTCCAAGGCTATACAAATTAGACACAGCAATACACCGATCCATTTTGACTTTTGCGTACCTATCATTTGAGGTAGAGTGTTCAAGTCCTCGTCATCATACTTTAAATCTCTAATTTCAAAAGGAATGCATAAAGCTATTACCAAGATAAAAATTTGAGTACATTCAATAAAAAGCTGAAATTGTTCATTATAATTATTTTGCCCATGTATTGCTCGTTTAGAGCTGAAAAAGAAATCTTGACCCAAATAAACCGGTAAAACTTTCAATAATAAAACCCAGACTATGGCCACTGAGATTAATTTTACAACTGGAAAATACCTTAAGCTCTTACCGAAAATGAGTGGTAAAGTGTATGCCCAGCCTAAAAACAGTATTGTGGCAAGAACGCCTATCGAGATCGCATTACCATCAATTATTAACGGTATAACCCCACCTGAACATATCACGCTCAAAATCAATATTGGGGTTTTAAATCTATAAGCTTGATTTTTTAACGTTCTTGAAAAATACTTCGTCACATTGTACCCTGTTATAGTCAAGCATATGATACAAATGAGGAAAATCCATGACGATTCAATACTTAGGTAAGGGTTCAGACTTAAAAATAAAGCTCCTACACATAGCCCTACATGCAAACTGCTGCGCAAGTAAAAATCGAGAAAACTATTTAACCATCCCACATAACCAAAGGTACTTCCTATGGTTAATAACTCGACAAATAAGGTTGACAAATAAATGCTCCTGCATAACTAATGGGTGTTAGTTTACCCAGCTTAATCGACTATTTTTGCAGAAATTCAACGTTTTTAAACCGTATTATGAATACTGATCGTTTTGCCCTTAGACATATAGGCCCTAGAAAGTCTGACTTGCCCCAAATGCTGGAAACCATTGGTGTTTCTTCCATAAAGGAGTTGGTTTTTGAAACCGTGCCAGACAACATTAAACTCAAGAATGGTCTAGACCTGGAGCCGGCGATGAGTGAATATGAGTTTTTGAAGCATATTAAAGAATTGGGCGATAAAAATCAGCAATTCAGATCCTATATAGGTCTTGGATATAATGCAGCCATCACGCCAGCTGTGATACAGCGCAATATATTAGAGAATCCAGGATGGTACACGGCTTACACGCCCTACCAAGCAGAGATTGCCCAAGGCCGTCTGGAAGCTCTCTTGAATTACCAGACCATGATTACAGATCTCACGGGAATGGAGCTGGCAAATGCCTCTTTACTTGATGAATCTACCGCTGCGGCTGAGGCGATGACCTTGTTATTTTCCGTTCGAGACCGAGCGCAAAAGAAAAACGAGGTTATAAAGTTTTTTGTTGATGAAGACACCCTTCCACAAACTAAGGAACTTTTGAAGACCCGCGCCATTCCGCTTGGGATTGAACTTATAGAAGGCAATCCTCGGGATATGGATCTTGAGGATAGCTACTACGCCGTATTGTTGCAATATCCTGGATCAAGTGGTCGCGTAGTAGATTATACCGCTTTCGCGAAAGCGTGCCAAGAAAAAAACATCCGTATCGCAGTAGCAGCAGATATTCTTTCACTTGTTTTATTAGAAGCACCGGGCCACTGGGGCGCTGATGTAGTTGTGGGGACTACACAGCGTTTTGGAATCCCGTTAGGTTATGGAGGTCCACACGCCGCCTATTTTGCTACAAGAGAAGAGTTTAAAAGACAGATTCCTGGGCGCATTATAGGAGTTACCAAAGACATGGATGGCAGGCGTGCCCTACGCATGGCCTTGCAGACTAGAGAACAGCATATTAAGAGAGATAAAGCAACCTCAAATATTTGTACGGCGCAGGTATTACTCGCTGTCATGGCAGGTATGTACAGTGTATATCATGGCCCTCAAGGTTTAAAGTTTATTGCGACTAAACTTCATAAACAGACTGCAACGCTTGCAGATGCCATTGAGAAAATGGGCATTTATCAAACTAATGAAAGTTACTTTGACACCCTTAATTTCAAAACTGATGCTGAAAAAGTTAGAAAAGTAGCTCTTGAACATGGGTTCAATTTTCACTACCCAGACGCTGATACTGTTCAAATTTCATTGAACGAGACCGTAAATACTCAAGATCTAAACGATGTTGTTTCTGTTTTTGCAAAAGCGCTTGGTAAAGAAGCAGTTTCTATTAAAAAACTGAATGATAACACCTACCTAGGAGAAGGCCGCCAGACTGAATTCATGACTCATGAGGTATTTAACGCCTATCATTCAGAAACGGATCTCATGAGGTATATCAAAAAGTTGGAGCGTAAGGATCTGGCGTTGAATCACTCTATGATCTCGTTAGGTTCTTGCACCATGAAATTGAATGCCGCGGCAGAAATGCTGCCCTTGTCAAATCCGCAATGGGGGAATATTCATCCTTTTGTTCCCATAGATCAGGCAGCGGGTTACCAGCAGATGCTCAAGAAACTAGAACTACAGTTGAATGAGGTCACTGGTTTTGCGGGAACCTCACTACAGCCCAATTCTGGTGCTCAGGGAGAATTCGCAGGACTCATGGCGATAAGAGCTTACCACATATCTCGTGGTGACGAGCATCGCAACATATGTTTGATCCCATCTAGCGCTCATGGTACAAACCCGGCGAGTGCAGTTATGGCTGGAATGAAAGTGGTCGTCACGAAGGCCCTCGAAAACGGGAATATAGATGTAGATGACTTACGTGAAAAAGCAGAGAAATATAAAGACAATCTCGCAGCGCTCATGGTCACTTATCCATCTACGCATGGAGTTTATGAAAGTGCGATTGTTGAGATAACCACCTTAATTCATGAAAATGGTGGTCAGGTATATATGGATGGGGCAAATATGAACGCTCAAGTAGGTTTGACCAATCCAGGTAACATCGGTGCAGATGTTTGTCATTTGAATCTTCATAAGACTTTTGCCATTCCGCATGGTGGTGGTGGGCCTGGAGTAGGTCCAATATGCGTAGCAGAACAATTGGTTCCCTTTTTACCATCCAACCCAATTATCCCGACAGGAGGTGATCAGTCGATCACACCTATAAGCGCTGCGCCTTTTGGAAGTGCGCTCGCCTGTATTATTTCATATGGTTACATCTGTATGCTCGGAGCTAAAGGTTTAAAGCGTTCCACAGAATACGCCATTGTAAATGCCAATTACATTAAAGAACGCTTAGAGGGAAGCTATCAATGTCTTTATGTAGGAGAAAAAGGTCGAGCGGCACACGAGATGATCATTGATTGTCGTCCGTTCAAGGAACATGGTATCGAGGTAGTAGATATTGCCAAAAGATTGATGGATTACGGTTTCCATGCACCTACGGTAAGCTTCCCGGTCGCAGGAACCATGATGATAGAGCCTACCGAATCAGAAAGTAAGGAAGAAATGGATCGTTTTTGCGATGCCATGATTTCGATCAGAAAAGAAATAGAGGCTGCAGATAAAGAAGAACCTAACAACGTTCTCAAAAACAGTCCGCATACTTTAAAAATGATCACGGCAGATGAATGGGAATTCCCATATTCACGTAAAACTGCGGCTTACCCACTAGATTTTGTTCAAAACAATAAATTCTGGCCCACGGTGCGACGCGCTGACGATGCATACGGCGATCGTAATTTGATGTGTACCTGTGCGCCGATGGAGGAGTATTTGTAAGAATTCAAAATCTTAACTGAAAGGCCTTGGTTTCAATAGAAATTCAAGGCCTTTTTTATTTTACATTATCCTCAATGAACAGAAGCTTTTTTTGCTAAATGTTTAAAATATTTTAAAGGGGATCGCAAAGGACAGCATAGTACTGTACTGAAAGTCAATTTTTTAAAAAACCAACCACTTGTTTTTTAATAACTTTTTAAGAAAATAGAGGTCGGGCAACTTAATTGGTTTTCAAATTCTTAGATATTTGATTTCTTAACCTAATGAGAGATTTGGTATGAAAAGGAAATGGAACTTTATCATTTTAGTTTTAGTCGTTTTGGCTATTCTTGGCTTTAGTGGCAATTACGACATGGGAGATGCTCCAGAAAGCATCGATAAGGGAGATACGGCTTGGATGCTTGTAGCCAGTGCTTTCGTTTTATTGATGACACCTGGACTCGCATTTTTCTACGGCGGCATGGTGAACCGTAAAAATATCATCTCTACCATGTTACAAAGTTTTGTAGCACTTGGAATTGTTAGTGTGCTTTGGATTTTTGTAGGCTTCAGTCTCGCGTTTGGAGATAGTATAGGAGGAATTATAGGTGACCCACGTACTTATTTCTTATTTGATAATGTAAGTCTTTCACCCCATCCCGATTTTGGTTCCACCATTCCATTTTTATTATTTGCATTTTTCCAACTCAAATTTGCGATTATTACACCTGCTTTAATCACGGGTAGTTTTGCCGGCCGTATACGTTTCCGATCCTATATTCTTTACATCGTTCTTTTTATCATTTTTATCTACACGCCTCTTGCTCACATGACTTGGCATCCAGATGGGCTGCTGAGAAACTGGGGTGTGCTGGACTTTGCTGGTGGAACAGTAGTACATATGTCAGCAGGTTTTGCCGCTCTTGCTGGAGCTGTATTCTTGGGGAAACGTAAAAAAGTGGTACATGAAACCACAAACACTCCCTATATTATTTTGGGTACTGCCCTACTCTGGTTTGGTTGGTTTGGATTCAACGCTGGTTCTGCGCTGGGTGTTAATTCAGATACTGTAATTGCATTTGCAAATACCAACCTAGCCAGTGCCACCGCCATGATCACCTGGATATTTTATGATCGGTTTATGGGAAGAAAAATGAGTGCTCTTAATGCTTGTATCGGTGCGATTGTCGGACTGGTTGCGATTACTCCAGCAGCAGGGTTTGTGACCTTGGGTCAAAGTATTTTTATTGGGGCACTTGCAGCATTGATCAGTAACTGGGCCATACAAATGAAAAATAAGTCGCAAGTAGATGACACCTTAGATGTTTTTCCTTCTCATGGCGTAGGTGGTGTAGTGGGGATGGTACTCACTGCCGTGTTTGCTAAAGAGGTAGGTCTCGTGTACGGAGAAACAGACACTTTTATCTGGCACATGATCGCACTGGTTCTTGTAGCTATTTTCACCTTTGGTGGGAGCTGGATCCTTTACTGGATTGTTAACAAGATTATTTCTCTAAGAGTTACCGAAGAACAAGAAAAACGTGGTCTGGACGCCTCGCAGCATGGGGAGGTTTATTGACTAACAATAAAATCATGACGACACTAAGAAATCGGAATTCAAGGTTTGAATTAGTTAGATAACTTAATCCTTGTGCATAAAAGCTTGCTTGGCTCTAAGCTCTGCCTCCGTTTCTACCACATCCTCATCAGGAACGCAGCAATCCACGGGACAAACGGCGGCGCATTGTGGTTCTTCGTGAAAACCTACACACTCCGTGCATTTATCAGGTACGATATAGTAAAACTCATCACTCACGGGCTCTTGGGTTTCATTTGAATCCACCTCTTTCCCACTGGGCAGCACCACTTCACCGTCTAGATCAGTTCCATCAGCATAGCGCCAATCATCTGCCGCTTCGTAGATCGCAGTATTGGGGCATTCTGGTTCACATGCGCCACAATTTATACACTCGTCTGTAATAATGATTGCCATCTTTTGGTACTTTTGCGCAAAAATAAGCTCCAGTGGTCGAATTGTCAATTAATAGCTCGTTAAATGATCGTATATCCGCTTTCGCGAAAGCGGGAAAAACACTAGCCCAGTACCTCGATAATAAGAACGGTAATTATGTAGAAAATTCTTGGAACCATAAAATACAGGCCGCCCTGCAGATTGCCGAAAACAAAAATGCTTGGTTCACGCAAGAAAATCTCGGTTATTGCCTGCAACAATGGAGTTTAGCTCTTTCCCAAGAAAATCTTGCGGCATGGCTCGCTCCATACCACTTAAGCGATATCAAACCACGGGCGGTTGCAATAATAGCCGCTGGAAATATTCCTTTAGTAGGCTTTCACGATGTGCTAAGCGTGATCCTCTCAGGTCATATAGCGATCATCAAGGTCTCTGGAAGTGATGATGTGCTGTTACCTTTAATCCTGCAAATCGCGACCTCCCATTTTGAAAATCTTACTGATTCTTACTTATTTACAGAGGAAAAACTAGAAACCTATGACGCGGTAATTGCCACTGGAAGTGATAATACCGCTCGCTATTTTGAGTATTACTTTAGAAAAGTCCCAAACATCATTCGCAAAAACCGTAACAGCATTGCAGTATTGACAGGAAGTGAAACTCCAGAAGAAATGATAGCTTTGAGCGAGGATGTATTCAGGTATTTTGGTTTGGGTTGTCGCAGTGTGAGTCACTTGAAAGTTCCCAAAGATTTTAATTTTGATGCTTTCTTTCAAGGAATGTTCACAAAACGGGAATTGATTAATAACCCTAAATATTTGAACAACTACGATTATAACAAGGCAGTTTTTCTCATGAGCGAGTTCAAATGTTTGGACAATGAATTTTTGATCATCAAAGAAGAAGCGGAATCCTACACCTCTCCCATCGCTTCTTTGGGATATAGCTTTTACGAAAACCTCGATGCGGTAGCTGAAGAAGTTTCCAGCAACGCAGATCGATTGCAATGTGTGGTAAGCTCTAAGAGCACAAGGAAACAAATATCAAATTCTGAAAATGCGACGCCTCAATTTGTGGATTTCGGAATGACTCAACGCCCCAGTTTGACAGATTATGCTGATGGAGTGGATACTGTTGATTTCTTGTTGAAGCTCTCCTAAAAATATTACGGATTTAAGAACAAATCCCGTTAAGCTTTTGCATTTTTGTAATTCATCAAAATTATAGACATGCTTAAGTATAATTTTAGCGCAGGACCCTGTGTTTTGCCCCAAGAAGTTTTTAAAAAGGCAGCGGACGCCGTGCTGAATTTCAACGATCTGAGTATCCTTGAAATTTCCCACCGTAGTAAGGATTTTGTTGCCGTTATGGAAAAAGCCCAGTCGCTGGCGCTGGAACATTTGGGGCTGCAAGATAAAGGCTACAAAGCACTCTTCTTGGGAGGTGGTGCAAGTATGCAATTCTTGATGGTGGCCTACAATCTCTTGGAAACCAAAGCCGCATATCTAGATACAGGCACATGGAGTGCAAAGGCTATAAAGGAAGCAAAAATGTTTGGAGAAGTAAACGTCGTTGCATCTTCAAAGGACAGCAACTATAACCATATTCCCAAAGACTACAGCGTCCCATCTGATGCAGATTATTTTCACATTCAGACGAACAACACGATTTTTGGTACACAATTACAGTCCACGCCGGTTGTTGATATTCCTCTGGTTTGTGATATGAGTAGTGATATATTTTCGCGAAAGCGGGATTTTGAGAAATATGATCTGATCTATGCAGGAGCTCAAAAAAACATGGGACCAGCCGGAGCAACGCTTATTGTGGTTAAAGAAGATATTTTAGGAAAGATATCGCGCCAGATTCCTTCCATGCTGGATTACAAAGTACATATTTCCAAGGATAGCATGTTTAATACCCCACCCGTATTTCCCATCTACGTGAGTATGCTCACGCTGGAATGGTTGAAAGAAAATGGAGGTGTTTCTTGGATTGAAGAACTGAATAATAAGAAGGCAGGAATGGTGTACGACGAGATAGACCGCAATCCACTCTTTAAAGGCTTTGTAACTGATAAACAAGATCGCTCCATGATGAATGCCACTTTTGTATTAAATGATGAATCACACGCTGAAGCATTTGATAAGCTCTGGAAAGAAGCCGGGATCAACGGATTGAATGGCCATAGATCCGTGGGTGGTTACCGAGCAAGTATGTATAATGCCTTGAGCATGGAAAGTGTACAAACTCTTGTCGAAGTCATGCAACAATTAGAGAAGAAAGCTTAGAAATTAAATCGAGGCACTAAATCCCTTCCCCATCCCTGAAGGGTGGGATTTAAAAATAGTTCAAAATCAAATTAAACCAATAGTACATTGCAAACTTGCCTCCAGTGGGGCGCTGTAATGAAAAAATGAAAATAAATGAAAATATTAGCAAACGACGGTGTCTCAAAAAGCGGAATAGACAAACTAGAAGCAGCTGGTCACGAGGTGATCACCACTAATGTCGCGCAGGATCAATTACAGGATTACATCAATAAACATGAAATCGCCGTTTTATTGGTACGATCTGCGACTACTGCTCGCAAAGAGCTAATCGACAACTGTCCATCTTTAAAGATCATAGGTCGCGGTGGTGTGGGAATGGATAATATAGATGTCGCCTATGCTCGCGAGCAGGGACTGAAAGTTATCAATACGCCAGCTGCCAGTAGTGCAAGTGTGGCCGAATTGGTATTTGCACATTTGTATGGTGGTGTAAGGTTTCTTTATGACTCCAACCGCAACATGCCACTGGAAGGAGAAACTAATTTCAAAGGTCTTAAAAAACAGTACGCCAAAGGAGTTGAATTACGAGGTAAAACATTAGGAATAATAGGAATAGGTCGCATAGGTCAAGAGGTGGCAAAAATTGCTGCCGGTGTAGGAATGAAAGTCGTTGCTCACGATAGTTTTGCAGAAAAATCCCCTACAGTGACATGGGAGCTTTTTGATGGACAGACCGTGTGCGTAGAAATCCCTTTAGTTTCCAAAGATGAATTGCTTGCACAATCAGACTTCGTTACCTTACACGTTCCTGCTCAGAAGGACTATGTTTTAGGTGCCGATGAGTTCTCAAAAATGAAAAAGGGAGCTGCCGTTGTAAACGCTGCCCGTGGCGGAGTTCTTGATGAGGTAGCACTTGTCAATGCGCTGGAGGAAGAACATTTGTCTTTTGCAGCTCTCGACACTTTTGAAAAAGAACCCACTCCTGAAGTTGTTCTTTTAATGAACAGCAAACTTTCTCTAAGTCCGCATATAGGTGCTGCCACAGGAGAAGCCCAAGATCGAATCGGTACCGAGCTGGCCGATCAGATCATCGAGATATTGGGGTAATTATCCACATTCAAAAATTTCTGTAAATCCCAAGGTTTTCATTAAGAAAACCTTGGGATTTACTATTTTGCGCACTTAAATTTTAAAGATGCTCTTCAACTCACTGGACTTCGCCATTTTTCTTCCAGTCGTCTTTATTTTATATTGGTTTGTATTCAAGGGCAGCCTCAAACTTCAAAATGCACTAGTTGTCGTTGCCAGCTACGTTTTTTATGGTTGGTGGGATTGGAAGTTTCTAAGTCTTATTGTTTTTAGTACAGTCATAGACTATTCCATAGGCAATGCACTTAACAGGACTGAAGACATCAGAAAACGGAAGTTTCTGCTCTGGACAAGTATTTTGGTCAATTTAGGATTTCTAGGGTTTTTCAAGTATTTCAATTTTTTCATTGATAATTTCAAGTCGGCTTTTTCAGTTTTTGGATATGAGCTGGGAGTGGATTCGTTGAATATCATTCTTCACGTTGGAATCAGTTTCTATACGTTTCAAACCTTGAGCTATACGATTGATGTTTATCGCAAAAACCTAGAACCTACCAAAGATTTTGTTGCTTTCTCTGCATTTGTCTGTTTCTTTCCCCAACTTGTCGCAGGGCCTATAGAAAGAGCAACCCACCTATTGCCTCAATTCCATAGGAAGAGAAAATTTGACTATTCTCAGGCTATAGACGGTATGCGCCAGATTTTGTGGGGACTGTTCAAAAAAGTGGTTATTGCCGACAACTGTGCCCGTCTGGCTAATGAAATCTTTAATAATTACACAGATTATAGTGGTAGTACCCTATTTATGGGAGCCCTGTTTTTCACTTTTCAAATCTATGGGGACTTCTCAGGGTATTCTGACATTGCCATAGGAACTTCAAGGCTTTTTGGTTTTGATTTAAAACAGAATTTTGCCTTTCCATACTTCTCCCGTGATATCGCAGAGTTTTGGAGAAGGTGGCACATTTCCCTGTCTACTTGGTTCAGGGATTATTTGTACATACCCCTAGGCGGTAGCCGCGGCGGTAACTGGATGAAGGTGCGTAACACTTTTATTATTTTTATTGTCAGTGGGTTCTGGCATGGAGCCAATTGGACCTTTATTGTTTGGGGAGCTTTGAATGCAGTGTATTTTTTGCCTCTTTTACTTACTAATAGTAATCGCAGAAATCTGGGTGTTATTGCAGAAAATAGAATACTACCGTCCTTCAGAGAAGCGACAGGAATGCTCACTACCTTTTTGCTTACCGTGCTTGCTTGGATATTTTTTAGGGCTGAAAGCTTGACCGATGCTTTTAATTATATTCAACTGATGTGTAGCGACATGTATAAATATAAAGAGCTTGATAGATATATTCAGCACGGCTTCGTATTTCTGCTTATCATCGCTTTCCTTTTGTTTGAATGGCATGGAAGGAGAAACAAATATGCTATTGAACATTCCATGCTTTATCGTAATAAAATTTTAAAATATAGCTTTTATTATTTAGTCATAGGAGCCGTTTGGTGGTATATAGGAGGTGAAAAACAAGAGTTTATCTATTTTCAATTTTAATAGAATGAAAAAATTCCTACAGCAAATAATTGCATTAAGTATACCTCTTATAGTACTAATAATTGTTACTTACCTATTTTATTCAAAGAATGATGGAGACTTATTGAGATTAGGTCATTTACCAAATCTTTATCCAGAATATTCAAGAAAATTTATTAAAGAAAAACCTGAAATACTTTATAAAACTGTAGATCAGGACTTGAGTGAAGTTGACTTTGAGGTAGTCACTATTGGTGATTCATTTGCTCAACAAAATAATACATCAGGTGGTTTTAAAAATTACATTGCTCGTTCTACCGATGTCCTACATATCTACAGAAACCTTTATAAAAACCAAATCAATGGTTTGCATGCATTAATAAATAGTGACTTTTTCCAAAAACATAAAACTAAAACAGTTGTTTTGGAAATAGTGCAGAGAGATGCCATAAATCTCACAAAAAAAGTTGATAGGGATAGCTTGATAAAATTGGCTAAGATAAAAGCACAAATCAGCGATCGCAAAAATAGAATCAATGAGAAAAGAGGTAATTCTAATGATATTAATATTCTTAGTGATGTACCTAATTTTACATACAACTCATGTAAATTCATTTTTACGGATTGTAATGAATTGAGCGAGAAGGTATCTAGGTTTAAATTGAAAAACAGTCCGTTTTCAATTGATTCGGGAGACTTACTCGTGTATAGCAAAGACCTCAATAACCTTGATATTAAACCAGAAGATATTAATTTATTGAATCAAGAGTTGAGCGTTTTATCGTCAAAACTGAAAAAGCTGAATGTAGAATTACTGGTCTTTTTTGCGCCAGATAAGTACAGTTTTTATTATTCATCCCTAGAAGAATCTGAACAATTGGAAAAGTCAAATTTTTTCGAACAATTTGACTCGATCGACAATAAAAATTATAAATATTTTAATGCGTTACAGTATCTTCAGAAGTTTAATTCGTTGAAAGATATCTACCGGTACGATGACACGCACTGGTCTCCTACTGGTGACAGCCTTATTGCCTTAAAAGTTATGGACATTTTAAAGATTCCTTAATCGCAATCCACTTCCCCTTAAATTTTAAGTGCTGAGAACTGTGGTAACTTAACATCTGATCGTTGAAAGTTATTTGAGGTCTTGGTTCTTCCATGATTTTTGAAATTCTTTTTGTTAGTGCTTTCGCGAAAGCGGACTCTTCAAAACACTCTTGAACCAATTCAAAACCATTCTTTTGCATCTGTTCCCATAATTCTGCTTGGGTATACAATCTAATCGCATTTTTAGTGAAATCGTCATTGTCAGCTTCTGCAATAAAACCATTAAACGAGTCTGATTCTGCGATCCCCTCTGCTCCAATGTTTGTTGTAACCACGGGAACCCCAAATTGCATGGCGTCAATGATCTTACCTTTTAACCCGGCGCCAAATCTCAATGGAGTGAGCAATATTCTTTTGTGGTCAAATGCTTCACTAATTTCTTCCACCGCACCATGTACTAAAAAGCCTTCTTTTTCATTATGCCAATTCAAATGTTTGGGTTTGGGGTAAGCGCCATAAATATGAAGATTAGCGTTGGGCAACTGCTTGTGAATTTTAGGCCAAATATGTTTTTTTAATTGCCACACAGCATCCTCATTGGGAGCGTGCATAAAATTACCAATGTGAAAGAAATCTCGCGTGTCGCTGAAATTAGGTTTGGACACTTTGAAATTGGAATCCACCAAAAGCGGAATATAAAAAAGCTTTTGAGGTTCAATTTGAAATGTATTCTTCAATAAATTCATTTCATAGCTAGAAATGATTAACGACAAGTCACAGCGTTTTATACTCGCGATCTCGCGATAGGTACCGGGATGATTGAAAAAACCAGGGTCAAAATCTATTTTTTCTTTTAGGGCTCTTTGTCTTGCTTTTCGCAAAAAATGTAAGTCCTCGGTATCAAGAATGGTTCGCGCTTGTGGACAAGTTTCAGCAACTCGCCAGCCATATTGCTCCTCGATATAGAATCGGTCGTAGAGCACAAAATCGGGCAGAGTAGTAATGATCCATTGGTTGAAGCTGTCCTTATTGAGCTCGATGTGCTGAAATGCTACACCAAGATTCTCAAGATCTACGCTACGCTCACCGGGCATCGTTGCACAACAGAAAATCACCTGCATTCGCATTTTTTGAAAAATTGATATCAATTGCATCATCCTGCCACCAGCTGCAGTACTGCTGGGTTCTGGAATATTATTGCCTATGATTACGATTTTCTTCATGAACTGGTGTATTGGCTTCAACATAATCAGAACGGGTGTATTAACCTAATCTGAATACTGCTATTTATGAGCAAATATTCAAATATTTAGGTTAATAAGACATTGCAGCATACTCTCATAAATTGGGCTAAAATCTTTAAATTAGCAGCTTGTATTTTAATAGAATAAATGGGTAAGATAATTGCGATTGCAAATCAAAAAGGTGGTGTAGGTAAAACAACGACAGCAGTAAATCTTGCTGCTTCTCTAGGTGTTTTGGAAAAAAAGGTATTGCTTATCGATGCTGATCCTCAGGCAAATGCAAGCTCTGGTCTAGGAATAGATGTTGAGGCCATAGATCAGGGAACCTATCAATTGTTAGAGCACAGCGCAAAAGCGTCTGAACTTATAATTAAAACTGAAACGCCCAATCTGGATATCATTCCTTCACACATTGATCTCGTTGCTATAGAAATTGAGCTCGTAGATGTTGAGCAGAGAGAATATATGATGCGCAAAGCTCTTGCAGAAATCAAAGCCGATTATGATTACATTATCATTGACTGCGCTCCATCGTTAGGTTTATTGACACTCAATGCTCTTACAGCAAGTGATTCAGTTTTGATCCCCATACAATGTGAGTATTTTGCTCTAGAAGGTTTGGGCAAATTATTGAATACGATTAAAAGTGTTCAAAAGATCCACAACGAGCATCTTGATATAGAAGGATTATTGTTAACCATGTATGATAGCCGTTTGCGACTGTCCAATCAAGTGGTGCAAGAAGTAAATCAGCATTTTGAGGGCTTGACTTTTAAGACAATTATACAGCGTAATGTGCGTTTAAGTGAGGCACCATCTTACGGTGAGAGCATTATCAATTATGATGCTTCCAGTAAGGGTTCAGAAAATTATTTGAGTCTCGCAAACGAACTACTAACAAAAAACGCCTAAACCGCTATGGCAAAAGCAACAAAAAAACAGGCTCTAGGTCGTGGATTATCAGCTTTGCTTAAAGATCCTGCAAAGGATATCAAAACGGCTGAAGATGAAAATGCAGATAAAATTGTAGGCAATATGGTGGATCTCCCGCTTGCCTCGATTGAAATGAATCCCTTCCAGCCACGTACAAGCTTTAATGAAGAGCAGTTGCGTGAACTTGCCTCGTCCATTAGGGAACTGGGCGTTATACAACCCATTACCGTGCGTAAAATGGGTTTTGGAAAATATGAACTAGTTTCTGGTGAGCGCCGTTGTAGAGCTTCTAAATTATTGGGGTTAGAGACCATCCCTGCATATGTACGTATTGCAAATGATCAGGAATCTTTAGAGATGGCTCTGGTTGAAAATATACAGCGTCAGGACTTGGATCCTATTGAGATTGCACTATCCTACCAGCGACTTATTGAAGAAATTGATCTTACCCAAGAGCAAATGAGCGAGCGCGTGGGCAAATCCCGTAGCGCCATTGCTAACTATGTAAGGCTGTTAAAACTGGATCCCATTATCCAAACGGGTATGCGTGATAATTTCATCAGCATGGGTCATGGGCGTGCCTTGATCAATATTAAGGATTTGGATCAGCAATTAGAGATCTATCAAAAGATTATTTCTGAAAATTTGAGTGTACGAGAAACTGAGAAACTGGTTAAGGGGTTGAAGGAGGTTCCGCTTTCGCGAAAGCAAAAACCCAAAACACAACCCGTACCAGAATTTATAACTTCATCCACTACCCGACTCAACGAAGTACTTGGCACCAAGGTTTCCAATAAGATGAGTAAATCAGGGAAAGGAAAACTTACTATAAACTATGATTCTCTAGCAGAATTTGAGCGTATCGTAAAACTTATTGATGAGAAATAGGTTTATCATACTACTTCTTGTGATAGGTGGTTCCATGGTTGCCCAAGGTGATCCACAACCTCCTATTCCCAAACAAGATTTTAAGGACTTGATTGTCGACGCAGATACTGTCAAAGTAGTTTATGACGCTAACAAACCATCACGAGCGGCTTTTTACAGTGCCGTTTTACCAGGCTTGGGTCAGATATATAATAAACAGTATTGGAAACTTCCTATAGTTTACGGCGGTCTTGGGGGGCTTACGGCAGCTTATATATATAATGACCGACAATATAATAGTATACGCGATGCTTTTAAGATTAGGCTTGCTGGAGGAACTGACGATGAGTTTTCAAGAGAGGATGGCACACCCATCATAAGTACAGAAGGTTTAGAACGGGCGCAACAAAATGCGCAACGCAATAAAGAATTGAGCATACTGCTTACCGCTTTAATGTATGTAGTCCAAGTGGTAGATGCAAATGTGGCTGGGCACCTGGATCAATTTGATACCAGTAGGGACTTGAGCTTTTCACCCTACATGGATTATTCTCCCAGTGCTCTAACAGCACCTAGTTATGGATTAAGCATTTCCTATCGATTTTAGTATGAAGATCGCACTGGTAGGATACGGTAAAATGGGCAAGGTGATTGAAAGAATCGCCCAATCACGTGGACATGAGATCTGTGCCAGGGTAAGTCGACACGATGATATTTCCAAAGCTTATCACGCCGATGTTGTGATAGAATTCACCAGTCCAGAAAGTGTTATAAACAATCTCATAGAGCTTATAAAGAATAAGGTACCAGTAGTTTGCGGCACTACGGGATGGAATCATGAACTGGCTTCCATCAGTAAATTGGTTGAAGAAAAGGAGGGTCAAGTTGTGTATGCTTCCAACTTCAGCCTAGGAGTAAATTTGTTTTTTGAACTCAATTCACAACTTGCAGAAATGATGAGCAAGTTCAAAGAATATGAATTGCACCTTACCGAGGTGCACCACATTGAAAAAAAAGATGCACCCAGCGGAACGGCTTTGAGTATTTTTGATCAACTAAAAGCGTTTACGGGTAACAAAAATTGGCATCTAGGTACTGATAATAAAGAAGATTCCGTAGCTATAAATGCATTAAGGGAGAAAGACGTAAAAGGCACTCACATTGTGAGTTATAGCAATGAAATCGATATGATAGAAATTAAGCATGAAGCACACAGCCGTGATGGTTTTGCACTGGGAGCGGTGATGGCGGCAGAGTGGCTTTTAGATAAGCAAGGTATATTTACCATGAAAGATGTGCTGGGCTTATAGGCTCAGACCATATTAAATAAAAATTTGGAATGAGTTGGAGTAATTGGATTTTGTTTTTGGCAGTGGTACAGATCATTCATGGTTTGGGCACCTGGAAAATGTATAAAGCGGCCGGCAGACAAGCTTGGGAAGCATTTATCCCATTGTATAATGCAGTGATTGCTACTAAAATTATCAATAGGCCTTGGTATTATGCAATACTGTTATTACTGCCTATCGTGAATTTGATTATGCTCATCGTGTTTTGGGTAGAAATGTGCAGATCCTTTGGTTATAATAAAGCAAAGGATACCATTTTGGTAATCGCAACACTGGGCTTCTACCTATACTATCTCAACTATACCCAACCCTTCAATTATATAGAAAATCGAGAATTGAAACCGCGTACAGCGGCTGGAGAATGGACCAGTTCTATTTTATTTGCCATTGTTGCTGCTACGATTGTGCACACCTATGTGATGCAGCCATTTATCATTCCCACTTCTTCTTTAGAGAAATCATTGTTGATAGGAGACTTTTTACTAGTTAGTAAATTCCATTACGGTGCAAGGCTTCCCATGACCACAGTTGCGGCACCTATGGTTCATGACACAATTCCTGTGGCAAACGTTAAGAGCTATCTCTCAAAACCCGAACTTCCCTATACCCGTTTGCCTGGATTTCAGGATATCAAACGAAATGATATCGTGGTTTTCAACTGGCCCGTGGATACTCTTGATATTTGGGGTGCAGATGATGGAAAACACCACTACAAACCCATAGACAAACGCACTAATTACGTAAAGCGATGTGTGGGCGTTCCTGGAGACACACTCTCCATAATTGATGGTAAAGTTTACATAGATGGCAAACCTTTGGACCTTCCAGAACGGGCCAAAATCCAATACAGTTATCTACTCACCACTGACGGTCATATTTTTGACCAGAGAAAGATGCTCATTGAATACGGGATTACAGATCAAGTGGAATATGGCAGCAACAATCAAGGTAATGGGCGCATGTACATTAAATCTGCAACAGATGAAGCTCTTGAAAAGCTCAAAGCAACGGGTCATATTCTAGATGTAGAAAAGGTCGATCAGAAAACCGGTCCACAAAGATATTCCAAAACAAGAATGATCGATGGGGAGAGCGTTACCCGATCTGAACCTTATATCTTTCCGTATACTGGGCTATATGGAAATACTAATGATGACAGAGATCCATTTTTAATACCCGCAAAAGGACAAACGGTTAGGATCGATTTTAAGAACATCCACTATTTCAGACGTATTATCGAGGTGTATGAAGGGAGTGAAATGGATTATTTTAACCAAATCACCGTGCTTGGGAACCAAGTTTATCTCAACAACGCTCCTCTTGAAGAATATACTTTCAAACAAAATTACTACTGGTTAATGGGAGACAATAGAGATAACAGTCTGGACAGTAGGTTTTGGGGATATGTGCCAGAAAGCCATGTGGTAGGAAAACCCGTTTTTGTATGGATGAGCTATGATCCCAATCAATCATTCCCAACGGGAGTGCGTACTGAGCGACTGTTTACCACGGTAAATGGATCAGGACAGCCACGCTCCTATTTGATTTATTTTCTTGTCGCATTGGGAATTTATATAGCCGGTAGTCGCTTCTATAAAAACAGGAAAAAAAATAAAGAGGCTGCAAAAAAATAGTTCATTTGACTCTCTACCCCTCATATTTCTGTGACATCATTAGTCTTTGTTATATTTATGACGCTGAGAATTTAGTGTTTGAAAAGCACGGTAATTTTGTAAAGCAAACCTATCGCAATAGGTGTTACATTGCCGGGCCTAATGGAAAACAGTCTCTAAACATTCCTACACAGCATACAGGAAAAGGTCAGTCTGTAAGTTACGCTGCTATTGAAATAGACCATTCAGAACCCTGGAGTACTAATCATCTCAAGAGCATTAAAAGTGCGTATAATTCAAGTCCCTTTTATCAATTCTACGAAGACGATCTGAATGCTCTTTTTGAAGAAATCCCAATAAATTTATACGACTGGAATCTGAAAACGATCAAGTTTGTTTTCGATCACATAGGACTAGAAAAGGGCATTCACTTTACCCAAGATTTTGCAAATAATTCTCGAGCTAATAGATTAATTACCGCTAAAGGAAAAGCGATCACCACTTTAGATAAATACATACAGGTTTTTCAAGAAAAGCATGGTTTCATTCAACCTTTATCAGGTCTTGACCTTCTTTTCAATCTAGGTCCCAGCGCTATGGCCTATCTAAAATGCCAGCAATCTAAATTGCCTATCTTTAGTTAATGCAAGATAGTTTTGAACGGCTTCGATCATTCTATTCCACTCCCAGTTTATGGACAGGCGAGTTGCTTTCCATGAAACAATTTTCTTTGAATCAGCTTAATTTTAGTTATTCTGATCAGCAAAAATCAGAAATACACCTTCCAGATATACCATACGGAACGGTTCTCGGTAAAAGAGCTGAGTATTATTTTAAGTTTTGTGTGGAACAATCCACAATCTATCGGTGCCTTATTTCTAATCTGCAAATATTCAAAGGCAAAACGACTGTTGGGGAGCTGGACTTTATAGTTGAGGATTGCAATTCGAATAAAATGTATCACGTAGAACTGGTTTACAAATTTTACATTTATGATCCTGAAATAGCTTATGTCAAAAAAGACGATTCTGATTTTGAGTTGAAAAATGAATTAGCGCGTTACGTGGGACCCAACAGGAGAGACCATTTGCTTAAAAAGTTATACCGCCTCAAAAGGCATCAACTTCCCTTGCTCTACCGTTCAGAAACTATTGAAGTGCTGGAAAAGCAGGGTGTTGAAGTGAATAAGTTACAGCAGCGGGTTTGTTTTTTGGCACAGGTTTTCATACCTCAACGTTTATGGGATCATGATTTTCCTTATCTCAATCGCAAGTGTATTGTGGGTTATTATGTGAGAGTTTCTGCTTTCGCGAAAGCGAGAACAGAACACAGCTACTACCTACCTCATAAACACCAGTGGAAAATGCAACCATTTATGGAAGTAGGTAAGGCATATAAACACAATGAAATCCTGACCGAGGTTTTGAGCAGTCTAGACCGCAAATATGCGCCATTACTATGGATGAGCTCTGAAAATGGTTGGGAGCGCTTCTTTGTGATTGCAGACTGACCTGTTAATTTGTACCAACAAGTTTTAACGTCATTTTCAGGAGTTCCACCACTTCTCTACCCTATATTTAAAATAAAAATTATGGAAAGGAAATTTGAACGTAAAGTAGAGCAAGATAAGCCGCTAGGGAGTATAGTAAATCAAAAGAAAAATAAGGATTTTGACCTAGATGCTGAAACGGTAAACGAAAAACAAAAAAAGAAAGAAAAATAAGTATGAGCTTTTTGAATTTTGACCTAGAAAAGGCAAAGCACACCAGTAAAGAATTAAATATTTTACTGGCAGATTATCACATGTATTATCAAAAATTAAGGAATTATCACTGGAATATTGTGGGTAAATCCTTTTTTGACCTTCATGAAAAATTTGAAGAAATGTATGATGATGCAGTTCTCAAAATTGATGAAATCGCAGAGCGTATTTTGACACTAAGGTATCAGCCAGCTTCTAATTATTCAGATTACCTAAAGATTTCAAACATAAAAGAATCAAAATCTGGATTGAGCGATCGCGAAATGGTAGATAATCTATTAAACGATCACAATCACATTTTGAAACAAATGCTGAAAGTAGTAGAAGTCGCAGAAAAGGCTGACGACGAAGGTACCATTGATTTAATAGGTGCTTACATCAGAGAATTAGAAACTACGAGTTGGATGCTTGACGCATGGAGAATGAAAACGGACGAAACGCGCAGCGCTTTATAGTTTTCAACTTCTTAAATATTTTAAAAACGGCCAATGGCCGTTTTTTTTTTTTTAAGAATTACGTTGGACAAAATCTCATAAATGTTAAGCCTAAATATAATCAAATCGGCTTTTTTTCGCCAATCACAGCAAATCGTAGTGAAAATGATTATTTGATTTAGAACATTAAAGTAGGTTTTTGGATTTTTTTGATCCTGACATTATTAATTTCGTTCAAACAATTAGTTATCAATACAGTGAAATGATTAGAACTTTTTCCATTAAAGCTTATCGTGAATATGGACTCACTTGAAGATAAAAATGAACTGGAATATAAAATCCCTTTTGACTTAGATCTGTTAATTAAACAAACTGAAATCACACTACCCTTTGTATTTTCTAAGGCATTTGCAAAAAGAAGAGAAATATTTATCTGCTCAGGAATCTTTCTAGTTTTAGGAATTTCTATTCTATTGGCGGGTGATGAAATTGGAATTGTATTTATACTTTTTTCCTTCATTGCGGGCTTCAACTTACTTCCTCGTGTCAATGAGTACCAGAAATTGAAAAATAATTACATGTCTCAATTCACAGCCTATATTGAAAACCAATATCAAATTCCAGAATATGGCATTTTTGAGTTTAATGAAGATGCCCTTATTATCTCTACTAATTTTACCCGATCAGAAACAAATTGGAAAACCTTCAAGGACTACAAAATAGTTAAGTCTAACTTATTACTAATTAGAAACGCGGAACAAGGCGATATTTTGGCGATCGCAGCATCTGAAATTGGAGAAAAAGAGTTGGAAAAAGTTATCGCATTTGTGAAAAATAAGATCCGCTAGAAACCGCAATTATATTTCTACGGAGTAAACCGTTTTAGATAATCTATTAATTCTCTTTCAATTACTCATCCTAGATCTAACGAATACCACCAAAGCAACCAACTCAATAATAAAGCCGAAAGCCATCATACCTGTTCCTCCTACGATATGATAGATCTTCATTACAGCTCCAGCGATAACGATGATACTACCTAAAATAGCGAGTTGTAATTCAAGTTGATGTTTCATCGCGACGCTATTAAAAATTAAAACCTACCTGAAAGCTAAAGCGCAAACCGTCTGCTCCATTAAACAAGTTAAAAGTTGCGCCTATAGCCTGTGAACTGTTTACCCAAAACCCCAACCCATAATCATTATACCAGCGGCTGCTATCCTCATTATCGAGCCACACACGACCTAGATCTCCTCCTACAAATACACCCATTTGAAGTGGAATGACACCAGTTTTAAACTCATCAAAACTATAACGCACATCTGCACTCGTAGCTAAGGCGCTATCTCCAGAAAAACGCTCATTCCTATACCCTCTCAGTCCGCTATCTTGTCCTACTTGGGCGCTTTGGTAAAATTGATAGTCATCACCAAAGTTAAAAGTTGCTTGAGCGAGGGTTTTCAATACTAAATTTCTTTTTTTATTTAAGGCATTATAAAATCCAAGTTTTGGTTTGAGGTAAACAAAAAAGACATCAGTATCATCTGTATTGAGATTTGCACCTATTTGAGTATCAAAAATCATCCCTCGAGTAGGATTTAGAATGTTGTCATAACTTTCATAGTTATAAGTACCGCTTAAATCTACAAACCATTTGCGTTCGTAAAAATCAGGATTGGAGTCCTGAGGAAAAAGATCAGTGATAAAACGGTTACCATTATCCTCTACTTCAAAACCCTGAATCTCAACATCTGCTTGGAAATCTGATCCATATTCACCAAAATACGCGACACCCAGCCCAGCAGAAATCTCACTGATACGCACCCGATTGAAGTCAAAATCAAGATCAGTGTCAAAATCTGTTTCATTCCCAAAGTCAAAAAAATTCTCTGCGAACGTGGGACCAGCAAATCTTCCTTTTACAACTAAGTTCATTCGATTAAAAATACCCGCAAAAGTGCCTTCATAGTTTATATCATAACCTTGGGTAGCAAAATAATAACCCGCGGTAAATTTGTGTGTTCTGGTGTTTGGGTTTCTATTGAAGCCTCTCACCGTAAATGTATTTTGAAGTCCTATTTTAAAACCATCATCAGGATTGAACCCTATGGCTGGTGTTAATACATTTGAGGTTTTAATGTCTTTTTTAGGATTGTACAGATTACGATCATAGTCATCTGATAGTCGTATTCTCGCTCCATCTGTACTTTTAAAGGTATTGTCCTTTGATTTATGGTCGTAGATTGAAATTCCCTTTCCATTCTCAAGGTCGTAGATGTCATTGTTCTGACCACCTATTATCCGGATCTTGATACTGGGTTTACCCGTTCCCTCAGTTCTGATAATATCATCATCGTCTAGCGCATAAACCCATACCTCTTTAGTATCCTCAGATAAGTAGGTGCGCTGGGCAACAACATCTGCCATTTCTCCATCCTTGTTTCTATAGATTGTGATTTTAGTGCTTTGGTCGTCAACCCGATCTATAATGATAAAATCGTCTTTGTCAGTTGCCCGCAGCACTGCGAGATCAGATAAATAATTGTAGTAACGCTCCGTTACGTCTACAATATTCTCTCTTCTCTTTTTCATGCTCTGTATGATCCTTTCAGTTGATTCATGGGTACAAATCTCTGCAGGCAAATCCTTAAAAGCTTCTCCAATGGCTTCATCCGTCAGGTTTTTCTGAATAAACCGTGCTTGCTCAAGCCATACTTCCCGATCTGAATTTTGTGCAAGACTGCGATCCAAATAACTCGCTGCGGTATTAAACCACTTTACATTATTGAGTTGATCTTCATAGGTCGCAAATTGCTTTGTGATACCTACCATAGCGCGTAGAGCACCAAAAAGCGCACCATCAAAGTTAGAATAGACCTGATCACGATCCCTCGGAATAGGCCTGAATAAATGTGTTCCATCCTCAAGTTCAAATTCAACCCAGCGCCATTGATCCTGATGACGGTCCCAATCACCTAGCATCATATCAAAAATACGGGCCCGCACAAAAGCTGGCTCATCAATCTTATATTTCTCATCACGACGCAGTCGTTCAAAAACATCGGCTGTACTCTCAATGTCATCAGGTTTTCCAAAGGTATCCAAATCAATATGACTCTCTTCTGGACGCTCCACCAGCATATAAAGTTCATCACCATATTCATTATTATAATTCCCTAGAGCTTTTTGCTTGGGTACATAATAAATTTCGGGATTCGTGTGATAAATACCTACCGCGTCACTTAGTTTGGGTACGGTAAAGGCAGCGTATGGATGAGCTGCCGTATAAAAGTCAAACAAAATATCTTCCGTGGCGGTGTCTTCAAATGAAGATGCGACCGAGTTTTCTTTAAACACCACAGTCTGTAAAAATTGTACTGCACTTTTTTTAAGGGCTCTTAAATTATACTGTTTGCCCTCCTTATCTACTAATCTAAGGGAACGGGTTTGATGGCCTCCACCCGCACGATCCACGCGCAATCCTCCCTTCAATGTATCCAGTATTGCTACTTTAGCATTGATTTTTGTACCATATAGTTCTCTATATTTAGTACCCCATACCGATTTATAGAAATCTGATTTATCAACGCGGTCCTTGTTGTAAACACTCGCTTTCGCGAAAGCGGGATAACTTTCAGGCAACTGTTCCAGGTCATATGGTACTGGAGCCTTGATGGCCTCATGAGTAAAAAGTAATTTTTCTGAGCCGTTTTCAAATCCGAAATACCGCACCCAAGAACTACCGTCCATCATAACATCCAGTCTCGCAAATCCCTTACCGCCATAACTGAACAGGCCGTCATTACTCAAGGTGGCATAACTTTTTTTAGATCCACTACCCGACACAATCTGTCTTATACCATCATTTTCTATGTATTGCAAGGTGTGCTCATGACCGCTTGTAAAAATAATGCGAGGTGCTGATGATGCTCTGGCAAGAGTTGTAATGCGTCCTACAAGTTCTTGGTACCGTTTATTTTGCTTGTCTTGAGCACTTACACCACCGCTAGTTCTAATTAAGGACGCCAGTGATCCCAATATAGGTAGTGGAATAGATGATTGCGATGGGTACAGATGTTTGATAGCTGCATACTGACCCCCATGAATTCCATTTGTGTATAAGGGATGGTGTATGGCAAAAACAATTGTTTTATCCTGATTTTTCTTAAACTCACCTTCTACTTCCATAAAAAACTGTTCTCTGGTTTTTATTTGATCACAGTCATCATTTATAGTTGGGTGATTGTTCCATTTCTCGAGGTACCACTGGCTATCTACAATTATAAGCTGTATGGTTTCTGAAAGATCTATACTCTCTATAGGACAGCCTACCTTTGGCTTCCAAATATTTTTGCTATCTAAAGCTTTCTCTAGATATTCTTTTTCACGCTCTACATTTTTTAAACCTTCATTATACCAGTCATGATTGCCTGGAATAAAAATTGTATTGCCATCAAATCCTTTAGCAACATCAATTTGGGCATCTAGATGGTTTTCTGCCTCATCTCTAAATTCATCACTTCTTGAAGGCATGCCCGTAGGATAAATGTTATCTCCTAAAAATATGAGATGGGCATCGTCAGTCTTGTTTTTCTTTAGGTAACTTTCCAATGCCAATAGTCCATCGCTCTTACCATTAGTTGGAGATTTCCCTACATCACCTATTAGATAAAAACTCCGGTCTATAGTTTTATTATCTGGAAAAGATGGCTGCTGTTCTTCACGATATTGAGGTTTGAAGCTCGCGCATCCATAAATTATGAAGGCAGAAACTAATAAAAGAATGTTATATTTATTCATACGTAAGTGAAGTCTATTAAATTTACTTTCAAACCTTTTACATGTCTGATATCTTCAAAAAAGCTGATGCTTTTGTACTGGAACTTTTTAAAAAAGAACTTGACGATAAATTTGTTTATCACAATTACACGCATACTAGGCGTGTTGTTAAAAGTACTCAGGAAATTATCGACAATTGCGAAATCAGTGTTAAAGAGGAACAGACACTACTACTGGCGGCATGGCTCCACGATACGGGCTACACAAGGGATGAAGATCATCACGAAGAGGCCAGTTGCGAGATTGCGCAAGAGTTTTTAAAGGAGCAGAACATAGATCAGTCCACGATTGATGAGGTGAAAAAACTTATCATGGCTACAAAGTTCAAGGATGTACCCAATGGGAAGCTCGAAGAGATCATACGCGATGCAGATGCCTCACATTTTGCTAAGGATTATTACAAAGAGACCAGTGCCTTACTCAAGAAAGAATACTCTTTAAGAGGTAAGGAATATTCTGACAAGGAATGGCGTAATGAAAATATTGAAGTATTTACAGAAAAACACAGGTACTATAGCGATTACGCCATTAAAAATTGGAATACTGACAAGAACGAGAACTTACTAAAGCTTATTAAGAAGAAGAAAAAGAAGAAAAAGAAATACAGAAAGGAGAAGATAAAAGTGGACTTGAAAAATCAAAGTCCAGAACGTGCCATTCAAACTTTATTTAGAACTACGCTGCGTAACCACATTAAATTAAGTGATATTGCAGATACCAAGGCAAACATCTTGCTTTCAGTAAACGCTATTATTATTTCTCTAGCCTTGGCAAATCTTATTCCTAAGCTGGAACAGCCTACTAATCGTCATTTATTATGGCCTACGCTTATTCTCATATTATTTTCTGTAGCCAGTATCATATTATCTATAATGTCTACAAGACCCAATGTAACGAGCGGTGAATTTACAGATGAACAGGTACAGAAAAGACAGGTGAACTTATTATTCTTTGGTAATTTTCATAAAGTTCCTTTTAAAAGATACCAAAAGGCATTGATGGGATTGTTAGAAGACAAGGAAGAAGTCTATGAATCGCTTGTGAAAGATTTATGGCTTCTGGGAGTAGTTCTTAATAGAAAATACACATTACTGCGATGGACTTATACCATATTTATGATAGGTATCGTAGGCTCTGTAATTGCATTTGTAGTTGCCTTTGTAACCTTAGATTTTGAAAGTGTGGAAGACGTTATCACAAGTACTTACAACGCGACTGGTTTAATAATTGCTTGATTGAAGTGATTATAATAGTATTGATTTTTTATCAAAGTAATATTAATAATTAATCTTGCTTTGGTTTAAGTTGCAGCTGCTCTAGCATGGTTTCATAAGTTATCGAATCTGCATCATAATCTTCTTCATTTTCAGATATATTGTAAAGGACTTTAACCCTAAGGGCCTTAAGACCAATTACACCTTGAACATCTTCAAGCTCTAATGCTTCAACCTCTTCGCTTACCATCTTGTTGTGTTGAAGAAAATTGATGTAGCGCATGTACTCTCGCTGCGTTTCTTTGTTTGTATAAATGATAGCTATCTTCCCCTTTTGAGTTATGCGCTCGTCAGTTCCTTTAATTTTTGCCTTATCTATGCGCTTTTTTATTACTTCGTAACGGGCGTTATAGGTACCGTCTACATCAAATCTTTTTTCATCGATGCGGTATCTGATACTAAGAGTGTTGTCAAAAACCAAAATCATTGAAGCGGCTTGAATCAGGTTCTTTTTACCTTCTTGTAATGTATAGAACCTGTTTTCCATTTCTACCATTGTTTTAAGCTGCCATAATCTTAAATTGTATACATAGACAATATTGAAATCAAGATCTGGTGCTATGCTTTCTCCGACATAGATATTGTGCTCAACTCCATCTGTTTTGAATCGCTCGAAATAATGCGGGCAAATTTCTTGTGCCACTTGTTGTCTTTTATCAATAAAATTAGAAAGTGACTCATTGATTACTTGAACCGTATTATCATAAGTGTTGCGTGAATTATAGATCACTCCACTTGCAGGGTCAATTTTGTTTCTGTAATCAATGACCATTTTTTCCAATTCGGGATTCAGCCTTTCCAAATGCTTTACAACTGGATTGATCTCTTCGGTCAGTAATTTAATGATCTCTCTTTCTGAATCTGCATTGATATGACCATCTGTCAATTCTTTTTGATATTCAAAAACGCGATACGAAATCTGGTCGTAGATTGGTAATGGTTCTGACTCTTTCGCGGAAGCGAAAATGCCACAAACCGATTGCAATTGATTAACCAAGTCTTGTTTAATAGCCTCGTTGCGAGCATCGCTACTACCTACTATATCAATTTGCCCATAAAGTGGGTATACATCTGGAAAGCGTATATCCTTAAAAGGTTCAAATCTACCGGTGCGATTTCTAATCTTGAGAATACGACGTGCCTCCCGAGCAAATTTCCACTGTACACTACTGTGTATAGAGGTACATTCAGTCTGTATTAGGGCTTTAATTTTATTTTGATATTCCTGCTCCATTCTGATTAATGCGGCCATGATATACTCTGCCACACTATCAATTTTACTAACATTGAAAGTATTGAGCGCAAAATTTGTAGTGCTCACGACTTCTAGAATTCCTATCAAGGTTTTTTGATTTACTATTGGGTACAGAATTGCGCTGTTAACATCTTGCTCTAACAATCTATCTGTAAGAAATGTGTTTTCTATTTGGTTTGAATAATTTTTAACGTCTGTAATAATGAGGGGACTCTTTTCTTCTAGTAACGTTTTATAACTATGAGAACACAAAGCATCCCTGCAGCTCTTTTCCACATGTGACCCTAATAAAAAACTCTCTGTTCTATCATGGAACATGGATTCAAAATTGCCTTCAAACTTATCATAGGCAGTAAACCCTACCCTCAAATGATCGAGATTGAACATATTTCTGAAAATGCCTTGAATCTCTTTGGTTTTAGAAAACTTACCATCTGCACTGCTTAATAATATGGTTTTAAGGTCAGATATGGCTCGATCCATCGTCACATCTGTAAATGAAACGATCCCAAAACCTTTGAAAGTATACGATCCTTTGGAGAAATAGTTTTTCCACAAATCTTGATCATCAGGATTACGTAATAATTCCTTGATCTCTGAATCAGTAAGCCGTTGCTCGCCCTCGTCTAGAAAGATCTCAACAAAATCTGCATTGTAAGTAACACGGTAAGTGCGATTGACCCCATTTACATCGGGAATATCACAAAATATAGGGCTTGAAAAATCAATATTGCGGTCATAGATGCGGTTGAGAATTATACCAAACGCCATGCGATAGGTATTAAAATCATCACTGGACATCAATTCTAGTTGAAAATCGTCACCAGCGGCATCAAGTATGTTCTGAAGACGTTGAGACTTATTAAATAGAACATCGCTAAAAGGTATAGTCGCAGCTTTAATTTCATTGAGCGTAAGAGCTTCTGGAAATAATTCTGAAAGTAGCACACTTATAGGTTCTTCAAAGCGATGTATTTCATCGATTTGAATTCCATCAATAAGCTCTTCATGCTGATCTGCATAACTCAGAAGAGATGATATATAAAGTTTCCTGAAATTATTATTTTCTTTTTCCAGACGGTGCCTATAACTTTCAATTACCTTTTTAAAGCTAAGGCTTATGCTCATCAAATCTTTTTCTGTTCCCATGGCTATTATCAAAGATACTTTTTCACGCTCGAGCAAGGTCAAGTAGGACGTAAATTTTAGATTACTTTAACCCAAAACAAAATGTTTTTAATCCGTTATTTTTGCCAAAAAAATATATGCGACTTACGGCCTCTTTTTTATTCTTCATACTACTATTCTCTTGTCAGGAGAAAAACATTGAGCCTGTTAAGGCGGTAGAAGCAGAAGCTCCTGGAATCTTTAATGGCATGAGAGCTTATTACAACAGCATGGATGCACGTGGTGTTCTTACTCCACTAGACACCAGTATTATTGTAGATGAAAAATTTAGTTTTGATTTTGAAGAAACCGATCCTAAACCGCAACTTAGAGTGATAACCATAGATGGCGTTGAAAAAAACTTACTGTTTCTAACTCATAAAGAAGGAGTGAAGTTAGCGATTAAGAAAGACAGTCTTCCCTATAGTACTGTAGATGGAGGCCATGCAAATGAAGCGATGGCTGTATATCAAAGTGAAAAAACGACATTTCAAGACTATTTAAAAGGCCTTGCTGAAGAGAGAAATGCTGCCTTGCGCAAACAAGACACACAGCTTGTAAATCAACTTACCTCAGCCTACCAAAAAAGATTCAATAGCTTTCAAAAAAATATGGAATCATTGCATAAAGAAAATCTTGACAATCTGGTAGGTGCCATGCTCCTAGGAGAATTGTTAAATATGAAGGCATATGACGCAACAACTGGTCGAGAACAATTCAATAAATTAAGTGAAGATGTACAGGCTCAGGGTGTAAGCAAAAGAATTGACGAATATTTGAAAAAAATCGAAATAGTAGCTATTGGCGCAAAAGCACCTGAATTTGAAGGGTTCAATCCAGATGGTGAGGTGATTAAATTAGATGAAGTTTTAGGAAAGGTTACGCTAGTAGATTTTTGGGCGAGCTGGTGCGGTCCTTGCCGAAGGGAAAACCCTAATGTTGTTGAGGCATACAAAAAGTACCATGATAAGGGGTTTAATATTATTAGCGTTTCATTGGATCGAGAAAATGGCAAACAAGCCTGGATTAACGCCATTGAAAAGGATGGTATGAACTGGAATCACGTCTCGCGATTGAAATACTTTGGCCCTTTGGCAAAACTCTATAATGTAAACTCGATTCCAGCCACTTTTCTACTGGACGAAAATGGAATTATAATTGATAAAAATCTACGAGGACAAGCTTTGCATGATCGCTTAGAGGAATTGCTTTAGAAGTATATTTTTAGAATTGGTTGCTCCTGTTGATTTAATCAGGCTATCTAAGAATGCTATTCGCTTCAACTGACAACTCATTGGGATAACAAACTTTTAAAAAGCCGCTTCGTTTAATTGATATGAGGGTTAAGGAAATTATATCATCCCTACTGATTCAGTTAGTAATATCACAAGGTATGGTAAGCAACTATTATTATTTGACTTGTGTTCAATAAAACTCGTTTCAGCTTTTAACGCCAATCCTATTTTGGAGCTCATCACTTTACGAAAGCTTAAATTAGATTTTTCCCAATTTCATCATCACAAATAATGCAATTATGGGGATAAGCAATGTACCTACGATCAATGGTTGTTCATAAACAATATCAAAATCATAAAATAATGTAATAACATATCCTGTCATCGCACCGCCAAAATGCGCATCATGGCCTATGTTATCACGCTTAACTTTCATTCCATATATAGAATAGACTAAATAGCCTAAACCGAAAATATAACCTGGTATGCCAAAATAAATACGCATATCTGGATCCAAAAGTATAGCTGAGTATATTATTCCAGAAACAGCACCACTTGCTCCTAGAGCACTGTAGTGATATTCATCTTTGTGAAACACAAAGCTCAAAAGGCTACCACCGATCATACTGGCAAGGTAAATCACGATCATATTCAAACTACTCAATCGATCAATGACGGTCCCTGCAAAAAAGAAAAAAGTGACCATATTGAATAACAAGTGACGCTCGTCAGCATGTAGGAAACCACTTGTTATAAATCTATACTGTTCTCCTCGCTGTATCCCAGCTATATTAAATAGATATTTAGCTTTAAATGCCAGATCATTAAACGCCTTAAAACTTACTATACAAGTGCCCGCGATGATCACAATCGTAGCGATGTCAAAATTCATCATAGATTTAATTTCTGGGACAAAACTACAAGATAGTATATTTGCTTAAAAACCATTTGGAGTCTAATCTCTATCATTTATTTTATCCTATACTTTGGCTATTGTCAAAGTTGCCGTTTACAATAGTTTACTTAATCAGCGATTTTGTTTACCTCATCCTATACTATATCGTAGGCTATCGCAAAGAAACAATTCGCAAAAATCTAAAAATTGCATTTCCCGATAAAAGTGATCAGGAAATCAAATCCTTGCACAAAAAGAACATGCAACATTTTTGCGATATGTTTATGGAGATGATTAAATCTCTAGGTATGAGCAAAGCAGAAATGCAAAAACGATTTACTTGTGAAAACATTGATCTTGTAAATCAATTTGCTGACAAAGGAAAACCAATCATTTGTATGTTTGGTCATCAGGCTAGTTATGAATGGACTATGGTTTTAACAGATCAAATGAAGTTTCCTGTGTATGCCGTTTACAAACCATTAAAAGATAAAAAGTTTGATGGGTTGATACGCAGAATAAGAATGAGATTTGGGGCACAAATGATCGCTATGAAGCAAGCTAACCATAAAATAGCCGAAACAGCGAAGACAGGAAATGCACTTTTTGCTCTTGTTGCAGATCAAGCTCCCAAACAAGGCAGGTCAAAATATTTTACAGAGTTCTTTGATAAGCCCACGGCAGTTTTCAAGGGTGGAGAACGTTTCGGAAAAGAGTTCAATGCAGTTATAGTATTTCTAAGGGTCACAAAAATTAAAAGAGGATACTACTCATCAAGATATGAGCTAATCACAAACCAAGGAACTACTACAGATGATTGGCATATAACAGATCGATTTTTTGAGCTTTTAGAAGATCAAATTAAAAAACAACCTGCTTTTTATTTGTGGTCTCATAAACGGTGGAGAGTTATTTCAAAGAAAAAACTTGAAGCTGGACGGTTCTCTCCTAAGCTGGCTCAAAAACCTAAATAACTCATTTGCATCTAGTAATTACTTAATATTTAAAATCTCCCATATTTAGAACTTCAAAGAAGATCTCAACTACACACTTCACCTAAAGGTTTGATTAAGAAAAAACGAAATTATTTTCTGGAATTGGTAGTATATCTATGCTACCCCATTATTCTAGTCTTAGCATTTATTCCTTTTAAATTACTTTATGCATTAAGTGATTTCATAACGTTTATTTTATTTAATTTCATCAGTTACAGGAAACGTACAATTCTAAAAAATCTTTCCATTGTATTCCCAGAATACACCGAGCGAAAGAAGTTGAAGATAGGAAAAGAAAGCATCAGGAATTTTGTGGACAGCATTCTAGAACTCATCAAGTCCTCAACCATGAGCGATGCACGATTGTTAAAACACATTACAGCGACCAACCTAGAAATTCTTCATGAGATCAAATCTTCAAATCAACCTGCTCTATTCCTATCAGCTCATTTCGGGAATTTTGATTTAAGCCTAAAAGCAGCCTCTCTTCATTCTGGAATTAAAACCGTAGGAGTTTACAAACCTTTCAAGAACCTCGCGGTTGAACGATTATTAAAATACTTGAGAAAAGGGAACAAGGCAGAACTGGTAGCTATGCGAAAGGTAGGATGGTACGTTGTGGAATCTTTAAAAGATAAGAACCCATATATTTTAGGTATGGTCGTCGATCAGTCTCCAAAACTCCCAACCTCCCACTACTTCACCACATTTTTTGACGAACCTACATCTGTTTTTAATGGTTATGAATCCCTAGCCAGACGGTTGGATTTAAGCGTTTACTTTATTCATACCCATAAAATCAAACGTGGTTATTACAAATCTACCATCGTACCTATAACTTCTAATGCGAGAAAAACCAAAAGATGGGATATAGTAGACACTTATTATGAGCTGCTTGAAAAGCAGATCAAAGCACAACCACAGTATTATTTATGGACTCATAAAAGATGGAAAGTTACTCTGGAAAACACGTCTTCCATCATAAGCAAATCGCCCAAACTCGCAAATTAATTACAAAACCGGCACTAACTCAGTTTGGCGGCGATTTGCTCCAACTCCACTATAAATCGATCAGCAAGATCATCTGCAGCTTTTTGAGAGGGAGCTTCGGTGTATATTCTAATGATTGGTTCGGTATTGGATTTACGCAAGTGTACCCATTGCTCAGCAAAGTCAATCTTCACACCATCTATAGTGGTAAGATCTTCTCCAGAATATTTTTTCTCAACGGTTTTCAAAATTTCATCTACGGGCATGCCTTTTGTCAGCTGGACTTTCTTTTTACTCATAAAATAAGCCGGATAACTTGCACGTAGTTCACTTACTTTTTCTCGCTTTCGCGAAAGCAAACTCAAAAACATCGCCACACCTACAAGTGCATCACGACCATAATGGGATTCTGGATAGATGATACCTCCATTACCCTCTCCTCCTATCACGGCATCCACATCCTTCATCTTTTGAACAACGTTTACCTCGCCTACAGCAGCAGCAAAATACTTACCACCATGCTTTTCAGTAATGTCTCTCAATGCTCTTGAAGAAGATAGATTGCTAACAGTATTACCCTTTTTAATGCTTAGAATGTAGTCTGCACAAGCGACTAGAGTATACTCCTCACCAAACATTTCTCCATTTTCATCCATAAAAGCTAGACGGTCTACATCAGGATCTACGGTAATTCCAAAATCAGCTTTGTGCTCTTTGACCGCAGCAGATAAATCTGTAAGGTGTTCCTTTAAAGGTTCTGGATTGTGAGGAAAGTGACCCGTTGGGTCGCAATATAATTCAACGACCTCTACTCCCAGCGCTCGACATAATTCTGGAATGGCGATGCCGCCGGTAGAATTGACTCCATCTACTACAACCTTGAAACCAGCAGATTTTATTGCATCTACATCGGTTACCGGCATGGCGAGTACGTCTTCAATATGTTTGGAGATATAATCCTTTATCGTTTTCACAGATCCCAGATCATCTACCTCTACATAATTAAAATCTTCTGCCGCTGCGTTATCTAATATTTTCTGACCTTCCACACCATCGAGAAATTCTCCTTTATTATTCAATAATTTAAGCGCGTTCCATTGCTTGGGGTTATGACTTGCGGTTAAGATAATGCCACCGTCTGCCTTTTCACGAGGTACAGCAATCTCTACAGTAGGTGTGGTACTCAAGCCTAAATCAATGATATTGCATCCCATTCCCACGAGCGTGTTCTGAACCAAAGATTGAATCATACCCCCACTCAATCTTGCATCTCTACCTATCACAACGACCGGGTTGCTTTTACCACTGGCATTTTTTATCCAACCCGCATAGGCGCTGGCAAATTTTACGGCGTCAAGCGGCGTGAGGTTATCTCCTGGACGACCTCCTATGGTTCCACGTATTCCCGATATCGATTTTATGAGTGTCATAATAAGTTTAGATTACTTTTGCGACAAAAATAAGGTTATACCTTCTCACTGCCCAATCCTATGAATTTTCTAGCGCACATCTTTCTATCTAAGACTGATCAGCAGATCATAATTGGTAATTTTATAGCCGACTCGGTAAGGGGAAAAGATTTTAGCGCATTTCCAGATCGCGTGGCCCAGGGAATCATGTTGCACCGGTATATAGACACTTATACCGATCAACATCCCATAGTGAGATCTAGCAAAGATCTGATCCGGGCAGAATACGGTCACTGGAGCGGCGTTATCGTAGATATCTACTATGATCATTTCTTGGCCTCTAATTGGGAAGATTACCACGCCACACCACTACCCATTTATGTTCAGGATTTTTACCAATTGTTAGAAGAAAACCATGCTATGTTGCCTAAAAAAGTCCAAAATTTCCTGCCTTACATGGTTCAGCAAGACTGGCTGACCAACTATGCAACGGTAGATGGCATCAGTCGTATTTTTCACCAGATGAACAATCGCACTCGTGGCAAGAGTAAAATGAATTTTGCGCCTATAGATTTGGTTAAATATTACAATGAGCTGGAACGGCACTTTAGAGCTTATATGAGTGACCTTCTTATTTATGTGGATCGCGTATATCCCAAAGATCTTCATTAAAATGATTCGCATTAAAAAAGCGCCATTTAGAAAATGACGCTTTCACTTAAATTAGACATTTAAATTTAAAAATTATACCTTAAATAAGGTGCTAATGCGAGCGTTTCAAAATCAATCCCAGCAGAGACTATAACGTATGCGGTCGATCGAGCCCCCAAGGTAAACTTACCACTTTCGTAAAAATCATACTGAAAGCCTAAGTAAGCACCAAATTCACCAAGATAACTATTTTCATAATTTCGTTCCTTAATCAAAACCTGTTGCCCATCTGGCCAAATGTTCACTTCGGATTGTTGAAAGTACATATCTACCAAGCCTATTTGAATAGCTGCTTTATTCTTGATCAAAAGTCGCTTGTACCCCAATTTAAAATATATATTTCTATGTCTTAATTGAAAGTCTTCAACAATAACCTCAGTTACATTTGGGAAAGTTACCCCACCATCATAAGTGCCCTGATTCATAGTTCTTGAATGACCTAATTCTAAGTAATTGCGCCCTCCGAGACGTATAGACGCAGTAACGTTAAAATATGTGCCGATCTGTCTCTTTTGAAATAAGGTTAATTCACCCGTGAAGCCTTCAATGGGAATGATATTTCCGTCCTCTATAACTATATCTTTCCCATAATCAACGAAGCCATTATATTGTAGACCATACGAGACCTCCATATTTAAAATGGATGTATTGATATTATTTTTCACTTCTTGAGAATAGGCTGTTGACAAAAAAAAATAAGGGTAGTAATTGAAGCTCTCATTCTGTTTACTGTACTAGAACCCATCTATGATACATTGTATATGGCATATTAGAACCTGAATCATAAATAGGCCAGCACCTATCTGCAAAACTATTTCTTCCATTAAAACAACCACCTCCCATATCGTTGAGTAAATTTACCGTGAAAAATTCGACTTGTTCTCTCGTCCTCAAAATAATCGCATCATCTTTTGATCTGTTTTGGATTGTGATATCAATATCCGCACCGTAAGAATTATCAGCAAGATCAAAACTCAAATCTTGATCTATTGTTAGATCTCCTTCTGTGTCTTCTTCGTAGATAACAAAAAGTTGTTCATGTTCCCCTTGGCATTCCCAATTCGGATCCCACAAAATTGCAGCATTTCTAACATTTTCTCGACGAATTTGCTTTCTACTCCAATATTGTGATACTCTCACGTCCCACTGCGTTACTGAATAATTTCCCAAGCTATCTGATTGAATTGATTCTTTACTATCTACTCTACAATATCTAATTTCAGAGCCACCTCCATTACCGGTAAATGAGATTTTTCTATCATATTGTTTTTTAAGCTTAGTCCGACCAACAAAAACCTGTCTTACATAATTCCCTACAGGTTTTACTTGAGTACAAGATCCAGTATATAAGTTAGAGCTTGTTCCACCTCCTGGTGATCCTCCTCCAGAACCACCAGCGAAAATATCATGGCAGTCTATATTAATACTATTTGCAGCGGCAATTACTGGATGAATTGACATAGTGTATCCCGTGCAATCATCCATCATTGGCGCAATAATTAAAGAATAAGTATTTGCGCTTATATCATCATCTACCAAAATATTGACCCATGAATTATTAATATATTCATAGCCTGTCCCCTTATCAGCATCAATTACAGCAGGAACCAATATAGGCTCCGTCTCTAAATCCAAAAGATTTTCGTCGTCATTTTCATCATAAGGCAGATAAAATGATAAATGAGCATACTCATAAAAATTTAAATTTTCGTTATATTCAGAACGGTTCTCTGAAACATAAGCAAGATTTTTATAAATAACGCGTTGTGCTAGTTAAAATTATGGATTAACCTGAAAAAAAGATCGCGCATTAAATTGATATACAGTATCTTAAGGGTGTAAAACAAAAAGATTGATATCATGCACGATCTACATGCAA
>JBATVD010000027.1:0-2483 GCA_049671565.1 Nonlabens sp.
TGCCTAATTTGAACGTGGCGTTAGTGGCTGCCATAAATTCTGATTCGCTGATTTTTAGTAAATCATGAAATATATGCAGCGTAGGGATAGTAGACTCCCCGACCCCTACGGTAGGTATTAAATCAGACTCAACTAAGCACACTTCAATATTTTTACCTAGCAGCTTTGTCATTGCAGCGCTGCACATCCAACCAGCGGTGCCGCCACCTGCTATTACTATTTTTTTAATTGCATTTTGATTCATATTTCAAACCTTACAAGTACGCTTAGCGTCTTAATTTATTTTGTAATTCGGCTCTTAATTTACGCGCTGCAAGCTCATCCATTGGCTTTGCTAAAATAGACTGTGCAGGCTCTGGGATGTGAGTAAATTCGTTATCGGAAAATACGTAGCAATTAAACAAACGTTGCCATGCTGCGCGCTCATGCTTTGGTAAATTACGTATGTTTAAAATAGCAAGGTGCAACGCATTAGTAGGCTGACCATAAACCGCAGGCGTATTTTTAAACCAATAATTAAACAGTATATTTAAGCTGCCAAGCCCCTCTACCTGGTGCCACCACATGCTGGGCAATATAAGGGCATCGCCGGCTTCAAGATCAACGGTAATTGCCGCTTTTATTGCCTGCTCAAACTTAGGAAACTGCTCAAAGTTAGGTGCAGTTGTAGTGGTTAAGCTTATTGGCTGACCACCGGGTGCTTTATCAAGCGGACCTATATATAAATTGTCTATTTGATCGGGGGCAAATAAAGTAAAACGCCTTTTACCTGCAACGCAACATGCTAAATTTTGCGCTACGTCGTAATGTGCTGGTACGGTAACTTTTCCGCCTGCCCATACATTAAATAAACAACCTTCGTTTAATGCGTTAACTTGGCAGTGATTAACCAAACCAGGTAAGCACTGTGCAATGCTAGTAGAGCCAATGTATAAAGTGTCGGCTTGTGGGTTATTTGCACTTTGCATTATTTGCTCAAGCGCACTAATAAATGCCGCTTGTTGATTAGTAAAGTTAAAACCGCTCATATCGGGGTTATACCCTACAACCCCGCTTTGACTGGCGGGTATTGTGCAAGTGTTAACTAAAAAACCTTCGTAAAACGGTGTTAAATAATCAATTGCAGCTGCATCAGATTTTTTAGCAGCAATAACGAGGGGCCAATCGCTTACAAACCCTTTTAGTACAATAGGCACAGACGAGTTTAAAAACTCTTTGGGCAACGTGCTGGGAGTTAAGCCATTAAGCGTTTGAATTTTATTTTCTAAATTTTCCATAGTTAAGCACTTACACAGCGTGCTTTTGTAGCATAAGTTGCTCGTTTTTAAGCGCGACTAAATCACGTACATGTACTTGCGAGGCAATGACCATGTATATACACGCTAAATACCCTTGTGAGTGCAGCTGCGCAATTGCATCGCTACTTAGTTGGTTAAGCGTGTCTTCGTTTATGGTGTAAAAGCCGAGTAAGTTATGTTTAAGCCCGTTTACTAAATCAAGCTCTAGGGATACCGACTCAAGTAAACCATGTTTAATTAAGGTTTTAATAAAGGGCTGGTTTTGTTGTAAACCATGATGCAGGTTGACGAGCACATTTATTACTTTTTCGAGTTAATCGCTATTTCCACCATGTTCTAAAAATAAGTTAATACCCTGCTTTGTTGATACTTTTGGTGAGTCTAAATCAATACTAAGCATGCGCTCTTGCGTTGCTACACCGTTTTGCATTGTATTTTGAGTAGCAATAGCAAAAGGCAGTCGCTGCATACTTAACGGAATGTAGTGTGCTTGCCATTGCTGGTTTACTAAAAATAAGTTTTCGTCTTTATTTATGCCGTACAAACACACCGGCGAAAATGTATTTGTTGTATCGTCCTTGGTAAAAAATATTGGATAATGTGCTTGAGCGACTCTAAATTCGCTCACAAATGTTTCGCTATACCAAACCCCGTCACCTAAGTGTGTGCTGCGTGCAGGGTTTATTTTTAAATGCTGATGCTCAACATTATTTAATAATGCATGATTGGCCATGGATTGTGTGCTCCAATTGTTGTTGTGTGCCTTTACTTACTGTTACGAATCGAATGTAACAAATAAGTTAAATTCATATTGACTATAACAGCTTGATATTATTATTACTAGGTTAATTTAGGCAAATAAAAAGCCGCAAAATGCGGCTTTTATAAGGTTGCTACAAGGGTAATTTATTAAAAATTATAACGAACACCTAAACCATAACGAGAGCCAGTTTGAGTGATGTTATAAATCAGATCTTGCTTGCGCCCGTAAGATGTTACGTACTCATCAGTAATGTTTATACCTTCAATAAATACGGTAAGTCCCTCTACTGCCGGTACTTCGTAACTTACGTTAAAGTCTATTTGGTAATACTCATCGGTGTAAATTGGTGCGGTTAAATCGCCATTTACACGACGCTCATTTAAAAACGAGTCGCGCCAGTTATACGCAATACGCGCTTGTAA
>JBATVD010000028.1:0-3894 GCA_049671565.1 Nonlabens sp.
GGCCTTTCACCCCTACCCACAGGTCATCCGAAGACTTTTCAACGTCAACCGGTTCGGGCCTCCACTGTGTGTTACCACAGCTTCACCCTGCCCATGGGTAGATCACACGGTTTCGCGTCTACCACTGACAACTATATCGCCCTATTCAGACTCGCTTTCGCTACGGCTGCGTACCTGAAGTACTTAACCTTGCTGACAACGGTAACTCGTAGGCTCATTATGCAAAAGGCACGCCGTCACTACACAGGGTAGCTCCGACCGCTTGTAGGCGTATGGTTTCAGGATCTATTTCACTCCCTTATTCAGGGTTCTTTTCACCTTTCCCTCACGGTACTGGTTCACTATCGGTCTCTCAGGAGTATTTAGCCTTGGCGGATGGTCCCGCCGGATTCATACAGGGTTTCACGTGCCCCGCACTACTCAGGATACCACTATCGCTAACAATTCTTGCCTATACGGGACTATCACCCTCTATGGTTCCACTTTCCAGTGGATTCTAATTCAAACTGCAGCAAATGTCGTGGTCCTACAACCCCACACAGTCCGTAAACTGCATGGTTTGGGCTATTCCGCGTTCGCTCGCCGCTACTGGCGGAATCACTTTTGTTTTCTCTTCCTCCGGCTACTTAGATGTTTCAGTTCACCGGGTTTGCTCCATTGCTGGTACTATATCTTCAATATAGTGGGTTGCCCCATTCGGAAATCCGCGGATCAATTCATATGTGCTGATCCCCGCGGCTTATCGCAGCTTATCACGTCCTTCATCGCCTCTGAGAGCCTAGGCATTCCCCATACGCCCTTATTTTGCTTATGATATTCGGATCACAATCCACAACGATATGTCATGTGATGCCGTTTTCTTATTCTACTTTACTTTATACATTCCATCACTTACGCGATGGAAATGCTCGTTTAATCTTTTCAATATGTCAAAGAACTTTTACTCCAATGCCTTAAAGGCACAAAGTATGTCCTACTTCGCTTGAAGCTACGTAGGACGTTGGTGGAGAATATCGGAGTCGAACCGATGACCTCCTGCGTGCAAGGCAGGCGCTCTAGCCAGCTGAGCTAATCCCCCATTTGTTTTTAGAAATTCTAAAAATAAAATTCCAAATTCCAAAAAGGATAGGTATCCCAACTTCTAAAATTTCCTATAATTTGTAAATGAACTGTTTGCGATTTTAACTTTCGCGAAAGCGTAATTAAAAAGTAGTCTCGGGCAGACTCCCTTCGACTAGCTCAGGGTAAACATTTCGACGACGCTCAATGCATCGCTTCTCGTCTGTCTCTCGACTTGTAGTCTCGGGCAGACTCGAACTGCCGACCTCTACATTATCAGTGTAGCGCTCTAACCAGCTGAGCTACGAGACTCTATAAAACCAAGACCCTAGGGGGTCCCGACTCTATTTGAGTGATCTTCAAAATAAATAATTGACAACATAATATAAAATAAACACTCCAATCGAGATCTCATCTCAGGATAGAATCCTCTTACTTGGTTCCATTATTTCAGGAACTCCAGAAAGGAGGTGTTCCAGCCGCACCTTCCGGTACGGCTACCTTGTTACGACTTAGCCCCAGTTACCGGTTTTACCCTAGGCAGCTCCTTGCGGTCACCGACTTCAGGCACCCCCAGCTTCCATGGCTTGACGGGCGGTGTGTACAAGGCCCGGGAACGTATTCACCGCATCATGGCTGATATGCGATTACTAGCGATTCCAGCTTCACGCAGTCGAGTTGCAGACTGCGATCCGAACTGTGATAGGGTTTATAGATTCGCTCCTTCTCGCGAAGTGGCTGCTCTCTGTCCCTACCATTGTAGCACGTGTGTGGCCCAGGACGTAAGGGCCGTGATGATTTGACGTCATCCCCACCTTCCTCACGGTTTGCACCGGCAGTCTCGCTAGAGTCCCCGGCATGACCCGCTGGCAACTAGCAATAGGGGTTGCGCTCGTTATAGGACTTAACCTGACACCTCACGGCACGAGCTGACGACAACCATGCAGCACCTTGCAATATGTCCGAAGAAAAGACTGTTTCCAATCCTGTCATACTGCATTTAAGCCCTGGTAAGGTTCCTCGCGTATCATCGAATTAAACCACATGCTCCACCGCTTGTGCGGGCCCCCGTCAATTCCTTTGAGTTTCATTCTTGCGAACGTACTCCCCAGGTGGGTTACTTATCACTTTCGCTTGGCCACCCAGCCCTCAATCGGGCCGGACAGCTAGTAACCATCGTTTACGGCGTGGACTACCAGGGTATCTAATCCTGTTCGCTACCCACGCTTTCGTCCATCAGCGTCAATGTATTGTTAGTGACCTGCCTTCGCAATCGGTATTCTATGTAATATCTAAGCATTTCACCGCTACACTACATATTCTAGCCACTTCACAATAATTCAAGACGTCCAGTATCAATGGCAGTGCCGGAGTTGAGCCCCTGCATTTCACCACTGACTTAGACGCCCGCCTACGGACCCTTTAAACCCAATGATTCCGGATAACGCTTGCACCCTCCGTATTACCGCGGCTGCTGGCACGGAGTTAGCCGGTGCTTATTCTTATGGTACCGTCATCAGACCTCACGAGATCCTTATTCTTCCCATATAAAAGCAGTTTACAACCCATAGGGCAGTCTTCCTGCACGCGGCATGGCTGGATCAGGCTTGCGCCCATTGTCCAATATTCCTCACTGCTGCCTCCCGTAGGAGTCTGGTCCGTGTCTCAGTACCAGTGTGGGGGATCTCCCTCTCAGGACCCCTACCTATCGAAGTCTTGGTGAGCCGTTACCTCACCAACAAACTAATAGGACGCATACTCATCTCGTACCGCCGAAGCTTTAATCAAAGGACGATGCCGTCCCGTGATACCATGGGGCATTAATCCAAATTTCTCTGGGCTATTCCCCTGTACAAGGTAGATTGTATACGCGTTACGCACCCGTGCGCCGGTCGTCGGCAGATAGCAAGCTACCCCCGTTACCCCTCGACTTGCATGTGTTAGGCCTGCCGCTAGCGTTCATCCTGAGCCAGGATCAAACTCTTCATCGTGTGTCTTAAATAAATTTACGGTCACGATAACCAAGAAATTTTCCGGTCAATAAATGATTTCTAGTTTTCAAGCTTATTTATACTCCCCTTAAAACAAAAGGAGTTGGTTCATCTGATCATAAGCGCCAACGCCCATACGAAAGATAAAACGCGCTGTCAATTCAATATATCAATGAACTTGCCCCAGATCATAAAAGATCCGGAAAATCCAGTCCGGGCAAAGGGAATCGAACCCAAAAAAATACTTCCAAAACCCAACGTAAAAACTCCTGAACATACCCGAAAAACAAACCCTGTCTCTCTAAGCGGGTGCAAATATACAACTGTTTTTTGTTCCGGCAACAATTATCCAAAAAAAAATAAAACTTTTTTTATCCCTCCCAAAAACCAAAACGTACATCCAAATAACATCCCGTGCAAACGGACGGCAAAGATACAGCGAAATAAACAATACGCAACCCTGACAGCAAAAAAAATGTAAATAAATCACAAGGGACTGAGCACAATATACTTACGCCCCAAGATACCCCAGCCCCCCCTTGGGACCGAACGGCCGTACGGGGCACAGGGACATCCCAAGGACCCGACGGCCAGGACACAGGGGGCTGAGCGACAGGGAAATAGACCGAGATCACGGTGGAAAAGGAAAATTTTCGCGTAAGCGGGAGGAAAACAAGATTACTAAAGAAAAAAGTTCCAGACTATGCCAAAACGCACATTGAAGTCTCTATACACATAACCAGGTGCGCTATAAAAGTTATTTCCTGTAAAGCTACTATTGAAATGTTCTGCTTTAAGAAAGATGCGTGTCTGACGAACTTTTAAGTTTACGAAAAAGTCAAGT
>JBATVD010000029.1:0-92326 GCA_049671565.1 Nonlabens sp.
TGCGTAATCCTCTCCTTTCAAATACTCTTCGGTAAATTCTTCGTTTACGATTTGTGCTTTTTCTTCAATACTGGTGATGATAGAATCTGTTATTCTTTCTGCTGTACCGTTGGGCATTTCTAAGGTCACACTCACCTGATCGCTGGGAATACTGGGAAACAAAGTTACTCCCACGACCCCACCACCTACTGCGCCTATGGTTAGAATTAGAGCGCCTAAAAACAATGCAAAGACCAAGATTTTGAATTTGATTGTAAACCGCAAAGCAGGTGCATACACGTTATCGCGCATCCAGTTCATGACTCGATCGCCATAATCATTGACCCTACGCAATTTTTGAAAAACACGAGCGACTCCTTTTTTAGGAGCGTCAGATCGAGGTTGAAGTGCCTTAGAATGTGCAAGGTGAGCCGGTAAAATAATCAGCGCCTCAACTAATGAGACTATCAAAGTCAAAATAACTATCACCGATACCTCGCTAAAAAATTCTCCTATACGGCCATCGAGATATAAAAAGGTACTAAATGCTAAAATTGTAGTGATTATTGCACTCAAAATAGGGGGTATCACCTCCATCGTGCCATCCACAGCGGCCTGAATGGGGTCTTTACCATTCTCGTATTGCTGGTAAATATTTTCAGCGATTACAATCCCATCATCCACGAGAATTCCTATAACGATGATCATTCCGAAAAGCGAAAGAACGTTAATCGTGACATCAAACTGGCCTGCAAAAATGAACATTCCAAAAAACGCTATAGGCAGACCAAAAGCTACCCAAAACGCGAGTCTCGTATTAAGGAAAATAGATAAGAACAGCAACACCAGTCCCATACCTATCACAGCATTTTCAGTAAGTAAAGCAGTTCTTTGGTTGAGCGTAGTTGATAGATCACGAACCACGTTGAGCTGCACGTTTGTGAACCTCTTGTTGTAATCTTCTATGTATTCCTTGACCTTGTCGGCGCTTTCTATGAGGTCTTCAGAGTTAGTACTGGTTATCGTGATGTTAACAGCACGGTCTTGATCAAAATAAGTCGCGTTAGGTGATTCTTCAAAGCGATCCCGTACTTCTGCGACGTCTTTTAGATATACCGTAGTTCCTTGGTCAGTGGTTCGTACAGGAATATAATTGAGCTCGTCACCATAGTAACTTCTGTTATTTGCCCTGATCAGATACTCCTCGCGATCGGTTTTGATATTTCCTCCCGTTGTGAGGATATTAGATCCTGCGATGGCATCGGCAACCTCTTGAAAGGACAGGTTGTAAGCAAGTAAGGTGTTTTCATTAACAGCGATCTCAATTTCCTCATCTGGATAACCAGCGATAGATATTTGAGAAATCCCTTCCATACCTCTCAGGTCATTCTCTACATTCCTTGCAAGGCTCTTGAGGGTTTTTAATGGGACATTTTTTCCGCTTAAAGCGAAAACAATTGTAGGACGTGACGATTCTTGCTTAGCTACAATCAGTGGCTCCATGCCTATAGGAAAGGAGGGGACTTGATCCACGGCATTTTTTACTTCAAGTAGCATAAAATCAATGTCGTAACCTTTGAGAATCTCTACTGTGATTGTTCCTGAGTTCTCCCGCGATGCCGATGTGACTCGATCAATTCCTTCAATACCTTTAAGGTTATCCTCAATTTTGAGAACCACTCCTTCTTCAATCTCTTGAGGTGACGCCCCAGGATACACTACATTAATTGTAATAATCTTAGATTCTACCAGAGGAAAAAATGATGACTTGAGCGACAACATTCCTATGATTCCAAAAATGATAAAGGCGGCGATAACTACATTTACCGCAACGTGATGCTTTATAAAATAAGCAAGGACTTTTCTCATGATTGTTGCTGAGTACCGGAATTAGAAGTCTCGTTTTGATTTAACTTGACAACTTTTGCGCGATTGCTGGGCGATATAAAACTGGATGCGTCACCACTATCAGCCTTTACATCTTCACTGCCTTCTGGTTTTACGAGCATGCCTTCATAAGCTCCGGGAACTGTTTTAGAAATAATAACCGTCTTATCTTCAATTCCCTTTAAAACCATGGTTTCTTCTGAGAAATGAATGAGTGTGACGTTTATTAGTTTCAGCTTTTCATCTCTTACGCTAAAAATCTGATTGTTGTCTTGAAGCAGTTCTCTGTCCAGCTCAACTGCGTTCGCTACTTTCTGCGCTTTGAGCTTTGCGGACAAATACATTCCTTCTTTCAAAGACGGATCGCTTACCTCTATAACCGTGGTTATAGTCTGTGTTGCCTGATCCACTTTACCATTGATTCTAGTGACCTCACCTTCATAGGTTTTTGTACCAGTGACATTTGTAAGTGTTACTGTTTCTCCTAGTTTGAGCAAGTCGGCAAATTCAGCACTGATGGCAACATTCATTTCGTAAGTTCCTTTTTGTATAAACTCTCCGAGTTGCTGACCGTTGCGCACTAAAGTACCTTCAGAAACCATAGCCTCAGTCAGAATACCATTGAAAGGTGCTCTGATCGCAAACTTGCGCAGTCGATTTTCAAGATTTTTTAAGCTAAAAAAAGTGGAATAAATGTTACGACCCGTGATGAAATACTTTTCTTTATCGTTTACCGGTTCAGGTAAGGCTGGCGTGTAAGAAGTTTGATTCCAATTATTCAGATAATCTTGCCATTGCTGGAAGGATTCAGGATAATCAAGCCTCAGATCAGGCATGATGGCGGTAATTTGATTGTTCAAATCACTTCGTGCACTTTGTACCTGGGCATAAAACTCCTGGTTATTAATAGAAATCAGGGTCTCTCCCTTTCTGTATTCTTGACCAGCTCTAAAAAGTTTTCCAGTATTCTGAAAAACACCAGTTACTTCTGAGTAAAGTTCAACGCGACGTTTGGCCTGTAGATTACCATTGGAAGGAATAGTTATTTCAACGGTAGAATTCTGAATGGTGTCAGTTTCAACTATCTTAATCTCTTTGGTAGTTTTCTTCTCTGGAGCTTTTTTGTTATCAATCAGATACTTGGCTCCAAAAACCGCGCCTGCAATAATTACAAGAGCAATAACAACAACGATGATTTTACGCATTTGATGGTTTGGGTAAGTGGAAAATTAAAGGTCAAAACTAGTTAACCCGCTCAAAATGTGCTGCTAAATAAACCTTAAAGATGTACCTACAAGTTTTCTAGTTCCTGTGAAATCATTTCCCATTTCTCCATCCAATCCTCGAGGCTATTTTTCTTTTTCTGGTACTTATCAAAAAAACCATCCTGCGCGGCGATCTCATCGTAATTAGCTGCCAGTTCGGCGTCCAGTTTTTTTATTTCCCTCTCTAGGTCGTTGATACTTGCTTCTGCTTTAGACAGGCGATTGTTTAGTGATTTTTGTTTCTTTTGATCCTCATAAGAAAGTTCTTGCTTCTCCTCCTTGGCAATTATTTTTTTATTGCTTTGCTTCACCTCGGTCGCCTTTTCAATCGTCCTCATATCTTGGGCTTTTCGTTCGTTGAGATAATAATCTATATCCCCTAAATACAAATTGATCTTATGATCCCTAAATTCATAAACCAACTCAGTAAGGCCTTGTAGAAATTCCCTGTCATGCGAAACCACGATCAAAGTTCCATCAAACTTGACCAGCGCTGCCTTCAGCACATTCTTGGACTGAATGTCGAGGTGGTTTGTAGGCTCATCCATTATAAGAACATTGAATGGCTGTAGCAAGAGTTTGCATAGAGCCAATCTATTGCGCTCACCTCCACTCAACACCTTAACTTTCTTATCTACCTCGTCGCCTCTGAAAAGAAATGATCCTAGCATGTCTCTTACCTTGATACGATTGGTATCATCTGCGGCATCGAGCATGGTATCGAGAATTTTTTTTTCTCCATCCAGATACTCTGCTTGATTTTGTGCAAAATAACCTAGTTGCACATTATGTCCTAAATTGACATCTCCATGAGCCTTTGCATCACCTACAATAATCTTTGCCAGAGTTGACTTTCCCATACCATTTTGCCCTACAAATGCGATACGCTTGCCACGTTCAATAGTTAGGTCGATATTCTGGAGAACCTTTTTCTCACCGTACGACTTGCTTACGCCGTCTATTTCCAAAACAATTTTACCCGGTTGTATGGACTTTGAAAAGTTAATATTCATGGCGGCATTATCCGTCTGTTCTATCTCAACCACATCCATGCGATTAAGTTTTTTAACCAGGGACTGAGCCATGGTTGCCTTGCTGGCCTTTGCTTTAAATTTTTGTATGAGCTTCTCGGTGCGCTCAATTTCTTTTTGTTGGTTTTTAAATGTAGCTTCTTGTTGTTCCCTCATCTCTGTACGTAGAGCGAGAAACTTAGTATAAGGTTTTGGATAATCATAGATGCGGCCCAAACTGATTTCTATTGTGCGGTTGGTCACGTTATCAAGAAACATCTTATCGTGACTTACAATCATGACCGCACCAGGATAATTTTGCAGGAAACCCTCAAGCCATAAAATTGAGTCGATGTCCAGATGGTTCGTAGGCTCATCCAGCAATAGAATATCATGTTGCTCCAGCAAAAGTTTTGCCAGCTCAATACGCATGCGCCACCCCCCAGAAAGTTCATCCGTGAGCATGTCAAACTGCTCTGGCTTGAAGGCCAATCCCTTTAAGATTTTTTCGGTCTCGCCCTGGTAGTGATATCCACCTATGATTTCATATTCATGGGTAAGGTCAGAAAGATCCGTAATGAGTTGGGTGTAGGGCTCACTTTCATAATCCGTTCTGGTTGTAAGTTGGTGGTTTATTTTTTCGAGTTGGGACTCTATGGTTCTCGCTTTCGCGAAAGCGGTATAAGCTTCTTCCAACACCGTTCTTCCTTGAACGAAGTCGATATCCTGCCTCAAGAACCCGATACTTACCTCTTTTTCTACGGCAATCGTGCCCGTATCATAGGGAATATCCCCAGAAACGACTTTAAGAAGAGTTGATTTTCCTGCACCATTTTTACCAATAAGACCTACCCGATTACCGGAATTTAATCGAAAGGTAACTTCTTCAAATAATGGCTCACCACCAAAACTGACGTGTAAATCGTGAATATTCAGCATAAAAATAAAATGTTTGCAAAGATGCTGTTACTCTAGCGCTTATAAAAAGATTGGAGCATTTAAATTCGATCAAAGTGATACTAAGTTGATCTCAATAAAACCTTGCTATATCCATTTCGGCTGGCAGTAAGGCGTCATTATATAAATGGTCTACCAAATTTGACGCTGCCCAAGGAGACACTAAGACCGCTCTACTTCCCATACCATTAAAGCAAATCACATTCTTATGTTTAAAATGTATTCCAACAAATGGCCTCCTATCAATAGTAGTAGGTCTTATGCCCGCTTTATGAGATTTAATATTGTAAGGTAGTTTTAAAAAGGTTTTTAATCGTGAGGTCAAGAAGTCAAATCCGTGAGCAGTTGGAATATCAGAAAGATCATCTCTGTTATAGGTAGCCCCCACCCAAAAAAGGTCGTCCTTATAAGGCATTAAAAAAACAGATGATTTGATGATATAATCTAAATGCAAGCCTTCAACTTGAATAGTGAGCACTTCCCCTTTATTACCTTGCATAGGCAGATGCTTAAAGATTGGATTTTCAGTCATCCTGAATCCATCGGCAAAGATGATTGAAGGTGCGCACAACATATCATAGGCAACTTGAGCGAGATCCAATTTAAGTTTGTCAAAATCGAATTTTTCTTTAATCACATGACCTTTACCTTTAAAAAAAATAAGGCTATGGTTCATAAAAGCTATTGTGTCCAGCCAGCCGGTTTCCAGGACTTCACCATAACCATGAGGAGCATCTATGCCATCAATATTCAGTGACTCATGGATATGAGAATTCATGAAACGTGACAACTCAGGCTTTATAGATTTGTTGACCCATGTTTTTGCTTCATTTGAATTATGAAGTCTACGCAAGATGGGTATGGGATGAAGAAGTTGAACGTTTAGTATTTGTTCAATATTCTCATAAAATGAAATTGAATGATCTAATTGAGTTGCACCATTCCACACACTAGTAAATCGTTTTAAAATAGTGGGATTATAAACACCAGCAGCAACTGAACTAGAAGAACTGGCCTGATCTGAAATCAGTACGAAGGACTTGTTTTGGAAATACAGTTCCCAAGCAATGCAGCATCCTGCAATTCCTGATCCAATGATAATTTGATCGACTTTCATCTAGGTTTATTTACTAAGCAAAAAAGCCTTGCAATTGCAAGGCTTTTTAAAATTATGTAATAAAATTAGTTATTCCACATTTCAAGTTCAAAGTTTCTTATGTCCTCATTGAGCCTTTGTGACTCCAGAAGACGCATCATAGAATTGTCCTTAATATAGTCGCCAATCTCACGATCTCCATAAACATTATCTGTTTTTATCACCAATGCACTGAAACGTCTCGTGTTTAAAAGGTGGTCAAAAGATATAGGACGCGCACTATTGCCAGAATTGAAAGCTTTAGCATCATGTAGTATTTGACGAGCATGAGGGAAATAAACCCAAAACAACTCAATTCCATCTAATTGATCTGGAAAATTAACATCAATGGTCATAGGACAAATACCAATCAAACGGTAACGCAATTCACTTTGTCTGGCATCGAAATACCATAACCCGCGAATTTTATAGCTAAGTACATCAGAAGCTTGAAGAGTACGGATACTAACCTGCTCTTTAAATTCAGGAATTCCATAAACATCAGCAGCATCAGTAACATAAACTCCCTGAATCACATCACCATTATAAAAACTAAGACGATTTTGCTTCAAGACATTTAAACCTTCCTCAGAAATAACAACAGCTCCATCTTCATTAGATACATATTGATCAAAACCATTAATACCAAAAACTGCATCAACTTCAGTAGGATTAATTTTCTCTTGCTCAATCAAAGCAGCGTATTCAATGATATAGTTAGGATTAACAGGACTATATCCTAGTCCTTGCTCCTGCATCATATTTATACCTGGGCCTTCTACTTTGACAGCACTTAAGGCTGCTTGCACAGCTGATGGATCTTTCTTACTATTGAAATAAGAGCCATCGTAAATAGGAATCTCGTTATTTTCAGCAGCGGCAGACAAAACATGAAACAAAGAACGACGTTCTGTACCAACTCTTGCCGTGTCAACAGGGTATAACAAGGGGAAATTCACTCTCTCATCGAGATCAATGATCTCCCAAACCATACGCTGCCATAAACGATCTTTTTCAGCTACATAGCCATAAGGCAGGGGCTTATCGTTATCATTTGCGATTTGCTCTTCACTTACCTGTCCAAATTCTGACGGATTTTCCGCATTAAGAACATTTGTTTGTGCGTAAGAGAACGCAAAAGGACATATAAAAAATAAAATGAGAATCCTTTTCATAACTAAAATTTAGTCTGTTAATTCAATTGTAACACTTGATGGCTGTTGTAAAGTTAGACCAGGAACAGAAGCTTTAATAGCTGCTATTTGAACCAAGTCTCCCTTACGAGCTCGATTAAGTGCTGCTTTTGCAGCTGCGTTAAGTTTATCACCTGCAACTATAACCGATGCTTGACCAGGAACCTTAAAAATAAAGCCAGTAACTCGTGGTGACAAGTCAAAATCAAAATCTAAAAAGTCAGCTGATACCGTAGAAATAGCTAGGTTGGAACGTGATTTTTTCACATCTTCATAGGCTTTACTGATCATACCTGTAGGACGCGGCAATGACTTGATTCTGAACTTTTCAGAATCACTAACTGACTCACCTGTGGAAAGCTTTCCAGTTACGTTTATAGTCACTTCTTTACCAGTCCCAGGCTTCAACATGTACTTACTACCTCCTAATTTTGAAAGTCCAGGCGCAGAAGCATTTACGTTATTTTCAGAAACACCGGCAAAAGAGATTGTCATCGGGTTATCAACACCTCTATAAACCACATTCATTTTATCTGCTGCAATGGTAGCTTCATTTGGCTTCGGAATAACTGAAAATGTTTGATTCACCTTTACTTCTTTTTCCTCTCCGCTTTCTTCAAAATAAAGAGCACCTGTAATTTCATGATCACCAGCAGAACCAGCATTAACATCAAGAACAATACGACCCGCTTCGATAGAGTACTGATTCTCTGAAAGCGTACGTCCGTCCATTTTAAGCTCTACACGATTCGGCTTTAAAGTTGCATCCTTACGACCTAAAACGATTTGACCATTAAATTTTTCACCATTATAGTAAGCCGATTTAGGGGTTTCCATTAAGGTAGTGTAGTTATCCATACTGACTTCACCCTTATATGTATCTGTCAAAAGATTTCCTAAAACAGTTGATTCTGTATTTTTAACTTCACTCTGAAGCAAAGTAATCTTTGCTACAGAAGCTATAAGTGGGAATCCTTGATAATGATAGTTTAGGTAATCCACTTTGATACCCTCTCTATTCTCAACCTCATCTGGTGTAAATTCATCTCTCAAACGATCGGCAGCTGGTGCATTAGAACCAATTACAGATATCATATCATCTCTGTAAGTAGTCATTTTATTAATGAATTCTTGACCAGCCTCACTGTACTTATCACCTTGAAAAAGCTTCTCGTCAAGATAATCACCTTTATCCATGACTGTATAATCCGTCGGATCCTCAACTGTACCTTCTAGGTCTGCCTTAAGATCACTCAAGTAAGAATAATATTCGTCTGAAATTTTATCAACCTGTTGAGCTTTAGCCAGTAACGGCTTATACTTCTCAGCTTGTTCAGACGCTAACTGCGTAAGACCTGCCATTTGAGACTGGTTTTTAGCCTCAACGGTAGCGTTACTCTCTTCAATGTTTACATTAAGTAAACCAAAGGCGTTTAACACCTCTTTACTCATATTTAGTGCAAGCATCGCAATGAAAACCAGATACATCAGGTTAATCATTCGCTGCCTTGGGGAATCTCCTCCTGCCATAATTACTTTGTTTTAATTAGTTGATATTATAAAGTTGAACGAACAACTAATTAACCTTTCATTGCTCCTAACATATTACCATAAACTCCGTTCAAAGAAGATAAGTTATTGGTAAGACCCTGCATTTGCGCTTGTAGTTTATCGGCATTCTCTGCGATCGCAGCATTTGCCTCAGCTTGGCGAGCAGAGCTCTCCAATTGCACTTTATACAAACCGTTAAGCGTTTCCATTTGAGAAGCCGCCAATGACATTTCCTCTGAATATTTTTTAGTAGAAGACATTGCGTCTGCAGCCGGAGCTATTCCTTTCGCAGCTCCTTCAAAGTTTCTGATACTGTCACCTAGACTTGCCATCAACTCTGAATCAACACGTGCTTCCTTAAGCATCTTGTCCAACTTGGCAGACAACTGCTCTTCTGGTGTTTTCTTAATCTCTTTTTTCCCTCCTACTGACTGACCGCCTGCAAGTTCAGGATATACAAGAGACCAATCTGGCTCATCTTTTATTGGTTCAAAGGCCGAAATCGCAAAAATTATTGCCTCCGTAATAAGTCCTACAGCAAGTAACGCAGTTCCTCCAATTTTATTTCCGCCACCTAGTGGGATTTCCCAGTGAGCAATTTTAAATAATGCACCCACGATTACGATTGACGCACCTAGACCGTACGCCATGTTAAATAATTTTTTTACTTTTTTAGATTGTGCCATGTTAAATAATTAAGTTAAGTTATTGATTAAGTTGAAAAATAAAATTAGGGATTAATTAGTCGATGCATTTAAAGTAACATCAGTACCTAAATAAGATTGTACGGTTCTGAAGCCTATGTAACTTCTAGCGCTGTCTTGATATTCAAAGTCTCTCGTACCAACCTGCAGGAAATAAGAAACATCTTTCCACGAACCTCCTCTTACACCTTTACGCTTGTTGTTCTTATCATTAACCACGGGACTCATACTAGACATATATTCATAAGAACCTACATCGTAGGAAGAATCTACCCATTCTGCCACGTTACCAGACATATTATAAAGGTTGTATTCATTAGGCTCGTAAGATTTAGCCTCCACTGTATATAAAGCTTGATCTGCTGCATAATCACCGCGCAATGGCTTAAAATTAGCTAAGAAACAGCCTCTATCATTTTTAGCATAAGGACCACCCCATGGATATGTAGCACTTGCCAAACCACCACGAGCAGCATATTCCCATTCGGCCTCAGTAGGTAAACGGTAACCATTTACTCGTTCTACATTTTTCTTCTTTCTATAAGCATTGTGGTAAAGCGTTCTCCATTGACAGAAGGCCTTAGCCTGAGTCCATGTAACTCCTACCACTGGGTAATCGCTGTATGCTTCATGATAAAAATAATCATTGTGCATGGGCTCATTGTAGCTATAGTTAAAATCTCTAATCCACACCGTAGTATCCGGATAAACTGGAATTTTCTTTTGGGTAATATAGTCGCTGCGCTTAGAACCCTTATTTCTTGCGGCAGCCTCCATATCCATTTCTGTATATGTAAACACTATCTTTTCTGTGTTAATAGTGCGCTGACCATTATAGGCCTCCTCAAATGGAATATACATAGAATCATATGCCTCGGCATAAAACTCATCAGGAATATCTTCAGTATCCCAAATTAGTTCAACGTCATTATTGAGCTTGCGTCCCTCATAACCAGTTTCACCAAGCCCCTCGTAGTTATTCTTATAATATTCTTGCCATGGTGTAAGCTCTTCACTCTCGTCAGCATCAACAAAGGCAAACTCACCTATACCACCATCACCTGGCTGCGCCCCATTGAGATCAGCGGCAATAGCTAGATTGGTTCTAAAAATAGAGTCCCGTACCCAATACACAAATTGACGGTATTCTGAGTTTGTGATCTCAGTTTCATCCATATAATAAGAAGGAACGGTAACTGTCTTTGGAGGAGCATCGTTTTTATTGGCGATATCCTCATCTGCCTTACCCATAATAAAGGCTCCACCAGGCACTAAAGTCATACCATACGGCTTCTCTGGATTCCACTTCTTGCCTTTGGCTCCCACTAACATACCTCTGTCGCCTTTCCCGCAACTTGCAAGCAAAACAACGACTGTTGTAAAGACTAATAACTTTTTCATAAGATAAGTATTTTCATACTAGATTTAAGGGGGTAAACCTATTTATAATATTTGAATTGTACAACTATTTGACATTAATAGTAAATAAAAAAAACATTACATTTCGTTTTTCATTCTTGCCTTTAACCACCTTTCAGGCATTATATTTTGTGTAGCTAATTCATAATCTTGTTGATCACAGGCTAATAACGTGTACTGCTTCAATTTATTATTATAACCGGTAAAAAAAGGCAACTCAATCCACCATCGCCCACTCAATGAAGATTTATAAAAAACCAATTCCTCTCTATCCATGGCTACCATGTATTTCAAGAAATTCTTCTCCACATTCACAGGATATTCATCAAACCTGTGACTGACACCTTCAATAAAGTACCACATCATTTGAGTAATCAAATGAATAGACTGTTTACTAAGTTCAAGGGGGAGTTCAAATATAGTAAAAAATTTTGCTTTATCACTGATACCAGCATATCTAGACAGATTACAAATTTGCTTGCCGGTTATTCCATTGGGGTACGCTTTCGCGAAAGCGAGAAAACTTCCCTCAATACCCTGCAAGTCAACACTTATTAAATCTGCATCGCGTAACAATGGCTCTGCAAGCTTCATATCATGATCCAGATCTCCTAACCGAACTGTATCGAAAAATAAGGAGTCGAGCAGATCTATTTCTTCTTGCGAGTTGTAAAACGTTTGATAGCCCAAATTTGCATAACTATACAAATTATATGGCTTTTCAGAAACCATTTTACTCACGTAACTCGCGGCCGTTATGGGCGCATCAAGATTACCTATGTCAAATCTAGAATCGATGTTTACAACATTGACCATTTTTTGTAATGAATCAAAAGACCTATACAATGGAAAATTCAAGTCTTGACTGCCTCCAATAACGATCAGAATCGTTTCTTTTTTAAGGCATTCTTCAGATAACTGTCGCAGTGCAAAATATGAATCATCCACTTCGGCACCAGATTCGATCACTCCTAGATCAATAATTTTAAAATTCCAGTGACCGGGATACATAGCATAAAAAGAGGATTTTACCGCCTCCACATACGTGCCCTTAAAGTCTTCGTTTTGCCCTCGCCTCGTTTCACGACAACCTACAATTGCAATATCAATGTCTTTCAGTTCTAGATCATCTCCATCTTGATAATATAATAGATGACGACCCAATTGCTCGTGGTGCAAGTCTTGCAAAGCATCTAATTGTTCTTTAGAAACTGGATTTAGAAATTCAAAAGACATGAATTACTTCTTTTTTGGTGCGGTCTTGCGTTTGGTAGTTTTCTTTTTTGCAGCTGTTTTCTTTTTAGGGGCTTTTTTAGCGATAAGGTCTTGAGCCTGCTTTAACGTAACCTTCAAAGGATCGACCTCTTTGCCGATCTCGACTTTAGTTTTACCTCTTATGATATTGTGACGACCCCATCTGGCCTTCTCAATACGTATACCTTCCTCTTCCCAATCGACGATTAATTTATCCTTTTCTTTCTGGATTTTATCCTTGATTAAGGTTTCTATATCCTCGTTGGAGAGATTGTCAAAATCGTATTTTTTGTTTACGGAAATAAACATTCCCGACCACTTGATAAAGGGTCCAAATCGCCCCACACCTTTAGTCACCGGTTGCCCGTCATATTCAAAAATAGGGGCATCTGCTTTTTCTTTTTGCTTGATAAGCTCCATGGCTCTTTCCATGGTGATGGTCATGGGATCATCTGTCTTCTCAAGCGATACAAAGGTTTTCTCATTGAATTTCACGTAGGGCCCAAACCTACCCTGGTTCACGTCTACGGGATGATTGTTATACTCTCCCACGGTACGTGGTAATTTGAAAAGTTCCAAAGCCTCTTCCAACTCTATGGTATTGAGAGATTGGGAAGGTAGCAAACTAGCAAATTGAGGCTTCTCTTCATCGTCTGCTTCTCCTATTTGGGCCATGGGACCAAAACGGCCCAAACGCACGCTTACCGGCTTACCTGATTCAGGATGTGTTCCAAGAACACGCTCCCCAACTTCGCGCTCGGCATTTTCGGCAACATCTTTTACGGTAGGATGAAAGCTCTTATAGAAGTGCTTCATCATATCAGTCCACTCCTCTTTGCCCTCAGCAATATTATCAAAGGATTCCTCTACTTTGGCTGTAAAGTTATAATCTAATATTTGCGAAAAATGTTCTACCAAAAAGTTATTTACCACGCGACCTACATCCGTAGGTACTAATTTATTTTTATTGGAGCCTGTTTTTTCAGTCAATTGCTTTTCCGAAATAGAGCCATCTGTCAAAGTGAGTTGTGCATATTCTCGCTCTTCACCTTCTGACTGTCCCTTTTCTATATATTTTCTGTTTTGAATAGTTGTGATTGTAGGTGCATAAGTTGATGGTCTACCTATACCTAGTTCTTCCAATTGTTTTACAAGAGAAGCTTCCGTAAATCTATAGGGTGGTCTAGAAAAACGCTGCGTTGCAGTGATCTGTTTATTTGACAACTCTTGATCCACAACTAATGCAGGCAACAAACCTTGTTGCTCTAGATCTTCATCGTCCGTGCTTTCTAAATAGACCTTTAGAAAACCTTCAAATTTCACAACTTCACCGCTTGCGGTAAATTTCTTATTATGCTTGTCTGCTGAAATCGCCACAGATGTACGTTCTAATTGCGCATCACTCATTTGGCTGGCAATAGCCCTTTTCCAAATCAACTCATATAATCTAGTCTGATCGCGGTCTTTTCCCGCGCTGTGAACGGCAAAATTAGTGGGACGTATCGCCTCGTGAGCCTCTTGTGCGCCTTTAGATTTCCCTTTGTAACTACGTTCTTTATGATATTTATCACCGTAAGCGTTATTAATTTCTTGCTCTGCACCATTTTTTGCCTCTTTGCTCAAATTCACACTATCTGTTCTCATATAGGTAATGAGACCTGCCTCATATAATCTTTGAGCTAGTTGCATGGTCCTACTAACGTTGAAGAACAATTTACGAGATGCTTCTTGTTGTAGTGTAGAAGTTGTAAATGGGGGTGCTGGTGATTTTTTGGCCGGTTTTTTAGTAAGATCTGCCACTTTAAAAATGGCATCAATGTTTTTGTCTAAAAAAGTTTGAGCTTCCTTTAGTGAATTCAAGTTGCTCGGTAGTTTCGCTTTAACCACAGCGCCAGAATCCGTGGTGAATTCTGCATCAATTCTAAAGAAATCCTTACTCTTAAAATTAATGATTTCATCCTCGCGCTCTACGATCAACCGCACCGCGACAGATTGTACACGACCTGCACTTGCCCCTCCTTTTACCTTTCTCCACAAAATAGGAGAAATCTCATATCCCACTATACGATCCAATACTCTACGCGCCTGTTGCGCATTTACAAGATCATAATCAATACTGCGAGGATTATCGATGGCATGTTGAACGGCACTTTTTGTAATGGCGTTAAAAACGATACGTTTGGTATTTGTTTTTTTGAGATCCAATTGCTCAGCAAGGTGCCATGCGATCGCTTCCCCTTCTCGATCCTCATCACTCGCAAGCCAGATAAGTTCTGAATTTTTTGCCAGCTTCTTCAGTTCACTAACAATTTTCTTTTTGTCGCTATTGACCACATAGTTAGGCTCAAAATCCTTTTCTACGTCGACTCCCAGCTCTTTTGAAGGCAAATCGGCAATATGACCATAACTGGAAGTTACTTTGAAATCCTTACCTAGAAATTTTTCAATAGTCTTTGCCTTAGCAGGCGACTCAACGATAACTAGATTTTTGGCCATGGAGATAATTTTAGAGCCGCAAAGGTATGTGTAATTTTTATATCGTGATTTTGGATTTATAAATTCAAAACTAAAAAGCTTTTATAATTTACACCCTGATCAGGTACACGTCTTAAAAATAACAAGTTACGTTTTTATTTTTTATCAAGTAGATCAAAGCATTGCTTAACCCTCAATTTTGAAATCATGCAACTTGTCAACTCATGGTTTTCTTACTGCATCAGAGATTTTAGAATCTTGTCCTTATTATTTATTATAATTGATAGACAATTTTAAAGCTCATCCTCCTAAACTAAATTCGAATGAAGGCGATTATCAGGATCAAATACTTAGCTTAATAATTTATACAGGATATTCTGACTATGAATTTGTCTTTGCAATTAGTATTTCTCAACTAGTGACTTAAAATTCTTAATTCATTACATCATTAAGAAGTGGCATTAGTGATTATATTATTCCGCTTTCGCGAAAGCGAATACTAAAACAAACTTTCTTCAGAACAAAACAATGATAGCAACACTTTAAAACTCAAGGCGAGTAAGCTTGCGTTAAATATTACTGCCATTGTGTCATAACTTGAGTAGATCAATTATATTTGCAGGCTCTTGGAAAAGAAAAAGACCAAATGGAAAAAGTGATAGTTGAGGAAAAGCAAGGAACTACTCTTGAACTTGCCTCAAAAGACCAGAATAAACGCAAATTATATATAGAAAGTTATGGCTGTCAGATGAACTTTTCTGATAGTGAAATCGTAGCATCTATATTGTCTGATGGCGGTTTCAACACGACAAATAGCATTGAAGAAGCCGATCTTGTTTTGGTAAACACATGCTCCATACGTAATAAGGCAGAGCAGACCGTGCGCAAACGCCTGGAAAAATATAATAAGGTAAAGCGCAAGTCCAATCCCAATATGAAAGTGGGAGTGCTGGGCTGCATGGCAGAAAGACTTAAATCAAAGTTCCTTGAGGAGGAAAAGATTGTGGATATGGTTGTAGGGCCAGACGCATATAAAGATTTACCTATTCTCGTTGCTGAAATAGATGAAGGCCGCGATGCGGTAAATGTACTTCTAAGCAAAGATGAAACCTATGGAGATATTGCTCCAGTGAGACTGAACTCAAATGGCGTTACCGCTTTTGTCTCCATCACTCGCGGCTGTGATAACATGTGTACTTTTTGCGTAGTACCCTTTACTCGTGGTAGAGAGCGCAGCCGGGACCCACAATCTATTCTAGAAGAGGTGCAACAGCTAGCCGATCAAGGTTTTAAGGAAATTACGCTTTTGGGTCAGAACGTGGATTCTTACCTTTGGTACGGTGGAGGCTTAAAAAAGGATTTCAAAAAAGCTTCTCCCATGCAACAAGCTACTGCGGTAGATTTTGCTCAACTACTTCATAAAGTCGCGATCGCCCAACCATATATGCGCATACGGTTCTCTACGAGCAATCCACAAGACATCAGTGATAATGTGCTACACACCATTGCAGAACATCGCAATATTTGTAATTACATCCATTTGCCCGTACAGTCAGGTAGTGACCGTATTTTGAAAGAAATGAATCGCCTACATACTCGTGAGGAATACATGAGATTGATCGACCGGGTTCACGATATCATTCCAGAATGTGCCGTATCACAAGATATGATCACTGGGTTTCCTACTGAAACCGAAGAAGACCATCAGGACACGTTAAGCCTTATGGAATACGTAAAATATGATTACGGATTTATGTTTGCCTATTCTGAAAGACCGGGAACCATGGCCGCACGTAAACTTGAAGACGATGTACCTGATGCCGTCAAAAAACGACGTCTCAATGAGATCATTGCCGTGCAGCGCAAAACCGGACTGGAACGCGCTCAATATTTTGTGGGCAAAACAGTAGAATGTCTTATAGAAAAAGAGTCCAAAAAGTCGCCAGATGAATGGGCTGGTCGCAATTCACAAAACTACGTTGCCGTATTTCCCAAAGAAGATTACAAAGTAGGTGACTTTGTCATGGTAGAAATTACAGATTGTACGAGTGCTACTTTGATCGGTAAGGCAATTGACTATAGCGATATGAAAGGGCCTCTTACCTACAATAACAAGAATTAGTATGGAAAGTATACAATCCGTAAAAAACAGATTTGAGCTTATAGGTAATGACGCGGGATTCAATCGTGCCATTGAAAAAGCCATGCAGGTGGCACCTACTGATATTTCGGTTTTGGTCACTGGTGAAAGCGGCGTCGGAAAAGAGAGCATTCCTAAAATCATCCATTCCCAATCCTTTAGAAAACACGCTAAATATATAGCGGTAAACTGCGGTGCCATTCCAGAGGGAACTATAGATTCTGAACTATTTGGACACGAGAAAGGTGCTTTTACGGGAGCGACCACCACTCGATCAGGCTATTTTGAAGTAGCAGATGGAGGAACGATTTTTCTTGATGAAGTAGGAGAACTTCCGCTCCCTACCCAGGTACGTTTGCTACGCGTGTTGGAAAATGGCGAGTTTTTAAAAGTAGGTTCTTCCAATACCCAAAAGACTGACGTGCGTATCGTAGCGGCGACCAATGTTAAAATGGTCGAAGCCATCGACAAAGGGAAATTTAGAGAAGACCTATATTACCGTCTCAGTACTGTGGAGATTCACTTGCCACCTCTACGCGAGCGCAAGGGAGATATTCATTTGCTGTTCAGGAAATTTGCCAGTGATTTTGCCATGAAGTACAAAATGCCCACGGTAAGGCTAGACGATAACGCTGTTGCTCTACTCAGTAACTACAGGTGGAGTGGTAATATTAGACAATTGCGCAATATAGCTGAGCAAATTAGCGTTTTGGAACAAGAGAGAGCTATAGACTCACAGACCTTGAGAAATTATTTGCCAGATGCGGGTAAAAATCTGCCAGCGGTCATCAATCAGTCCAAAAAGTCAGATAGTGATTTTGCCAACGAGCGAGAAATACTTTACAAAGTACTTTTTGACATGAAAAATGACCTGAACGACCTTAAAAAACTTACTAATGAACTCATGAGCTCAGGTAACGCTAGTGAGGTACGTGAGGAAAATCCCAATTTGATCAAACGTGTTTTCAGTAATGAAAGCTCTGTAGATGACTATGAAGAAATCATAGATAACGGCTATAATGACAACACCATTGAAACTGCCAATTATGACCATAAACCTGTAGCAAATAACCCTGAGAAATCAGTTCCCAATGCTACAGATCGATATGATTTTGCTCAGGAAGTAGAAGAAGAAGAATCTCTATCTCTTATGGATAAAGAAATTGAATTGATCAAAAAGTCGCTGGAACGCCACATGGGAAAACGTAAGGCCGCTGCAGATGATCTAGGCATTTCTGAACGTACACTTTATCGTAAAATCAAGCAATATGACTTATAGAGCCATTGCTGCTGCGTTACTGCTACTTATTGCATCTGGATTAAATTCTTGTGGCGTGAGTTATGGCTTCACTGGTGTTGCCATACCTGATAATATCAAGACATTTCAAGTAGATTTTTTCGGTTATCAGGCTACCTTGGTAGAGCCAGGAATTGAAAGGACTTTTACACTGGAACTACAGGATCTCATCCTGAATCAAACAAGCTTGGATCTGGTTACGGCAAATGGAGATTACATTTATCAGGGAGAAATAACAAGATATTACATTGCCCCAATTACTGCTACCGCAAATAATAGAGCCTCACAAAATAGATTGACCATAGAAGTGAATGTCAGGTTCTTCAACACTAAAGATGAAGAAGCCAGTTTTGAAAAGAAATTCAGCTTTTTTTACGACTATGACGCAAACCAGCCCATGCAAGGGGCAACGCTGGATACAGCTCTAGAAATTATTTATGGCCAGATCACACAAGATATAGTCAACTCTACTTTGTCAAACTGGTAGCCCAATGAAACGTTTGCACCATTTACTGGAAAATCCAAGGGAAGTTCATATAGAAGACTTACGTGAATTGTCACGGCTTGTTTCAGAATATCCTTATTTTCAGGCGGCTCGTAGCCTGTACCTCAAATGCCTAAAGGAAAGCAACAGCCCTATTTATAACAAAGAACTGCAAACGACTGCGGCACACACTACTGATAGATCTGTATTATTCGATTTTATTACATCGCATGAGTTTTCTCAAAACAATACCAGTGAAAGCATCAAAAACCACCAAAACCAGACATTTAATATAGAAGTAGATGAAGAAGAGGTTAAGGTGCAATCTAACGACCTCAACAAAGACGGAGATTTTGACAAAGTTACAGATCCCCAACTTTTTGAAAAAAGAAAAGACATCTCTGAAGAACCATTAGAATTTGATAAGAATGAAGCCTATAGCTTTAATGAATGGCTCAAGCTAACTTCTTTACAGACTTTAGAGAAAAAGGATGAAAAGAGTACTTCTGAAAAAAACGATAAAACAGACTTGAATAATGAGTTGCGAAAACGTAAAATGCAACGTATTGATCGGTTTCTTGCAGAAAAGCCCAAAATCAAACCTTCAAAGGAGAAGGTCAATTTAAAGGATCTAGAGATTAACACATCTCCTAGCACTCCATTGATGACCGAGACACTCGCCCGAGTCTACCTCGCACAAAAAAATTATGAAAAAGCCATTAAATCATACCAGATTTTAGTTTTGCAACATCCAGAAAAAAGTAGTTTCTTTGCAAACCAAATTCAGGAAATCAAGAATTTACAAAGTAAGACCTAAATGACAACATTTTATATATTCCTAGGACTCATCGTTTTGGTATCATTTCTTCTCATCGTAGTAGTGATGGTACAAAACCCTAAAGGTGGCGGATTATCTTCAGCCTTTGGAGGTGGTGGAACACAGCAGTTAGGCGGAGTAAAGAAAACAGGAGATTTTTTAGACAAGAGTACTTGGGTGCTTGCTACCGCACTTCTTGTCCTTATTCTTCTTGCTAGTACGACATTGATCAGTGGAACTACTACTGCCAATCGCCAGATAGCAGATCCCGATGCAGTGAATCAAGTAGAAGATACAGCTGCACCATCTTTAAACGACAATAATTCAGAAGCAACAGAACCTGCCGCTGATCCAGCGAGCGATGATAGTGATCAATAGATTACATTTCAAGAACTGACAAAAAATCCAGCCTTAGAGCTGGATTTTTTAGTTAACGGCATTTTTGTCAGTTATTAGGGATTGGCATATTTATGGAAACTGACGAGAGAGATTAATCAATAAAACATTTTTAAAATGGATTTAAATATTCAACCATTATCAGACCGCGTTCTCATCGAGCCAGTCGCAGCAGAGCAAAAAACAGCATCTGGTTTATACATTCCAGATACGGCCAAAGAAAAGCCACAGCAAGGTAAAGTTGTCGCTGTAGGTAAAGGGAAGAAAGACCACGACATGACCGTTAAGGTGGGTGATACCGTATTATATGGAAAGTACAGTGGCACAGAATTAAAATTGGAAGGAAACGATTATTTGATGATGCGTGAGGATGACATTCTTGCTATCGTTTAGACAATCAGTCTTGTGGGATTGTGAATGATCCTGCTTTTTAATTTTTCGCTTTCGCGAAAGCGAGAACAAAACAATCATTTTTTACTAACTAATTACCTCATCAAGAGGAAAAATATATCAAAATGGCAAAAGACATAAAATTTGACTTAGAAGCTAGAGACGGAATTAAGCGTGGTGTGGATGCACTCGCAAATGCCGTAAAAGTAACTTTGGGACCAAAAGGTCGTAACGTAATTATAGGAAAATCATTTGGAGCTCCCGTAGTGACCAAGGATGGAGTAAGTGTTGCAAAAGAAATAGAGCTTGAAAACGAGATTGAGAATATGGGTGCTCAGATGGTTAAGGAAGTCGCTTCCAGAACTAACGATCTCGCGGGTGATGGTACAACCACTGCAACCGTTCTTGCTCAAGCCATCGTTAAGGAAGGCTTGAAAAACGTAGCTGCCGGAGCTAACCCGATGGATCTCAAAAGAGGGATTGACAAGGCTGTAGAAGCTATCACTGCAAACCTAGACAAGCAAACTAAGAAAGTAGGTGATGATAGTGATATGATCAAGCAGGTAGCTTCTATATCAGCTAATAACGACGACATGGTGGGTGACCTTATCGCTAAGGCGTTTGGTAGAGTAGGTAAAGAAGGTGTAATCACTGTTGAAGAAGCTAAAGGAACAGACACTTATGTAGACGTTGTGGAAGGTATGCAGTTTGATCGTGGATATCTTTCTCCATACTTCGTGACCAACTCTGAGAAGATGACTACGGAATTAGAAAATCCGTACATTCTTCTTTTTGATAAGAAAATCTCTACGATGAAAGAATTGATGCCCGTACTTGAACCAGTAGCTCAAACAGGTAAGCCGCTCTTGATCATCGCAGAAGATGTGGACGGAGAAGCTCTAGCTACCCTAGTAGTAAACAAATTGCGAGGATCTTTAAAGATTGCAGCAGTTAAAGCTCCAGGATTTGGTGATCGTAGAAAAGCAATGTTAGAAGACATCGCTATCTTGACAGGAGGAACCGTGATTTCTGAAGAGAGAGGATTTACTTTGGAAAACACTACCATCGATATGCTGGGTACTGCTGAAAAAGTAGATATCGATAAAGACAACACGACTGTAGTGAATGGAAGTGGAGAAGCCAAAGATATTAAAGCACGTGTAGGACAGATCAAATCTCAAATGGAGAATACGACTTCTGACTACGATAAGGAAAAACTTCAAGAGCGTCTTGCAAAACTTGCTGGTGGTGTTGCCGTACTATATGTAGGTGCAGCCAGTGAGGTAGAGATGAAAGAGAAAAAAGATCGTGTAGATGATGCTCTTCACGCAACCCGTGCGGCTGTGGAAGAAGGCATTGTTGCTGGTGGTGGAGTAGCACTTGTACGCGCAAAATCAGTTTTGGCAAAGCTTAAAGCTGAAAACGCAGATGAAGAAACCGGAATCTCCATTGTAGCTCGCGCGATTGAGTCCCCTCTTAGAACCATTGTAGAAAATGCTGGTGGTGAAGGAAGTGTTGTGATCGCAAAAATTCTTGAGTCCAAAGGGAACCAAGGATATGATGCTAAGAATGATAAGTATGTAGACATGCTTAAGGAAGGAATCATTGATCCTAAGAAAGTAACTCGTGTAGCTCTTGAAAACGCGGCATCAGTTGCAGGAATGATTCTTACTACCGAGTGTGCCCTAGTTGACATCAAAGAAGAAGGTGGAGCAGCTGGAGGTGGAATGCCAGGCGGGATGCCAGGTGGCATGGGAGGAATGATGTAAAATCATCCTTTTTAAATATTCAAAAGCGATCTGGAAACGGGTCGCTTTTTTTATTGAGGCCTTTTCGGATAGTCGTTTAATCACTAAATAATTGTACAACCCGTCAATTTGAACAAAATTTAATGGTGCTAGTAACGTTTATAAAAGTTTCCTAAATGCGGTTTGTGGGCTATCCATCCATTTTACTTGAAGTATTGCTTGAACCGTGTACGGTAAAATCAGATAATGAGTACAAAGAGTATTCTTCAATCCCTCAGTTCGTACTGATCTCTTACATGATGATTGCAGCAATCTATCACCATCCAGATAGCAAGCATCAAATTTATTGGTGTAAAAAGTAAACGCTCCATAGATTAATTGATATTTTATTGCTCAAAAAAATTAACCGATTAGAATCAGGGAAAAAAGATTCCTAAAATGATAATCTTGTAATAAATTTTATAACCAACGCGCCATCTTTCTCCTAATCTAAACGCATGCAATATTAACTTTATCAAATTAGGGCAATAAACAACAAATGATAACGTACAGTACTTGCAGAAACGTAAAGTCTCTTCGTAGATTTGATTTTATAAAATTCAGTTAACAGTCGTCTGAATGATTGGAATAATAAATTTAAAAGTGACCATCCCACACTTTGTCATTTGTTAGTATTTGAAGCCTATAATAGTAGCAATATAGGAAGATATTAAAAATGTAAATTACGATCCAATTAAGAAAGAAAGTAGCTTAGAAATTATAGATGATGGCTAAATCTCAAAGAAAAGATTAAATAACAAAATTGAAGTATTCGTTTATAAAAAATGAACGGTCTGATATTACCCAAATCCCCAAAAAAAATGCCAGTAATCCCTTTAAGTCCAATTTCAAAAGACCCAAAATACATTGAAGATATAATAGTCATAGCACCATCTTCTAATGACCTTATCAAGTCTGATAGAGGTTATTTTGTTGTAAAAGCGGAGAATAATGTAGTTATGGAAATAAGTAAAACCTTATTTGATGTAATTAAAATGTTTGAAAAGCCACAAATTTTAAAGAAAGGAGAAACTACAACACTTAGTGGATACATTCTCAAATGGAATACAATCGAAGAGCTTATTGAACAAAAATTCCTAACCACCTCATTACGTATAGAATAGTTTAATATTAAATCATGGTTGTGATCTAATTTAAATTAAAAGCATGCTCACAAGCATAATAAGAAATATTTAGTAGAACCAGTACTTGTGGAAGGCTTCCAATCAACGAGTGCCTTAGGCGATCGCTGGGCTTTATTTAATAAGTTTGGCCATGGAAATGTAAGCGTAGGATACTGATGTACAAAAAAGCCCTTAAAGCAATAACCTAAGGGCCTTTATAGTAATATGAGATAGTTTTTATTTAATCTCCACTACCTCTAGATCAAATACAAGATCCTGACCAGCTAGAGGGTGGTTAGCATCTACAATGATGAAATCATCTTTTACGTCTGCGACTCTAAGCTGTCTCTCAGATCCGTCTGGATTGGAAGCCATAAGCCCCATTCCTACTTCTGGTTTGATCTCGGCTGGTAGATGTTCTTTTTCTACTTTTTGAAAAAGCTCCTTTTTCACATCGCCGTAGGCCTCATTCATTGGTATTTCGATGGTTTTGGTCTCGTTGACCTTCATGTCGATCAGCCCCTTTTCAAAACCTGGAATCAGTTGCCCCTGACCTAGTTTTGCTTCTAACGGTTCACGATCTTTAGAGGAATCAAAAACCCTCCCATCATTTTTGAGTTTACCTGTGTAATGAACTTTAACGGTGTCATTTGCTTGTACTTGACTCATAATATTATTTTTCTATTGGCGCGAAAGTAAGGATCAAGACTTAACTCAAAGAAACATAGCTCAGTATCTTTTTTTTTCACATATACTTAACGATTATGAACAGGCAGAAATAGTGGGCACACTAACTGAAAACGTTTTACTTATTTACCTCACATCGTTTAAATTCTGAATTTCGATAATTCTTCCAAGGATTGCAACGCTTATTGAGGACTGATTTCTGAATGTTCTCGCTTTCGCGAAAGCGGAATTACCATATTGCCCTAACTCATCTCAATAGTTAAGATAAAGCCACCCCACCTCGATCTGGCTACCATCATGAAGATCTAGATACCAGTAATAAGTTCCTACTGGTAAAAGTTCTCCATTTTGATGCAGGAGTCCCTCAGTCGCCCTACCGTCCCAATCATTTTGGTAGTCAGAAGCTTTGTGAACGAGATTACCGTAGCGGTTAAAAATCTTTAGCTCATTACCTGGATAAGAATCAATACATTGAATCTCAAAGGTATCGTTAGTAGAATCTCCATTGGGTGTAAAACCTTCGGGCACCTTAATGCAGTCGGGTAAAGTGAACGCTTCTGCCATATTATTATCCAATCGCAGTTCCTCTTGTGCATTGCTACTGGAAACGGTTACTACATTATTAAAATCTCCAGGTATATTAAGAGTTACAGTTAGCTCCAGGGTCTCACTGCTTCCTGAAAGCATCTCGCCAACAGCCCAAATACCAGTCGCAGTATCAAAGGTACCCGCGGTAAGGTTATGCGATACATAGGTGTAGCCACTAGGTAGGTTTTCATTTACAATTACGTCTGTCGCGGTAATATCTCCCAGATTTTCGACAATTATGGAAAAAGTAGGCAGATCGTTAATATCAGGCTGCGCATTATCTACTGTTTTAATAACAGAGAGATCATGTATGGGCAAAATTTCAATACTGGCAAATGTAGTGGATACATCTATATTAAAAAGATTACTGAAGTTTTGAAAGTCGTTTACATAAACTCCTGACTCAATACTGGTCACCTCCACTCCAAAACTAATTTCTGAAGTTCCTGCTGGAAACGAGAGGTTCTCCACACCTATCAGGGAGCTGCCAATCGTATCGATAAAGTTTGCGGTAGCACCATTTTGGGCAATCCAAAAAGCCTCTGATACCAGAGTCAATGACGCGGGCAGATTATCAGTAAATGAGATATTATTCTGAGCGGACTGTCCATCAGAATTTGTAATGGTAAAGGACAGGATGGAAGTCTCTCCTCTCGTAATAATGGAAGGATCAAAACTCTTGCTAGTCTGAGAAGTAAGAACAAACAAACTAGTTATGGATATATTTGAACTTGGTGTAGTCTCGCCCTGTTCAGAAAAATCTGGTTGCGCCTCTGCCCTATTTTCAAAACTACCACCATAATCAGGTGCAGTAACTGGTATTCTCACTTGCAGCGTAGCTCCAGATTCCATAAACGGTATGGTGCCAGTTATTTGATTATCAATTACAGTGAAACTAGAAATACAGGTTGCAATACCAGTGGATAAGGCACAGGTAGGCGTGCCCGTAATGGCAAAATCTGGGTGTAATAAGCTATTGAATGAGATATTACTGGCATCTACACTTACATTTGAATTTGTGATATCCACGACCCACTCCAGCGACTCATTAACAGCAGCAGAGGTTACTGAAGGATAGGTTTGCACAACAAGATCCACACATGGCACCATTGGAGTAGAAACACCAGCTGTAACGGTTTCAAGAATTTCTAAGGCATCATCAATGGCAGACATTTCCAAATCGTCCAATACATTTACAATGGTCGTCCTACATTCTGGCGTCCAGTCTATTGTTTTCTCATAAGTGATTGAGCTCTCTGGCGGCATGATAAAATTATCTGTTTCCAGAATTTCCCAAAATGTATCTCCGGTACCGTTAGGTACATCTATGTTCGCATTAAATGAAGTTGGGCATGTTGCTCCTCCAGTTGTAGCTATACAAGCAATAGATCTTAATATCCCTATTCTGCCTGACGCTTGAATATCCTTGAACTTGATCCTGTGTGGCAAGGTATCCACATTAGACATGATGATCTCATACCTTATTTCTCCATAAGGATATGGACCTGCTCCTGGAGATGGAGTCGTTTGCACCTCGCTTATGCCTATTAGGTCTCCTGAGTTTCCATTATCTGGGTCATCATCTTCATCACACGGCTCTAATGGCAATCCAGTTAAGGAATTACCACTTGAATTATTCGATTCATCACAGTCCTCTAAATCTCCATCTCTTTCAAATATTGAAGATCGAACTCTACAAAAAGGTGCAACGCCATCTATTGAGCATTCTGCTGGAACAAACCGTAATGTTGTACGGAACGTAGCGCTAGAGTTTGCAGGTATAGAAAAAACATTAGTGACCCATCTGGTACTCGGGTTGATATTTATATTAAAATCTGAGCAATCCAGCGCTCCTGTAGTGCTGATACATGTCACTGAAATTATATTAAAATCCGTATCCTGAGTACTGATGTTATTAAAGGCACCACCGCCCATAATATCTGACGATCCATCATTTGACAATACAGACTCATAAGTCACTATGTCATTCCAACTCGACAAAGCCGATCCAGTAGGACTTATTCTATTTAATTGTGTAGTAAGATCCGTACACGGACACACATCATTTGTTAATGCCTCAGTTTGAATAACTGAAAAAGTGTTGAAACCCGTATTATTTACATAGGATTCAATCCGTAGACCACTTCCCACAAAAAGGGGCTCTGGCATAGATGAATTATTACATTCACCCTCTTCCACTCTAAAGGTTGCAGTGAGAGTAAAGGACGCTCCGGCTGGAAAGACGATTTCTTCATTATGTCTATAATAAATAAATTGATTGGTAATATTTTGATCTATCAAGGGTATGTTTCCATTGAGGGTGGGGCAGTTAATACCGCTACTGCTGGCGCAGGACAGATTTTCTAAGGTAACACGAGCAGTCCCAGCCCGATTGACATTCTGAAAGGACAAAGTGAAATCTTCAAGCGGATAGGTAATCTGCGAGTTGTTCAAAATCGTCATCTCATAGGTGACGAGATCTCCCCAACTTGTCAGCGCTCCATTTGCCACAGGAGTAATCTGGGTTTGAGAAATCTGAAAGTCGATGGGTCGTTCCGTAATGATTATACTTATGACGGAGCGGTTAGTTGCCGGATTAACATCAGTAGTTCCCGATGGTGGTTGAACATTTGTGGTGACTGTTGTGCCTCCTAAAAAGTCTTCATCGGCTCTTACATTTACAACGATTTCAAGACTTGAGGAATTAGGCATATTAGGCAAATCACCCGTAAGTGAACTGGCAGCGATATTGATATTCGTTGGCGCCGCCGCACCACCCAAAAGATTCTGGGCAACAGCACCTTCTACACTCTCTACAGAACTTATATCAAATTCAAAAGTGGCATCTGCAACCCCTGCACCTGTATTGCTTATAGTTATGAGATACTGGTAACGCTCGTAAAAATGCGCCTGTGAAATCAAATTCCCAGAAAGATCCCTCGCCTCCACGGCAATGGATAAATCGGTGGTTTGAGCATTTAAAGTTAAAACGGAAAACAGAATAAAAAAAAGGTTGTTGTATGGTCGCATAGAATTATTAAAAGTAGAAATAAAATACGTAAGTGCGAATAATCTTTAAATAATAAGTGGTTTGTACTGTTATCGCTTTCGCGAAAGCGAGAAAACCATATTGCTTTATAAACGCGTTTAACGATTACTTAAGAGTGTATCAATAATGTCTTAATACCTTTATGCGATATCAAAAATTCAATTAATGCGTACAATAAAAATGCTCATGATGCTGACACTAGCTGCATCGCTAACTACAGGATGTTCGGTTTTTCAAGGAAAGAAGAAAGCCCCTTCAAAAACCGCCTCTGCAAAAAAAAGCTCTAGCAAAAAAGGTGATATTAAACCTTATACTAAGGTAATCACAAAGGAGGCCAAAAGCGACGAAGGCCTCTTTACCGTCCACATGGTAGATGACAAATATTTCTATGAGATCCCTGACAGCCTGATGGAGCGTGAGATGCTCATGGTAACAAGAATCGCAAAAACAGCTAGTGGCCTTGGCTTTGGCGGTGGTAAACAAAACACTCAAACCTTGAGATGGCAACGCAAAAACGATGATGTACTTCTAAGAGTGGTTTCTCATCAAATTGTTGCTGCCGACTCTCTTCCAGTTAGTATTGCCGTTGAAAATTCAAATTTTGAACCGATCTTATACTCCTTCCCAATCAAGGCGGTAAAAAAAGACAGTGTCAATAACAATGTCGTTATAGACGTTACTGACTTTTTCCAAAAAGATGTGAAGGCTATAGGTTTCCCTCAAAGTGCTAGAAGTAGATATAAAGTATCCAGATTAGATGATTCTAGATCTTATATCGATACCTTAAGATCGTATCCTCGTAATATCGAGTCCCGTCACGTAAAGACTTATTTCTCAAGTAATCCACCTTCTAACAGCAGTGTTCAATCTATTTCTGTTGAGATGAGTAATTCCATGATCCTTTTACCAGATGATCCCATGCAACGTAGATATTATGATCAGCGCGTAGGTTGGTTTGCAAGAGGACAGCAAGATTATGGGCTGGATGAGCAAAAAACGAAAACTGTGCGCTATCTGGATCGCTGGAGGCTGGAAGTAAAGGATGAGGATAAAGCAGCCTTTAAACGAGGAGAGCTTGTAGAGCCCAAAAAGCAGATCGTTTATTACATTGACCCAGCCACACCAGTTCAATGGAGAAAATATATAAAGCAAGGTATTGAAGACTGGCAAGTAGCTTTTGAAGAAGCAGGTTTTAAGAATGCCATTATAGCAAAAGACGCCCCTACTAAAGAAGAAAATCCAGAGTGGAGCCCAGAAGATGTGCGCTATTCCGTTGTACGTTATTTAGCCTCTCCCATTCCCAATGCAAACGGTCCGCACGTGAGCGATCCTCGCACCGGTGAGATTCTGGAATCAGATATCAACTGGTATCATAATGTAATGACCTTATTGCACAACTGGTTCTTTATTCAAACTGCCGCTATCAATCCAGATGCCCGTATGAATAAATTTGATGACGAAGTCATGGGTAGATTGATCCGTTTTGTGAGTGCTCATGAAGTAGGACATACATTAGGACTACCCCATAATATGGGAAGCTCTGTAGCGTACTCGGTAGAAAGCTTGCGCGATCCAGAATTCACTAAGAAGTATGGTACGGCACCTTCCATAATGGATTATGCTCGATTCAATTATGTAGCACAACCCGAAGATGGCGATGTTGCTTTAATGCCTAACATAGGACCGTATGACAAATATTCAATCATGTGGGGTTACAAACCTATTTTAGGAATGGACGCTAAAGAAGAAAAAGAAGTTCTGGATGAATGGATCTTGGAAAAAGCCGATGATCCCAAGTTTCGTTTTGGACGTCAACAATTTGGTGTGATTGATTACACTAGCCAGACAGAAGATCTAGGAGATGATTCCATGAAAGCTAGTGAATATGGTATCAAAAACTTAAAGCGTATCGTTCCCAAACTCAACGAGTGGACAGGAGAAGAAGGCGAGAATTTTGATGAGCTTGAAAATATGTACGGTCAGGTAGTAAGTCAGTTTAACCGCTACATGGGACACGTAACTGGAAATATAGGTGGTGTAAAGGAAACCTATAAAGCCTACGGTCAGGATGGTGCAGTTTATGAACACGCCCCACAGGACAAACAAGAACGTGCTATGGAGTTTTTACATACCCAATTATTTGAAACACCAGAGTGGTTAATAGATCACGAGATTTTCAATAAGGTTGAAAGCGACGGTAGTGTAGAGCGCATTCGAGGTATTCAGGTACGTACTTTGAATAATCTATTAGATTTTGGTCGTATGGCTCGTTTAATGGAAAATGAAGAGATCAACGATGAAAATGCCTACGGCCTGCTCGATATGATGACAGAGTTGAGAGAAGGTTTGTTTCAAGAACTTCCACGCGGTCGTGAAATCGATCGTTATAGAAGAAACCTTCAAAGAGCCTATGTAGATCGTCTTGCCTACATCATGAGTAATGAACAAGATAGCCGCATGCGCAGATTTGGTTCTGGAATCAATGTATCTCAGAGTGACATTCGACCCATTGTTAGAGCCGAGCTAAACACTCTTCAACGAGACGCGAGACGAGCGGCGAGCAGAACCTCTGATCGTTTGTCCAGAATTCATTTACAGGATATGGTAGAGCGCATTGAGTTGATCACAAACCCTACAGGTAAGTAATAAAATCCAAAATATAAATTAAAAGAGGCTGTCCCATAAAGGCAGCCTTTTTTTATTCCAAGAATTTACGATCGCTACATTATAAAAATTTGTAAGTTTGAATTATGCTTTTATATTTTGATCCAGGATTAGGTGCCATGATCGCACAAGCTGCAATCGCCGCATTCGCAGGTTTCGTACTTTTTTACAAAACAGTCATAGCAACTATCAAGGGCTGGTTGGGCATGAATGCCGAGGATAAAGACAGCTTTGATGATGCTTATGAGGAAGAAGCTAAAGATGACCGATGAATAGGCACCCGTCGTCTTATAGGGATCCAGCTGGGTTTATATATTCTGAAAAAGAAATATTATACCGGCAGATCAATCCTGTATATTTCAAAGAGTACAAGGAGATTACAGAATCGGGTATCTATCAAAAACTTTTTGAAAAAAACTGGCTGATTTCACATTCAGAAGTTCACTCAGACGATCAAAGCGTGGTTCTTCAACCAGAGCTCGTTCCATTTATAAGCTATCCTTATGAGTGGAGCTTTACTCAATATAAACATGCCGCACAACTCACTTTGCGTATTCAAATGTTCTTATTAGAGCATGGATTCTCACTTAAAGACGCCAGTGCTTTTAATGTTACCTTTCATAATGGCAAAGCGATTTTTATTGATACCCTTAGTATAGAGCGTTATAAAGATGACACCCCATGGAGGGCGCTTAAACAATTTAGCGAGCATTTTTTTGCTCCCTTATTTATGGCGCAGAAGTTTGGCTCCAGACATTTAAAAACTTTGCAGCTGCAAATCAATGGCTGCGACCTAAACGAGGTAAAGAACCATCTATCCATGAAGGATAGGTTCAATCATATCGTTCACTCCCATATCAATTTACTGTCCAAAACTGAAGAAAATCTTCCTAAGTCAAAAGGAACAGATTCAATTGCTGCAATCAAATTGAGTAAAAAAGAGCAGCTCAATATTCTCAAAGTTTTGGAAAGTCACATCTCTAAGATGGAAATTAAGGAAAACACGGAGTGGAGCACCTATTATTCTGAGATCAATTATAAAGAAGATTCTTTTAAAGCCAAGAAAGAACTGATTCAAAGCTGGGTAAGCGATTTGAAAGCTAAAAGAGTCGTTGATCTGGGAGGTAATGATGGCACATTTGGTGCGGTAATTCTAGATCAAGTGGAAGACCTCGTGGTTTGTGATATAGACCAGAGCGCTGTGGATCATAGCTACAAAAAGTTTCTCAAAAATGGCAAAGTGATCTCATTGGTCACTGATCTCATGCAACCTGCACCTGCCATAGGCTTTAACAATGAAGAACGATCCTCATTTCAGGATCGCTTGAAAAAATGGAGTCCAGATATGAGCATGGCTTTAGCACTTATTCACCATATATCGCTCACGGGTAATGTTCCTTTTGAGATGAGCGCAGCCTTTTTCGCTAGTTTGAGTCCTTATTTAATTATAGAGTTTCCTCATCGCAATGATAGTTGGGTTCAATTCATATTAGACAGCAAGAGAGATGCACGTCACTTATTTGATTTTTATGGGGTTGACGCTTTCGCGAAAGCGTACAAAAACTACTACACCGTGCTCAAATCCGTAAAGATCGAGGGAACCGAAAGGACGTTATTCTTGATGAAAAGAAAGTGAAAGATCGATTACTTAGATACGTAAAAAGCGATAGGCATTTCTGGTGGACGGTAAGTGCCCTGCCTGGGATCTATGCATTGACTTATTTATATCAAAAAAACTTCAACCTAGTTCATTCTTGGGAACAGCTCATAGGATTATCTTTTTGGTTTATCGTACTGCCTTCGTTAGGGATGATCATTATTCATCATTTAGTCAAACGATACGCAAGCAAACATCTTTCAAAACTCTACTTCAGCTTTTTTTTGATTTTTACTGCGAGTGTAGTTTCACTAATCGTATTTATGGGATGGAGATGGAAAGCACTTCTTCTTTTAAGTGCTCTCATTTTAGGAGCCTCATTTTTCCTTAGCAAATATTATAAAATCCTGGTCATTCTTTTAGGACTGATGACTTGTCTCGTAACCGTCCAATTTACTTTTTTTTATATCACAAACATAGCAAGCCAAGAAGATTGGGTTGATGATGAGATTTTTAACAATATCCGATTTCAAAAGAAACCAAATATATACGTCATTCAACCCGATGGCTACGCTGGGGGCGCAGCTCTACAAGATGCTACTTATAATTTTGATAATTCAGACTTTACCAAGATCATGAAGATGGATGGTTTTAAGTTCAACAAAAACTTTAGAAGTAACTACACCTCCACGTTAACCTCTAATGCGTCCATGTTTACCGGTCAACACCATTATTTCAATGCAGGCAAGATGAAAGGTGAGCTTTACAAAGCGCGTGATATCATCATCGGTAAAAATCCAGTGCTTGACACATTTATTAATAATGGGTATCAAACTAATTTTATTAGCGAGACTACCTATTTCTATACGAGTTTTGCAGGTAGCGTTTACGACTACAGCAATCTAGATGAAATTAGCATTCCTTATTTTCCATTTTTTAGGACTGACATTGATTACCTGGATGCTTTTAAAAAAAGATTGAAAAAAAACCTAGATACCGCCGATCCTCAATTTTACTTTATTCAAGTTTTAAAACCCGGTCATATATCTACTTTAAAACGATCCACTACAGGAAAGATCGAAGAACGCATGGCTTATCTGGATAGACTCGAATCAATGAATGATCAGATTAAAATCATGACTGATTTTATTACAGAGTCCGACCCACTAGCAATTGTAATCATTGCAGCAGACCACGGTGGATTTGTCGGTATGGATTATACAGGTCAGCTTCATGATGGTATTCTTGATGATCGGGATGATTTGAAGTGCAGCTCGTTTAATAGTCTATTTATGTACAAGGCTCCGCAGAAATTTGAACCATATGCTGGTGCAATTAATTCTAGCATCTCGATTTTCCCAAATCTATTTGCCTTCTTGAGTGACACACACCCTGTAAGTGATCTTGATGAATCCAGCTACACGTATATTTTAGATAAAGACGTCACTAAAGTCAAGAAGTACTATGATACTCATGGTAATCCCGTAGAAGAATTTCTCGCAGATTAGAGCCTGACAGATGGTTTATTCTTCAAAAAATAAAATCCAGCGACGAGCACAAATAGCAAAATAGGGTGAATCAGAAACCGTCGGGTATAAAAAAGAGCCATTTTGGCCAGTTCTCCTTCCACAGATAATAAGGCCAGAAATATTGGAGTCAATATAATGAAAGCAAATAGATAAACATAAAGTGCCGCATTGAGAAATGATTCCTTTTTATATAAGAACCAAAGTATCCACAAGGATAAAACCGTATTGATCAGAAATCTAAAACTGGTACGCGCAAATTGCTCGATATAGCTTAATTGCGGAACTTTATAAAGTTGGAAATTTCCCAAAAAATAATCGTGTAATGGGTCTTGAAATAATGCCTCTTCAAACGCTCGTACCATAACCAATCCTGAGATAAGGAAAAGGATTGCTATAAATGAAATGACTCGAGTTATGGTCATACTGCCTTAGGTTTCTTGATCCAAAAAATCCACAATAAAACCGTAACTCCATAAATGATTGCTGGGAACACCAGATCGTGCGCGCTATGAGCATAGTCAGGGTAATCTACAAATATCACTGCGAGCATGACTAGCCTGAACAAGTTTATCAAATAAATGACTAAAATCCCAAATAGGGAAAAGAAGAGTGTTTTTTTCCACGTTTTCGCGAAAGCGAGAACAAACGCCAAAAATAAAATCATGACACTGATTGCATTGCAGCCCTCAATTACCCGAAAAACCACCTGCCCGTCGATATACAGATGAACCGACGGCAAACCCGGGCTATTGTAGATGCTTGCGTCATAACCAAGCAATTGAAGTAATTCCTTAGTTTGGTAGCTCACTTGGGAAGTAGCTGGATCGGGATAGTTCAAACCCGTCCAGTCCTGGCTCTTGTACCCGTAATACAGCAGTGATAGAATCACATAGATACCCGCAAAAACACCTACAAATTTGAAAACTGGCGTATAAGACTTTAGGGAATTCAATACTTTACTATTTAAGACAAAGTTAGTTATTTAAATCGCGTTGTAATTTAGTTTTGCACCTTCAAACAAAACTTATGAAGTTAGAAGATCTCAAACCTAAGGTAACAGAAATCTCCCAACAACCAGATTTGGAAAGTGGTCATAAGATGCAGGCTATATGTGACCTTCTACAATTAAACCTAGACAGGTATGACTGGGTAGGTTTTTATATGGCTCATGAAACAGAGCCAACCTTGCATTTAAAAGCACAGGCTGGAGAACCTACAGATCATACGGTTATTCCTTTTGGCAAGGGTATTTGTGGTCAAGTTGCGGTTTCCAACAAAAATTTTATCGTAGATGATGTAAATGCTCAAGACAATTATATCGCTTGCAGTATGCATGTAAAAAGCGAGATTGTCATCCCTCTATTCAAGAATGGCAAAAACATAGGGCAAATCGATATAGATAGCAACACGCCTAAAGCTTTTGATAAAAATGATGAAGAATTCTTGGTTTGGGTAAACGATCAGGTCGCTGGTTTTCTATAACTTAAATTCCTCGAACCTTTTTCTCCCATTCCCAAGCACTGGACAAAGAATCCTCAAGTGAGAATTGCGTTTTCCATCCTAGCGTGTCATTTACTTTATCGGTTTGTGCATAGGCAGCAATCACATCGCCTGATCGTCTAGGAACTATTTTATAGTTGATTTTTTTACCAGTAGATTTTTCGAAAGCTTGAACTACCTCTAAAACGGTAGAGCCTGTTCCCGTTCCTACGTTGAAGACCTCGTAGTTTGACTCTACTTTATCATCCAATAACCTCTTAAGAGCGGCAACATGTGCTTTGGCAAGATCTACCACATGAATGTAATCTCTTATTGCTGTTCCATCTCTTGTCGGGTAATCATCACCAAAAACGGAGAGCTCATCACGCAGTCCAGCTACCGTTTGAGTAATAAAGGGAACTAGATTTTGAGGAACGCCTAACGGCAACTCACCAATTTCTGCACTTTTATGCGCACCTATTGGATTAAAGTATCTAAGAGCTATTGCCTTAAGGTCTGGACTAACTTTACAGACATCTTGAATAATTTCCTCGCCTATTTGCTTGGTATTTCCATAAGGTGATTCTGCTGGTTTTGTGGGTGCAGACTCCGTAATAGGCAATTCGTCTGCCTGACCATACACTGTACACGATGAACTAAAGATGAAGCTGACATCTTTGTCTTGAATATTTTGTAATATATAAACCAGCGAGTTGATATTGTTTTCATAGTATGAAAGTGGATTTTCAACACTTTCACCAACGGCCTTAAATGCTGCAAAATGGATGATACCAGCGATGTCATCATGTTTTTGAAAAAAATCGCTTACTTTATCTTTAACTCGAACGTCGATTTGTTCAAACAACGGCAACTTACCGGTAATCCGTTTGATATTTTCCAAAACCTCAACCGACGAGTTGGATAGATTATCAATGACTACTACTTCATAGCCCTGCTCTTGTAATTCAACAGTGACGTGTGAACCTATATAACCTAGTCCTCCGGTAACAACTATTTTCTTCATAATCACAAAAATAGGATTATTTACATTTTCAAGTAGCTGTTAACAGAATAGTTATCGATTAATTACGGTAATTTCAAACCATATGTTCTACTTAATTATAAAACAGCCATTTAAGTCGCTTGAAGATAACCTATAGACAGCATAGAGTAGAAAAACTTCCTTATTGAGTTTTCTGTAATTCAAAAGTTGACTCTATCGCAATAAAAAAGGGAAGCTGGCGCTTCCCTTTTTTATTTATTTCAGAACTCTTATTTCAACAGTCCTCTTGAAATTACAATTTTCTGAATCTCACTAGTTCCTTCATAAATCTGAGTGATTTTAGCGTCACGCATCAATCGTTCTACGTGATATTCCTTTACATAACCATTACCACCATGCACTTGAACGGCTTCAACCGTCGTGTCCATGGCAACTTTTGAAGCGTAGAGTTTTGCCATCGCTCCACTCATGTCATAATTATTCCCATTGTCCTTATCCCAAGCGCTCTTCATTACTAAATGGCGAGCAGCTGCGATATTGGTATGCATGTCAGCCAGTTTGAAAGCAATCGCTTGGTGGTTGCAGATCTCTGTCCCAAAAGCCTTGCGTACCTTAGAATAATCCCGAGCAAGTTCATAAGCCCCACTTGCGATTCCTAGTGCTTGTGCCGCTATTCCTATACGACCTCCTGACAAGGTCTTCATCGCAAACTTAAATCCAAAACCGTCTTCTCCAATTCTATTCTCCTTTGGAACTTTAACGTCATTAAAAATAAGAGAGTGCGTATCACTACCGCGTATACCCAATTTATCTTCTTTCACTCCTACCTCAAAACCATCCCATCCTTTCTCTACGATAAAGGCATTGATTCCTTTGTGCTTTTTCTCCCGATCTGTTTGGGCGATTACAAGATAATAGTCTGCGCTATTTCCGTTAGTAATCCAATTTTTGGTTCCGTTAAGCACATAATGGTCACCTTTATCTATTGCCGTGGTTTTCTGAGATGTGGCATCGCTACCCGCCTCTGGCTCAGAAAGACAAAATGCACCAATGGATTCGCCCGTTGTAAGTTTGGTAAGGTATTTTTCTTTCTGCTTCTCGTTTCCGTACGTGTCAAGCCCCCAGCAAACTAGTGAATTGTTCACTGAAACAATGACTGATGCACTTGCATCTACTTTAGACAACTCTTCCATTACAAGCACATAGGAAACGGTATCCATGCCACCACCGCCGTATTTAGGGTCTGCCATCATTCCCAAAAAGCCCAGCTCTCCCATTTTTTTAACTTCCTCAGTAGGAAACCTCTGTTGGGTATCGCGTTCTATAACGCCAGGCAGCAATTCATTTTTTGCAAAATCACGTGCTGCATCCCTGATCATTAAATGCTCTTCTGTAAGGCCAAAATCCATCTTGTATATAAATTAAAATTGTTATTTTTCAGTTCGGCAAAACTACGGCTTTTTACACCTCAAACCATACCTTTTTCTACATGAATCATCAGTACTATAACGTTCTAGGAGTCATGTCTGGCACATCGCTAGATGGTGTTGATATAGCTCGTGTATCTTTAGTTCGTAAAGAAAACTGGAGCTTTCAGATTCATGAGACTCTTTCTTTGCCGTACCCCAAAAATATTCTCGACAAGCTTAAACGAGCCATTACAATGGGATCTGAAGATTTGTCTCTTTTCAATATAGAATACACGCAGTATCTAAGTTTACTTATTAATGACTTTATAAAAAAGAATGCTATTCACGATTTGCTGGCGATATGTTCACATGGACATACCGTTCACCACAGGCCTGAGGAGGGTTATACCTTTCAGATAGGAAATTTACCGGCATTGGCAAGACTTACTGGCCATCGAGTAATTTGTGATTTTAGACTGGCTGATCTTTCTTTGGGCGGTCAGGGCGCTCCACTGGTTCCTATAGGCGATCAATTGTTGTTTGCTGAATATGATTATTGCCTCAACCTTGGAGGTTTTGCAAATGTGAGCTATGAACAAAATGGGCATCGGGTGGCATTTGATATTTGTGCGGTAAACGTGGTGCTCAACCACTATGCTCAAAAATTGGGGATGGAGTATGATGCTGGTGGCGCTTTCGCGAAAGCGGGAACCTTCAACCACACCGTATTAGAAAAGTTGAACGCTCTGGAATACTACACTCTGGATGCTCCCAAATCTTTGGGAATAGAATGGGTAAATAAGCAAGTCTTTCCATTATTGAAAAAAATCGAAAACCCCAGTAACGCACTAGCTACGTATACTGAACATGCTGCCCAACAAATCTCCTCAATTATTCCCAAAGGCTCTAAAGTGCTCTGCACAGGCGGCGGAAGCTTTAATGAGTTTCTTATGGAACGCGTTGAAAAAAATTCACAAATCAATCCAGATATACCAAACGCTCAATTGATAGAGTTCAAAGAAGCTTTGATTTTTGCCTTTTTAGGGGTTCTAAGACTGCGCAACGAGGTAAATTGCCTATCCAGTGTGACTGGAGCAAGTCACGATCACTCTAGTGGAAAAATCTTCACTCCTTAAGAAATTGTAAATCCAAAAGAAATGATAAACGGTCTCTTTATATTTGCCCATACCCACAATCCACTATGAAAGAACTTCTCAAACGCTATGAAAATGCACTGCCCGAAATTGTTTTTCACTGGAATGACCCAGAAACCGAAGCAGAGGGCTGGACAGTTATCAATAGCCTGAGAGGTGGAGCCGCTGGCGGTGGTACCCGCATGAGAAGCGGTCTGGACAAAAACGAGGTGCTTTCCCTGGCAAAAACCATGGAGATTAAATTTACCGTTTCAGGTCCAGCAATAGGCGGAGCAAAGTCCGGGATCAATTTTGACCCTCAAGATCCTCGTAAAAAAGGAGTTTTAGAACGCTGGTACAAAGCCGTATCCCCTCTACTTAAAAGTTATTATGGGACAGGTGGAGACCTCAACGTAGATGAGATCCATGAGGTTATACCTATAACGGAAAATAGTGGCGTATGGCATCCTCAGGAAGGAGTTTTTAATGGTCACTTTGCACCTACAGAAGCCGATAAAATCAATCGTATAGGACAGTTGAGACATGGAGTCATCAAGGTAATTGAAAACCCTAATTTCTCACCAGATGTCTCAAGAAAATACACCGTTGCCGATATGATTACTGGTTACGGAGTCGCCGAAGCAGTACACCATTACTACAATATTTATGGTGGTGACATCAAAGGAAAAAGAGCGGTGGTCCAGGGATTTGGAAATGTAGGAAGCGCAGCAGCCTTTTACCTTTCCCAGCTGGGAGCAAAAGTTGTGGGAATTATAGACCGCGCAGGCGGATTGATCAATGAAGATGGGTTTTCTCACGACGAGATCAGAGATTTATTTCTAAACAAAAATGGAAATACCTTAAAGTCAGATAAAATGATTCCTTTTGATGAGGTGAATGAAAAAATCTGGTCACTTGAAACAGAAATTTTTGCGCCGTGCGCAGCGTCCAGGTTGATCAGTCAAGATCAAATTGACACTTTGATCAACTCTGGTCTAGAGGTCATTTCCTGTGGCGCAAACGTTCCCTTTGCTGATAAAGAAATTTTCTTCGGTTCCATAATGGAAAATACGGACTCCAGAGTGAGTCTTATTCCAGACTTTATTTCAAATTGTGGTATGGCGAGAGTATTTGCCTATTTTATGGAACGTCGCGTACAAATGACTGACGAGGCTATTTTTAACGATACCAGCATGACCATCAGAAACGCCATCCAAAATACCTTTAATAACAATAGTTCAAAACAACACATTAGCTCTACAGCTTTTGAAATCGCATTAAAACAACTCGTATAATGTTCAAGTATTTTTTAGGAAATAGCCCGCACTGGTTCAAATGGACCATGATCGGTTTTTTGATTTTCAACACCATAGCCTTCTTTGGAGGTTTGGATGGAACCATTCTTGGGTGGATATTCATAGGCGAATTTATCTTTTGCCTTGCCATGGCCTTAAAATGCTACCCCTTGCAATCGGGAGGTTTGCTGGCGATACAGGTTTTAGCATTGGGACTCACTACGCCTGGTCATCCAGGAGCAGATCATGGGGTTTATGCAGAAGTCAGTAACAACCTGGAAGTGATTTTGCTTTTGGTTTTTATGGTAGCAGGTATTTACTTTATGAAGCCGCTGCTCATGTATATATTTGTAAAGCTCTTTACAAAAATTAAATCCAAACTGATTTTATCCCTGGTTTTTGTGATCATCAGTGCTGTGTTATCAGCATTTCTAGATGCGCTTACTGTTACTGCGGTTTTGATAAGTGTGGGATTAGGTTTCTATAACGTCTATCATAAAATTCACTCCAGCGATCTGGATCTGGACGGTGATAACACCTTGGATAGAGAACAGTTAAGTGGTGAAACTTTGGAAAATTTCCGATCGTTCTTGCGTAGTTTGGTGATGCATGGAGTGGTAGGAACTGCCTTAGGTGGAGTTTGTACGATTGTGGGAGAACCTCAAAATCTATTGATTGGTGCTAAACTAGAATGGGAATTTCTTGAATTTTTCCAAGTGATGTCTATAGTTACCATTCCCGTTCTTATCGCAGGTATCCTGACTACTATATTGCTTGAAACAACTAAAACCTTTGGATTTGGTCAAAAATTACCACCTGTAGTGCGACAAATTATTGAGGGATGGATGGAAAAACGCGATGCCGAGCGCACTGACAAAGAGAAATACGCACTCCTCGTTCAAGCAATATCTGCAATCTTGTTGATCACTGGACTCGCTCTCCACATAGCTCCGGTAGGTTTTATAGGACTGGGACTTATCGTTGTACAAACCGCATTTATGGGAATTACAGATGAGCACAGCCTCGGTAAGGCCTTTGAGGAGGCGCTACCGTTTACGGGATTGTTGGTAGTGTTTTTTGTGATCGTTGCCATGATCCACGACCAGCATTTATTTGCTCCAATAATCGATTGGGCACTACATCAAGATCCGAGCAGCCAGCCAGCAATATTTTATCTGGCAAATGGCTTTTTAAGTATGATCTCTGACAACGTTTTTGTCGCAACAGTTTATATCAATGAAGTAAGCCTTGCCTATGAAAATGGAGTAATAAATAGAGAGCAGTATGAACACCTTGCAGTGGCGATAAATACGGGAACAAATTTACCTAGTGTGGCGACACCTAATGGTCAGGCCGCGTTTTTATTCCTATTGACATCTGCCCTGGCGCCTGTGATCAACCTTTCCTACGGCAGGATGGTAAAAATGGCACTTCCCTACACGATTGTTCTTACATTAGTTGGGTTGGGTTGTGTGGTTTATTTCTTATAGAAATGATTATACTTGTAGTTGGTTTTGAGGGGTTCTCGCTTTCGCGAAAGCGAAATTCTTACAAACACCATACAATCTTTTAAAACCATAAAGCGTTAACAAACCAGAACCACTGTATTCATGAGTCTATTCATTCAGGAAACTGCCGAACAAATTATCGATGAACCCATCGTTAACGAGAAATCTGAATCTCTTTTGAGTTTCATTACCGCGGGAGGCACCGCTGGTACGGTCATTATAGTCGTGCTTATATTATTGCTATTCTTTGCTTTATACATCTATTTTGAACGATTGATGAAAATCAATAACAGCTCAAAAATTGACGATAACTTTATGCTTCAAATAAAGGATAATGTGGCAAATGGACGCATAGACGCAGCAAAGATGCTTTGTGCAAAAGAAGATTCTCCAGTTGCACGCCTTACTGAAAAAGGTATAAGCCGCATTGGATCCCCTCTTGAAGACATCAATCAGGCGATTGAAAACGCGGGTAAACTTGAGGTATATAAATTAGAGAAAAATGTGAGTATGCTGGCAACCATAGCTGGTGCTGCTCCCATGATCGGGTTTCTTGGAACAGTTATAGGTATGGTTCTCGCCTTTAAGCAACTCGCTGATGCAGGTGGATCTGCAGATATGGGAAGTCTGGCAGGTGGTATCTACACCGCAATGATTACCACGGTGGCAGGTCTTATAGTAGGTATTATTGCTTATATAGGTTACAATCATCTTGTTGTTAAGACAGATAAAGTGGTACACCAGATGGAAGCAAACGCAGTGGACTTTTTGGATCTTTTAAATGAACCCGCTTAATTATGAATTTAAGAGGTAGAAATAAGGTAAGTCCCGAGTTCTCAATGTCGTCTATGACTGATATTGTATTTTTATTATTGGTATTCTTCCTGTTGACCTCACCTTCCATCACACCGCAAGCCTTGGATCTTTTGTTACCTAGCAGCAGCGGTAAGACGAAAACTCAGGGAAAGGTTACGGTTAGTATTTCCAAAGAAGGTGATTACTTTGTAAATGCAGACAAAGTAGAACCCGAGGCGATGGAATCTACCATCGTAGGATTGCTAGAGGGTAGGGAAAAACCCTCTATAATCTTAAGAGCAGACACCACGAGCGAAGTAGGAAAATCTGTACTCGTCATGGATATTGCCAATAGAAACAATATCGCATGCGTACTCGCTACAAAACCTAATTGATCATGGCATATCTACAGACTAAGGAACAGAAAAAATCTGCAATTATCAGCGTGGCTTTAATACTTGCGCTCATTGCTTTATTCCGTTTTGTGTCTGTTTTAAATATCATGGAGCCGCCAGAGGAAAGTGGTATTGCCGTTAACTTTGGGAATACAGATGTGGGAAGCGGCAATAATTTTCAACCCAATCCTACTAAAGTTACACCACCATCTAACCCAAAACCGGTAGAACCTACAGATCCTGCTCCCGTAGATAATGTACAGACCCAAGATGTTACAGAAGCACCAGCGATTGAGTCTGACCCTACAGTTACAGAACCAGTTACAAAACCCGCTGAAAAACCAGTAGAAACGCAACCAGAACCTAAACCAGAACCCAAACCGTCTACAGATGTACTTGACGCTTTGAGTAACGTAGAAGGCGCAGAAGCTGAAGGTGATGTGAACGATGGAGAAGGCCCAGGAGATGGACCTGGAAATAAAGGAGACGTCAATGGTAATCCATACGCAAATACATATTACGGAAAGCCTGGGAATGGTGATGGTGGCAAAGGTTATGGACTGAGTGGCCGTGGAAAAGTAGCAGGAAAAGGAGTGCAGCCCGATTGTTTTGAAAGAGGAACCGTGGTGGTAGAAATAGAAGTGAACCGTCAAGGACAAGTCATAAAAGCGACTCCAGGCAAGCAAGGATCAAACACATCAGAACCTTGTTTATTAAAAGCCGCTCAACAAAGTGCCAGAACCTACAAATTTACCGCTGCACCACAAGCAAATGAAATTCAGATAGGTTTTATAGAAGTCGTATTCAAGGTAGGCCAATAAGTAATTGTGAACTACCAGCAAACACTTTCATGGCTTTTTTTGCAACTTCCCATGTATCAGAGACAGGGAAAAAGTGCCTATAAAGCTAATCTTGACAATACCATTCAATTAGATAATTACTTGGGAAATCCGCATAAAGATTTCCCGACGATTCACGTTGCTGGAACTAATGGCAAAGGCTCCACCTGCCATATGATCGCCAGCGTTTTGCAAGATGCAGGGTACAAAGTGGGACTTTACACATCACCTCACCTTAAAGATTTTAGAGAACGTATCAAGGTAAATGGCAAACCCTGCGAGAAGGGCTTTGTCATTGATTTTGTAAAGTCTCATCGAGAATTTTTGGATAAGAACAGGTTGTCGTTCTTTGAAATGACCGTGGGCATGGCTTTTCAATATTTTAAAGATGAAAAGGTAGATATTGCCGTGATTGAAACAGGGCTGGGCGGTAGATTGGACTCTACAAACATCATTACACCGCTTGTTTGCGGTATCACAAATATAGATAAAGACCACACCGCTCTATTGGGAAATACCCTGCTCAAAATAGCGGGAGAAAAAGCAGGGATTATAAAAGATAATGTACCCGTGGTGGTAGGTGAGAAAAGAAGTCATTTAAGGTCTCGCTTTCGCGAAAGCGCCATTTTAAAAAATGCCCCTATAAGTTTTATTAATCCACAAAAGAAAACGTATGCTACTGACTTATTGGGATCGTATCAAACGCAAAACGTACAACTCGCTGCCGAAATTCTAAAAATCCTTCACAAGCAGACGGAGTTTGTGGTTCAAGAAAATCACTTGGTGAAAGGTTTCAAGAATGTTGTCAAGAATACCAACCTTAGGGGCAGGTATGAAATTGTGAACCATCAACCAAAAATTATTTGCGACACGGCACACAATCCAGCAGGCCTTACCACGGTATTTAACCAAATCAAAGAGGAAAAATATCAAAAACTCTATATTGTTCTGGGAGTTGTGAATGATAAAAAGCTCGACAAGATTCTCAAACTTTTCCCAAAAGAAGCAATATATTTTATATCCACACCAGATATACCTCGTGGCCTTACAGTTGATGAGCTGGCGTCTCAGTTGGAAAAGCATAACCTATTGTTCAAGAAATTCAACAGCATACCCCTCGCCTATCAATCAGCGAGAGAAGAAACTTCATCAGAGGATTTGATTTTGGTGACTGGAAGCACATTTGTAGTAGCAGAAATAATTTGAACATTTTTTTTCAATGCCCTTGTCAGTTTTTGAAACAAGTGTATATTTGCATCCGCTTAACGAAACAATGTTTCTAAAGGGCGTGTAGCTCTCCCAATAGTTATCGGGATGGTTCAGAGCAACAGGACTCCGAAACCTGTGAAAAAAATTCGGGCGCGTAGCTCAGTTGGTTCAGAGCACTTGGTTTACACCCAAGGGGTCAGGGGTTCGAATCCCTTCGCGCCCACGACACTCGCAACAGGTTTGTGATTGAAAACATAAGAAACCCATCAAGTTTACTTGAATGGGTTTTGTTTTTTTTAAGCACCTGGCTTCCAAAGACAGCCTGTTGTATTTGCAACTTTGGACGTAATGGGATCTGCAATCCCTTCGCGCCCAAGACAAGCAGAAAGCCGTATCGATAGATGCGGCTTTTTTCATTTCGTGCATATAATGAGAATAAACATCAATATGATAAAACTGAAAAATAGGTGAGCTAGCGCTTTGCTTTTTATTTGCAAATGCGGTTTCGCATTTAGGATCTACAAACGCTTAGCGCCTACGAAGGCTTTCAGAAAAAGAGCTCGATTTACTTAAACGTCTTAAGCTTAAGCAGGTAATACAGCAGAATTCTCTTATAAGTGTTGATAAATCATTCCCAGACATAGGCACATATACTTTATAGATAGTTAGACAAATCTTTGATAACATCCTGAATACTTTGGAAATTTGATCATAAATTTTGTAGGTATTAGTCCAAATTATAGACTAAGTCTTAACAGATTTTTGTTTAATCTTTTTAGCTTAAACATTGAACACGTCGTATTTTTACATAAAGCATATTCAAATGGCCACCGTTAAGAAAAAAACCACTACTAAAAAACCAGCAAAGAAAAAAGAATTCACTCAGCAAGACGTGCTTACGGCTTACATGGATTACGTTCTTGAGCATGAAAAAACACCTAAGTCGGTTTATAAATTTGCCAATGATAACGATATGAGTGAACAGGATTTCTATAAATTCTTTGGCAGCTTTGAGGGATTGCGCAAGGAAATATGGAACACTTTCTTTACCATGACAATGGATGTGGCTCATAAAAATGAAGATTATGCACATTTCTCTAATCGAGAGAAAATGCTGACTTTTTTTTACACATTCTTTGAGTTACTTACCCTAAATCGTAGTTACGTTCTTTACACGCTCCACAACCATCAAAACATGATGGATAAGATGGATCAGCTCAAAGGTTTACGCAGACACGTAAAAGATTTTGCCAAAGACCTCATAGCACGTCGCAATGAGACTAAATCCAATATTCTTTTAGAACGCTCTGAATCTATTTATAGCGAAGGTGCATGGGTTCAAATGCTTTTTTTATTAAGGTTTTGGATGGATGACGACAGCGCAGGCTTTGAAAAGACAGACATGGCTATTGAAAAATCAGTAAATACGATTTTTGACGTTTTTGACAATACACCGCTGGATTCGGTCTTTGATTTTGGAAAGTTTCTGTGGCAAGAACGCAAGGCCTAATATTCACTCTTAGAGCATTTTAATTTAAAGGTTACCTTGCTTGATTCCGCTTTCGCGAAAGCGGAAACACCACCACCACCCCACTCACGATTCAGAATTCTGGATTTATAATAGATCGATGAAAACACTAGATAAAATTCCCACCAGTAAAATAGGTCGCACGACAGAACTGGTCAAAACGGGTGCAAAAATAGGTGCCAACTACCTCAAATATTATTCAAAGAAAGCGATCAATCCTGAGATGGACAGGTCTTCACTCGATGAGGATAACGCCACGGATATCTATGATGGGCTCAAAAGTTTAAAGGGAAGTGCGCTTAAAGTGGCGCAAATGTTATCTATGGACAAAAGTTTGCTCCCAGGTGCCTATGTAGAAAAGTTCAGCCTTGCCCAATTCAGTGTGCCGCCGCTTTCTGCACCACTAGTGCGCAAGACGTTCAAAAAATATCAAGGTGCCTATCCAGAAGAAATCTACGATACTTTCTCAAAAGACTCCATTAACGCTGCCAGTGTAGGTCAAGTACACAAAGCTTCCAAAGACGGAAACGAGCTTGCTGTCAAAATACAATATCCCGGTGTTGCAGATTCTATAGGCAGTGATCTTGCCATGGTTAAACCTATGGCAATGAAAATGTTCAACCTTAAGGGTGAGGACAGTAAGCGGTACTTTGCTGAGGTAGAAGATAAATTACTGGAAGAAACTGATTACGAATTAGAAGTTCAACAAAGCCAAAGCATCACTGAAGCTTGTTCACACATTCCCAATCTTAAATTTCCAAAATATTATCCAGAATTGTCCAGCAGCCGCATCATTACGATGGACTGGATGAACGGTCAGCACTTGAGTGAATTTGCAAAGACTGACTTCACCCAAGAAACAGGCGACAAGTTGGGACAGACGCTTTGGGATTTTTATATGTTTCAAATGCATGGTCTTAAGGCCGTCCACGCTGATCCACACCCTGGGAACTTCTTGATCTCTGAAGACAGGGAGTTGATAGCTATCGATTTTGGCTGTATAAAGGAAATCGTGGACGAATTTTATCAGCCGTATTTTGAACTCGCAGTCCCATCAAGTATCAATGATCCTGAGATCTTCAAGTCAAAATTGTACGAATTGGAAATTTTACGCCATGATGATACAGAAAATGAGGTCGTTTATTTCTCAAAGTTGTTTCATGAGATGTTAAGCCTATTTACAAAACCATTCCAAAGCAAAACCTTCGATTTTGGTGACTCCACCTTTTGGGACGAAATAAGTTCTCTTAGTGAGAAATATAGTAACGACAAAGAATTGCGTAAAATGAATGGCAATCGCGGTAGCAAACATTTTTTGTATATCAACCGTACGTTTTTTGGACTGTATAATTTGCTACACGACTTAAAAGCAACCGTGAACACAAGAGAATATGTGAAGTATCTTGAGGAGAAAGGATTCAAAAATCACTCTGCTCTTTAATAGTAAATTGTTTTTTTTGTTAAATAATAGTCTCGAAATCTAATTAATCTAAGTTATAGATTCTTTAGAAAACTCCGCTCACCAGCTTGAAGCAATTTTTCAACAATTGGGTTCCCCAGCCTTGAATGGTGCGGAGTTAATCAGCATTGATTAAAAATCTAAAATTTTCTCTTTTATAGAAGGGTTTAATGTATCTCAGAGAAGAAAGCTCTCACATTACGGCTAAGGAAAGGGTTTCCGCCATCAAAAAAATTCCCTCAACACAAAATTTAAAAAAGGTGATTTTACTTAAATTAACATCTATGCTTTGGGGTTGATAAAAGCTTTTCGCAAACCCTTTCAAATTTCTTACTTTTGCCGCCTTAAATGATCGGTGGAATGAGTACTAAATTCAAGGAATACAAAGGTTTGAACCTCCCAGAAGTGGACGGTCGCATTAAAGAGTTTTGGAAGAAGAATGATATTTTCTCCAAGTCCATGACGACTCGTGAAGGAAAAGACCCTTTTATATTCTTTGAAGGCCCACCATCAGCCAATGGTTTACCAGGTATTCACCACGTGATGGGCAGAACGATCAAAGATCTTTTTTGTCGTTTTAAAACCCAACAAGGCTTTCAAGTGAATCGCAAAGCCGGTTGGGATACGCACGGTCTACCCGTTGAACTGGGCGTGGAAAAAGCGCTGGGAATCACCAAAGAGGATATCGGTAAAAAAATTAGTGTAGAAGATTACAATCAGGCATGTAAAGATGCTGTTCTCAAGTACACTGACATCTGGAGCAAGCTTACAGATGACATGGGATACTGGGTAGATATGGATAATCCATATGTGACCTTCAAACCCAAATATATGGAGTCAGTCTGGTGGCTTTTAAAACAGATCTACAGTAAAGATCTGCTCTACAAAGGCTATACGATTCAGCCATTTTCACCTGCTGCGGGTACGGGACTGAGTTCGCACGAACTTAACCAGCCAGGAACCTATCAGGACGTCACCGATACAACCGTAACCGCACAATTTAAGGTAAGCGATCCATCGCAATTGCCGTTTGAAACCAGTGGCGAGGTGTTCTTTTTGGCATGGACGACCACGCCTTGGACGTTGCCGTCTAATACCGCGCTTACAGTAGGAAACAAGATTGATTATGTACTTGTTGAAACGTTTAATCAATACACGGGCGAGCCTATTCAGATTATTCTTGCTGAGAAATTGGTCCAGAATCAGTTTGGAAAAAAGTACGTCTCTGCGATTCCGCTCAGCGACCTTGAACTAAATAACAAATCGCGGTCATTGAGCGAGGCCGAAATGAAAGCGAAATCACAATATAAAATAGGAAACAAAAAAATTCCTTATTCAGTTTTAGCTAAATGCAAAGGAAGTGACTTAATCAACGTCAAATACGATCAACTTCTCGATTACGCGCAACCTTACCAAAATGCGGAGGACGCCTACCGCGTAATCGCTGGTGATTTTGTAACGACAGAAGACGGTACTGGTATCGTTCACACGGCTCCTACTTTTGGTGCTGATGATGCAATGGTTTCTAAACAAGCAAACCCACCGATACCGCCCATGCTCGTTCTGGATGAGAACGACAATCCCGTACCTCTTGTAAATCTGCAAGGAAAGTTTAGGGATGAACTGCCAGAAGTAGGTGGGAAATATGTAAAAAACGAATATTTCAACCCAGAAGAAGCTCCTGAACGTTCTGTAGATGTAGACATTGCGATCTCATTAAAAGAGCATAATAGAGCGTTCAAGGTTGAAAAATATGTTCACAGTTACCCGCATTGCTGGAGGACTGACAAACCTATTTTATACTATCCACTTGACAGTTGGTTCATCAAGGCGACTGTATTTAAGGATCGCATGCATGAGCTGAACAAAACTATCAACTGGAAACCTGCTTCAACGGGTGAGGGACGTTTTGGAAATTGGCTTGCAAATGCAAACGACTGGAATCTATCTCGATCCAGATACTGGGGAATCCCACTACCCATTTGGCGTAACGAGACGGGCACCGAAGAAAAAATGATAGGCAGTATTGAGGAGCTCGTTCAAGAAATTGAGAAATCCATCGCTGCTGGATTCATGGAAAACAATCCTTTTGAAGGTTTTACTCCAGGCGACATGAGCGAGTCCAATTACGACCTTGTAGACTTGCACAAAAATGTGGTGGATGCCATTTATTTGGTTTCTGATAGTGGCCAGAAACTCACACGCGAGGCAGATCTCATCGATGTGTGGTTTGACTCGGGTTCCATGCCGTACTCGCAGTGGCACTACCCTTTTGAAAATAAGGATGCCGTAGAAAACGGACTCAGAAAAGCTGATTTTATCGCCGAGGGCGTTGATCAAACCCGTGGCTGGTTCTACACATTGCACGCCATTGCTACGATGATAAGTGATGATATCGCTTATAAAAATGTGGTTTCTAACGGTCTGGTTCTCGATAAAAACGGGCAGAAAATGTCCAAAAGATTGGGTAACGCCGTTGATCCATTTGAGACTTTAGGAAAGTTTGGTGCTGATGCGACTCGCTGGTACATGGTTTCCAATGCCAACCCTTGGGACAACCTAAGATTTGACAGTGATGGGATTGTTGAGGTGCAGCGCAAGTTCTTCGGTACTTTGTATAATACGTATAGCTTTTTTGCATTGTACGCAAATGTTGATGGTTTTAGCTTTCGCGAAAGCGAGATCCCACTCAAAGAACGTCCAGAAATAGATCGCTGGATTCTTTCAGAACTGAATACTTTGATACAAGAGACGACGTCGTTTTATGAGGATTATGAACCTACTAAAGCAGCCCGAGCGATAACTACATTTGTTACTGAAAACCTGAGTAACTGGTACGTGCGCCTGTGTAGAAGACGTTTCTGGAAAGGCAGTTATGAGCAAGATAAAATTGCTGCCTATCAAACTTTATACACTTGCTTAAAGACGGTTGCACAGTTAGGAGCACCCATCGCGCCATTTTTCATGGATCAATTGTATCAAGATCTTACCAAGGTTTGTGAGAGTGATGCAAGTGAAAGTGTACACTTATCCATGTTTCCCACAGCAAATCAATCCATGATTGATGCAGAACTGGAGGAAAAAATGCACAAGGCACAGCTTATCTCTAGCCTGACCTTGTCACTGCGTAAAAAAGAGAGCATCAAAGTGCGACAACCTTTACAACGCGTGATGATTCCCGTACTGGATCCCAAAGAAAAAACTCAAATAGAAGCCATAGCCGATCTTGTGAAGAGCGAGGTAAACGTCAAAGAAATTGAGCTTATAGATGATGCGAGTGGAATTCTAGTAAAAGAGATCAAGCCTAACTTCAAAGCTTTGGGACCACGTTTTGGCAAAGACATGAAGCATGTGGCAAACATGATCAGAAGTTTTCAACAAGAGGACATCGTTTTGTTAGAAAAAACTGGCGAGAAAACAGTTGAAATTAATGGCAAAGCAATTAACTTGACCCTCGAAGACGTTGAGATTACGTCCTCTGATATAGAAGGATGGCTGGTTGCAAATCAGTCTGGAATAACAGTAGCACTTGATGTTACCATATCACCAGAATTAAAAAAGGAAGGGATTTCAAGAGAGCTTGTAAATCGTATTCAAAACATAAGAAAAGATTCTGGCCTTGAGGTAACTGATCGTATTGAAATTCATATTCAATCGCATGATGATATGGACGATGCAATTCTGGCCAACCAGCAATACATCAAGGATGAAACTCTCGCTGATAAATTAACCATTACCAATCAAGTCGATAACGGTACGGAAATTGAATTTGACGACATAGATACCGCTATTGCGATTAAAAAACTTTAACCATGAGTACAGCAGAAAAATTAAGATACAACGATACTGATCTCGCCCATTTCAAGCAGATTGTCGAGAGAAAAATCACTGAGGCAGAGGAGCAACTTGAATTGATCAAAAGTGCTTACATGAATGATTCCAACAATGGAACCGAAGACACGGCGCCTCAATTTAAGGCATTTGACGAGGGAAGCGCGGTTATGAGCAAGGAGCGCAATGCGCAACTGGCCATACGTCAGGAAAAATTTATACGGGACCTGAAAAACGCGTTGATCAGAATAGAAAATAAATCTTATGGCGTATGCCGTGTTACCGGAAAACTCATCAAGAAGGAGCGTCTAGAACTCGTCCCTCATGCCACTTTGAGCATTGAGGCAAAGAACATGCAATAAAGAGTGGACTTCACTCGATCTAGGAATAAAAATAACCTCTTCTGGAATTGTTCTACGATTTCTGGGAAGAGGTTATTTATTTTAGGGATCGTATTTTTTCTCGCTTCACTTCGACCATGCTCAGCGCAAGTCGCGAAAGCGTACTCCCAAAACAACTCCCCTAATTCTACACGCACCAGTCTTTACGATACAGATTTTGAAACGGTAGATGTTATTTTTGAAAACTACATCGAGCTAGAAGTTCAAAACAGCGAGGACGGTCAGGTTCACCTACTGGAAATAGAAAATGGGGAATACAAAGAAGCAACTAAAATTATCGCCTATACGGTTGCTGATACATTAGTAATCAAGGGACTTAAACCACCTAATTTTGACTTTCCTCAGGGCAAATTGAGCGCGCACAAAGTGATTGACTCACGGCTGTTACTACAATTACCTGAAAATAAAAAACTCATCGTTTCTACGCAGGAGGCACAAATAGATTTAAGCGGAAGTTTTAATAATGTCTTTATTAACCAACTGTCTGGTAGCTGCAAGATCACAGGTCTCAAGTCAGATTTACAATATGTGAGTATTTATGGCGATGTATTTTTTACCAATCGCAATCATAAAGTTACCTGCAACTCCAAAAACCATAAGAAAACCACTCAAATCTTCATTGGAAAGTTTAAATATTTGGCTAGAATTGAAACCATTCATGGCAAGGTAACTGTGATTTGAAACAGTTTATAAGTCTTATTTTTGCCCTTTCACAATTACTAAATGAAATTATCAAAAGCCATACTGATCATCATTGCGGTACTTATCATTGATCAGGCAAGTAAAATTTATATAAAACTTAATTACCCACTATCTGGTAGTAGAAATCCTATCGTGGACTGGGGAAAATTCCAGCTGCTATTTTATGAAAACGCGGGCGCTGCTTGGGGCTTTGAAATACCTGGCGATTATGGCAAAATCATACTGACTATTTTTAGGATTTTTGCTATTTGTGGAATAGGTTATTGGCTATGGACCAGCGTGCGAGATAATGCACATAAAATATTAACCATTTGTATCGCATTAATTTTTGCAGGTGCTCTGGGTAACATTATCGATTCCATTTTTTACGGTCAGCTGTTCTCTAGCAGTGTGCACGGTGTGGCAGAGTTTATGCCAGAAGGCGGTGGTTACGCTCCCTGGTTTTATGGTGAAGTGGTGGACATGCTTTACTTCCCGCTTTTTGATGGTGTTTGGCCCAACTGGGTTCCTGTAGTAGGCGGTGAAAGCTTTTCTTTTTTCAACGCTATTTTCAACGTCGCGGACAGCTCGATTACCATAGGTGTCATTTTACTGATCTTGTTCAGCAAGAAAGCTTTTCCTGATTCAAAAAAGGCTTAGTTACAGGAACTGATAACAGAATTTTTTCAAGTTTGCCTTTTGAGATGTCGCACCCTGACAGCAAACAAAGGCTTGGACAATCAATCTCTTAATTTTTCCGGTATTGAAATCTTGAACTTGTGTATCTTGGGATCATGATTTTAAAACCAAAAAGCTTTCTTTTTCTTTTAATTTTCACCACGGTCATTTACGGTTGTCAAGATGCTAGCCTTCAAAATGAGAAAGAACTTACCTCACTCGATTTAGTCAATCCATTTATAGGTACCGGCGGTCACGGTCATACCTATCCGGGAGCCTCTGCTCCTTTTGGAATGATGCAATTGAGCCCAGACACAAGACTTGATGGCTGGGACGGTTGCAGCGGTTACCATTATTCAGATTCTTTACTTTATGGTTTTTCACATACGCACCTCAGCGGTACGGGAGTCAGTGATTATGGTGATATTCTCTTCATGCCTACAGACAAACCGTACGCAAACAATGGCGCAGATGGTGAGGCTGGCTACCGCTCGGCCTTTTCTCACGATAGTGAAAAGGCAAGTCCAGGATTTTATGAAGTTGAACTACTGGATACTGACATAAACGTTAGATTGACCGTTTCCAAAAGGGCGGGAATACACGAGTACACTTTTCCAAATTCTAGCTCGCAATATATAATCTTAGATCTCAATCACCGAGACGAATTACTCGATCATGAGTTCAAACCATTATCTAATACACAGTTTTCCGGAAAGCGATTTTCAAAAGCTTGGGCATCCCGGCAAATGCTGTATTATTATTTTGAAACTTCGCACCCAGTCATCAATCTTGACGAACTTGATCTAGAGAAAGCCGTTTATCCTTTGCGTTTTAACAACCCAAACAATGAGAAAATCACCATTAAAATCGGGATCAGCGCTGTAGATCAAGAAGGCGCAAAAACTAACCTCAAAACGGAAATTGGTGATAATACCTTTGAACAGGTTCTAGAAGAAACTCAAGCGCAATGGACAAAAGAATTAAAAAAGATCGAGATCACAGATTGCAATGTAGAAAACAAAAAGATTTTTTACACATCTCTATACCACACCATGCTCGCTCCTAATATTTATAGTGATGTAGATGGCAGGTATAGAGGAATGGACCTCAAGGTTCACGAGGCAAACGGTTTTGATTACTATACCGTGTTTTCACTTTGGGATACTTACAGAGCTGCACATCCATTGTACACCATCATCGATCAGAAAAGAACTAATGACTTCATCAATACATTTAATGCAAAATATGACGAGGGTGGCATTCTTCCTATTTGGGATTTAAGTGCCAACTATACTAGTTGCATGATAGGCTATCACGCCGTTCCCGTCATTGCAGATGCTTATCTTAAGGGAATACGCGACTAGGACGTTAAAAAAGCCTTTGCAGCCATGAAACACAGTTCAGTCCAAGATCACTTAGGACTGGAAAGCTATAAAGAGCTAGGCTTTATTCCAGTAGAGCTGGAATCAGAAAGTGTTTCAAAAACTTTAGAGTATGCCTATGATGACTGGACTATTGCTCAAATGGCCAAAGAATTGAATAGACCTGACGATTATAAAACCTACATCCAGCGAGGGCAGAATTTTAAAAATCTCTACAACCCGCAGAGTCAATTTTTCCAAGGTCGTATGCGCAACACCTGGTTCAGCCCATTTGATCCCGCCGAAGTCAACTTTAATTACACCGAGGCAAATGCCTGGCAGTACAGCCTGTACGCTCCTCAAGACATAAGCGGCCATATTAAACTGATGGGTGGTAACGAAGTCTATGAGAAACATCTAGATCAACTTTTTACCGCACCGCAACAGACTTCTGGCAGGCATCAGGCAGACATCACTGGACTCATAGGTCAGTACGCGCACGGCAACGAGCCCTCCCACCACATGGCCTATCTCTATAATTTCATTGGCAAACCCCATAAAACTCAAGAGCGCGTTCACGAGATCATGAACATCATGTACCAAAACACTCCTGATGGCATTTCAGGCAATGAGGATTGCGGCCAGATGAGCGCCTGGTACGTTTTGAGTGCGATGGGCTTTTATCCCGTAACTCCAGCTTCCAACCAGTACATCATCGGTACGCCATTGTTTGATGAGGCGCAGATTCATCTTGAAAATGGTAATACTCTCAGCATTATTAAAGAAGGAGAAGGTGTTTATGTTGCCGGTATTGAGTACGCTTTCGCGAAAGCGGCACAACCACAAACATTATCAAAAAGTTACGTAGAGCATTCCATAATCATGCAGGGAGGCACGCTCACTTTCAAGATGAGTGAATCACCTACCAACTGGGCTACTGAAAAGGAAAACTGGCCCAGCACAGCAATCGAGGACCATCTGATTGTAAGCCCACCGCTTATTGCAAGCGGTGACATCGCATTTGCCAATAACACGCAGGTGGAGCTGAAAAATCTTGACCCAAATGCGACCATATTTTACCGATTGGGATACAAAGGAGGCTTTAAGAAATACGAGCAGCCCTTTAAAGTAGATAAGGCAATTGCACTCACAACTTATGCTGAACGTGACGGCAAAAAGAGTACTGAGATCAGCACGAATTTTTACAAATACGACGATCGCTTATCTATTGAATTAGGTCATGAATACGCGCAACAATACAGTGCAGGAGGTGATCAAGCGCTTATTGATGGCATGCGAGGAACATTGGATTACAGAAGCGGCACCTGGCAAGGAAGTCAAAATCAGGATCTGGATGTGACGATAGACTTAGGTTCTGCAAAAAAAGTTTCTTTTGTATCGACTACTTTTCTAAAAGATCAGCGCAGCTGGATATTTTACCCGCTGGATGTAGAGGTGCAATTACTGGATAGGAATGGAAAAGTACTTACTTCAAAAAAAGTAGATCTTCCCGAAACAGGAAAGGAAGAGGTGAGAGCAATTCTTCCCATTTCCATTGATTTTGAAACTACACAAAACGTGAGTAAGGTAAAGTTCAAAGCCTCTACGGCTGGGAAACTACCCGAATGGCATCTCGGCTACGAGCACGATGGAACAGCCTGGACGTTTATAGATGAAATTATTGTAAAGTAAGAAAATGAACAGATCAGACTTTATAAAATTAAGTGCCGCAGGCGGAGTCTCACTAACCTTAGGGTCGCATTTATTAAGTTGTGCCACCACCAAAAGCAAAAAAACAATGAATAAAATTAAACCTATTTCCATTTGCACTTGGGGTTTTACCAAGGCAAACGCTGCTGCAGGTAGAGCGTTAAAATCTGGCATGGATGCACTGGACGCGGCAATTACTGGCGTTCAAGTGGAAGAAGAAAACATTAAAAACACTACCGTAGGTAAAGGTGGCACACCAGATCGAGAAGGTCATGTTACGCTAGACGCCTGTGTTATGGATCATAATGGAGATGCTGGATCAGTAGTTTATGTTGAGGGTTATACTAAAGTCGCTGCATTGGCAAAAATCGTCATGGAGAAAACACCTCACGTAATGCTTGCAGGTAGAGGTGCTGAGCAACTCGCAGAAAAAAACGGTTTTAAAAAGGAGCAATTACTCAATGAAAACACAGAAGCAAAGTATCGGGAATGGCTCAAAACAAGTGATTATAAACCTGCCATCAATATCGAGAATCACGACACCATTGGAATGTTGTGTATGGATCAGAACGGCGATATTGCTGGTGCTTGTACCACATCTGGGCTTGCCTATAAAATGCACGGCCGGGTGGGAGATTCTCCCATAATAGGTTCTGGCTTGTTCATCGATAACAAAGTAGGCGGTGCCGCTGCAACGGGAATGGGCGAAAAGATCATGAAATCTGTAGGGAGTTTTTTAATTGTTGAATTGATGCGCCAGGGTCGAAGTCCTCAAGAGGCTTGTGAAGAGGCCCTCATGCGAATTGTAGAAAAAGGAGGTTACGAAGATTTTCAAATAGCTTATATCGCCATGGATAAAATGGGTCGAACTGGCAGTTTCTGCATTCACCCTGGATTTGCGATGATGCGGTATCAAAATGAAAAAAATGAAAGAATAAACAGCCCTTCTTATATTAAAGATTGATGATACAAAAGAAAAACTACACCGTACCATTTATCATCATTACTACCTTATTTTTTCTTTGGGGTTTTATCACAGTACTGGTAGATAGCCTCGTGCCGAGACTGAAAGATGTTTTTGAACTGAGCTACTTTCAGGCTGGAATGGTACAGTCGGCCTTTTTTGCGGCATACTTTGTTTTTTCTATTCCGGCTGGATCCCTGCTTTCAAGAATAGGCTACAAGAATGGGATTTTCATCGGTTTGCTCACAATGGCTGCTGGTTGCTTTCTTTTTTATCCAGCTTCATCCGTTCGCTCTTTCCCAATATTCTTGATTGGATATTTCACTCTTGCTGCAGGAATCACTATATTACAAGTGGCTGCCAATCCCTATGTCGCTGTTTTGGGAAGTGAAGACGGTGCCAGTAGCAGACTCAATCTATCGCAAGCTTTTAATTCACTGGGAGCCGCTATTGCTCCAGCTTTTGGAGCCGCTTACCTTTTAAGCGACAAAATCCTGACCTCATCAGAAATTGATAATCTAAGCGATAAGGCTCAAGAAGACTATTATCTTTCTGAAGCTATGGCGGTTCAGGATCCGTTCTTAATTTTTGGAGGTGTATTAGCCGTATTAGGTTTGATTTTCCTTTTTCTCAAGTTGCCTGTCATACAGAAAAGTACATCAGGAGGTTACCTGCAAATTCTCAAAAATCCCAAAGTCTTAAAAGGTGCTCTTGGAATTTTTGTTTACGTAGGTGCAGAGGTAGCTATAGGCTCTTATTTAGTCAATTACTTCATCAGCCTGGATCTCGCAGAAATAATCCAATCCAGTTCGTTTTTGAGCTCCATCGCCACTTCACAGGTAGGTGATGATCTAAGTGCTATCGACAATAAAGGAATTGTAGGAGCTTTTGTGTTTTTTTATTGGTCGTCTGCGATGGTGGGGAGGTTTTTAGGTTCTGCATTGATGCGATTTTTTGCACCATTCAAAGTCTTGCTCTTATTTACCATTGCCGCAATAATATTAATCAATATAAGTATTTTAAATATTGGTGCATTGGCGATGTTTACGATACTATCGGTAGGCTTATGCAACTCGATCATGTTTCCAACCGTCTTCACCTTAACGCTGGATGGTTTAGGAAATAGCAAGCCACAAGCCTCTGGAATTATGTGTACTGCCATTGTAGGTGGTGCAATTATTCCAGTTGCATTTGGAAAACTGGCAGATACTTATGGATTTGCTATCGCCTTTGTTTTACCGATGCTATGTTATCTATACATCGCTTATTTTGCGTTGAAATCAAAAAAAAGAGAACAACTAGCTAGTTCCTAGATTTAAAACTCAAAGATTTTATCAGGAGTTAACAGATAATCCAGTGGCTGATCATTCTCATTCTTTTCAATCAGATCTGGCACAGGTTCAAAAAAACTCAAGCCTATTTTGAGCGTTTCCGGACGGCATTTTTGAAGAAATCGATCGTAAAATCCTTTGCCATACCCTACTCTATTACCTTGCCGATCGGCAGCAAGAAGTGGTATAAAAACGACATCGATTTGAGATTCTTGAATCTGAATATCACCTTGCCCAGATGGCTCGGGAATCCCGTATTTATTGAGGATGAAAGTTGTCTGATCCGTGAGGAGGTAGTGATCAAGTGTACAGTTTTTGAAATCACTTCTAGATACGACCACGTTCTTATCCCGTCCCTGTAAGATCTGCAATAAAAATTCAGTTTGAACTTCTTTTTGTTGCTCGATACTTAGAAATAAATGATAAGTCTGTTTGTTCCAGATGTCTAAATGGAGACATTGATTAGCGATGTCGAGACTTTTTTCTTGTATTTGCTTTCGCGAAAGCGTGCCCCTTCTCGCCTTACACTCACTCCTTATTTCCTTTTTGCTCTTCATTTATTGAAATATGGAAAACAGCATCGCCTTGATAGACAAGCGGTGCATTATTGACATTAATAATATAACCAGAATAAGGCGACTTGACCCTATAACGCATGGATCCATAAGGATCAGTGATCGTAGCAATAAACTCATCTTTTTCAACACGTTTGCCACATGGCACCTTGGTATGAAACAAACCTGAATATTTAGCCCTGAGCCATTTGCTCTGATTGATAATCGTACTTTCCTTAGGAGCTTCTGGAATAACGACACTGGGTCTCAACATTTTGAGGTGACTCAAAACCCGCAAGGTTCCATCTACAGCTTCGGCGACGATTTCTTTATCACTGCGCAGGGATTCTCCACCCTCAAAAAGAAGGTAAGGCTTTTCCATTTCAACACAAGTGGCGCGAAAGGTCTTCTTAACATTGCTTGAATACATTAAAAAGGGTGCGTTAAAGATCTTTGCAAGCTCCAGAGACTTGGTTTCAGTCTTTGCGATGCGCAGGTGGGGTGCGTTAAAACGTTGTGCTCCTCCAGTATGAAAATCAAGTACAATATCTACATGAGGTAAGATCTCATGCACGATCTGATAGGCAAACCTACTTGCTAGCGCTCCAGATTTCGAGCCCGGGAACACCCTGTTTAAATCCCTACCATCAGGAAACTCTCGCTGATTGTTCAAAAAACCAAAAATATTCAGAATAGGTATCGCTATAATGGTACCGGCAGATGGTTTATTGAATTTCTTAGCGATCATCTGTCGCACGACTTCTACTCCATTGATTTCATCGCCATGAATCCCGCCCGAAAGTAGAACTACGGGACCCGCTTTCTTACCGCGTTCAATGATCACAGGCACCTCAACCGTGGTTGCCGTGTAAAGCTTCGCAAGGTTGAAGTTCAATTTGTGGCTGGATCCCGGTAAGATTTCAGTGCCCAAAATTTGCAATGGTTCCGTGTGTTTAGACATTCTTTTCTATATACTTTATGATTTCACGCGCTATATTATTGCCCGTGGCTCCTTCGATTCCTTCGAGACCTGGAGAACTATTTACTTCTAGAACTAAAGGACCTCTTTTACTCTGTAATAAATCTACGCCACAAACTCCGAGTCCTAGCGCTTTTGCCGCAGCAATTGCGGTCTGTTCTTCTTCACGGGCAAGGTTCACACGTTTTGCTGACCCACCGCGGTGCAGATTGGAGCGGAATTCCCCCTTCTGGGCTTGTCGCTTCATAGCTCCCACGACTTTGTCCCCCACCACAAAAGCTCTAAGATCTGCACCACCAGCTTCCTTAATAAACTCTTGAACGATTACCCTTGTTTTTAGATCATTGTGAGCATCGATTATAGCATCTGCCTCCTCCAAAGAATTTGCAAGGTTCACACCTATTCCCTGTGTTCCTTCCAGCACCTTGATCACGCAGGGTGGACCGTCCACAAGTTTGCAAATATCATCAGTATGTTCTCCAAAGTTGGTGAAAAATGTTTTTGGCATTCCCACACCAGACCTTGTGAGCTTTTGTAGACTTTGCAATTTATCCCTGCTCTGTACGAGCGCCGTAGAAGAAACCGTGGTAAAACAATTCATCATTTCAAACTGGCGTACAATGGCAGTTCCGTAAAAGGTAATGCTAGAACCTATGCGTGGTACGATGGCATCAGGTTTTTGTAGGCGCTCGCCATAATAGTAAACGCTAGGTATTTGTTTTTCTAACTTTATATCGCAGTGGAGAACATCTATCGCTCTAGCTTTGTGACCCGATCGTACTGCCTCATCAATGAGTCTTTTTGTACTGTAGAGAGATGTGCTGCGTGATAAGATATCAATCGTCATGGCGAGACTGCAAATATGATACGTCTTGCAATTCTGGATCCACTACAAATTTTTTAGATAGAAACTTGCGACCTAAAAGCACTGGAAAACGCATCTCCGCTCTATTACTCAAAGTGAGCGAAATTTTATATAGTTTATTAAACAATCTAATATTTGCCTGTACTTCATAGCGTAATTCTTGATTCCCGTTACTACTGCGTACACTTGTTATTTTATAGTCCTCAAATATGAGTTTTTTACCATCGTATTGTTCATGATCTTCATCTAAAAAAGTTGCACATAAAGTACCTTCAACCTCTTCTATATCCTTACAATGAATGCTGCTGGTGTATGCACCTGTATCTATCTTTATATCTATATTTTCTATTTCCAGCTTTGGAAAATCGGCTTTGTCTGTACGGCCTATGATGACTTTATTGTTATCCAAACTTTATAAAATTTACCGCAAATATGCGTTTTCTTTTTCGGTTGATTCTCATTTTGCATCGCTTTACTTGGGTATCGCTCAGTATTAACCGGGAAAGCGTGGACCTATCGAATCTCAAACCAATTCATTAAATCTGGAGTTAGATAAATAACCCTTATTAAAGAGGAATCACTTAAAAAAGGGGGGTGACTATAAACTTAAAAACCGCTCTTTTTTAAGGAGCGGCTTCTCATTTTTTGTTGGCACCTGCCTTTCAGGCAAATGATTGTTGAGTTACTTCTTTTTAGAAGAACCGTTCTTAGACTTAGGCATAGCGCCTACAGGTTTTGAAGAAGGCTTACCGAAGTTAACCGGGCCTTTTTTAGGTTTGTTTGCCATGATATAATGACTTTAAATTAGGTGATAAATGTATGTAAGTCTCTTACTCATCAATTCATTTTTAAGTTAAAAATCAATAAAACGTCATGCTACAACTTACTGATAATCAAACTTTACTAAATGATTTTAGTTAATCTTTTCAATGATTAGCAAAACGTGATTCAAAAACAATTTGAAACTGATCATAAAAACAAAATTTCCCGCAAAACATAAGCTCAGTTAGAGTTTCAATTCACCTATTTAACTTGATCCAGTGCCTGTTCCAGATCCTCTACCAAGTCATACACGTCCTCAATCCCTACAGATAATCGTATGAGCGAGTCCACGACGCCTATTTTTTCACGCTCTTCCTTGGGAATACTCGCGTGAGTCATTGTTGCGGGATGTCCTGCAAGAGACTCCACACCTCCCAGAGATTCGGCTAGGGAAAATATTCTGAGATTTTTCAAAATAAGATTGGCGCTTTCTACCGTACCGATTTTTGTAGTAAAAGAAACCATACCACCAAAATCCTCCATTTGCTTTTTTGCTATTTCATGATTGGGATGATCTGTAAACCCTGGCCAATAAACCTCGCCTACTTTTGGATTATTTTTCAAGGCTTGAGCGATGGTTTGACCGTTTTCACAGTGTCGCTGCATTCTTACATGCAATGTTTTAATACCTCGCAATACCAAAAAACAATCCTGTGGACCAGGTACGGCACCGCTTGCATTTTGTATGAAGTAAAGTCGGTCAGCCAGCTCTTTATCTTTGACTACGAGCGAACCCATGACCACATCACTATGACCTCCCAGATATTTAGTAGCGCTATGCATGACGATATCGGCACCCAGCTCTAGCGGTCGTTGTAAAAACGCTGTAGCAAATGTGTTATCTACGGCAAGTAACAGCTTATGTTTCTTAGAAACATCACTTATTGCTTCGATATCAATGATGTTCATCATGGGATTGGTTGGGGTTTCTACCCAAATAAGTTTAGTACAACTATTTATGGCTTCTTCAATTTTTTGAGCATCACTCATCCCGATAAAATGAAACTTGATTCCTAAATTCTCAAAAATTGAGGTGAATAATCTATAGGTTCCACCATAAAGATCATTTGTTGAAATCACTTCATCTCCCGGTTTCAAAAGTTTCAACACCGCATCTATAGCTGCAAGTCCAGAGCCAAAAGCTATTCCGTATGTTCCATTTTCAATACTCGCCAGAGACTTCTCCAAAGCTTCTCGTGTAGGGTTGCCACTGCGACTGTATTGAAACCCCTTATGCTCGCCGGGAGCTTTCTGTTTATAAGTAGTCGTTTGGTAAATAGGAGCCATCACAGAATTGTACGCTGGGTCAATATTTTCCTGACCACCATGGATTAACTTGGTATTGAATTTCATATTTCGCTCATTTTGTTCCAAAGATAAGATGCAGCCACCTTTAAATCTTGGGGCTGATTTTAACTATGCTTAAAATAGTGTTATTGCTAGGTGTTGTTAATTTGTTTCGCTTTCGCGAAAGCGAGATCGTCATAAAGATTATCCGTACATAAAGTGCCATGGGCAAACCAAGACGACGTAGTTTTGCAGAATGGAAGATCGATTTATTTATCTAGAAAGTTGTAATACGTGCCAGCGCATTAAAAGTGGGCTGGGGTTACCCGATAATTTTAGACTACAAAACACCAAGGACGAGCCCGTGACCGAAGCTCAAATAGAGTTTTTAAAAGAGCAGGCAGGATCTTATGAAGCCTTATTCAATCGCAGGGCGCAGCTGTATCGTGGGCGTAATTTGCATGAGCAGGATCTGAGCGAGGCCGATTATAAAGATTTATTGCTGGATCACTATACTTTTATCAAACGACCAATTTTGATCAAGGATGATAAGGCTTACATAGGTAATTCCAAAAAAGTGGTCGCTGCCGCCCAAGCTGCTTTATGAACATAAGAACCATTGCGATATTTTGCGCCTTTTGCGTAGCACTTTTCTACGCCTACAATTTTACGGCGGCAAAAGAAGTGGTACCCGATCACGTAGGAGCTTTTGGGCTTACTTGGTATCGGGTATTGGTCACTGGAGCTTTATTCTGGATCATTTCCCTTTTTATAAAGGCTCGCAAAAAAGTGTCCATTAAAGAATGGCCTGCAATCGCGCTAGCCGCATTTTGTGGCGTGGGATTTAACATGCTCACTTTTATGCAGGGACTGGAGTATACATCTCCTATAAGTGCATCAGTTTTAATGGTCACGACACCTATTATCGTTTTGGTATTGAGCGCCATTTTTTTGAAAGAAAAGCTTACTGCGCTACGCATAACTGGAATCGCCGTAGGTTTTTCTGGAGCAGCCATGTTAATTTTGGCAAGTAGCTCTGCTACAGAAAGTGCCGCAAATCCCACGCTGGGTAATTTTCTGGTTTTTATCAATGCACTATCCTACTCCTTTTATATCCTACTGGCCAAAAAACTAACTGTAAAATATGACGTATTCACATTGATGAAATGGTTGTATTTCTTTGGAATCCTATTTATTACGCCTTTTGGAATATCGCAGGGATTGGATTTTGATTTTGCAGCCGCCTCTACAAAAACCTTATTATCGATAGGTTATGTGATCGTATTTGCCACCTTTGGTACTTATATGCTCAACATTATTGCGATCAAAAACCTGCGGCCCAGTGTTGTTGCGGTTTTTATTTATCTGCAACCTTTACTGGCTGGTATGATCGCTGTCGGTTTAGGAAAAGACGCACTCACACCTACCAAAATCATCGCAGGTCTTTTGATTTTTAGTGGTGTGTTTATTACCAGCTTGAAGAAGAAAGAGGTTGAAGTAAAACAAAATGAAAAATAAGGGTAAAAGTAGTTGAGGTTTACGTTCACAGAACTTACCCTAGCTCTAACCTCACCCCAACCCTTTTCAAAGGAGAGGGAGCTATTCAAAACTTCGTTTTGAATGTAGTTTATGAATATATATTTGAGCGACGCTCAAATCAACTCCCTATCCCTCGTAGAGGATGAGGTTACTCCAGATCCCTCGGAAACTCTCCATGAGCTCGAGTATCCATCTTGGTAAGAGTTTTAAAGTCTTCAGATCGCGGGAAATTTTTAATACGCTCGTAGAGCTCTGCATCCAGTGCTGTAATCTTGCGTTCACGTAGATTCATCCAGGCACCAGTCATCAAACCTCTCGCGAGATTGCGGCCTTGATCGTCATAGAACTGATGCCTAAAACTGAATAGACTACCATCTTCACTCATTCCCGTGACTTCACAGGTTACAGTAACAGGCTTCCCTTGATGGATTTCTTTGAAGTAAAAAATCTGTTCAGTAAAAATGACTGGACCGGTCTCAAATTTCTGCATCTCCCGCTGGTCAAAATCATTCTCGATCAAAAAGGCCATACGGGTGTGGCTCATAAAATTTTGGTAAGCGCTATTGGCCATATGTCGGTTTGCATCTAAATCACTCCAGCGAACGTCAAATTTCTTTTTATACATCGTTTTGGGTTATTCGGTTAAAATTATATTATGCACGCATAATAAACGATTAATTAAGAAATATTTGGAAAAAACCCGTTTGCGTAGCGGATTCTAGTTCAAGATTTGCGTTTTCTTGACATTAGAAATCGGATTGCGATTACTGCAATAAGGGATATCGCAACATCGAGAAAAAGATTTAAGTGTTTCCACTCGTGATGGATGAGCTGCGGACTCATCACATACTGCTCATAAAAAGTAAAAGGAAATCCTATTTGCATCGACTTGTATCCTATCGTCTTGTTTGTGGATAATGAAACATTTGCAACTGTCGAAATAAACGAACTTGAAATGAAGAGCAATAATGATGCTGATAAAAATATAAGTTTACTCCTGTGTTTAGAGCTCATTAGGTTGACCTATTGGTGGGGTTTACTAACCTCCTCGTTCAATTTTCCCATTGCCTTCCATAAAAACCATGCAGTAATGATGGTTGAGGATATATCTGCAATCGGGAAACTGATCCATACTCCTAATTCTCCATAATATTTAGGCAAAATGAGAATCAATGGAATAAGTATAAAACCCATTCTCAGTAGCGTTAACAGTAATGCTGGCACTACTTTCCCTATTGCTTGATAATAAGCGGCGCCTATTAACTGAACCGAAATCACAGGTACAGCAAGGAAAACCAATTTAAGAGCTGTAGATGTCTCATCAATAACTATCAGATCATCCGTAAAAACATCGGCTATTTCACGAGTAAAGAAATACAAACCGCAAAAAATCAAAATTCCAAGACCACAGGCTACTTTTATAGAGGTATAAATGACTTCTCGTACACGCTTCCATTTTTCAGCACCATAATTATATCCCGCGATGGGCATAAAACCTTGAGTAATTCCTAAAACGGGAAAAAGAGCAAACATCATCATGCGGCCTATAATCCCAAAAACCGCGACACTACTCGCACCGCCCAATTCAAATAAGACATTATTTAAGATCAAGTATAGAACGCTCGTAGTAGCCTGTCTGGCAAGCGTTACAAATCCCAGCCCAGCAATTTCCACAACAATAACCCATTTGAGAATGAAATGTTTTACCTGACACAAAAGCTCACTGCGACCTGAAAGAAAGAACCAAGCGATATAGGCCAGACAGAATATATAACTTCCAGTTGTGGCCCATGCCGCGCCTTCCATTCCCATACCCCATTCATAAATTAAAACATAATCCATCACCAGGTTTGCGATCGAGGGGATCAACATCGCGATCATGGCGTGGGTAGGGGCGCCTTCTGCCCTAATTACATTATTCCCCATCATACTCAGGGCAAGTATGGGAACTCCGTAAAGGACAATGCGATAATATGTTTTTGCGGGCTCAAAGATATCTCCCTTACCACCAAAGGTGGGAACCAAATCATTGATGTAGATCAATCCTAATATGGCCATAAAACTGGAAATAACGAGCGTTAAAGTCAGCATATTCCCAAAGGTCGTTTTTGCTTTTTCCCGATTATCGGCACCCAAAGCCCTAGAGATAATACTAGATCCACCTATCCCTATGGCCATTCCCAACGCGGCGATAAAAAATGACACAGGCAAGACTACGTTGATTGCAGCGATCGCGACAGGACCTATCCAGTTTCCCACAAATATGGTGTCTACCAGTATATTGAGTGACATCACTAAAATACCTATAGATGCAGGGGCCGCCTGTTTGATCAAGAGCATACCTATGGACTCATTTCCTAAAGCCTCTGATTTATTTTTGGGGATGGGTTTCACGGGATGCTAAATTACGGTGGGAAAGCTCAAATATCACCTCAATTCCAGTTGAAACACAAATCTATTGATAGGTAGACTCAATATTTGTGGTGATTACGCTTTCGCGAAAGCGGTAAAAGCTTCAATCAACAGTTCATCACACCATACTCTATCGTTATCGCAAAATATTTAGAAGTAAATCCGCTCAGAATAATTCTAATCCACCATAGTTTTTAAATTGCACTTTCAAAATTTTAAGACTCAAGTTTATGTGCGGAATTGTAGGAGTGTTTAACCTGAAAAAAGATATTTCCAACCAAAGAAATAATGTGCTTGAGTTATCTAAAAAAGTACGTCACCGTGGACCAGACTGGTCTGGAATCTATACGAGTAAACATGCGATTCTTGCTCATGAACGCTTGACCATCGTTGATCCTGCTTCTGGTGGGCAACCTTTATATAGTCCAGATGGCAGTATTGTGCTCGCCGTGAATGGAGAGATCTATAACCACAAGGCGATCCGTTCTCAATATCCAGATTACGATTTTCAGACCAACTCAGATTGTGAGGTCATTCTTGCTCTTTACCAAGATAAAGGCATCGATTTTATGGATGAGCTGCTGGGAATGTATGGGTTTGCGCTTTACGATTCAAACAACAATACATTTCTGTGCGCCAGAGACCATCAGGGGATTATTCCTTTGTATTATGGGATGGATGAAAAAGGTCAGTTTTATGTTGCCAGTGAGCTAAAAGCCTTGGAGGGAGTGTGTAACGAGATAGCTCCCTTCCCTCCTGGCCATTATTTTCATAGCGAGAAGAATGATTTCGTAAAATGGTATGATAGGGAATGGTTATCTTATGAAAATGTCAAATATAATTCCAGCTCCATAGATGAGTTGCGCAATGCCATGGAGGACTCCGTACACCGTCACATGATGAGTGACGTTCCATATGGAGTTCTATTATCTGGTGGATTGGATAGTTCCATTGTAAGCGCGGTCGCAAAAAAATATGCGGCTCGCAGGGTAGAAAGTGCAGATTATGATGAAGCTTGGTGGCCGCAACTCCACTCTTTTGCCATAGGCCTAGAAGGAAGTCCTGATCTTGAAGCTGCTCAGAAAGTAGCCGATCATATAGGTACGGTACATCATGGTGTCAATTTTACTATTCAGGAAGGTCTTGATGCCATAAAAGATGTCGTTTACTATCTGGAAACATATGACGTTACCACAATCAGAGCGTCCACGCCCATGTACCTGCTGGCTAGGGTAATTAAGTCTATGGGGATTAAAATGGTGTTGTCTGGCGAGGGAAGTGACGAGATTTTTGGTGGGTATTTATATTTTCACAAGGCTCCAAATGCTGAAGAATTCCACAAAGAAACGGTGCGCAAATTAGAAACTTTACACCTTTACGATAATCTAAGGGCAAACAAATCACTGGCAGCCTGGGGAATTGAAGGCCGAGTTCCATTTTTGGATAAGGAGTTTATGGATGTTGCCATGCAACTGAATCCTGAGGACAAAATGTGTAAAAACGGAAAAATTGAAAAGCACATTCTACGCGAGGCTTTTGAAGATTACCTCCCTAAAAGTGTTGCGTGGCGACAAAAAGAACAGTTTTCTGATGGCGTGGGCTACAGCTGGATTGACACCCTGAAAGAGGTTGTGGAAAAAGAAGTCACCGATGAGATGATGGAAACGGCAGCCTTTAAGTTTAAGATTAATCCACCGCAAAACAAGGAAGAGTACTATTACCGCAGTATTTTTCAAGAACATTTTCCCAGTGATGCCGCGGCATCTTGCGTACCGTCCATTAAATCAGTGGCTTGCTCAACTCCAGTGGCGCTAGAATGGGATGCCGCCTTTAAAAACATGAATGATCCATCAGGTAGAGCCGTGAGTGGCGTTCATGATGAGGGATATTAACTTTATAGATAGAAATATAGTTTGGTAGACTCACTCTACGCATTTACATTTGCAACAATGAAAATCAGAAATCATGCATGGTGGTGGACCAATACAGCTTAAAAGCCGTAAGTTGCCCTATGTCTATATAAAGAAGGTCTACTTAACGGTAGGCCTTTTTAGTTTTAATTAAACACGACAAACATGTTTCGATCAGAAACAACATTTAAAAATATACTTGCAGACACGCTCACCCCAGTCGCGATCTATATGCGCTTGCGGGACAAATATCCCAACAGCATTTTGCTGGAATCCAATGAGTATGGAAAACGGAGCAATAGCTACTCCTTTATTTGTTGCAACCCAATCGCTGAACTCAAAGTAGCAGGGAAAAAATGTTTCAAATCACTACCAGATAAACAAAACGTACAGAAGTCAATTGATTCTTCATTCAGGTTATCCGAAGAGCTGAATAATTTTAAAAATCAGTTTCAAGCTCCTGAAATGGATTTTCCTTTTCCTGTTCAGGGATTGTTTGGTTATCTAGGTTATGATGCAGTTCAATATTTTGAAGATATAGAATTTCGCTTTCGCGAAAGCGAAACAAACAAAATCCCAGAGGCACTTTATCACGTCTATCAGAATATCATTGTTTTTGACCATTTTTACAATCAGCTCTACGTTTTTGACCATTCATATCATAAAAAAGAAAGCAATCTTGAAGAGTTATTGAGTGTTATTCAACATCGTGATGTAACCACTTATGATTTTAGCGCTGGAGCAGAAACATCAGAAATGACTGATGATGATTTCAAGAACCTCGTTGTAAAGGGAAAAGAACATTGCCAGCGTGGGGATGTGTTTCAAATGGTATTATCCCGCAAGTTCAAACAAGAATATCGTGGCGATGATTTTGAGGTATATCGTCAACTGCGAGCCATTAATCCCAGTCCGTATCTTTTTTATTTTGATTATGGGAATTTTAGAATTTTTGGAAGCTCGCCAGAGGCTCAGTTACTTATTCAAGGTAAAAAGGCAAGTATTCAACCCATAGCGGGAACCTATAAACGTACAGGCGATGACGTTGCAGACCTCAATGCTGCCCAAAAGCTGAAGGAAGATCCCAAAGAAACCGCAGAACATGTCATGCTGGTGGATCTCGCTCGCAATGATTTAAGCAGACATGCCACAAATGTGAGCGTGAGCGACTATCAAGACATCCACTTTTACTCTCATGTAATTCATATGGTAAGCAAGGTAACTGGAGATATCAAAGAAGCGTATAAGATTGATCTTATAGGCGATACCTTTCCAGCTGGAACACTTAGTGGCGCTCCCAAATACAAAGCCATGGAATTAATAGATGGCTACGAGAAATCTTCCAGAGAATTCTATGGTGGCGCTATAGGCTATTTGGGTTTTGATGGTAATTTTAATCATGCCATTATTATTAGAAGTATTCTTTCTAGAAACAACCATCTTGAGTTCAGAGCTGGTGCTGGAGTGGTCATAGAAAGTAATCTAAACGATGAAATGCAAGAAGTCTATAATAAAACAAATGCCTTGAGAAAGGCTATTAATAAAGCAAATGATGAGTAGAAGTTTATTAATTTTCTTGGGTGCTGCGCTGATAGCATCCAGTTGTTCAGATATTAAATCAAAGACATTATTTAAAGCAGATCTCAAAGAGAAAGGTGACTTAATGACTCTTACCTATGCTCCAAAAATGAAGTTCAAAGAAATCATTGATAGTGCTGATATATTCCTGGAGCCAGATGACTTTTCATGGATTTTAGGAGGACCTATAAAAAAAGGAGCACAAATTACTTCTAATGAGAAGTTCAGTATGAGAATATTCCTCTTTGAAAATTATGCTGACCTCAATGCAAAATATAAAATGGTATTACGCACTTTTTCTCCTGATATGAAAATTATAGATAGTTATATAGTTGCAAATACTGCAGGAGAAGTTCTATGCGATGGCTACATCACTAAAGGTCTAAAAGTCTTTAAAAATTGTGAAGACGGTACAGAATACGTGGTTACGGTAAATGAATATGGTGAATTTGAAACCGAAGAATAATGATTAAAAAAATTCTCGTCATAGATAATTATGACTCATTCACTTATAATCTCGTCCATTATTTAGAAGATTTAAATGTAGAGGTTATGGTAAAAAGAAATGATTCTTTTGAATTGGAAGAAGGCTTGGACTATGATGCCGTTCTACTTTCTCCAGGACCGGGAATCCCCTCTGAAGCTGGGAAACTCTTACCTATGATCCACTTTCTTGCGGGCAAAAAACCTATGCTGGGTATTTGTCTCGGACATCAGGCCATTACTGAAGTCTATGGTGGTAAAATCATAAATATTGACAAGGTTTACCACGGTGTAGCAACAGAAATGACTCATAATAACGACCCGCTTTTTAAGAATGTGGATGTAAAATTTGAAGCTGGGAGATACCACTCATGGGTTTCTGAGCCAGAAAGTTTTCCTGAAATATTAGAAATTATAGCAACTGATGAGAACAAGCAAATCATGGCTTTGAAGCATAGGAATCTGCCGATTTACGGAATCCAATTCCACCCTGAAAGTGTGATGACTCCCCAAGGTAAGCAAATGCTGCAAAACTTTTTAGACCTTATTTAATGAAAGAAATATTACAGGAACTTTTTGATCATAAGACGCTTTCGCGAAAGCGTGCCTACGACATTCTGTTTTCAATCACAAATGGTGAGGTCAATCCATCTCAAATTGCCGCATTTCTCACTGTTTATGGAATGCGTGGCATAACCGTAGATGAGCTGGCAGGTTTTAGAGACGCCATGCTGGAACAGGCGATCCTCGTAGATTTAAAAAAACACAACCCTATAGATTTATGCGGTACAGGTGGGGACGGGAAAAATACCTTCAATATCAGCACGCTGGCAAGTTTTGTAACCGCTGGTACCGGTATCAAAGTTGCAAAACACGGGAATTATGGTGTCAGTTCAGTAAGTGGTTCTTCTAACGTTATGGAACACTTAGGTTATTCATTTACAAACAACCTAGAATTGATTGAAAGACAGATTGATCAGACTAACATATGTTTTCTGCACGCTCCGCTTTTTCATCCAGCGATGAAAGCTGTGGCGCCCATAAGAAGAGAATTGGGAACTAAAACCTTTTTCAATATGCTTGGCCCGCTAGTCAATCCTGCCCGGCCCAAATTGCAAAGTGTAGGAGTTTTTAACTTGCAACTAGCTAGAAATTATGAATATCTTTTTCAAAAGGAACCTGGTAAGAAGTATGCGATTATCCACGCTCACGAAGGTTACGATGAAATAAGCCTTACTGGACCCGCAAGAGTTTCTACCAATAATGGAAACCTAGATCTCACTTCAGAACATTTTGGACTAAAAAACCTTAACCAAGAAGATATCTATGGAGGTCAAAGCGTTGAAGATGCAGCTAGTATATTTAAGAACGTACTGGAAAACAAGGGGACGATTGCTCAAAAAAATGTGGTTGTGGCAAATGCCGCGGTCGCGATCGCGACCGTAAATGGTAGTGATTGGAAAACCTCCTTTGAATTGGCTCAATCATCATTAGAAGGCGGCGCAGCACTAGAAAGTTTTGAAAAATTATTATCGATTAGTTAGAAAACTTATAGCTTTTTCCTCGACTACAGCACATCCATTTCTATGATAGACATACTCAAAAAAATAACAGACCAGACTCGCAAGGATCTTGAATTGAGAAAGCGATCAAAAAACCTTTCTGACTTAAGATCCATGCCTTTTTATGAGAGAACTCCTTATTCTCTAAGCAAGTCTTTAAAAACTGGATCTGGCATTATTGCAGAGCACAAAAGACAGAGCCCCAGTAAGGGTTCTTTTGATTGTCCCTCAGATCTGGCCGCGGTGGTAAGAGGTTATGAACAGGCGGGTGCCAGCGCGATAAGTTGTTTGACGGACCAACCATTTTTCGGTGGATCGCTAGAAGATCTACTGGAAGCTAGAAAACATGTATCCATTCCTTTGCTGCGCAAGGATTTCATGATAGACCTCTATCAGGTTCACGAATCAAAAGCGCTCGGAGCAGATGCCATATTATTGATTGCAGCCTGTTTGAATGATGAGCTAATCCAAACCTTGTCTTCCGAAGCCATAAATTTGGGACTTTCCATACTTTACGAAGTTCATGATCTCGAAGAGCTGGAGCGTATTAAGAGTCTGACACAAAATTATTCTGTAGATCATTTTGTGATTGGAGTAAATAATCGAGACCTCAAGGTATTCAAAACCGATATTCAAAACAGTAAAAATCTTCTCCCTCATTTTCCCAAAAATGCAGTTGCTGTTAGTGAAAGCGGCATTTCAGATCCCGTAGTAGTTCAAGATCTTAAAAAAAGTGGGTATAAAGGGTTTTTAATTGGAGAACACTTTATGAAATCACAAGATCCAGGTGCAGCTTGTGCAGAATTTATAAAAAATGTAAATCATGCTGATTAAAGTTTGCGGGATGCGAGATCCTGAAAATATTGACGCATTACAACAACTTGATTTTGACTTTATGGGTGTGATTCGATACCCAAATAGCAAGCGATATGTAAATGATGATCAAGTCGCAAAATTGCAAAGCACAACTTTCAACAAAGGAAACGTTGGTGTTTACGTAAATGCAACTTTTGAGAATATATTGAAGGACATCGTCCCACTTCAGCTGGATGTCATTCAATTGCACGGTGATGAGGATTTCGCTTTCGCGAAAGCGATACTTGAATTAGATTTCAAAGTATTCAAAGCCTTTCAAATAAACGAAAACTTCGATTTTTCAACACTCAAAGAATGGGCAGATCTAGGAAAACAATTTCAGGGAAAACTATTCTTCTTATTTGACACAGCAAGTAAAAACTATGGTGGCTCTGGTAAAAAATTTAACTGGCAGCAGTTGGAAAATTATAGATTTCAAACACCATTCTTTCTAAGTGGTGGCATGCAGCCAGAAGACGTGGACCGAATCAAATCTTTTCAACACGAGATGTTTATGGGCGTAGACCTCAACTCTGGTTTTGAAAACGAGCCCGCTGTAAAGAATATAGAACAAATAGAAACTTTTATCAAAGCATTTAGGCAATGAGTAAATATCAAGTGAATGACAATGGGTTTTATGGTGAGTTTGGAGGCGCGTTTATTCCGGAATTGCTTTACCCAAATATTGAAGAACTTAAAGAAAACTATCTAGAAATAGAGCGCAGCTCAGAGTTTCAGGAAGAATTTCAACAGCTGCTCAAAGATTATGTAGGTCGCCCCACTCCGTTATTTCTGGCTAAGCGGTTATCTGAAAAGTACGGTGCTGAGATCTGGCTGAAACGTGAAGACCTTTGCCATACAGGAGCACACAAAGTAAACAATACCATCGGGCAGATTCTTCTAGCGCAAAAACTCGGCAAAAAACGAATCATTGCCGAGACAGGCGCTGGTCAGCATGGTGTGGCTACAGCAACGGTTTGCGCCTTGAAAGGACTGGAATGTATCGTTTACATGGGAGAAAAAGATATAGAACGTCAAGCGCCTAACGTTGCTCGAATGAAAATGCTGGGAGCCACCGTGAGACCCGCCACGAGCGGTTCCAAAACATTAAAAGACGCCACAAACGAAGCCATGCGTGACTGGATCAATAATCCTGAAGACACGCATTATATCATAGGTTCTGTTGTGGGACCACACCCCTATCCAGATATGGTGGCGCGGTACCAATCCATCATTTCTAAGGAAATTAAAGAACAAATGAAAGGCCTGCCTGATTATGTTATTGCCTGCGTGGGTGGAGGATCTAATGCTATGGGAGCTTTTTATCATTTCCTCGATGATGAATCCGTTAAATTAATAGGTGTAGAAGCTGCCGGGATGGGAGTTCATTCGGGAAAAACAGCAGCTACCTTAAGTTTGGGAACGCCTGGAGTACTTCATGCCAGTAGATCAATTATGATGCAAGACGCAGATGGGCAAGTTGTTGAGCCACATAGCATATCCGCTGGACTGGACTATCCTGGAATAGGCCCGGCGCATGCTTGGTTAAAAGTGAGCGAACGGGCTCATTACATGGCTGTAACTGATAAAGATGCCCTGAAGGCTGCAGTAGAATGCAGTAGACTGGAAGGTATTATTCCTGCGCTGGAAACAGCACATGCATTTTCAGTTTTGAAAGACCTGGATTTAAAGCCTACAGATCGTGTGGTTATCAATCTTTCTGGGCGAGGAGATAAAGATATGGACACCTATATGAGAGAACTCGACTTAGTTTAATACACTTGCTCTAAAAATGAAAAACAAACTCACAGCATTGTTCACCAAAAAGCCCAAAGGCTTACTGAACATTTTTTTTACGGCAGGTTATCCCAATTTAGACGACACCGTAACGATTCTCCAATCGCTTGCTGAGACTCAGGTAGACCTCGTAGAGATAGGAATTCCCTTTAGCGATCCACTGGCTGATGGTCCTACCATACAAGAAAGCAGCAAGATTGCGCTGGAAAACGGTATGTCCATTGAAAAATTAATGATGCAGTTGGAATCTTTCAAATCAAAGAATCCAGACTCAACCCTACCCATTTTATTAATGGGGTATTTTAATCCTGTGATGCAGTACGGACTTGAAAAGTTTTGTGAGCACTGCAAAAAGGCTGGTGTGGATGGCTTGATTGTTCCTGACCTGCCTTTGGACATCTACCTTTCAGAATATAAAACCACCTTTGAGAAGTACGACATCAGCAATGTGTTTCTAGTAACTCCACAAACTTCTGAAAAACGCATCCGTCAGATTGATGAGGAAACCAATTCTTTTATTTATGCGGTAAGTAGCGCGAGCACCACGGGTTCCAAAAGTAATTTTTCAGATGCGGGCACGTATTTATCAAAGCTGAAAAATATGGAATTGAATTCGCCTATTTTAACTGGTTTCAACATAAAAACTCAAGCTAATTTTGATCAAGCCTGCGAATATGTAAATGGAGCAATTATAGGTAGCGAGTTTATCAGACAGATTGATGGCGATGCGGAAACTTCATTAAACGTTAAAATAAAAAAATACATAGAAAGTATTAAATGTTAGATAATTAGGCTTACAAAATTCTCAAAGTTCCTATACAAAATTCTCAAAGTTCCTATACAAAATTCTCAATATGTGCTTACAAAATTCTCAATAAATGTATATTTGTAAACGTCAAGCACTATTAAAATGGTTATTAGAGAGGCATTTAATGAACTTTACCAGCGTATAGAAAATGAACCACGTGGTCACATTCAAGTACTCTATGGACCTAGGCAAACCGGTAAAACAACCGCTGCAAGACAAGTTGCAAAAAAAACCTCGCTCCCAGTTCATATTGAAACCGCAGATGCCATTGATCCCGATTCAAAAGATTGGATTTCCAACCAGTGGCAAACAGCACGACTGCAATTAACCATAAAAGATGCAAAAAGCGCCGTGCTCATCCTTGACGAAATCCAGAAAATCAACAATTGGTCGGAGCAGGTAAAAAGGGAATGGGATGCAGACACTGCAAATGGTATCGCGCTTAAAGTCGTGTTGCTGGGCTCCTCCCGATTGATGCTGCAACAAGGTTTGACCGAGTCGCTTACTGGCAGGTTTGAGTCGATTTATGTACCGCACTGGAGCTTTTCTGAAATGCAGGAACTGCATGACCTTTCACTCAATGAATATATCTTTTATGGCGGCTATCCTAGCTCCGCAGAGTATAGAAATAATTGGAAACGATGGAAACGATATATCAACTCATCTTTTATACAGACCAGTATAGAAAAGGATATCTTGATGCTTACCCGCGTGGACAAACCGGCCTTGCTGGCTAAGCTGTTTAAAATAGGCAGTAATTTTACGGGACAGGTGCTTTCATTCAATAAAATCAAAGGCCAGTTGCAGGATGTGGGAAACGTGACCACCCTTTCTGATTACCTCACACTACTGGACACCGCTGGATTACTCGCTGGATTGGAAAAATTCACACCCAACCAAGTAAGGAAATACAGCAGCAGTCCCAAGTTTCAAGTACAGAATAATGCCCTCCTCTCTGCACAACAAAACCTAGACATGAACGCGGCCATCATGAAACCAGTGGAATGGGGCCGCTGGGTAGAAAGCGCAGTGGGTACCCACCTCTATAATGCCAGCATTGAAGGAGATTTTGAGATAAGCTACTGGCGCGAGCGCAATGACGAGGTAGATTTTGTATTGCACGACACCCATCATGTACTGGGAATTGAAGTCAAAAGTGGTGGTGAGGGATATACCAAGGGAATGGAAAAATTTACCCAAAAATTCCCAGGTGCGAGAACCTTGCTAGTGGGACACAATGGTTTTTCATTGGAAGACTTTCTCAAAACAGATCCACAGAAATTGCTGGATAATGCGGGTGGGAAGATGAAATGAAAGAAAAAAAATCATGATTAAAGAATTACGAAATAAACTAAAAATCAACACTAACATTTTAAAGGTAATCGGTATTTTTGAGATTATCGGTGGTATAACCGGTGTCGGTTTAGTGGTTCAGTTATTTATTCAAGGATCCGCTAGTACGGTTATAACACACATTATTTTAAGTTTCATCTTTTTGATTTACTCATATTCTATTTATGCAGGTATAATGCTGTTCAGAAAACTTGAAAAAGGCTTACTACACTCTAAAATTCTTCAGTATTTTCAATTAGTCTCTTTATCTCTTGGAAGTTTGACCTATTATTTAACTTCAGGGGGATACATCTTGATAGGTTATAACATAACTAAAAATGATCTAGAAACCGTTTTTGGTATCTTTTTCAGTGAATTTCAAATAAACTTAGGCGACGTAAGCAATAACGATTTTATCTACATCAATATTCTAGCACTTGTAATTTTGTACTTATTAGATAAAGTTCAAACTAGAATTGAAGAAATACAAATGACTCAGCAGAATTATAAAAACAACATTGAAAATTCAAAGTAAAACCACTGAGTAATCAATAAAATCTACTATTGGAGATCCTCCGGAATAAAGTAAGCTGATTAAACCGTTAAAGAAATGACATTTTTCAGGATTCGCTTTCGCGAAAGCAAATTCACCGTTAAGTTTGCACCTCAATGAGAACAGAATATATACATCACCATCATTTTACTCCATCGCAGCGGGCGTAGGTAACTTGAATTGATGTTAATCAACATATCTAAAACCGTCTGTGATACAGGCGGTTTTTTTATTTCTATTAAAAATAAAAATACGTCTGATCGCTGACGAGCAAACTACAACAACAATAATATTATGATCAGAATTGCAGTACAGAAATCAGGAAGGCTAAGTGATAAATCACTCGATTTGCTCAAGGATTGCGGAATTAAATTTGACAAGGGCGGGCGCAAACTCTCGACCAAAGCCTACAATTTCCCTCTAGAAATATTATTCCTGAGAGATGATGACATTCCTCAGTACGTGGCAAACGGTGTTGCTGACCTTGGAATTTTGGGATTGAATGAAGTAGAAGAAAAAAATCAAAATGTAGATGTTGTCAAGCAGCTTGGATTCGCTGGATGCAGACTCAGTCTCGCGGTTCAGAAAGACTTGGATTACAGTGGGCTGGAATGGTTCAACGGTAAAAAGGTAGCCAGTAGCTATACTACAATTGTCAAAAAATTCTTTGCAGATAAAAACATCAGTGCTACGACCGAAGAAATAGGAGGCTCTGTAGAAATTGCTCCAGGAATTGGGCTTGCAGACGGTATCTGCGACATCGTTTCTACCGGTTCCACGCTTATCATGAACGGTCTCAAGGAAGTTGAAACGATCATGTATAGTGAAGCGGTTTTAATTTCAAATCCAGACCTTAATTCTGAAAAAGCTCAACTGCTGGACAAGCTTCTTTTTAGGATGGAGGCGGTTCAAAATGCCAAAAAAAGTAAATACATCTTATTAAATGCACCTAACGATAAAATAGAGGAAATTTCAAACCTGCTCCCAGGGATGAAAAGTCCCACGGTACTGCCGCTCGCTCAGGAGGGCTGGTCCAGCCTGCATTCCGTGATTGAGGAAAATGATTTTTGGAACGTGATCGACCAGCTTAAGGAGGCCGGTGCCGAGGGAATTCTGGTAAGCCCTATTGAAAAATTAATCGCCTAAACTGAAAGAGCATCATGGAGATTATTATCAATCCAGAAAACAGCAGTAAAAAGCAATTGCTCTCCAGACCGCAACAACAACGAGCTGATGTGGATAGCGCGGTGCGCGATATCATTCAGTTGATTAGGGATAATGGCGATGAGGCGTTGCGGGCTTTTGGAAAGAAGTTTGACAAGGCAGAAATTAAGAACCTCAAGGTATCGGAAGAAGAAATTACATCTGCTTCATATCATGTCCCTCAAAATTTAAAAGACGCGATCCAAACTGCCTACAACAATATTTATAAATTTCACGAAGCTTGTTACACTAAAGATTATCCAGCAGTAGAAACAATGCCAGGAATGGTATGCTATCGCAAATCACTCCCTATCCAGAAAGTGGGCTTGTATATTCCTGGAGGGTCTGCTCCCTTATTTTCCACGGTCTTGATGTTGGGCATACCCACGCAAATCGCAGGAAATAAAATGGCGGTTCTTTGCACTCCTACAGATGCCAGTGGCAATATTAATCCAGTAGTACTTTATACCGCATCGCTCTGTGGCATTACCGAGGTCTACAAAACTGGCGGTGCTCAGGCAATTGCAGCAATGACTTATGGAACAGAGAGTATTCCTGCGGTGCTTAAAATTTTTGGGCCTGGTAATGCGTTTGTGACCAGAGCAAAAGAGCTGGCTCAACAGCAAGGCGTTGCCATTGACATGCCGGCTGGACCCAGTGAAGTTTTGGTCATTGCAGATCAATCAGCTGATCCTGCTTTTGTCGCAGCCGATCTTCTCGCACAGGCTGAGCACGGTCACGATTCACAAGTGATCCTACTTACAGATTCAGAGCAGCTCGCAGGAGAGGTCGCCAAAGAAGTAGATTCTCAATTGATCTCGCTTTCGCGAAAGCGTACTGCTGAAAAAGCACTTCAAAATAGCAGGATAATCGTGTTGCAAAACATAGAGCAATGCGTTCAGTGGTCTGATGAATATGCTCCTGAGCACCTGATCATCAACACTCAAAATGCTGATGATGTTGCAAATCAAATCAGTGTGGCAGGTTCTATTTTTATAGGAGCCTACACCTGCGAGAGTCTCGGAGACTACGCCAGCGGCACCAACCATACTTTGCCTACATATGGATACGCCCGCAATTATAGCGGTGTGTCTGTAGATTCTTTTGTAAATAAGGTGACCTATCAAAAATCGACCGAAGAAGGTATTAAAAATCTTGGTCCAGCCGTAGAAATCATGGCACGAGCCGAGGGTCTTGATGCACATGAAAATGCGGTGCATGTGAGACTGAAACAGATTAATGTCAATTTAGAGGCTATTAAGAAAAAATCAGGATCATGAATTCGGTATTTGACTTACAATCAATCGTGCGCAAGAATATCTGGGACCTTAAAGCCTATTCGAGCGCACGTTCTGAGTTTAAATTGTATGGTAACGAAGATTCTAAAAAGCTCACTTTACTTGACGCTAATGAAAATCCGAATGATACCAAGCAAAACTTATTGAATCGCTATCCTGACCCGTTACAAAGCAGCGTGAAGGAAATAATTGCTGACCAAAAAGGGATTTCCACAGACCAAATTTTTATGGGTAACGGCAGCGATGAAGCGATAGACTTGCTGTACCGCATATTTTGTGAACCAGGAAATGATCAGGTCATAATATGTCCCCCTACATACGGCATGTATGAAGTAAGTGCTGCAATAAATGATATAAAAGTTATTGAAGTTCCTCTTAATGAGGATTTTGAGCTGGACGTGGATGGAATTCTAAACAATCCATCATTTTCTGAAGCAAAAATTCTATGGATTTGTTCACCAAACAACCCGTCGGGAAATGCACTGTTGAAAGCTGATCTTCCTCACGATTGGGCTGCAGAAAACTACACTAAAGGTGGTATGATGGATATGCCATTTGCTCCAGAGTTTGAGAAGGAAATGCTGGAAAACCAGCGACAGATGGATCGGTTATTCGGTAAATTTAATGGAATTATTGTGGTAGATGAAGCCTATCAAGACTTTACTGAAAACAAAAGTTTTATAAATCGGCTGGAAGATTATCCCAATCTTGTTGTGCTACAAACTATGAGCAAAGCTCACGGTCTTGCAGGAGTCCGCGCGGGTTTTGCCTATGCGTCAAAAGAAATTATCGCATTATTCAATAAGGCAAAACCGCCCTATAATGTAAATATGTTGACTCAAGAAGCCGTTTTAAGCGCCTTGAAAAAAACAAAGGAAACAGCTAAGCAAATCACTGAAATCAAAACCAATCGCAAGATGCTTAACAGCGTTTTGGAAAGTCTGGCTTTTGTAAAAAAAGTATATCCAAGCGAAGCCAACTTTATTTTGGCAGAAGTAGAAGGTGCTAATGAGTTGTATCACTATTTAAAAGACCGAAGGATCATAATAAGAAACCGCCACAGCCAGATTGAAAATTGTTTGAGGTTTACGGTGGGGACTGAAATGGAATGCATGGCGTTGATTAAGGCGTTGAAAGCATACTGAATATTGATTCACGAAATTAAAATGAGTGAAATTATCATTTTAAATTTAGAATAATAATTATGAAATATTGGGTTGAATATTTATTTATCGCTTTAGGAGCTGTTTGTAGCTTAATATCTATTTATCTTTTGTTCGACAATGAAAATTATTTCCAAGACATCACAGGAATAATTGTTGGAATAGGTCTTATAAAAGCAATGGCTGATAAGATAAAATCCAGCAAAGAGAAAAAAATTAATTAAAATCAAAGCCATACTTCAACGGTTTGACCTATGAAAAAACTACTATTTATAGATCGTGATGGTACGATCGTCAAAGAACCGCCCGTTGACTATCAGCTGGATAGTTATGAAAAACTGGAGTTTCTACCCATGGCGATAACGCAATTACACCGCATCGCTCGTGAGCTGGACTATGAACTTGTAATGGTTACTAATCAGGATGGTTTGGGAACGGATAGTTTTCCAGAAAAGACATTTTGGCCGGTACACAACTTAATGATGAATATACTGGAGAACGAGGGCGTTCAATTTAGCGAGGTATTGATTGATCGCTCATTTCCCGAGGATAACGCCCCTACTCGTAAACCTGAAACGGGAATGCTAGCACACTACATCAAAGGCGATTATGATCTGGAAAACAGTTTTGTCATAGGCGATAGGAACAGTGATATGCAGTTGGCTAAAAATCTAGGCTGTAAAGGCATACAGCTACCGTCAATAACTGATGATAGCGAGTTTGAAGATGAGTGCGTAGTATTGAAAACCGACACTTGGAAAGAGATCTTTTCATTCTTGAGAGGTCAGCCGAGAAAAGTTCAGGTGAATCGTAAAACAAATGAAACCGATATTCAGATCTCATTAAATCTAGACGGTTCAGGAAACGGGACTATTGATACAGGTCTAAAATTCTACGATCATATGCTGGAACAGTTGCAGCGTCATGGTTCTTTGGATCTCGACATCAAGGTCAACGGAGATCTAGAAATCGATGAACATCATACAATAGAAGATACGGCGCTTGCTTTAGGTGACGCTTTCGCGAAAGCGTTATCCTCCAAAAAGGGTATCAACAGGTATGGATTTTTACTCCCCATGGATGATTCGCTGGCGCAGGTAGCGATTGATTTTGGAGGTAGACCTTGGATCGTGTGGGATGCAGAGTTCAAAAGGGAATATGTGGGAGATATGCCTACAGAATTATTTTTTCACTTCTTCAAATCTTTTAGTGACGCTGCAAAATGCAACTTAAACATCCAAGTTGAGGGCGATAATGAGCACCATAAGATTGAATCTGTTTTCAAAGCTTTTGCAAAAGCAATAAAAACGGCGGTAAAACAAACCGGCGACGGGAAATTGCCATCCACCAAAGGAACTCTATGATCGCGATCGTAAAATACAACGCTGGGAATATAGGTAGTGTGACTAATGCTTTAAATAGGCTGGGCGTTCCAAATAAAGTTACAGATGACCCTTTGGAACTAAAAACGGCCGACAAAGTCATTTTTCCAGGTGTGGGTGAAGCAGGAACAGCTATGAAATATCTAAGAGAGCGCGGCTTAGACAGTTTATTGAAAGAACTAACCCAACCAGTTTTGGGAATTTGTCTCGGTATGCAACTCATGTGTAATTATAGCGAAGAAGGTGATACAGAATGTCTGGGGATTTTTGATACCATGGTGAAACGGTTTCCAGAAGTGAGACTTCGAGAATCTCAAGATTCAAAGTTGAAAGTTCCTCACATGGGATGGAATTCCATAGTTATGAGTAGAAATACAAATAATACTTCTACTCAGGACTACACAAACCAGCCGGGCTTTCCTATTCAGGGAAAAAGTGTAGGGTTTTCCAAAGCTGATAAACTTATTGAGAACCTTAAACCTAATAACGACGTCTATTACGTCCACTCCTACTATGCTGAAATTTGTGAGAACACAGTGGCTTCTTGCAACTATATCCTACCTTTTAGCAGTGTGCTAGCAAAAAACAATTTTTACGCCACTCAGTTTCATCCAGAAAAAAGTGCAACTGTGGGCGAGCAAATTATTAAGAATTTTATTGATTTATGAGAATTATTCCAGCGATAGATATTATAGATGGGAAATGTGTGAGATTGTCTCAAGGAGATTACAATCAAAAAACTATTTACAATGAAGACCCGCTCGAGGTGGCTAAAGAGTTTGAAGCCAACGGTATAAAACATTTACATCTCGTGGATCTAGACGGTGCTAAAAGCAATCACGTGGTTAATTGGCAAGTTCTAGAACGTATTACAGCTCAGACCGCACTTCATGTAGATTTTGGTGGTGGAGTCAAGACAGATGAAGACATTAAAATCGTATTTGAGAGTGGAGCAAAACAGACCACCGGCGGCAGCATTGCGGTAAAGGATCCTTTTCTATTTAAAAAATGGCTCTCCGATTATGGAAGTGATAAAATTATTCTAGGTGCAGATGCTAAAAACGGATTTATCGCTACACACGGATGGCAAGAGGAGAGTACCATCGAACTGATAAAATTCATTGAACTTTGGCGTAAACGCGGTGTAGATTACATTATTTGTACAGATATATCAAAAGACGGCATGCTTAGTGGACCCAGCTATGATGTATACCGTGATATCCTATCTGCAGTTTCTGAAAAAAATAACGATCAAATTACTTCCTCAGTAAATGATACTGGCGTGAAACTTATTGCATCTGGAGGTGTGGCCAAAGCTGATGACTTGCATAAATTGAAGGAAATAGGTTGTGAAGGAGCTATTGTAGGCAAAGCCTTTTACGAAGGTAAAATTAGCTTTAAAGAGTTGAGGGAATTTGTATAAAAACCTAACTTAACATGCTTAAAAAAAGAATTATTCCCTGTTTGGACATTAAAGAAGGCAGAACCGTAAAGGGCGTCAACTTTGTAGAACTGAGAGATGCCGGTGATCCCGTTTTACTGGCAAAAAAGTATGCAGAGCAGGGTGCAGATGAGCTATGTTTTCTAGACATCACGGCCACTATAGAAAAACGAGAAACATTAGTCTCTCTAGTGCGTGAGATTGCTGCTGTTCTGAATATACCTTTTACCGTGGGTGGCGGTATAAATGATGTCTTACTTGCCAAGGAAATCATCAAGGCTGGCGCAGATAAAATTGCCATCAACAGTGCAGCGGTAAAAAGACCACAACTGATCAATGAGCTCGCTGCAGAGCTGGGCAGTCAGTGTATAGTGGTTGCTGTGGATACTAAACACATACTGTTGGAAAAGTCAAAAACGCACATTGACAAAGTCCATGTCGCTGGAGGAAGAATTGAAACCGACCGAGAAACGATAAGCTGGTGCGAGGAATGTGAGCAGCGTGGAGCAGGAGAGATTCTTTTGACCAGCATGGATCACGACGGCACTAAAAACGGTTTTGCGCTAGAGTTAACAAATACGCTTTCGCGAAAGTTAAACATTCCCATTATAGCATCTGGTGGCGGTGGTACAGCTGCTCATTTTGAAAAGCTCTTCAATGAAACAGAGGCCAGTGCAGGGCTTGCTGCAAGTATATTTCATTTTGGTGAGCTTCCCGTTCCCGAACTAAAAAAACAACTTAATCAGGCTACAGTTCCTGTGCGCATCTAAATATATTATGGAATTAGACTGGAAAAAATCTCAAGACGGGCTATTGCCCGTAGTCGTACAAGATCATAAAACGCTAAAGGTGTTGATGCTTGGATACATGAATAGGGAAGCTTTTGAAAAAACTGTATCTGAAAACAGAGTGACTTTTTACTCAAGATCCAAACAACGATTGTGGACCAAAGGTGAAACTTCAAATAATTATCTGGATGTAATAAATCTAAGTATTGACTGCGATCAAGATACAATTTTGATACAGGCAAATGCTCATGGACCTACTTGTCATAAAGGGACAACATCATGTTTTGATCCTTTGGCTAAGCTTAGTTTAAATGTAGATGGTGAGGTTAGCTTTCGCGAAAGTGAAAAAATGAATGACTTCAAAATCTACGATCTCGAGAAAATAATTCACCAGCGTATCGATGAAAAAATAGATGGATCATATACATATTCCTTAATTGAAAAAGGAATTAATAAAGTAGCACAAAAAGTAGGTGAAGAAGCTGTAGAGACCGTAATTGAAGCCGTAAACGGAACTGAGGAAGATTTTCTATATGAAGCCAGTGATCTCATGTATCACTACCTCGTTTTACTTAAAGCTAAGGGATTTTCCCTCGCAGATATAGAAAAAGAATTGAGCAAAAGAAAATAAGGCTGTTTAAAAAGTCGACACTATCTGTCAGACTTTTTAAACAGCCCTATTATTTTAAGTATGAGTTTCTATTGTAAAGATAGATTAAACGATCCATCAGTAACTGGTAGAGTTTCTGTATCGTCATCTTGGTTGATGGCCGTAAAATTAAACGTCCCTTTTACATTAGTTGCAGTAAGCTCTGTGATGGTTATCGTACCTACATCTCCACTATTCATGTATGGTGCTACATAACTTGTGGATTGAAATGTTGAGGTATCCACAATAGTATAAGTTGCGACGGCACTTATATTATTAGCGTCATCTATGTCGTAGCTAGTCTCTTCTATCGTGGGTCTCGTTAACTGTAAGGTCATTGCCTCACCGTTTAGGTTTACCGCTGTGATCTGTAGGAATTCTGTACCGCCCGTAGCAGTTAATCTCGCAACCGTACCTTGACTGATCGATTGAAAAGAACTGCCATTGACTCGAGCAACGAGTTCACCTTCTCCGGCTTGACTGCCCCCACCTGATGAATCGTCATCACTACTGCATGAGGTTAAAGAAATTGTTGCTGTTACAGCAATGAACAATAAAAAGGTTTTAATTGTTTTCATAATGGTAATATTTATTGATTGAATTATTGATTACAAAGATTAAATTAGTTGATTACTCTTGAAATAGGGCAATTACCTTATTTCTAAGAGTGTATGAGATATTCATTTAGATTTTGTATTTATCATACATATAGGATAGTTGATCATTTATAAATGCCTTGCCAGAAACATATAGAGCATCTGCAAATAGCTCTGGATCCACCTCTACCATCTTAGCCTTATCAGAAATGGTACTGGTCCACTCTGTTACCTTGTATAGGTTTCCTACCTCGTAGCTTTGAGCAGCATCTCCTTTATTGTAGGATTCTACTTTGGTGTCTTCAATAACTCCACCTATAGTCAGAGGTTTTTTGAGATACCCTTTCCATACTGTCTTTCTTAACCCAGAACCTTGGGAGAGATTGAAATCTGTTTCCAGGTTATAAACATCTTCTGCGCCTTTGAATCGCAAGCCTTTCTTTTTGGGTGCAGTTATGGCCTTAGTGCCAAGAGCGAGATTTGTTTTTATTTTAGCATTTGCTCCTCCCAGACTTTGGAGCCAGCTCCCACCAGTTTCACTCCAGCTCATTACTAAATTAATATCAAGGATTATGGCATCGTCCATATCTTTTGACAGAGCATTGTTACCTCCTGAAATAGCTTTACCCACAGCTTTGAATCCAGACAGGAATCCACTTTTTTTAGACGATTTACCCTCTGCATCCTTATTTGATGCAAAGCCGGCAAATTGAGACGGTATTACCTCCAGCATTCCTGGATTAGCGCTTTCACGTAATATAGGTCCTTTCAACGGCACGGCTTTTTTATAAAAATCTGTGTTTTGAGCTGCGCTGGCATCTAGAATGGTAAATCCTTTGCTCTTTAAATCGGCTATCATTTCATTATATAATTGATCGACCTTTGCTTGAAGTTGGCCTGGCTCTACGCCAGCGAGACCTAGAGCAGCATTTGCAGTCGCTTCTCCCCTACCTTTACCCCTAAATTCACGTTTACCCTTATAATCCGTATCCTCTCTATAAATTTCTACAAGAACATTAAAGTTTGATACATAAACTTCTTTGGAGGCTTTTCGCTTAGGGTTTTGGCCAGAGTTCATTACTTTGGTCTTTAGAGTTCCTAGAGATTGAGCATTAAGTCCCATTGCCATGCTCATTAAAAGGACTAGAATGTGAATTTTGTGATTTTTCATGATGAGATGATTTGATGAGATAAATTTCGTGCGATTTCCATCCTACAGCAATAAGGCAACTGCCCTATATTTTAAACTCGACCCAATTAACTAGCCCTTAACCGTAATGCTTATGGGTTACATTTATTTTTAAATAAAAAAATATGAGCATGATCACCACACAACCATTATTAGATTCCATCAGCTTAGGAGGAGTGGAATTGAAAAACAGAGTCGTGATGGCTCCCATGACACGTTGTAGAGCAGATAATGAGCATAGAGCTCCCGTAGAAAAACATGTTGAATATTATACCCAAAGAGCTGGTGCAGGACTTATTATTTCTGAAGGAAGCGAGGTATCTGAGCGAGCACAGGGCTATCCCTGTGTCGCAGGCATATTTAATGATGAACAGGTAAAAGGTTGGAAAAAAGTAACCGATAGCGTTCACGAGGCAGGAGGTAAAATCTTTTGTCAACTGTGGCATGTAGGAAGAACATCTTTACCCGATTATCATGGTGGCGATCTTCCATGGGCACCTAGTGCAGTAAATCCTGAGACGGAACTGCACGGGCCGAATGGTGAAAAGAAAAAAACTGTTACCCCACACGCTATGACCATTGACCAGATTAAGCAAACGGTTAAGGAATTTGGCGATGCAGCAGCAAATGCAAAAGAAGCAGGATTTGACGGTGTTGAAATTCATAGCTCAAATGGATATTTGATCCATCAGTTTTTTAACGAAAACTCTAATCTGCGTACTGATGAATACGGAGGCAGTAAGGAAAATAAAGCACGGTTCTTTTTTGAGGTTTTAGATGCTGTAAAAGAGCACTGGCCTGAAAACAGAATAGGTTGTAGAATGAATCCATCGTTACACGGAATATTTGGAATAGAATCTACTCCAGATACGATTCCGTTTTTTGAATATGTCATTGACAGACTCAATAATTACGATCTTGCCTATCTGCATCTTTCAGAGCCATTTAATGATGTAAGCGACATTGAACATTTAGTTTCAAACATTGCAAAACACTTTAGACCTATCTATAACGGCAACTTGATGATCAATACAGACTTTGATCGCGAGTCTGGTAATCAAGTAATTGCAGACGGTGATGCAGATTGTGTGGCTTACGCAAAATTGTTCATAAGCAATCCAGATCTCGTTTACAGATTTGAATTAAAGGTAGAAACTGCTGACTGGAATCAAGATACATTCTACACTCAAGGTCGTGAAGGATATACAGACTATCCAGTTTTCAAACAAGAAGAGGTGGAGAGCTAGACGGCAATACCATTTAGAAGCATTTTGGGCAACTCCTTTTGAAGATCGGCTACTTCGGTGGTCGATTTTTTTGGTATCCAGAGATAAATTGATCTCAGGGTTGAGAGTAGGTTGAATAGCATGGTATCTACGTGAAAGTCTGAAAATTCACCGCTCTTGATTCCATCATTTAAAATTGATTTGAAATCATTTTCATATTCTCTACGCAATTTGATGTATTCCTGATATGACGCTCCTTCAAGGTGCATCCAGTCCGTGTTCAGAACGGCGAGCTCTGAGGTGTAACGTAATGCGATATTTATGTGAAGCTGTATGAGTTGTTCCGCTTTCGCGAAAGCGGGATCACCACCATCCTTGATCACTTTCATCCCAGTTGTAAACTCATTTGCAATCTTGAGTATGAGCAACGACAAGATCTCATGCTTACCAGTGATATGGTTGTAGAGACTCGCGGCTTTTATATCAAGATCTTGAGCTAGATCCCTCATGGTAATCGCAGAATATCCACGCTCTTTAAAAAGCCGAGCGGCAGATTGTAAAATTTCTTTTTTCCGTTTAGACATATTCAAAGATAAGTAGTGAATTTCTTAAAAAGTTTTCAGGAATACCTGTGTAATATTGTGGTCAAGAGTAAATTTACACCATGAATAAATCTATTGTATCCAACCCGCTTATAGATCAATTACCTTCACATTTAAAGCAATTTATAAAACCTCAAAATTATGACGATTATACTGCTCAGGATCAAGCCGTGTGGCGTTATGTGATGCGCAAGAATGTGTCTTACTTGAGCCAGGTTGCTCATGATTCTTATTTAGACGGGCTTAAGAAAACAGGCATTTCAATAGATGAAATTCCTTCCATGTATGGTATGAACCGCATATTGAAGGAGATAGGATGGGCAGCGGTTGCGGTAGATGGATTTATTCCACCTGCTGCTTTTATGGAATTTCAAGCCTATAAAATCTTGGTGATCGCTGCTGATATTAGAAAAATAGACAATATTGCGTACACTCCTGCTCCAGACATAATTCATGAAGCTGCCGGTCATGCACCTATAATCGCGAGTCCAGATTATGCCGAATATTTGAGGCGTTTTGGAGAGATAGGAAGCAAGGCCATCTCAAGCGCTCATGATCATGAGATTTATGAGGCAGTGCGCAAACTTTCTATTCTAAAAGAAGTAAGATCGAGTGTTGACAATGAGAAATTGAATAAGGAAATTCTAGACTGTGAACGTGCGCTAGAACAACTACAGAACAAGAAGGTAGAGCCCAGTGAAATGGCACTTATTAGAAATTTGCACTGGTGGACGGTGGAATATGGATTGGTAGGCTCCATAGAGAAACCCAAGCTTTATGGTGCCGGTTTGTTATCAAGTATAGGGGAGAGCAAATCATGCCTAGAGCAAGAAGTGAAAAAATTACCATATACTGTTGATGCTGCTTATCAGGACTTTGATATTACTAAAAAACAACCGCAACTTTTTGTGACTCCTAACTTTGCGCATCTCAGTGAGGTTTTAGAGGAATTTGCAAACAGGATGGCGGTTAGAAAAGGTGGTCATCGCGGCCTTCAAAAATTGATAGACTCGAAATCATTGGGTACTATTGAATTAAGTACTGGACTACAGATTTCTGGAATGTTTTCCAAAATGGAAATCAATGAAGATCGTGAAGTGGTCTTCTTTAAAACTGAAGGACCGACAGCTCTAGCTTACAGAGAAAAACAATTGATAGGTCACGGCACAGCGACTCATGTGAACGGATTTCTTTCTCCCTTGGGAAAATTAAAGGGTATCAACCTTGCCATTGAAGATATGGGGCCAAGAGACCTGCAAGCTTACAATTTTTATGATAACGAGCGTATTGAATTTACTTATGAAAGTGGCATTACCGTAGAAGGACTCAATATAACTGGTATGAGAAATATTAATGGAAAATTAATGCTCATTCAATTCACAGATTGCACGGTGACTTACAAAGACCAAATACTATTTAGCCCAGAAGATGGAATCCTGCATCTCGCGGTAGGAAAAAAAATTGTAAGTGCGTATGCAGGACCAGCAGACTTTTCAAGTTTTGATTTAGTTTACCATGAGAGCCAAAATGAAGCCGATTCTAAAGAAATATCGAAAAGTCAAGATGAGCTTTATCAGCTTTATTCAAAAGTGCGATCCATTAGAGTCTCCAATGACAGTGATATAAACGAAATCAAAAAGCTTCAAAAAAACATTATGAGTCAATTTCCCAATGAATGGCTTTTGCTTGAAGAAGTGAGTGAACTTCTGGATCAATTAGACTGAAAAGCCTTTTCCTTTATATAAAGGTATTGTAATTTTAGTCCCAATCCCTTTTATGGAACTTACAATTAATTGAGATGACAAGTTTTGTGCATACGCATCCATAGCATCTATTCCGGCATGGTTTTGCGGACGCTCCATATCAAATCCAGTACCGTCATCATGAGTAATAATTTGAGCTATATCGTCTTGATAGGTAAATAAGTTCAAACAAAACGAAGACTCTGCATGTTTTGTAGAATTATTAATGGATTCATTCAAGAACAAACCGATATTCATTAACTGACTGCGCGTAAACCAGATGTTTAGAGCTTCTGGATAGTTCAGCTTAAATGAAACCTGACTGTTGTAGATCTTAGCAAAATTAGATTGTAAAGTTCTATTCAAACTTTCTAAATCAGTGAGGGAAGAAGTTTCGTTTTCCAGACAGAATTCCAATACGATACGTTTACCTATGTCAGACTTTTTAGGCGATTTTTGTTCATCTAAATATAATAATAGGGATTTGATCTGATCTATTAAAATTTGTTCCTCACTTCTTTTGAGGTTACGCCTGTCAATATTTTCAGATCTTTCTAAAGACTCTAGCAAATAACTTATGATGAGGCCCAACAAAGATCCTAATAAAATATATTGAAGTACTGCCATATACAAATCTAAGATTTTAAATAATCTAAGGAATCTGTTGATCTTTCAAAAAATGTGATGGTAAATCAAAAAGCTACCAGTTTTGGCAGCTTTTCTGTTTGTTAGATTGATTTGTAGATGGTTTAAATTAAAAAAGAAACATCCTTAGTCTGAACTTTAATTGATCCATTGAACTCCTTAAGACAGGCTTGCTAGTCAAACAAAAAATTGACCCAGTCTGTACCGTTGAAGTAGGCATAGCCCACGCGCAGGCTGTCCGAGGCATTTGTGTTGAAGACCAGCAGCGAGGTCGCTGGGTCCAGGATGGTCACCCTATCCGAGCAGCCCTGAAGTGCCACCCTCGGGATCATCACACCCCTGTCATTTGCATTGATGTGAAGTACGGCACTATCGTCGGGTGTCTCGATGTTGATCCCTACTCCGTTGGTCATCGCAAGATCCTCTATAAATGCCACCACCGAGGTCTGGGCGAGCTCGGCGTCCACCATGCCATCGCCATCGGTGTCCACCAATGCCTTTACCGTAGCCACGGTCTGTACCTTGCTGAACAGCAGTGAGGTGAAGCTCCCACTTGCATCCGTGGTTCCGTTTGCGCTGGCTAGGGTGGCATCTCCTCCTGCCAGAGTCAGGCGCACGGCCACGCCCCCAAGAGGGTTGCCATCTGCATCGCGCAATACCAGTCTAACCTGGCCTCCGT
>JBATVD010000030.1:0-22471 GCA_049671565.1 Nonlabens sp.
TTCGATAACTTTATAGCAAACCTAGTCGCTGGATTGACAGCCTACTCTTTTTTAGACTCTAAACCATCAGTGAAGATCCAAAGATTTTTGCCTCAATTAAGAGTCGCTTAGGTCGAACTCACGTTAAATTATAAACTTCTAGGCATTAAGCGAGTTAATTACATAGACTTTGTCATTATGGTGTTAATCTTTATATATAGCCATTCTATTTAGCTTATTTAAACATTACATTGATCTATATGAAAAAGTGGATCATCATTACCGTGAGTATAATCTTCAGTGTTATAGCTATATATGTAGCGCTAACGCTTTACGCAAATCAAAGAATTCAATCTTATATTGAAAACGAAGTTCTAAAGGTAGAGATTTCAGTTGAAGAGGTTAGTAGCAATTTACTCAGTGGAAATGTGTCCGTAAGCGGAATTACAATTGAATCGAAGGAGAATTCCCAAATGGATGAATTCAAACTTCAGTGTTTTAGCTATTGGGATTATCTTTTCAATAATAAAATTACAGTTGATAAAATTGAACTTTCTAAGTTCTATGTGCAGTTACCTTTAGCAAGTGCGTCATCAAAATCATCAGGGAACAGTTCAAAAACAGTAGAAATTGGGAAAATTGTTTTGAATGATGGAGGTCTCAGTCTCAAAAATAACGACACTCTCAAAATGAAGCTTAAAAACTTAAATAGTGATATTTCCAAAATCAGCTTTAATACCAACGATTTTAAGAAAAATCTCAATTATGAGCTCAAAAAAATAAATTGCGACAGTTTATTTTACAGAATGAATGCATCACAAAACCTTTATATACCGTCTTTATCTTTAAGTAACGATATTATTACACTCGATAGCCTTCAAATGAATACCAATGATGCGATGCAGAAGCGAATTGAAAATGATGAAATTAATAAAGATGTCCTGACACTGAGAACGACTTTGGTAGAAATCTCTAATTATGATTTCAACCTATTTTCTGAATCTTATTTCAAGGCGAATAAGATTAAAGTTGATGGAACTTTTTTGAAAGTTGATGCAAACAATAATTTAAAAAAGTCAGAGTCCAGAACCACTTATTCAGAACAGCTTAGAAAAATGACATTCAGTCTCAAGATCGATACAGTTTCTATCAATAACGCTTCTGTAAGTTATTCAGAACCTAATGTCGCCTATACAGATCGTGGTGCAATCACATTTGAAAACATCAACGCAAAGATTTCAAACTTTACTAACGAGGAAGGAAAAGGAGCCATAAAAATGCATACTACATCAACGTTTATGCAAAGTTCAAAGCTGACGACAAACTTTTCCATGAATCCTTATGCCGCTCATGATGAATTTAACTGGGAAGGAGATTTAGAAAGGTTTCAGCTCCAAGAGTTAAATTCTTTCATGGATCCAGTACTAGATATAAAACTGGAAGGTGTCGTAGATCAATACTATTTTAATATAAATGGCAGTGAATCTCAATATAAGGCAGATATACGCCTGAAATACGACAACGTAAACATCAATTTGTACAACGAGAACAAAAACAAAAAGGTACTGCTATCTGGCTTACTAAATTTATTGGGAGACAACAGTACTAATGGAGAATTTGTGACTGAGAGTGCATCGATGGATCGGGATCCGAAAGAAACTTTTTTCAACCAACTGTGGCTTATTCAACGCAAGGCTTTGATGAAAGTGGTTAAATAATATTTGATTTTCCTTTTCAATTTGGGATGAGTCACATTTGTTAATGAGCACCAGCAGACAAATTTTAAAAATTTTCTTGGGAAGATTAGAATTAATCACAGAGGTTCACTAACAGGATTCGCTTCGCGCATCCCTCAAAGCTCCACTTTGAAAATACCCCAAACGAAAAAAACGCTCAAGTGAATTTGGCGTTTTTTCTTATTGAAGCATTTATTCGTGACCACGAAGGGATTATAAATCCCTAAATGTACTCGCCCTTGAAAATGCAAACCATTCATCGCTATCGCGATGAGCTTTTACTTTTTGTTCTAAAGCTTTGAGACTATCGCTCAGCTTTTACACAAAAAACAAAGCCCTGCATTCTCATGCAGGGCTTACGCTTTAAGTGACCACGAAGGGATAGAGTTCGAATTTTTTGAAGGAAGATATATCTGTAATTCAAACTTTCACAAGAGGATTACCTGCGCTGCGCTTGGGTGATCCCACAAAGCTCCGCTTTGAAAATAGAAAAGGAGAAAAATAATTTGAGCTTGCTCGGAAATTATTTTTCTCCTTTTCTATTCATTCGTGACCACGAAGGGATTCAAACCCCTGACCGCTGGAGCCGAAATCCAGTGCTCTATTCAGCTGAGCTACGTGGCCTTGTTTACCGTCTCAGTTTTAAGTTTGATTCAGATTTGCAAAAGTCTCGAAATTCTCTGAATAAACCAACTTCCAAACGCTATAAGGTTTGAAAGTTTAAATATTATTGGATTGAGTCATTTTTAAATCATACCTTAAATCTTGTAATTTTTCAATTGTACAGCTTTGGCAGTTATTGAATTGAACCCGCCTTATTTTTGCCCACTCTGCAACCTGTGATGACCTGCTTATTTCATGAGAATTTACTACCTACTATTTTTCCTTCTTCCTTTATGCGCATTTGCGCAAACTACACCCAGTACGGTTCCTTTGGATAGCGTCGCCATAACGGCATATCGATCAACTGATGATCCTGCGAAGCTGCCTTTTAGCGTTTCTAGAGTCCGCTTTCGCGAAAGCGGAAACAGACGACTTACTAATAAACAGCAACTCAATCTTTCAGAATATCTGGATGGCGTTCCAGGGCTTTTTTCTCTAAATAGCCAAAACTATGCTCAGGACTTGCGGGTTTCCGTAAGGGGATTTGGGGCAAGGAGCGCTTTTGGAATACGAGGTATAAAAATTCTGGTGGACGGAATACCAGAAACCACTTCAGATGGTCAAGGTCAACTGGATAACCTCAATCTGGGGATTATCAGCAGTATCGAAGTGATTAGAGGACCTGCTGCCATTTTGTATGGCAATGCTTCGGGAGGGGCTATAGCTATTGAAACTCTTGGAAAACTGGACTCTACTTATTATGAAATTAATACCACGGCTGGAAGCTACGGTATGAATCAACAGCAGTTCACGGGAGCTATCAAGGGAAAGGATAATAACACATTTATCAATGCTTCTAGAACCGCGACTGACGGTTATCGCGAGCGGAGTGCTTTTGAAAGCTACAATTTCAACCTCAAGCATAAACGAACTTATGAATCACACAAATTCACGGCCTTACTCAATTATGCTAACAGCCCAGAAGCAGAAGATCCAGGTAGTCTAGATCACACTGCTGTCGATGCAGATCGCAGGCAGGCGCGGGATCGCAATGAGCTGTTTAGAACTTCTGAAGAGATAAATCAAATCAAGCTAGGGATCTCTCATGGTTTTGAAAAAAATGCATGGCAATGGAATAATTATGCGTTTTATAGTTACCGCGATTTTGAGGCTAGACTGCCATTTGTGGATGGTGGTGCCGTAGCGATAAATAGAAATTATGGTGGAGTGGGAACAGCGTTGGGTTATGAATGCAATTTAAATAAACTCGATTTAAAAACTAAGGTAGGTTTAGATTATGGTTATCAAAATGACGCTCGCAAACGATTCAATAACAACGAGGGAATTGTGGGTAATCAAACGCTCAATCAAGACGAGATATTTGCTGCAATTGGGGTTTATTTTCATCAAAGAATAACCTATAATCGATGGAACTTACTTGCGGGTATAAGGTACGACAACAACCTTCTTGAGGTAGATGATTTCTTTTTAAGCGATTCAGATGGATCAGATAAAACCAATCTCAATATATTTAATGTGAGTGCTGGATTGAGCTATAATTGGAAAAGCGACACCTCACTTTATGCTAATTTTTCGACCAGTTTTGAAACTCCTGTACTGAGTGAGTTGAGTGCTAACCCAAATAACGACGGCGGTTTTAATCCTGATCTTGACTCACAACGGGCTCAAAATTATGAGTTGGGTTATCGCACTTATTTTCAGAAAGCCAAAGTTGAAGCTGCTGTATTTTATATAAACACTAGCAACGACATCGTTCCCTTTGAGCTGGCCGCTTTCCCTGATCGTAGTTTCTTTAGAAATGCGGGAAACACTAACAGGTTAGGAGTAGAATTGTCTTATGAGCAGGCGCTGAGTCCTGATTTTTATTTGCTTACCTCTTATACGTATTCTGATTTTAAATATGACGATTATGAGGTTAACGGAGTCGACTTTAAAGACAATAGACTCCCTGCGTTGCCTGTCCACAACGCTGCTTTTATTTTAACCTATTCAAAAAAAGATCTTTATATACAATTTAAAAATATCTATCGAGGTAAATTATTTGCAGATGATGCCAATGAGGTAGAGGAAGAGGATGTGCTATTGACCAACATCTCTGGAAACTATAAATTCAAGCTAGGCAAAACAATGTTGAGTCCGTTTCTAGGAGTAAATAACTTATTTGATGTGCGATACAATGACAATATAAGAATCAATGCTTTTGGCGGGAGGTATTTTGAGCCCGCTCCCGGGATTAATTTTTATGGTGGTTTGAGGTTGAGGTTTTAGGTGAGCAAATAACTGGATGCTTCTCAACCGTAAAGAAGTAAGACAAATGACGATTTCAAATGAAGTTATGATTGAGCTCCAGTTCAAACTCACTTGAAAGCTCTACTCATTTGTATGAATATAGACTGGATTAAGTGAGAAAAGGTATAGTGAGAAAGTTCATTCGAACAATTCTTGAAAGCTAAGAAAATACTTCAGAACATGGGATTTTGAGATCTGGAAAAACTGGACTCGTAATAACACTTGATTTATCTTCAAAGTAAAGATTGTTTTTGAACACTCCATCAATCCAATAGAAAGTTTCTATAGTTTGTGATCTTGGGTCAATGATCCAGTATTCCTTAACACCATTTTCCTCGTAGAGATTAAACTTTTCATTGTAGTCTTTTTTTGCCGTGGATCCAGATAGGATTTCTACAATTAGATCTGGCGCTCCTGTGCAACCAGCCTCGGTAAGTTTTGAGTGGTCACAAATAACGCAGATATCTGGTGGTACAACCGTATTTGATTCCCTTTCTGATCCTATATCTTTAGTCAGAACTACATCAAATGGAGATTGATAAACATCACAGTTTCTATTTTTCAAATGACTGTATAATTCATAGAAAATATTTCCCTCAACCTTTTGATGTATGCGCTTGGGCGCAGGACTCATTTTATGAATCCACCCTTTGATCAATTCAACGCGCTCATCAAACTTCCATGTGAGATAATCGGCATAGGTGTATTGCTTAGAAAGATCTAAATCCTCAAAATTGGTGACCTTTTTTTTCATTTAACTAATTTACAAAATCTATTCTTTTTTAATTAACCAAATACCCTCACCCTGCTGAACTTCGTATTCATCATCTTGAACATCAGGGTTGTTGATCGTCCATAATCCATAAATCGATTGATTTTTATGATCGTAATATCCAGTGTGATTTACAATCAATTCTCCAGGTTGTTGTTCAATTATTCCATTTTCGTTAATTTTTGAAATAACCGGGTATTTTTTGACAAAACAAACAAGTGAATCTTCAATATATCCAAAAATCTTACCTTGAGCATCCACCGCAGATTCTGATGGTTCTTCTTGTGTTTTCCCAGTTATATTATAAGCTTTGAAATCCAAGGTGTATTCAATATTCACACGCTTGCCAAAAAAGGGCAGATCATAGCCCAAGCCATATTCATAGTACCCTTTCCATATTCCACTGAGCTCTTCCATGATCCTAATTATTTTCAACCATTAAATAATCCAAGCCCAATTCTCTGAATTTTTGATTGAATTTTTTGATGTCAGAATCCAAAATTTGATTGAATGTAGCCAGTTCTTTTTCAATTTCTGCCGTGAGTTGATTTTTGACTTCAATGCTTTGTGAAGTAGGGGCAAAGTCTCCTATTTGCGCTAGACTATTCAAGTGTGCTAGTTTGTTAGTCAGTCTAATGGGGAAGTTCAAAGGATCCTGATTACTGCGATTTTGAGTTTGGTAAAGCGCCTTTTCCACCTCGCTGAACTTCTCTTTCATGCTTTTAGCCATCGCGACCATTTTCTGCACATCCTCACGGTCGCTGTCTTCATAAAAATTGTTGAAAGCATTCAGTTTTTTGGTAAAACTTCTTATGTTTTTTATGGAATTGTGAGCTTCATCTACCGTAGCGTTAACTTCTGTAATGAAGTCAAATTGAGCCTGCATATCTGCCACGGTTGATTCACTACTGGGACTGGGTAAAATTTCAAAGGATTGCTTTTGCTTAGCTCCATTGACACTGAGTTCAACTGAATAATTTCCCGGCACAGCCCGTGAACCTGACAGATTTGCCCACCAAAGAATCATGCCATCCAACTTTTCTGCACCATCATAAACGGTATTCCAATTGAACATATTAGCGCCTTCTTTGACTTCAAGTTTGCTCTTTTTGTCTTGAGTGGAAAACTCCTTGATTAATTTTTGTTTACTGTCGTAAAACGCTAGGGAAATCGTATCGGTCTTCTGAACTTCTGGAATATAATAATGTACCTGAACACCAGCTGGATGGTTCTGTCCCGCGGTCAGCGATCCCTTACGACCACTTCCCGACATTCTGTAAGCATCTTTAGGCTGAAATAAATGTGCGCGCTTTCGCGACTTGCGCTGAGCGGAGTCGAATCGAAGCGAACTCTCAAAAGCTTGTCTAACCAGTTCCAAGTCGTCATGGATCCATAAACTTCTTCCTTGTGTCGCCACGATGAGATTATTGTCCTTGACGGCGAGGTCGGTTACGGGAACGATGGGAAGGTTGAGTTGAAATGAGTTCCAATTGTTCCCACCATCAGTTGAAATATAAAGTCCGGTCTCCGTGCCTGCGTAAAGCATTTCTGGATTTTTATCGTCCTCACGCACTACGCGGGTAAAATGTTCTGGAGCGATACCATTAGTGATCATTTCCCAAGATTTACCGTAATCGGTAGTTTTAAATAAGTAGGGCGTGAAATCGCCCAATTTATATTTGGTCGCCGCGATGTAACAGGTTGCAGCGTCATATCTACTTGGCTCAATACTATTGATTTGAGCCCATTCTGGTAATTTTTTTGGAGTAATATTTTTCCAGTTTTTACCACTGTCGCGAGAAATATGAACTAGACCATCATCACTTCCCACCCATAGCTCGCCAGCTTTGACAGGAGATTCTGCTGCGGCAAAAATGGTGCAGTAGTACTCCACTCCGGTATTATCTTGGGTGATCGGACCACCGCTACTTACCAGTTTGCTGGGATCATTGCGAGTGAGGTCGGGAGAAATAGTCTCCCAGCTTTGTCCCTCGTTAGTGGTCACGTGAACATTATTTGAGAATGCATACAGTTTGTTTGGCTCGTGTTTAGAAAATAAAATCGGGAAGTTCCATTGGAATCTGTATTTCATTCCTTCTGCACCGTGTCCCATTGGATTATCTGGCCACACGTTAATCGCTCGCTGTGATTTTGTCCGGTGGTTGTATCTGGTCAAATGCCCTCCATAACTACCGCCATATACGATGTCATTATCCTTAGGATCCACTGCGATATGCGCACTCTCTCCACCTGCGGTGCCTTCCCAATCGTTTTCTGTAATGCTGCGACCGGTGGTGCGATGTGGGATTCTAATGGTTCCATTGTCTTGTTGAGCAACGTAGATTCTATAGGGAAAAGAGTCGTCTGTGGTTACTCGGTAATACTGTGCGGTGGGTTGATTGTGGTAGGTGCTCCATGTTTCCCCACCGTCGTAGGTAATCTGTGCACCACCATCGTCTCCCATGATCATGCGGTCTGGATCTTCTGGTGCGATCCATAGATCGTGGTGGTCCCCATGAGGAGCCCGTGCGCTTGAAAAGTTACGCCCACCATCGGTACTTTTGTGATAGGAAACATTTACTACATAAACCTTGTCTTTGTCTCTTGTGTCAGCATAAATACGTGTGTAATACCAGGCACGCTGACGCAAGCTGCGATCACTGTTAGTTTTTTTCCAATTAAGTCCTCCATCATCGCTTCGGTAGAGCCCACCTTGATCTTTGTTCTCAACGATGGCATACAATCGGTCGCCATCTACCGGAGAAACCGTTATTCCCATAATTCCAAGAGTTCCCTCGGCAAAGCCTTCGTTTTTTGAAATTTCTTTCCACGTTTTCCCGTAATCCGTGCTTTTCCATAACGCGCTTCCCTCGCCACCGCTGGAAAGGCTATAGGGAGTGCGTTGAACTCGCCACGTGCTTGCATATATGTTACGAGAATTACTCGGGTCTATAGTCAGGTCTACTGCTCCAGACTGTTCGTTTGCAAATAGAGTTTTGGTCCAGGTAGCACCTCCATCAGTGGTTTTGTAAACCCCTCGGTTTTCCGTGGGTTTGTAGATATTTCCCAATACCGCGGCATAAGCAATGTCTGGATTGTTTGGATCTATCGCGATTCTGGGTACGTGACGGCTTTTGGGAAGTCCTGCTCGATTCCACGTTTTTCCGGCATCGGTACTTTTCCAGATTCCATAACCGCTGGAAACATTTCCTCGCAGGGTTTTCTCGCCACCACCCACATAAATAACGTTGTGATCGCTGGGAGCAACACTTACGGCACCTATAGAACCGCCAAAATAGCCATCTGAGATATTTTCCCAAGTGCGCCCACCATCGGTAGTTCTCCACACACCGCCACCCGTACTCCCAAAATAAAATAGATTTGGCTTTCCTGGAACTCCCGTCACTGCGGCACTTCTCCCACCGCGGAATGGCCCCAGCAGCCTAAACTCCTGTGATTCGTAGAATTTTGCTTCTTCAGGTGGATCGGGAAGTTGTTGTGATGTCGCTTTCGCGAAAGCGAGAACTATAATAGCCACTAAAAGATACAGGCAATTCTTCATGAGATAAAATTTTCCTAAAGATACGCTTCCATGCACTTTTTACAACCCCAAAGCCATTTACTCAGGTATGGATCAAAACAACCTCAGATCTAAATAATCGCTTTTAGGGCAACTGCCTTATTGCTAGGATTGAACAATGCGTGCAATTTTGTTTCATAAATTATTTATTATGAGAAATTTACATTTTTTTATAGCAATCATACTGCTCATCGTGAGTTGTGATCTAGACGGTTATGGATCCAGCGTTACCACAAATGGTGTGGAAGTTTTTTACAAACCTGATTCCATCAAAGCACAAGCTGAGCAATTTTCTGTGATGATGGATACCATGGGGTACGGCAAAGAGGGTACGGTAAGTTTTCAAATAATTAAAGACAGCATCGTGAATATAAATATGGTCACGATGGATCAATACCACAAAGATGAGAGCCTGGATTACTCTTTTAACGCGGTTGCCTTGTTAAGCTCTATGCAAATTTTCAAAGATGAATCTGTGCAGATGCATCTCGCAAACGAGCGTTTTGAGATAAAAAGGTCTCTTGATAAGATTGAGAAGTGATTTGCTAGTTAAGCTGGTGTTCATATCAATAGCAATAATTGCAGTTGCTGTACTGATCGCGATGACTCGAGCTGTTGCCAAAAGAAATAAAGTATATAGCCAGTTTTACTGGGTTGCAATTCCATCGCTGGTATTGAGTATTTATAGTTTGTGTACCTGCTGGATCTGGCTTTATTATGCGGCATTATACATTTCGCTTCCGGTTTTTGCGGTGGCTGTGATTTTAGGGATCATTGCAGGCTTCAGAAAGAAAGACCAAAAATTTTATCATTTGCTCATTGGTGTACAAATCATAACTGTCCTAGTTTCCAGTTTGTCGGCTTGGTGGTTTCTTTGAGATGTGTTGAAGCTTTTAGTAAAGTAATTTATATATAAGATATAAGTGTGAGGTTGAATTATCTGTAATCGTAGATAAAATCATAACCTCCCAATATTTGTAAACTGCCTATTTTGTAATGAGTTATGGAAGACTCAAAAATTTAAATTTCATCTAATTCTATAAATTGAAACATTTTTCAATCTTAATATCATTAATCCAATTGTATCCATGGATTTTCTCAACGACTTTTATGGTTGGGATGATAATATATGGGTTGCAAAGTAACGGATTTAGTAAAAAATTTAAGGAGAACTCAAATAAGCTGTCGGGTCTTTCAAAGCGAATCGATCAACTTACCCTTAAAAATAAAAATGAACTTAAAACATTAAAAAATGAGATAAGATTGTTCAGAAAAAATGTGAAAGACTATCGTTCTAAAAATACTGGTTTGTCTGACAGCGCATATGTAGAGTGCTTGCAAGAGATTGATTGTTCACTTTTGACATACATTAAACTTTTAGAACATCTGGACTGAAGCTTATGGTTGTAAGGTAGAAGCTTTTTCCTGATGTTGGGCATTCATCTACTTATTAACGGGTATCTTAATTGAAATTTTAGTGCCATTCCCTACAGCCGATGTGATCTCAACCGAGCCCTCCATTAATTTTGCGCGTTCCTTCATGTTTTTGAGACCATTACCTTGACGGGCAATTGCCTGATCAAAGCCTGCTCCATGATCTCTAATAATTACGATCAAATTACTATCAGATTTACTAAAATCAATTTGGATTTCATTGGTTTTAGAATATTTAATGGAATTGTTAACGGCTTCCTGAATGATCCTGAAGAGATGCATTCCTCTTACGGAGTTGAAGCTGTCTTTAAGATCAATGCTATCTTTAAAGTCTAAGTCAATTTCTTTGCCTGCGTTCTGAGCTGCCGTCTTATAATTTTGCAGGCGATCTTTAATATCGCCAACACTTATATCATTTTTATTCATGGCCCAGATGGTATCTCTCAACTCTACGATCGTAGATCTGGCAAAAACTGATAGTTGGTCCAGCTTATCATTTGCTATCTCCTTGCTTATATCTCGTGCATATTTAAGATTGTCAAGCGATGAGATAAGAAAGGTGAGTTGGCTTCCTATGTTATCGTGCAGATCTCGAGAAATACGCAGCCGCTGTTGTTGTAGGCGCTCTTGGTTATCTAATTGATTTTTTGCCTCCTTGAGCTCATGCTCTTGTTTCAATTGGCGGTTTTTAAATTTTTGCTGTCTGTAAAAAAGTATTCCCAAAATAATGGCAGCGAGCAGCACAATGGCAAGCAGCCACAACATATTATTACGCTGATTTACTTCGAGTTCTTTTTCTAGAATTTTGTTGCGTTGCTCTGCCAGTTCCCGATCTTTCTTTTCGGTTTGGTATTTAGCATCCATTTCAGTGCTAACTCTAACTGCATCTTTACGTGCCAATTCCTCTCTTAAAGCTGTGTATTTATCTAGGTAAACAAAAGCACTATCTTGCTCATTCATATAAATATAAGCAGCATTGAGCGCTGGGTAGGCTATAAGTAGACGTTCTGAATTGTTGTTTTCTTTAAAAACAGCTATAGCTTCTTTTAGATTTTTGACCGCATCTTCGTACGATCCCAATTCTGTCTGTATTGTAGCAATACTTACTTTAGAAGTTGCGGCTTCATTAAGGTCTCCTAGCTGAGTTTTTATATTAAGTGATTCCTCAAAATATTGAAGTGCCTCATCATAATTCTTCTCGACGGTAGCTATGACTCCCAGGTTCTGATCCACTGCGGCAAGGGTATGAAAATTATTGTTTTCAAGACATAAAGTTCGAGAGCTTTCTAGATAAATTTTGCCATTCTCATAGTCCTTCATATCTACGTATAGTCCACCCAAATTGGACTTTACATTTGCCATGGATGTAGGATTGGGATGAGATTCGTAAATTTGTTCTGCTTTTTTGTAGCTGTTCAAAGCTTTGTCAATGTTACCAAGAGACTTATACAATACTCCTAGATTTGAAAGTGTTGTGGCTGTGATCGGTAAATATTTCACGTCCGATTCAAAAAAGCGTAAGGCCTCAATGTAAGACTCCATTGCCTTTTCAGGTTCAGAAGCACTTTGAAACACCGCTCCCAGATTGGAGTGGATTTTTGCAACATTGAGTGAATCATTAAGTTTTTCGTATGCTTGCTGAACCTTTTTGTAAGTAGTTTTGGCTGTATTGTAATCGCCCGATCGGTATTGATAGCCGGCGAGCTCTTTTAAATTTGTATTAATGGCATCCTTGTCGTTGATTCTTTCTGCAAGTCGCTGTGCGATTTTGTTATAATAAAAGGAAGAGTCTATGTAACTGCGCTGTATATACCATGCGATATCTTGACAGGCTTTGATGCTATCTTGAACATTTTTTGCACTTTTTAAATTCTCTCTAGCTGTGTTTAAAGGGTTTTGACTCCATAGGAGTAACGTTGAAATACAACACAGGACTAAAACTACTTTTCTCATTTAAAGTGGGGTATGAAGTAGCTAATATAGCTATTTAACAAATCATTAAACAATTACATTATTTGCCATAAAAGTAAATCAAGGTCAAAATAGTTATTTATTAAAATACGAACATATTAGAGTGAGTGGGAGAGTTAGTCAGACATCGCGCCTCTCTTTAAAACCATCTTGCAGAATATTAACACAATTCTTTTCCTTTATTTTTTCTGAAAGACAGAGGGGAAAACCCCACATGTTTCTTAAAAAATTTTGAAAAATGACTAGGTTCACTATACCCCAGCTCAAAAGCAATCTCTTCTGCGCTTTTGTTAGAATAAAGAAGTAGGCGTTTAGCTTCTGCAATTATACGCTCGTTGATCAATTTGAGCGGAGATGGGCAGCCGTGTCTTTTAAAAATATGAGATAAGGTTTTAGGTGATTTTACGAGAAGTTCAGCATAATCGGCAACTTGGTGTTTTTCTTTAAAATGTTGTTCTACTAACAAGTTGTACCTCCTAATGAGTTCCACTTGTTTTACACTTACATCTCCTGTAAACTGGTTCTGTTTGATAATTCTCGTTGCTGTGATCAGGATTCTTTTGAGTAGCGTGCGCAACATCTCTCCCTGTATTTGATCTTTGATTATAAACTCCTCAATCAGTAGGGTTTGAATAGCTTCAAAACTTCGTTTTTCTTTGGTGGTAAGTTTTATAGAAGGCACATTTGTAGAACCATGGTATAGCATTCCCATGCAGGAAACCTCAGAATCATAATTAAAGATGCAGTAAAACTCACGATTAAAAGCGCAAGCTATCAAACCATCATTATCTATAGGAATATCTACCACATTTACTGGTGTGCAAAAAAGCAATTGTCCTTCGTATAGATCCAGCTCGCATCCGTCTACTATTAATTTGGTGAAGCCTTCTTTGCACCATATGATCTTATAAAGCTCTTTTTCTTTGAGTAATCTTAATGCCTGGTCACATTGGAAGTTTGTGACAATAAATCGTCCACCATCCTTGATATTTAGATATTCAAGTTTCATGGTCTAAAAATACTAAGACCTAGTGCTTACTTTGTAGTTAATCTAGAATTTAAGGGCGAGAATGATAATCCCTGTAATGATTATGCTATTTGTATTAATTTGGGAATGTTGGATGCTTGTTTCGCTTTCGCGAAAGCGAGAACATTTTTAAATTTATTGAAATATGAGCCAGGTAATTAAATATGCCATAGTTGATGATAATACTTTTCTTACTGCTGCTACAAAAGACAAATTGTCATTTTTTGATACTTTCAATTTAAGGTTCACGGCGGTTCACGGCAAAGACTGCCTGACAAAATTATCGGATGATAAACATCTTGACGTTTTACTTATGGATATTGAAATGCCTGTTATGGATGGCGTGGAGACCACACGTAGGGTGAAGAATCTATATCCACATATTAAAATTGTTATGCTCACAGTTTTTGACAATGATGACTTGATCTTTGATGCCATTCAAGCTGGGGCTGACGGCTACTTACTTAAAGATGTGGACCCAAGAAGCTTGAAAAATGGGATTATTTCTACGATGAATGGAGGCGCCGCAATGACCCCTTCCATCGCACTAAAAACTTTGAGGTTTCTGCGCGGTTCAAGTACTCAGGAGTCTATGGATAATCAGGACTTCAAATTATCCAAACGTGAAACTGATGTCCTTGAGCAACTAGCAGCTGGATTGAGCTACACGAAGATTGCTGAAAATCTCTTCCTTTCCCCTAGCACGGTCAGAAAACATATTGAAAATATCTACAAGAAACTGCAGGTTCATTCAAAAATGGAGGCGGTGGAAAAGGCTAGGAAAAATAGATTGATTTGAGACAAAAGCTCATTTCTCTTTTTATCTAAAATCACGACTACCCATGAACTTAATATTGAAAAAAGTACAGGCACTGACTTAATTTGCCCTTTTTCCTTAAGTATCAAAAACTTTCCAAAGCTACTATAACGTTGTAGTTATTGTAGGAAAAATCACTTTTAGACTAAATACAAATTTACCATAATTACGATTTTCAGACGTTGATTTCCGACGATCAGCCAAAAAAATAGATGAACAACATAGGTTATAGTCTAACTAATGGGCTTTAGAGGTTTGATCTCGTTTTAGGATGTTTCAAAATACGCTATAATGACCGCATTGAGGCCTTTTTCTAAATAAATTATCCATGAAGTTATACCTTCATGGATCAAAATTACCTCTTTGGAAATGATTAAGAACTACTCCTTTAGGGTCAAGTTTCAACCTAATGACAGTTTTAAATTTAAGAACATTGTTCTAGTTCCCGCATTTAAATTTTTTACAGTTTTAACACATACTTTTTACGCTCAAACCAATGCCCCAAGCATTAATACAGGAGTTGATTTTGAGTGGGATGCACCACAAAATGCAAACAATGACCCACTAGTTTCAAGGTCATTAAGGATAGGTTCTTGGTAAAAGGCTTAGATATCAAACTTATGAGACGATTACTACGTATTTATGTTAATAAGCAACATATAATGAAAATAAAATTACCTGTGAACTTCAACAAATTATTTTTGTTTGTTTTTCTTTTTACTGCAACCTTGGCTTTTGCTCAGACACCATCTGGCACGGTTACAATTAGCTCAACTAATGATGCCGATATAACAGAGTTGTTTTTTCAAATTAAAGATCCCGCAGGCGATATTCCTTTCACGCAAACTTCACCCACGGGCAATACGGAGCCTGCATCTGCACCTGCACAACAGGGTTTCCCTATAGAACTTGTAAATCTCAGAGTTTCTGGAATTCCAGTAGATTTAGCACCGTCATTAAATACTCCAACCGTCTCTAATTTCAATCCTTCCATAGGGGATTCTGGCATACCTGTGGATGACATTTCAATTTTTACACCGACGACAACTATTCCTCATAGAAACGCCGGTCAGTCAAACAACCCAACGCTAGATACTCCCCCCTATTTTTCTAATCTAGCCAATGCCTTATCAGCACAAGATCTTAGAACCTATTTCAATATTGGTGCCGCCGTATCAACCGAAGATTTTGTAGACGTGCAATATCAAAGACCTATTCAACGTCAAAGTGTTTTGATAATCACAGAAAGATTTGGGAATACGCCTATTTCGCTGCAGGCCTTAGACGTTAATGGTAATGTAATTGTGGACTCTAACGAAATTGAACTACTACCATCCTCTTACCTGTGGGATACTGAAATAAGAAATTATGAAGACCCGGATAGTAATGGCACATCTGGATCCCAAACGCAGCAATTAGTTGCTATTGAAGGGGATTTGTTTTATACTGCCACAACCCCTGATGAGTCGGTTTTTGGTTACAGATTGATTCAAACTGATAATGCAGACGGAAAAGTACTTCTCTTTAGAAGGCAACTGGATCTTTCAGTAGATATATCTGCAAATGCAACAACAGTGGAAGACGGTGATCAAGTAACATTTACAATCGTAGTCAACAATCTTGACGATCTAGTTGCAGAAGATACTGTTGTCGATGTACCGCTGCCTGCTGGATTTGATTTTGTAAGTGCTAATTCAAATGGTACGGGTACTTATAACTCTAGTACAGGAATATGGTCTATGGGAGATCTTCCAGCCACGAGTGGTCCTTTCACTTTAACGATTACTGCAGACGTAACTGCTACTGCAAGCGCAACAAACACTATGACAGCAGTAGTTTCGGCTGAAAACCCAGACAGTGATCTGTCTAACAATGAAGACTCTGTAGTCGTAAATGTCGATAACTTACCGACAGCTGTAGACGACAGCTCCACGGTCATCGAGAACAGTGGTGTAAATAGTATTGACGTTACGGATAATGATGACTTTGGTGCTGATGGACCAAGTGTGGGAACGATTACTTTACCCAGCGCGACTTCCGCAAATGGAGGAACCCTTACGGTTAACGATAACGGAACACCGAATGATCCAACGGATGATGAGGTCAACTATACGCCAGCGACTAACTTTACCGGTACGGATTCATTTGACTATACTATTGAGGACGGAGATGGCGATACTTCAACTGCTACAGTAACGGTGACCGTAAATGCACTTAATGATCCTACGGCCTTAGACGATACCGCCACAGTAAACGAGAATAGTGGAGCTACGAGTATCGACGTCACAAATAACGATAATTTTGGAGGTGATGGACCTAGTGTGGGAACGATTATTCTACCCAGTGCAACTTCCGCAAACGGAGGAACTCTAACGGTAAACGATAATGGAACACCAAACGATCCGACGGATGACCAGGTCAACTATACGCCAGCGACTAACTTCAACGGTACAGACACATTTGACTATACCATTGAGGATTCAAATGGAGACACTTCCACTGCTACGGTAACGGTTACCGTAAATGCAGACGTGCCTACGGCAGTAGACGATACCGCTACGGTAAACGAGGACAGTGGGGTCACGAGCATCGACGTTACAGATAACGATGATTTTGGTGGTGACGGACCAAGTGTGGGAACGATCACTCTACCGAACGCGACATCTGTCGAGGGAGGAACCCTTACGATAAATGATAATGGAACACCAAACGATCCAACGGATGACGAGGTCAACTATACACCAGCCGCTAATTTCAATGGTACGGACACATTTGACTATACGATTGAGGATGCAAATGGAGATACTTCGAATGCTACGGTAACTGTAACTGTAAATGCAGTGAATGACTTACCTACAGCCGTAGCAGATACTATCACGGTAAATGAGAACAGTGGGGTAACAAGCATCGATGTCACAAATAACGATGACTTTGGTGGTGACGGGCCCAGTGTAGGAACAATCTCTCTGCCTAGCGCGACTTCTGCTAACGGTGGTACTCTTACGGTAAATGACAACGGTACTCCAAACGATCCAACGGATGATGAGGTAAACTATTCGCCAGCATCTAACTTTACAGGTACGGACACCTTTGACTATACAATTGAGGATGCAAATGGAGATACTTCAACGGTAACAGTAACAGTCTCCGTTGTACTTCCTGATACAGATGGTGATGGTGTGCCTGACGATGTAGATATCGACGATGATAATGATGGGATTTTGGATACCGTTGAGTGTCCCAATGTAACCTTGACTTCTAATGCGACTGGTAGTCAGAATACATCTGGGGTGGCCGACATTGGAAACATTATTGGCGCAGCAAATGGGACTTATGCAGATTGGTACTCTAACGGTAATATATCCACGATTGATTTTACCGAGACTTTCCCTGTGGGTTCTCAGGTCGCTGTGACTTGGAGAGAAAGGACAAGTCAGAGCGGAACTGCTCAACCCATATTTGAACAATCTTTGAACGGTACTACTTTTGGCACGGCCATAACACCGATTACTACCAATTCAACAACACAAGTGGTTTCTACTTTTACTTCAACAGAAGAATTTAGGTACTTAAGAATTTCTAAAAATAATCCGCCCAGTACAACAGATTTTGAAATTGATGCTATTCAAGTTACTTCAAATGTTTCACAGACATGCGACGACGATGGAGATGGTATTATAAATAGTTTAGATCTCGATTCAGATAATGATGGTATACCAGATAATATTGAGGCTCAATCAACTACAGGTTATATTGCTCCTGATGACAACGATGCTGACAATGACGGGCTTGACGATGCCTACGATGATACGGATACTACTGGTGAAGCAGGTTCTAATGGTCTAACTCCAGTAAATACAGATAGTGCTAACGATAGTATTCCAGATTATTTAGATCTGGATTCTGATAATGATGGTCTATTTGATATCACTGAATCTGGAGATGCTTTACCCGATGCAGATAATGATGGGCGTACTGATGATCCTGTAGGCTTGAATGGTTTGGATAATAATATCGACACGGTAGACGATTATACTGATATCAATGGTATTATCAATGATCCCAGTGTTGATCTGGATGATGCTGATGGAGATGTAAATACTGGCGGCGATGTAGATTATCGTGATGATGTAGCTTTAATAAACGCTGCAGACGATGCTGCATCTCACGTAGAGGGAACTATAGGAAATGACGTTATCAACGTTTTAGATAACGATACACTTAATAACGATTCAATTGACGCCGCTGATGTTAATATTACTTTAATCAGTTCTGATAATGCAGGCATTACTTTGAATACAGCAACTGGTGATATCGATATAACAGCTTCTGTGCCTTCGGGAACTTATGAGTTGGTTTACCAGATATGCCAATCCACAAACCCAACCAATTGCGATACTGCTACAGTTACAATTATCGTAGGTGGAAATGACACCGATGGTGACGGCATTCCTGATGATGCTGATATAGATGATGATAATGATGGTATTCTTGATGTAATTGAAAATCCTTTTAATTGTGCACCTATCGGCGAGCAGGATGGTTACCAAGAATATATCTACTCCACAGGTACCGCCAATGCTACTGAAATGACTTTTACCAACATCGGGACTCAAGGTAGTACTTCCATTGATTTGAGAATCACTACAATTACCGGTGCGGTTACTTATTCTACAACGGGTAATGCTGATTGCGCAGGGCCCAATGGATTTGCAATTAACACGGCTGGAAACGGCGATAGAGTAAGGTTCGAATTTTTTGAATCGGGTACAAATGACTTGATAACCTTGAATAACTATGCGCTATTTATGGATGATTTTGACGATCCAGAATCGATTCAATTGGAGTTGGAGAACTTGGTAGGTTACGCTTTCGCGACAGCAAACCCCTTTGTTATCAATCCCAATGGAGCATTTTTAGATATAGATAGTAACGATAATACTGACGATGAGTTTTTGTTCTACTACTCAAATGTCTCCAGTTTTGATATTGTATTCACCCAAGCTGATGATCGTGCTTTCTGTTTCTCTACTGATGATGACAATATAAACTATAGTCAGTTTACCTGTGTTCAACAAGATCCTAATGCAACGGGCGGTCTAGATTCTGATGGAGATGGAATCACTAATGAGAAAGATCTTGATTCTGACAACGATGGTATTCCAGATAATATTGAAGCTCAATCTACCTTAGGTTATGTGGCTCCCGATTATAATGATGCCGACAATGATGGTCTAGATGACGCCTATGACGCTACACCTAATGGCAATGCAAACGGTAATGGTTCTCTAGGTTTAACACCAGAAAATACAGATGGTGCTGGGGATAATCCTGATTACCTTGATCTTGATTCTGACGATGACGGTCTTTTCGATATAGATGAGTCAGGCGATGGTTTGACTGATGCTGACAACGATGGCCGAACCGATGGAAATGTGGGAGTTAATGGATTGGATAACACTGTTGACGATGGAGGCAACGATGATTATACAGACGTCAATGGGAAATTTGATGATACCCAAGATGACAACTTCGACGATACGGATGGTGATGTAAACTTTGGTGGTGATGTAGATTATCGTGATGATGAAGCTACGATTGTTCCAATTGTTGCAAATGATGATTCTGGAACAATTACTGAAGGAATTGCTAATAATAGTTTATTAAATGTATTGGATAATGATACATTGGGAGGCAGCACTATAAACGCTGTCGATGTTCTAATAACAGAATTAGCTTCACAAAATGCTGGTATTTCGCTCAATGAAATTACTGGTGAGATACAGGTTGCAGATACAGTGCCAGCTGGTATATATACCTTGGATTACCGCATCTGTCAATCAGCAAATTCTTCAAATTGTGATGACGCTGTTGTAACGATTATAGTAGAGCGTGATACAGATGACGATGGTATTCCCGACAGCGTTGATATTGATGATGACAATGATGGAATTATAGATATCGTAGAAGATGCTAATTCTTCAATAGAGTGTTCTGCGACCACTGATCCTGTTGATTCAATTTCTGATTCAAATTTACAGGCAGGCTCACCAAGTCTGATAAATGATGGAGCGGCAACTGCTGATCAAGGTATCGCAATGAATAACACCACACATTATGCAGTCATAGATCTAGGTGAAACATTGCAATCTGGCACTGTAATAAGATTTGACTGGTGGAGTAATGGAGGAAATAACCGTCAGCACACTATTTCACAGGTCGCATCAGCAACTGGTTCTACTAATGGAACTAATCAGCTAGTAGTAAATTACCCCAATACGGGAGATGAAGATTTCTTCAATTATTCCCTTGATGCACCCACTAGATATGTACTTTTAAATATGACAGCTAGAAATGGCGGTCGTATTGAAACCACGGAGGCTACGATTACCACTACCTGTATTACTACTAACGATTCTGATGGCGATGGATTGATAGACTCATTGGATCTAGACTCAGACAATGACGGTATTCCAGATAATGTTGAGGCGCAATCTACCCTGGGTTATCAAACTCCGCTGGGAACAGATAATGATAATGACGGTTTAGATGATCGCTACGATGCAGATGACAATAATACCGACCCCAACGATTCAGAAGGATTAACTCCCGCGAACACCGACAGTGGTAATGATACAATTCCAGATTATCTTGACTTAGACTCTGACAATGATGGTATTTTCGATCTCGTCGAAAGCGGAGACAACCTGCCCGATACAAACAATGACGGCAGAACTGATGACCCAGTCGGAGACAACGGTCTGGATGACAACATAGATTCTACCGGTAATGAGGACAGTTATGATGATGTCAATGGTATAATCAATAGTCCAGAGGATGATCTTCTAGATGCTGACAATGATGTCAATGCTGGGGGTGACGTGGACTATCGTGATGATATCCTAATCGATGCAGTTGATGATAGTGTTATCACTGATGAAGATACACCTGTCGTTGTGGATATTTATGATAATGATTCAGGTATTCCTAACACGGGAACCCTGACCACCACACAGCCTACGAATGGCACTGTGGTCATAACGGATCCCAACAATACCCCCAACGACCCAAGTGATGATGTCGTGACCTATACGCCAAATGACGATTACAACGGTGGTGATTCTTTTACTTATACAATTTGTGATCGTAATAATATCTGTGATACGGCAACGGTGGACGTGACGATCAATTCCGTAAACGATACTCCAACAGCGGTTGACGATGTGGCAACGGTAAACGAAGACAGCGGCGCGACAAACATCGACGTGACTGACAATGACGACTTCGGCGGTGACGGCCCAAGTACTGGAACCATCACTTTACCAAGCGCGACATCCGTAAATGGAGGAACGCTCACCGTAGACGACAATGGAACACCAAATGATCCAACGGACGACGAAGTGGTCTATACCCCAGCAGCCAACTTCAACGGTACGGATACATTCGACTACACCATCGAGGATGCCGATGGAGACACATCAACGGCTACTGTTACAGTAACCGTAAATGCTGTAAACGACACTCCAACAGCGGTTGACGATGTGGCAACGGTAAACGAGGACAGCGGTGCGACAAACATCGATGTGACTGACAATGACGACTTCGGCGGCGATGGCCCAAGTACTGGAACCATCACGCTACCAAGCGCGACATCCGCAAACGGAGGAACGCTCACAGTGGACGACAATGGAACACCAAACGACCCAACGGATGATGAGGTAATCTATACCCCAGCAGCCAACTTCAATGGTACGGATACATTCGACTACACTATCGAGGATGCCGACGGCGATACTTCGACGGCTACGGTAACGGTTACCGTAAATGCCGTAAACGACACTCCAACAGCGGTTGACGATGTAGCAACGGTAAACGAGGACAGCGGCGCGACAAACATCGACGTGACTGACAACGATGACTTCGGCGGCGATGGCCCAAGTACTGGAACCATCACGCTACCAAGCGCGACTTCCGCAAACGGAGGAACGCTCACGGTTGATGACAATGGAACACCAAATGATCCAACGGATGATGAGGTAATCTATACCCCAGCAGCCAACTTCAACGGCACGGATACATTTGACTATACCATCGAGGATGCCGACGGCGATACTTCGACGGCTACCGTTACAGTAACTGTAAATGCCGTAAATGACACCCCAACTGCGGTTGACGACGTGGCAACGGTAAACGAGGACAGCGGTGCGACAAACATCGACGTGACCGACAACGATGACTTCGG
>JBATVD010000031.1:0-12908 GCA_049671565.1 Nonlabens sp.
CCTCAGGGCTCGGTGGAATTATCTAGAATCCCAATGCTCGCGAGGTTTACCAAAAGCTCAACGCTCAATTTAGCGAGCAAGGCACTCGAAGCCCGTTTAAGTATGTTGGCTGCGATTTCTCTTTCCGTCCATCTAGAACACTACGGTAAACTCGTTGCGAACCTCAGAGTTTGATCAGATCATTGAGAATCTCATGGCTTAGTTAGAATGAGCGAGGGCTAAGTATGTCGATTTTCAAGTTTCCGCCCTTCGGGAGCCTCAGGGCTCGCGGGAACTTAATAGAACCTCAAGACTCAATTTAGCGAGCAAGGCACTCGAAGCGTAAAATTATTATTTAAAACTCCCTATATGCCATAAAATATTACTGGGATCGTGGAGAAAAAACTCTTTTCCCCATCCCAGCTCTACAATAGGTTTTAGTTGTGCGTTGGGGAAGGTTTTAAGAAGGTCAAGCTGAACAAGTTCAGTATATGCTGACTCCACATCATCCACTTCTAAAAACACCATCGTATTTTCTATCCAATCTTTTGCGTATGCATCCTGAAGATAAAAATAGAAAAGATCTTTGCTGAAAACGCACATCTTATCTGAAAGTATGACCTCGGTAAAACCTATAGTTTTATAAAATTTTCTTGAATTATCGTAGTTTATTGAGCCTAAAAAAGGCCGCAAGCTGCGTATTCCTTCAATCACTTGATCAACTTTTGCTGAGCCAATTCGTAGGCTATGGCTTCACAAAACTCGATTTGATCAAGTTCTGCCTTATTAGCAAGCTGTATGGAATAGAAACCGGGAAATTCTGAGACGTCTTCATAAACAGTATCAAGAATGATGTTGAGGTTGTCGGTAAGTCTGGACATGGGCCAATTCGTCATTTGAATGGAGTCCTTGGTGATTTTTAAGCCAGCATTGCCGTAAACGCCACCAGCATCTCCGCCTTCGATAAACCCATTTAAATAATCACTGTCGATGTCTGTTTTGGGAAAATCAGTGGTACAGCTGATCACAAAAAGTGAAAAGATCAGTAATGGTATTGTGTTTTTCATAATGGGCAAACCTAACTTAACAACGAATATATAAATACTTTAATTGTTTCAAATCCTTGGAATCGCTCAGATAGCAAAATAGATTTCCCATATTTTCTGCACAAGACCAATATTTGAGACTTTAAGTAAACTATTCAAATATCCCGCTTTCGCGAAAGCGAGAACATTTTATAAAACACCTATGAAAGAATTGAGGCTTGCTAATTAAGCATCAATCTTTGCCCAAGTATCTCTCAAGGTTACCGTGCGATTGAAAATCTTTTTATCATTGCTTGAATCAGGATCCACACAGAAATAGCCTAAACGCTGAAATTGTACAGTTTCCCCAACAGCAAGATCTTTAAGGGAAGGCTCACCCATGGCTGTGATGGTTTTTAGAGAATCCTTATTCACAAATTCCATAAAATCCTTCTCTTTATCAGTATCAGGGGATGGAACTGTGAACAGTCGATCATACAAACGAACCTCTACGGGAAGTGCGTGTGATGCACTCACCCAGTGAAGCGTTCCTTTTACACGACGCTTGCTGGCCTCAGTACCACTACCGCTTTTTGAATCTGGATCGTAGGTGGCGTGAATTTCCGTGATGTTGCCATCAGCATCTTTTACACAGCTTTCACCCTTGATAATGTAAGCGTTTTTGAGACGTACTTGCTTGCCTATGGTTAAGCGGAAGTACTTTTTATTTGCAGATTCCTTGAAATCATCTCGTTCAATCCATAATTCTCTAGAAAAAGGAACATCACGATAACCTCTGGACTCATCTTCCTGGCTGTTTTCTGCCTGAAGCATTTCTTCTTTTCCCTCGGGATAATTCGTTATCACAAGTTTTATGGGATCTAGCACACACATAACACGGTTTGCTGTCTTGTTGAGGTCATCCCGCAAATGGAACTCAAGGTGATTCATGTCCACCAGGTTATCACGCTTTGCAATACCTATGCTGTCAGCAAAATTCTTAATAGCGGCAGCGGTATATCCACGACGGCGTAATCCTGAAATTGTGGTCATGCGTGGATCATCCCAACCTGTTACAACACCATCTTCCACCAATCGCTGTAATTTACGTTTGCTTGTAACTGTATGAGAGACATTTCTACGGGCAAATTCTCGCTGTTTGGGTCGCACTTTGCCTTCTTCTACCACTTGATCCAAAAACCAGTTGTAGAGTTCTCTATGAGGCAAAAATTCAAGCGTACAGAAAGAATGCGATACTTGTTCTAAATAATCACTTTCGCCATGAGTCCAGTCATACATGGGGTAGATTTTCCAGTCTGTGCCGGTTCTATGATGTGCTTTATTAACCACGCGGTACATGATAGGGTCGCGCATCAACATATTTGTGGATTGCATGTCTATCTTAGCTCGCAATACATGCTCGCTCTCGCCATATTTCCCAGACTTCATTCCTTCTAATAATACAAGGTTTTCTTCGACGCTTCTATTTCTATATGGACTGTCAGATCCTGGCTGGGTAGGTGTTCCTTTTTGCTCTGCGATGGTTGCACTGTCCTGGGAATCTACATAAGCCACCCCTTTTTTAACCATCATCACGGCCCAGTCGTACAATTCCTTAAAATAATCAGAGGCATAACAAAGATGATCCCATTTATAACCTAGCCACTGAACATCATTTTTAATGGCTTCCACATATTTTGCTTCTTCCTTAGCAGGATTGGTATCGTCAAATCTAAGGTTGACCGGTTTGTTGTATTTCTCTCCCAATCCAAAGTTGAGGCAAATCGCACTGGCATGACCTATGTGTAAAAAACCATTGGGCTCTGGCGGGAAACGGAAACGTAATTTATCTTCAGAAAGGCCTTGTTTCAGGTCTTCTTCAATAATTTCCTCTATAAAGTTGTTTGGGTTTTTGTCCTCGTTCATCACAGTCAATTTATGCCTGCAAATTTACTGCTTATTTTACGGGTTCACGGTATGCACCTATCTTTGTCACATGCATAAAATTTTACTGAATAACGTTCGCGTTTTTACAAATCACGGTTGCCTTACAGAAGAAGAATTAATAGGTAGTGAATACCGAGTAGATCTTGAAGTAATCACAGATCTTGCTAAAAGCGCTCAAACAGACGATCTCAACGATACCGTAGATTACGTGTCGCTTAACAAAATTCTTAAAGAAGAGATGGCCATACGCTCTAAATTACTGGAACAAGTTGCCCAAAGAATTCTGAATCGTATTTTTAGAGAGGAATCTATGGTTCAAAGCGCAGAAGTCAAGGTAGCCAAGATCAATCCTCCCATAGGTGGCGATGTAGAAAGTGTAGTGATTGTGATGCGACAGGATAGACCTCAATAAAAAATCAGTACTGAAAATTCCTAATTAATAACAGCTTTAATGGACTTATTCAAGTTGGAATACACTAATAATCTTGATCTTCTTAGTATTTAAACCGATAATTATGAAGCGAAATGTATTATTTTGTTATTTTTGCCGTCCTGATTAGGGTACCATGGCCGAGCGGCTAGGCATGGGTCTGCAAAACCTAGTACAGCGGTTCGAATCCGCTTGGTACCTCTCAAAAACCTCTGTTTTAAGACAGGGGTTTTTTTATGGATATTTTATTCATCCTCATCAGGCACCCGATCTTCCATTCCCTTTAAAGAATCATCCACGGGCTCTACTTCTGGCATGATGTGGATTTCCTTTGCAAAATCATTTGTCGCTTTGGGAAAGACTCCTTTGAAAATGAGAACTGCACCACATATTCCCATGATAATAGCAATAATACGCTTGAGCCAAAAAATTCTAAAAGGTGTGAGATACTTGTTAAGGCTTTTTGCCAGTATAATTTTACCTATATCTACTACTAGATAAGTCAATAGTACCATCGCAAAAAAGATAAATATGCGACTCTCGTCATTATCTAATTGAGGACTTACTAAAACTATCATTCCCAACCATATTCCCAATACCCCTATATTGATAAAATTGAGTAGAAAACCTTTTACAAACAATTGAAGGTAATTATTCTTCTTTACTTCAAGAACCTCTTTCTCAACTTCTTTCAAATACGATTTCCTCGTTCGAACAAATGATATTACTCCATAGATCGCAAGAATACTTCCACCAAAAATAAAAAGACTTGGATCGTCCTTAAGCTTCTCCAAAATACTGGCAGTCATGAAATAAGCCACCAAAAGAAAGATCAAATCTGCTAGAATTACTCCAAAATCAAAGGCCAAAGCAGCTCTGAAACCCTTCAATGCACTGGTTTCAAGCAATGCAAAAAAAACGGGCCCTATCATAAAGGCTAAAAGAAAGCCGTAGGGAACGGCCAATAAAAGATCTGCGAGCATCTACAATCTACTAGTTGCCCAAAGGTAGGACATAGGCACTGTATAGCAAAAGCGACCTCATAGTATATCTAATCCATAATCATAACACTGCCACCCATAAAAGTTTTCTTGTCTACTTTGCTGGGGTTTCCGTATACAACAACATCACCGCCCGCTCTCACACTCACTTCAACAGAATTGGAAGCGTAGATTTCAACTTCTCCACCAGCTTGAACTTTTACTTTAGAATGTTGGGTTTTGAGTTGAGCATTTTCTACGATACCGCCAGTATTTACAACAACATCTTGAAATTTAGATATGCCATTGAGCTCTACAATACCGCCAGTAACTGCGCGTACATCAAGATTTTTGATGCTCAGACCTGCCGTTACTCTCGCACCTTCCTGAACTTTAATCTCAAGTTCTGGCTGGTCTATGAGCTCATTAGACAAAATAACTGAACCTTCATTTGCATCTATAGTAGATAGATCAGTGTAATGTAGGTAAACAAATGTGTCTTCTCCATTAAAAATATAGTCTGTCTCCATTCGTATTTTCAGTAATTTTCCTTTTTGGACAAATTCCACATGCTCAGAGTCCTTACCTGAAATAACAAGCTTAGGTGTATCTGATTTTACCAGATTCACGGTTATAAGATCAAAAACCTTCACCGTGTCAAAATTTGTTATGGAGACTTCTCTGGGGGATTGCGCTTTTGCGAAAGCGGAACCAAAAACAACAAGCGCTACTATAATTAAAGACTTTTTCATGATCACTAATTTGTCTAAAGATGCAGATATTTTCAAGTTGTTACAAAAAGAAAGCGATGATTATTTCTAATCACCGCTTTCCCACTAACCAACCAAAAAACTTTATGAAAATTACTCTTAATCTTCGTATAAATATGTTTCAAATCCCGTGCCAAAACTATGCGTGCATAGTAAAATTTTTATTTTGATCAAATAATTAAACTTTCTGGAATCATCGCTTACTTTAATAGATGCAAAAGGATTGAAAAGGTTGCGTAAAAATTTAAATTAATGCCTGTAACCCTTCCAAGTACCACCATATTTATATTCTGGAAGACTCTGATGTTTTTCAGTGCAGGATTTACAGCAAAATACCCACTCTTTACCAGCTATCAATTGGATGCGGTACAATGTGGTGTGTTCTTCTTTACAGGTATGGCAAATTTTAGTTTTCATCTTTTTAGAAAATTAAATCTCGAAGGTCTAGGAGACCTCCGAGGTTTCTAAATTATTAAAAACTACTTTTCCACCTCTTCCTTAGCACCCACCATCCAAAAATCCAGGTGTTTCTTCACAAGATCTGCATTTTTGACACGCACGTATACTTCATCACCTAGGGTATAGGTATTTTTGGTACGGCGGCCTACTACGGCAAACTCTTCTTCTACATACTCATAACTATCATCGTCCAGATCACCCAGTCGCACCATTCCCTCACATTTATTAGAAATAATCTCGACGTAGATTCCCCAATCAGTCACACCTGAAATCACACCAAGGAAATCCTCATCGGCATGGTCTTTCATGAATTTGATCTGCATGTATTTAATGGAATCGCGCTCTGCTTTTGTGGCGAGGATTTCCATATTAGTAGAATGGTTGCACTTTTCCTCATAAACATCTTCACTGGTACTCTTGCCACCATCTAGATAATGTTGCAATAATCTATGCACCATCACATCAGGATAACGACGTATGGGACTGGTAAAATGTGAGTAGTAATCAAATGCAAGACCGTAATGACCTATGTTATTAGTGGAATACTGAGCTTTGGACATGGTTCTAATTGCCAATGTATCCACCATGTTTTGCTCTTTATTTCCCTTAACATCTGCAAGTAGTTTATTCAGTGAGCTAGTTACTGTTTTACGATCTCTAAGATCCAATCTGTGACCAAATCTCGTTACCACTTTGGCAAGAGCTCCCAATTTTTCATCATTAGGCTCATCGTGAATACGGTAAACAAAGGTTTTCTTAGGAGATTGCTTTCCTATGAATGCTGCTACTTTTCTGTTTGCGAGCAACATAAATTCCTCGATCAGCTTATTAGCGTCCTTGCTTGTTTTGAAATAAACTCCCGTAGGTTCTGCCTTATCGTTGAGATTGAATTTGACCTCAGTCTTATCAAAACTTAGAGCTCCATCACGCATGCGCTGTCCACGCATCTTTTTTGCGAGCTCATCCAGTTTCAATGTGGCTTCTACGATCTCAGGTTTTATTTTAGTCTGCTTTCGCGAAAGCGAGATCTCCTCAGGAATACTCCCTTCACGAGTTTCAATAATGTGTTGCGCCTCTTCATAGGCAAATCGCTGATCTGAATGAATGACCGTGCGGCCAAACCATTCTTTATAAACCTTACAGCTGTCGTCCATCTCAAAAACTGCTGAAAAACACAGTTTATCCTCATGCGGATTTAACGAACAAACGCCGTTGGAAAGAACTTCTGGCAACATGGGAACCACGCGATCTACCAAATATACAGATGTTGCTCTTTCATAGGCTTCTTCATCTAGCGGAGTGTCTGGTTCTACATAATGGGAAACATCTGCAATATGAATTCCTATCTCGTAACGACCATTTTCCAATTTTTTAAATGATAAAGCATCGTCAAAGTCTTTAGCATCTGCAGGATCTATGGTGTAGGTAAGAGTGTCACGCATGTCGCGACGGGAATCAATTTCTTTTTTAGAAATGGACTTATCCAGTTTTTCAGTAAACTCCTCTACACGAGCAGGAAATTCATTGGGTAAACCGTATTGAGCTAAAATGGCGTGAATTTCTGTATCGTGTTCTCCCGGATTCCCCAAGATTTCTTTGACCCTACCGTTAGGCGAGTCTTGCTTGTCATTCCATTCCACAAATTCAACTAGAACGACCTGACCATCTTTTGCACCGTTAATCTTGCGACCGGGAATAAAGAAATCTGTCTGGATTTTAGGATCTGTTACGTTTACAAATGCAAATTTCTCATGCACCTGTATCTCGCCTACAAATTCAGTCTTATTGCGTTTAACGACTTTGGTGATTTCCCCCTCGGGCTGCTGTCCCCTGCGGCGGTGGTAAACATATACTTCAACTTCATCTCCATTTAAGGCCTGACCTACAGAACGCTTGGGGATCATGATATCTTCCTGCAATTCATTTGTGATTACATAACCGGTACCTCTAGAACTAATGTCTATGATACCCGTATAATAATCTATCGCCTTGATAATCTTAAACTTACCGCGGCTTACTTCTTCTATTTTGCCTTTGGATTTTAATAGGTGAAGCTTTTTGATCACCTGGTTGCGTCCACTGGAATCGTTTATGCTTAGTTTACTACAAATTTGTTTGTAATTGAAATCCTTATTTGATTCTTGCTTTAAAATGTTGAGAACCGACTGACTGAGATTTGGAAATTTAGTCTTCGACTTTCTGTTTTTTTTCTTCTTATTCATATGGCTCCAAAGTTACTGGAATTTAAAAAGATAGGCGTAAAGGTTTGTTATCCTTAATGATAACCTTTTCAAAACATGTCGTTAACAGTATATTAAGAAAATTAAGTATCTTTGTATCTCCTTATGTGGATATTTATATGAAAATCAAAAAGTCATTTTATACAACTGGATTGTTCTTGACTATTTTCATTTTGGGCATTTTGGTATTATTTCTTCTCACCAAAAATGTTTTGAATAGTTCCAATTCTTTAGGAAAAGTTACTCATACAGCACACGCAGACTACAACGCATAGTAGTTCTCCTTAATTCAATTTTTCTTTCTTTCTACCAATCTCATAACGTATTTGTTTTTTGGGTTCTTTGCTGTTATCAACATTTATATACATATCATATATTTCTTTTTTTATTTAAAATTAAAAATGATGATGATGATGTAGTGTGAATTGCGGTAAAGAATTAGATCATTTTATTTGGTTTAAATTAAGCACTTCATTTATCCATACTTATTGACATGTTACCATATTGTTATCTAGTTGTAAAATATAGGTTTAGGCATATGAGATCGTACTTTTTAACATCCGTTCAAAAGTTACGTACACAGGGAAATGTTTAGAATTTAAAGTAAAGATGAGTGTTCATTACTAGTGTAGGTTGCCTCATAACTTTTTCTCAAAAACAGCAGTTATATTTTGGTTTTCTGGATTAAAAATTCCATTGAAAGTTAGAAGTTAATAAACAAGCTTTATTTGTGAGTACTTGTTCACAGGTTATGGGTTGTTTACAAAATGATAATATCGTGCTTTGTTCATAACTGTAAGATCTTCCTAGAAGAGGCTATTTTTGTTATAAATATCATATTATGAAGATCAGTATAGGTAATGACCACGCGGGACCAGATTATAAAGAAGCTATAGTAAAAATGTTGAATGAGCGCAATCACGAGGTTACCAATCACGGAACCGACGGAACTGATAGTGTGGATTACCCAGATTTTGCCCATAAAGTAGGAAGTGATGTCCAAGATGGAAAAGCAGATCTAGGAATTGTCATATGTGGTAGCGCTCTAGGTGTATCCATGACGGTGAATAAATACTCAAACGTGCGTGGAGCAGTTTGCTGGATCAAAGAAATTGCAGGATTGGCCAGAGAGCATAATAACGCAAACGTAGTGTGCATTCCAGCGCGTTATACCTCTATTCCACAAGCGATTGCTATTGTAGAAAAATTTCTTGATACAGATTTTGTTGGTGGACGCCACGACCGCCGAGTACAGAAAATTTCATGCTAATAAACTGTTGTTTCTAAAATAGTAGGGTAGTGGGCATTTTTTTGATGTGATTAAATTTTATGAGCGTTTAATTGTTTTCGCTTTCGCGAAAGCGAAATAGAATCAACATGTACAACTTTGATTTATGATGAATAGATCTGAATTAGAACGAGCGTACAAAGATTTAGGAAATCAACTTTCTAAAATGTATCCCGACAAAAATTTACAAAATCATTGTTACTGGCGTATATCCCTTGATAATATAATAGGAGCAAAGTGGAATACAAAAATTAGCTCGCCAGCTTATAAAAATCTGACTGATGAGCAGCTGATCAAAGTAGTACGTTTATTACAGTCATATATTAAGGACGAAGAACAATTAGAAAAAGACAATTACCAGTCCTTAATATATAGGAAAAAGGTCTAGTGTTTTTTAAACTTCAATTTTTCTGATCTCCCTTTTTTGAAGATATTATTACTATTGTAGTGTCCTGCCCGCATAGCTTTTTGCTCTTCTATGGGCAATTTGATGATATCAGAACATTCATCACTGCAGCAACCGTCATATTTTTCTTTACATTCTTCACATTGAATAAATAGAAGATGACATGCATCATTAACGCAGTTAGTATGGGTATCGCATTTAGATCCACACTGGTGGCAATGGGCAATGATCTCATCACTGATACGCTCAGAAAGCCTGTGATCAAAAACGAAGTTCTTCCCTTTGAACTTGTTATCTAATCCTTGATCGGTAACCTGACGATGGTATTCAATGATACCACCTTCTAGTTGATATACATTTTCAAAACCTTTATGTTTATAGTAAGCACTTGCTTTTTCACAACGTATACCACCCGTGCAATACATCACAAGTTTTTTATCCTGCTTGTGAGCTTTGATTTCATTTTCAATTATAGGAAGGCTGTCACGGAAGGTATCCACGTCGGGAGTCCAGGCGTTGCGAAAATGACCTATTTCGGTTTCATAATGATTCCGCATATCTACCAAGATAGTATCTGGATCTTCTATGAGTTGATTGAATTCTTGAGCGTTTACGTGTTTACCTTTATTGGTTACATCAAAGCTTTCATCTGCGAGACCATCTGCTACGATCTTGTTCCGCACTTTTACCTTAAGTTTTAAAAAACTTTCATTATCCTGTTCTCTGGCAATATTGAGACGTACATTTTCCAGAAAATTGATTCCGTCTAGTAAAAGCTTGAATTCTTCAAAACGATCTGCAGGGATGGATAGTTGGGCATTGATCCCTTCATTTGCCACATAAATACGTCCCAAGACTTCAAGCTTATCAAAGGCTAGGTATAGGTGGTTTCTAAAAAGTTGAGGATTTCCAAGTTTTGCGTACTGATAGAATGAAATGGTAAGGCGCTGCTTACCCGATTCTCTTATGAGATTTCTACGTTCTTCAGCACTTAATTTATTATACAGTTGCATGCTATATATAACTAAGGGTTGAGGTTGCAAAGATAGTTTCTTAACTCAAATAATAGTATATTCAATTATTATGCATTTAATCGATTAAATATGTATTTTATCTAATAGTTAAAATCTAGTTAACGATTAACTCGTGAAATACTTACATTCCATCTCTTAAAATTCTTCTAGTAAAACTTCTAAAATTTCATAAATATGAAAATTAAATTACTCTTATTCACTTTAATGAGTTGGCTTGCCCTGATGGGGGTATACGCTCAAAGTACCATAGAAATCACGACAAATAGCGGTACATGTTGTGATGGAGAAAAATGGGTAAATATTACCACCGCAATTGATGGAGGTGGTACTCAAGTATGGGGACAAGGCGATGGAACTTATTCCAATGGCGCTGGACTACTTGCAAATGAAGTGGTAAATTTAGCACCGGGAACATATTTTGTCAATTGCTATGATCAATACGATGATAGTTGGGACGGAGCAACTATTGAAGTAACCGCCTATGGATCAGTCATAGGTAACAACGGTGGTTTATCTCCTGATGACGGCGCTGATACTGATGCAACATTCACGTGGGAACCCAATAATCAAGCAGCAGAACTTGAGGCGTCTTTTCAAATTGTAGTACCAGCGGCTCCAACTTGTCTGCCAGTTGCTTCTGTTTCAACTGGAACAGTTACATCTAATTCAGTTGAATTGAACTGGGTACCTCAAGATGCTAGTCAAACTTCTTTTGATATAGAGGTAACAGATGCTGGTGTACCTGCAACGGGTAACTACGGTTTTACTGGAGTTACTTCTCCTTATGTTATACCTAATCTTAATTCATATTCTTCATATGACTTTTATGTAAGAGCCAATTGTGGTGGAGGAGATTTTAGTGGAGCAATTTCTGTCACTGGAGTATTGACTTCTCCTGATTGTGGTGATACTATTTTTGATACAGGAGGAGCTGCAGGTCAATATTCTAATAATGAAGATTATACGATTACTTTTTTTCCAGACAATGCTGGAAATCTAGCTCAATTGGAATTTGTATTTGTTGGGTTAGAAGTAAATGTATTTGGCGGTGGATTCTACGATAATATTCTGATTTATGATGGAGTAGACACTTCTGCGCCTTTAATAACCGATGAAGTTCAGTTGGTGGATGTCGCGGGTAACGGTGATGCTCCTATTATATATGAATCCACAGTTCCATCTGGAGCCTTAACACTTAGATTTACTTCAGATTTCACTGGTACAGAAGATGGTTTTGAGGTCAACTTTAACTGTGTTGCTCGACCCAGTTGTTCCATACCTGGTGGATTTACTGTTTCAGAAGGGACAAATCTTGGAGACGTAGATCTATCTTGGACAGCAGGAGATGCCAATGCGGTGGATTATGAAATTGAATATGTCATATCTGGAAATGCTCCTACTGGAACTCCTGACGTTATAGGTATTACAGGTACAAATACCACGATCAACAACCTCACACAGACTGAAACCTATGATTTTTACGTAAGAGCTAATTGTGGTGGAGGAGATTTCAGTGATTTTAGAGGTCCTGAATCTTTACGAATATCCGCCTTGGGTGATAGTTGTGACAGGCCTAATCCTATAGGATTGACTTTAGACTGTAATAACTCTACTCCCTATAGTCTTGATTTTGCTAACGCTGTCGACTTAGGAGGAGTGACATCTTGTGATACCACAGGAACTAACACTGGAGCTTGGTTTGAATTTACCGCAAATGCTAGGGAAACGATTGTTTTGAAATCTACAGAAGCAGTAGAGTTTGCAATCTTTGAGACTTGTGTAGACAGTCCTATATTTTGTGAAAGTTCAGCTACTACTAGATCAGAAATTGTTGGAGGTTTGACAGACGGAGTAACTTATTTAGTTGCGGTATGGCAAGATGGCACTTCTACTGATGTTGCTGACATTTGTATTGAACAAGGGCCCACTTGTTTTATTCCTGAAAATCTTGATGCGACGGTAACTTCTGACACCACCGCAGACCTTACTTGGGATGCTACTGGTACAGAAACTACTTGGGATATTGAAATCGTAAATATATCTCAAGGTCAAACGGCTACAGGAACTCCGCAACTTATCGCGATTTCTCCAAACAATCCATATCCTCTGACTGGACTTACTCCTTCAAGTGAGTATGAATTCTACGTGAGAGCTAATTGTGGAGGTGGAGATACGAGTGATTTTGCTGGACCAGAATCCTTTAGAACTACGGGTCCATTAGACAACTGTGCTACTGGCCAGACCCTGACCGTTGTGGCAGACTGTGCGACGGCCACGCCATTTTCCCTTGATCTGGCGAGTGCCGGTAACCTGGGCTCCATTTCTGGCTGTGATACTGGTGGAACCAACA